>CAVONS010000008.1:0-713384 GCA_963697345.1 uncultured Actinomycetes bacterium | reverse complement strand
CGAGCATGGTGCGCACAGCCCGGGGGCGGATCTCGGCGGGCTGCAGGTAGGAGACCCTGATCCGCTCGATGCCCTCGACGGCCCCCAGATCGCCGAGCAGCGACTCAAGGGCCCCGGGGTCCGCCAGGTCCTTGCCGTACGAGGTCGAGTTCTCGCTGACCAGGACCAGCTCACGCACGCCCTGGCCAGCCAGCCAACCGGCCTCGGCCACGATCTCGGGCCGCGACCTCGACACGAAGGCACCTCGGAAGGACGGGATCGCGCAGAACGCGCAGCGTCGGTCACAGCCCGAGGCAATCTTCAGGGAGGCCACCGGCCCGCCGGAGATCCGCTGGCGGATCCACGCCGGGCCCACCTGAGCGTCACCGCCGCCCTCCGTGCGGACGGTGGCGCCGTGGCCCGGGATGTGGACCTGTGACCCGCGCCGATCGACCGGCGCCATGGGCAGCAGTGTGCGGCGGTCCCGCGGGGCGTGGCTGGGCACGGAGCCACCCTCAACGATCTCGCGCAGGCGATCAGCGATGTCGGGGTAGTGGTCGAAGCCCAGGACGGCATCGGCCTCCGGGAGTTCGGCGGCCAGCTCCGTGCCGTAGCGCTCAGCCATGCAGCCCACGGCCACCACCGACCGGTGCCGACCATCACTGGTCGACCCCCCGACGGACAGCAGCGCGTCCACCGACTCGCGCTTCGCGGCCTCGATGAAGCCACACGTGTTGACCAGCACGGCGTCGGCGTCCTCGGCCTCAGCGACCAGCTCGAAGCCGTCGGCGGCCAGCCGACCGGCCAGCTCCTCGGAGTCCACCTCGTTGCGTGCACAGCCCAGGGTCAGCAGTGCCACGCGAGGTTTGCCCATCTGTGCAGAGTAGGCCACGGGCTCGGTCAGCTGCCGTTCTGCAGGTCGGCCAGCACCGCATCGAGGTCGTCGGGCCTGATCAGGACGTCGCGCGCCTTGGAACCCTCGGATGGCCCGACCACGCCGCGGGTCTCCATGAGGTCCATGAGCCGCCCGGCCTTGGCGAAGCCGACGCGCAGCTTGCGCTGGAGCATGGACGTCGAGCCGAACTGCGTCGTCACCACCAGCTCGATGGCCGCCACCAGCAGGTCGAGGTCGTCGCCCACCTCGTCCTCGGCCTCACGCTTCGAGCTCGCCGGGGCGAGCACGTCGTCGCGGTACTGGGCGGTCATCTGCTTCTTCACGTGGGTGACCACGGCGCGGATCTCGGACTCCGGGACGAACGCGCCCTGGATCCGCATCGGCTTGGAGGCACCCATCGGCAGGAACAGCCCATCTCCCTGGCCCACCAGCGCCTCGGCCCCGGTCTGGTCCAGGATGACGCGGCTGTCGGTCTGGCTCGAGGTGGCGAAGGCCAACCGCGAGGGGACGTTGGCCTTGATCAGGCCGGTCACGACGTCCACGCTGGGCCGCTGCGTGGCAAGGACGAGATGGATGCCCGCGGCGCGTGCCAGCTGGGTGATCCGGACGATCGCCTCCTCGACGTCTCGCGGGGCCACCATCATGAGGTCGGCGAGCTCGTCGACGATGACCAGGAGGTACGGGTAGGGCGTGAGCACCCGCTCCGAGTCGGGCGGCACGGCCAGGGCCCCGGAGCGGACAGCGCGATTGAAGTCGTCGATGTGCCGGAACCCGAAGTGGGCGAGGTCGTCGTAGCGGGCGTCCATCTCGCGCACGACCCACTGCAGGGCCTCGGCGGCCTTCTTCGGGTTCGTGATGATCGGGGTGATCAGGTGCGGGATGCCCTCGTAGGCCGTGAGCTCCACGCGCTTGGGGTCCACGAGGACCATGCGCACCTCGGAGGGCGTCGAGCGCATGAGGATGGAGGTCACGAGTGCATTGATGCAGCTGGACTTGCCAGCGCCCGTGGCTCCGGCGACGAGCATGTGGGGCATCTTCGCGAGGTTCGCGCAGATGTACCCACCCTCGACGTCCTTGCCCAGGCCGACGAGCAGCGGATGGTGATCGCCCTGGGCGGTTGGCGATCGCAACGTGTCCCCCAGCGACACCATCTCGCGGTCGGTGTTGGGGATCTCGATGCCGATGGCGCTCTTGCCCGGGATGGGCGACAGGATCCGGATCTCGGAGGTGGCCACCGCATAGGCGATGTTCTTCGTCAGCGCGGTCACGCGCTCCACCTTGACGCTCTGGCCGAGCTCCACCTCGTAGCGGGTCACCGTGGGTCCGCGGCTGTAGCCGGTCACGTGCGCGTCGATCTCGAACTGGGTCAGCACCCCGGTGAGGGCAGCCACCACGCGGTCGTTGGACGCACTGCGTGCCTTGGGCGCCGAACCGGCCTTGAGGATCGTCGGTGTGGGCAGCCGGTAGTCCGGGGCGCCGGGAAGGCGCAGCTGCTCCGGGCGCGCGATCGCCACGGTGTTGTGCTTGGCAGGCTTCGCGCCGGGCTTCTGCGCGGACAAGGTGGCTGCGAGGGCAGCGAGCTCGGGATCGACGACCGCCGACTCGCCATCCCCGCCGGGCCCGGACGTGGCGCCGGGGACTGCCGGCACATGGGTGGTCTGGTCGTGCGGACCCGATGTCGCCGAGGGATCCGCGGGGTCGAACAGGGCGTCCACGAGCGTGGTGTCCTCGACCTCGGGGCCGGGGTCGTCGCCCGGTGCGCTGGCCACGGCCGAGACGAACGCCTCGTCGCCGGCCAGTGGGCCGTCGTAGGGCGTCGGCTCCTGGTCCTTCGCGGACCTGCGCAGGCCACGGACAAGGCCGAGCGCTCGAGCCTTCAACCGAGATGACCTCGTGGGGGCGGCGACGGGAGCAGCACCTGCAGGCGCCTCGGCGGCGTCCGCCTGGGGTGCAGAGGCCGACTCGTCGGTGGGTGTGGACCGCCTCGCCCTCCTCCTCAGGAGCCAGTGCGGCGTGCTTGGCGCGACCATCCACGGCCATGTCACCCGCGGGCTGCTCCCCGGCATCGGACGGCGTGGCTGTGCGACGGAGCAGCGCAGCATCGCGCAGCGCTGCCAGACGTTCGGGGACGGCGTGGATGGGGGTGGCGGTCACCACGAGCAGGCCGAAGCCGAGAACCACGATGAGCCACAGGTACGCCAGCCAGATCCCGACGGCTGCCACGACCGGTGCCGTGATCAACCAGCCGACCCACCCGCCGGCTGCGCGCAGCGACTCGGCGCCATCTGCCGGGGTGGGCGCGCCCTGGGCCAGCGCCCAGATGCCACACGCGGTGGCAAGCAGGATGGCGCAGCCGACAGTGAGCCGGCCGGTGGTCGACCCCTCGTCGGGGTGGCGCAGCACACGCAGGGTGGCCCAGAACAGGAACACCGGGACCACGACATCCAGGGCCCCGAACAGGCCAGTGACGATCGCCGTGACCACACCGGTGAGCCAGCCGTCGATGGAGAACCATGTGACCGCGGCCACCACGATGGTCGCGGTGAACAGCAGCAGGCCGATCCCGTCGCGACGATGTGTCGCGTCGATGTCGCGGGCGCTTCGGCCAACGGCACGGGCCAGCCCGCCGAGGATGGCGGCCAGGAACAGCCAGATCCGGGACAGGAGCCGACCGAGGGCGCGCACGACCTTGGCCACGGGGCCCGGCTGACGGCGCTTCACCTGCTTGGGTGCCGTCCGGGGCACTGACCGCGACGACGAACTGCGGGATGCGGTGGACCGGGTCGAGCCCTTGCGGCTGCCCCCCTGGGAACTGCGCGACGAACCCGACGTGCGGGAGCGCGCGGGCGTCTTGGTGGCCATGATGCGAGGCTACCTGCGGGTGGCCCCAGCCAGCGGCGTCCCTGATCCGGGGGCCGTTCGTGTCGTGGTCCTCAGACCTCGACGACCACCGGGACGATCATGGGACGGCGCCGGTGCGTCGAGCTCACCCAGCGGCCCACCTGACGGCGGACCACCTGCTCGAGGGCATAGGCGTCGGTGCCGCCATGTGCCAGGGACTCCTCCAGGGCGCGCGTGACCTGCGGCAGGACATCAGCGAACACCTCGGCGTCCTCGGCGAAGCCCCGGGCGTGCACCTCTGGGCCGGCCACGACCTGCCCCTGCTCGAGATCGACAGCGACGAAGACCGAGATGAACCCCTCCTCACCCAGGATCCTTCGGTCCTTGAGCGAGGCCTCCGTGATGTCGCCGACCGAGGATCCATCGACGTACACGTACCCGCACGGCACCGCCCCGACGATCGCGGCCCGACCCTCGCTGAGGTCCACCACGACCCCGTCCTCGGCGATGAGCACGCGCTCTGCCGGGACCCCCGTGCGCACCGCCAGCGCGGCGTTGGCGCGCAGGTGCCGAGCCTCGCCGTGCACCGGCATCACGTTCCTCGGACGCAGCAGGTTGTAGAAGTAGAGCAGCTCACCGGCCGAGGCGTGGCCGGAGACGTGGACCAGGGCGTTGCCCTTGTGCACGACGTCGGCCCCCCACCGGGTCAGGCCGTTGATCACGCGGTTCACGGGGTTCTCGTTGCCGGGGATCAGCGACGAGGCCAGGATCACGGTGTCGCCCTCCCCCACCGTGATCGCGTGGTCGCCGTTGGCGATCCTGGACAGGGCGGCCATGGGCTCGCCCTGCGACCCCGTGCAGATGAGCACGACCTCGTCGTCGGGCAGCGCCGTCGAGGTCGTCGGAACGCACCATGAGCCCGGGGGGAACCGTGAGGTAGCCCAGGTCGCGGGCGACCCCCATGTTGCGCACCATCGAGCGCCCCACGAAGGCGGCCTTGCGCCCGTGGTTCGCCGCGGCATCGAGGACCTGCTGGATGCGATGCACGTGCGAGGCGAAGCTCGCCACGATGATGCGCCCCTGGGCGCGGTGGAACACCGAGTCGAGCACGGGGGCGATGTCGGCCTCGGCGGTGACGAACCCGGGCACCTCAGCGTTGGTCGAGTCGACCAGGGCGAGGTCGATGCCCTCGTCGGCCAGGCGGGCCATCCCGCGCAGGTCGGTGATCCGACCGTCGAGGGGCAGCTGGTCCATCTTGAAGTCACCTGTGTGCAGCACAGTGCCTGCGCTCGTGCGGATGCCCACGGCCAGCGCGTCGGGGATCGAGTGGTTGACCGCGAAGAACTCGCAGTCGAAGGGCCCGAGCCGCTCGCGCTGACCCTCGCGGACCTCCAGCGAGTAGGGCGTGATGCGGTGCTCGCGCAGCTTGGCCTCGACCATCGCCAACGTCAGGCGGGAGCCGACCAGCGGGATGTCCGAGCGGCCCCGCAGCAGGAACGGGACGCCCCCGATGTGGTCCTCGTGCCCGTGGGTCAGGACGATCGCCTCGATGTCGCCCAGGCGGTCGGCGATGTGGGCGAAGTCCGGGAGGATCAGGTCGACCCCGGGTTGGGACTCCTCGGGGAACAGCACCCCGCAGTCGACCACCAGCAGCCGGCCGTCGAGCTCGAGCACGGCCATGTTGCGCCCGATCTCGCCGATCCCGCCGAGGGCGACGATGCGCAGGACCCCGGGCGCGAGGGCCGGCGGGGCGGGCAGCTCGTGGTGGCCGGGCCTCACGCGGTGAACCCCGCGACCCCCGCTTCGGCAAGGTCGGCGCGCAACGTGGCCACCTGGGCGGCGGTCGCGTCCACCAGCGGCAGGCGCACCGGGCCGGCGGGCAGGCCCAGCTCATTCATCGCGGCCTTGGTCGTGATCACGCCCTGGGTGCGGAACATGCCCACGTACGCGGGGATCATCGAGGCGTTCAAGCGCGTGGCAGCGGCCACGTCGCCAGCCCTGTACGCCGCCAGCATCTGGCCGATCCGGTCACCGAGCACGTGCCCCACGACCGAGACCACCCCGACGGCGCCCACCGACAGCAGTGGCAGCGTGAGCGCGTCGTCGCCGGAGTACCAGGCCAGCCCGGTGGCGGCGATCACCGCGGCAGAGCTCGCGATGTCTGCCTTGGCGTCCTTGTTGGCCACGATCCGCGGGTGCTCGGCCAGCCGCGCGAAGGTCTCAGGCTCGATCGGCGTACCGGTGCGCCCCGGGATGTCGTAGGTCATGATCGGCAGGTCGGTGGCATCGGCGATGGCCAGGAAGTGCGCGGCAAGGCCGGCCTGCGGGGGCTTGTTGTAGTACGGGGTGACCAGCAGCAACCCGTGGGCCCCGGCGTCCTGAGCAGCGCGAGCGATGTCGATCGAGTGGCGGGTGTCGTTGTTGCTCGCACCGGTCACGATGGTCGCGCGGTCGCCGACGGCCTCCAGGACGACCTTCAGCGATGCGATCTTCTCGGTGTCGCGCAGGGTCGGGGACTCCCCCGTCGTGCCGTTGACGATGAGTCCGTCGTTGCCCATGACGTCCACGAGGTAGGTGGCAAGGGCAGCGACCCCGTCGAGATCCACCTCGCCCTCGGCCGTCATCGGGGTGACCATCGCCGTGAGCATGTGGCCGAACGGTGCTGCGCTGGTGGGATCGAATGCCATGGGCACACGGTATCGGGCGCGACGCCCAGCGCCGTATGTGCCCGAGGTGGTCCCGTGATCTGGATGCGTGACAGCACGACCAGGCCCGCAGCCGTGGGCACCGTACTCAGAGGTCGTGTCGCGGGCAGGTCCGGTGCGGTGTTCCCGGATCGGAGTCGTCGCGGGAGTGATCAGGAACAACGGCGTGAGTTCGTCGCCCTGGCCCATCGGGTTGTCGAGCATGACCTCCCGGGCAACGGCATCGGTCATGGTCATGTTGGCACTGCGCCCCACGACCTCGACGTTGATGTTGTTCCCATCGATGATGTAGGCGGCGCACCCGAAGCGTCGCGCCAGACCGTTGCAGATTCCGTCCGGATCCTTGGAGGGCAGCATCGCGTACTCGTCGTAGGGCGGCATCGCAGTCGGCCCGAATCCGTCGATCTCCGAGATGTGGTGACCTGCGATCCGGTAGAAGTCACCACGCCGGCGCAGCACCGCCTTGGAGAACCCGCCGCCGATGACCGCGGCAATCATCCGTGGGTAGCCGACCTCATCGATGGCCACCTGCATCTTCTTGGGATGGCTGTAGCCGATGTCACCGTTGTCGTTCTTGTGCACGTACTTCACGATCAGGTGCGCCAGCCACCCGTCGTGGACATCACTGATGTGGCGGGTATCGCCATGGGTGATGGACACGAACTTCTGCGACAGGCACAGGGTCGTGTCGGGTGTGATCCGCTCAGCGGCATACAGGGCGATCACCGACCCGAGGTCCTCGCCGATGCCCACGAGATGGGTCTTGACCGGCTCCCGGCGATAGGGCCGTCCGTTCACGACACGTGTGGAGGTCGCAGTCACAGTCTCGAGCCTACCTTCGCGATCTAGGGTGCGACGCGGCCGTTGGCGACGAACGCCGCGTGCGTGAGGGGCATGAGGCTGGACCACTCCTGCTCGTAGCGCTCGGCCACCATCTCGATCTCGCGCTGCGGGAAGCTGGGGAACCGGGCGTCGTCGCTGCGCCGGCGCAGGGACAGGAAGTTCATCATCGCCCGGGCGTTCATCGTGACGTAGGCCGACGAGTAGATGGTCACGGGAAGCACGATGCGCGCGACCTCGCGGGCGACGCCGGCGGCCAGCATCTGCTCGTAGGCGGCGTAGGCAGCGCGGCAGGCCGTCTCGGTCTGGGTGCGGACGATCTCGTACTGCTCGGGTGTGCCGTCCTCGAAGTCGTAGGCCCCCGCCTTGCCCACCTGCACGAGCTTGCGCTCGGGTCCGGGCACGTAGAAGGTCGGCTCGAGCACCTTGTAGCGACCTGATTCCTCGTTGTAGGACGCGATGCGGTGCCGGAAGTGCTCGCGCCACATGAAGATCGGCGCCTGCACGAAGAACGTCATCGAGGAGTGCTCGAAGGGCGATCCGTGCCGGTCGCGCATGAGGTAGTTGATCAGTCCGGAGGACTTCGCCGGGTCCGCATCGAGGTCGTCGAGTGACTGCTCGCCCTTGGTCGAGACCCGCGCGGCCCAGATGACGTCGGCGTCGCTGGCGGCGTGCTTCACCAGCTCGACGGTGACGTCGCTGCGGAAGCTCAACTCGGCCATGTACGTCCTCCGGGGGGCTCTGGTGGGTCGGTGCTGCGTGCGCCGGCAACGCTATCGTGTGCCTGCCTGCCGGCCACGCAGGCACTCGACGGCTACGGTGTGGCGCATCGTGCACACGAAGGAGATCTGCTCATGTGTGGTTGTTTCGTCCTCCTGCTGGGCTCCGTTGCTCCTCGTCTGACGCTGGCTCTCATGGCGTTGTTCAACGACGAGATCACCAAGGCATTCGACGGGTCGTGGGTGATCCCGCTGATCGGGTGGTTCCTCGTTCCGTACACGACGCTGATGTACGTGCTGATGTCCTGGTGGACCAACGGGGTGACCGGGTTCGACTGGGTCCTGGTTGCCTTCGCGTTCTTCATCGACATCGCCTCATACACCGGCGGCTACGCGCGACGCAGCGAGATCCGCTACCCCTCGAGCAACCCCATCTGACCAGTTTCCGGGCCCCGCGCAGGCCCAGGGTCATGTGTCCATCGGGAGCCCGGTCCTGGCCTTCGGCCAGCAGGCGATGCCCAACACCGCCTAGTAGTGTTGGTGCTCGCACAAGCCCCCGTTCCCGATGGAAGGTACACACATGGCAATCAAGGTAGGCATCAACGGATTCGGTCGGATCGGGCGCATGGTGTTCCGTGCTGCCGTCCAGAACTATCCGGATCAGGTCCAGATCGTCGGCATCAACGACCTCCTGGAGCCGGACTACCTGGCCTACATGCTGAAGTACGACTCCGTGCACGGCCGCTTCAAGGGCGACGTGTCCGTCGACGGATCCAACCTGGTCGTCAATGGCAACACCATCCGCCTGACCGCCGAGCGCGATCCCGCCGCACTGAAGTGGGGCGATGTGGGCGCTGACATCGTCGTGGAGTCCACCGGCCTGTTCCTGACCAAGGAGACGGCGCAGAAGCACATCGACGCCGGGGCGAAGAAGGTCATCCTCTCCGCGCCGTCCAAGGACGACACCCCGATGTTCGTGTTCGGCGTGAACTCAGACAAGTACGCCGGCGAGGCGATCATCTCCAACGCGTCGTGCACCACGAACTGCTTGGCGCCCATCGCCAAGGTCATCAACGACAGCTTCGGCATCAAGCGCGGCCTCATGACCACCGTGCACGCTGCCACCGCCACGCAGAAGACCGTGGACGGCCCGTCGATGAAGGACTGGCGCGGTGGCCGCGGCATCCTGGAGAACATCATCCCGTCCTCCACGGGTGCGGCCAAGGCTGTCGGCAAGGTGCTGCCCGAGCTCAACGGCAAGCTCACCGGCATGGCCTTCCGCGTCCCGACCTCAGACGTCTCGGTCGTTGACCTGACCGTGGAGCTCGAGAACGAAGCGTCCTACGACGAGATCAAGGCTGCGGTGAAGGCTGCGTCCGAGGGTGCGCTCAAGGGCGTTCTGGGCTACACCGAGGACAAGGTCGTCTCGACCGACTTCGTGGGCGAGCCCCTGACCTCGGTCTTCGACGCCACGGCCGGTATCGCGCTGGACGGCACGTTCGTCAAGCTCGTGGCCTGGTACGACAACGAGTGGGGCTACAGCAACAAGGTCGTCGACATGATCGGCGTCATGGGCAAGGATCTCTGATCCTCTGACCTGAACTCACCACGTGGCCGGCTCCCCTGAGGGGCCGGCCACGTGGTTTGTCGTATCTGCTCCCCTGGTTGAGCTAGAAGACGCCGATGAAGACCATCCCGACCAGGCAGAGGATGAGGATGATGGCGATGACCTTGACCGTCTGGTTGTCCATGGGGTGAATCATCCCCCATCGACACCGCAGGTCTGCGGAACCACCCTGTGCCGGGGGTGGCAGACTCCCCCACATGCCTGATGCGCGCGCCTACCGCGTCTATCGGTACCGCTGGGTCGTGCTGGCGGTGTTCACGTTGGTCAACCTGACCATCCAGACACTCTGGATCGGCTACGCCCCCATCACCGGGCAGGCCGCCGACTACTACGGCGTCAGTGACACTGCGGTCGGCGCCTTCGCGATGGTCTTCATGCTCGCGTTCATCCCGCTGTCGATCCCGGCGGCGTGGCTGATCGACACCCGCGGGTTCCGCGCCGCCACCGGCCTTGGTGCCGTCGTGATGGGTGTCGGCGGGATCGTCCGGGGCCTCGCGGGGGACGACTACGCCCTGGCGATGACCGCGACCGTGGCGATCGCCGCCGCGCAGCCCCTGCTGCTCAACGCCTGGACGAAGATGCCTGCGCAGTGGTTCGACCCCGCGCAGCGCGCCACGGCCGTGGGAGTCGTGACGGTCGGCAACCTGGTGGGTACAGCACTGGGCATGGTGCTGGGTCCGGTGCTGGTCGAGTCGATGACGATCGGGACGATCCAACTCGCCTACGGCATCGCCGCGGCGATCAGCGCCGTGCTGTTCCTGGTCTTCGCCCGGGAGCACCCGCCGACTCCGGCATGTCCGCCGGGCCAGGAGGAGCGGGCCCTCGTCCTCGACGGCCTGTCGCACGCCCTTCGGGTCCGCCCGTTCTGGTACGTGCTGGCGATTGCGTTCATCGGGCTGGGAGTGTTCAACGGCCTGACGACCTGGATCGAGGCGATGCTGCGTCCTCGGGGCTTCTCCGCGGCGGATGCCGGGAGCCTCGGTGCCGTCCTCCTCGTCGGTGGTCTGGTCGGTGCAGTGGTCCTGCCTGCACTGTCCGACCGCCAGCATCGGCGTCGGCGCTTCCTGGTGCTGGCCTTCGCCGGGGCGATCCCGGGGCTGCTGGGCGTGGCGCTGGCCAACTCGCTGGTGGTCCTGATGGTGTCCGGTGCCGTCCTCGGGTTCTTCCTGGTCTCGGCCCTGCCGATCGGCTTCCAGTACGCAGCGGAGGTCACGCGTCCCACGCCGGAGGGGACCTCCAACGGACTGATGCAGCTGTTCGGGCAGGGTTCGGTGGTCTTCGTCTACGTGATGTCCGCGCTGCGGACACCCGACGGCTCATTCCATCGTGCGCTGATCGCAGCCCTGGGGCTGCTGGTGGTAGCCGTCGTCATCGCCTCGCGGATGCCCGAGCCGGAGGTGCTGGACGCTGCGGAATCGAGGCCGCGCGAACCGGTGGGTTGAGATCGATCAGAACCCGCCGAAGTCGAAGCCGCCCCCGTCGTCGCCGAAGTCCCCTCCCCCGCCCGCGTCGCCGGCCCCCTCGCCGAAGTCGCTGCCCATGTCGCCGACGCCGTCAGCTGCGAAGTAGTCGTGACCGGGTGGCAGGTAGAGGGCGTTGAAGAGAAGGGTGCCCATGAGGACGTTGTTCATCATGTACATCCCGGATCCGGCGTACCAACCGCGTGCCCACGGCGCGTACTCCGGACCGGCGTCGTAGTAGGGCCGATCCCCTTCGGCGGTCGGCACCATACGCGCGAGCGGGTCCTGTCCGTCGGCGAGCCGTGCCTCGCATGCCGCGCACGCCGGCACCTCGCGCAGGGCACCTCCCGGTGGCGCCCACGAGACATCCCCCACCGAGAGTCCGTGCCGTTGGTCGAAGAAGCACGGAGGACGCCGGGTCGGCAGCGGTCGGCCGGCGCGGCGTGCATCGAGGCGGGCCAGTGCGAACCGGCCGTCGTCGAGGGACTTCGAGACCCACTGGAGATCGTCGGGGTGGGTTGAGGCTGACATGGCGTCCTTGGCGCGCTCGTAGGACCCCAGCGCATCGTCGAAGTCCCGTGCAGCCTCGGGATCAAGCGATGCGGGTACCGGAGCCTCGGCGATCTGCTGGCCGAGGGCGGTCACGTCCTCCTCGGCCACGGCACGCACTGCCTGCCAACGCCGCTCGGCCATCTCGGCGTCCCGGGCCGATTGGACCGAGGGCTTCGCTGATCCCGACCGGGCCAGGGCAACGATCATGACGACGATGAATCCGATGAGCATGACGGTGGCCAGGTTCATGAAACAACGATAACTGCGCCGGCTCAGGCCCGCTGGGATCCGCGTGGGTCCGCCCGGGTCACCCAGTGGCATCCGTGGGATGTGCTGCCGCTGCCTGCTTGGAGTAGGAACGTGCGTAGACGACCCGCATGAGCAGCGCCTCCCACGTGGGCAGCGGGTGGCCCCACCGAGCCCGGCCGCGCCGATCCACGCCCGGGCGGCCTTCTCCACGACCATCGCCACGGCCTCGTGGTCCGCGCCCAGCACCAGGGCGCCGCGACCTGCGACCAGCACCGCGTCCCTGCGCGGCCGCTTGTGGGGCAACGACCCGACACAGGACACGTGGCGCCCGGTGAGCTGTGCGAGGTCGTCCAGGACGGGGGGCAGCGGTCGGCGCAGCACCGAGAATCGGGCAGTGAACGGTGCGGTCGACAGCCACGCGCCGGTCCCGTCCGCCAGCTCGACCGGCTCCAGGCAGGCCGGATCCCACGGGGCATCAGGATCTGCGGGCATGTGGGAACCCTCGCGGGGCCGGCTGGCCACCACGTGGGCTGCGCAGGCTCGTTCCAGGACGGTGATCCGCTCGAACGCCTGCTCGAGGGTGTCGCCGACGGTGAAGGCTCCGTGGTTGGCCATGAGCACGGCCGGCAGGTCACCGAGAGCGTTCGCTGTTCCCTGTGTGATCTTCTTCGTCCCGGGCAGGGCGTAGGGCGCGCACGGGACGGCTCCGAAGGGCGTCGGGACGCTGACCCGCGCCGACGCGCAGATCGAGGCCGCAGCCTGGTGGGTGTGCACACCGGCCATCACCTCGGGGCGGCGGCGGTAGACCTCGCTGTGCAGCTTCCGCTCCCCGCTGGGCTTGAACTGCCCGGACCACTCATCGGTCTCGAGGTCGACCACCACGATCATCGCCTCGGTCAGGTCGGGGTAGGCGATGCCACTGGGAGTGATCGCCATCGAGCGCTCATCGAGGCGAACACTGAGGTTGCCCCACGTTCGGGCCACGAGGCCCTCTGCGAGCAGGCGGTGACCGGCGTCAACCAGTTCGCGGCGGGCCTGGGCCTCCTTCACCGGCGGGCCCCTTCGATGTTCGCGAAGACACGATCCAGCGCAGCCACAGCCTGGTCGATCGTCTCCTCGGTGTGCGCGGCGCTCGTGTAGAGCCGTGATCCGGCCAGTGTCACCACGCCCTCGGCCATGTAGGCCGCGCCCATCTGCTCCATGGCGGTCTTGCGGGCCTTGATCTCCTTGAGCTTGCCGGGGATCTCCCAGATCCGGTTGAAGTCCACGGCGAAGTGCAGCGTGCCCACTGTCTGCAGGTGCACGATCGAACCCTGGTTGTAGGCCACGAACGGCAGCTCACGCCTGGCGATCGACTTCCGCAGGCCAGCCACCAGCCTGTCCCCCATCGCCCCAGCGCGTTCGGCCGCATGCTGTCGCTCGATCTCCACGAGGGTGAAGTAGCCCGCAGCAGACGACAGCGGGTTGGCCGCCATCGTCCCCCCGACGAGCGCCTTCTTGGACCCGGCCTCGATCCCGGCGGCCAGGTACTTCATGTACTCCCGCTTGCCGCCCAGCCCGCCCGCCGACGGGTAGCCGCCGGCGACAACCTTGCCGAAGACCGTGAGATCGGGCTCGACGTCGAAGTAGCCCTGGGCACCGGACAGGCCGATCCGGAAGCCCGTGACGACCTCATCGAAGATCAGTAGCGCCCCGTACCGGTCGCACAACTCGCGGACCCCGGCGTTGAAGTCGCGTGGCAGGGGCCGCGTGCCGCTCTCGGGCCCGACCGGCTCGATGAGCACGGCTGCGGTCCCGCCGCGCGCCCGGTTGAGCTTGAGTGTGCGCTCGAGGGCGTCGAGGTCACCGGGGAAGAACTCCTGGGTGTGCCGGAAGACGAACTTGGGCACCCCGTGCGCCTCGTGGTGCCGGGTACCGGGGATCCGCAGGCCGTAGGCCAGCTGGTCGGACCAGCCGTGGTAGGCCCCACCCATCTTGATGATGTTCTTCTTGCCGGTGGCCAGACGCGCCACACGGATGGCGGCCATGCACCCCTCGGTGCCCGAGCCGAGCATGCGGAACATCGGGACGGCCGGCATGTGCTCGGCGATGAATCGCGCGAGCTTCAGCTCGTACTCGTGGAACAGCCCCGTGGACGGGCCGCACGTCCGCAGCAGCTCGATGACCTGCTCGAGCACCTCCGGTGGGTTCGACCCGAGGACCGTGGGCCCACCGGCTTGCAGGAAGTCCAGGTACTCGTTGCCGTCGAGATCGGTCAGGTGACACCCGGACGCGCGCGTGATGACCAACGGGAAGGGCATGTTGAACGCGAGGTTGTGCTGGACCCCGCCGGGGATGTACTCGGCGGCCTCGGCCGTCATCGCCTTCGACGACTGGCAGCGCTTCTCGAAGTGGTCCTCGAGGTAGGCATCGAGCGCCTCGCGACGCAGCGGGCGGATCGGCTGGGCGATCAACGCATCGAGGTCGGCGATCACGGCAGGGACGTCGGGGTACTCGCTGATCGCGAATCCGTCGGGCACGGGCTCCTCCTGGAATCAGGTCCCCGCCATCCTCCCATCGGTGCGCCTGCGCGGTGCAGGCACATCCCCCGGGTGGATACTCGGTTCCCATGGCCGTCCCCCCTCTGCTGCTGGCCGTCGACCTGGGCACCACGTCGTTGAAGACGTGCCTCTACGAGGTCGGTGAGCAGCTCAGTTCGCGCGCCGCGACGAGCCGGCCGCTTGCACTGCACATCGGCGCCGACGGGACTGCCGAACAGGACCCCCAGGACTGGTGGGCAGCACTCGCGGACTCCATCCCCGAGCTGCTCGAGGCCGCTCAGGCCCGGCCTGACGACGTGGGCGGCCTGACGTTCTGTGCCCAGATGCAGTGCCTGGTACTGGTCGACTCCTCGGGTCGAGCCGTCCGTCCTGCCCTGAGCTACCTGGACCAGCGCCCGACGAGTCGTATGGCTGAGCTGACCCGGGGCGGCCCGCGGGTGGCGGGCATCGGAGCCACGCTCCTGCTTCCGTGGCTGCGGATTGCTGGCGGGGTCGCAGCCAGCGCCAAGGACCCCTTGTGGAAGTACCTGCGAGTGGCCGACGAGGAGCCGAACGACTTCGCCCGTGTGCACAAGTGGCTCGATGCCAAGGACTACCTCACGGCACGCTGCACCGGACGGTTCACCATGAGCAGTGACTCCGCGTTCGCCACCTTCCTGGCCGACACCCGCGAGGGACGCTGCGAGTGGAGCCCGTGGCTGGTCGAGCGGCTGCGGGTGGATCCTCGACACCTGCCGGAGATCGTGGGGCTCGCGAAGGAGGTCGGCGCACTCTCACCTGCGGCGGCCACGGAACTGGGACTCGCCGAGGGCACGGCAGTCTTCGCCGGTGGCGGGGATGCCTCCCTGATCGGCGTGGGCGCCGGCGCCACGCGGGTCGGGCAGACACACATCTACGTCGGCACGAGTGGCTGGGTCTCCACCGTGACCGACAAGCGGGTCGTCGACGTGCGCACGATGATGGCCTCGGTCCCGGGGGCCGAAGCGGGGCGGTACAACTACTTCGGTGAGCAGGAGACCTCCGGCAAGTGCCTCGAGTGGGTGCGCGACCACCTGGCCCGCGACGAGATCGGCGTGTACCTCGACGCCCAGGAGCGCCCCAGCGGGCACGACGAGGAGTACGCCTCCCTCATCGACTACCTCACGACCACGATCTCCGAGGTGCCCGCCGGATCGGGTGGGCTGCTGTTCGCCCCCTGGCTGCACGGGAGCCGGTCCCCGTTCGAGGACCCGCACGTGCGGGGCATGTTCCTCAACATCGGCCTGGACACCGGCAAGCGCCAGATGATCCGCGCGGTCGTCGAGGGCATCGCGTACAACAAGCGGATGCTCCTGGCGGCCCAGGGACGCAAGGTCACGCCGTCCCGGGAGCTGCGCTTCGCCGGCGGTGGGGCCGTGTCGGACGCCACGAGCCAGATCCTTTCCGACGTCACCGGTCACCCCGTGGCCTCGGTCGCGGACGCCCAGAACGCGGGCGCGGCCGGTGCGGCCCTGGTGGCGGCCTGGGGTGCCGGCTGGTTCGCGAGCCTCGACGCCGCCGCTTCCACCGTGCAGGTGCGTGCGCGGTTCACGCCGGACCCGGACGTCCGTGCGGTCCACGACCGCAACTACGAGGTGTTCGCCGACCTGTACCCGGCAACGAAGCATCTGTTCGCGCGTCTGAATGCGCCCTGAGGGGCGGGATCAGGCGGCGTCGAGGAACCGGACAGCGCGCGCCACGTACCAAGGCAGGGCCGCACCACGCTCGTGGAAGCCCACATGGCCCCCGGTGCGGGTGATCGCCCTGCGCACAGGCGTGGAGGACTCCAACTGGCCCCAGTCCACGGCCTGGTACGGACCGGCGGGGATCATCGGATCGTCGACGGCATGCACGACCAGGGTGGGGACCGTGATGTGCGGCAGGAACTGCACGCTGGAGTTCACCGCGTAGTACTCCGCGGCGTCCCGCCACCCGTTGTGCTTGGCGGTGATGAGGTCGTCGAACTCGGTGAGCGTGCTGACCTTCGCGATGGCGGCACGTTCCTGGTCGGTGAGGGCCAGCCCGGAGTGTGCCGTGTCGGACTTGAGCTTGCTGACGAGGAACTTCTCGTAGAGCCCGAACATGCGCCGCTGCAGGTGCTCGTTGCCGACGCTGAGGTCCAGCGGCGCGGAGACCGACACCCCGGCTCGGACCGGGATCCCCTCCAACGGCTCCCCCAGGAGCTTCAGCGTGACGTTGCCGCCCAAGGAGAAGCCCATGATGGCCACACCGTCGGCTCCCGGTTCACTGGCAAGCGCGCGCAGAACACTGCGAAGATCCCCGGAGCGTCCGCCGTGGTAGAGCATGCGGCAGTGCTCGGAGGAGTCCCCGACCCCACGCAGGTCCACGCGGGCGACTGAGTACCCGGCACGCAGCAGTCCCAGGGTGGACGCTCGGACATAGGTGGAGTCGATGGACCCGCCCAGGCCGTGCACCACCAGGACGATGGGTCGATCGAGTCGGGGGGCGATCAATGGTCGGTGCAGCCCGCACTGCCAGGGCATCACCGGAGTCGTCGTCCATCGGGACGAGGAGTCGTTGCTCGTCGGCGACGGCGGCAAGGTCGTGGGTCCGCGGGTGGACACGGTCGGCGACCGTCTGCAGGTTGCCGGTCAGCCATGGCGGCGCCGGGGTGAACCTCTCGTTGATCAGGTGGGTCACGCCAGCCTCAGGACGCTGCGGATCGTGCGCACGACGCCGTTGTCGGTGTTCCCGGGCGCGCGGTAGCGGGCCCGCGCGGCGAGCTCGGGATGGGCATTGGCCATCGCGAAGGAGTAGGTCGCCTCGTCCATCATCTCCAGGTCGTTGAGGAAGTCGCCGAACACCATGGTCTGGTCGGCCGTGATGCCCAGGGCCTCCTGGATGTGTCGGATGCCAGCGCCCTTGTTGGCGTGCAGGTCCATGACGTCGAGCCAGTGCTGCCCGGACACGACCACCTGGTGGGTGTCGCGCAGGTGGGCGAAGGCGGGCGCAGACACGCGCTCGGAGGACTCGAAGTCGTAGATCGCCACCTTGAGGATGTCGTCGTCGACAGCGATAAGGTCATCGACCACCTGAAGGCGGTGGTAGTACTTGTCGACCTCGTCGCGGAAGGGGTCATCGGTGCGTTCGATGTAGGCCGAGTTCTTGCCGCACAGCACCGCGCCCACATCGGCTCCGCTGTCGCTGAGCCCGCGGGCGATCAGGACCAGTTCCTGTGCCACAGCCGGCTCGAGGCAGTCCGAGCTCAGCTCCTGGCCGCCCCGCATCACGAGTGTGCCGTTCTCGGCGATGAAGATGACGTCGTCTGCGATGGGCTCGAAGCGCTCCAGGAGGTTGAAGTACTGCCGACCCGAGGCCGGGCAGAAGACCACATGCCGCTCGTGCAGCGTCTGGATCAGCGGCCAGAACTCGTCGTGGATCAGGTCGTCGTCGTCGAGCAGCGTGCCGTCCATGTCACAGGCGATCAGGCGGATGTCGGGAACGTGGTCGAGGACAGGGGGTTCCACGGGGTCCTGGTTGGGTCGGGATGCGGTCACCCCACCATCCTCCCACTGGATCGTGGCGGCGCGTTCGGTTCTCCGTTGAGACGTTGGCATGATGACGGCGTGCCTGACGTCCATGGGAAGCACCGCAGTGGGCCGGGGGCTGAGCAGTTCCTCGCCACGGAAGCCGCTGGCCTCGCGTGGATCGCTGTGCCGAACGGCCCACCTGTCCCGGAGGTCGTCGAGGTGAGTGCCTCTCGGTTGGGTATCGCTCGCGTGGTCGAGGGGCCCGCCACCTCTGCGATGGCCCACGAGTTCGGCGGCCGACTGGCAGTGATGCACCGGGCTGGGGCCCCGGCGTTCGGGTGCGCTCCCCCACAGGCGCCCGGGCCGCACGGGTGGATCGGGGAGCTGGCGATGCCCTACGCCCAGCGCGAGACCTTCACCGAGTTCTGGGCACTGGACCGGGTGGCGGCAACCGCCCGGATGGCACGTGATCGCGGTGGCCTGGAGCCGACGATGGTCGTGGAGGTGGACCAGCTCGTGGCCGACCTGCTCGACGGGCAGATCGACACCGGGGAGCCAACCTCCCCGGCCCGGGTCCATGGGGACCTGTGGAGCGGCAACGTCCTGTGGGGGGCCGACGGGCAGGTGTGGGTGATCGACCCGGCGGCGCACGGGGGGCACCCTGAGTCGGACCTCGCGATGCTGGCCCTCTTCGGGGCGCCGCATCTCGAGAGCATCCTCGCCGGGTACCAGGAGGTGACTCCCCTGGCCCCGGGATGGCGCCGTCGCACTGCCCTGCACCAGGTGTGGCCCCTGCTGGTGCATGCCGCCCTGTTCGGTGGCGGGTACGGAGTCAGCGCAGTGGCCGCCGCGCGACGGTCGCGGGGCTGAGGCCAAGGATGTGGTGGGCCCCGTGATCCGTGCGCCCTGGTGTGATCCAGATTGCCCGGTTGATCGGGTTTGACCCCCCACTGCACCGGGCAGGTTGGGGCCACGACATGTCCATCTGGGCGTGTTTCCTCAGAACAAGGATCCTCATGACCACCTCGAACGACTACTCGACCGCCCAGCCGGTCGAGGCCCTCCGGGCCGACGACATCGTCGCGGCCTCCAAGCACTGGGGCGTGCTGCTCACCTTCGGCATCCTCACCGGCGGCCTCGGCGTCGCCATGATCGTCTGGCCCGAGAAGACGGTGGCAGTTGCCGCCGTCCTGCTCGGCATCTCGCTGCTGATCAGCGGCGTCTTCGGCCTCGTGGCCAGCTTCACCCAGCCGGATCGCTCCGCAGGGGCGCGAGTGCTGACGGCCATCTCCGGTGCGATCTCCATTGCCCTGGGCCTCATCGCCTTCCGCGGCGTCACGCAGGCGATCGCCATCCTGGTGATCGTCGTCGGGATCGGCTGGGTGATGCGCGGCATCATCGAGGTCGTGGCCGGGATCCAGGCGCCCAAGGGCATGCCGGGCCGTGGCCTGACCCTCACCTCGGGAGTCATCGGCCTGGCGGCCGGTGCCGCCATCCTCCTGTGGCCGAGCATCACGCTGACCGCCCTCGTCTGGATCGTGGGTCTGACCCTGATCCTGATCGGCCTCGTGGAGATCTTCGGAGCCTTCCAGCTGCGTTCCGCGGGCAAGCGCGTCATCGGCGAGGTCACTGTGGGCGAGGTCGTCACCGACTGACCGCGTCCTGCGCACCTCAAGCGGCGCCGCTGTCCCCCGTGGATGGCGGCGCCGCTGCGTTGTGCAGCGCGATCGCCCGGCGCATCGCCTGGCGTGCGCGCTTGCGGTCCCCGGCTGCGTCGTAGGCCGTGGACAGCTCGAACCAGCGCTCCCAGGCATCGGGATCGGCCTCGACGCGGACCCGCACCTCGGCGAAGCGGGCGTCGGCCGCGGCACGTTCCGGCCGGCCGGAGGGACGTCGCGGGAGGTCATCGATGGGCAGCTCGCCCCGTGCGGATAGCTCCTGGCCGAGGCGCTGGGTCGCCTGCCCGAACTGCCACTCGCGCCACAGCGCCCACAGGCCGATCACGGGCAGGGCGAGGATCGCCAGGCCGAGCAGGGTGGGGACGAGCCCCCCGGCGCGCATGAAGTCGACGGCCCGCGAGGCGGAGAAGAACAGGTAGGCGCCGAGCAGCACGGCCATCACCACGGCCATCCGCTTGCCGGTCATGGACGCGATTCTCAGCCGTCGAGTCCGAGGAAGCCATCGATGCCGATGGTCAGCCCCGGGGTCGCCTGCACGCTGCGGATGGCCAGCAGCACACCGGGCATGAAGGACGCACGGTCGAAGGAGTCATGGCGGATGGTCAGGGTCTCCCCCGGCCCGCCGAGCAGCACCTCCTGATGGGCCACGAGCCCCTGCAGGCGCACCGAATGGACGTGGATCCCGTCCACGATGGCTCCACGCGCCCCGTCCAGGGACGAGGTCGTGGCATCGGGCATGTCGGGGCTGCCGGCGGACTCACGTGCGGCGGCGATGAGCTGGGCCGTCCGGGCGGCTGTCCCCGAGGGGGCGTCGGCCTTGCGCGGGTGATGCATCTCCACGATCTCGACGGACTCGAAGTGCGGCGCAGCGGCGGCGGCGAAGCGCATCATGAGCACGGCTGCGATGCCGAAGTTCGGTGCGATCACGCAGCCGACACCGGGGGCCGCATCGAGCCAGCCGCGCACCTCCGCCAGACGCCGTTCGTCGAAACCGGTGGTTCCGACCACGGGATGGATCCCGGCGCCGATGGCGAACTCGAGATTGCCCATCACCGACTCGGGATGGGTGAAGTCGACCACCACCTGGGCGCCCTCGTCGACCAGCTCCCGCAGGTCGTCACCGACGTCGAGGCTGGCGACCGCCTCCAGGCCGGGCGCATCGAACAGTGCCCGGACCACCTCGGAACCCATGCGCCCACGGGCGCCCAGCACACCCACACGAATCGTCACGCGGGCATTGTCCCACCCGAGTGGACCCGACGCCGGGACGGCGCTCGACGGGCCCTCACACCGTGAAGACCCGGGACTCCTCGAACGGACCGATCACGGTCAGCGACTTGGGTGCGGAGAGGATCGTGGCCGCCTCGCGTGCGATGTCGTCCAGCGTGATCGCGTCGATGCGGGCCAGCAGGCCGTCGATGCTCGGCAGGTCGCCGGTGGAGATGTCGGCACTGCCGATCCGGCTCATGCGGGAACCGGTGTCCTCCATCCCCAGGACGATCGAACCCTTCGTCTGTCCCTTGCCACGCTCGAGCTCCTCGGCGGTCAGGCCGTTGCGAGCCACCTCGTCGAGGCCGGCCACCGCGAGTTCGATGACCTGGTCCACCTTGCCCGGCAGGCAGCCGGCATAGGCGCCGAACAGGCCCACGTCGGAGTACCCGGTGCTGAACGCGTAGACGGAGTAGGCCAGGCCGCGCCGCTCGCGGATCTCCTGGAACAGTCGGGAGGACATGCCCCCGCCCAGGGCGGTGCTCAGGACGCTGAGGGTGTAGCGGCGTGCGTCGGCCCGGGCGACGCCGGGAACTCCGAGCAGGATGTGCGCCTGCTCCGTGGGACGTGAGATGACCCGGATCCCTGGAGTGGTGGGCACATCGGGTCCGCCCCGGCGCGCGGGCAGCGGCCGCACGTGCGGCTCGCCCAGGGCGCCGGCGGACGCGAACGCCTGCGTGACCAGGCGAACGACCTCGTCGTGGTCCACGGCTCCGGCCGCAGCCACGACCATCGCCTCCGGGCGGTAGCGCTCGGCGTAGAACGAGGCGATCGCATCGCGGCTGATGCCCTCGATGGTCTCGTGGGTGCCGAGGATGGAACGCCCCAGCTCGGTGTCGCCGTACATGCCGAGCATGAACTCGTCGTGGACCAGGTCGGAGGGATCGTCGTCGCGCATGGCGATCTCCTCGAGGATCACGCCGCGCTCGGCGTCGACGTCCTCGGGGCGCAGGAGTGCGGAGGTGACGATGTCGCTGATCACGTCGATGGCCAGCGGGAGGTCGCGGTCCAGGACACGTGCGTAGAAGCACGTGTGCTCCTTGGCGGTGAAGGCGTTCATCTCCCCGCCGACAGCGTCCAGCGCAGAAGAGATCTCCAGGGACTCCCGGCGCTTGGTGCCCTTGAACAGCAGGTGCTCCAGGTAGTGCGCCGAGCCCATCTGGGCCTGGGTCTCGTCGCGTGAGCCGACTCCGACCCAGATCCCGAACGCAGCGGAGCGGACTCCGGGGACGTGCTCGGTGATGATGCGCAGCCCCCCGGGCAGGACGGTCCGACGGACCAACCCGCCCTGATCGGGGGTGAGCAGGGTGACGGTGGAGCCCGGCTCCTGATCGGGATTGATCGTCCAGGAGCCGGGCAGCACAGCCGTCATGTGGGTCAGGCCTCGCCCTCGCCGGCGGGGGCTGCGGCGTCATCCTCGAGGACCGGCTGCAGCGACAGCTTGCCGCGGGAGTCGACCTCCTTGATCTCGACCAGGAGCTTCTGGCCGACCTGGACGACGTCCTCGACGTTGTCGATGCGCCGCTTCTCCGGCGAGAGCTTCTTCAGCTCGCTGATGTGCAGCAGGCCGTCCTTGCCGGGCAGCAGGGAGATGAACGCGCCGAACGTCGTGGTCTTGACCACGGTGCCCAGGTAGCGCTCCCCGACCTCGGGCATCTGCGGGTTGGCGATCGCGTTGATCGCCGCGCGCGCAGCCTCGGCCGACTCGCCGTTGGTGGCACCGATGTAGATGGTGCCGTCGTCGGTGATGGTGATGTCAGCACCCGTGTCGTCCTGGATCGTGTTGATCATCTTGCCCTTGGGCCCGATGACCTCACCGATCTTGTCGACGGGGATGTTCACGGTGATGATCCGCGGCGCGAGGACGCTCATCTCGTCGGGGACGTCGATGGCCTCGGCCATGACCTCCAGGATCGCCAGGCGCGCGTCGCGGGCCTGGGTCAGCGCGGCGGCCAGCACGGAGGCGGGGATGCCGTCGAGCTTGGTGTCCAGCTGCAGCGCAGTCACGAAGTCCTTGGTGCCGGCGACCTTGAAGTCCATGTCGCCGAAGGCGTCCTCCGCGCCGAGGATGTCGGTGAGCGCCACGTAGCGAGTCTCGCCGTCGACCTGGTCGGAGACCAGGCCCATCGCGATGCCCGCGACCGGGAACTTCAGCGGCACACCGGCGTTGAGCAGCGACAGCGTCGAGGCGCACACCGAGCCCATCGACGTGGAGCCGTTGGAGCCCAGGGCCTCGGAGACCTGCCGGATGGCGTAGGGGAACTCCTCCTTGCTGGGCAGGACGGGCAGCAGCGCCCGCTCGGCCAGCGCGCCGTGGCCGATCTCGCGACGCTTGGGGGAACCCACACGACCGGTCTCGCCGGTGCTGTAGGGCGGGAAGTTGTAGTTGTGCATGTAGCGCTTGCGCGTCTCCGGGCTCAACGTGTCGAGCTGCTGCTCCATCTTGAGCATGTTCAGGGTGGTCACGCCCATGATCTGGGTCTCGCCACGCTCGAACAGAGCGGAGCCGTGCGCCCGCGGGACGACCTCGACCTCGGCCGACAGCGGCCGGATGTCGGTCAGGCCGCGACCGTCGATGCGCACCTGGTCGCGCAGCACGCGCTGGCGGACCAGCTTCTTGGTCAGCGCGCGGAACGAGGCACTGATCTCCTTGTCCCGGCCGGCGAACTGCTCGGCGAGGCGCTCTGCCGCGAGGCCCTTGACCCGGTCGGTCTCGGCCTCACGTGCCTGCTTGTCGGCGATGACGAGGGCGGCGGACAGCTCGTCGGTGACGGCTGCCTCGACTGCCTCGTAGGCGTCGGGCTGGTACTCGGGGAAGACGGGGAACTCGGCGGTGGGCTTGGCAGCCTTGGCGGCCAGCTCGCTCTGCGCGTCGCACAGGATGCGGATGAAGCCCTTGGCTGCGTCCAGGCCCTCGGCGACGACCTGCTCGGTCGGGGCGGTCGAGCCACCCGCGACGAGCTCGACGGTGCCCACGGTGGCCTCTGCCTCGACCATCATGACGGCGACGTCGTCACCGGCGACCCGGCCCGCGACGACCATGTCGAACACGGCCCCCTCGAGCTGCTCGTGGGTCGGGAACGCCACCCACTGGCCGCGGATCAGGGCGACGCGCGTGGCGCCGATCGGCCCGGAGAAGGGCAGGCCCGAGAGCTGGGTCGACATCGACGCGGCGTTGATGGCCACGACGTCGTAGAGGTGTGCGGGGTTCAGGCTCATCACCGTGATGACGACCTGGACCTCGTTGCGCAGGCCCTTGACGAACGTGGGGCGCAGCGGGCGGTCGATGAGGCGGCAGGTGAGGATCGCGTCCTCACTGGGCCGACCCTCGCGACGGAAGAACGAGCCGGGGATGCGCCCTGCGGCGTACATCCGCTCCTCCACGTCGATGGTCAGCGGGAAGAAGTCGAACTGCTCCTTGGGGTGCTTGCCGGCCGTGGTGGCCGACAGCAGCATGGTGTCCTCGTCGAGGTAGGCCACGGCGGAGCCGGCGGCCTGACGGGCCAGGCGGCCGGTCTCGAAGCGGATGGTGCGGGTGCCGTAGGCGCCATTGTCGATGACAGCCTCGGATGAGTGGATCTCGGGACCCTCCACGGGTGCCCTCCTTGTGTGTTGGGAGGGTCCGACCGGTGCAAGTCCTGGATAGAAGTCCTCGGATCGCCGTGTGGCCCGTCTCGTTCGGGCTCCTGAGTGGCTATCCGGGGGCCACCACCACAAGACCATGCGGGGGGTCGGACCCTCTGTGTTGTGTTGTCGTACAGGGAAGTGCGGGTGTGCAGCAGGCGATCCGTGGCGGGCTTCGATGCCCAGCCGGAAGAAGGCGGCGCTGCGGTTGGGTGCAGCAAGCACCAGGAGCGGCACCCGTGGGGGTACCGCTCCTGTGCGTGCTAGCGCCGGATCCCGAGGCGCTCGATGAGCGCGCGGTACCGGTTGATGTCGGTGGCCTGCAGGTACTTGAGCAGGCGGCGACGCTGTCCGACCAGCAGCAGCAGGCCGCGCCGGCTGTGGTGGTCGTGCTTGTGGGTCTTGAGGTGCTCGGTCAGGTCTGCGATGCGCTTGCTCAGCAGTGCGACCTGGACCTCGGGGCTGCCGGTGTCGCCCTCACTGGTTCCGTACTCGGCGATGATGGACTTCTTGGTGTCCGTGTCAAGAGACATAGATGTGGTGCTTTCCTCTCGGGCGCAACGATCACCAGCGGCCTTCTGCCTGGCTGGTTCGAGTCGCGGTCCGCGGGGCGCCCGCCCCGTGGCCGTCACTGCACAAGGTACCAGAGGGGGCATGTTTCGACGGAATTCGTGTGAGCAACGGCAGGGCGAGGTCCTGGCCACGACACGTGGTTGCGCGAGTGCAGACCGTCACACTGACGCAACTCGACAGGAACCGATTCAGGGGACAAATGCGAGGCGATGTCAACACTACGTGATTGACTGAGCGCGTAGAGCAAGCTTCTTGACAGGCAATTCGGGCTCTAGTCCAATTGGGTGACAGGCGTTCAGTACGGCAAGCCCGGTGCGCGTACCGGGAGGGGTCTCCGCCTCTTGGTTCGAGTCCGTGTGCTGAGCTCCTCAGGGATTGGGAGGCAGCCATGGGCACATCGCTCCGAACGACCTTCTCCGCTGAGAGCGGTACGACGCGGTGGGTGACCACGGCTGTTGCCGGTGCGGCTCTGATGGCGTTGGCTGCCACTCTGCCAGCCCTGGCCGATGAGCCGGTGCCCGCCGAGCAGGATGCCGTCGTCCAGGTTGTGGAGCAGGAGCCCGAGGCAATCCTGGGCGAGCCGCTGGAGGACGAGGTCCTGGACGGTGCCCTGGATCAGTCCGGCAGCGACTTCGAGGGTGTCATCGGCGAGCCGCTGGAGGACGAGGTCCTGGACGGTGCCCTGGATCAGTCCGGCAGCGACTTCGAGGGTGTCATCGGCGAGCCGCTGGAGGACGAGGCATCCGCCGACGAGTGACGAACTCGTGAAGCACTACTGGGTGCAACCGCCCCGTTAACCCGATCGGGTGACGGCGGACCTGCCGCTGGCAACTCCGGCATTCGTCCTGGCGGGGTCTTGGCCCAGCAAGTCCTGATTTGTCTACACTGCGCGTCGCCCGTCGAACAGCCCCCAAATGGGGGACAACGACCCCGCCACCATCGACGCGCTGTAGTTGACCAATCACCTCCAGCGAGTTCTTTGACAGGCCAAATCGGGCAGGAGTTGGATTGGGTTATCACCAGAGTCTCCCCGAGCCATGGGTCCATGTACCTGCGCACGTAGGTCCAAGGTCCCGGAAGCCCGGGTCAGGCACTGCAAGAACCCTCAGGAGGGGCAATGTTCGGAACGCAGCGGTTGTTCAGCACAGATCGTGGCGCAACCACGAGCTGGCTCGCAGGAGTCACGTCGGCGGCACTGCTGGTAGCCAGCATCGCCCTTCCAGTAGCGGCTACGGACGCTGATCCCTCCGCCCCCCCGGAGGACCAGGTGAGCGAGACCCTGGTTGCCGAGGACACGGCTGCAGCTGAGGAGGCGGCGGCTGAAGAGGCGGCGGCTGAAGAGGCGGCGGCTGAAGAGGTGGCGGCTGAGGAAGAAGCCGTGATCGGAGAGCCGCTGGAGGCCCTGGCCGGCGACGAGGAGGCATCAGAGGCTCCCAATGATGACGCGGCCGCGGCTGCCGCGGAGACTCCGGCGAGTGATCCGGCCCCGCCGGCCGCTGACGAGCCGAAGCAGAGCGATGAGTCATCGGCGCCCGCAGAGGGAACCAAGTCCCCCGCGACCAGCGATGGGTCCGATTCCTCCGACAACGCTCCACCCGTGGTGGAGGAGCGCGTATTTGGCATCAAGGCCGTCCCTGGCGACGGTGAGATCACGGTGTACTTCCCGGATTTCGGATTCGAAGACAACTACGCCGTGCAGGTTGAAACGAAGGATGGCTCGTTCAAGACGGTAGAGACCGACGTTCGGGTGCCCAAGGCCCTCTACGCGAACAGGGACGTGGCCTCCACCCCTCCGGCCACTGCAGACAACGTAGCCACGGTCGATGGCCTCAAGGATGACAAGACCTACACGTTGCGCATCATCTCGGCAGACTCGCTCAAGGAAGCTACTCTGGCAACCGAGCCGGCCGTGGCTGCGCCGACCACATCCGGTCGAGGATCTGCTGCCCGTGCCGCGCTCGTGTCGGCCGTTGGCACCACACCTACTGCCACCCAGGAACTGACTGTCACCACACTGGCGACCACGTCAGCCGCTTCGAACCCCCCCCTGGACCTGACCAAGTGTGGGCTGAACGTGGCCATCGTGGTTGACCGTTCCGGGTCGATCGGTAGCACGAACATGAATCTCCAGAAGGATGCGCTCAAGGGTCTTATGGACGAGTTCGTGAACACTGCGACCGTCGTGAGCCTCATCAGTTACTCATCGGAAGCGACCGAGCTCAAGGACAACGTCACGATCGTGACGCAGGCTGACGCCGATTCCTTTGATCTGGCCATCAATGGCTTGGTCTCCAGCGGATGGACCAATTGGGAGGCTGGCCTCCAGAAGGTCCTGGACCTTTCAGCGGATCCGGATCTGGTGCTGTTCCTTTCGGACGGCCGACCGAACACGGTGGGAACAGGCGCCAGCACCTCGCGTCCAGACGACTATGACCCTGGCACTGACTTCTCGCAGACCGCGCTCGATAGAGCTGTGGTCAAGGCAAACGCGATCAAGGCGCAGGGTTCGCGGATGCTCGGGATTCCGATTGGCGACTCGGCGAACACCGTCGGTTCCCTCGGAGAGAGTTCGATCATCGCCGTGTCCGGCCCGAGCAGGTACCCGGGAACAGGCACGATCGCACCCTACGATTTCGTCCCCGTGGACGACTTCGGAACTCTGGAGACCCAGTTGGTGGCGCTCGCCGCACAGTTGTGCCCAGGGCTTGACAAGTCGGCGGACAAGGTAACTGTCGCGGTGGGTGGGACGGTGACGTACACGGTGACGCTGACGAACAAGAGCGCGGTCGCTGTGACAAGCGATCTTGTGGATGTCTTGCCCAGCGGCACCACCTACAAGCAGGGCAGTACTTTCAAGGACGATGTCGCCTCTGCGGATCCCGACGGCGTTCAGACACTAACGTGGGCCAACGTTGAGTTGGCTCCTGCTGGGAGCACCACCTTTAGGTACACCGTGGATGTTGCCGCGGTCCTGGCTGATGGCACCCCGCTGATCAACAATGCGACTTGGGCCGACGAGCAGGACGACGTCAAGGTGATCGTCGCAAACCCGGGTATCCCGGGTGTGAAGAAGTCGGTGGACCCGTCCACGGTGGGCAAGGCTGGTGGTGACGTGGTCTACACGGTGACACTGTCCAACACCGGTGGTGGGTCGCTCACCTCGGATCTGGTCGACGTCCTGCCTCCGGGTGTGACGTTCAAGGAGCCGACCGGCGCCACGCCGCCGCCGGTTGTCACGGGAGCGCCGGTCACCGGTCAGACCCTGACCTGGAGCGGTGTCACGGTCGATGGTGGCAAGGAGTTCGTGGCCACCTACAAGGTGACCGTTCCCGCTGATCTGGCTGACGGCACCACGAAGATCAACAGTGCGACCTGGTCAGGCGAGAATGCCAAGGCCACGGTCACGGTGAAGTACCCGGTGCCGGGTGTGAAGAAGTCGGTGGACCCGTCCACGGTGGGCAAGGCTGGTGGTGACGTGGTCTACACGGTCACCCTGTCGAACACGGGCTCAGTCCCGGCCACCTCGGATCTGGTCGACGTCCTGCCTCCGGGTGTGACGTTCAAGGAGCCGACCGGCGCCACGCCGCCGCCTGTTGTCACGGGAGTGCCGGTCACCGGTCAGACCCTGACCTGGAGCGGTGTCACGGTCGATGGTGGCAAGGAGTTCGTGGCCACCTACAAGGTGACCGTTCCCGCTGATCTGGCTGACGGCACCACGAAGATCAACAGTGCGACCTGGTCAGGCGAGAATGCCAAGGCCACGGTCACGGTGAACAACCCCGCTATCCCGGGGTTGGAGAAGTCCACCACGACCGCTTCGCCGCTGTCGCCGGGTAGCACAGTTGACTACAAGGTCACACTTACGAACACCGGCGGGGCAGCCGTCACCAGCGACCTGGTCGACACCTTGCCCATCGGTTTGACGTACCAGTCCGGGTCGGCGTCAACGGATCCTGACCTAGTGAGAGAAGACAAGCGCGAGATCAAGTGGATCGGCGTCACGGTGAATCCAGGTGGCACGTTTACGGTCACCTACACCGCCGATGTGGCCTCTGACGTCGCCGACAACAGGCGCCTGACGAACAACGCTGGATGGGCCGGGAAGGACGACCAGGTCACAGTAGTTGTGCGTACGGGCACAGTCGAGGTCTCGAAGCTCGACGTGTCCAACGAGTCGCCGCTTGAGGGCGCGGTGTTCCAGTTGTGGACCGCAGTCAAGGGCGACGACGATGCGTTGAAGCCGGGCGACAAGATCGGTGATCCCAAGACCACCGACGAGTTCGGCAAGGTGGGCTGGGGCAACCTCCCATGGGGCGACTACTTCGTCCAGGAGGTGACCGCACCTGCGGGCTACTCCCTGACCAAGCCGGAGATCCAGGCGGTGACGATCGACGCCAGCACCTTCGCGTGCGACGACCGCGTACAGCTCAGCACCGTGCAGAACAACCCGCGGTGCGCGGGAACCGAGTACCTCGTCTTCGAGAACGAGCCGCTCGGCGATATCGAGGTCCTCAAGATCGATGAGCTGACGGACAAGCCCTTGGAGGACGCGGTGTTCCAGTTGTGGACCGCAGTCAAGGGCGACGACGATGCGTTGAAGCCGGGCGAGAAGATCGGCGATCCCAAGACCACCGACGAGTTCGGCAACGTTCGCTGGGAGCAGTTGGCTTGGGGCGACTACTTCGTCCAAGAGGTGACCGCACCTGCAGGCTACGCGCTTACCAAGCCTGCAATTCAGCCCGCCATGATCGGTCTGGAAACCTTCCGGTGTGACGAGGTGCCCTCTATCGAGTTCCTTGGGCTGCAGGAGATCGGAGCCGAATCGCCACCCCCTGTGTACGAGTCGGATTGCACTCCTGGCGTGGTCGAGTTGACCTTCGCCAACCCGCCGATCGACATCCCCAAGCTCAACAAGACGTCGATTCCGACGGATGGGACGGCTGTCGACACAGGTAGCACCATCACCTACACGATCAAGGTGAGCAACGAAGGCGCCTTGCCGCTGACAGGCGAGAAGCTCGTCGACACTCTGCCGACCGGGACTACGCTCGACACTGCGTCAGTGACGCCGGCCGGTGACACGTCAGTTGCTGGCAAGATCACGTGGACCTTCGATCTCGATGGGTTCTCGGAGAAGTCGTTCACCTACAAGGTCACAGTGACGGCTGGCTTCGGTTCGCCTGACCTGGTGAACTCTGTGGAGTGGATTGACAAGGAGCTCACCGCCAAGACAGAGCACCCGGTCAAGGCAGTCACCGCCACGGTCACCGCCTTCTGCGTGAAGGATGCGCCGTACTACAGCCTGACGATCACGCCGCAGAACGGTGCGCTCTTCACCTCGCAGGTGGCGACAGTGTCCTGGTATCAGGCAAATGCGTCGGGTCAGCCGATCGATGCTCAGGGCAACCCGACGACAGATCCGGCCAAGTTTGTAGCGGCCTACGATCCGTCAACGCCGAACAAGACCCCCTACGTCGACACCTACACGTTGACCAATGGTGCGCTCAGCATTCCGCAGACCCTGTGGAAGGGTGCCGCGGTGGACGCCAGTGGGAGTGCCACCCAATGGCCGGGTTGGCAGCAGCCTTCGCCTGGTGTGTGGGTGCAGGTCGACAGCGGTGGTGTCCGGCCGGGCATGTTCGCAGTCGTCTCGGTGAACCCGACCGCGCAGACTGCGGCGGTCTACCCGCCGGCGGCGGCACCCTGTGCCAACCCGCCGGGTGTCGCACAGCTGGACAAGACAGCCGACCCAGCTGAGGGGATAGCCGTCGAGGCTGGCGACAAGATCACCTACTCCGTGAAGGCCACCAACACCGGTGGCAGCGAGTTCACTGGGCCGATGGTCGATACCCTGCCCGACGGGTTCATCGTGGACGCAGCGTCTGTCACCAACGGCGGGGTCGTGAGCGGCAACACCATCACCTGGCAGGTGACGCTGGCAGGTGGCGCTTCAGCCACCTTCAGCTACTCCGGGACGGTTGACACCGATGCTGCCGGTGAGCTGCTCAACATGGTGGTCCTGACCACCCCCCAAGGTGACATCTCGGATCAGACGATCCATCCGGTGTCCATCGTGGAGGGCGTCGAGGAAGTCGACGAGCCCGACGAGGTGATTGCCGGGACGGAGGACCTAGCGTCCACTGGCGCCAACAACACTGGCAGCCTGGTTGCGGCGGCTCTGCTCGCGATGGTTGCCGGTGGCCTGATGGTCACCTTCGGCCGCAGGCGCCGGCACCACGCCTGACCAAGGCAGGCGGGGCTCTCTGGGCCCCAACGCCTGACCTGACCGGATGTGCCCGGCCCCGAGAGTTCGGGGCCGGGCACATCGGCGTACGGGGTGCACCCGCCGGATTGCTCCATCTGGGGGCCCGCCGTACGGGGTAACCGCCCTACAGCGGCTTCACGCGGCCAGCAAGGGCAGCCGATGCCAGTGGCATGAGTTCCATACCTGTCCGTCGGATCACCACATTCGCGACGTCGCTTGCCTTCGTCGCGGGGTCGCTCGGCGGTGTGCCCGCCTTCGGGGCCGCAGCACCCGCGACATCGGCCGCCCCGCGTGCGATGACGACCCTCGCGGTGCCCGCGGTGACGGGGTCGTCCGCTCGGGATGGATATGAGGCCGAGGTCCTGCGGCTCACGAACCAGGCCAGAAGGCACTCGCGCAAGTGCGGCGGGGTTCGGATGAAGAAGGCAAGGGCGCTGCGCTGGAGCTCCACCCTCTCGGCGACGGCCAACAGTCACAGTGCCGACATGGCCACACGCAACTACTTCTCCCACTACGCCCCCGGCAACATCTCGCCCTTCACGCGGATGCGCGCAGCCGGCTACAACTACCGGGCCGCTGGGGAGAACATCGCCGCTGGCCGCAGCCTGGCCTCGCCTGAAGCCGTGGTCAAGGCCTGGTTGAACAGCCCCGGGCACTGCCGGGTCATCATGAACCGCAAGTACCGCGAGCTCGGCGTCGGGCGCGTCGAGGGCCCCGGCCAGTGGAGTGTCTACTGGACCCAGAACTTCGGCTGGCGGCGCTGACCGGCTCCCGGATCAGGCCGACAGGATCTGGCGGCTGCGCTCAACGTCGACACCCATCCTGGTGACGAGGTCCTCGATGGAATCGAACCGCTGCATCCCACGGATGCGGTCGATGAACTCAAGGTCCGCGGTCAAGTCGTACACGTCGTAGCCGTCGGGGGCATCGATCACGTAGGCCTCCACGCGCCGCTCCTCGCCGTCGAACGTGGGGTTGGTGCCGACTGACACCGCCGCCGCGCGCCACTGCCCGGACTCCCCCGCGACTCGCAACCGTGCTGCGTACACACCATCGGCGGGGACCGCCATCGCAGGGTCCACATCGAGGTTGGCGGTGGGGTAGCCGAGCTCTCGCCCGCGCTGGTCGCCCTTGACCACCACGCCGGACACCCGGTGCGGTCGGTCCAGAGCGGCCGTGACTCCGGCGACGTCTCCCCCAGCGATCAGGGCCCGGATCTGGGTCGACGAGACGGCCACGGTCCCGTCATCCCCGGTGGACCCCGTCCCCCAGGGCAGTGGCGCCAGATCCACGGCGGTCACGTCGAAGCCGAGTTCCCGACCGAGCTCGGTGAGGAGCGCGACGTCCCCAGCCGCACGATGACCGAACCGGAAATTGGCGCCCACCACCACGTGCTGGGCATGCAGCGTCTCCGCAATGACCCGTGATGCGAACCGCTCGGCGGACTCCTGCGCCAGCTCCGCGGTGAAGGGGATCACCAGGACCCCGCCGATGCCCACAGCCTCGAAGAGCTCGATCCGGTGTGGCATGGACGTCAGCAGCAGCGGCGCGAGCTCGGGCTTGATCACCGACAGGGGATGCGGGTCGAAGGTGACCGCCACGGGCAGCAGCCCGGACCCGGCGTCCGACACGGTGCGCTCCAGCAGGATCCGATGCCCGCGGTGGACGCCGTCGAAGGCGCCGATCGTGACCGACGTCCGAGTGAGGTCGGCAGGCACCTGCTCACACCCACGCCAGACCTGCATGCGCATACCCTGCCATGTCGGGCGCGCCGGCGGGCAATCGCCGACGCGCCCAAGGCCGCGGGGTCCGGGAGCGGTCCATGCACTCCCCCGAGACCGCCGCGCACCCTAGACTCGCTGAATATGAGCCACGAGCACACCAAGCCGACCACCGACATGGCCCAGGACGCGCCACAGCCGGCCACTGGGGCCCCGGACGCCGCGGACCTGACACCTCCACCGGTCCGCAAACGGCCGGCCATGAGCCGGGATCTGGTCGAGTTCCTCGGCACGGATTGGCAGCCCGCCCCGACGATGCCGCATCCCGCTGAGGGCTCAGGCGTCGCCGCGCACACGACCGGTCGCCGCGAGGCGCTCTCTGCGCACTTCGCCGGCCAGCTGATCGTGGTGCCCTCAGGACAGTTGAAGACCCGCGCGAACGACACCGACTACGCCTTCAGGGCAGCCTCGGCGTTCGTGTGGCTGACCGGTGAGACCGTCGAAGGTGCGGTTCTCGTGATGGCTCCACGGGCGAGCGGCCCGGGACATGACGCCACCTTGTACATCCGGGCCTACCACCACGCCGGCTCAGAGGGGTACTTCACCGACCACCGGTTCGGGGCGATCTGGGTGGGCAACGTCCCCACGCCAGACCAGACCAGCGACGTCCTGGCCCTTGAGTGCCGTCCGCTCGACGAGTTGGCCCACGCTCTCGAACCCTGGCGTGACCAGGAGTGCGCGGTGCTCACCGGCCATGACCCCCTGCTCGATCCGCTCCTGCCGCGAGCCGCCGGCGACAAGTTGGCCGCTGTGATCGACGAGCTGCGCCTGACCAAGGACGACTGGGAGATCGGCCGCCTCCAGCACGCCTGCGATGCCACGGCGCGAGGCTTCGCCGACGTGGCACGCGAGATCCCGAACCTGCTCGACCGACCCGTGCGTGGCGAACGCTGGTTGGAGGGCACCTTCTGGAGGCGCGCGCGCCTCGAGGGCAACGAGGTGGGCTACACCTCGATCGTGGGCTCGGGGGCCAACGGCACCACCCTGCACTGGTGGCGCAACAACGGCCAGCTGCGCTCCGGTGACCTGCTCCTGGCCGACATGGGTGTGGAGACCGAGGAGATCCACACCGCGGACGTCACGCGCACCTTCCCGCTCAGCGGGCAGTGGTCACCGATCCAGCGCAAGGTGTATGCCGCGGTGCTGGAGGCCCAGGAGGCGGGGATCGCCGAGTGCCAGGTCGGCAACGACTTCCTGGCCGCCAACCGGGCGTGCATGCGCGTGCTGGCCGAGCACCTGCACTCGTGGGGCCTGCTCGACGTGACCCCCGAGGTCTCGTGCAGCGACGACCCCGAACGGCCCGGCGCTGGGCGACACCGCCGCTGGACCCTGCACGGGGTCTCACACAGCCTCGGCCTGGACGTGCACGACTGCGCGCAGGCACGTGAGGAGGCCTACCTGCACGGGCCTCTGGGCGCCAACCACGTGCTGACCGTCGAGCCGGGCCTGTACTTCCAGCCCAACGACCTGAGCGTCCCCGACGAGTTCCGCGGGATCAGCGTGCGCATCGAGGACGACATCCGGGTCACCCCCGCGGGTCCGCAGAACCTCTCGGCGTCCCTGCCGCGGGATCCCGATGAGCTCACCGCCTGGATGCGCCACGTGCAGGGCACGCCCTCGGAGTTCTGAGCCGCTTCCCCGCTGTCGGGGGCACCCGACTACGGCTGTGAGAAGACCGCGAGGTACTTCGTCGAGCCGTCTGGCTTGGGCTCAGCGAGGGCGAGGAACTCACCATCAGTGGCGAACAGGGCGTGCGCCGGCGTCGTCCTCTCGGACCAGTCGGCCGTGCCCTGGTGTGCCGCATCCAACGCATCGGCGTTCGTCTCGAACTCGGTGACCCCCTCGGGGCTCCGCGCCCGTGACCAGGCCAACCCCAGCTCGATGGAGCGGCCGTAGCGCACGGCGTTCGCATCGGCGGCGGTCAAGGTGACGGCGGGGAAGGCGGCCCGGGCCGCCGAGGCCAGATCGGTGACCTCCAACTCCTCCGCGAGCGCCTCAAGGCTCCGGGCCTGTGTCGCGTCGAAGATGCCGACCCTGCTGCGCCGCAGGCTTGTCAGGTGCCCCCCGACGCCAAGGGAGGCCCCGAGGTCGCGGGCAAGCGCGCGGACGTAGGTCCCCGACGAGCAGGTGACCTCCACATCCATGTCGGTACAGCCCATGTCCGCATCACGGCGGACGTCCAGCACATCGAACTGGGAGACGAGCACGGGTCGCTCGGGCAGCTCCACCTCCTCACCGGACCGGACCCGGTCATGGGACCTGCGTCCCTGCACCTTGATGGCCGAGACTGAGGAGGGTCGCTGCATGATCGGCCCGGTCAGGGCTTGCACACCGACCATCAGCGCCTCGGTGGGCACGGCATCGGCGGGGGCGCCCTGGAGGCGCTCTCCCTCGGCGTCGTCGGTCACGGTCGACCAACCCAGGCGAATCGTGGCCGAATAGGTCTTGTCCGAGCCGCTGATGTGGCCCAGCAGCCTTGTGGCCCGCCCCAGGCCGATCACCAGCACCCCGGTGGCCATCGGATCGAGGGTCCCGGCGTGGCCGACGCGTCGTGTGCCGGCCAGGCGGCGCATGCGGCCCACCACGTCGTGCGAGGTCCAACCCGCGGGCTTGTCGACGACCACGATCCCCTCGGGGGCCGGTTGCTGGGGCGCCGTCAGTGTCGATGCCGACACGGCGGTCAACACCTCAGGCACCGGGGGCGTCACTAGTGGCCTCGGCCTCGTCGGCGTCGTCCTCACGTGGGGCGCGGTACGGGTCGGGCTCCCCCGCGTACTGGGCGCCCTGCCTTGCAGCAGCCACCGCAGCGTCGGTCTCGGCGGCCCGGGCCAGCAGGTCGTCGATGTGCCGGGCGTTCTCCGGCAGGGCGTCGGCGATGAACGTCAGCGACGGGGTGTGCCGGACTCCGGTCTGGCGCCCGACCTCCGTGCGCAGCACGCCCTTGGCCGACTCGAGCGCAGTGGCCGTGTCGGCTCGCTCATCCTCGGACCCGAGCACCGTGTAGAACACGGTCGCCTCGCGCAGGTCGTTGGTGACCCGAGCATCCGTGATGGTCACGAAGCCGAGGCGGGGATCCTTGACGCGGGTCTCCAGCGTCTCGGCCACGATCACCTTCACGCGGTCAGCAAGCCGACGCACGCGCGCCTCATGGGTACTCATGGCGCCCACCTCTCATGAATCCCCCCACCGGCATTGGTACCAGTAGGGACGCCAGACATCAATGCCACGACGGCAGTGGGAGCGGCAGCGACACGGGATGCCCGCGTGCGTCACCGCTCCCCACGCGCGTCAGTCGCGGGACTTCTCCCGCATCTCGAACGTCTCGATCACGTCGTCGACCTTGATGTCGTTGAACGACCCCAGGCCGATGCCGCACTCGAAGCCCTCACGGACCTCGGTCGCATCGTCCTTGAATCGGCGCAGCGATCCGACATTCAGGTTGTCGGCCACCACGACGCCATCACGGACCAGGCGCGCCTTGCTGTTGCGCCGGATCTCCCCGCTGCGCACCAACGCGCCGGCGATCGTGCCGAACTTGGAGCTCTTGAAGACCTCGCGCACCTCGGCGGTGCCGAGCTGGGCCTCCTCGTACTCCGGCTTGAGCATGCCCTTGAGGGCAGCTTCGATGTCGTCGATCGCGGCGTAGATGACGTTGTAGTAGCGAATGTCCACACCCTCGCGGTCAGCGAGCTCCGTCGCCTTGCCCTGAGGCCGGACGTTGAAGCCGATGATGACCGCGTTCGACGCTGCAGCAAGCATGACGTTGGTCTCGGTGATCGCGCCAACACCACGATCGATGATGCGCAGGTTGACCTCCTCGCCGACATCGATGCCCATGAGGGAGTCCTCGAGGGCCTCCACCGAACCGGACACGTCGCCCTTGAGGATCAGGTTGAGCTCCTGCACCTCGCCGGTCTCCAGCTGCTTGAGGAAGTCCTCCAGCGTCCGTCGACCACGTCGCTTGGCCAGCTGGGCGTTGCGCTCGCGGGCCTGGCGGGTCTGGGCGATCTGACGCGCGACGCGATCCTCGCCGACAACGAGGAACGAGTCCCCCGCACCGGGCACCGAGGTCAGGCCCAGGACCTGCACCGGACGTGCCGGTGTCGCCTCGTCAACAGTGTTGCCGTGCTCGTCGAGCATGGCCCGGACTCGCCCGAAGGCATCGCCGGCCACGATCGAGTCACCGGGGCGCAGCGTGCCGCGCTGGACCAGGACTGTGGCCACCGGGCCACGGCCGCGGTCCAGGTGGGCTTCGATCGCCACACCCTGTGCGTCCTGGGTCGGGTTCGCCCGCAGGTCCAGGGTGGCGTCGGCGGTGAGCACGAGAGCCTCGAGCAGGCCCTCGATGTTCTGCCGACCCTTCGCCGAGACGTCGACGAACATGGTGTCGCCGCCGAACTCCTCGGCCACCAACCCGTACTCGGTGAGCTGGCCGCGCACCTTCGTCGGGTCGGCGCCCTCCTTGTCGATCTTGTTGACCGCGACCACGATCGGCACGCCGGCAGCCTGGGCGTGGTTCAACGCCTCAACCGTCTGCGGCTTCACGCCGTCGTCGGCGGCCACGACCAGGATCGCGATGTCGGTCACCTGGGCACCACGGGCACGCATGGCGGTGAACGCCTCATGGCCCGGCGTGTCGATGAACGTCAGCTTGCGCTCGATGTCGTTGACGTCGACCGTGATCTGGTAAGCGCCGATGTGCTGGGTGATGCCACCTGCCTCGTCATCCACCACGTTGGTCGAACGGATCGCGTCGAGCAGCTTGGTCTTGCCGTGGTCGACGTGACCCATGACAGTCACGACCGGCGGCCGGATGACCAGGTCGTCCTCGTCGCCCTCGTCCTCACCGAACTCGAGGTCGAAGGTGCCCAGGAGCTCGCGGTCCTCGTCCTCCGGGGACACGACCTGGACATCGAAGTCCAGCTCCTGGCCCAGCAGGCGCAGCGTGTCGTCATCCACCGACTGAGTGGCCGTGAGCATCTCGCCCAGCTTGAACATCACCGTGACGAGGTCGGCGGCCGAGCAGTCGATCCGCTCGGCGAAGTCGGTCAGCGAGGCTCCACGAGGAAGCCGCACGACGGCACCGTTCCCGCGCGGCAGCCGAACGCCACCGATCGCAGGAGCCTGCATGTTCTCGTACTCCTGGCGCTTGGCGCGCTTGGACTTGCGGCCCTTCGTGGGCCGACCGCCGGGACGCCCGAAGGCGCCAGCTGTGCCGCCGCGTCCGGGACCACCAGGGCGGCCGCGACCGGGAGGACCTGCGGGGCGGTAGCCACCGGCTCCACCCGGCGCACCAGCGCCGCCGGGCCGGAACCCGCCACCACCACCGCCGGGGCCACCGGGGCCACCCGGACGACCGCCGCCGCCGGGAGAACCCGGACGACCGGGCGAACCGCCGGGGCCACCGGGGCCACCCGGACCACCGGGGCGTGTACCGGGACGAGCCTGGCCGGGACGACCGGGACCCGCCGGACGTGCCGCGGGGCGCGGAGGCATGGAACCGGGGTTGGGACGAGGTCCACCGGGGCCGGGGGCTGCTGGCCTGGGCCCGGCGGGACCAGGCGCTGCAGGTCGGGCTGCCGGGGCCGCGCGACCCATGCCTGAACCAGAGAACGGGTTGTTGCCCGGGCGCGGGCCCGGGGACGGTGCAGGGCGGCCCATGCCGGGGCTGCCGTACGGGTTGTTGCCCGGACGGGGCCCGGGCGCTGGGCGCGCAGCCCCGGCATCCGCGTCGCTGTCGGCTCCAGCGCTCGCGGCCGGCGCCTGCTCGGGTGCGCTCGGCGTGGCGTCAGCCGCCGGGGCTGTCGGCGCCTCGGGAGCGGCGGGTGCCGCGGGCGCCTGCGCGGCGGGGGCTGCCACTTCGGCTGGCCCCGCGGGCGTGGGCCCGGCAGGCGTGGGTCCAGCCGGCGTTGCAGAGGGGGCCACGGTGGCTGCGGAGGCAGCTTCGGGGGCAGCGGGCGCCTGTGGCGCGGCTTCCGTCTTCTTGGTGGCCTTGGCGGGCTTGGGCTCGGAAGGCTTCGCGGCCGGGAAGGCCTCGCGCAGCTTCCTCTCGACCGGCGCCTCAATCGTGGACGCCGCGGACTTCACGTACTCACCGTTGGCGTTCAACCACGCAACGGCTTCCTTGCTGGGAATCCCCAACTCCTTGGCCAGTGTGCTGACCCGGACCTTCGACACGTCTCTCCTTGTCCTGGTCCGCGCCCACCTGGTGTCTGTCAGGGCATGGACCGCTGGTTGCTGTAGGGCACGCTCATCGCAGCGAGCTCATTGAGTGCTCATTCCAGTTCGCTCCTCAACCGTTGAGTGCGGTCTTGTCGTCGTCATCTGGCATTGCCTCGATCCACGCGCGCACCTTCGCGGTGTCGAGTGGTCCCGGGACCCGTAGGGCCCGTGGGAGCGCTCGTCGCCGTTCAGCCAGATCCAGGCAGCTGATCTGCGGATGCAGGTATGCACCCCGACCGGGTTGCCGGGACCGTGGGTCCGGGAGGCATGCGCCGTCCCGGGCGGTGACCCGAAGCAGTTCGGACTTGCCTGCCCGCGTCCGGCATGCGACGCAGGTACGCATCGGCTGGCCGTCATGGGTAGACGGGGCAGAGTCTAGCGCGGAAGTCACCGCTGGCCCGAATCCGCGCTCCCGTCGCCCATCGGCGCGGTGTCGGACCGGATGTCGATGCGCCATCCCGTGAGTCGTGCGGCCAGCCGGGCGTTCTGGCCCTCCTTGCCGATGGCCAGGGACAGCTGGTAGTCCGGGACGACGACCCGTGCCGATCGCGTGTCCTCGTCCACCACCTCCACGGAGGTGACCCGCGCCGGGGACAGCGCATTGCCCACCATCGTGGCGGGGTCATCGGACCAATCGACGATGTCGATCTTCTCGCCGCCCAGCTCGGCCATCACATTGCGGACCCGAGAGCCCATCGGGCCGATGCAGGCGCCCTTGGGGTTCAGGCCGGCCCTGTGCGAGCGGACAGCCATCTTCGTGCGATGCCCGGCCTCGCGGGCAAGGGCGACGATCTCCACCGAGCCCTCCCCGATCTCCGGAACCTCGAGCGCGAACAGCTCCTTCACCAGGCCCGGGTGGGTCCGGGAGAGCACCACCTGGGTGCCCTTCGCGCTGCGACGGGTCCCCACCACGAGCGCCTTCATGCGTGAGCCGTGCGGGTGCTGCTCGGTGGCGATGGCCTCCTGCGGCGGGAGGACGCCCTCGACCTTGCCCAGGTCGACGAAGACCAGCCGCGGATCCTGGCCCTGCTGGACGACCCCCGACACGAGGTCGCCCACCTTGCCGGCGAAGTGCCCGTGGGTGACGTCATCCTCGGCCTCGCGCAGCCGCTGGACGAGCACCTGTCGCGCCGTGGTGGACGCCACGCGGCCGAAGCCCTCAGGAGTGTCGTCGTACTCGCGCGCGATGAACCCCTCGGGTGCGTCCTCAGGGGGCTCCTCCAGCGCCCACACGGTCACGTGGCCCGACGTGCGGTCGAGTTCGACCCGCGCCTGCTGTGAGGCGCCCGGCGTGTGGTGGTAGGCGACCAGCAGGGCCTGCTCGATCGAGTCGACCAGCAGGTCGATCGAGATCTCCTTGTCCAGGGCTACGGCACGCAGTGCAGACACGTCGATATCCATGTCAGCCCTCCTCGGGCGTATCGGACGACCTGACGGCCGCATCATCGGCCGAGTCGTCGTCCGGTTCAGGGTCGAGGCCCTCGAGATCAACTTCCTCCACGCGGGTGAACTCCACCTGGACGGTGGCGCGCGCGACGTCGGCCAGGGCCACGGTCACCGGTAGGCCGTCCACGTCGAGGATGGCGCTGTCATGGTCAGCCTCGGCCAACCGCCCCTCGAGCACGTCCCCGGACTTCCGGGCGATCCGCACCAGCCGCCCGATGGCTCGCTGCCAGTGGCGGGGTTCGCGCAGGGGGCGATCAACCCCGGGCGAGGTGACCTCGAGGACGTAGGCCGAGCTCCCGAAGATCGTGGACTCGTCGAGCTCCCGGGAGATGTCGCGGCTGATGGCGGCCACGAGGTCCAGGGTCAGTCCCCCACTGGCGTGATCCACGACCAAGCGCACCAGGCGGCGCTTGCCGGCCTGGCGGATCACAACGTCCTCCAGATCGCAGTCATGGGCGGCCGCTATCGGCTCGGCCATGACGCGCAATGCCTTGACCTGGGATGCCGACATCGCGCGTCCTCCATGCTGTTGTGGGGATCCTGTTGTGGGAAGTGCAGTTGTAGCCCGGATTCTACCGCCGGGGAGTTGTCTGGTCCGCCCCGTGGGGATGCGAGGATTCCGGTCGTGGACAGGCGGAGCTTCCTCGTGCTGAGCGCATCGGCGCTCGGGCTGGCGGGCTGCACGAGCGACATCGACCAGCCCACACCCGCCCCTTCCCCGCCCGAGCCGGCCCCCGCGGAGGACATGGATGCGGCCCTGCGCGAGCGCGTCGCTGCGTCCGAGCTCGCACTCATAGCGGCCTATCGGGGCGCGATGGCGGAGTTCCCGGAGCGAGCCCGCACCCTGGCCGACCTCCTCGCACAGCACGAGGCCCATCTGGCTCGGGTGGCTCCCGACATGGCCCCGCCCGCCGAACCCTCCGCCGCGGCCTCCGCCCCCGCTTCCGCCTCGGCCCCAGCGGGCCAGGGCGACGCTGCCCCCATCACGCTCAAGGCATTGGCGCGAGCGGAGGCGGCGGCTCAGGCGCAGCATGTGGCGTCCTGCGACGCCGCCCAGGACCCCGCCCTGGCTCGCGACCTGTGCCTCATGGCGGCCAGTGAGGCCCAGCACGTCGCGGTCCTCGATACGTTGCGTGGCAGGAAGCCGGCCGGATGAGTGACGCCGACACGCCCTACCTCCAGGCGCTGCAGGCCGCCGTGGCCGGCGAGCACGCTGCGGTGTGGGCAAGCGGTCGGGCAGCCGGGGAACTGGGTGGTGCTCGGCGGGCGCAGGCCCAGCAGGAGTTGGATGCCCACCGTGGGGAGAGGGACGAGCTGCGCCTTCGCATCGTGGCACTGGGCGCCGAACCGGTCGACGCAGCCGCGGCCTATGTGGAGCCGTTCGGCGTGGACGACCCGGCCGGCGGTCGTCGGCTCATGGCCCACGTCAACGCCGCGCTGGCTGCCACGTATGCCGATCTGGCTGCGGCCAGTGAGCCGGCTGCCCGGCGCGACGCGGTGGCACGGTCTTCGGAGGCCGCGGTGCGGGCCGTCGGATGGGGCGCCGACGCGCAGGCGTTCCCCGGTACCTGAGGCGATCGACCTGCTGGTCGGCCTCCCTCCCCCGGGGCGCTCACTCCGAGAGTCCGACCCCCTCACGCGCGAGGGCAACCAGCCGCGAGATCGCCCTGTAGTACTTCTTTCGATAGCCGCCCCTGAGCATCTCCTCGCCGAACACCGTGTCCAGCGGCACGCCCGCGGCCACCACCGGGATGTCGCGGTCATAGAGCCGGTCTGCCAGCACCACGAGCCGCAGGGCGTCCGCCTGGTCCGACAGGGGCTGCACGCCCAGGAGATGCACCCGGTCGACGCCATCGAGCAGCGCCCCGTAGCGCGAGGGGTGCACGCGAGAGAGGTGGGCCATCAGCGCCGGGAAGTCATCGAGCCAGCCCTCGCCAGCCGCATCGACGACCTCGGCCTCGCCCAGTGGAACTGGTGCCTGGGGCAGGCCGCGATGCCGGTAGTCCTCACCATCGATCCGGTAGACGTCGAAGTGCGCCGCCAGGCCCTGGATCTCGCGGAGGAAATCGTCAGCCGCGAAGCGCCCCTCCCCGAGGCGATCAGGCAGGGTGTTCGACGTCGCGGCGAGGCGCACTCCGGCATCCACCAGCCGGTTGAGCAGCGTCGACATCAGGACGGTGTCGCCCGGGTCATCGAGCTCGAACTCGTCGATGCAGACCAGCCGATGGCCCGAGAGCGCTTCGACGGTGTTCGCGAAGCCGAGGGCGCCCACGAGGTGCGTGTACTCGACGAACGTGCCGAAGGCCTTGGGCGCGGGCGCGTCGTGCCACAACGCCGCGAGCAGGTGGGTCTTGCCGACGCCGAAGCCGCCATCGAGGTAGATGCCCTCGCGGCGTTCGGGCGGGGCTGCCCTGCGGAACCGGAACCTCGGCGTCACCACTGGCGCATTCATCTGGGTCGCGAACGCATGCAGCCCAGCGACCGCCGCCGACTGGGTCGGTTGCGCCGGGTCCGGGAGATAGGTGTCGAAGGACTCCGCGACAAAACGTGGGGGCGGGACCAGCTCTGAGATGAGACGGCCCGGCTCCACATTCGGGAATCGGTCGACCAGCCGGGGCATGGTCGAAGCCTGCCAGACACCATGATGGTGCGATGACCCCAGATGCCAACGCAGTGGGCCCACAGGGCGCGCCCGGGCGGTTCAGCGTGGACCCGCCGATCCAGCCGATGCTGGCCAAGCCGATAGCCGGGCTTCCCGACTCCGCCGAGGGCCTGGTGTTCCAGCCGAAGTGGGACGGCTTCCGGGTGCTGGTGTTCCGCCGCGGTGATGACGTGGTGATCCAGGGCAGGATGCGGGCCGCTGATGCCGCAGCGACGGGCAAGTGGGACCTGTCGTACGCATTCCCCGAGATGGTCGAGCGGATCCGCGGTCTGCGTGAGCACGACGTCGTGCTCGATGGGGAGCTGGTCGTGATCCGCGAGGGTCGGCTCGCCTTCGATGCCCTCCAGGGGCGGCTCCGCCCACGCAAGGAGGAGGGGGGCTGGAAGATCGCCCAACTGGCCACCGACTTCCCGACCTCCTTCGTGGCGTTCGACATCCTCGGTCACGACGGTCGCGACCTTCGGGGTGTGCCGTTCGGCGAGCGCCGCCTCGCACTGCAGCAGGCCCTGGCTGGGGAGGATCCGCCGATCCACCTCACGCCCCAGACGACGGACCTTGATGTCGCGACGCGGTGGTTCGCCGAGCTTCCCGGAGCGGGACTGGACGGGCTGATCGCGCGACCGGTGGACGGCGTGTACTCCCCGGGCAAGCGCACGCTGTTCAAGATCAAGCCCGCGCACACCGTTGACGTCGTGTGTGCCGGATGGCGGGCGTACGCGAAGCCGGGCGCGGGGGGCCAGGAAGTGGTGGGCTCGGTTCTCATCGGTCTCTACGACGACGCTGGCATCCTTCAGATGATCGGCGCCATGAGCGCGTTCTCGATGGCGACCCGTGCCCAGCTGGCCGAGGAGTTCGCAGACCTGGCCGCCGGCGAGGGGCATCCGTGGCTGGATCCGCAGGGCCGCGCTCCGGGAATGCCGAGCCGGTGGTCCTCGGGGCGCAGCGCAGATTGGCATCCCCTGCGACCGGAGTTGGTGGCCGAGGTGGGCTACGACCAGGTCGAATCTGGGCGGCTTCGGCACGTGGCGTCGTTGGTCCGTTGGCGTCCGGACAAGTCAGCCGAGGAATGCACCATGGACGGCCTCGTCACGCCGGAGCCGCTGGACATCACACGGGTACTCAGGGCGAGCGACTGATCACGCGATCGAAGTGGTGCATAAATTGTGCATCCGATGCACCCTCCCGACGGATAGGTGGAGTGTCAGACCCACCCACTCACTCAGGAGCACCCCATGATCCGCAAGACCATCGCAGGATTCGCGGCCGCAGCCGCAATCGCCGCCCCCCTCGCCCTTGCCGCCCCCGCCGCCGCCGACGACAATCCGGCCACAACGACTCTCTTTGAAGCCGTTGCCGCCAGCCTGGGTGACAACGGTGGCGCCGCGACCGACCGCAACTGGTACGACTTCGACCTCCTCGCAAACGGGGTTCTGAAGGCGGGGCTGGACGGCGCTCTGGACGCCGAGGGCGCGGACCTCACGGTGTTCATCCCCAACGACCGGGCGTTCCAGGCTCTGGTCGCTGACCTGGTTGGTCCCAAGTACTGGTTCGCCAACGAGGCAACGATCCTCAAGGAACTAGTGAAGTTGGAGACAGCCGCACCAGGGACTCTCAAGACCGTGATCCTCTACCATGCTGTCGCGGGGCAGATCGATTCGAAGACTGCCCTCGGCGTCCCGAAGGGAACCACACTCACCACTTTGCAGGGCGGGACGATCAAGGTGTATCCCCTGCCTCGTCTGGGCACGGCCATCCTCGCCGATCAGGACCGCAACGATGTGAACCCGTTCCTCGTGCGCAGCAAGTTGGACATTCAGGCCAGCAACGGCATCGCTCACGGGATCAGTTTCGTCCTGCGCCCCGCTGACCTCTGAAGAAGAGTTGAGCCAGGCAGTACCTAGATAGGAAGGCCCAAGCGGCGGTCCCCAGCAGGGGCCCGCCGCTTGGTCACGTATCGCCTCCGGAGCTGCGGTCAGGTGTACCGAATATCCGTATTTGCCCGTTGTCTCCGGGTAGACTCAGCACATCGTTCCCCGCCGACGGCGCGCCGGCGGCTCTGTGCGCGGCGCCTGGGTGAGGATAGTTGGGCGTCGTTCGGACAGCAAGGGGAATCATGCACATCACGTTCATCGAGGGACCTGGATCGGTGGGGCGCGAGGATCGGCTCGTGCGCGGGTGCATCGCCCTGAGCCTCCTGCTGCTGTCCGGGTTCGCCATCGCCGCCTCCGGAGGGGTCGGGATCATCTCGGCGCTGTTCGGGCTCATCGGGGTCTACTTCGCGCTCACCGCGATAGCTGGGCGTGACCCGTTCTACCGGCGCTACGGCATCGACACGCACGGCTACGACGATCCGCGGACCGAGCCAGGGGCGCCCACGGTGCTCGACCTTCGGCAGGAGCAGCCCGCTTCCGCCAGCGATCAGCTCGACTGAGCGATCGTGGTTGCTTCCTCGGTCTCGGCCCACGGCTGAGCCAAGGACGCCGGCCCGTGGGGTGTGGCCACCGACATCGCTGCGGCGATGACCGCGAGGTCCTGGTCTGATGCGTCGGCCATGCTGATGCACATGTCGGCAGGCTACGGCCCGGTGGTCGTGGGCGCCATTTCGACTGCCAGCTACGGTTCCACTCGTGGGTTCTGGACCCGCTCGATGATGTAGAGGAAGTCGATCTTCCGCGTGGTGCCGTAGATCTGGGCCAGGTTCGTACGGCGATTGTTCGGGATGATCGAGACCACATCGCCCTGCAGGGTATTCAGGAAGTCCTCCAGGGGTTGCCGGTCGTCTTCCATGTTGATGTCGAACCGATGAACCCGGTACGCCATGTCACCACCGCCTCAATAGCATCTTCCCAACTCTCATCTTCCTCCCTCGGCGGAGGGGTGTGCCGGCCAGGCGGCGACTGTCACAGGGGCGTCTTCGGCATCATCGGGGACCCGCATCGGAATCGTTCTTCTGATCCGCGGCCCGGCTCGGCTGGACGCGCTTCGGCTCGCCGGGCATCTTCGGGTAGTCGGGCGGATAGGGCATGTCCTCGAGGCCGTCGTCGCGGATATCGCGCTCGTACCACTGGAGCACCGGTGTCAGGTCGTGGGCCACGGCATCGATCGCCGCGTGCGGATCGCCCCGCTCGGCCAACCGCGCGGGGACCGTGTGCAGCGTCAGATCCATCGGATCCAGCTCGCCCAGCTCCGCCCACGTGACGGGGGTGGACACCGTGGCCTCGGCAACCGCGCGCAGCGACCACGCGGAGCGGATCGTGCGGTCGCGCGCGTTCTGGTTGTAGTCGACGAAGACGCTCTCGCCGCGCTCCTCCTTCCACCACTTCGTGGTCACCCGGCCGGGCATGCGACGCTCCAGCTCCCGGCCGATCGCGATGGCCGCGTGGCGCACGTCGGTGAACGTCCACTCCGGGCGGATTCGCACGTACACATGCACCCCGCCGCCGCCGGTCGTCTTCGGGAAGCCGACCCAACCGAGTTCGTCGAGCAGGCCGTGCAGTTCGCCGGCGACGTCCACTGCGTCGTAGAAGGTGGTGCCGGGCTGCGGGTCGAGGTCGATGCGCAGCTCGTCGGGATGGTCCACATCCCCCGCTCGGACCGGCCACGGATGAAACGTGATCGTCCCCAGTTGGGCGGCCCACACGATCGTCGCCGGTGAGTGCGGGCACACCTCATCGGCGGTCCGACCCGAAGGGAACGCGATGCGCGCGGTCCTTACCCACTCCGGGGCCCCCGTCGGCACGCGCTTCTGGTAGAACGCCTCGCCCTTGAAGCCCTCGCGCGTGCTCAGTCGCGCGCCGGGCACCACTCCCCCGGGCCACCGCTCCAGCGTCGTCGGCCGGTCGCGCAGCGCGGTGATCATCGCGTCGCCGACAGCGGTGTAGTAGTCGATCACGTCCAGCTTGGTCACTGCGCCGCCGGTCGCCCCGGGGAAGTACGGCTTCGCCGGGTTGGAGACGCGTACCTCATGACCGTCGACCAGCCGGATCACCGGCGCCCCGAACTCGTTCCTGGCCACCCGCGCAACGCTAGCCCGCCCCGCCACCGCACGCCCCGCGGCACCGCCCCGATTCGCGGCAGCTTTCGGTCGGCCTCGGCAGGTTTGCTCCAAGCTTCCGACGCCCCAACGACCCGAAACCTGCCGCAAAGCGCGGAGGGGGGCGGAGGGGGGCGGAGGGGGGCGGAGGGGGGTGCCGCGGGACGGGCCGAGGGGGTTGGGCGTTGCGGTTTCGCTTGGCGGGCTTGGCGTCTACCGTTGCTCCATGGGTCATCACGTCTCCGCCACACGTCCGGACGGCTCCACCTACGAGGTCTCGCTCACCGAGGAGGAGTGGGCCGCGCGCCTCACCGCCGAGGAGCGGAAGGTGCTGCGTGAGGGGGGCACTGAGCGACCGTTCGTCGGGGAGTACACCGACACCAAGGACGTTGGGGTCTACTCGTGCCGTGCCTGCGACGCGGAGCTGTTCCGCAGCGAGACCAAGTTCGACTCGCACTGCGGCTGGCCGTCGTTCTTCTCACCCCTGGCCGGGGAGTCGATCATCGAGATCGAGGACAGCTCGATGGGGATGAAGCGGACCGAGGTGCGGTGTGCCTCGTGCGGGTCCCACCTCGGGCACGTCTTCGCCGGCGAGGGCTACGGCACGCCGACCGACCTGCGCTACTGCATCAATTCCATCAGCCTGAGGATGACACCTGGGGCATCAGCCTGACGCCCTCGAGTAGGCGTCCCGACTGACCACGGTGCTGCGGGGCGCCAACTGGATCTCGACCACGTCCGCCACATGCGCGTACCGGAGCCGATCGTCGACGGCGCGGCCAGGACTCCCCGAGCAGAGGCGAGCTGGACGAACTGCACCGCTCAGCCGCGCAGCAGGGCGTCGACCGACTCCACCTCGACCCGCCGCCCCGTGTAGAACGGGATCTCCTCACGCACATGTCGGCGCGCTGTCGATCCGCGCAGGTGGCGCATGAGGTCCACGATCCGGTGCAGCTCGTCGGCCTCGAAGGCCAGCAGCCACTCGTAGTCCCCGAGCGCGAACGCCGAGACGGTGTTGGCGCGCACATCCGGGTAGTCGCGGCCCATCTGACCGTGCTCGACGAGCATCGCGCGGCGCTCGGACTCCTCGAGCAGGTACCACTCGTAGGAGCGCACGAACGGGTACACGCACACCCAGTCGCGGGCGCGCTCCTCGGCCAGGAAGGCCGGAACGTGCGATCGGTTGAACTCCGCGGGCCGGTGCAGCCCCATCTGTGACCACACGGGAGCGAGCCGACCGTCAGTCGCGTCGGCGATATGGCGGTACGCGGCCTGCAGCGACTCCGCGGAGGGGCCGTGCCACCACAGCATGACGTCGGCATCCCCCCGCAGGCCCCCCACGTCGTAGGCACCACGCAGGACCACGTCCTCGTGCGCCACGCCCGCCACGACGTCGGCGACGAGCCCGGACGGCGATGATCCCGGCGCCAGCCGGTAGACCGACCACATCGTGTAGCGGATCTGGGTGTTGAGATCGCGGGCGGCCTTGCCCTGGCCGGGACGCTTGCCTGTGGTGCCAGGTTCAGCCATGGGTGCTGTCCGCAACCTCGAGCACGCTGTGGGCCACACGTCCGGCTGCCTCGTAGGCCGAGCCGACGCAGGCCGCCACACCGACGCCGTCGTAGGAGGCTCCGCAGAGCGCCAGCGTGGGCTGGTCGCGCATGCCCAGGTTGATCCGCTCCAGCTTGGCGCGGTGACCCACGGCGTACTGCGGGAGGGATCCACCCCATCGCGTCACGCGGGCATCCACGGGGGCACCCGCAATTCCCAGGATGTGGTTGAGGTCGATCCGGGCCAGCTCCACGAGCTCCTCGTCGGTGCGCTGGAGCACCTCCGCCTCGCCGTGCCGGCCGATCGAGACGCGCATCAGGCGCAGCCCAGCGCGCTCTGAGGCATCGCCGAGCCATCCCCACTTGCGGTCCAGGTAGGTGATGGCCTTGATCGCCCGCCCCTCGATGGGCGGGATCAGGAGTCCAGAGCCGGTGAGGCGGGCGTGCACGTCCTCGGTGCGGAACGCCAGGGCGATCGTGGCCACACTTGCGGCCTCGATGCCGGCGAGCTCCATCGCCACCTGCGGGGTCACCTCGGAGAGCAGGCGAGCGGCCGGGGCGGCCGGCGTGGCCACGATGACGCCGTCAGCCTCGATCAGCTCGGGCGACGCTGCGGATCCGACCTCCAGGACCCAGCCGGACTCGGCGGGCCTGAGACCCCGGACCGTGGCGCGCGTGCGGATCTGCACACCGCTTCCGACCAGAGCCGCAGCCATCGCGCCGGGGACCCGCCCCACGCCCCCCACGACCCCTCGGAAGGGCAGCCCACGCCGCGCCCCTGCGGCCTCCATGCCGCCGCCGGCGACGCGACGGGTCGCGCTCAGCAGTGAGCGATCATGATGCAGCTCGCGGAACAGCGCGGGCATGGTCGCCTGCATCGACAGGGAGTCGGCGCGCCCCGCGTAGACCCCGCCGAGAAGCGGCTCCACGAGCCGGTCGACGACCTCGCGACCCACGCGGGCGGCGATGTAGCTCCCGACAGCCACGTCCTCACCCAGGGGCGTCTCGGAGATGATCCGATCCAGGGGAACACGCATCAGGCCCGGCAGGGACAGGACCTCGCTCTGCGCCAGGGACCGCAGGTCGGTGGGGATGCCCATGAACTGACCACTCGGCATCGCCCGGATACGGCCACGGGTCAGGACGGAGGCCTTGAACTCGGCGGGCATCACCAGCTCGGTCTCCAGGCCCACCTCACGCGCCAGGCGCAGCGCCTCCGGCCGGCTGGCGATGAAGGACTCCGCGCCCTCGTCCACGGCGATCCCTGCCACGTCACTGACCGAGAGCTTGCCACCCACCTGGGGGCCCGCCTCCAGCACGGTGACCTCGATGCCCGGATACGTACGGACGAGGAACCACGCGGCCGCCAGTCCGGAGATGCCGGCACCGACGACGACGACGTGCCGCGTCGGCCGGGCCTCGATGGGACGTGTGGACGATTGCGAACTGCTTCCCGACCGGCGGGAGGGTCTCTTGGCGCTCACGGGTTCACTCTGCCATCCCCGATCCTGCGGCCGACGACGGGACTCACCGTGGGATCGCCGTTGCAGGGACTGGCCCGCTGGCATGAACGCGTTCGACGATGCGCGTGAGCACATCCGGATCGGTGTCCGGGACGACGCCGTGGCCGAGGTTGAAGATGTGCCCACGCCCGCTGCGACGCGCCGCGGCAAGGACCGCGTCCACGCGGGCTGCCACCGCCTCGGGAGTTGCCCTCACGACCGCCGGATCGAGGTTGCCCTGCAGCGCAGTGGGCGCCGGGATCCGATCAGCGGCGACATCGAGCGGGACCCGGAAGTCCACGCCCATCACCTCCGAGCCGGCGCTGGCCATGGTGGACAGCAGCTCGCCCGTGCCCACCCCGAACAGGATTCGTGGGATGTCGTGCTCCACGCAGAGGTCGTCCACGGTCGCCAGTGCCGTGCGGACATGGGGCAGCACCAGCGCCTCGTAGTCGGCTGCGGGTAGGGCGCCGGCCCATGAGTCGAACAGCTGGACGGCGCTGGCCCCGGCCAGGATCTGCATCCGCAGGAACCCCCCGGCGATCCGGGCCAGCCGGCCAGCAAGGTCGTTCCAGAGCTCTGGATCGCTGTACATGAGTGCCTTGGTCCGCGCGTGGTCACGGCTGGGCCCGCCCTCGATCAGGTAGCTGGCCAGGGTGAAGGGCGCGCCGGCGAAACCGATCAGCGGAGTGCCGCCCAGCGGACCAGTCGCATCAGTGAGCGCGCGCACGGCCTCGAGCACCGGCGCCACGTCCTCGTCGGTGAGGTCGCGCAACTGAGCCACCCCTTCGGCATCACGGATGGGCTGGGCCACCACGGGACCGACACCGGGGACGATGTCGAGGTCCACGCCGATTGCCCGCAGGGGGACGACGATGTCGGAGAAGAAGATCGCGGCATCCACATGGTGGCGCCGAACGGGTTGGTGGGTGATCTCGACGACCAGGTCGGCAGTGAAGCAGGACTCGAGCATCGCCGTGCCCTCGCGGACCTTGCGGTACTCGGGCAGGGACCGGCCCGCCTGCCGCATGAACCACACCGGGGTGTGGTCCACCGACTGCCCGCGGGAAGCGCGCAGCAGGAGTGACTCCGATGTGCGCCCGGCCGCGAGCGGGTGATCGGCGCCCAGGCGCTCCCCGAGGGAGGTCACCGGTGGGCCGTCCGGCCTCTGAGTGCTCACGGGCAAATCGTCGCATGGACGCCGAGACCTCGCCGTGCGGCCACCGGGTGGTGCGAAGTGGGGCCGGGCCCGGGGCTCGCTCGCGGATCCTGAGGGCCCCTCAGGTCTTCCGGTCTCGCGGTCGGGACCATTGGACCGCGCCTCCGAAGTTACTGGCCAGTAGGATGGCAGGGCGCTGCAGATGTGGTGCAGGCGGTGCGCAATCACGAAGTGGAGGCAGCGGACGTGAGTTCCTTGTTGATGACCGGCTTCCCCGGCTTCCTCGGGTCAGCGGTGCTGCCCAAGGTGCTGGCCCGTCGCGATGGAGTCCGGGCCGTGTGCCTCGTCCAACCCCAGCACCTCGAACTCGCACGGGAGCGGATGGCCCAGATCGAGTCCGCGCATCCGCACGTCGTGGACCGGATAGTGCTCATCGAGGGCGACATCACTGTTCCCGGCCTGGGCGTGGACGTCACGCATCGCCCCCTGCTGGCCGACGTCACCGAGGTGTGGCACCTCGCTGCCGTGTACGACCTGTCGGTCCCCGAGGCGATCGCCCGCCGGGTCAACGTCGAGGGCACAGGTCACATCATCGAGTTCTGCCAATCCCGGGCACAGTTCGACCGCCTGCAGTACGTCAGCACGTGCTACGTGAGCGGGGACTACAACGGGGAGTTCCCCGAGGATGATCTCGACCTCGGGCAGGGCTTCCTGAACCACTACGAATCCACGAAGTTCGAGGCCGAGGTCCTCGTTCGCCGGGCGATCAAGGCCGGGCTCCCGGCAACGATCTACCGGCCCGGGATCGTGGTCGGGGATTCGATGACGGGCGAGACGCAGAAGTACGACGGCCCGTACTTCTATGCCACCTACATCCAGAGGATCCCGAAGGTGGCGCTGATCCCGGGTGTGGGCGACTTCGACGTCGTCCGGGCCGGGCTCGTCCCGCGCGACTACGTCATCGCCGCGATGGACGTCCTGTCGGTCATGGACCGCTCGCTGGGCCGGACCTACGCGCTGACCGACCCGAACCCACCGACCACGGGCGAGGTCGTCGACATCCTGGCCACCTACCTCGGGCGGCGACCTGTGAAGATCCCCCTGCCGCTGGGCCTGACCAGGGCGGTCGTGGGCCACGTGCCGGGCATGGAGAAGCTCCTCGGACTCCCCGCCGAGGCACTTGACTACCTGGCCGCGCACACCACGTACGCCACGACCAATGCCGTGACCGACCTCCAGGGGACCGGCGTCAGCTGCCCCGCCTTCTCCAGCTACGCCGAACGCCTGCTCGACTACTGGGCAGCCCATCCGGAGCACTCCTCACAAGCCATGACCTGACCAACCCCCCGGCCCCGACCAACGCACCCCACCTCTGGAGCACATCATGACCACCGCAAAGCCCGCCGTGATCGTCAACGTCAGCCTGGCCGGATCCGACCGGGACTACGACCAGCACGTGCGCTTCCTCGACACCGACTTCCATCTGCGGCGCATTGGGACCAACGGAGATGTCGGCGCTGCCGAGGAGCTCGTTGCCAAGTGGGCCGAGGAAGCGGACGTCATCGCGGTGACGGGTATCCGTGAAGCCCGGGCGTCGGGGCTCTATGACGGCGACCTCGAGGCCGTGACCCGGGTCATGCGGGCCACGCGGATGGTTCCAGTGACCAACGGGCATGCCCTGCGTGACGTGCTTCAGGAGTGGTCCATCCGGCATGTGCAGAGCACCATGCCCGGGTACTACACGAACGCGCGCGTCGTGGTTCTCGGCGGGATGAACCACGCCCGGACCATCCGCAACCTCGCGGAGTACACCGAGAACTTCGATTTCGCCGATCCGCTGCTGCGCCTGGACGTGTTGCGGCGCCTGGACGCCAACCCGCTCCTGGGGCTCGCGGCGAACACCGCCATGTGGCCCGTGCGCCAGCTGCCCGCGGTGGTCAAGTCCAACGTCAAGGCCCCGGGCCACCGCCTGAGCAGCTCGTTGGCCCGCCGGGCGCTGGCCGACGCGCACGTCGTGGTCGGCACATTCGAGGAGATCGAGGCCTTCGGCGTTGGTGACCTGCGCGGAAAGTCCGTCGTGACCTCGTCGATCTCCGACGACCGCCTGGCGCTGATCGCTGATCACGACGTGGACATGGTCCTGGACTCCACGCCGCAGCCGTTCGACTTCACCATCACCGCTGCTGTGCTTGAGGCGATGATGCTCGCCGTCTCGTCGAGCCCGTTGGGGCGGCTGACGAACGACGACCTCCTCGACATGATCGTGTCGGCCGGCCTGGAACCGCGTGTGCTGTACCCGAATGGGTTCCGGCGGCGCAGCAGGTTCGCGTTCGTCATCCACCCCCTCTCCCAGCGCTACCTGACCAACGTGGAGCCGTTGAACACCATCGAGAAGGTGTCACCCTCGTTCGTCATGGACGGGATCGAGAAGGCCATGGCCTACGCGCCGCCCATGAAGTACGGGCGGATCACGGGCGTGTCCTCCCCCACCGGTGACGAGGCTGAGGGGTGGCTGATCACGGTGGGTGGCACGCCGAAGGAGCTGCTGGCCCACAGCCCCGAGTTCACCTACGCACGCCTGCTGGCGGCGGCCGATGAGGCCAAGAAGCTCGGCGCGCAGATCATGGGCCTGGGCGCCTTCACCAAGGTCGTCGGCGACGCTGGTGTGACGGTCGCCAAGCAGGCCTCCCTGCCGATCACGACCGGCAACAGCTACTCCGCCTCAGGCGCCCTCTGGGCCGCACACGATGCGCTGGAGCGTCTTGGGCTGTCCGAACTCGATGAGGACGGACGCATCCAGGGCAAGGCGATGGTCGTCGGCGCCACCGGGGCGATCGGCTCCGTGTGCTCCCGGCTGCTCGCCCTGGCCAGCGATGACCTGTACCTGATCTCGCCGGAGACCGCGAAGCTCCTCGCGCTCAAGGCCGACATCGAACGTGAGAACCCGCGTGCCACGATCCACGTGGCAGCGACCCCGGTCGAGGCGCTGCCGGACATGGACATGATCGTCACAGCCACCTCGGGGGCGGGCAAGCGCGTGCTGGACATCATGGACGTCAAGCCCGGCTGCGTGATCACCGATGTGGCCCGCCCGCTGGACCTCTCGGCCGAGGACGTTGCCAAGCGCCCCGATGTGCTCGTCATCGAGTCCGGTGAGATCGAGCTGCCCGGTGACGTGCACATGCGCAACATCGGGCTGCCTGACGGCGTGGTGTACGCGTGCCTGGCCGAGACGATCGCCCTGGCGCTCGAGGGCCGCTACGAGACCTACACCGTCGGGCGCAACATCGAGTGGGAGAAGGTCAAGGAGATCTACCAGATCGGCCTCAAGCACGGGATGAAGCTCGCGGCGATCTCCGGGGTCAACGGCGTCTACACCGACGAGGACCTCGCAGCCATCCGGGAGCTGGCACTGACGCGGCGCGCCGAGATGCGGGCAGCCGCGGGCGAGTAGCCGGACCCCGGGCGTCACCAGGGGCGGCGATCAGCCGGCCGCGATCGCCGCCACACCGGTGAGGGCCAGGACCACACCGGTCACCTGGACCGGGCGCAGGCGCTCGTGGTCGAACCAGCGCGCCAACAGGATCGTGGCAACCGGATACAGCGAGCCGAACACGCTGACCAGGGACAGCAGCCCGAGGGTGGAGGCCAGCCCGAAGGCGAGGTTGGCGCCCACGTCCAGCAGGCCCACGGCGACGAAGCCCGGTACCTCGCCAGCGGTGATCGAGACCCGGTGCCGCAGGGCCAGTGCCAGGAGGAGAAGGACGCCGACGGTGACGGCGCGCATGGTGGTCATCGTCATGACGGTGCTGTACTCGCTGCCTCGGGCGATGGCCAGCAGCGACGTTCCCAGGAACACGGCGGCGCCTCCGGCCAGCAGGACCGGTTCCCACCCTGCGTCGCCATGCACCTCAGGACCGCTGGCTGCGACCACACCCACGAGGGCCAGCACGATCCCGGCAGCCTGCAGGGGTGTTGGCTGCTCGCCCTGGGCCAGCCCCGCGGTCAGGGGTACCAGCACACCCAGTGCGGCGATCGGGGAGACGACCCCCATCGTGCCGATCGCCAGCGCTCGGTAGTACAGGGCCAGCCCTGTGGCCCCTGAGAGGCTGGCCAGGACCGCCCAGGGTGCATAGGTGGTGGGGGCGCCCCATGACCGGGTCAGTGTGGCCGCGATCAGCATGGTGATCAGGCCCACGGCCTGCGTCCCGCCCAGGACCACCAGGACGTGCCTGCGCCGTGAGAGCCGCCCACCCAGGTAGTCGGCACTGCCCCACATGGCACTGGACAGGAGTGCGAGCAGGGCAGCCACGAGGCGTGAGGCTACAGCCTGCGCCGGCGCCGACCTCCCTCCGATCGGAGGTTTCAGGGCGTAGCCTGCGATCCATGAACGCGATCGTCGGCGATGAGGCCGCGGACTTCCGGACCGCGCTGACGTCCCTGCGTGAGCTCAAGCTCCGGCCTGAGGTCCTGCTCGAGGAGGCGCCTGCACCGCAGCGCCTTGCCCCCTACGCGATCGCCCTGACGGCCGAGGTGGTCATCGATGATGAGGATCTCGGCAACGGCCGCCTCGTGGTCCTGCATGACCCGGAGGGTCAGGAGTCCTGGGGCGGGACCTTCCGGATCGTGGCCTTCATCAAGGCGACCCTCGAACCCGAGATGGCCGCGGACCCGCTGCTCGCTGAGGTCGGCTGGAGCTGGCTCATCGAGGCGCTGGAGACCCAAGGTGCAGGCAACACGCAGATCTCGGGAACGGTGACACGCGTGACGTCGGAGTCCTTCGGCGAGATCTCGGAGCGCCCACTGGAGGGGCAGATCGAGATCCGGGCCTCCTGGACACCGGACGGTCCACATCTCGCGGCGCATGCGCATGCCTGGGCTGAGGTGCTGGGGCAGGCAGCCGGGCTCATGCCGCTGCCTCCTGGAGTCGCGCAGCTGCCTCGGCCGCGCAGCTGACCGGCCACCGGGCCGACGGGCCTCGGGGCTGACGATCCGGCCCGATCGCTGTCACTCGTTAGGGGGACGGCACTCAAGGGGCTTGGCGTGCACGTCCGATAGGTGCTGCAACTGCCTGACGCAATGCGCCGCTGGAGGTGCCATGATCACCGTCGCCCAGAGCACAGCTGTCCCGATCATCCCGCTGCCACGAGGGCGGTTCGCCGCGCTCACCGTGGGCATCGATGCCGCCCACATCACCGGGTTGACGCCGCGGCTGCGCTCCCTCGGGGCATCGTCGGTCCATCGTGCGGCCACGGCCCGCGGCGGACAGATCCCCAGCCCCTCGGGGCAGCACGACCTGTGCGTCATCGAGGCCGCCGGCCCGCAGATCCGCGAGGAACTGCGGGCGCTGCGCGCGATCGGCTGGCGTCGAGTCGTGGTCGTGAGCACCAAGTCCGAGCTGGTCCGACAGGCCATCGGCTGCGGCGCGCGATCGGCCATCGTTCCGCCGACCCGCCTCGCCGGCGCGCAGGCGCTCGGCCCGTTGGGCGCAGCGGGCGACGATGGCGTGGACGCCATGTCAGCACGTGAGGTCCAGGTGCTGCAGAAGGTCGCCGAGGGACACACGAACCGCCAGATCGGCGAGGACCTGTGCCTGTCGGCCCTGACGGTCAAGAGCCACCTGGCTCGCATCGGGCGCAAGCTGGGCACTGGTGACAGGGCCGAGATGGTGGCCATCGGCTTCCGGCACGGCGTGGTGGCCTGAGGGTCCGCGACGCTCCGGCCCGAAGGGGGCCGGGTCTCGGCCTGACTGCGTGGCCGAGCGCCCTGCGCGCCGGGTGCGCCACTGGATCGGGCCCCGGGTACCGTGACGCGTGTGTCTGACTCCCCGGCCGTCTCCGAGCCAACCCCGGTCGCGCCGGAGGAGCCACCGCCACTCCCTGCGCTGACCCTGCGTGATGGCCTTCCCGAGCTCATCGAGACCGACGAGGGGCTGGCCGACTACGTGGCCCTGTTGGCCGCCGGCACCGGTCCGGTCGCGGTCGACACCGAGCGAGCGTCGGGCTACCGCTACGGGCAGAGCGCCTACCTGATCCAGATCCGTCGGGAGGGCGCCGGTTCGGCCCTGATCGATCCGCGCGCCATCCCGGGGCTGCCTGGACTGTCCGAGGCGCTGCGGGGCCCGGAATGGATCCTGCACGCGGCCAGCCAGGACCTGCCCTGCCTCGCAGAGCTGGGTCTGGCGCCCACGTCCCTGTTCGACACGGAGCTGGCCGGGCGCCTGCTGGGCATGGCACGAGTGGGGCTGGGCCCGATGGTGGCCGAGGTGCTGGGGATGTCGCTGGCAAAGGGGCACGGAGCCGCCGACTGGTCACGTCGTCCACTGCCCGAGGCCTGGCTGGAGTACGCAGCCCTCGACGTCGAGGTGCTCATCGAGCTGCGCGAGGTCCTCCTGGCCCGCCTCGAGGAGGGCGGCAAGCTGGGCTGGGCTGAGCAGGAGTTCGCCGCTGTGCGCGACGCCCCACCGCCCGCGCCCCGGGTGGATCCATGGCGGCGCACCTCCGGGATCCACAAGATCCGGTCACGGCGCGGCCTCGCGCTCGTGGAGTACCTCTGGTTCGCCCGCGAGGGCCTGGCCCAGGACATGGACACCGCACCTGGCCGGCTGCTGCCCGACTCATCGATAGCGGCTGTCGCGGTGGCACAGGTGCGCGATGCGGCGGGCCTGCGTGCGCTCAAGGACTTCCACGGTCGGGGGGCCTCGCGCTACCAGAAGGTTTGGGTGACTGCCCTGCGCGAGGCATGGGCGCTGCCGGAGGCCGAGCTCCCTCCCCACGCCACCCGGGGCGAGGGCCCACCCCCTCCCCGCGCATGGGCCCAGCGCGACCCTGCCGCAGCCGCCCGGCTCGACCGCGCCCGCAGCGCACTGCAGGAGCGGGCCGAGGAACTGTCGCTGCCCGTCGAGAACATGGTCACCCCCGACCTGGTCCGCCGGCTGATGTGGGAGCCACCACAGGAGCCGGGCTCGGTGGCCCCGCGGCTGCTGGACGCAGGAGCCCGTCCATGGCAGGTGGAACTGACCGCGCAGATCCTCGAGGACGCCATCTGGCCCCCGGACAGCCCGTGAGAGCTGGCGTCGGCTGACCTACTGGCCGGCCACGCTGCGCGCCAGCGTTCCCGCGGCCCAGGACGTCGACGCCAGATCCAGCTCGTCGGCGGGAAGGACGTGGGCCACCAGGAATCCCTGTGCCTCGTCGCACCCGAGTGCGGACAGCGCCTCGAGCTGCTCAGGGGTCTCGACGCCCTCGGCGACCACGCGTTGACCCAGGGCGTGCGCGGCGGAGGCAGCCGCGGCGACGATCGCACGGTCCGCCGGGCTGTCGGTGACGCTGGCGACGAAGGATCGGTCGATCTTCACGCGGTGTGGTCCGAGGAAGCGAAGTGCCCCCAGCGACGAGTAGCCCGTCCCGAAGTGGTCGATCGCCAGGCCGATCCCGGACTGCCGCAGCCTTCGCAGGGTCAGCTGTGCCGGGCCGGTGGGTTCCAGCAGCCCGAACTCCCCCATCTCGAAGACCACGCCGCGGGGGGTGTCGCCCTGCTCGGAGATGAGGCGAAGGGCGTCGCCGGCGAAGGAGGCGGAGTAGACCTGACCCCGTGCCAGGTTCAGCCCCACCGGGACATCGACGCCTGCGGCCCGCCATCGTGCACGTTGCTGGAGCGCCTCCCGAAGCACCCGCTCGCTGAGCGCGCCGTTGAGACCCGCGCGAGCCGCAACGGGCAGGAACTCGGAGGGGTAGACCAGCGTGCCGTCGGACAGACTCAGCCGCGTCAGCGCCTCGACGTAGGCCAGCTGGCCGCTTGCGATCTCCACGATCGGCTGGAAGTGCAGCACGAGCCCAGCGTCAGGTGCCCCCCGGTCGGCCGGATCGACCGCCAGCGCAACGCCGAGCGCCTCCCGGATCAGCTCGGCGGTGGCGAGCTCCTCGTCCATCTCCACCGAGTGCACGCGCACGGTGTTCCGACCTGCGTCCTTCGCGCGGTACATGGCCATGTCGGCCTGCCGCAGCAGGTTGTCAGGGTCGAGCTGCCGTGCCGGAGCCAGGGCGATACCGACACTCATGCTGATGCGGTGGGCCCGTCCGTCGACACTGACCGGCTCGTCGAGGGTGGACCGCACACGTTCGGCGACAGCCGTGATGTCCTGTGAGTCAACAACCGATGAGGACAGGATCACGAACTCGTCCCCGCCGATCCGCGCCAGGGAGTCCTCGGGCCGCAGCACGGCCCGGATCCTGCGGGCCACGGCGACCAGCAGCTCATCGCCCACCTGATGACCCCTGGTGTCGTTGACCATCTTGAACCCGTCGAGGTCAAGGTAGATGACTCCCACGAGTGGCCCCCCGGACGCCGGATCGACCGACCCCAGCCGGTGGAGCAGCTCGCCGCGGTTGATCAGGCCCGTGAGTGGATCGTGGCGCGCCTTGCGGTCCAGCTGGTCGCGGGCGCTCCACTGCTCGGTGACGTCGTGCAGGATGACCAGCGCACGCGGGTCATCGCCCGGCGCCGGGGCCGGCAGGGGCGTGGTCGACACAGCGATCCAGCGCACGGTGCCGTCCCCACCAGGCATCGCGACGGCAGACTGGGCCGCGCCCGGCTCGGTGCGGCCGCGCTCCGCCACCGCCGGGAGGAGCTCGGACAGCAGCCGACCGCGGAGCTCGTCGCTGGGCACTGCGAGCAGGCGTCCAGCTGCGGGGTTGGCATCGATCACCGCGCCGAGTCGTTCGTCGACGTAGGCCACGCGCAGGATCGCCGCAGGCGACAGCTCGAAGACGTCACGCAGGAGCTCGGCGTCAGATCCCCCAGCGTCCTCGCGCCCCGACGGGCCAGAGCCCCCCACCACGTGGATCAGCCAGACTCGGTGAGCAGGTGCCGGGCAGCCTCCGCGCACCCCTGCGCGGTCAGGCCCAGACGCTCCAGGATGGCCGGGCGCCCGGCGTGGTCGAGGAACTCCTGCGGGATGCCGAGCCGGGACACGGGGATCTGGGCTCCACGATCAGCAAGGGCGGAGACCAACGTCGCACCCACCCCTCCCACGAGGCCGTTGTCCTCGATGGTGACCACGCGGCCCACCTGCACAGCCAGGTCCACCAGTGCCAGGGGAAGCGGGGTCACCCACAAGGGGCTGGCAACGACGACGCCGATGCCCTCGGCCGACAGCTTCGCGGCCGCCTCACGGGCCGGCCCGGCCATGCTGCCGATCCCCACGATGAGGACCCGCGGCTCCTCGTCGTCGTGCAGCAGGTCGCATCCTGCGCTCGACGAGACCACGGGCAACGGCTCGACCATGCGCCCCTTGGGGAACCGCACCACCGTCGGAGCATCCGAGACGGCCACGGCCTCGCGCAGTGCCTGCCGCAGGCTCTGCTCGTCGCGCGGTGCGGCAACCCGGATCCCGGGCACGAGGGCGAGCATGGACAGGTCCCACATGCCGTTGTGCGAGGCGCCGTCATCCCCGGTCACGCCCGCCCGGTCGAGCACGACGGTCACACCCGCCCGGTGCATCGCCACATCCATGAGCACCTGGTCGAAGGCCCGGTTCAGGAAGGTCGCGTAGACGGCAACCACCGGATGCAGCCCCGCAAACGCGAGCCCGGCGGCCGAGGTGAGGGCGTGCTGCTCGGCGATGCCGACGTCGTAGGTGCGGTCCGGGAACTCGGCGGCGAACCGATCCAGGCCCGTGGGGCTGAGCATCGCGGCCGTGATCGCGACGACGTCCGAACGCTCATGACCGATGCTCACCAGCTCCTCGGCGAACGCGCCGGTCCAGGTCGGTCCGCCGTTGGAGATGGGGATGCCGGTCTCCGGATCGATGACGCCCACACCATGGAACCGGTCGGCCTCGTCGTTCTCCGCGGGCGGGTAGCCGCGGCCCTTCTGGGTGATGGCATGGACGATCACGGGCCCGTCGTAGCGCTGCGCTGCTCCCAGCACGGACTCCAGGGACGCGCGATCATGGCCATCGACCGGCCCCAGGTACTTCAGGCCGAGGTCCTCGAACATCCCTTGGGGGGCCACCACGTCCTTCACTCCACGCTTCACGCCGTGCAGCGCCTCGTACAGCGGTGCGCCCAGCACCGGCGTATGACTCAGGATCTCCTTGCCCCAGTCGAGGAAGCGCTCGTAGCCTCGGGTCGTGCGCAGCGTGTCCAGGTGCCGCGCCAGGCCACCGATGGTCGGGGCGTAGGACCGCTCGTTGTCATTGACGACGATGATCACCTGCCGGCGCGAGTCCGCGATGTTGTTCAGCGCCTCCCAGGACATCCCACCGGTCAACGATCCGTCACCGACCACGGCCACCACGTGCCGAGTTCCGAGCGTGCCCGCCTGCTCGAAGCCCTTGGCGATCCCATCGGCGTAGGACAGCGCGGTGGACGCGTGCGAGTTCTCGATCACGTCGTGGACGCTCTCGGAGCGCGACGGATAGCCGGAGAGCCCGCCGGCCTGACGCAGGTGGTCGAAGTCATCCCGGCGCCCGGTGACGATCTTGTGCACGTAGGACTGGTGCCCGGTGTCCCAGAGGAGCACATCGTTGGGCGAGTCGAACACGCGGTGCAGCGCCAGCGTCAGCTCCACGACGCCGAGGTTGGGCCCCAGATGCCCGCCGGTCCTGCTGACCTTCTCGACGAGGAACCCCCGGATCTCCTCGGCGAGCTCATCAAGCTGCCCCGGGCTCAGGGCGCGCAGGTCCGCGGGTGAGTCGATGCCCTCCAGCACACCCACGGCAGCCTCCTCGTCGCATGGTCGTCAGCACAGTCTAGGAGTGATCTGCGCTCGGCACATCGGCGACGCGACCCTAGGCTGTGGTCGTGACTGTGCCCCCCGGTTGGCCGCGTGCGGTGCCGGATCCAGAATCGCCCGAGTTCGACGACCGGGTCGTCGCGTGGTTGCTGGACCTGTGCCCTGCGGACTACCGCGCCCACGCCGTGCTGCGGCGCTATCCGGTCGTGCTGGCCCGGCTGGCCCACGTGCACGCCGAAGCCTCCCTGACGGCGGCTCGCACGGCCTACGCCGGCGCTCGTCGGGACCTCGCCGGACGTGTGCCCCCGGAGGCCATCGAGGAGGTCCTTGCGGCCCTGAGCAGGGAGGGCGCCCACCTGGCGGCCCAGCTCCGGGAGGCCGGGCTCGTCGAGGAGGCCCTGCAGGGCAAGCGCTGGCGTCCCAAGATGTAGGTCGTCGCCGCCCCTGCCGCAGGCGCCCGTCAGGGGAGACTCAGCCGCCCAGCGCGCCGAACAGCTCGTAGACCATGAAGGCGGGCCACACGAAGCCCTGCAGCACCGCCAGCACGTACTCCCAGAAGCCGTCAGCCTGCTGCCAGAAGTACACCCACGCGCCGAACATGCCCAGCCCGTAGATCGCTCCCCCACCAGCTGCCGCGCCGTTGCTGTCGCTCATGCCGATCCCCACCTCTCCACGTCCAGTGTGCTCCGGGAGGGGTGGGGATCGCCTGACAGGGGCTACTGCACCAGCGAGCGCAGCACGTACTGCAGGATCCCGCCGTTGCGGTAGTAGTCGGCCTCGCCCGGGGTGTCGATCCGCAGGATCGCCTCGAACTCCACGGCGGAGCCATCGGCCCGCTCCGCGCGCACGGAGACCGTCCGGGGGATCACTGCCTCGTTCAGCGCGGTGACGCCGCTGATCGAGAAGACCTCGGTGCCGTCGAGGCCGAGGGTCGCCGCGTCCTGGCCCTGGGGGTACTGCAGGGGCAGGACGCCCATGCCGATCAGGTTCGAGCGATGGATGCGCTCGTAGGACTCCGCGATGACGGCACGCACGCCGAGCAGGGCCGTGCCCTTGGCTGCCCAGTCGCGCGACGAGCCCGAGCCGTACTCCTTGCCGGACAGCACCACCAGCGGGATGCCCGCAGCCGCGTAGGACTGTGCGGCATCGTAGATCGTCGACTGCGGCGCCCCCTCGAGCGTGAAGTCCCGGGTGAAGCCACCCTCGACGTCGTCGAGGAGCTGGTTGCGCAGCCGGATGTTGGCGAAGGTGCCGCGGATCATGACCTCGTGGTTGCCCCGACGCGAGCCGTAGGAGTTGAAGTCCTTGCGCTCGACGCCGTTCTCCGCGAGGTAGCGGCCAGCTGGGCTGTCGGGCTTGATCGAGCCGGCCGGGCTGATGTGGTCCGTGGTGACCGAGTCGCCGAGCTTGGCCAGCACCCGGGCGCCGACGACGTCGGTGACCGGGTCGGGCTGGGCGCCCATGCCGTCGAAGTACGGGGGCTTGCGAACGTAGGTCGAGTCATCGGCCCACTCGAAGGTGTCCCCCTCAGGCGTCGGCAGGGACTGCCAGGCCTCGTCGCCTGCGAAGACATCGGCGTAGCGCGAGGCGAACATGTCGGCATCGATGGCTGAGTCGATGACGGACTGCACCTCCGCGGGCGATGGCCAGAGGTCGGCCATGTACACCGGCTGGCCCGAGGGATCCGTTCCCAGCGGTTCGGTGGTCAGATCCAGGTCCATCCGGCCGGCGATCGCATAGGCCACGACCAGTGGTGGTGAGGCCAGGTAGTTCATCTTCACGTCCGGGTTGATCCGGCCCTCGAAGTTGCGGTTGCCCGAGAGCACCGACACAACAGCGAGGTCGGCCTCGTTCACGGCCGCCGAGACGGCCTCGGGCAGGGGGCCGGAGTTGCCGATGCAGGTGGTGCACCCATAGCCGACGATGTCGAATCCGAGCTTGTCCAGGTACGGGGTGAGCCCGGCCCGGTCGTAGTAGTCCGAGACGACCTTCGAGCCCGGGGCCAGGGTGGTCTTCACCCACGGCTTGCTCGTCAGGCCGCGCTCCACGGCGTTGCGGGCCACCAGACCGGCCGCCACCATCACCGACGGGTTGGAGGTGTTGGTGCACGACGTGATCGCCGCGATCACCACCGCACCATGGCCGATCGTCATCTCCTGCTCGTCGATCGTCAGCGTGGCGATGGCGCCGGGATCAGCGGTGTAGGACCCGAGCGCATCCGTGAAGCTGGACTTCGCGTCGGTGAGGGCGACCCGGTCCTGCGGGCGCTTCGGCCCGGCCAGGGACGGCACGATCGTGGACAGGTCGAGCTCGATCACGGACGTGTAGCGAGCCTCCACGGACGGGTCGTGCCAGAGGCCCTGCTCCTTGCAGTACGCCTCCACGAGCGCGACCTGTTCCTCGGTGCGTCCGGTCAGCCGCAGGTAGCGCAGGGTCTCGTCGTCGATCGGGAAGATCGCAGCCGTCGAGCCGTACTCCGGGCTCATGTTGCCGATCGTCGCGCGGTTGGCCAGCGGCACCCCGGCCACGGCGTCGCCGAAGAACTCGACGAACTTGCCCACGACACCGTGCTTGCGCAGGATCTCAGTGATCGTGAGGACCATGTCCGTGGCGGTGGCGCCCTGGGGCAGCTCACCGGTCAGCTTGAAGCCGACGACCTGCGGGATGAGCATGCTCACCGGCTGGCCGAGCATGGCGGCCTCGGCCTCGATGCCGCCCACGCCCCAGCCCAGGACACCCAACCCGTTGACCATCGTGGTGTGCGAGTCGGTGCCCACGCAGGTGTCGGGGTAGGCCTGCCCGTTGCGGACCATGACGACGCGTGCCAGCGCCTCGATGTTGACCTGGTGCACGATGCCTGTGCCCGGCGGGACGACCTTGAACTCGTCGAAGGCGGACTGGCCCCAGCGCAGGAACTGGTAGCGCTCCCGGTTGCGCTCGTACTCGAGGGCCACGTTGCGGGTGGCGGAGTCGGCGGTGCCGAAGAAGTCGGCGATGACGGAGTGGTCGATCACGAGCTCGGCCGGGGCGAGGGGGTTGATCTTCGACGGGTCACCGCCGAGGTCCTTCATGGCCTCGCGCATGGTGGCCAGATCGACCACACAGGGCACACCGGTGAAGTCCTGCATGATGACGCGCGCCGGGGTGAACTGGATCTCGTCGGTCGGCTCCGCGTCGGGGTCCCAGGCGCCGAGGGTGCGGATCTGCTCGGCCGTGACGTTGGCACCGTCCTCGGTGCGCAGCAGGTTCTCCAGCAGGACCTTGTGGGTGAAGGGCAGCTCAGCGGCTCCCGGTACTGCCGAGATCCGGAAGATCTCGTGTGTCGCGCCGCCCACATCGATCGTGCCGCGTGCTCCGAAGCTGTCCATGCTCGTCATCCTGACTCCTCCTCGAGACCGGGCAGAAGGCTATCGCGCCTGCCCATCCACCGCGTCCCCCAGCGCGGAAAGTATCTTGATGTCAAGATATCACCTGGGCTGGAGCAGCGCCACACATTCGACGTGGTGGGTTGTCGGGAACAGGTCGAGGGCCACGAGTTCACTGAGTGCGTAGCCGCCCTCGGCGAAGGTGGCGACGTCACGGGCCAGGGCCACCGGATCGCAGGCCACGTAGGCAACGGCTCGTGGGCGGGCCGCGGTGATGGCGCCGGTGACCACTGCGCCGGCTCCCGTCCGCGGTGGGTCCAGCACCACCAGATCGGCACCCTGCAGCGCATCGGGCCGCCCAGCCCACCGCTCGACGTTGGCGCGGACGATGGAGGCGGCCTGGTCCCCAGCGTTGATGCCCGCGAGTTCGCAGGCGCGCCGGTCGCCCTCCACGAGCGTGACATCCAGCTCTCCGCCGGCGCCCTCGGCCAGGCTCAGGCCGAAGAGCCCCACACCGGCGTACAGGTCCACCAGCCGCTCCCCCGGCTTCGGCGCCAACAGGTTGCGCACCTGCGAGACCAGCGCCTGGGCAGCACCCGGGTGGACCTGCCAGAAGCCGTCCGGGGCAACCGCCCAGGTGCGTCCCCCGGCCCGCTCGATGATCGGCTCGTCCGGGGGTGCGGCGGTGTCGAATGCGTGCGGCTCCCCCACCGACGGCGCGACGAACGCCACACGGGTGCCTGGCTGCCAGCTGCGACCGAACAGGTCCAGCGGGGCAAGCCCCCGGTGCAGCTGCGGGCACTGGCCGCCGGCGATCACCGTGTGGGAGCGGTGGCCGAGGAAGCCCGCCGCCCCCGTCGGATCGACGCTGAGCGTCCCCCGAGTGCGCCACCCGAGGCCCTCGGGGTAGCTCGAGGACGCGGACTGATCGGGGTCTGCGACGGGCAGCACGACGAAGTCCGCCCCCAGGTCGATCCCGGCAAAACGGGACATGGCCTCCCGGACGACCTGCTCCTTGAGCCGCCGGGCGGCCGGGACCGTCGCGTGCTGCCAGTCGCACCCGCCACAGGAGCGGGCCACGGGACAGGGCGCTGGGCGTCGATCGGGACTGGCCGTGAGGACCTCGACGACGTCTGCGCGCAGGAACCGGCCCTTCCTCCCGATCTGTGTGATCTCGACCCGCACCGTCTCGCCGGGCAGCCCGTGGCGCACGAACAGCACTCGACCTTCATGGCGCGCCACGCAGTGCCCACCGTGGGCGACGGCTCCGACCTCGACGACCACGTGGTCGCCCGGGGCCAGATCGGCGCTCACCTGTTCGATGGACCGGAGTCCATCTCGCCGGCGACGAATGCCTCGGCCGTCTCAGCATCGGGCACGCCACGGCGCAGCGCCCCCGGGGCAAGGGCCTCTGGCTCGTCGGCCACCCGCTCGCTGGAGAGCAGCTGCCACGGAACGCTGACCACCATGACCCCGGGCGAGAACAGCAGCCGGCTCTTCAGACGAAGGGCGCTCTGGTTGTGCAGGAGCTGCTCCCACCAGTGGCCGACGACGTACTCGGGGACATACACGCAGACGAGGTCCCGCGGCGACGAGCGTCCGATCCCACGGACGTACTCGACCACCGGGCGTGTGATCTCCCGATACGGGGAGTCGAGCACCTTGAGGGCCACGGGGATGTGGCGTCGGTCCCACTCGGCCATCAGCGCCGCCGTGCTGTCGTCGTCGACGTCGACGGTGACCGCCTCCAGGACGGTCGGCCGGGTGGCCCGGGCATAGGCCAGCGCCCGCAGGGTCGGCTTGTGGATCCGGGACACCAGCACGATGGCGTGCACGCGGCTGGGCAGGACGACCGACTCGCTGTCCCCGGCCACCAGCTCGATGGCCACACGGTCGTAGTGCCTGCGGATCGAGACCATGATCAGGTACAGGATCGGCATCGCGACGCACACGATCCACGCACCGTGGGTGAACTTGGTGGTCAGCACGATGACCAGGACGCTGGCGGTCATGCAGAAGCCGACGCCGTTCACGACGCGACTGCGCTTCATGCGGGCGCGCTCACCGGCGTCCGCCTCGCTGCGCAGGTGCCGGTTCCAGTGCCGGATCATGCCCAGCTGGCTCAGGGTGAAGGAGACGAACACCCCGATGATGTAGAGCTGGATCAGCGCCGAGACGTTGGCGGAGTAGATGTAGATCAGGAACGCGGCCAGGGCGGCCAGGGTGATGATGCCATTGCTGAAGGCCAGCCGGTCGCCGCGTGTGTGCAGCTGGCGGGGCAGGTAGCCGTCGCGAGCCAGGATCGACCCCAGCACCGGGAAGCCGTTGAAGGCGGTGTTGGCCGCCAGGACGAGGATCAGCGCGGTGGCCACCGAGACCACCACGAACATGACCGGGAAGTCCGAGAAGACCGCTTGGGCCACCTGGGCGATGACGGTCTTCTGCTCGGTCCCGGGCGGCGCGCCGATCAGCAGGTCGGTGGATTCGGCGACCTTCACCTTCGTCGTGATCGCCAGCCAGGTGATCCCGGCGAACATCGTCATCGCGATAGCGCCCAGCAGTGCCAGGGTCGTGGCGGCGTTGCGGCTCTTGGGCTTCTGGAAGGCGGGCACGCCGTTGCTGATGGCCTCGATCCCGGTGAGCGCGGTCGTGCCCGACGAGAAGGCACGCGCGACCAGGAAGACCAGCGCTGCGCCGCCGAAGTTGGCCACCGGCTCGATCTCCCATCCGGCCGACTCGGCCAGCATGGTGTCACCGCGCACCAGGCGGACCGCCGCCCAGATGAGCATGCTGAAGATGGCGAAGATGAACGCATAGGTGGGGATCGCGAAGGCCGTCCCGGACTCGCGCACCCCACGCAGGTTGCCCAGGGCCAGCAGGACCACCAGCACGATGGCCAGGGCGACGCTGTGGCGCCCGATGAAGGGGATCGCCGACGAGGCGTTGGCCACGGCCGAGGAGATCGACACGGCCACGGTGAGCACGTAGTCGACCATGAGCGCGCTGGCCACGAAGACCCCGGCACGTGGCCCGAGATTCGTGGCCACGACCTCGTAGTCGCCACCACCGGACGGGTAGGCGTGCACGTTCTGGCGGTAGGACGTGACAACCACGAGGAACACGAGGATGACCGCTGCACCGACCCACGGGGCGTACTGGTACATCGTGAAGCCGCCGAGCGAGAGCACGAGCAGGATCTCCTGCGTGGCGTACCCGTTGGACGACAGGGCGTCGGAGGCGAAGACCGGCAGTGCGATGCGCTTGGGCAGAAGCGTCTCGCCCAGCTGGTTGGTGTGCAGTGCACGGCCGAACAGCAGCCGCTTGGCCGCGTCGGAGAAGGTTCCCACGTGGGTGAATGCTACGCACAGTGCGCCAGCATGCGAGCCGCGTGTAGCGTTCGAGCCGTGCACATCGTGATCCTCGGCTGCGGACGTGTCGGTTCAGCCCTCGCTCAGACCATGGACCGCCAGGGTCACAGCGTGGCAATCATCGACCTGGACGCCGAAGCCTTCCGCAAGCTCTCCCCCGATTTCGGCGGCGCGACGGTGGTGGGCGTCGGCTACGACCGAGACACCCTCATCGAGGCCGGTATCGCCCACGCCCAGGCCTTCGCGGCCTGCAGCAGCGGGGACAACACCAACATCATCGCGGCCCGGGTGGCACGCGAGACCTTCGGTGTGGAGAACGTCGTGGCGCGCATCTACGACCCCCGACGGGCTGAGGTCTACCAGCGGCTCGGGATCCCGACCGTGGCCAGCGTGGCGTGGTCCACCGACCAGATGCTGCGCCGGCTCATGCCCCGCGGTGCGCAGGAGGAGTGGACCGATCCGAGCGGCACGATCGCACTCGCGGAGATGCCCGTGCACACTGATTGGGTCGGCCGGCTCGTGCACGACCTGCAGGACACCACAGGAGCCCGCATCGCGTTCCTGACCCGGTTCGGGGTGGCGCTGCTGCCCACCCGCGAGACCGTGCTCCAGGACGGCGACATCGTCCACGTGCTGCTTCATCGTGAGGATGAGGAGCACATCCAGGAGGTATTCCAGGCGGCACCGGAGGGACGTCGATGAGGGTCTGCATCGCGGGGGCGGGCAAGGTCGGCAAGGCCATCGCCCGCGAGCTGCTGCACAACGGTCACGAGATCCTGCTGGTCGACAAGGAGCCCGACATCGCCCAGGTGGGCGTCGTGGAGGGCGCACATGTGCTCTGCGCAGATGCCTGCGAGCTCTCGGCACTGGAGGAGGCCCAGCTGCAGACCTGCCAGGTCGTGGTGGCCGCCACGGGTGACGACAAGGTCAACCTCGTGGTGGCGCTGCTGGCCAAGACGGAGTTCGGGGTGCCACGCGTGGTCGCGCGTGTCAATCACCCCAAGAACGAGTGGCTGTTCAACGAGGCCTGGGGCGTTGACGTGGCGGTCTCGACTCCGCAGATGCTCTCGGCCCTCGTTGAGGAGGCTGTCACGGTCGGCGACCTCGTGCGGCTGTTCACGTTCCGGCAGAGCAACGCCAACCTCGTCGAACTCACCCTTGCGGCTGACTCACCCGTCGTCGGATCACGGGTCGGCGACGTCTCCTGGCCACCGGACACGTCCCTGGTGGCCATCCTGCGCAGCCAGCAGGTGATCGCCCCGAGCCCCGACGATCCCCTCGAGAGCGGTGACGAGCTGCTCTTCGTGTCTGCGCCGGACCAGGAGGAGTCGATCCAGACCCTGCTCTCCCCCTGAGTGCCCCGAGCACTGCTGGGTGGATCAGGCGGGGTCGGGCTCCAGCCCTGAGGACGCCTCCGCGGCAGCGGCCGCGTCGACGTCGCGCAGGACGGGATGGATGATCTGGTAGCTCAGGTAGGCCGCGAGCAGGAACATGGGCCATCCCATGACCAGCTTGGCCACCCCGAGCATGCCGACCGCTCCGGCGAAGTACATCGGCAGCTGGACCAGGAGGCGAATGGCGAACATGCCCGCCCAGATCCACGACGCGGTGGCGTAGGCCCGGTACTGCCGGGGGTCCGACCGCCACCCCGTGGCATCACCGCGGACGTACCCGACGACGACGCCAAGCAGGGGCCAGCGAAGGGCGCTGGAGATCGCGTAGGCCAGCAGGTAGGCCACGTTGATCAGGATGCCGACCAGGAAGTAGTCCTCAGCCCGCCCGGTGCGTGTGGCCACGAAGGCCGAGATCGCGACACCGAAGAAGCCAGCCACGACCTGCTGCAGCGACTCACGACGGGCCAGTCGGACCACGGCGATGACCGCGCCGGAGACCAGGGCCGCGATCAGCGAGGGCCGCAGCTGCTGCGAGGTGAGCAGGTAGGCGGCCACGAAGACCCCGGCCGGGACGCCGGAGTCGATCATGCCGCGCCACCCGCCGATGGCCTTGTCGAGCATCGCGCGATCGACGCCCAGCTCCTCGGGGTCCAGGCCAGTTCCGTGCGCGGCCGAACTCCCGGTGCGCTGCTCCGGATGCGGGTCGGTCATGTCGAGCGCACCTCACGCAACTCGTAGCGGGGATTGAAGATCGTCGGGTCGGTCTCGTTGCAGGTGATCCGCCCCGTGACCGAGAGGGAGCGCCCCGGGGAGATGCCCGCGATCTGGCGTCGTCCGAGCCACACGAGCCGCACCTGGCCGGACCCGTCGTAGAGCACGGCCTCGACAGCGGGAACTGTGTTGCGGGGCCTCAGCGTCACGGACCGCAGAACACCAGCGACGGTCGTGAGCTCGCCGCCACGGCACGAGGCGATCGGGGTGGCACCCGCAGCGCTGGAAGCGCCCTGCAGCTCATCGGCCTGCTGCTGGGCCTTGGTCTTGCCCAGGCTGGCGCCGATCCTGCGCACCGCACCTGTTGTCGACACGTCGTCAGGATACCGGCGATCCCCACTGACCGGGACATCTCAGGAAACGTGCGGACCTGGGACGGGTCAGCCGACTCAACGTGTCTCGGTGATCTCCGGGCCCCGCTCGAAGGGGTCGAGGTCGGAGAACCGCTCGTCGCCGTCCTCGTCGTCCTCGAGGACCTCGTCCTCATCGAGCTCGTCAGAGCTCACCGCATCCGGCGGCAGTGTCAGTGGCAGTGGATCGCGTGGCGGCATCGCGGAGTCACCACGCACCACGATCGTCTCGCGGACAAGCTGGTGCAGAGCATCCTCCGGGTCGGGCTCCACCGCCGCCCGGCCCAGGAACACCACACGCAGGAACCACCGGGGGCCGTCGATGCCCACGAACCGCACGGGCTGCCGGATGGGCTTGCCCTCGGCTGTGCGCCCCGGAAGCACCCCCTTCACCTCCGGGCCGAACGACCCGATGCCCTCGGCCACCTCGGCGCCCTCAGTGGCGGCAAGCTCCGCGAGCATCTCGGCGCGGATCTCGTCCCACAACCCCTCGGAACGGGGAGCAGCGAATGCCTGGAGCTGGACCGCCGCCTGATCACCGACCCCGGTGACGGCACGGACCTCCTGCGTGGTCGGATCAGCCTCGACCTGGACGCCGACGCCCGGCAGGCCCGGGATGAGCAGCGAACCCAGGTTCACGCGGACGAGATCCCCGTCGGCCAGCTCCACCTCGGACTCGTCGAAGGGGCCATGGCTGCGATCGAAGCCCGACTCCGACGTCTCCGATGAGTCCTCGGACTCCGGGCCGCCATCCTCACCCATCGCGTCGAGGTCGACATCAGCGTCGAGCGACGCGGCGTCGCCCTCGCCCGAGGATCGGCGGCGGAACCTGGCCATGGGAGCCTCCTGGTGGGTGGTGCACAGGTGAGACAGGCTACCCCGCGGCGTGACCCCCGGTGGAACCGAATCCCCCGGCCCCACGCGCCGATCCCGGCAGGTGCGCCACCTCGTGGAAGCGGACCCGGACGACCTCCTGGACGACGAGTTGGGCGATGCGGTCGCCCCGATGGAAGACCACCGGGGTCGCGGCATCGAGGTTGATGACGCTGACCTTGATCTCGCCGCGGTACCCGGCATCGACCGTGCCCGGCGAGTTGACGATCGAGACTCCGAATCTGGCCGCCAGACCACTGCGGGGATGGACGAACGCGGCGTGGCCCGGCGGGAGCGCGATGGCGATCCCGGTGGGCAGCAGCGCCCGCTCGCCCGGGGCCAGGGTGGCATCCACAGTGGTGACCAGGTCCACTCCCGCGTCGCCCGGGTGCTCGTAGCCCGGGATCGGCACGTCCGGGTCCAACCGCTGGATCAGGACGTCGGTCATGGGTTCATCTCCGCCGGTGGTCCGGCGTCGCCCGCAGCGATCGCCGCGGCGACCTCCTGCATGCGTCCGTGGGACCGGAAGTGCCCCACCTGCACCTGGATGAACAACCCTGAGGCTGTCAGCGCGACGGGTCCTCCGGGGCCCATGTGTGCCACGACGGCGGTGAAGACCTTGCGACCGGCCACTCCCGTGATGCGCGCCTGCATGTCCAGCACTGTCCCCACGGGCACGGGGCGCACGAAGTTGGTCTCCAGGCGCGCAGTCACCGCTGGGCGCATGAGCAACCAGTTCAGCGCTCCCAGCACCTCGTCAGCTGCGGCCGTGAGCACCCCGCCATGGGCGAGGCCGGGGGCACCCTGGTGGGCGGTGCCGACGTCGAAGGATGCCGAGAGCGTGAGTCCCTGCCCAGCGGTCACCTGCATGTGCAGCCCGCTGGGATGGTCATCGCCACAGCCGAAGCACTGAGCGTAGTGCGAGCCGATGAGGGTTCCCGGTGGCGCAGCATCCGGGCTTCGTTCAGGCAGGATCGCATCAGGCCCGGGAGTCGTCGCGGGTCCGACAGGTTGGGGTTCGATCACCGCAGGCTCCTCGGTCAGATGGCTCTGGGCACCCTACCGACCAGCCACCCGCACCCGTTCTGGTGGGTGTGCCGCGCCGGGCCACCAGGACGCACGATCGCGAGCCTGGGATGCGAGAGTGGGGGTCGTGACCGATGAGCAATCCGGCCCGCAGTCGGGCTACACGCAACGCCTGTGGCCGGGACCGACCGTGTGGGTCCTGGCTGTCGCGATGATCGGGGCGCTCGCCATCGCCTACGGCAGCGCCGTGGGCCCTGAGGCAGGCTGGAGCGTCGCCCTTGTGGGTGGCGTGGGCGCCGCACTGCTGATCGCTCGGTCCGCGGCCAGGGTCCGCGTCACCGAGGACGGACTCCACGCTGGTCGGGCCTTCCTCGAATGGGAGTTCACCGGAAGGGTGCTTGCCCTGGACGCCGACCAGGCCCGCGCTGCCCGCGGCCCCGCGGGCGACCCCAGCGCCCACCTGCTGCTGCGACCGGGGGTCGGCCCCGGTGCCGTGGTGCTCGAGGTGATCGATCCTGAGGATCCGCACCACACGTGGCTGATCGCATCCCGGCATCCCCGTCGATTGGCGAGCGCGATCGAGTCTGCCCGTGGCAGTCTGTCGCCATGACCTCAGTCCCCGCTGCCAACCCGACCCCGAGCCGGAACATGGCCCACGCCGTCGCCCCCCTCATCACGATGGGGACGACGCTGGTCGTGCGCAAGGCCCTGATGAAGGGCTACGAGGCCAGCACCGGCAAGCCCGCACCCGTGATCGCCAACACTGAGGCTCCTGTGCTGGCCCGCATCCTGTGGTCCGCCGGGATGGCTGCCGTGATCGCGTCGATCGAGATCATGGTCCGCAAGATGCTGGACTCGGTGGACGACTGACCCGAGGTCAGGCCGCGCACTCCCGGCAGACCGGCAGGCCCTCCAGCTCTCCGCCGAGCTGGCTGCGGTGGTGGACCAGGAAGCAGCGCGCACAGGTGAACTCGTCCGCCTGTCGCGGAAGCACCCGCACGCTCAGGCTCTCGTCCGAGAGGTCGGCACCGGGCAGCTCGAGGTTCTCGGCGAGTTCTGTCTCGTCGACGTCGACCGTCGAGGCAGCCTTGTCGACGCGTCGAGCCTTCAGCTCCTCGATGCTGTCCTCGGCGAGATCGTCGTCAGTCTTGCGAGGCGCGTCGTAGTCGGTGGCCATGGCCTGTCCTCCCCCTCAATGGGTGGCGTTCGGATATGTGCAACATCCGGACGGCTGGCGTTTATGCCCGCGCCGCCCGCGCATTGTGCCGCATGATGGTGTCCACTGCACCATGGACACGGCCGAGTTGGCCGATGACAGGAGGAACAGATGGCTCTCTATGCCATCGGTGATCGTACGCCGACCATCCATCCGACGGCCTTCGTCCACCCGGATGCGGTCATCATCGGGGATGTGACTGTGGGGGCCGAGGCATCGATCTGGCCCACCGCGGTGCTCCGTGGCGATTCCGGCTGTGTCATGGTCGGGGACCAGACCTCCGTGCAGGATGGCAGCGTCGTGCACTGCACCGAGGACCTCGACACGCTCATCGGTGCACGGTGTGTGATTGGTCACAAGGTCCACCTGGAGGGCTGCACCATCGAGGACGACAGCCTCGTCGGCTCAGGTTCCGTGGTCCTGCACAGGGCTGTCGTGCGCTCCGGAGCCCTCGTGGCAGCTGCGGCGCTGGTGTCCCCGGGCACGGAGGTGCCCAGCGGGGCGATGGCCATGGGCGTTCCTGCGCGGATCAGGCCGGACGCCGTGCCCGCGGGAGTCATCGCCCACGCGGTGGCCACCTACGTCGCGAATGCGCACCGGTACAACGCCGGGCTGCGGCGCATCGGCTGAACACCCGGGTCCGCCCGGCGCGACTCAATCGAGGTGGGCGCCTGCGCGCGCCAGGAGTTCGCTGAACTCGGCGGCCAGGTGCGCGGGAGCCAACCACACGAGGTCACCGGAGGGGTCCGCGCCAGGTGGTCCGCCAGCAGTCAGGCCTGACTCAGTGGCCACGAGCAGCCCGGCGGCCATGTCCCACGGCTGCAGGCCACGCTCGTAGTAGCAGTCGACCCGTCCGGCGGCCGTCCAGCACAGGTCGACCGCGGCCGCGCCGGCCCGGCGGATGTCGCGGACCACCGGCAGCACGCTGGCCAGGGCGCGTGCCTGCGCGATCCGCCGCTCGCGGGCATACCCGAAGCCCGTGGCCACCATGGCCCTGGCCAGGTCCTCGGGCGCCCCGGGCCGGGGTACCTCCACGAGGCCGTCGCGGACGAGGACGGCCCCCTGTCCGCGCACCGCCACGAAGGTCTCGTCATACATCGGCACGTCCACGACACCCACCTCAGTGCGGCCGTCCACCTGCGCGGCGACACTGACCGCCCACCCGGGCTGGCCGTAGAGGTAGTTCACGGTGCCGTCCAACGGGTCGATGACCCAGCGCACTCCGGTGGTCCCCCCACGATCGGCGCCCTCCTCACCGAGCAGGCCGTCCTCGGGTCGCGCGGCAAGGATCGTGGCCACCACATGGGCCTCAGCTGCGGTGTCCATCTGTGTGACGATGTCGGTGCGCGTCGACTTCGTGGTCACCGTCAGGGGGTCACCCCGGCCGGCTCGCAACAGGTCCCCGGCCCCACGCGCAGCGAACCAGGCGACGTCAAGGAGCTCGTGGACCAGGCCCAGGTCCGGGCGGAGCGCCTGGCCGGGCGTCTGCGGCCCCGGCGCGTCGGGCGTCACAGGTCTGATCCGCACAGCGCAGGACGTGGGGCACGCGGATTCGGGCAGCAGCCCGCCGCGCAGGGCACCGCCCGGGGCCCCAGCGCGCCCTGGGCGGGACGGTCGACGACCTCGCCGGCCGCGAGCCCACTGGACTCCTCGAACAGGTCCACTGCCATGGCCACGAATCGTGGGTCCGTGCCGGCTGTCGCGGCGCGAGCCACGGGCAGCCCGACGGCGCGGGCGACGTCGGTGGCAACAGTGTCGAGGTCCCAGATCACCTCCATGTGGTCACTGACGAACCCGATCGGCACCATCACCGCCCCCGGTGCCCCGGCCCGGGACAGCGCCTCAAGATGGTCGCCGATGTCGGGTTCCAGCCACGGGACGTGCGGTGCGCCCGACCGTGACTGGTAGACCAGGTCCCACTGACCCGCACGGCCCAGGGCCTCGGCAATCGTGGCGGCGACGTCCTCATGCTGGGCCACGTAGTCGCAGCGCTGCGCATCGGCGATCGGGATCGAGTGGGTGGTGAAGACCAGGCGGCTGCCCTCGGGCAGCTCCGCCAGGCTTCGTCGAGTCGAGTCGATCATGCACGTGAGGAATCCGGGGTGGTTGAAGTACGTCCGCAGCTTGTGGACCTCCGGGGTCCAGGAGCTCGAGCCACCGGATCCAGGCGGCCGGGACTGCACCTCGCTCAGGGCGTCGAACAGGTTCTCCCGGTACTGGCGGCACCCCGAGTACGACGAGTACGCGGACGTGAGGAAGCTGAACACCCGCGTGACCCCGAGGTCACGAGCCTCCGCCAGTGCGTCAGCCAGGTAGGGATCCCAGTTGCGATTGCCCCACAGGACGGGCACGTCGAGGTCCCGAGCGGCCAGCTCGCCGCGGAGCGCCTGGACGAGGTCCCGGTTCAGCGCGTTGATGGGCGATACGCCGCCGAAGTGTGCGTAGTGCGCCCCAACCTCCACGAGTCGTTCGCGCGGGATACCGCGCCCGCGGGTCACGTTCTCGAGGAAGGGAACGACATCGTCGGGGCCCTCGGGGCCGCCGAACGACACGACGAGAAATGCATCCACAGCCCCGATCCTTGCCGACATGACCCGCTCCAGCCACAGCAGGAGCCCCCGTGGGGCAGAATGTGGCCCGCCGACGTGGCAACTGGAGGAGTGCGATGCGCGAGTTGAAGTTCGATGGCCTGTCCCCCGACGGCACCACGTTGGTCCTTGTGGGCAAGGACGGGCAGAAATGGTCGGTTGCCATCGACGAACGGATCGAGGCCGCCGTGCGCCGTGACCGCGCGCGTATCGGCCAGGTGGAGATCGAGCAGGCCGGGGTCCTGCGGCCCCGCGAGATCCAGGCCAGGATCAGGTCGGGCGCCACAGCCGAGGACGTGGCAGCGGCCAGCGGCCTGCCCCTGGAGCACATCCGCCGTTTCGAGGGCCCCGTCCTGACCGAGCGTGCCTGGGTTGCCGAGCAGGCGCAGGCCACCGAGCTGCGCCGACCCGGAGGGGACATCGAGCTCGGCGACCTCGTGGTGGAGCGCCTGGAGTCCGAGGGCGTGGATCCCGAGGACGTCGTGTGGGACGCATGGCGTCGCGATGACGGCACATGGGTCGTGATCGTCACGTTCCCCATCTCACCGAACACGCATGTGGCGACCTGGACCTATGACAGCGGCAGCCGCACCATGACCGTGGTGGACGACAACGCCCGGTCGCTGTCCGCCATCGATCCGGAGGCGCCCCTGCACCTTGCTGCCTCGCGGCCGACACTGGCCACCGTCGCTCCGCTGTCCCAGGATGACGAGGACGACGAGGACGTCGAGCCGACGCCGATCGTGACCTCCGTCCCCGCCTGGGGCAGGGCGAAGGATGCGACGTCGGACGACGCAGCCGACACCAGCGACGAACTGCGCCCTGATGACGAGTTCGACGAGGCCGAGCAGGGTGCCGAGGCTGACGACGACAGCCAGGACGTGTCCGAGGAGCTGGAGCCGGCGGCGAGCCAGGACCTTGAGGACGGGGAGCGGCCCCAGGACGGGGAGGCCCCTGACGCCGAGGTGGTCGACGATGCCGATGAGTCGGGGCTGTCCGAGCCTGCGGACTCCGATGGGTCCGGGCTCGTCGCCACCCCCAACACCGTGCACCGCACCGGCCGCAGGCCGAGCGTGCCGAGCTTCGACGACATCCTCTTCGGGCCGGGTCCGGGCACCCCCTCGAGCTAGGGGTCAGCCGCGGGCCGCAGCGGGCGTCCACGAGGCACGCAGCGGGATCAGGACCTCCGCCGCAGTGAGGCCGCCATGTTGGCCACGCAGGCCCGAGACGACACGATCGATGCGCGCGGATGCCAACGCCCAGTCATCATCGGCGATGGCTACGACGTCCCCGATCCGGTCGGAGTACCAGTCATCGACCGGGCCCAGGAGCTGGCCCACCTCGTCGCGGGTGCGCACGGTCGCCCTGGATCCCAGCTCGTCGGTCCATCTCCGGTGCACCTCGGGTGCCGCACCCGGTTCCGCGTACACGTGTCGGACCCGGGGTTCGCCCAGGATCGTGACGACACCGGCCCGCAGCGCCGGGATGCCCTCGATGTCGAGCCGTCGGTCATCGGGCACGTCGACCATGCCGTGGTCGGCAGTCACCACCAGTTCAGCATCGCCGACGGTCAGTTCGAGCAGACCCGCCACGAGGGAGTCGACCTGGCCCAGCGCGCTGCGGTACTGCCCGGAGTCGACCCCATGGACGTGACCCGCCTTGTCGAGGTCCGGCCAGTACACGTAGGTCAGGCTGCGTCGGCCGCCGGCCCGGGCGGAGGCCAGCGCGCGCGCTGTGGCCCGGACCCGGCCGCGCGCACTCTCAGCACCCGCGTACTCGCCGCCACGTAGCGCGGCCCGTGTGAGCCCGCTGGAGCGGTGCGCCGCGGGGGCGACGGAGGTGACCTGCACCCCCGCGGCCGCAGCGCGCTCCAGGATCGTGGGCTCCGGCTGGGTTGCGATCGGGTTGGGCTCGGTGCCCCAGGACAGCGGGGCGAGGACCGACCCGTCGTCCAGGCGGAACGTGGTGCCCACGATGCCATGCATCCCCGGGGGCAGCCCGGTGCCCAGCGAGGTCAGTGAGACGCAGGTCGTGGACGGGAACGGTGCCGACAGGGAACCCAGATCGGTCATCCCGGCGAGGTGCCGCGCACCGTCGGCCTGCTCCTGGAGCTGCAGCGATCCCAGCCCATCGACGAGCAGGACGATCAGGTGCTCGGTGGAGGTCCCGGCAAGCAGGTCGGCACGAGCAGCAGCATGGCCATCCCCCGCGTCGGGGACTCCCAGGAGTCGGGCAGCGGCCGGAAGCAGGTCGGCCAGCGGGCGCCCGCTCACCGCGCGTTCTGGCTGATGGCCCGCGACAGCGCCGCGGCGAACTCCAGGGTCCGCGCCACAGCGTCGACACCGTCGCCGGCCTCGGAGACCCGCACGGAGAAGTCATCGTTGGCAGAGGCACCGGTGAACCCGTGATCGGCGGAGCACTCCGGGTCCCCGCAGGTGGCCGGCTCGAGGTCGAGGCGTGCCACCGCCCCCCAGCCGATCGTGAGCATCACCTCACGAACCTGGGCACCGGGCTTGTGCAGGGCGGGATTGCCGACAATCCGGTTGACGACCACCGAGCGCACATCGGACAGGCGCACGGCCTCGGAGTTCGCCGAGGCGTACGGGACCGGGCACGTCTCATCCGGGGGGAAGTCGTCGATGTGCAGCACGAGCAGCCGGGTGTCGGTCAGCAGGAGCAGCGAGATGTGGCGCCGCAGCTCCTCCCGGTCGAAGGTCGCCTCGTGCTGGATGACGTAGCTGACCGGCTCCTCCCCAGCCAGGACGGTGGCCATCGTGTCGGCGACCAGCTCCGGGTAGTACCCGGAGGCCGCGATCTCGGAACGGAGCTGGGACTTGGGATTCACCCCACGATTCTCCCATGCCCGTCAGCCATCGAGCAGCCTGCGCACACCCACGTCCAAACGGTCCCAGTTCATCCTGATCCGTCCAGAGGCGCCCAGTACCGCTGCGCCCGACCCGGACACGATGATCGGGTTGAGGTCCAGGGAGGCCAGGGCGGGGACCTCATCGACGAGCAGGCCGAGCCTCGCGACGATCGTGCACAACGACTCCACGTCCACAGGGTCCGCCCCCCGATAGCCGCGCAGCAGCGGTGCCGCCTTCGGGGAGGCAACCAGCCGGCGGGACTCGGCCATGCTCAGGGGCGGGATCCGATACGCCTGGTCACCCAGGAGGTCCGAGGCCACGCCACCGATGCCGAACCGGACCACCGGCCCGAAGAGGGGATCATCGACTGCGCCGACAACCGTGGAGACTCCGGGCGTGGCCATCGACTGGACCACGAGGCGCTGCCCGGCCATCTCGTCGAGCTGCGCCAGCATGGACAGGTAGGCACCCCGGACCGCCCGCTCGGACTCGAGGTTCATGCGGACGCTGCCGAGGTCCACGCGGTGGGCCAACCAGGGGGCAGTCGTCTTGAGCACCACGGGGTAGCCCAGCTCGTCGGCGGCGGCAACTGCCTGATCCTCCGAGCGCACCTGCCGTGCGGGCCACACACGGATCCCATAGCACTCCAGGAGCTCGGCGACCTGCTCGGCGGTGAGATCCACACCGGCAGCAGTCGGGTCCGGGGCCTCGTCGTCCTCCTCCAGGACGATCGTCGAGTCCGCAGCCGCCTCGACGAGCCACGCCGTCACGAGCTCACGGGCACGCTCGGGGTCCACATCGGGGAAGACGGGGATGTCCACGTGCTCGGTGTCGCGCCACCGCGCATAGCCGCGGACCAGTGCCAGGGCGTGCACCGCATCCTCGACGTTGGAGAACGTCGGCACCGACCCGTGCTCGGGACGCCCATCGGGCCCCACGACCGGCAACAGCCCCATCCCGGCGGGGATCAGGCCCGTGCCGTCGGCTGCGGGCATGATCGCGATGACGGGCTTGGTGGAGTCGGTGCTGATCTCAGTGATGGCCTCGTGCACATCGGCCTGGTCGGCACCCACGCTGGGGATGTGGACGAACAGCACCGAGTCGCACGCCATGTGCTCCGTGGCACCCCGCAGCGCCCCACGGATCTGGGCGGCCGACGCCGACTGCGCAAGGCTCGGGTGGCCGTAGGAGACCGTCATGTTCACCGACTCCACGGCATCGGCGGCCAGGATCTCCAGCGCCGCAGAGGTGCCCACCACAGCGACCCGATCGCCGCGTGGCAGGGGCTGGTAGGCCAGGATCGCGGCGACGTCGAACATGTCCCCCAACGACGAGGTCTGGATCACGCCACTCTGCTCGAACACCGCATCGACGGCCTTGGGCGGCAGGGTGCTGCGCCGGACATGGTGGCCGAGCGGGAGTGTCTGGGAGTACCGGCCGCTGCGCACCGCGACCACGGGCTTGATCCGGCTCAGCCGTCGGGTGATGCGGGTGAACTTGCGCGGATTGCCGATGCTCTCCAGGTACAGCAGGATCAGGCTGCTGGCCGGGTCGGCCTCCCAGTACTGGAGCAGGTCATTGGCCGACACATCCGCACGATTGCCGGCCGAGACGAAGCTGCTGAGGCCCAGTCCCCGGCGGGCAACCGTCTCCAGGACTGTCACGCCCAGGGCGCCGGACTGGCAGAAGAGCCCGACCCGGCCACGTCCGGGCACCAGTGGTGACAGGCTCGCGTTGAGGCTCACGCGGGAGTCGGTGTTGATGATCCCCAGGCAGTTGGGCCCCACGACGCGCATGCCGGACTCCCGGGCGGCGCGCACCAGCTCACGCTGTCGGGCACGGCCCTCATCGCTGGCGAGGTCCGCGAAGCCTGAGGAGACCACCACGAGTCCGCCGACACCTGCGGCCGCGCACTCCCCCACGACATCCAGCACGGATTCAGCCGGAACGGCCACGACAGCGAGGTCCACCGGTTGGGGGATGTCGGTGATGTGTGGATAGGCCGGCACGCCCAGGATCGACTCGGCCTCGGGATGGATCGCGTACAGCGGGCCCTGCGACCCGTAGTCGCGCAGGTGCCGCAGGAGCTCGTGACCGGTGCGACCCGGCGTCCTGGACGCGCCGATGACCGCGACACCCACCGGATTGAGCAGCCGCTCGACCGAGCGGGCCTCGCTGCGGTGCTCCCGGGCGGCTCGAACGCTGAGCACCTTCTCCGTCGGTTCCAGGTCGAAGGTCAGGTGGAAGACCCCGTCCTCCATGCGCTGGCTGAGCACATAGCCGGCCTCCCGGAAGGTCCCCAGCATCTTGCGGTTGTTCGGCAGCACCTCAGCCACGAAGCGTCGCAGGCCGCGCTCCCACGCGGCTGCCGCGAGGTGTTCGAGCAGCACAGCGCCCAACCCGCGGCTCTGATGATCGTCTCGGACCACGAACGCCACCTCGGCATCCCGGGCGTTCAGGCGGTCGTAGCGGGCCACGGCGATGAGCTCTCCGCCCTCCGTTGCGACCAGCGCGACACGGTCTGAGTAGTCGACGGTCACGAAGCGGGCGACGTCACGGTCCGAGAGCTCCGGGTACGGCGCGAAGAACCGGAAGTAGATGGTCTCCGGGGTCAGCCGGGAGTGGAAGCGCACGAGTCGCTCGGCGTCGTCGGCGCGGATGGGGCGGACGTGACAGGGGCGCCCGTCACGGAGCACCACATCAGCCTCCCAATGGGCCGGATACTCAGGAGGCACGCGCCCAGACTAGGTGCCTTTCGGCACGTCGGTCGACCCGGTCAGGCTCGGCGTCGGCGACAATGTGGGCCTGCCACGCACTAGGAGCACCATGGCCCGACGTACCCCCCCGCCCAGCGAGCCCGTCGCCGACCAGATCGTCGACATCGACGTCACCACCGAGATGCAGGGCTCATTCCTCGAGTACGCGTACTCGGTCATCTATTCCCGCGCACTGCCCGACGCCCGCGACGGGCTCAAGCCGGTGCAGCGGCGGATCCTCTACACGATGAACGAGATGGGGCTGCGCCCGGACCGCGCCCACGTGAAGAGCGCACGCGTGGTCGGCGAGGTGATGGGCAAGCTGCACCCCCACGGCGACGCAGCCATCTATGACGCGCTGGTCCGCATGGCCCAGCCCTTCTCGTTGCGCATGCCCCTCGTGCACGGCCACGGCAACTTCGGTTCCCTCGACGACGGCCCGGCGGCCTATCGGTACACCGAGTGCCGGATGGACCCCGCAGCCCTGCCGATGGTCACCGGCCTCGATGAGGAGGTGGTGGACTTCGCCCCGAACTATGACGGCCGGGAGCTGGAGCCCACCGTGCTCCCCGCGGCCTACCCCAACCTCCTGGTCAACGGGGCCTCGGGCATCGCCGTGGGCATGGCCACGAACATGGCACCCCACAACCTCGGCGAGGTGGTGGCCGCCGCACGGCACCTGCTGGCCAACCCGGGGGCCGACACCGACGACCTGATGCGCTTCGTGCCCGGCCCCGACCTGCCCACCGGCGGGCGCATCGTGGGGCTCGACGGCGTGCGCGACGCGTACCAGACCGGGCGCGGCACGTTCCGCATGCGCGCGACGGCTCGTGTGGAGCAGATCACCGCCCGGCGGTCGGGGCTGGTGATCACCGAGCTGCCCTGGAACGTCGGCCCGGAGAAGGTGATCGAGAAGATCCGCGAGCTGTACAACGCCAAGAAGATCGCGGGGATCGCCGACGTCACGGACCTGACCGACGGGGAGAAGGGTCTGCACCTGGTCATCGAGCTCAAGAGCGGCTTCGTCCCCGAGGCTGTGCTCGACCAGCTCTACCGGTTGACCCCGCTCGAGGAGTCGTTCGGCATCAACAACGTGACACTCGTCGACGGGCAGCCACAGACCCTGGGCCTCAAGGCGCTGCTCGAGGTCTACCTCGCGCATCGCCTGGAGGTGGTGCGCCGCCGCAGTGTGTTCCGGCGCGCCCGAGCAGCAGACCGGCTGCACCTCGTGGATGGCCTGCTCATCGCGATCCTCGACATCGATGAGGTGATCGCGGTCATCCGCTCCAGTGACGACACCGCTGCAGCCCGGGAACGGCTGATCAGCGTGTTCGACCTCAGTGAGGTCCAGGCCAACTACATCCTCGAGATGCCACTGCGCCGCCTGACCAGGTTCAGCCGGATCGAGCTCGAGACCGAGCGCGATGAGCTCTCCCGGACCATCGCCTCCCTCGACAGACTGCTCAGCGACCCCGAGGCGCTCAAGGACCTCGTGTCCAGCGAGCTGGCTGAGGTCGCGGCACAGCATGCGACGCCGAGGCGAACCGTCCTGCTCGAGGGCCCGGCGCCGATGCGCCGCTCCGCAGCGACCGCGGCACCCCTGGAACTCTCCGACGACCCCTGCGAGGTGCTGCTGTCGAGCACCGGACTCATCGCCCGACGGGCGCTGCCCGATCCGGGAGCAGGTCCGGACCAGGCATCCCCCACAGCCCCACGGGGCACACACGACGTCGTGGTCGCGCGGGCCGGCGCCACGGTCCGTGGGTACGTCGGTGTGGTGACCTCGTCGGGACGCGTCGTGCGCACACATGTCCAGGATCTCCCCAGCCTGCCGGGCACGGCGGGGGCAGTCAGCCTGGCAGGTGGCGCGCCTCTGGGGGCCTTCCTCACCCTCGAGCGTGGTGAGGGGGTCGTCGGCCTCACCAGCCTGCTGCCCGGCGCCCCCACGCTGGCAATCGCCACCGCCCAGGGCGTCATCAAGCGGGTCACCGATGAGCCAGCACCCTCGCGCGATTCGTGGGAGGTCATCCGCCTCGCGGACAAGGACGAGGTGGTCGGTGCACTTCCGGTCGCTGACGACGACGAGCTCGTCCTGCTCTCTGACGATGCCCAGCTCCTGCGTTTCCCCGCGTCGTCGGTGCGCCCGCAGGGCCGTGCCGCCGGAGGGATGGCCGGGATCAAGCTGGCCAAGGGCGCCCAGGTGATCACGCTGGGCGTCTGGAGCCCGGGCAGCGCCGGGGTGGTGGTGACCCTGGCCTCGGACTCCGCTGCACTGCTCGACGCGGGGGGCTCGTTGAAGGTGACCCACGGCTCCGAGTTCCCCGGAAAGGGGCGGGCCACCGGAGGAGTTCGGGCTCACCGCTTCCTCAAGGGCGAGGACATCCTGCGTGGTGCCTGGATCACCACCTGGCCTGCGGCAGCCGCGAGCACCAGTGGTGAACCCATCGAGTTGCCCGAGCCGGATCATCGCCGCGACGGGTCCGGGGCACCGTTCGCCAGCGCACCGGCAGCGGTCTCGGCCCGGGTGTGACCTCCGTGGCGGTCCCCGGGGAGTCCGGTGGGCAGAGCCCCGAAGGCCCCCGGTGCGCCGCGGCATCGCGTGCCGGGGGCGAGCCGATGGGCGGCACGGCGCCCTCGGCCGACGTGTGGGTGGCAGTCGAGCATCCCGACGGCTGGCGGGATGCACCGCTGGCCCGGTCCGAGCACGGCGCCAGGGTGGTCCTGGCGAGGTCACGGCGAAGGCCGGTCGCGACCATCGCGCCATCGAGCCTCCCCGACCAGAGGCATCAGGGCGTGCGAGTGTGGGTCAGCTACGTGGCCAGCGACCCCGTGCTGCGTGTCGGGCGCGTGGATTCACCGGCGGACGTTGCCGGCTGGGACCTCGCCGAGGTGGCGGACGGCGCCCTGCGGACCTGGGGCGAGGTGGATCCCGATCCTCTCCTGCTGGTCTGCGCGAACGGCCGCAGGGACAGGTGCTGCGGGCATGACGGTGGGCGCCTGGCCGACGCGCTGTGGCGCGGGGCGCATCGGGATCGCGTGCTCACGTGCACACACCTGGGGGGCCACAGGTTCGCCCCGACCGCGCTCCTGCTGCCGGCGGGGGCCCTGCACGGGAGGCTGGACGTGGCCTCGGCCACCGATCTGATCCGGGATGCCGCAGACGGGCGCATGCGCTACGACACCCTGCGGGGCTTCAGCCAGCTCCCGCCCGCCGGACAGGTGGCGGACATCCACGCCCGGGAGACTCACGGGTATCTCGGCGCCGCGGCACTGCAGGTCGACCTGACGCCCGGACCCGATCCGCAGTCCCTGGTGGCGCGGGCGCATCTGCCCACCCCGCACGCCGACGCAACGGACGTTGCCCTCAGCCGCACATCCGGCCCGACGATCCTTGGCTGCGGGCGCGCACCTGAGCAGACCACGCGGTGGAGCATCACCTGACAACGAGTCCCGGTGGTGCACAATGCGCAGCATGGACCTCGGACTGGCTGGCCGCACCTTCCTGCTGACCGGTGCATCGCGGGGCCTCGGGCTTGCGGCTGCGCAGGCTCTGGTCTCCGAAGGCGCCTCCGTGGTGATCTCGGCACGTGATGGCGCAGATCTCGCCTCCGCGGTTGCGAGTCTCGGCGCGGACCACGCAGTGGCGATCGCTGCGGACCTCGCCGATCCTGCATCGGCGGAACGGCTCGTGGCCGGCACCGTCGGGCGCTTCGGACGACTCGACGGAGCGCTGATCAGCGTGGGCGGCCCGGCTACCGGCACGCCGATGTCGCTGACCGATGAGCAGTGGCGCACCAGTTTCGACTCCGTGTACCTCGGCGCCGTCCGGATGATGCGTGCAGTGGCCTCGGCTGCCACGGTCGACCCGGACCTGCCGGTCGGTTCGGGGGCATCGATCCTTGCGGTGCTGTCGACGTCGGCCAGGTCCCCGATCCCGGGGCTGTCGGCGAGCAACGGCCTGCGGCCGGGTCTGGCGATGCTCGTCAAGGACTTCGCCGACGAGTTGGGGCCCCGTGGGATCCGGGTGAACGGGGTCCTTCCGGGCCGTATCGCCACGGACCGCACGATCGCCCTGGACCGCACGCAGGGCAACGCGCAGGCCAACCGGCGCCGCAACGAGGCGGCCATCCCCTTGGGTCGCTACGGCGAGCCGGCGGAGTTCGGTCGGCTCGCGGCGTTCCTGCTCAGCCCGGCGGCCTCCTACATGAACGGCAGCCTCTACCCGATCGATGGCGGGTCGCTGCGCGCCCTCTGAGCCCACCGGTCACCGTGACCCGCTGGGACCCAGCGGACCTCAGGCCAGTGCGACGTCGACGTCCTGCGGATCGACATCGCGGCCGAACTGCGTGCGTGAGAGGTCCGCGTACAGCCCGCCGGCGGCCAGCAGCTGCTCGTGGGTGCCGCGCTGGACCACCCGCCCGTCATCGATGACCAGGATCTGGTCGGCTGCTCGGATCGTGGACAGCCGGTGGGCCACGACCAGCGACGTGCGACCCGCCAGGGCAGTCGCCAGCGCCCGTTGGACCGCGGCCTCGCTCTCGGAGTCCAGGTGCGCGGTCGCCTCGTCGAGGACAACCACGCTGGGTGCCTTGAGCAGCAGCCGTGCGATCGCCAGGCGCTGCTTCTCCCCACCGGAGAGCCGGTACCCACGATCACCCACGATCGTGTCCAGCCCATCGGGCAGGGCGGCCAGGAGGTCCCCGATCTGCGCATCGCGGCAGGCTGCGACCAACTCCTCGTCGGAGGCGCCCGGGCGCGCGTAGGTGAGGTTCCCCCGGATTGAGTCATGGAACATGTGGGCGTCCTGGGTGACCACCCCGATGGTGTCCGACAGGCTGGCCAGCGTGGCCTCGCGAGCATCGATGCCACCCACCAGGACTGATCCCGACGAGGGGTCGTACAGACGGCTGACCAGCGCCGTGATGGTCGACTTTCCCGCTCCGGATGGTCCGACCAGCGCGAACATCTGCCCAGGTTCGATGCGGAAGTCCACACCGTTCAGGACGGGCTCCCCGCGACCACGGCTGTCGGCCCGCGCGACCGACTCCAGGGAGGCCAGGGACACCTCGTCGGCTCCGGGGTAGGTGAAGTGGACCTCGCGCATCTCCACCGCCGTGGGGCCCGTGGGTATGACGGCAGCATCGGGCATCTCGGCCACGAGCGGCTTGAGGTCGAGCACCTCGAACACCCGCTCGAAGGACACGAGCGCGGTCATGACGTCCACGCGGACGTTGCTCAAGGCGGTCAGCGGTCCGTAGAGCTGGGCCAGCAGCGCGGTGATGGCCAGCAGGGTCCCCAGCGTGAGGGTGCCATCGATGACGAGGTTGCCGCCCACGCCGTAGGCGATCGCTGTGGCAACCGAGGCCACCAGCGTGAGCGCCGTGAAGAAGTACCTGTTCGACATCGCGATCTGCACGCCGATGTCACGGACGCGACTGGCCTTGCCGCCGAACTGCGAGGCCTCCTCCTCAGGTCGGCCGAACAGCTTGACCAGCAGGGCGCCGGAGACGTTGAAGCGCTCGGTCATCATGGAGCTCATGTCTGCGTTGAGCTGCATCTGCTCGCGGGTCTGTGCCTGCAGCCGCCGGCCCATGTAGCGCGCCGGGATGAGGAACAGGGGCAGGAGGATGAGGCTGATCAGCGTGATGGGCCACGAGAGCGCGAACATCGTGATCAGGATGACCGTGAGCGTGATCAGGTTGCCCACGACTCCGCCGAGCGTGGACGTGAAGGCCTGCTGGGCACCGATCACGTCGGAGTTGAGCCGCGAGATCAGGGCCCCGGTCTGAGTGCGCGTGAAGAAGGCCAGGGGTTGGCTCTCCACGTGCCGGAACACCTGCGTCCGAAGGTCGAAGATCAGTCCCTCGCCGATCCGGGCCGAGAACCACCGACCGACCAGCCCGAGCCCGGCCCCGACCAGCGCGGCCACGAGGACGAGGATCGCCGAGACGGTGACCACGGTCGAGTTCGACTCACCGATGCCCTGATCGATGAGTCGACGGAAGAGCAGGGGCTGGGCCACGACCAGCAGCGACGTGAGCACGAGGGTGACCAGGAACCACACGATCTCGCGGCGATAGGGGCTCGCGAACACCATGATCCGCCGCACGGTCCCCTTGGCCACGGATTGCTTGCCGACAGACCGATCGCGCGTGAACGAGCGATAGGTCTGCCAAGGGCCCCCGCCCATCGGCATCGACATGCATCATCCCTTCATCGGCTCCCACCGGAACCAAACGCCCGGGACGACCCCGATGTTCCCTCAGGAAGGCTGGCCACCGGTCATCAGTGCCACCAGTTCGCGGATCCGGACCCCCTGGACGGCCCGCTCAGCGGCCATCTGCGCATCATGGGCGGCCTCCCAGCCCTCGCCGCGCAGGGCGTCGCGCAGGAGCCCCTTGGTCGCCGAGACCGCCCCGGGCAGCGCGCTCGCGCAGGACCTGGCCACCTCCCGTGCCGCCGCATCCAGCTCGTCGCGTGGCACCGACTTGAGCGCCAGACCAATCCGCACTGCCTCATCCGCGTGGACCCATCGGCCGCTGATGACCAGCTCGAGGGCGCGGGAGTAGCCCACGGCCTCCACGAGCGGCAGGGTGCCGCCCAGATCCGGCACGAGGCCGAGGCTTGGCTCCTTCATCGAGAACTGGACATCGTCGCCGACCACCATCACGTCGCAGCCCAGCGCCAACTGGAACCCGGCGCCGACCGCATGTCCCCCGACAGCCGCCACCGTGACCACCGGCGAACGGCGCCACCAGCTGAAGGCCCGCTGGAAGCTGTCGATGAGGGTGTCGAGCTCCTCGGGCGGCATCGTCGCGAACTCCAGCATCGATCCCTCGCCCGGGATCCCCGCGGGGGTCAGCATGCGTCGGTCCATCCCCGCGGAGAACGAGGGTCCCTCGGCGCTGAGGACGACCGCGCGAACGCCCGGATCGAGGTCGTCACCGAGAGCGCCGAGGGCGTGCCACAGCGCCGGGCCCTGGGCATTGCGGGTCTCCGGCCGGCACAGTCGGACAGTCAGGATCCCCTCGGACAGTTCAGTGGTGAACGCGCCATGATCGGTCATGCGCCCCAGTCAACCAGCGAGCCCGCAGGGTTCCCGCGTCGGGGTCAACGCGGATGCGGCCTCAGGCCAGTGCCACCAGGTCGAGGTAGTCCTCGCGCCACAGGTCCTCGACGGCATCGGGCAGCAGGAGCACCTTCTCAGGCGCCAGCGCCTGCACGGCACCCTCGTCGTGGGTCACCAGGATCACGGCGCCGCTGTAGCTGCTCAGGGCGGCCAGCACCTCCTCGCGACTCGCGGGATCGAGGTTGTTGGTCGGCTCGTCGAGCAGCAGCACGTTGGCCCCTGACACCACGAGGGTGGCCAGCGCGAGGCGGGTCTTCTCCCCTCCGGACAGGACATGGGCGGGCTTGTCGACGTCGTCGCCGCTGAACAGGAACTGACCCAGGACGCTGCGGCACTGCGTGGGGCTGAGGTCCCCGGCCGCATGGAGCATGTTGTCCAGGACCGTTGCCTGGCCGTCCAGGGTCTCGTGCTCCTGCGCGTAGTAGCCCAGGCGCAGCCCATGGCCGGGTTCCACCCTCCCAGTATCGGGGGCCTCCACCTCGGCAAGGATCCGAAGGAGGGTGGTCTTGCCGGCCCCGTTCAGGCCCAGGATGACCACCCGTGCCCCCCGGTCGATCGCCAACTCAACGTCGACGAACACCTCGAGGGACCCGTAGGACTTGCTCAGCTCGCTGGCACGCAGCGGGGTCCGTCCGCAGGGTGCCGGTTCGGGGAAGCGCAGCTTGGCCACCCGATCCGAGGCACGGTGGTCCTCCAGGCCCGACAGCAACCGCTCGGCGCGCTTGGCCATCGACTGCGCGGCACGGGCCTTGGTGGCCTTGGCCCGCATCCGGTCGGCCTGGGTCTGCAGGGCCGCGGCCTGCTTCTCGGCGTTGGATCGTTCCCGGTGCCGGCGCTTCTCGTCGGTCTCGCGCTGCTTGAGGTAGGTGGACCAGCCCACGTTGTAGAGGTCGATCACGCACCGGTTGGCATCCAGGTGGAACACCTTCGTGACCACGGTGTCGAGCAGGCCCACGTCATGGCTGATGATCACCAGCCCACCCTTGTGTGCCGCCAGGTAGCCACGAAGCCACACGATGGAGTCGGCATCGAGGTGGTTGGTCGGCTCATCGAGCAGCAGGGTGCTGGCCTCGCTGAACAGGATCCGGGCAAGCTCCACCCGGCGGCGCTGACCGCCGGACAGCGTCCGCAGGGGCTGGGAGAGGTTGCGTTCGGTGATGCCCAGGCCCGCGGCGACAGAGGCGGCCTGGGACTCTGCCGCGTAGCCGTCGAGGGTCAGGAACTCCGCCTGCGCGCGGTCATAGCGGCGCATCGCCTCGTCCCGGGCCTCGAGGTCCTCGTCGGCCATCGCCGTCTCAGCCCGGCGCAGCCGGCGAATCACATCACGCAACCCCCGGGCATCGAGGATCCGCTCCCGCGCGCTCTGGTCGAGGTTGCCCGTGCGTGGATCCTGGGGCAGATAGCCGACCGATCCGCTGCGGGTCACCGCCCCCGCCTCGGGGGTCGTCTCCCCCGCCAGGATCCGCATCAGCGTCGTCTTGCCGGCACCGTTGCGGCCCACCAGCCCGACCCGGTCGCCGTCACCGATCCGGATCGAGACCTCCGACATGAGCAGGCGGGCTCCGGCCCGGACCTCGAGGTCGGTGGTTGCGATCACTGCCTGAGGGTACCTGCCCCACCACGGACCCCCGACCGAACTGCCGTGCACTCGGCCCGTAGCAGCCGCGGCTGTCCGTGCGGCCCGCCGGCTACTGCGCGGGTACGGTCCGCGTGGCCGCCCACGCTCGCAGGGCATGCACCCGCTCGGCCATGACCACGCTCAGGGGCCGTGTCTGGCGAACCTCGGCGAGCACGTGGGCAACACCCACAGCACTGCCCTCTGCGAAGGCCGAGTACTGGGCACTGGCGATCGCCTGTTCGAGCTCCGCGCCCGAGAACCCCTCGGTGGCATCGGCAATGACCACGCGATCCGCGGGCTGCAGCACCACGTCGCGGCGCGCTGCATGGACGCCCACGATGTCGGCCCGGGCCGCCGCTGTCGGAAGGTCGACGAAGAACACCTCGTCGAAGCGACCCTTGCGGATCAGCTCCGGGGGCAGGGAGGTGATGTCGTTGGCTGTGGCGACGACGAAGACCCTGCCGCGCTTCTCCGCGAGCCACGTCAGGAAGGTGCCCAGGACGCGCTGGGAGGCCCCCGTGTCCCCGTCGGAGTTCGCCAGGCCCTTCTCGATCTCGTCGATCCACACCACGCAGGGGGCCATGACGTCTGCGGTGGCCAGACTCTCGCGCAGCCGACGCTCGGACTCCCCGACGTACTTGTCGTGGATCCCTGCCATGTCCATGCGCAGCAGTGGGACCCCGAAGATGCCGGCAGCGGCCTTGGCCGCCAACGACTTGCCACAGCCCTGAACACCGAGCAGGAGCACACCACGGGGCGGGTCCAGCCCGGCTGCACTGCCGTCAAAGGCCGGGCGTCGCCGGTCGAGCCACTCCTTGAGCCGATCCATGCCCGCCACATCGGCCGGCCCGGCCGTCTCGTACTCGAAGGACAGGACTCCCCCTCGGCTGAGCAGCTCGTACTTGGCGCGCATGACCGCAGGTGAGTCCGAGGCCGTGATCGCGCCGTCATCGAAGACTGCCGCCCGGGCAAGCCGTCGCGTGTCGGACAGCGAGAGGCCCGCAAGGTTCTCCACGAGGCTGTTCACGGCCGCCTCGTCCACCTGGGCGAGCCTCTCGTGCGCCGTGGTCCACTGCGCGGCTGCCTCGTCCACGATGGCTCGCCGCTCCTGTCTCGAGGGGAACGCGATCTCGAAGCCGACGCTGTGGGCCTGGAGATCCTCGGGCAGCTCGATCTCGTGGCTGACCAGGACGACCGTCCGGGGGGAACGGGCGTAGTTCTGGGCGATGTCCTTGAGAAGGCGGACATTGACCGGGTCATCGAGGAAGTGGTGGAAGTCCAGCAGGAGGTAGACACCCGCGATCCCGTCCCGGATGGCGGCCAGGGCCTGCGTGGGATCACTGTTGAAGCGCTGGGCCGACCCGAGATCGACGTCGACTCGCCGCAACCCCTCGGTGACCAGCCATTCGAAGACCGGCAGCGGGGGGTGGCTCTGGCCGGCCGCCCTCACCACCAGCGCCCGTGCGTTCACCTCGTCGGAGGTCTCCATGACGACCAGCGGGACCTGGCTGCGCAGGAGCGCGACGAGATCTGCTGCTGCGCCGCCCATGGCCCGAGCGTAGTGGGCCGCATGTGGCGCGGCCGGTAGGGTGAAGCGGTGCGCGTCCTGATCTGGCATGGCTACCTGCTCAGCGGGACCGGATCCAACGAGTACACCCGAGCGCTGGCCAGGACCCTGAGCCGCCAGGGCCACGACGTGCTGGTCCTCAGCCAGGATCCACACCCCGAAGCGCACGACCTCGGGACCGCCGCGGTGCTGCGGCCGGAGCTCCCCGGGCGCCTGCCCGTCTTCGTGCTGGACCACTACGCGCAGGCCACCCCCGCACTCCTGCCGACCATGAGCCGTGCCGAGCTCGACGAGTACGTGGCCGCCCAGGCATCGGCGATCCACCGGGCCGGGACTGCCGACCTGCTCATCACCAATCACGTCCTCATGGGTGGGCCCGTCGGCGCTGCCAGTGGGCTGCCCTACGTGGTGAAGGCCCACGGATCCGAGCTCGAGTACGCCCTGCGCGGCAATCCCGACCTCTGCATCTGGGCGCGACAGACCCTGGAGCCCGCCGAGGAAGTGGTCGTCGGGTCGGCGCACGTCGCCGACGTCCTGGCCGACCTCGTGGGACCGGTTCGGACTCGGATCGTGACGCCGGGGGTGGATATCGAACTGATGGCGCCGGCTCCCCGGGACGAGGCCTGGGCCCGGCTGGTCGCGGAGTCGCGCCTCGATCCGGCCAACTCCGGGGATGAGCGCCTCCCGGACGCCGGCAACGCACAACGGCTGTCGGCGTTCATGGCCGGTCCGGAGAAGCCCACAGTCGTCTATGTCGGCAAGCTCAGCGAGCAGAAGGGCGTGCATCTGCTGCTGCAGGCACTGCAGGGCATGGACGTCCGGGCGGTGATCGTCGGGTTCGGGCCAGCGCGGGCCGCGCTCGAGTCGATGGCCACCCAACTGGGGCTCGACGCGCTGTTCACGGGGCCGCTGGCGCACCGGCACCTCGCGCACCTGTGGGCCGCAGCCGACGTCAGCGTCGTTCCCTCCGTCTTCCCGGAGGCCTTCGGGATGGTGGCGGCCGAAGCCGCAGCCACCGGTTGCCCCCCGGTCGTGGCCAGGCACAGCGGCCTGGCCGAGGTTGCCGACGGCCTCAGCGAGTACGTCCCGCGACACCTGAGCACCTGCCTGACCTTCGAGCGCGGCGAAGTGGGCGACCTGCGCAGGGCCCTCACCGAGGTCCTGTCCCTGTCACCCGAGGACCGAGCCGCACTGTCCACCGGCTGTCGTGCGGCCGTCGTGGCGCGGTGGAGCTGGGACAGCGTCGCGTCCCGCATGCTCGACTCCGCGACGGTAGCGTGAGGGCCCACACCCAGAGCCGCCTGTGCGCAGTGAGGAGACAGCGATGACCGTGGTCCAGGAGAGCGGCTCGCCGCTCATCAACACCATCGTGACGATGACCCAGGCGTCGCGTGACAACTCGGACCTGCGCTCGCGCGAGATCATGCTGATCCGCCTCTCGTGCCTGATCGCCGGGGATGCCACCGAGGGGTCCTACCTGTACAACCTCGCCGGTCCGCACGGACCGGCCCTGACCGCCTCGGAGGTGGAAGCAGTCCTCGTGGCTGCAGCTCCGCTGGTGGGGACCGCACGGATCGTCATGGCAGCAGAGCGGATCGCCTCAGCGATGGACTACCCGATCTCGGTCCTGGACCTGTTCACCACCGAGCCCGTGACCGACTGAGCCAGTCGAACCTGCCGGCGGATCCCCTCCACGTCGGCGTCGGCGCGGCACCCGCGCCGCGTCAGACGACCGGGCGCAACCGACGCTCCACCGGGTCTGCTGTCGGTGCGTCGTCGTGACCACCGGCCGCCTCGTCGGGCACATCGGCCAGGAATCCCTGCACGTCGGACCACACCGACCCGATGGCGATCCCGAAGACCCCCTGCCCGCCCTGGACAAGGTCGATCACCTCGTCGTCGCTGGTGCACTCATAGACCGTCATTCCATCACTCATCAGCGTGATCCCGGCCAGGTCGGCAGCGCCTCGCCCGCGCAGCGTCTCCACCGCGCTGCGGATGCTCGCCAGCGAGACCCCGGTCTCGAGCAGCCGCTTGACCACCTGGAGCACCAGGATGTCGCGGAAGGAGTAGAGCCTGTTGGATCCAGAGCCGTGGGCGTCCTGCACGGAAGGGACCACCAGGCCCGTCCGCGCCCAGTAGTCCAGCTGCCGATAGGTGATGCGCGCCGCCCCGGCAGCCACGGGCCCGCGGTATCCCCGACCCCCGCGCGGGTCAGGATCCGGGATCGCGAACAACTCCTGCTGGGCTGGGTCCACAAGGATCGGCAGGACCTTCTCGTCCACAGCACACCTCCACCTCGAGGGGCTCGCGCGGGGAAGGTCGCGAACAGGGAACTTCACACTACGCCTGCATAGGTCCCCGGCGTGCAGACACGCCGCACGCCGCCGGAAGGGCACCGCCCATCACCACATGTGCGGTGTTGATAACGATTTCGCCACAATGACCGGAAACGCTTGAATGGCCTGTTCGATGGGCTAATCTTCCGTCCAACCGCGAGGACGTCGCGGGCCATCACCTCGGAGGACTCATGAACAGAACTATGGGCCGGTCGTTCGCGCTGGCCGGCGCAGCAGCACTGCTGCTCGCCGGTTGCAGCAGTTCGAGCGGATCAGAGACCGCAAGCAGTGGCGAGGCATCGACGGGGGCCACCGGGTCCTGCGAGGCCGACGGCACCCTGAAGCTCGGCAACATCCTTCCCCAGACCGGAAACCTCGCCTTCCTCGGGCCGCCCGAGTTCGCGGGTGTCGAGCTGGCAGTCAGTCAGATCAACGACGCCGGCGGAGTCCTGGGCAACGACGTCGAGGTCTTCGACGGCGACTCCGGCGACACGACCACCAACATCGCCGTGACCACGGCCGACGAGCATCTCCAGCGCGGCGTTGACGCCGTGATCGGTGCCGCGTCCTCCGGTGTCTCGCTGACCTTCATCGACAAGGTCACCGGCGCAGGCGTGATCCACTTCTCGCCGGCCAACACCTCGCCGACCTTCACCACCTACGACGACAATGGCCTCTACTTCCGCACCGCCCCGTCGGACCTGTTCCAGGGTGCGGTCCTCGCGGAGGTCGCCGCCAACGACGGCAGCACGAAGCCCGCCGTCCTGGCACTTCAGGACGCCTACGGCGAGGGCCTGGCCAACGCGTTCACCAGCAACTTCACCAATGCCGGTGGCTCGCTTGCGCTGGACCCGGTGATCTACGACCCGCAGGCCGCCTCGTTCGAGGCTGAGGTGGGCAAGGTCGCGGCAGCCAGTCCCGACGCCGTGGTCCTGATCGGCTTCGAGGAGTCCAAGAAGATCGTCCAGGAGCTCATCAAGCAGGGCATCGGCCCGGACAAGGTCCAGCTCTACCTGGTGGACGGCAACCTGAGCAACACGCTCGGCGACGGACTCCCGGACGGGATCCTCGAGGGCACGAAGGGCACCCTCCCGGGCGCCGCGGCCACCGACGAGCTGCGTGCAGCACTGCTTGAGGTCGACCCCGCACTGGTTGACTTCAGCTACGCGGCCGAGGCCTACGACGCCGTGACGGTGATCGCCCTGGGTGCCGTGGCAGCCGGCTCGGACTGCGGTGCGGACATCGCAGCCCAGCTCGCCGCCGTCACCAACGACGGGACCGCGTGCACCTCGTACGCTGACTGCCTGGCCCTGCTCGAAGCCGGGGAGGACATCGACTACGACGGTGCCTCTGGTCCCATCTCGCTCGACGAGAATGGTGACCCGTCCCGGGCCACCATGGGTGTCTACGTCTACGGCGCCGACAACCAGTACACCCCCAGCGACTTCATCGAGGGCGACGTTCCCGCGGCCTCCTGACAGTCACCAGCTGACCCTGAAGGGCGGGTCCCCCCAACGGGGGCCCGCCCTTCGGCGTGTCCGCGCTCGTCCCGGTTGAGCCAGGCAGCCCTCGACCACTCCACGAGGTGAGCAGGAGGGGCCCAGCGCGCATAGGGCCCTCACGGGGCGGTTGGGCGCCGAAGTGAACCCAGGAGAGAGGGAAGAGAGGGAGGCGCGCTTGTCAGGCCTTGGCGAGGGTCCCCAGGTACAGCTCGATGACCTTGGGGTCGTTGGCGAGCTCTCGCCCGGTGCCCGTGTAGGCGTTGCGCCCCTGGTCCAGGACGTAGCCCCGGTCCACGATCTGCAGGCAGCGTCGGGCGTTCTGCTCGACCATGATCACGGTGACACCACTGGCGTTGATGGCCTTGACCCGGACGAAGACCTCGTCCTGGAGCTGCGGTGACAGACCAGCGCTGGGCTCATCGAGGAGGAGCACACTGGGCTCCATCATCAGCGCCCGGCCCATGGCCACCATCTGGCGCTCGCCGCCGGAGAGCGTGCCGGCCCGCTGCCGGCGCCTCTGGCCAAGAGCGGGGAAGAGCTCGGCCACCTTGTCGAACCGCTCAACGGCCTTGTCCGGCTCCTGGTAGGCGCCCATCTGCAGGTTCTCCTCGATGGTCAAGGAGGGGAACACGTTGTTGGTCTGGGGAACGAAGCCCACGCCGCGCTTGACCAACTTGTCGGCACGGAGGTTGGTGATGTCCTGATCACGCAGCTTGACGTGTCCGGATCGGATCCGGACCAGGCCGAACAATGACTTCAGGAGTGTCGACTTGCCGGCTCCGTTGGGCCCGATGATGCCGACCAGTTCGCCCTCATGGGCGTAGAAGTCGCACCCGGTCAGGATGTCGATGCCCGGCAGGTAGCCAGCCGTGACCTCGTTGGCCACCAGCAGGGAACCCTCGCTGGCGGCGACGTGGTCGCCACGGTCATCAAAGGCGGTGGACCGCGGACGGGAGTCCATCTCGGCGTCGACGTGCAGTTCATGCATGAACTCCGGGGATCCGGGCTGGATGTCCTGCGGTCCTTCGTGCTCGTGGGGCGCCATCAGTCCTCCTGCAGGCTGTCGCCGGACTCGGTCAGGGAACGATCGTGGTGGGCACCCAGGTAGGCGTCGATCACGGCGGTGTCAGCCATGACCTCCTCCGGGGGGCCCTCGGCGATGATCTGGCCCTGCGCCATGACGATCACCCAGTCGCTGATATCCCGCACCATGTCCATGTCGTGCTCGACGAACAGGACGGTCATCCCCTGCTCGCGCAGGTCCTTGATGTGCCCCAGCAGGGACTGGGTCAGCGCCGGGTTCACCCCCGCCATCGGCTCATCGAGCATCACCATCGTCGGCTCGGTCATCAGGGCCCGGGCCATCTCCAGCAGCTTGCGCTGACCGCCGGAAAGGCTGCCGGCGAAGTCGTCCTGCTTGGCCAGCAGGTTGAACCTGGCCAGCAACTCGCGCGCCCGCTCGGTGTTGGCCTTCTCCTGACCTCCCCAGAGCGACCTGAGCAGGCCCGGGAAGAAGGACTCACCGCGCTGCGACGTGGCCGCAAGGCGCATGTTGTCCAGGACTGTCATCCGGGACAGTGCCTTGGTGAGCTGGAAGGTCCTGACCATGCCCACACGGGCCACCTTGTAGGACCTGAGCGTGGACACCTCACGACCCTCGAACGTCCAGTCGCCGGAGTCGGCCTGGTCGAAGCCGGTCAGGAGGTTGAACAGGGTCGTCTTGCCGGCTCCGTTGGGCCCGATCAACGCAGTGATCGTGCCCCGCTGGACCTCGACGTGCTCGACCTGAACAGCCACAAGGCCGCCGAAGCGCCGCCGGATGTGCGATCCGACGAGGATCGGATCAGGCTTGCCGACCCCCGGCTCGCGGGGGAGGCCATCGAGTGCGGCCCGAACAGCCTGCACCGTGGGGGTCAGCTCGCGGACATTGCTCGCGCTGGGCTCATCGGGCATCGAGGGCCAGCTCCTTCCGGTCGCCGAGAATTCCCTGGGGGCGGTAGATCATGAGCAACATGAGCGAGAGCCCCAACAGGATGAATCGGATCTGGCCCACCTGAGTGCTGGTCAGGAAGGTGATGTACCCCGCTCGGACCGCCTCGACCAGAGCGATGTTGACGAAGATGAGCAGGAACCAGAAGATCACCGAGCCCAGGACGGGTCCGAACACGCGGGCTGCACCACCGAGGATCAGCACAGCCCACGCGAAGAAGGTGATCGTCGTGGCGTAGTTGTCAGGCTGGACCGACTGGTTGGACAGGGCGAACACGAAGCCGCCCAGGGTGCCGATCACACCACCGAAGACCAGCGCCTGGATCTTGTAGGCGAAGACGTTCTTGCCGAGGCTGCGCACCGCATCCTCGTCCTCGCGGATCCCCTTGAGCACGCGGCCCCAGGGAGACCTCATGGCCAGGAACACCAGGAGCAGGGCCACGGCCACGAGCATCCAGCCGACCACGGTGATCCAGAGGTCGTTGGCACTGAGGACCACGGGACCGAGCGTGAAGGGGCTGCTGAACGGATTCAACGCATAGAACTCTGAGGCGAAGCCATTGATGCCATCGGAACCGCCGAACGTCTCCCGATAGGTCACCGATCGGACGATCAACCGGATGATCTCCGCCGAGGCGATGGTCACGATGGCCAGGTAGTCCGCACGCAGCCGCAGCGTGGGCACGCCGAGCAGCAGAGCGAAGATCACAGATCCGATGAGGCCGAAGGCCACACCCAGCCACAGCGACTGGCCGAAGGTGGCCACGGTCACGCCGAGCGCATAGGCGCCGATCGCGAGGAACCCCGCCTGGCCGAAGTTCAGCAGGCCCGTGTAGCCGAAGTGGACGTTCAGTCCGATGGCGGCCAGGGCGAAGATGACGGCCTGAACGCCGAAGCCCTGCGTGATGGCCTGGCCGAAGATGATGTTCCAGTCCATGTCTGCCTCACCCGATCCGATCTGCTCGGCCGAGGATCCCCTGCGGTCTCACAAGGAGGATCCCGATCAGCACCACCAGGGCTCCGAGGTTCTTCAACTCCGGAGGTATGAACAGGGTGGACATCTGGATGAGCACCCCGACGATCAGGGAGCCCAGCAGCGCGCCATAGGCAGTGCCCAGGCCGCCGACCACGACGCCGGCGAACACCAGCAGCAGCAGTTGGAAGCCCTGCAGCCAGTTCACGCCATTGTTCAGGGAGAACACGATTCCTGACAGGCCCGCCAGCGTGGCACCGATGATCCAGACCCTGCTGATCACCTGCTCGACGTCGATCCCGGAGGCCGAGGCCAGCGCCGGGTTGTCGGAGATCGCCCGGCTCGCCTTGCCCTTGCGCGAGCGCTGCAACCAGAGGATGGTCGCCATCAGGGCCACCACCGAGACCGCCGAGGCGATCATGGACTTGGGGGTGATCAGGACCGGCCCCACCTCCAGGCCTGCCTGGCCTGAGTAGTCCGCGAACTGCACCGTCGAACCCCCGAACACCAACAGGTAGGTGTAGCGCAGGAAGATCCCGAAGCCGATCGACACCACCAGCATGGCGATCAGGCCAGTCCCCCGACGCCGCAAGGGTCTCCAGAGCCCGGCGTCCTGTGCCCAGCCGAAGGCCGCTGAGACAACCAGGGCGAGCGCGGCCGCCACGAGGAACGGCAGCCCGATGGTGTTGTTGAGCACCAGCGTGGCCAGAGCGCCGAACGTGATGAGGTCCCCGTGCGCGAAGTTCGTCAGCCCGGTCGTCCCGAAGATCAGGGACAGCCCGACGCCGGCCAGGGCGATCACCAGGCCGAAGGCCAGCCCGTCGACGAACAGCTGCATGGCCCGGCCGAAGAACTGGCTGCCGCTGTCCTCCTCCTCGCCGAGGGGGAACTGCACTGTGCGCGAGGAGGTGAGCAGGTTGATCGTCAGGGGGTTGCGCTCCTCGTCGCGAAGCCCGACGTCCTCAGGCAGCGTCGCGGTGTCCAAGAAGACCGTGTACGCCCCGGACTCCGGGACGGTCACGACCCACTGACCCTCGGCGTCGCTGCTGCCGCTGCCGTTGAATCCCGCCTCCGAGGTCACCGAGACCAGCACGCCGGGGACCGGGGTCCCATCGGCCTGCACGAGCACACCTTGGACGACCAGCTCGTCGGCTGCATGCGCCGCGCTGAGCCCGGTCACAGCCGGCCCCAGCAGTGCGAGCAGTGCCGCGACCACCAACAGGACCGCACGTCGTGCTCGCGTGCCGATCACCATGGACAACCCCCAGCGCGCTCGATGCGTCCGGACCCCGGTGGGACCGTCCCTTGGGGAGTGGAGTGTACGCGAATGGCGGCCCGTTGCACGTCGGAACGCCCTATGCGCCGCGCAGCTGTGTCAGACGTTGAAACCCAACGCGCGGAGCATCTCCCGGCCCTCATCGGTGATCTTGTCCGGCCCCCACGGTGGCATCCACACCCAGTTGAGGCGGAAGTCGTCGACGATGCCGTCCAGCGCCGCACGTGTCTGGTCCTCGATCACGTCGGTCAACGGGCACGCGGCGGAGGTGAGCGTCATGTCCAGGGTGGCGACGTTGGCCTCGTCCACGTGCACGCCGTAGATCAGCCCGAGGTCGACGACGTTGATGCCCAGCTCAGGGTCGACGACGTCGTGCAGCGCCTCCATGACGTCCTCATCAGTTGCAGTGCTCATGGTGTTCCTCCGTGGGTCTGGGCCTGGCTGACGGCATCTTTCCAGGCCATCCAGGACAACAGGGCGCACTTGACCCGTGCCGGGTACTTCGCCACGCCACTGAATGCGATGGCATCTTCGAGGACGTCCTCGTCAGGCTCGGCACCTGACTCGTCGGTCGCGGACTGCATCAGTGCCAGGAAGGCCTCGTGGGTGGCCATCCCCTGGGCGATCGTCCGGCCCAGGAGCAACTCATACATCACGCTGGCGCTGGCCTGGGAGATCGAGCACCCCTGGTTCTCGTAGGACACATCGGCCACGACGGCCGCGTCCCCCTCGCCCTCCAGGTGCACGCGCAGGGTGATCTCGTCGCCGCAGGTGGGGTTGACGTGGTGGACCTCAGCCTCGTGGGGCTCACGCAGTCCCCGCCCCACGGGGTTCCGGTAGTGATCGAGGATGATCTCCTGGTACAGCGAATCCATCACGCCACCCCGAAGAACTGCTGGGCACGCCGGATCCCCACGACCAGGGCATCGATCTCGAAGGGCTGGTTGTAGAGGCCGAAGCTGGCGCGTGTGGTTGCCGGCACCGAGTAGCGACGGCACGTGGGCCAGGCGCAGTGATGCCCGACCCGCACGGCGACCCCCTCGTCGTCGAGCACCTGTCCGACATCATGGGGGTGCAACCCCTCGACGGCGAAGGACACTGCTCCCCCGCGGGCATCCAGGGTCGTGGGGCCGATGATCCGGACGCCGGGCACCTCGGCCAACGCGCCCAGTGCGTAGTCGGTCAGGACATGCTCATGGCCGGCCACGGCAGGCATGCCCACGCGGTCGAGGTACCGCACGGCCGCCGCCAGGCCCACGGCCTGGGCCACATTCGGCGATCCTGCCTCGAACCGCTGCGGCGGGTCGGCGAACGTCGAGCGTTCCATGGTGACGGTGGCGATCATGGAGCCCCCGGAGTTGAACGGCGGCATGGCAGCCAGGACCTCGGACCGTCCCCAGAGACAGCCCACGCCGGTCGGACCGAGCATCTTGTGCCCGGAGAAGGCCATGAGGTCCACACCGAGCTCGCGCACGTCCACGGGCATGTGGGGCACCGACTGGCATGCGTCAAGCACCACCAGTGCACCGACTTCACGTGCTCGCGCCACGATCGGCGCAACCGGGTTGATGGTGCCCAGGAGGTTCGACTGATGGGTGAATGACACGACGCGGGTGCGCTCGGTGATGACCGCACCGAGGTCATCGAGGTCCAGTCGCCCGTCGTCGGTGAGGCCGATCCAGCGCAGGATCGCCCCGGTCTTGTCGCACAGCTCCTGCCAGGGCACGAGGTTGGCGTGGTGCTCCATCTCCGTGACCACGATCTCGTCGCCCGGCGCGAGGACGAACTGCTCGGCCCCGTCAGGCAGCGGGGCGCCGTGGGCCTTCTTGGCGGTGGCCGAGCTGAAGGCGTGCGACACGAGGTTGAGCGACTCCGTCGCGTTCCGCGTGAAGACGAGCTCCTGGGCTCGTCCTCCGACGAACCCGGCGACGACCGCGCGCGCTGCCTCGAAGGCATCGGTGGCCTGTTCGGCCAGGAAGTGCGCGCCTCGATGCACGGCAGCGTTGCGCTCGGTGTAGAACTCCCGTTCGGCGTCGAGCACGTCCCATGGCTTCTGCGAGGTGGCCGCCGTGTCGAGGTAGATCAACGGGCGACCGCCCCGCACCGTCTGGGCGAGGATGGGGAAGTCGGCCCGCAGTCCGGGGTCGAGAAGGACGGTCACGCCGATGCCGCGGCCGCCGTGTAGGCCGCGTAGCCGTCAGCCTCGATCGCGTCGGCGAGCTCGGGACCCCCCTCGGCGACGATGCGCCCATCGAGGAAGACGTGGACGTGATCGGGGCGCACGTAGCGCAGGATCCGGGTGAAGTGCGTGATCAGCAGCACTCCGGCATCGCCGGACTCGCGCACGCGGTTGATCCCCTCGGACACCACACGCAGGGCATCGACATCCAGGCCGGAGTCGGTCTCATCAAGAATGGCCATCTTGGGAGCGAGCAGCTCCAGCTGGAGGATCTCGGCGCGCTTGCGCTCGCCGCCGGAGAAGCCCTCATTGACATTGCGCTGGGCGAACGACGGGTCGATGGCCAGGCGCTCCATGGCGCCCTTCATCTCCTTGAGCCACAGCCGGAGCTTCGGCGCCTCGCCACGGATGGCAGTGGCCGAGGTGCGCAGGAAGTTCGACACCGAGACCCCGGGAACCTCGACCGGGTGCTGCATCGCGAGGAACAGCCCGGCCCGGGCCCGCTCGTCGACGGTCATGTCCAGCACGTCCTGGCCGTCGAGGGTGACGGTGCCTGCTGAGATCGTGTACTTCGGGTGCCCGGCGATGGCGTAGGCCAGCGTCGACTTCCCCGAACCGTTGGGGCCCATCAGGGCATGGGTCTCCCCGGAGTTCACCGTGAGGTTGACACCGGTGAGGATCTCCTTGGTGCCGCCATCGGCTTCGACGGTGACGTGCAGGTCGCGGATCTGCAGGGTGGACATTGGCTGCTCCAGTTCTCGCCGGTCAGGCGACGGTCACGAAGACGGCGTCGCCTTCGACGTGGACGGGGTAGGTGGGGATGGAGGTGGTGGCCGGCGGGCCGCTGGGCTGGCCGGTGCGCAGGTCGAAGCGCGACCCGTGCAGCCAGCACTCGAGAGTGCAGCCGTCGACCTCGCCCTCGGCCAGGGAGACGTCGGCGTGGCTGCAGATGTCGGAGACGGCGAACCACTGCCCCTCGGTGTTGACCACGGCGATGGGGCGGCCGTCGACCTCGACACGGCGAGCCGTGCCCGGGGGCACCTCGGCAGTGGTGCAGACGTGGTGGACGCTCACAGGGGGCCCTCGCTGTCACTGAACTCGTAGAGCGGGTCGACCGAGCCGAGCTCGGCATCCACGGCGGCGAGCAGCTGCGCCTCGACCTGCGGCACTCCGATGCGGTTGATGACGTCGGCGAAGAAGCCGCGCACGACAAGCCGTCGGGCCACGGACTCAGGCACTCCACGGCTCATCAGGTAGAACAGCTGCTCGTCGTCGAAACGGCCCGTCGCCGAGGCGTGCCCCGCTCCGGCGATCTCACCGGTCTCGATCTCGAGGTTGGGCACGGAGTCGGCGCGGGCACCCTCGGTCAGGACCAGGTTCCGGTTGAGCTCGTAGGTGTTGGTCCCCGTCGCCGCCGCCCTGATCAGGACATCGCCGACCCACACGGTGTGCGCGCCCTCGCCCTGCAGCGCACCCTTGTACAGCACGTTGCTGCGACAGTCGGGAACGCTGTGGTCGACGAACAGCCGGTGCTCGATGTGCTGGCCGTCATCGGCGAAGTAGACGCCGATCAGCTCGGCGTCCCCTCCGGGCCCCGCATACTCGACCGATTCGACCATCCTGATCGCACGCCCGCCGAGGCTGACCTGGGTCGACCGGACCCGGGCGTCGCGCCCGAGGCGGATGGCGACCTGGCCGGCGTGGACCGACTCGTCGTCCCAGGTCTGGATGTGGACGAGGTCCAGGGCCGCACCGTCCCCGATCAGCACCGAGGTGTGCTCCGAGTAGTGGGCGCTTCCCCTGTGCTGCAGGACGACCGTCGCGCGCGCGTTGGCGCCGGCCTCGATCACGAGCTGGCCGTGCGACAGACCGCCGGCGCCCGTGAGGTTGACCACCACGGGCTCGGCGAGCTCAGCGTCCGCGGGGATCGACAGGTGCAGGGCCCTGCCGGCGTTGGCCACGGCGATCGCAGCCGCGCGATCCGCGGGCATGGGCAGAGTGTCGAGCAGGGCTGCATCTGCCTCGAGTTCCACGAGGGTGACCCCGGCAGGCAGGTCCGCATCCCGGCTCAGCTCGGACTCGGAGGCGTCCCCGGACAGGACCCGGGCGAAGGCGGGCAGCGGCGTGAAGCGCCAGACCTCCTCGCGCCCGGAGGGCATGGGGAACTGAGTCGAGGTCCCGGGAGGTGATCCTGGGCAGCAGGTCCTTGGCGGGGGTCAGGCTGACCTCGCGCTCCTCAACAGCGGACATCAGCCGACTGCTCCTTCCATCTGCAGCTCGATCAGGCGGTTGAGCTCGAGGGCGTACTCCATGGGCAGCTCGCGCGCGATGGGCTCGATGAACCCGCGCACGATCATGGCCATGGCCTCCTCCTCGGTCATGCCGCGACTCATGAGGTAGAACAGCTGGTCCTCCGAGACCTTGCTCACCGTTGCCTCGTGCCCCATGGCCACGTCGTCGACACGGACATCGACGTACGGGTAGGTGTCGGAGCGGGAGATGTCATCGACCAACAGGGCGTCACAGCGCACCGTGGACTGCGAGTGGTGGGCCTGCTCCTGGATCTGCACGAGGCCCCGGTACGAGGTGCGTCCGCCACCGCGCGCCACTGACTTCGACACGATGGCCGAGGACGTGTAGGGCGCCGCGTGGACCATCTTCGAGCCGGCGTCCTGATGCTGACCCTCACCGGCGAAGGCGATCGAGAGAGTCTCGCCCTTGGCATGGGGACCCATCAGCCACACGGCCGGGTACTTCATGGTGACCTTGGACCCGATGTTCCCGTCGATCCACTCCATGGTCGCGCCCTCGTGGGCCACGGCCCGCTTGGTCACCAGGTTGTAGACGTTGTTCGACCAGTTCTGGATCGTGGTGTAGCGACAGCGAGCGCCCTTCTTGACGATGATCTCCACGACCGCTGAGTGCAGCGAGTCACTGGAGTAGATGGGGGCGGTGCATCCCTCGACGTAGTGCACGTAGGCGCCCTCGTCGACGATGATCAGCGTCCGCTCGAACTGCCCCATGTTCTCCGTGTTGATCCGGAAGTAGGCCTGCAGCGGGATCTCCACGTTCACGCCGGGCGGCACGTAGATGAACGAGCCTCCCGACCACACGGAGGTGTTCAGCGCCGAGAACTTGTTGTCGCCGACCGGGATCACCGTGCCGAAGTACTCCTTGAACAACTCCTCGTGCTCGCGCAGCCCGGTATCGGTGTCCAGGAAGATGACGCCCTGCTCCTCGAGGTCCTCGCGGATCTTGTGGTAGACGACCTCGGACTCGTACTGGGCGGCCACACCGGCCACGAGGCGCTGCTTCTCAGCCTCGGGGATCCCGAGCCGGTCGTAGGTGTTCTTGATGTCGTCCGGGAGGTCCTCCCAGCTGGCCGCCTGCTTCTCGGTGGAGCGCACGAAGTACTTGATGTTGTCGAAGTCGATCCCCGAGAGGTCGGCCCCGAATGTCGGCATCGGCTTGCGCTCGAACAGGCGCAGCCCCTTCAGGCGCATGTCCAGCATCCACTGCGGCTCGGACTTCTTGGCCGAGATGTCACGCACCACTGCCTCGGACAGCCCACGCTTGGCGGTGGCTCCCGCGGAGTCGGAGTCGGACCAGCCGTACTCGTAGGTGCCCAAGCCCTCGAGCTGCTCAGTGTTGACCGTCATGGGGTCGTCCTTCCTTGGCTGTCCTGACCGGATGAACCAGCACCCTGCGATGCCGGCTCCTGTGTCCCTGAAATGGTGGGGATGTGTGTCGTACAGACCGCGTCGCCGTGGGCCAGTGTCGCCAGGCGCATGACGTGCGTGCCCAGGAGCCGGCCGAAGGCCTCGGTCTCGGCCTCGCAGAACTGCGGGAACTCCTGTGCCACGTGCGCCACCGGGCAGTTGTTCTGGCAGAGCTGGACCCCGTTGGATCCGGGCACCATCACTGCCGCATAGCCGTCGGCTGCCAGGGCGTCGGCCAGGACCTCCGCCTGGACGTCCAGGGGTTCGCTGACGTCGATGAGGTCGGCGTAGCGCCGCTCCAGGTCCGAGACCCGGCGGCGAGCGAACGCCATCACCGCGTCGTCCCCGCCGGTCTCGGCGAGGAAGCGCAGCGCCCCGACAGCGACGTCGTCATAGGCGTTGCCGAAGCTCTCCCGCCCGGCTGGGGTCAGGTGGTAGTAGCGGGCTGGGCGGCCGCGACCCCGGCGACGGTTGTCGGGCCCGAAGGATGGGCGGTCCGACGCCTGCGCCATGCCCGCCTCGACGAGATCATCCATGTGCTTGCGCACAGCGGCGCCGCTGAGCTCCAGTCGCTCCGCGAGCTCGGCAACGGTCGCCTGGCCCACGTCGAGCAGGGCTCGTGCCACGCGCGCAGGAGCACCAGTGATCATTTCCACAACGCCATTGTTGCGTATTTCCCGGGAACCGCAACATCCGGGGTCCGCATGGAAGCCCGGGCCGCGGGCTCGCCCTAGACTCCTGTCGTGCCCGCCGCCGTGGAGATCACCGACCTCACCATGGCCTATGGCGGGCGCACCGTCGTCGACGACCTGTCTGCCGCAGCACATGTGGGTGCGATCACCGTGGTCCTGGGACCCAACGGCGCCGGCAAGACGACGACCATGGAGACTGCCGAGGGCTTCCGGTCCGCCCAGGCCGGCCAGGTCCGAGTCCTGGGTCGTGATCCACGCAGGGACCGTGCCGAACTGGCCCCGCGGGTCGGTGTCATGCTGCAGTCCGGCGGGGTCTGGCCCGCGCTGCGAACCACCGACATGCTCCGGCACGTGGCCCGCCTCTACGCCCACCCACTGCCCGTCGACGCCCTCACCGAGCGCCTGGGCCTGTCGACGGTGGCTCGGACCCCCTACCGCCGGCTGTCCGGGGGTGAGCAGCAGAAGCTCGCTCTCGGCTGCGCCCTCATCGGTCGCCCGGAGGTTGCCTTCCTCGACGAGCCCACAACAGGTCTGGACCCTGAGTCCCGGATCGAGGTGTGGGCCCTGATCAAGGAGCTGCGTGACGCCGGGGTGGGTGTCGTGATGAGCACCCACCTGCTCGACGAGGCGCAGGCGCTGGCCGACCACGTGATCGTCATCGACCGCGGCCGGCTGGCGGCCAGTGGCACGGTGTCGGAGTTGACCGCCGGCTCCCCGGGCCTGCGCTTCCGATCCCGGCCCGGCCTGGCTGTCGACGCCCTCACAGGCAGGCTCACCGGTGGCCTCGTGGTGACGGAGCCCAGCCCAGGTGAGTACCGGATCCAGGGGACCGTGACCCCGGAGATCGTGGCCACAGTGACGGCATGGTGTGCCGAGCAGGCAGCGATGCCCGAGGAGCTCAGCACCATCGGGGGCTCCCTGGCCGAGGCCTACTTCGAGATCACCGCACGCAGCAAGGGCGCGCAGTCCGGCCCGGAGGGGGTGGCAGAAGGATGACGGCCCCGCGAGGTACTGCCCTGGATCTCACGCCGGCGCCACAGCCGGCTCCCGTGGCGGCCAGGTGGTGGGCCCAGTCACGGCTCGAGTGGCGCCTCCTGATGACCAACGGCGAGCAGATCCTGCTGACACTGATCATCCCGGTGGCCGTGCTGCTCGCGGTCACCCAGCTCGGGCTGGCCGAGATCGAGGAGGCGACCCCCGGTGTGATGGCCCTGGCGATCCTGTCCACGGCGTTCACCGCCACTGCGATCGCCACCGGCTTCGAGCGTCGCTCCGGCGTGCTGAAGTTCCTCGGCGCCACTCCCCTGGGCCGCTCCGGGCTGCTCGTGGGCAAGACCACGGCCACCTTCGCCGTCATCGTGGTGCAACTGGTCCTTGTCACGGTCGTGGCCATGCTGCTGGGGTGGTCCCGGACCGTGGCCGAGCCGCTCGTGCTCATCGCCACGATCGTCCTGGGGACCGTGGCCCTGGGCGCCTGGGGCTTCGCGCTCGCCGGCCTGCTGCGGGCGGAGGCCACCCTGGCGGTCGCCAACGGGATCTTCCTGCTGCTGCTCCTCGCCGGTGGCACGGTGCTGCCCACCGACCGGCTCCCGGATGTGATGGCTGGGTTCGTGCAGTTCCTGCCCAGTGCCGCGCTCGGTGATGCCCTGCGCACCCTCATGGGCGCTCCCTCGGGAGACGTCGGGACCCCGTGGGGCCCGATCCTGATCCTGGTCGCCTGGGCCGTGAGTGGGATCGCGGTGTCGGTGCGCACGTTCCGCTGGGAGTAGCAGCCGCCCACCGCGGATGGCGGGACGCGAACTACCCTTGTCCTGTGCTCGCCTCCAACAGCTCTGTGGCAGATCGCGCCACCACCACACCCGCACCCGTGACGCCCGCCGTCCGCGGCCTCTTCATGGCCAACCTGGTGGCACAGATCGGCATCGTGGTCACCGGCGGATTGGTCCGTGTGACGTCCTCCGGGCTGGGCTGCCCGACGTGGCCCGAGTGTGTGGACGGCTCGCTGGTCCCCACGCAGGGTCAGGCCGAGGCCTTCCACAAGTACATCGAGTTCGGCAACCGACTCCTCACGTTCGTCCTCGGGATCCTGGCGATCGCCGCGGTCGTCGGCGCGCTGAGGATGCGCGCACGGTGGAGGGCACAGGCAGTGCCCCCGCGTCGCGCGATCCTGCTGCTCGCCGCAGTCCCGCTGCTGGGCACACTCGCGCAAGCCGTGCTCGGCGGGATCACGGTCCTGACCGGCCTGAACCCCGTGAGTGTCGGCTCCCACTTCCTGGTGTCCACCGCGATCATCGCCGGGTGCGTCGTCCTTGTGCATCGTGCTGCCGAGCCGGGCGACCAGCCACTCGTGCGACGTGTCCGCCCCGAGATCCGGGCCCTCTCGCTGGCCCTCGTGAGCATCTGTGCCGCCGTTGTCGTGCTCGGGACCGTCGTCACCGGCGCGGGGCCGCACTCGGGGGACGCGGATGTGGACAACCGGCTCCCGGTGGACGTGCGCACGGCCGCCTGGCTGCACGCCGACGTCGTCCTCCTGTTCGTGGGCCTCATCGTCGCCATGTGGCTCGCCCTGCGGCTCACCGACGGCCCGGCCCCGGCCCGGTGGTGGTCCCATGCGCTGATGGCCCTCGCCGTGATCCAGGGGATCGTCGGCTACACCCAGTGGTTCTCCGGGGTTCCCTGGGCGCTCGTCGCGGTGCACATGCTGCTGGCCTGCCTGGTGTGGGTCGCCGTCATCAAGACCCATCTGAGCCTTCGCACACGAGGCTGAGCCCCACAGCGGTCGGCCGGTCGGGCTGCTACGGAATCGGCGGGGTCCCGATCGGGAATGCCGGCGCCGAGGTCGAGGCCGCGTCGCTCGGTGTACCAGAGCTCGCAGCCGGGCCGGCGACCGAGGCCGCAGGTGTGGGTGTGGGCCCACCCGTGCCGGGCGTGGTGGGTGTCGGGCCCGTCGGTGAGGGATCCGCCGACGGGGAGGCACTGGGCGAGGGCTCCACCGAGGGCGGGGCACTCGGGGAGGGGTCCGTGGGCGACGGGGAGGGAGCCGGAGTCTCAGGTGTGGGCGTGACCGGGGGATCAGGCGACGCCGACGGCGGCGGGGAGGCCGGAGCCGTCGGGTCGACCACAGGTTCGGTGGGCGTGGGCTCGGGGGCGGTCGACACCTCCGGATCAGCAGGCATCGTGGGAGTTGCGGACGCCAGCGGCTCTGGGGAGGTGGAGTCGCCGAGGCCCACGCCGGCGACGGCCCCCGAGGTTCCCTCCGGCTCGGTGCCTGCTCCCCTGTTCGCGGCAGGACGATCGGCCGGTGCGTCCCCACGCTCCCCACGACCTGCGGTCGGCTCCGAGTTCGCCGCGGACACAGTCGTGGTGCTCGACCCCGTGGGTGCCGCGGGTGCCTCGGGCGACTTCTGGGCCGCCGCAGCATCCGACTCCTCGGTGGCCAGCGTCACGAGTGGCTCCAACTCGGCATCCGGCTGGTTGAGGAGCCGATCCACGTCAGACGCGGTCAGCACCCGCACCGGCGTGTCGGCCACGACATCACGGACCGCGGACACCGCAGCCAGGCCCACCGCCGCTGCTCCAGCAGCCATCGCGGCCCACGCAGTGATCGACAGCCAACTGTGCCTCATGACTCCAGTGTGCCCCTTCGGACGCCTAAATCCCGCCTAAGGCCCCCCGAACCGCCAGTGCGTGGTGAACGCCACACCGTGCAGACCGACGCAGCCTGCACGGGCAGCGCGGACGCAGGTCGTACGGTGGACGCATGTCACGGGTCCTGGTGGTGGAGGATGATGCGGGGATCCGCTCTGCCCTCATCCACGCACTCAGCGACCGGGGTCACGCCGTGGAATCGGCCCCCAACGCAATGGCCGGACTCCAGTCTGCGATCAGCAGCGAACCCGACGTGGTGATCCTCGACCTGGGCCTGCCCGACCTCGACGGTGTTGAGCTGCTGCGCATGCTGCGTGCCGTCAGCGCCACGCCTGTCATCGTCGCGACTGCCCGTGACGATGACGAACAGGTTGTCCGGGCGCTGGACGCCGGAGCCGACGACTACATGATCAAGCCGTTCTCGGCCGACACGCTCGATGCCCGGATACGTGCCGTCCTGCGGCGCTCGGCGTCCAGCGCCCCCAACTCGGAGTTGGCCGTCGGTGGGTTGCGACTTGACACCCGTGGCCGGACGGCCGAGCTCGACGAGGTGCCGTTGGAGCTCAGCCCCCGCGAGTTCGACCTCCTGGCCTACCTGATGGCCCGGCCCGGAGAGGTCGTCACCAAGCGCGAACTGCTCGCTGAGGTCTGGCGTGTCTCCTACGGCGGGGGCGAGAAGACTGTGGACGTCCATCTGTCGTGGCTGCGCCGGAAGCTGGGCGAGACCGCACAGGAGCCGCACTTCCTGCACACAGTGCGGGGCGTCGGCGTGAAGCTGGTGGAGCCCTGACGCGGTGCGCCGCCGCATCCTGTTGACGCTGCTTGCCTCGACGTCCATCGTCCTGGTGGCGTTCCTCGTACCCCTCATGGTCATGATCGGCGATCTGGCCGTCGATCGCGCCCAGCGCCAGCTCGTGCTGGAGATCCAGCCACTGGTGTCGCGGATCCCGGTGGTCCCACCCGAGGCGCTCGATGAGCTCGTGGCCACCTTCGTCGACCAGACCGGCCACCCCGCGACCGTGTTCCTGCCTGACGACTCGACCGTCGGGGTGCCCGAGGAGCTCACCCCGGCCGTCCAGTTGGCCCGAGCGAAGGGTGCCTTCTTCGCCGAGGCCGACGAGGGGCGTGCCCTGCTGGTGCCCGTCTACACCGACGCCGGCGAGGCCGTGCTGCGCGTCTACGTCAGCGACGAGGAGCTCACCGGTGCCGTGACCGGGGCGCGCATCACGTTGCTGCTGCTCGGACTGGGCCTGCTGGCCGTGTCCGTGGGGCTGGGCCTGCTGCTGGCCCGTGCCTTCCTGCGCCCGATCAGTGACCTGGGGGACACGGCCGAGAGGCTCGCCGGCGGCGAGCTGTCCGCGCGTGTTCCCACCAGTGACATCCGCGAGATCGACAACGCTGGACGGGCGCTGAACAGGCTGGCGGGCCGGGTGGTCGAGCTCCTGGGCCTGGAGCGCGAGGAGGTTGCGGACCTCGCTCACCGCCTGCGCACGCCGGTCGCCGCGCTGCGTCTGGACACCGACTCGCTGCCCGCCTCGGACTCCGCGGACCGGCTCCGTGACGACGTGGATCACCTGGACCGGATGGTCGACGAGGTGATCAGGGAGGCGCGCCGGCCACTGCGCGAGGACATTCCCGCCAGCGCAGACCTGTGCGCCGTGGCCCGGGAGCGCGCGATGTTCTGGCAGGTACTGGCCGAGGACCAGGACCGAACCCTGACGATCGACATCCCACGCGGACCGCTGCATGTGGCCGCCGAGACCCGGGACCTCGGCGACGCACTCGACGCGCTGATCGGCAACGTGTTCTCGCACACCGATGAGGGGATCGACTTCCGCGTGGCCGTCGGGATGAGCGCCGGATCCATCGCGTGGGTCGAGGTCAGCGACGACGGTGGCGGCCTGTTGTCGTCGCACGTGGTGACACGGGGCTTGTCCGTCTCGGGCTCCACCGGCCTTGGCCTCGATATCGCCCGCCGGCTGGCCGAGCGCTCGGGCGGCTCCATCGAGATCGGTTCCGCCGAGTCCGGTGGGGCCCGCGTGCGACTCAACCTCACGCCGGCGGGTTCCTCGGACGCCTGACTGGTCCGGCAGGCCGCCTCAGCCCAGGAAGGGATCGATCGCCACGGCCAGGAACAGCAGCGACAGGTACGAGATCGAGCCGTGGAACAGCCGCATTGCGCGGACGTCACTGGCTCCGGCGCGGACTCGGCGGCGCAGGGCGTAGGCCTCCACCAGGAACAGGGCACCGAGCAGCAGCGCAGCGCCCGTGTAGAACCAGGACATGTCACCCACCGGTGCCAGCAGCAGCGACGTGGCCACCATCGCCCACGAGTAGCCCACGATGGCGCTCGACACCGCCTGGTTGTCGGCGACGGCCGGGAGCATCGGCACCCTGGCCGCCTGGTAGTCCGCCTTGAACCGCAGGGCCAGGGGCCAGTAGTGCGGTGGCGTCCAGAAGAAGACGATCCCGAACAGCACGAAGGGAGTCAGCGTCAGCGACCCGGTCACCGCGGCCCAGCCGATCAGCACCGGGAAGCAGCCCGCCGCCCCTCCCCAGACGATGTTCTGGGCAGTGCGCCGCTTGAGCAGCATCGTGTAGATGAAGACGTAGAACGCGATGGCCGCGGCCGCCAGCACCGCTGAGAGGACATTGACCGTCAGGCCCAGCAGGACGACCGAGCCCGACGCTCAGCGCGATCCCGAACCGCAGGGCACTGGCCGCGCTGATCCGCCCCGTCACCAGCGGCCGCTGCTGGGTGCGCACCATCACCGCGTCGATGTCGCGGTCGTACACCTGGTTGATCACGTTCGCTCCGGCGGCGGCCATGGTGCCGCCCAGGAGCGTCAACAGCATCGTCGACACCGGCGGGAACCCACCTGCTGCCAGGAACATGACCGGAACGGTCGTGACGAGCAGCAGTTCGATGACACGCGGCTTGGTGAGCGCCAGATAGGCCCGCCAGAGCGACTGCGAACCGCCGACCGACTCCCCCTGGGCGCCGGCACGGCCCGATTCCACTGCGGTCACGCGCCCATGCTACCCGTGCCGTTGCGCGGCCCGGACCGGCCCGACAGATACCCTCGGCGGGGGCATCCGACACAGGAGGACGCATGACGATCGCTGACTGGACCGATCTGGACGACCGGGCGGTGGCGACAGCGCGCGCACTGGCGGCGGACGCCGTGCAGAAGGTGGGCAACGGGCACCCGGGAACGGCCATGGCCCTGGCTCCGGCCGCCTATCTGCTCTTCCAGCGTCACCTGCGCCACGATCCTGCTGATCCGACGTGGATCGGGCGCGACAGGTTCATCCTCTCCTGCGGGCACAGCAGCCTCACGCTCTACATCCAGCTCTACCTGTCCGGCTACGACATCTCGCTGGATGACCTGCGCTCGTTCCGCACCCTGGGATCGGTGACGCCGGGGCACCCGGAGTACGAGCCGGCCCGCGGCATCGAGATGACCACCGGGCCGTTGGGCCAAGGTGTGTCCTCAGCGGTCGGCATCGCCATGGCCACGCGCTACACGCGCGGACTGCTCGACCCGCAGGCCCCCGCCGGAACCAGCCCCTTCGACTCCACCACGTGGGTCATCGCCTCCGACGGCGACCTCGAGGAGGGCATCTCCGGTGAGGCCGCCAGCCTGGCCGGCACGCAGAAGCTCGGGGATCTGGTCGTGATCTGGGATGACAACCGGATCTCCATCGAGGGCGACACCGGCGTGGCCTTCACCGAGGACGTCGCGGCTCGGTACCGCGCCTACGGGTGGCACGTGCAGCACGTGGACCTGGCCTCCGACGGCAGCATCGACATCGAGGCCCTCGACCTGGCCATGGGTGCTGCTCGCGACCACCAGGAGGCCCCCTCGCTGATCCAGCTGCGCACCGTCATCGCGTGGCCCGCACCCACCCTGCAGAACACGGGCAAGTCCCACGGTTCAGCGTTGGGCGGCCAGGAGATCGCGGCCACCAAGGTGGCGCTCGGCCTGGACCCCGACCTCGACTTCGCCGTCGACGAGGCGGTCCTGGCTCACGCCCGCGCGGTCGGCCTGCGTGGCGCCGCGTTGCGTTCCGCCTGGGAGTCGCAGTACCAGGCCTGGCGGGGCGCCAACAGCCCAGCCGCCGAGCTGCTGGACCGTCTCGTGAAGCGGGAGCTGCCCACTGGGTGGGAGGCGCACCTCCCCGCATGGGAGCCGGGCACGTCAGTGGCCACACGCGTGGCCTCGGAGAAGGTCATCAACGCCCTGGCCGGAGTCCTGCCGGAGCTGTGGGGTGGATCAGCGGACCTCGGCGGCTCCAACGGCACGACGATCGCCGGCGGGGGATCCTTCCTGCCGGTCGGCTCCCCCATGCCCGATGCCGACCCGTACGGGCGGGTCATCCATTTCGGGGTCCGCGAGCACGCCATGGGTGCTGTGCTCAACGGGATCTCGCTGCACGGCCTCACGCGCTCCTTCGGTGCGACCTTCCTGGTGTTCAGCGACTACATGCGCGCACCTGTCCGCCTGGCCAGCCTGATGGGGCTTCCGTCGCTGTTCATCTGGTCCCACGACTCCATCGGCGTGGGCGAGGACGGCCCGACCCACCAGCCGATCGAGCACCTGTGGGCCCTTCGGGCAATCCCCGGCTTCTCCGTGGTGCGCCCCGCCGATGGCAACGAGACGGCAGCGGCCTGGGCCACGGCCCTGCAGGGCTCCGGGCCCACGGGGCTGGTACTGACCCGCCAGAACCTGCCCACCCTCGACAGGTCCCATGGTGGACCCGCCACCGACACTGCTCGGGGCGCCTACGTCCTGGCGGAGGCCTCGGGCGGGACGCCACAGGTCCTGCTGCTCGCGACCGGTTCGGAGGTCTCGGTCGCCGTGGGCGCCAGGGACCTGCTCGAGGCCGAGGGCGTCGCGACACGGGTGGTGTCGATGCCGTGCCTCGAGTGGTTCGAGGCCCAGCCGAGCGAGTACCGCGACTCAGTGCTGCCACCGGCTGTGCACGCACGAGTCAGCGTCGAGGCGGGCAGTGCCCAGGGCTGGTGGAAGTACGTCGGCAGCCAGGGCGCCTGTGTCTCGATCGACCACTTCGGGGCCTCAGGTGCGGCCGGACAGCTCTTCGAGGAGTACGGGTTCACCGCTGGGGCGGTGGCGGACGCAGCCCGCGGGCTCCTGGCAGCGCAGGACTGACCAGCGGCGCAGCGGCCACACCAGTCCAGCCGCCTGCCGCGAGCGCGGGGGTGCTCCTGCCTGAGATCGGCGGGGGCGGGGTCAGCCCTGACCGTGCATGCGGTCCAGAGCCTCGGCGAGGATGGCGTCGCCGTCGCCGTCGGAGCGGCGTTCCTTCACATAGGCCAGGTGGGTCTTGTACGGCTCGACCTTGGCCGGGGTGGGCGGGTTCTCCGGATCCGGGCCCGCGGGATAGCCGCACGTGGGGCAGTCCCAGATCTCCGGGATCGCAGCCTCATCGGAGAAGGTCGGCGTGGTCTCATGGCCACGCGCACAGTAGAAGCTCACGCGGTGGCGTGGCGCCGCCTCCCCCCGCTCAGCCTCACCCATCGGACCGGAGCCGACTCGACTGCCCTTGATCGCATTTCCACCAGCCACGACTGCCTCCGACGCTCTCGAAACGATTGGGACGAACGGTGGGAAGGCCCTCTAGATCGCCAGGCCCAGGGCCACGATGGTGGCCGACCAGATCACGAGGAGGGCGATGGTGATGCGGTCGAGGTTGCGCTCAGCCACGGAACTGCCGCCCAATGAGGAACTCACGCCGCCGCCGAAGAGGTCAGACAGCCCGCCACCCTTGCCCTTGTGCAGGAGCACCAGGACGATGACGAGCACATTCAGGGTCAACAGGAGCACCTGGAGTGCGAGGATCACGGAACGTTCCCTTCATTCGATGGCGCAAGGATACGCGCTGGCACCGACAGACCCGCCCATGACCACGCGAATGGCGCATTCCGAACAGAGCGATGCCCGGCCAGATCGCCCTCGACGTCCTGACCGGGCAACGCCCACGTGATCTGGCTCAGGACAGACGGTACCTGCAGATGGCGACGAACTCGTCGGCGTCCAGCGAGGCCCCACCGATGAGCGCGCCATCGACGTCGGGCCCGGCCATGATCTCGGCGGCGTTGGCTGCCTTGACCGATCCGCCGTACTGGATGCGGATCGCATCAGCCACGCCCTGGTCGTACAACTCGGCCAGGCGGCGCCGGATCGCCGCGCACATGTCCTGGGCGTCCTGCGGCGTCGCGGTCAGTCCGGTGCCGATCGCCCACACGGGCTCGTAGGCGATGACGATGGTGGCGGCCTGCTCGGCCGGGATGTCGGCCAGTCCCCCATCGAGCTGCCCGAGGGTGACCTGCTCCTGGATCCCGGCCTCGCGCTCCTCCTTGACCTCGCCGATGCACATGATGGGCACCAGGCCATGCTTGTAGGCCGCCTTCACCTTGGCGTTGACCAGCGCGTCATCCTCAGCGTGGTACTGCCGGCGCTCACTGTGGCCGATCACGGCGTAGGTGCAGCCGAGCTTGCTGAGCATGGACCCGGAGATCTCCCCGGTGTAGGCACCCTTGTCCTGGGCCGAGATGTCCTGGCTGCCGTAGACGACCTTCAGGTTGTCGGCGTCCACGAGGGTCTGCACCGAACGGATGTCGGTGAACGGCACCATCACGCCGGCCTCGACCTCCGCGAAGTCCTCGTCCTTGAGCCCGAAGGCGATCTTCTGCACGTGCGCGATGGCCTCGAGGTGGTCGAGGTTCATCTTCCAGTTGCCTGCCATGAACGGCTTGCGTGCCATATGTCAGCCCTCCAGGACTGCGAGACCGGGAAGTGTCTTGCCCTCGAGGAGCTCGAGGGAGGCACCACCGCCGGTGGAGATGTGGGAGAAGCCATCCTCGAGACCGAGTTGGCGGACGGCAGCAGCGGAATCGCCACCACCGATGACGGAGAACGCCTCCGACCCGGCGATCGCCTTCGCGACCTCCAGGGTCCCAGTGGCGAACTCGGGTACCTCGAAGACACCCATGGGGCCGTTCCACACGACCGTCCTGGCGTCGGCGACCTTGCTCATGAACAACGAGATGGTCTCCGGGCCGATGTCCAGGCCCATCCAGCCATCGGGGATCTCCCCGCTGGCCACGACCTTGCGCTCGGGCGTCGGATTGTCCTTGCCCGGGAACGCGTCGGCAACCATGGTGTCCACCGGGATCACCAGCTCGATGCCCTTCTCAGCGGCCTTGGCGATGTAGCCCTTGACGGACTCGATCTGGTCGGCCTCGAGCAGGGAGTCGCCCACGGTGTACCCGTTGGCGGCAAGGAAGGTGTAGGCCATGCCGCCGCCGATCAGGAGCCGGTCGACACTGTCGATCAGGTTGTCGATCACGCCCAGCTTGTCCGAGACCTTCGAGCCGCCCAGGATCACCACGTAGGGCCGGTCGGGATCTGCCAGGACCTTCGAGAAGGACTTGACCTCCTTCTCGACGAGCAGGCCGGCTGCGTTGGGCAGCAGCTCGGCAAGGTCGGTGACCGAGGCCTGCTTGCGATGGACGACACCAAAGCCGTCGGACACGTAGACATCACCGAGTGCGGCCCACTCCGCGGCCAGCTCCTTGCGCTGGGCCTCGTCCTTGCTGGTCTCCCGCGAGTCGAAGCGCACATTCTCCAGCAGGGCGACCTGACCTGCCTGGAGTCCTGCGGCCACAGCCCGGGCTGAGTCCCCGGACACATCGCCGGCGAGCGTGACGTCCTGCCCGAGCAGCTCACCGAGCCGGGCAGCGACCGGGGCAAGGGACCCCGAGGCCTCGAACCCCACACCCTTGGGCCGGCCGAGGTGGGCCAGGATGACCACCTTCGCGCCGCCCGCGAGCAGGGCCTTGATCGTGGGCAGGCTGGCAACGATGCGGCCGTCGTCGGTGATCACACCGGAGCCGTCCTTGGCCAGTGGAACGTTGAAGTCCGACCTCAGCATGACTGTCCTGCCAGCGATGTCGAGATCACTGATGCTCTTCACAGACAACTCCCTCATGGATGAACGACCACTTGCAGGTCCTGAGCCTATTGAGGTCCCGGCCCGATCGCCTGCTGACGGCTGCCGATCAATCCGAGGGAACGCCGTCCTCGGTGTTGGGGATCCCCAGCTCGGCGGCGCGCTTGTCGGCCAGGGCCAGCAGACGGCGGATCCGTCCGGCGATGGCGTCCTTGGTCATGGGCGGATCAGCCAGGCCGCCGAGCTCCTCGAGGCTCGCCTGCTTGTGCTCCAGACGCAGCTTGCCCGCCATGGCCAGGTGGTCGGGCACGGTGTCGCCCAGGATCTCCAGGGCACGCTCGACCCGGGCGCCTGCGGCCACCGCAGCCCGCGCCGAACGGCGCAGGTTCGCGTCATCGAAGTTCGCGAGGCGGTTCGCCGTTGCCCGCACCTCCCGGCGCATCCGGCGTTCCTCCCAGGCCATCATCGACTCATGCGCCCCCATGCGGGTGAGCATCGCGCCGATCGCGTCACCGTCGCGGATCACCACACGATCGATTCCACGCACCTCCCGGGCCTTGCTGGGGATGCCCAGGCGGCGCGCAGCGCCGACCAGCGCCAGGGCGGCCTCGGGGCCCGGGCACGAGATCTCCAGCGACGACGACCGGCCGGGCTCGGTCAGGGAGCCGTGGGCGAGGAAGGCGCCACGCCATGCCGCCTCCGAATCGCACAGCCCGCCATTGACGACCACGGCCGGGAGACCGCGCACGGGTCGCCCGGAGGCGTCCAGAAGCCCAGCCTGCTTCGCCAGCCGCTGGCCGTCCTGAGCGATCGTGAGCACGTAGCGATTGCCCCGTCGGATCCCCGACGGCGCAACCACGGTGATCGTGGCCGAGTGCCCGAACATGTCGTGGATGGCACTGCGCGCGCGGCGCGCCGTCGCTCCGGTGTCCAGCTCGGCCTCGACCACCACCTTGCCCGCGACCAGGTGCAGCCCACTGGCGAAACGCAAGAGCGCCGACACCTCAGCCTTGCGACAGCACGTCTTCGTGATCGGCAATCGGCTCAACTCGTCCTTGACGCCCGCCGTCATCGCCATGTCGGAATACTGCCATGCCCGATGAGCTCTGCGAACGCCCTCCCCAGAAGTAGCGGGTCATGGTGGCCCTCCCCCGCCCGCGCGTCCGATACGGGTCGCAGGACCAACTCAGCGCCCAGCTCACCGCACGCGGCGCGCAGCGCGGACTCATCGGGAACATGCGCCGGGTCGGCCAGGACGACATCCACCGGGACCTCCGGGAAGGCCTGCCCCAGCACATGGACGTGACCCTGTGGGCTGAAGCCCGAGGTCTCGCCGGGTTGGGCCACGAGGTTGAGCACGAGGATCCGGGTCGCCGGGGACGCCACGACTGCATCGTGGATCCCCGGGATCAGCAGGCCTGCCAGCACGGAGGTGTACCAGGACCCGGGACCCATCACGATCGCCTCAGCCTCGAGGATCGCCTGAATCGCCTCGGGCTGCGCAACAGGTTCGGCCGGGTCCAGGGCGATGGACAGCACTGTCCCCTCAGTCACGGCCACCTGGGACTGCCCGCGCACCTCACTGACCCCGGGGTGCCCCGGAGCATCGCGGACCTCGGCCACGATCTGCAGCCCCTGGCTGCACACGGGCAGCACCCGGCCATGGGCACCCAGCAGGGCGGCGACCCAGTCCAGGCCGGAGACGATGTCACCGGTCTGCTCCCACAGGGCGGCGATCAGGAGGTTGCCCACCGCATGCCCGTCGAGCTCGCCGGCGGAGAAGCGGTGCTGGACGACTGAACTCCACGTGCGCCCCCAGACGTCGTCACCACACAGTGCGGACAGCGCCATCCGCAGGTCCCCGGGAGGTGGGGCGCCGAGCTCGCGACGCAGTCGTCCGCTGGAGCCACCGTCGTCGGCCATGCCCACGACCGCGGTCAACTGGTCGGTGACCGTGCGCAGGGCCCGCAGGGTCACGGCCAACCCATGCCCACCGCCGAGGGCGGCCACCGCGGGACCGGAGCCGGCCAGAGGGTGGCGCCGAACCACAGACCCGGGTCCGGCTGAACCGCGGGGCATCACTCGCGCCCCAGGTCCCGGTGAACGACGCTCGCCTCGACACCCACCTGCACGAGTCGGGTGGCCAGGTTCTCCGACATGGCCACCGAACGGTGCTTGCCCCCCGTGCACCCGACCGCGATCGTGGCGAACCGCTTGCCCTCGCGCAGGTAGCCCTCCGTGGCCAGGGCGATCACGCGGGCGTAGGCCGTCAGGAACTCCGCTGCCGCTTCCTGGGCGACGACGTAGTCGTTGACGGCCGCGTCCAGACCACGCAGCTCACGCAGCTCCGGGATCCAGAACGGGTTGGGAAGGAAGCGCACGTCAGCGACGAAGTCGGCATCCAGCGGAATGCCGTACTTGAACCCGAAGGACATGACCGTCGCGCGCAGCCGAACAGGCTCGCCGTCCTCGAAGGCTGCGGCGATGGCCCGACGCAGATCGTGGATGCTCCGGTGGGAGGTGTCGATCACGAGATCGGCGTTGGACCGGACGTTGCCCAGGAGGTCGCGCTCGCGATGGATCCCGTCCAGGAGGCGGCCCTTGCCCTGCAGGGGGTGCGGGCGGCGGTTCGACTCGAAGCGGCGGACCAGGACCTCATCGCTGGACTCGAGGAACAGGACCTTCACATCCACACCCCGGGCGACCACCTCGCCGGCTGCCGCCTCCAGCTCGTCGAAGAGCCGACCGCCACGGACATCCACGACCACCGCCACCCGATCGATGTCGGAACGGGCCGCAAGCAGGTCCAGCGTCGGCGCCAGCATCTTGGGGGGCAGGTTGTCGATGACGAACCAGCCGAGATCCTCCAGGGCTCGTGCGGCGCTGGATCGTCCAGCCCCGGACATGCCAGAGACCAGCAGCACCTCGAAGTCAGAGATGCCGTCGGGCACGTGGATGGTTGTCATGAGCGCTCCTCGGTCAGAGGTACATCGTCGCCCACGATCTCGCCGGTGGTGAGGTTGAGCGCCTCGGAGGGCGCGCCGACGAGTTCCAGCACCACCCGCTCGGCCAGCGCCGGGCCGATCCCGGGAACCTCCGCGATCATCTCCGGCGTGGCTGCGCGCAGCTTGCGCACCGAGCCGAAGCGCGTCAGCAGGGCCTTGCGCCGGGCCGGCCCAAGACCCGGGATGTCGTCGAGCACGCTGGTCGTCATCCTGACCGAGCGCTTCTGCCGTTGGTACCGCAGGGCCGTGCGGTGGGCCTCGTCTCGCACACGCTGCAGCAGGTACAGCCCCTGGCTGGTCCGCGGCAGGATCACGGGGTCCTCCTCGTCGGGCAGCCACACCTCCTCGAGTCGCTTGGCCAGCCCCACGACCGCGATGTCGCTGAGCCCGAGGTCAGCCAATGCCTGGAACGCGGCATTCACCTGCGGTGGTCCACCGTCGATGACCACCAGCGACGGCGGGTAGGCGAACCGTCCCGCGGTGCCGGTGGACGACGGATCGTCGTCCCCGATCGCCGGGTCCCCGACGGTGTGGACCTCGGCCGTGCCCATGGTGGGGGTTGCGTCCTGTCGCTGTGCCTCGCGCTGTGCCGCGGTCCGGCGGAAACGGCGGGTCACGACCTCGGAGATCGCCGCGACGTCGTTCTGCCCCGCGAAACCCTTGATCGCGAACCGCCGGTACTCCGAAGGGCGGGGCAGCCCGTCCTCGAAGACCACCATCGAGGCCACGACGTCATCGGCGCCGAGGTTGGACACGTCGAAGCACTCGATCCGCAGCGGCGCGCTGGGCAGGTCCAGGGACTCCGTGAGCTCGGTCAGGGCCTGGCTGCGCGTCGTGAGGTCGCCAGATCTGCGGAGCTTGTGGGACGCCAACGATTGGGAGGCATTGCGGGTCACGGTCTCCATGAGGGCACGCTTGTCGCCCCTGCGTGGGACGGTCAGCCGCACGGGTCCACCGCGCCGCTCCGCCCAGCCAATCGGCCAGGACGGTGGACTCGGCGGGGGGTACCAAGGTGGGCACCAGCACACTGCGCGGGACGTCGGCCGCAGGCTCGGCATACATCTGGGACAGGAGGGTCGCGATCAGCTGTGCCTCGTCGGCATCGTCGACCCGTTCGACGATGAAGCCCCGCTCCCCCCGGATGCGGCCATCCCGCACGTGGAACACCCGGACACACGCCTCGAGCTCGTCACTGGCCAACCCGACCACATCGGCGTCGGTCCCGTCGGGCAGGACGACGGCGTTGCGCTCGAGCACACGCTGCAACGCCTGCAGGTCGTCGCGCAGGCGAGCGGCCCGCTCGTAGTCCATCTCGGCGGCGGCCGCCTTCATCATGTCCGTCCGGGAGCGGACGAAGGCCGCGGAGTCCCCCGCCATGAAGGCGCAGAAGTCCTCGACGATCGCGCGATGCTCCTCGGGTGTGACCTCAGCGGTGCACGGAGCTGCGCATTTGTCGATGTACCCCAGCAGGCATGGCCGTCCGGAGGCTTGAGCACGTCGGAACACACCCTTGGTGCATGTGCGCATCGGGAACACCCGGAGGAGCTGGTCGACGGTCTCCCGGATCGCCCATGCGTGTGCGTAGGGCCCGAAGTAGCGCACCCCGGGCCGCTTGTCCCCGCGCATCACCATGGCGCGCGGGAACTCCTCCCCTACCGTCACCGCGAGGAACGGGTAGGACTTGTCATCGCGGTACCGGACGTTGAACCGGGGATCGAACTCCTTGATCCACGCGTACTCCAGGGTGAGTGCCTCGACCTCGGTGGCGACCACCACCCAGTCCAGCGCCCGCGCTGTGGCGACCATCGTGGCCGTGCGCTGGTGCAGCCCAGCTGGATCCTGGAAGTACGAGGTCAACCGCGACCGGAGGTTCTTGGCCTTGCCCACGTAGATGACCCGGCCGTGACCGTCACGGAACCGGTAGACCCCCGGTTCCGTGGGGATCTGCCCGGGTGCGGGACGGAAGTCTGCGGTCACCTCAGGCGAGATAGATCTCCCCGTCCGAGACCTGGATGGCCACCGGCTCCAGTCCGGTCGGGGCGGGGCCCTCCAGCCGATCCCCGGTGCTGCCGTCGAAGGTGCTGCCGTGGCAGTTGCAGATGATGGTGTTCTCCAGCACCTCGGCCACAGGACAGCCGGCGTGCGGGCACCGAGCGTTGAAGCCCTTGTACTCGGTGTCGGTCGGATGCGTGACCACGATCGGGTCCCTGGGACGTGTTGGCCACGACGACGCCGCCACCGACCGGGAAGTCCGTTGCCGCCAGCGCCTCCCCCGAGGGCTCACCCTCCGTGCCCGCGCTCTCCTGAGGGGTGCCGTCCGATGACTCCGTGGGCGTCTCCGGGGCGGGTTCGCTGGTGGTGGGATCTGCGGTGCTGTCCGCTTCGTCAGTCGTGGCGCAGGCCCCGAGGGCCAGCACCGCAACGGCCGCGGCAGATCCGGTCAGGACTCCCCGCCGGCTGACCGATCCACGATCGTCTGCCATCGATGCTCGCTGGCATCCGCAATCGCCACTACAGGTGCTGTCGTCCATCACAGGTCCCTCCTCGTTGGTGGTGTCAGCCTACGCACTGGCCCGCGCACGCCCCAGCAGATCGCCCAGGAAACGCCCGGTGTGGCTGTCTGGATTCATGGCCACCTGCTCGGGTGTCCCGGCCGCGACCACCATGCCGCCGCCGGATCCACCCTCGGGACCGAGGTCGAGGACCCAGTCCGCGGTCTTGATCACGTCGAGGTTGTGCTCAATGACCAGGACGGAGTTGCCCTTGTCCACCAGCGAGTGCAGCACACCGAGGAGCTTGCGGACATCCTCGAAGTGCAGCCCGGTCGTCGGCTCGTCCAGGACGTAGATCGTGCGTCCCGTCGAACGCCGCTGCAACTCGCTGGCCAGCTTCACGCGCTGGGCCTCGCCGCCGGACAGGGTGGGAGCCGGCTGACCGAGCCGGACGTACCCCAGCCCCACATCGACCAGGGTCTGCATGTGCCTGGCGATCGGGGGAACCGCTGCGAAGAACTCGAGCGCCTCCTCGATCGGCATGTCCAGCACCTGGGCGATCGTCCGGCCCTTGAAGTGGACCTCCAGCGTCTCGCGGTTGTAGCGATCGCCGTGGCAGACCTCGCACGGGACGTACACGTCGGGCAGGAAGTTCATCTCGATCTTGATCGTTCCGTCGCCGGTGCAGGCCTCGCAGCGACCACCCTTGACGTTGAAGGAGAACCTGCCCGGAAGGTACCCACGGACCTTGGCCTCCTGGGTGGAGGCGAACAGCTTGCGGACATGGTCGAAGACGCCGGTGTAGGTGGCGGGGTTCGAGCGGGGCGTGCGCCCGATCGGGCTCTGGTCGACATGCACCACCTTGTCGAGGTGCTCGAGGCCGGTGACGCGCCTGTGCCGGCCGGGCACACCTCGTGCCCCGTTCAGATCCCGGGCCAGGACCGTGTAGAGAACATCGTTGACCAGGGTGGACTTGCCCGAGCCACTGACACCGGTGATGGCCACGAAGCACCCGAGCGGGAACTGGGCAGTCACGTTCTGCAGGTTGTGCTCCCGCGCCCCCTCGACGACGACCTGACGGGCCGGGTCCACGGGCCGGCGCTGCGCGGGCACGTCGATCCGCCGCCGGCCGGAGAGGTACTGGCCCGTCATCGAGTCGGGGCTGGCCAGCAGCTCCTCCACGGTGCCGGACACGACGATCTGCCCTCCATGCTCACCTGCGCCCGGGCCGATGTCGACGACCCAGTCGGCGGTGCGGATGGTGTCCTCGTCGTGCTCGACGACGATGAGGGTGTTGCCGAGGTCGCGCAGGCGGATGAGGGTGTCGATCAGGCGGTGGTTGTCCCGCTGGTGCAGTCCGATGCTCGGCTCGTCGAGCACGTAGAGCACCCCCACCAGCCCGGATCCGATCTGGGTGGCCAGCCTGATGCGCTGGGCCTCCCCGCCCGCGAGGGTGCCCGCCGGGCGGGACAGCGACAGGTAGTGCAGCCCCACGTCCATGAGGAAGGCCAGCCGCTCGTTGACCTCCTTGAGCACCCGGGTGGCGATCTGGGCGTCACGGTCGGACACGTCGAGGTCCCGGAGGAACGCCGCCGCCTCCCCGATGGGCATCTGGGCGATGGTGGCGATGTTCACCCCGCCCACAGTGACCGCCAACGACACGGGCTTGAGGCGTGCGCCGTCACACGCCGGGCACGGCACCTCACGCATGTAGCCCTCGTAGCGCTCCCGAGCGTTGTCGCTCTCGGACTCCGCATGCCGACGTTGCACGAACGGGATGACACCCTCGAAGCCGGTGGAGTAGGAGCGCTCGCGCCCGTAGCGGTTGCGGTAGCGCACGTGCACCTGGTGGTTGTACCCGTGCAGAACCGCATCGCGCAGCTCGGCAGGAAGCTCGCGGAACGGGGTCTGGACGTCGGCGTCGAAGTCGTTGGCCAGTGCCGTGACCAGGCGCGCGTAGTACTCCGAGATGTGTCCGCTGCCCCAGGGCGCCACGGCTCCGTCCTCGAGGCTCAGGTCCGGATCCGGGATGACGAGGTCGGGGTCCACCTCCATGCGGGTCCCGAGCCCCGTGCACTCGGCACAGGCGCCGAAGGGCGAGTTGAAGGAGAACGAGCGAGGTTCGAGGTCCTCGAACGACTGACCATCGTTGAGGCACACGAGGTGTTCGCTGAACAGCCGCTCGCGCTCGGGGTCATCTGCTGGCGCATCGACGAACTCGAGGTTCACCACCCCGCCGGCCAGGCCGAGGGCGGTCTCGATCGAGTCCGTCAGCCGACGGCGGGCGGAGGCCTTCACGGCGAGCCGGTCGACGACGACCTCAATGGTGTGCTTCTTCTGCTTCTTCAGGGTCGGCGGCTCTGAGAGCAGGTGCACCGTCCCATCGACCCTGGCCCGGCTGAAGCCCTGCGTCTGAAGCTGCCGGAACAGGTCTGCGTACTCACCCTTGCGCTCGCGGACGACCGGTGCCAGGACCTGGAACTTCGTCCCCTCAGGAAGGTCGAGCACGCGGTCCACGATCTGTTGCGGGGTCTGGCGACCCACGGGCTCACCGCAGGAGGGGCAGTGCGGCTTGCCGATCCGGGCGAACAGGAGGCGCAGGTAGTCATACACCTCAGTGATCGTTCCCACCGTCGAGCGGGGATTCCGAGAGGTCGACTTCTGGTCGATCGACACGGCCGGGGACAGGCCATCGATGAAGTCAACATCCGGCTTGTCCATCTGGCCCAGGAACTGGCGCGCATAGGCGCTCAGGGACTCCACATAGCGACGTTGGCCCTCGGCGAAGATCGTGTCGAAGGCCAGGCTCGACTTGCCAGACCCGGACAGGCCGGTGAACACCACCAGGGCGTCCCGTGGGATGGCCAGGGACACGTCCTTCAGGTTGTGCTCCCGCGCACCGCGCACGGTCAGGCGGTCGTGATGATGCTCGGCCAGGTCCACGTCCGAATCCTAGGTCAGGGCTCCGACATCGGCTCCGGACCACCCGGCGAACCTCCCGCGAGGCCTCCTGCCGTGCCGCTAACGATCCTGCTCGTGCTCGGGAGGAAGGTGCTCGAGCGCCTCCCCGAGCACGCCGTCGGCCTCCTCCTCCGCGTGCACCTCGGGACTCATCCCGCGCAGGCTCGGGTCACGACGGACAGCCAGCAGGCTCAGGATGGCCGTTGCGACCAGCACACCCACGATCACCACCAACGACGTGGCGGTGGAGATCTCCGGGACGTCGAGATCGGTGGTCTCGTGCAGCGCGTGCAGGAGTCAGCTTGACCGCGATGAACCCGAGGATGATCGCCAGGCCCTTGGACAGGTAGATGAGCCGGTCGAGCAGCCCGTGCAGCATGAAGTACAGCTGGCGCAGGCCCATGAGGGCGAAGGCGTTGGCCGTGAAGACCAGGTAGGGCTCCTGGGTCAACCCGAAGACGGCAGGGATCGAGTCCAGGGCGAACAGGAGGTCCGTGGTCCCGATGGCCAGCATCACCAGCAGCATGGGTGTGACCAGCCGCTGACCATCGATGCGGACCCACAGCTTGGTCCCGTGGTACTCACGAGTGGTCGGGACGTGCCGCTCGACGAACCGGATCAGGGCGTTGCCCTCAGGGTCAGCCTCCTCGCTGCCGCTGCGCCACACAGAGACGGCCGTCCACATCAGGAACGCGCCGAAGACGAAGAACGTGGCCGCGAAGCGCTCGATCGCCGCCGCTCCGAGCACGATCAGGATCCCGCGCAGGATCAGCGCGATCACGATCCCGATGCTCAGGACCCGGTGCCGGTGCTGCTCGGGGACCGCGAACGAGGAGATGATGATCATGAAGACGAACAGGTTGTCGACGCTCAGCGAGTACTCAGTGATGTAGCCGGCGAGGAACTCCCCGCCGTACTGCCTTCCGAAGGTCACGGTGACGAAGACGGCGAAGAGCATGGCCAGCGCCACATAGAAGATCACCCAGCGGGTGGCCTCCTTGGCCGTGAAGGCGTGCGGCCGGCGGTCGACGATGATGAGGTCGATCGTGATGATCCCGAGCAGGCCGATGAGCGTGGCTGCCCAGAGGGCGCCCGAAACTTCCACGCGCAGCCTCCCACCGACGTCACCGCGGGGGCACGATGCCGACGCGACCTGACCATTCTGGCACGGGGATCACTGCCCACAGAGACGCGGTTGTCGACGCCGTGCCCGACGTGCCCCTCTGGACGGGGCGGCCGTCAGCCCGCTGCGATCATCCCGCGCAGCTCCCTCTTGAGCTCCGAGACCTCATCGCGATATCGGGCCGCCACCTCGAACTGAAGGTTCGCAGCAGCCGCGTGCATCTGGTCGGTCAGCTCCTGGATCAGGCCTGCCAGCTCTGTGGCGGGCAGATCTGCGCGAGCCGAGGTCCCGGTGGCGACGGAGGCATCGGCAGCCGCCGCTCCCGAGCCCTGGCGCCTTGCCCCACCCTTGCCCCGCGACTGCGCCCTGCCCGACCCCATCGTCGTGGCCAGCACCTGCTCAGTGTCGGCATCCTCGGCCGCCAGCAGGTCCGTGATGTCCGCGATCTTCTTGCGCAGCGGCTGCGGATCGACCCCTCGTTCGACGTTGTACGCGATCTGAAGCGCACGGCGTCGGTTGGTCTCGTCGATCGCGGTCTGCATCTGCTGCGTGATGGTGTCGCCGTACATGTGCACCTGGCCCGACACGTTGCGGGCTGCGCGCCCGATCGTCTGGATCAGGCTGCGCTCGGACCTGAGGAACCCGGCCTTGTCGGCGTCGAGGATGCTCACCAGCGACACCTCCGGCAGGTCCAGGCCCTCCCGCAGCAGGTTGATGCCCACGAGCACGTCGAACACCCCCACCCGAAGCTCGCGCAGGAGCTCCACGCGGCGCAGGGTGTCGACCTCGGAGTGCAGGTACCTCACACGGATCCCGCGCTCGAGCAGGTAGTCGGTGAGGTCCTCCGACATCCGCTTCGTGAGGGTCGTGACGAGCACACGCTCCCCCCGATCCGTGCGCAACCGGATCTCGTGCATGAGGTCATCGATCTGCCCCTTGGTCGGCTTGAGGATGATCTCGGGGTCGATGAGCCCGGTCGGGCGGATCACCTGTTCCACGACGTCACCACCGACCTTGGCCAGCTCATAGGGCCCCGGCGTCGCAGACAGGTAGACCGTCTGGCCGATGCGTTCGAGGAACTCCTCCCAGCGCAGGGGCCTGTTGTCCGCGGCGCTCGGCAATCGGAACCCGTGGTCGACCAATGTGCGCTTGCGCGACATGTCGCCCTCGTACATCCCCCCGATCTGCGGGACGGTCACGTGGGACTCGTCGATCACCAGCAGGAAGTCGTCGGGGAAGTAGTCGATGAGGCAGTTGGGCGCCGAGCCCGGGTCGCGGCCGTCGATGTGCCGCGAGTAGTTCTCGATGCCGGAGCAGAACCCGACCTGGCGCATCATCTCGATGTCGTAGGACGTGCGCATCTGAAGCCGCTGGGCCTCGAGGAGCTTGCCCTGCTCGTTGAGCTCGGCGAGCCTCTCGGACAGCTCGGACTCGATCCCGCCGAGGGCACGCTCCATCCGCTCCGGGCCGGCCACATAGTGCGTCGCCGGGAAGATGTAGACCTCCTCATCGTCGGTGAGGATCTCGCCGGTGACGGGGTGCAGCGTCATGAGGCGCTCGATCTCATCACCGAACATGTCGATGCGCACCGGATGCTGCTCGTAGACCGGGAACACCTCGATGGTGTCACCTCGCACCCGGAAGGTGCCCCGCTCGAACGCCAGATCATTGCGGGCGTACTGGTTGCCGACGAACTGGCGCAGCAACTGGTCGCGATCGACCTCCTCGCCGACACGAAGACGGACCATCCTGTCCACGTACTCCTGCGGGGTGCCCAGGCCGTAGATCGCCGACACCGTGGCGACGACGATCACGTCGCGCCGGGTCAGCAGCGAGTTGGTGGCTGAGTGCCGCAACCGCTCGACCTCCTCGTTGATCGAGGAGTCCTTCTCGATGTAGGTGTCCGTCTGCGGGATGTAGGCCTCGGGCTGGTAGTAGTCGTAGTACGAGACGAAGTACTCCACGGCGTTGTCGGGCAGGAGCTCCCGGAACTCGTTGGCCAGTTGCGCGGCCAGGGTCTTGTTGGGCGCCATCACCAGCGTGGGCCGCTGCAGCTTCTCCACGAGCCACGCCGTCGTCGCCGACTTGCCCGTGCCGGTCGCGCCCAGCAGGACCACGTCCTGGGTGCCGGCCTCGATACGTTGGCTGATCTCGGCGATCGCGGCCGGCTGGTCGCCTGCGGGCACGTACTCGCTGATGACGCGGAACGGAGCCACACGCCGCTTCAGGTCCGTGACGGGTCGGGTCATGGCCCACACGCTAATCCGTGGGTCCGACATCGGCTCACCCTGCCTCGGCAGCCGCGCTCCCCGGCACCCGAACCTGCTGCGCGGACCGCCCTGCTCGGATTCCTCCGGTACGTCGGGCGGTTCGGTACTGTTCAGCGATGGCCCTGCCCCAGAGCGCCGACCTGAAGGACTCCCGGCCCCCTCGTGGTGCCGGATCCCAAGCAGCACACACTCGAGCTGTGGTGGGCCTGGTGGCCGCCGGACTCGTCGCCGCGCTGCTCACGTGGGCGGTCGCCACAGAATCCAGCACCCTGGCGAGCTTCGACGAGGCGCTCACCGACTTCACCCGGGGCTGGGCCGACCCCCTCGGGTGGCCCGTCGACCTCGCCCATGTCATCGGGATCATCACCTCACCCCTCTTCTCGGCGCTGGCTGCAAGCGTGCTGGTGGTCACCCTCTGGCTGATGCGCTATCGCGCGGCCGCTGGGCTGATCACCCTGTCCGGCCTCGCGGGGGTTGCGACCAGCGAGACCGTCAAGGCCCTCATGGGACGCACCAGGCCGCCGGGCGCTGAGCAGTACGAGTCCGATCTCGACAAGTCCTTCCCCTCCGGGCACGCCATGGAGGGGATCTACCTCTACCTGGCCACCGGGCTGGTGCTGATCCACCTGGGTCGGGCACAGGGCCGCGCGTGGTTGCAGCGGTTGGGAATGGTGTTCGTCGTGATCGGCCCGATCATCGGCCTGAGCCGGGTCGTGCTCGGCGTGCACTGGCCCAGCGACGTGCTCGCCGGATGGGCGTTCGGGTCGGTCGTGCTGCTCGCGGCAGCCCTGATCCTGTGGGGGCCGCTCGACCGCGGATGGGACGGTCCCGGTGCCGCTGTTGCTGCTACCGGCCGGCGCAGGCAGTGCGTCCTCAGCGATGCCCGCAGCTACCCCAGAGCTGCCTGGAGCAGGAGCCACGCCCGATCCACCTGGGCGATGAGCTGATCCTCATCGCCGCCGTTGTCGATGAGGATCGTGGCCACTGCCGCACGCTCCTCGTCGGAGGCCTGGCGCGACATCCGCTCATGCGCGTCGGCCACCGGCACACCGCGCACCGCCAACCGGGCCAGGCGCACGTCGACCGGAGCGTGGACCACCACGACGAGGTCGAAGTCGTCGGCGGTGCCGTTCTCGACGATCAGCGGCATGTCGTAGACCACCACGTCGACCCCCGCACCGCTCGGCGTCCGCGAGCAGCTGGTGGGCGCGTTCCGCGATGCGTGGATGCATGATCGCGTCCAGCCCGGCCAGGGCCTCCGGGTCGGGGAACACGATCTGCGCCAGACCAACACGATCCAGCGCCCCGTCGGGGAGCAGCACATCGGGCCCGAAGCGTTCCACGATCTCGGCCAGGGCCGCCTGCCCCGGTTCGACGAGCTCGCGGGCGATCTCATCCCCGTCGACGATCACCGCTCCGCGGTCGGCGAGCATGTCCGAGACGGTGGACTTGCCCGCACCGATCCCGCCGGTCAATCCAACTCTCAACATAGGCCGAAGCATGCCAGCCCTGCCGGTGGTCGGCACAGCGCACTCCATGGGCGAAGATGGTCCGGTGACTGACCAGCGCCGGCCCGCGCCCCAGGCGGCCGCAGGCGCACCCGTCCGCGGGCTCTCCGTGCAGGGCACTGCGATCGTGGGCATCGGCCTCGTGGTGTCGCAGGTCTTCGCGATGCTCCAGATGCTCATCGTGTCCCGGCTGCTCGGTCCCGAGCAGTTCGGGGCGTTCGGCGCGATGGCCGTCATCCTGCTCCTGGGCAGCACGGCCATGGCGGCCACGCAGGTCGTGATCGCTCGGCACGTGGCCTCGGGGCGCTCCTCGGAGCACGTCGGCGCTGGGGCCGTCCTCGTCGTCGGGGGCCTCACGACCGCCCTCACCCTCGCGCTCACGCCCGTGATCAGCCAGGCGCTGAATCTGCCGGGGATCCTCGGGCTCGCGGTCGTGGCACTCACGTTCATCCCGTTCACCGTCACCGGTGCGCAGCTCGGCCTGCTCCAGGGGGCCGAACGACACCTCCGCCTGGGGGCGCTCTACGTCCTGGCCACGCTCTCGCGGGTCAGCGGGGCCGTCATCGGCGCGTGGGTCGGCGACAGCGCCCGCTCCACGGTCATCGGGCTGGCCCTCGGTGCCACGATCGGTGCCCTTGCGGGCACGTTCCTCCTCGTGGGGCAGCCGGCGTGGGGCTCGGGCGAGGAGGGGCCACGCGAGTTCCTCGTCGAGGTCGGGCACGCCGCCCACGCACTCATCGCCCTCTACGCGCTGACCAACATGGATGTGCTGCTGGCCCGCGCGAACCTGTCGGCATACGACGCCGGGCTGTACGCGGCCGGTGCGCTGATCGCCCGCGCGGTGTTCTTCCTGCCGCAGGCGGTGCTGGTGGCGGCATTCCCCCGCATGGTGGCCGGCTCGAGCAACGTGCAGAAGCAGGCGTTGATCGCCGTGGCGGGGCTGGGCCTGCTCGCCACCGCGTTCGTGGCCGCCGTGCCCCGGTTCGTGGTCGGCGTCATGTCGGGCAGCCAGTACCTCAGTCTGGCCCCGGACGCGTGGATCTTTGCCCTGGCGGGCGCCGGCTTCGGGGTCGTGCAGGTCCTGCTCTACGCGCGGATGGCCCATCACGACAAGCGCGCGACGATCCTGCTGTGGTCCGGAGTGGTCGCGCTCGCGGTGCTGGGGGTCACGCTGGGGACCTCGGTGCACGCCCTTGCCACGTGCGCTGCTGTGGTCGCGTGGACGGTAGCCCTGGTCGGCCTGATCTGGGCGCGGACCGACCCGCCCCCCACCCCGACCGCGGACGTGGACGAGGCGATCGTCACGCCGCCGGCGTAGCACGACGAGGCCCGCCGCCCGCGGGTTGCCCTCGTTCCGCGTGACCGCCGTCGTCCCGCGGGTTGCCTCGTTCCGCGTGCTTGCCCTTCCCCCGCCCCGCGGCCACCCTCGTCGTTCCGCGGCTTCCCTCGTTCCGCGGCCTCCCTCGTTCCGCGGCCTCCCTCGTTCCGCGGCCTCCCTCGTACCGCGGCCTCCCTCGTTCCGCGGCCTCCCCGGTCTCACGTGACCTCGCTCAGCCCCCACCCCGCGACCTCCACCGTCCCACGGCCGGCTTGGGGCAGGATCGAGGACAATCTCGCGCCCGAATCCTGCCGCAACCGGCCCATGGGCGGTCCAAACCTGCCCCAAATCGACGCGTGGGCGGCGCGGCGGCGGCGGCGCGCGGCGGGGCGCGCGCGGCGCGGCGGGGCGGCGCGGCGCGCGGCGGGGCGGCGGGGCGGGTGGGGGCAGACGCGGGAAGGCCCCGGGACCGTTGGGTTCCGGGGCCTTCCGTACGTGCTGTGCGGCGTCAGTTGCCGCCGGTCAGCTTGTCGCGAAGCGCCTGCAGGGCCTCGTCGGTGGCAAGCGTGCCGCTCGACTCGTCCTCGGTCTGCGGTCGCCTCGGAGCTGTAGGAGCCCACACCCTCGCCGGTCTCGAGTGCCGCCTCCTTGTCCGCGGTCTTGGCCTCGTCGACCTGCTTCATGTGCTGCTCCCAACGGGCGTGCGCCTCGGCGTACTGCGCCTCCCACTCGGAACGCTGGTCCTCGAAGCCGACCTTCCACTCGCCGGTCTCGGGGTCGAAGCCCTCGGGACCGATGTAGGCGCCAGCCTCGTCGTAGGACGGGGCCATGCCGTACAGGTAGGGGTCGAACTCCTCGGAGCCGGCACCGGTCGTGTTCTCGTTGGCCTGCTTGAGGCTCAGCGAGATCCGGCGACGCTCGAGGTCGATGTCGATGACCTTGACGAAGATGTCGTCGTTGACGGTCACGACCTGCTCGGGGATCTCGACGTGGCGCTCGGCCAGCTCGGAGATGTGCACCAGGCCCTCGATGCCGTCCTCGACGCGCACGAACGCGCCGAACGGAACCAGCTTGGTGACCTTGCCGGGCACGACCTGGCCCATCTGGTGGGTCCGGGCGAAGTGCTGCCACGGATCCTCCTGGGTCGCCTTGAGCGACAGCGAGACGCGCTCGCGCTCCATGTCGACGTCGAGCACCTCCACGGTGACCTCGTCGCCGACGGCCACGACCTCGCTCGGGTGGTCGATGTGCTTCCAGGACAGCTCGGAGACGTGCACGAGGCCGTCCACGCCGCCCAGGTCGACGAAGGCGCCGAAGTTGACGATCGAGGAGACCACGCCGTTGCGGATCTGGCCCTTCTGCAGCTGGTTGAGGAAGTTGGAGCGAACCTCGGACTGCGTCTGCTCGAGCCAGGCACGGCGGGACAGGACCACGTTGTTGCGGTTCTTGTCCAGCTCGATGATCTTGGCCTCGATCTCCTTGCCGACGTACGGCTGGAGGTCGCGCACGCGGCGCATCTCGACCAGGGACGCGGGCAGGAAGCCACGCAGCCCGATGTCGAGGATCAGGCCGCCCTTGACGACCTCGATGACCTTGCCGGTGACGACGCCGTCCTCCTCCTTGATCTTCTCGATCGTGCCCCAGGCGCGCTCGTACTGTGCGCGCTTCTTGGACAGGATGAGCCGACCCTCCTTGTCCTCCTTCTGGAGAACAAGGGCCTCGACCGCGTCGCCGACGGCGACGATCTCGGAGGGGTCCACGTCGTGCTTGATGGACAGTTCGCGGGAGGGGATGACGCCCTCGGTCTTGTAGCCGATGTCGAGAAGGACCTCGTCGCGGTCGACCTTGACGATGATGCCCTCGACGATGTCGCCGTCATCGAAGTTCTTGATGGTCGCGTCGATCGCGGCCAGGAAATCCTCTTCGCTGCCGATGTCGTTGATCGCGACCTGGGGAGCGGCGGACGTGGGGGTAATGGTCATGGAGTGGTTTCTGCTCCGGTTGGATAGATGTCGTTGTCACGTGCACGGGCCACTGTTCACCTGCCGTGAATCCTTGGCCGGTGGATGGTGTGACCGGTGGGGACGACATCGAACGCGCGCGCCTGCTCGGTCTGAGACACAACAGGCCCGTAACGCCCTGACAGGATACCGCACATGGTTCACCGCCCTCCACGATCGGATGATTCGCCCACGAATCCGGGCAGCGATGCGCCGGCGAGGCCGAGCGTCACCGGACGCTGCCGGCGACTGGACCGTCGAGCGGGTCCGCCGGGCCGCGGCGCCATCGAGGCCGCCGAGGTCGATCGGGCCGCCTCGCGTACCTACTGGGAGGCGGAGGCGGATGCCTACCAGGCCGAGCACGGTGCGTTCCTGGCCGGCGCGGGCGTTCGCGTGGTCGATTCGGCCGACGAAATGGGCGCAACTGACTACGCAGACGGCTTGGGGGCCTTGGGGGCTGGGTTTGTGTGGGGGCCTGAGGGGCTGGACGAGGCTGAGGCGGGGTTGTTGGGGCCCGTGGACCTGCTGGGCGGGCAGCTCGTGCTTGAAGTGGGATGTGGTGCGGCCCAGTGCTCGCGATGGCTGGCCGATCGGGGCGCCCATGCGGTGGGACTCGACATCGCCACGGCCCAGCTTCGGCATGCCAGGGGCGCGGTGCCGGTTGTCGCTGGGACCGGGGTGGCGCTCCCCTTCCGGGACCACGCGTTCGACGCGGCCTTCTCGTCCTACGGTGCGGTCCAGTTCGTCGCTGACCTCGACGTGCTGTTCGCGGAGGTGGCTCGGGTCCTGCGACCCGGCGGGCGGTGGGTCTTCTCCGCGACTCACCCGATCCGATGGGCGTTCCCCGATGAGCCCGGCGCAGAAGGCCTGTCTGCCTCAGGCTCCTACTTCGATCGCTCTCCCTATGTCGAGGTGGACGTACCGGGCGGCCCGGCGGTGTACGCCGAGTTCCACCGCACGATCGGCGACTACGTGAGCGCCCTGCGCCTCGCCGGCTTCTCGATCGACACCGATCGTCGAGCCCGAGTGGCCGGAGTGGAACGAGCAGAGCTGGGGCGGCTGGAGCCCACTGCGTGGACGACATCTGCCCGGCACCCTGATCATCGGGTGCCGGGCAGATGGTGCGAGCGATGTAGCCGCTTCGACTAGGCGGTGACCTTCCTGGCTGCTGCGAACGCCGCACCGCCAGCTCCGGCGATGAGCAGCGCGCCGAGGCCGAACTTCAGCGCGTTGTTCTCGGTGTCAGGAGCGATCCCGGCCAGCTGCATCTGCACAGCCGCCGTCGTGACCACGTCCGTGCCGTTGCCGTTGCCGAACGGGATGCCCGCACCTTCGAGACCCGCCTGCTGGGAGGCCTCAAGCAGTGCCACGTTCCGCGGCGAAGTCGATCTGGGCGTCCTTGCCCGTCTGCGCGAGAACGTCGGCGCCCTGTTCCTTCAGGTCGCCAGCGCCCTCCTCGATCTGGACACCGCCCGGCTCGGCCTGAGTCAGACCGTCGACAAGTTGCTCGGAACCGTCAGCTGCGGCGCCGAGTCCGTCGGCCAGGTCGGCATTGCCCTCGGCCACCTGAGCGGCGCCATCATCCAACTGCTCGACGCCACTAGCCAGGGCCGGCACCTTGGAGTTGAGCTCCCCGGTACCGTCAGCCAGCGTCTCACCCCCCTCAGCGAGTTGGTTGACGCCAGACGCCAGAGTCGGGACCTGCGCATTGAGCTGCCCGGTGCCGTCGAGGAGCAGCTGAGTGCCATCAGCGAGACCAGCAGCACCCACGGTCAGGGCTGCTGACGCGCAGGTCAGCGTCTTGGTCGGATCGCACCCCTTTGCAGCCGGCGCCGTGCCAGATGCTCTGCAGCAAGTGCTGCAGAGATCCCGTGCATACGAGATCGGTGATGCCCTGGGACGACCAAGCCCTGAATCTGCTTGATTCCGCAGGGGTTGGCCGGATCCTGGGGGTTCTCCGGGTCGCAGTTCGGGTTGTCAGAGCCGGTGCCGGATCGCCTTCAAGTCCGTAGATACAGCGTCCCGGACTTCGTCGGGAAGTCATTCGGGGCGCCTATCCCGGCGACCAGGCGACTCATCGCTGTAGCGCTGAGCCATCCGTGGTCAGCGAGCCGTCTGAGTGCTGGAGTCCATTGAGCACGGTGTGATGGTGCCGACATGCCATCCAATGGATCCGTTGGATTCGGATCGTAGTCGTGGCAGCGTCTGGGTCGGAGACGTGCTGCAGGTCGCCCAATCCAGTGCAGCCAGAACGCTGTGAGCTGGCGCCTGGACACCGCCCCCCGAGCGGCAGGCCGGGAGTCCCATCCGGCAGTGGTCCCAGCAATGCCTTGATCTGGGCGGCCGTCGCCCCTGCTCTGGCGTGTTGGTTGGGTCGCCACTGCGCCCAGGATCTGCAGGACCTGCTTGAGTCGTTGGAATTGCGGGATTGGTTGGATTCGACTTGACGCAGCCCTCGTTGTCAAGCCCGAACTCGATATTGGTGTGGCCGGAGTGTCTTCGGCGTGGCAACGGGCGTAGTCGTCTTGGTCATGGCCGCCTGCACACCAGCAGGGCTCCCTGGAGCTGATCCACGCCACCCTTGACTACAGCGTTCTCAGGCAGCGTCGCGACGCCTTGGGACAGCAACTTGAGCCCATCGTTGAGCGAGGCCATGCCAGCCGCCAGTTGGTCGGCACCGCTGTTCAGATCACCGGCACCCTTGTCCAGTCTGGTCACACCCGCCGCGAGAGCGGGCACGTTGCTGTCGAGCTCATTCAACCCGTCCGAGATCTGGTTCGCGCCGGCGTCCAGAGCGGCAGTTCCGTCGGCGAGGGCCGGGATCTGGCTGTTCAGCTGGTTCAGACCGTCTGACACCTGGGCGGAGCCATCGGCTAGAGCCTCGGCACCGGGGGCCGCCGTGTTGACCAGCCCATCCGAAATCTGAACCGCGCCCGCCGACAACTGGCCGAGGCCCGCCACCAGCTGGCTGGCGCCGTCCTGCAGCTTCAGCAGGTTCTCGCCGATCTCGGTGCCGGCGCCGAAGATCGAGGCACCCGTCGCCACGCCACCGCGGTAGGCATCTGTCGTGCCCGCGATGGTGCTGTTGTCGAAGGGCACGATCGGCAGGAACGAGAAGTCGGCGGGCGGCATGACGGCATCGCTGATGCGAGCCTGATAGCCCACGGTCACCTCAGGTGAGCCCAGCGGCGGGAACAGCACGAAGCTGAAGCCCAGTGAGGTCTGGTTCTGACCGTTTCCGGCGATGGTCGCGCCCGGAGCGGTGACCTCGTTGAAGCCCTGCGGCAGGGTGACATCCAGCGCCCCGACATAGGGTTCAGCAGTCTCGAGGTCCTCGGTGATCTCCGTACCCTCAACGTCTGCGTAGGTGATGGGTGAGGTGGTAGCAGTCGTGTTGCGCACGGTGTACTGGACATCCAGCACACCACTGGCACCCACGACCTCCTCGGGCTGAATCTCCACGCCGTCGAGGGTGACCTTGACCGAGACCTCCATCGGGTTGATGTCGGCGTCGGTCAGGGTGCGCTCCTCAGCGCCGCCGTCGACGGTGAGGTCGAACTGGATCGACTCCCCCTCCATCGGGAAGGCGCCGAACGCGTTGAGGTTGCGGTTGCTGGTGGCACCCACCGGCACGAGCACGGTCTTGGTGCCGTTGCCGACCGCCGAGACCTGCGTGTACATACGACTGGTGAGGACCTCGCCGGTCGCAGTCGCGGTCTGCAGCACTGTCTTGCGCACAGTTGCCTGTACGTCGCCAGAATCCTCCATGGTCACCGCAGCAGCCCCTGGACCCGCGGCACCAGCCACGAGCAGGACGCATGCAGTTCCCGCCAGCGCACGAATGACGTTCTTGCGCGCCATCAGATCTCACTCCCCACGGTCTCAGGTTCCTTCGCTTCTTCGGTTTCAGTTTCGTCGGATTCCTCCGGGAACAGCATGTCGACCAGGGCACCGGCCAGGTAACCGAGGCCGAACACCACCAGGAACGTCCCCAACGTGATGACTGAGGAGCTCAGGAAGTCGTAGGGCTTGTCGTTGTAGACATAGTCGTAGGCGCCGACGTATCCGCCCACGCCCAGCAGTACCGACCACAGCGGCATACGTCCGACGGACACAGCCGCAGCCCCAGTCGCGAGCAGGAGCGTGAGCACTGCCGTCACAGCCACCCCGCTGCTGCTGGAGGGCATGAACTGGGCGTTGATGCCGTATCCGACGAGCGCGAGCAGCACGCCCACCAGGAATCCGGCCAGCCGGCCCAGTTTCTGCCCACCGGGGGCCAGGGCGAGCACGCCGCCCACAGCCACACCCAGCAGCGGATTGGGCAACCCAAGACTCAGCGCATCCCCGATGTAGACCGCCGCGAACGCAACAATCGCAAGTGCAAGTCCGGCAAACAGCGTCCGCTTCATTGATCCTCCTGATCAGCGCGACGAGCGGGATGTCACCCATATGGGGGGACACACCGTCACTGGGCGTCATTCAAGCAGGTCAGAATGCCCGAAGGGGTACCGAACGAGCCACTTCACCCGTTTGCGCTACACCGACTTGGCAGCACCCCACGTGTCGGGCCAAACGAGCTCAGAAACCGACATTTTGCGTGGGACCAAAGACCCACCGAAATAGTGGGATACGTCCGTTTCCCGTAGCCCCGTTTGACCTGTTCGTGCCGATATCCAGGCCCAGGCCCCTTGATCGAGTCACACGAGCGCGGGACCTTGGTCACCAATCCGGCCCTGGACGCGGCCCCACGTTGCTCAGGGCGAGGGGCTCGGCCCGTCCTCCGCTGATGCCGAGGCGCTGGGATCGACACTGGCCATGGCCACCGTCGTCGGGCTCTGCGGCCACGCCGGGAGGCGGGTCGGTCCGACGAATCCGCTGCCGGGACCGAACGCGATGGCGTTGCCCGCCCACGTGGGGAAGCGATCCTCCCGGGCCCAGTCATCAAGGATCTGCACGCCGCCCACGATGGACTGGCCCGTGAAGGCGCAATGCCCCACGCCTGTTGCGGTCGCACTCACACCAGCGTTGGGCGCGGGCGGGGTCGAGACGTTGATGTTCAGCCATCGGATGTCATCACCGCTGGCCTGCGCGGCCCACGTCCCGTAGAGGGTCTCGTTTGCCACGATCGCCTCGGGGTCGAACTCGGTGTGCATCGTCACCGTGGGCTTGACCAGCGGTCCGGGCTGGGGGAACTGCGCGTCGGCAGCCGCACGTGCGGCGGGGTCGGCCTCCACCGCTGGTTGGGCGGCAATCTCGCGCACCCGCGACAGCGTGGCCAGCGCCCCAGCACTGCCATCGATCGTCGCCGCCTCGTCAGTGGTGATGCGAGCTCCGTAGTTCACACCGATGTTGGTGCTCGGATTCCCGCCGAGCTGCTGCTCGACGCTGTAGCGCTGGACCATCGACCTGGCCAGGACCCGTCCGAGGTTCTCCAGCAGCGCCACGCGCAGCTCGTCAGGGGTCGTCCCCGGCGAGGTCTGGGTCTGGGTGGGCACCTCCGCGGCGGCGGCTATGACCTGCAGGTCCACCAAGCCCGCGCCTGTGGGGTCCGCCGCCGCCTTCTCGACGGCCGCCATCGCTCGTGCGTACTCCTCCTGGGCAGCTTCGGCACTGTCGAAGTCGGTCAGCTGCAGGTTGGGCCTGAGCAGCGCCTTCACGCCGAAGGCCGCATCGAGGGCAAGATCCATGTTCGGGTTGAGCCCGCCGAGCAGCCCGCACAGGGACGCGGATCCGGAGATCCACTCGTTCGCCTGCGCCGACTGCAGGGCCGCGAGGCCCCCCAGCGATTGCCCCCATGTGTAGATGCGGTTCGGGACCCCGACGTTCTCGACGAAGATCCCGCGCATCGTGCTGATGGCGTCCACGGCCTCCTGGAGCTCCCAGCCCCCGACGCGCGAACCGGCCCCAGCCAGCGCATAGCCCTGGCTCAGCAGCTCATCAGCCACAGCGTCCACTCCGGAGCCAACGCCAGGCGCGGGCTCGGCAACGGCCGTGAAGTCCGGGCCGTCCGCGGTGAGCGCCACCTCCGGTCGCAGCCCATGGCTGTAGATCAGCAACGTGCCGTTCCAGGTCTCGGGGAGCCTGATGGCGTACGGGGTCCCGTCCACGAACCCCTCGCACGGGTACCCGCTGTCATCGCAGGCGGTGAAGGCGACATCGGTCGAGTCGTCCGACGGATCGCCGGTGGGGAACAGGTCGCTGGGCTGCGGCTGGTCCACGTCGCCACTATCCGGTCCGGTGCACCCGGTCAGGGCAAGGCCAAGCACAAGAAGGGGTACCGCAATCCGGGAAGCACGCACGCCGGAATCCTCGCACAGGCCCAGCCATGCGGTGGGCAGCGCGCGCTAGGAAGCTGCTGGTTCGGGCCAGGGCCCTGGCTCGAACGTGGGGTCGTACCCGGAGTCGTCACCGAACGCCTCTCGCACAGCCGCCTCCGTGGGAGGCTGCCCTGCGCGGACCCAGCCGTCGAGCAGGTCGATCATGCCGACGCGGGAGTCCGGGGTGAACTCGCAGTGCCCTGCTCCGTACGGCGCACCCGGGTCCCCGGGGTAGGAGTCAGGTGCCACCGTGAAGAGCTGGACGAGGTCCTCGGTGGGCCCTGATGCATCACGCAACAGCGACTGGTTCTGCACCGCGACCAGGGGGTCGGCCGCCGTGTGCAGCGTGATCGTGGGGACCTCGATCGTGCCCGACGGCTCACCCCCACGCTTGCGCGCGACCTTGACCGCCGCCGCATCGGAGGAGACTCGCTCCCCCGCCTCGAGCGCCGCGATGATCCGCTTGGCTGTTCCGGGGCCGCCCACCTCGTCGAGCAGCGCAACATCCTCGGGCGAGAACCTGGCGGCGTAGTCGGTGTCGGTGTTGTCCGAGATGTTGCCCCCGAAGCGCTCCTCGATCTCCCACCGGCCGACCGTGCCGAACCGCAGTGCGATCAGCGCCGCCTCCGCGGCCGCCTGGATCTGGCTGTCCACGGTGCTGCCGTCCTGGGACCGGGTCTGCAGGCGGGCATCGGCCAGCAGGGCCAGGGCCAGCACGTTCGCCCGATCCTTCGGCGAGGCCGCCTCGTCGAGCACCTTCCGGGCAGCCGAGATGAACTGCGATCCGGCAGCTCGGGCCGACTCGTACCCAGTCAGCTGGAAGCCGGGATCGATCAGCTCGCGAATGCCGTACTGGACGTCGAGCGCGAGGTCCATGTTGGGCACGACTCCCCCGACGACCCCGCAGAGCGGAGCCGCGCCGCTGACCCACTCCGGGTTGGCCTCCGTGGTCTCCATCGTGACCAGCCCGCCCAGGCTGTCGCCCCATGCGTAGACACGCTCCGGCTCAGCGACCTCGTCGCGGAAGAACTCATAGAGATCTGTGTTCGCCTTCACCCCGTCGGCCACGGCCCAGCCGTTGCTTGCCCATCCGGAACCGGCCAGCGCGTAGCCCTTGCTCAGCAGGTCGCGCGCCAGTGGGACACCACCGTCGTTGTAGCCGGGCGAGGGCTCCGCCCGAGACGTCGGGGACTCGTAGTCCGGCGGGACCGGCACCGGGTTGCGGTACCCGTGTGAGTAGAGCAGCAGCGTGCCGTTCCACTCATCGGGCAGCAGGATCCGGTACTTCGCCCCGTCGATCTCGCCCTCGCAGGCCTCACCGCAGTCGGTGAACGGGACAGCCGACGGCTCGGCGACGGGTGCAGTTGAGGCGCCGGGCGACTCATCACCGCCGGTGGGCTCGCTGTCCCCCGTGCACCCGGCCATCAACACTGCTGCGCCGACCGTCGCGGCGAGCCCCCTCCACACACGATTCATGCCGCGATTGTCCCAGCCACTTGGGCAATGCGCACACCGCGACCCGGCCGAGATCATCGCCTGCCGATGCGCGCCGCCTCCGCGTGCCCCCGGAACTGGCTCAGGACTCGCGCACCGCCTCCACAGCGCTCATGACCGCCTCGTTCCAGAGGTCCAGGCTTGTGTCGGGAAGGAACACGTCAATCGTGCGCTGGCGCGCCGCCGCACCGAGGCGCGCCGCCCACTCCGGATCGCCCAGCACCCGCAGGACCGCCCGTCCGAATGCCTCGAGATCCCGCGGGTCCGGGATCAGCAGACCGGAGACCTGGTCGTCGATCTGGTCCACGATGCCACCCACCGCCGAGGCGATCACGGGGCGCCCCTTGAACATCGCCTCGGTCACCGTCAACCCGAACCCTTCAGCGAGGCTCTTCTGCACCACGATGGCCGCATGCCGCTGGATCGCGTTGACCAGGGCCCCGTTCTGCTCTGGGTCATCCATCGGCAGGCTCACCAGGTGCACCCGGTCACGCACGTCGTGGGGCAGGGCGCGCCACTCCTCGGTGATCTCATCGAGCACGATCTGACCCTCGGGATCGTCGCTGACCGAGGCGGTCGACGGCCCGACGAGGGCCAGGTGGGCATCACTGACCGGTGCGACATGCTCCACGAACCCGCGCATGACCCCGGCCATGTCCTTGAGCGGATCCCACCGGGACACCTGCACGATCAGCGGCACGTCCGGGCGGGGCGGCTGGCCGGAACGGGTCACCTCGGCCTTCATGGTGAACGGGGCGGTCGAGCCGTTGGTGCGCGTGAAGGACGCCGATCCGAACCCCGGGCCCTCGATGACACCAGCGCCGGCAAGCGCTCCCAGGACATCGTCGGCTGACAGATCCTGGTTCTTGGGCGCCAACGGGTCGATGCTGGGCTTGATCACGCGCAACTGCTCCGGCGGGACCCAGTCCGGCGCGTACGAGGAACGCGTGAAGACGTAGGTCTGAACGTTGCCCTCGAGGAAGCCCCGCAGGAACGACCACGCCTCCTCAGTGTGCTCGTTGTCATGATCGATTCCGACGTGGCAGCGCCACACCACGGGGATCCCGCGCTCGGCGAGCATCGCAGCCAGTGGTGCCGGCTGGGGGTCGTGCAGGATCACGACGTCGCCTGGCGTCACCTGCTCGAGGAGGGCGGGGGCGTTGCGGGCCACCACCGCGGCCATCAGCTCCTGCTCCGCAGCGGACAGGCGCCCATCGTCACCCTTGCTGCCGTGCAGCCGGTGGTGCAGCCGCTTCGTGAGCGCGAAGAACACAGGGTCGCCCTCAATCACGAACCACCTGCTCGGCACACCCACGCTGAGCGTCAGGGGCAGCAGGACGTTGAGCATCTCCGCGACGCCCCCACCCGAGGCGGTCGAGTTCACATTGATGATCCCGTGCCCCTCGAACTGCTCCACCATCCGCGGAGCGACGTCCTGGACCAGCCGGTCGATCCGCTCCTGGGGCACGACCGCCGCAAGGGCCTGGATGGATCGCGGTTCAAGCTTGACTTCCTGCACGGCACTGCCTCCCAGTAGTTCGGATGAGTCCTCAGTCGAACGCTTCCTTGAGGTCGTCGAAGGACGCTAGCTCGTCGGGGAAGTCCTCGTCCACACGCTCAGCCCTCATCCGCAGGACCAGTCCGACCGAGCCGAGCAGCAGGAGCACCAACCCGACCGATGCGCTGAGGGCTGGTGCGTACCGATAGGTCCACAGCACCGGTCGGCCCTCCTCGCGGGCTGCCGCCACCTGGGCGTCGACCTGTTCCTGGGTGCTCGCCGTGGTCATGACGATCAGCGTCAGGACGTCCCTGCCCGTGCTGTCGCGCAGGGATTCGCGCACCCGCTCCACGTTGCGCAGGATGATCCCGGTCGTGGGATCGACCCAGATCGTCCGGTTGACCACCCTGGTCCGGGCCAGTGGGACCACGGGGCTTCCCGAACCGGTCAGCCGCCCCGGGACCGAGACGGTCCCGATCAGTGCGGGCACCCCGGCCTGCTGGAACTTCATCGCCGTGATGCCACCCACCTCCTCGTCGCCGATGGGAGTCATCTCCACCGGGGCCAGGAGGGTGACGTCGAAGTAGGGATAGGGGGCCTGCGGCGTGAACCAGGGCAGCCTCAGCGGGCTGCCGGCCCCCGCGGTCGTGACCGGCACACCGCCCACCTCGACCCCGCAGCAGTCGACCAGCGCCTGCGTGTGCCGATCGGCGGACAACGTGTACTCGGTGTCGGCGATCAGCCGCCCGTCCCCTGTCTCGGTCCGATCCGTCGTGGTCGTCACGGCCGCGTTGAAGCCCGCGTCAACCGCCTCCTGCGTACCGGCCGCGTCCGAGGTCGTCGACTGGGTGCGCACGACCGGGATGGGCGCCTCGCCGGACGTGCCCTCGGCGGTCTCGAGGTCGAACAGGGTCGTGATGGTGCCGGTGCTGACATGGGTCAGGACGCCGCCGCCGCCCGGCGCAGCAGGTGACTGTGCCAGCAACGGGGTCACCCAGAAGCGCAGGATGGGAGCAGCTATCAGCAGCAGCAGCCCGAGGACGAGGAACACCCGCGTCAACCAGCGGAACCAGGTCGAGGTCACCGACAGCGCCACGCCCAGCCCACCTCCTCCAGGACCTCCATCGACGCCGACAGTAACCGACTAATGCGCCGCAGCCTGCCAGGACGATCCGATGCCGACGGAGACATCCAGGGGGACGGCCAACTCGACCGCGCCCGACATGGCCTCGCTGATCAGCTCCGCGACCTCGGCGGACTCACCCGGCGCGACCTCGACCACCAGCTCATCGTGGACCTGCAGCAGCAGGCGTGAGGCGAGGCCACCTGCACGCAGTGCCCGGTCCGCGCGCAGCATCGCGACCTTGATGATGTCGGCCGCCGACCCCTGGATCGGCGCGTTCAGCGCCATGCGCTCGGCCATCTCACGACGCTGCCGGTTGTCGCTGGTCAGGTCCGGCAGGTAGCGGCGCCGCCCCATCAGGGTCTCGGTGTAGCCGGTGAGCCGCGCCTGCTCGACAACGCTGGCCAGGTAGTCGCGCACCCCTCCGAAGCGTTCGAAGTACTCGTCCATGAGTCGCCGGGCCTCGCCCGGGTCGATGCCCAGCTGCTGGGACAGGCCGAAGGCGCTCAGCCCGTAGGCCAGCCCGTAGGACATGGCCTTGATCTTGCGACGCATCTCGGCATCGACCGCCTCACGCGGAACGCCGAAGACGGCTGAGGCCACCGTGGTGTGCAGGTCCTCGCCCGAGGTGAACGCCTCGATCAGGCCCTCGTCGCCGCACAGGTGGGCCATGATGCGCATCTCGATCTGCGAGTAGTCCGCAGTCATCAGCGACTCGTACCCCGCACCGACGACGAAGGCCTCGCGGATGCGACGGCCGGCCTCGGTGCGCACCGGGATGTTCTGCAGGTTCGGCTCGGTGCTCGACAGCCGGCCGGTGGCCGCGACGGTCTGGTTGAACGTCGTGTGCACCCGGCTGCTGTCGTCGGCCAGCGGGATCAGCCCGGCAACGGTCTGCCGCAGGCGCGACGCGTCGCGGAAGCGCAGAAGCGCCTCGAGAACGGGGTGCGCGGTCGTGGCGTACAGGTTGTTCAGCGCATCGGCATCGGTGGTGTAGCCGGTCTTGATCCGCTTGGTCCTCGGCAGCCCCAACTCGTCGAAGAGCACCTCCTGGAGCTGCTTCGGCGACCCGAGGTTGAACTCCCGACCGACGATGTCGTGGGCGTCGCCCTGCGCCGCGGCCACGTCGGCGGCGAACTGCGCCTCCAGCTCGGTGAGCAGCGTGAGGTCCACGGCGATCCCGGTCGCCTCCAGGTCGACCAGCAGCGACACCAGGGGAAGCTCCACGTCGGACAGCAGGTGCGCTCCCCCTCGTTGGGCGACCTCCGCGCGCAGGACCTCGTGGAGGTCCAGCGTGGCCCGGGCGAAGATCCCCACCTGCTCGAGGGCCTCAGTCTCGACCACGCCGTCCAGGCTCAGTTGGTCCTGCTGCGCGCTGGCGGTCGGCAGGTCCCGGTGCAGGAAGCGTGGCACGAGGTCGGCGAGATCGAAGCTGCGCTGCCCCGGAAGGACGACGTAGGCGGCAAGTGCGGTGTCCCCCGCCAGCCCGTGCAGCGCCCAGCCACGCGCACGCAGGGCGAGCATCGGACCGTTCGCGTCGTGCAGGACCTTGGCGACTGAGGTGTCGGCGAACCAGGCGGCGAGCGCCGCGTCATCGGCGGCCGACAGCTGCTCGAGGTCGGCCACGAGCGTGTCGGTGGCCCCGGCGGCCAGCCCGAGGGCGCTCACGATGCCCGTCCCGGCCCCCCACGTGCCACGCACCGAGACGGCGACCGGTGAGCCCGCGGCCGCCAGCCACTGCTCGACCTCGCCAGCCTGCGCGATGCGGACCGCCGGTTGCGCGGGGGTCGCTGCGTCGTGCCCCGCGCCCGCCGGCGCGGCGTCGTCGGGGAACGTCTCGAACAGTCGCTCGCGCAGCACGCGGAACTGCAGGGCGTCGAAGACCTCGTGGACCTTGGACCGCTCGAACGGTTGCCGCTGCGTGTCGTCCAGTGCCACCGGCAGTGGGACGTGGGTGACCAGCTCGGTGAGGGCCCTGTTGGTCTCCACCTGGCCGATGTGGGCGCGCAGGGCCTCCCCGACCTTGCCCTTCACCTCGTCCGCGTGACTGATGAGCTCCGACAGGCTGCCGTACTCGCTGATCCACTTGGTCGCGGTCTTCTCGCCGACGCTCGGGACGGAGGGCAGGTTGTCACTCGGGTCGCCGCGCAGGGCCGCGAAGTCCGGGTACTGCTCCGGGGTGAGGCCGTACTTCTCCAGGACGGCGGCCGGGGTCATGCGCGACAGGTCAGAGACTCCCCTGCGCGGGTAGAGCACCGTGGTGCTGTCATTCACCAGCTGGAAGGCGTCCCGGTCGCCGGTGATGATCAGCGTCTCGAATCCCTGCGCCCCGGCCTGGCGTGGCCAGGGTCGCGATGACGTCGTCAGCCTCGTAGCCATCCACCTCGACCGACGCGATGCTCAGCGCCTCGAGCACCTCCTTGATCAGCTCGACCTGGCCGCGGAAGGGCTCTGGCGAGCTGCTCCGGTTCGCCTTGTACTCCGGGAACTGCTCGGTGCGGAAGGTCTGGCGGGAGACATCGAAGGCCACTGCCACGTGCGTGGGGCTCTCGTCGCGCAGGGTGTTGATGAGCATGGACGTGAATCCGTACACCGCATTGGTCGGCTGGCCGGTCGTGGTCGAGAAGTTCTCCACCGGCAGCGCATAGAACGCGCGATAGGCCAGGGAGTGCCCATCGAGGAGCAGCAGGCGCGGTCGCGAGGTCTGCGGCGGGATCATCGGTTGATCCTACGGGGCCGGTCCGGGCGTGCTGGCCGCCTACACACCCCACGCCGTCTGAGGAGTCGAAACCGCCTACTTCATGGCTCGATTCGACTACGCAGACGCGGGGATAGGCTGGTTCTCATGCCTGCGCCGCCGCCCATCGCCGATGAGTCCCGAAGCCCGCATTCCGACGCCATCCTCCCCACCTCGGAGTCGGAGCTGGCGGTGATCGAGTCATTGCGCGGCGTCGGGTTCGGCGCCCTGCCCGACAGCATGGGCATCGAGATCCTCGAGTTCGGCGCGGGGCGCACCGTGGCCCGGATGCCCGTGGCGGGCAACACCCAGCCCTACGGCCTGCTGCACGGCGGGGCGTCGGCTGTGCTGGCTGAGTCGGTCGGATCGCTCGCCGCGGCGCTGCACGCCGGCCCGGACCGGATCGCCCTCGGGCTCGAGCTGAACTGCACCCATCACAAGGCCGCCAGCGGGGGGTTCGTGGTCGGCACCGCAACACCTCTGGTGCGTGGCCGCACGGTGGCCTCCTACGCGATCAGCATCGCTGATGAAGCGGGAGCCCTGGTGTGCACAGCGCGCCTGACCTGCCTGCTGCGCGACCGGTGAACCGCGCTGTGCGGGATACCCCATGATCGGGCTCGGCACGATCATCAACGTCATCGCCATCCTGATCGGATCAGCGATCGGGGTCGCCCTCGGGCACCGCCTCCCCCAGCGCACGCGCGACGTCGTGATGGACGGGCTGGGCCTGCTCACGCTGCTGGTCGCGGCGCTGTCGGCCGCGGCCATCCTCGACCCGGAGGTGGCCGAATCCGTGGGCGCCGCGGGCGTGCTCATCGTCCTCGGGTCCCTGCTGATCGGCGGCATCGTCGGCTCGCTGCTGCGCATCGAGGCACGCCTCGAGGGCCTCGGGGAGACCATCCGCGGGCGTCTGTCCCGACGGTCGACGCCCTACTCCGCCGGCGACGCCCGAACTGCGGACGAGGGCAGCCCGGTCGACGTCGAGATCGACGGCGCACTTGCCGACACCGGCATCCCCGACGGCGTGGACCCCGATCCGCGGAACAGCTTCGTGGAGGGATTCGTCACCGCCTCGCTGGTGTTCTGCGTCGGTCCGCTCGCGATCCTCGGAGCGTTGTCCGACGGCCTGGGCCTGGGTATCGACCAGTTGGCGCTGAAGTCCGTGATGGACGGGTTCGCCTCGATCGCGTTCGCCGCCACCTTGGGATGGGGCGTCGCGGCCAGTGCCCTCGTCGTGGGCATCTACCAGGGCACGCTCACGGTGTTGGGCTGGGCCCTCGGATCGGTGATGGACGGGGCGCAGATCGCCCTGCTCACGGCCACCGGCGGGCTGCTCCTGGTCGGGATCGCCCTACGGCTGCTGCGGATCAGGCACGTGCCCGTCGGGGACCTGCTGCCCGCACTCATCGTGGCGCCGCTGCTCACCGCACTTGTGGCCGCGCTGCGCTGACGTCGCGCGGCGGGCGCCCGCGACACCGTCGCAGCCGACCCACCGAAACCTCGGTCACGTGCCTGCCCCGCCGAAACCACGGTCACGCAGGGTTGGACTGGTCCTGCTCCAGGACCCCGCGGGCCACCTCGGCCATCGGTGATCGTGCATCCATGGCGGCGCGCTGCAGCCATGCGAAAGCTGTCTGCTCATCCCACCCGAAGCGTTCCTGCAGCCGCGTCTTCGCCCGTTCGATCGCCTTCCGGCCCTCCAGACGGTCCTCAAGCTGAGCCACCCCCGTACGCAACTCCCCGAGCTCGGCGAAGCGCGCCCGGGCGATCGCGATCGCAGGCTGCAGATCGGCCAGCGAGAACGGCTTCACGATGTATCCCTGAACACCTGCGGCCAGCGCCCGGTCCACGAGGTCCGACTGGCTGAACGCCGTGAGCAGGACGATCGGCGCGATCCGTTCAGCGGCGAGGGACTCGGCCGCGGACACTCCGTCCAGCACGGGCATCTTGACGTCCATGAGCACGACATCAGGGCGAAGGTCGCGGATGAGCTGCACGCCGGTCTCACCATCCCCAGCCTGCCCCACCACGTCGTAGCCGGCCTCCGTGAGCATCTCGACGAGGTCGAGGCGGATCAACGCCTCATCCTCGACAACGACGACACGAACAGCCATGGCCCCACGATACCGGCGCCCCGCAGGCGGCCCGGTGCGTCCGAAGGACACCACCAGCCTCGACTACGATGGGCGTCCTGCCCCGGTATCCCAACCGGTAGAGGAAGCGGTCTCAAAAACCGTCCAGTGTGGGTTCGAATCCCACCCGGGGCACCCTGTGGATCGGCGCCGGTGCGCCAAGAACCGGCTCAGACCGCCAGGCGTGGGCGCAGGTCGAGGATCCGGGCCAGGATGCCGTTGATGAACGCCGGGGACTCGTCGGTCGACAGCCCGCGTGCCAACGAGACCGCCTCGTCGATCACGACCGGGCCGGGCACGTCCGCGCACCACAGGAGTTCGAAGACCCCGATCCGCAGCACGTTGCGATCGATCGCGGGCATCCGGTCGAGGGTCCACCCGGACGAGTACGTCGTGAGCAGCTCGTCGATGCGCTGCTGATGGCTGACGACCCCCTCAACGAGCGTCGCCGTGTAGGGGTTGGCCGTGGGCTTGCCCTGCGCCGCACCCTCGCCCAGCGGGCCCTCAGCCAGGACGACCATCGGGGAGACCCCGCGCAGCTCGGCAGCGTAGAGGATGTCCAGGGCACGCTTGCGCGCCTTGCTGCGAGCAGACATGGGTCAGTTCACGCGACCGAGGTACGAACCGTCGCGGGTGTCGACCTTGACCTTCGTGCCCTGCTCGACGAACAGCGGCACCTGGATCTCTGCGTCCGTCTCCAGGGTGGCCGGCTTGGTGCCACCCGTGGACCGATCGCCCTGCAGGCCCGGCTCCGTGTAGGTGATCACGAGCTCGACCGAGGCGGGCAGCTCGACGTACAGCGGCACACCGTCGTGGGTGGCCACCGTGGCCGTCTGGTTCTCCAGCAGGTACTTCGCAGACTCGCCCACGGTGGCACTGCTGATGTGCAACTGGTCGTAGGACTGCTGGTCCATGAAGACGAAGTCCTCGCCGTCCTTGTACAGGTAGGTCATGTCGCGCTTGTCGACATTGGCCGTCTCAACCTTCAGCCCGGCGTTGAACGTCTTGTCCACGACCTTGCCCGACAGCACGTTCTTGAGCTTCGTGCGCACGAAGGCCGGGCCCTTGCCGGGCTTGACGTGCTGGAACTCGACCACGGTCCAGAGCTGGCCGTCGATGCTGAGCACGAGGCCGTTCTTCAGGTCATTGGTCGTAGCCATGGTTCTCCCAGGGAGGTGTGATGGTGGGGTCGGGCGAAGCCCAGATCTCAAGGGTACCGGGTGGCGGCCGGGTCCCCGAATCGCCGCAGGCCCAACCGGAGTCAACCAGCCGAGCGGGCCAGCGCATCGAGGGCCAGCAGGTAGGAGTCGACACCGAAGCCCGCGATGACGCCGCTGGCCACCTCCGACACCACGGACGTGTGTCGGAACTCCTCACGGGCATGCGGGTTGCTGATGTGGACCTCGACCAGTGGCGCGGTGCGCAGGGCCACCGCGTCGCGAAGGGCATACGAGTAGTGCGTGAAGGCCGCCGGATTGAGCACCACCGGGATCCGGCCATCGGCCGCCTCGTGCAGCCAGCCGATCAGCTCGGACTCCGAGTCGGTCTGGCGGACCTCGACAACCAGGCCGCGCTCGCAGGCCGTGGGCGCGGCAGGCCTCGGCGAGCTCGGCGAACGTGGTCGACCCGTAGACGTCCGGCTCGCGGGTACCCAGACGCCCCAGGTTCGGCCCGTTGAGGACCAGGACGTCGCGAAGCTGTTGCGTGTCGGCCATGGGCCGGACTCTACCGACGCGCAGGCTTCGGACCGGGGATGCCGACACGCCGTGGTCAGCTACGACTCACTCGGCGATCTGGCCGTAGGCGCCCAGCAGCAGGCCCGGGTCGGGGCCATCGAGGAAGATGGGCGAGCCCAGACCCTCGAGGATCACGAACCGTAGGCGACTGCCGCGGGCCTTCTTGTCGACCATCATCGCCTCGGACAGCTGCGCCCAGGGGGCGCCGCCGTAGGAGACGGGCAGCCCGATCGACGTGAGCAGATCACGGTGGCGGTCCACGTCGGCCTCGCTGAGCCGGCCCGCGAGGAAGGCCAGCTCGGCGGCGAACATCATGCCCACCGACACTGCGGCACCGTGCCGCCACCGGTACCGCTCTGCGCGCTCGATGGCGTGGCCGAGCGTGTGGCCGTAGTTCAGGATCTCGCGACCGCCGAGGGCCCGCGACGTCTCGTGCAGGTCGCCGGCCACGACGTCAGCCTTCACCTGGATCGCTCGTTCGATGAGCTCGCGCAGGACGGGGCTCGTCGGGTCGGTCGCCGCAGCAGGATCGGCCTCCACGAGGTCGAGGATCGTGGTGTCGCGGATGAAGCCTGCCTTCACCACCTCGGCCATGCCCGCCACGAGGTCATTGCGCGGAAGCGTCTCCAGGGAGTTCAGGTCACAGAGGACGCCGGCCGGCTCATGGATGGCGCCCACGAGGTTCTTGCCCTCCGCGGTGTTGATCCCCGTCTTGCCGCCCACCGCCGCATCCACCATCGCCAGCAGGGTCGTCGGGACGTGGACCACCCGGACACCGCGCAGCCACGTGGCAGCGACGAACCCGGCGAGGTCGGTGGTCGCGCCCCCACCGACGCTGACCAGCGCATCGGAGCGGGTGAAGCCGGCCTGCCCGAGGACGCCCCAGCAGAACGCCGCAACCTGCGCGGTCTTGGCCTCCTCAGCGTCGGGGGTCTCGATGAGGATCGCGGTGTATCCGGCCGCCAGCAGGTCCTCGCGAACGACTTCAGCCGAGGTCCGCAGCGCCGCCGGATGGATGATGGCCACCCGCACTGGATCTGTTCCGAGCATCGCCGGCAGCTCGGCGAGCAGTCCGCGCCCGACCACGACGTCGTAGGGGCTTCCGGTGCTCACATGGATCGTCGTGGACTCAGTCATCGGCGGCGCTCCGGGTCGGCTCAGCGGTGAGGGCGAGGCCATCGAGGATCGCGGCCACGGTCTCGTCGACGGACAGCTCATCGGTGTCCACCGTCACGGTCGACACCTGCTCGTACATCGGCGCACGGGCGTCCAACAGGACCTTCATCTGCGCGCGCACGTTGCCCAGGAGGACGGGTCTGGCCCCGGACAGCCCCGCCCTTTGAGATGCGGCGGCGAGCCCGACGCGCAACCACACCACGGGGGCATCGACGAGCAGTGCCCGGGTGGCGGCTGAGGTCACGGCTCCCCCGCCCAGGGCCAGGACGCCGCGGTGCTCTGCGAGGGCGGCGGCCACCGCGGCCTCCTCGAGTCGTCGGAACTCCGGTTCGCCGGACTGCACGAAGATGTCGGCGATCGAACGGCCGGTGTCCGCCTCCACGTCGGTGTCGGTGTCGCGGAACTCGACACTCAGCGCTGCGGCTAGCGCGCGGCCGATCGTGGACTTCCCGGACCCCGGCACGCCAACGAGCACTGCGATGGGGCCCGCTGGCATGCGCTCGCCGTTGGCCGCGCCCGGATCGGACACCTCTTCACTGGGGTCCGCAGTACCCTCGGTCACCGGACGGCCAGGCCGTCGAGGTACGCCTGCACGTTGCGCCGGGTCTCCGCGACGCTGTCGCCACCGAACTTCTCCAGAACTGCGTCTGCGACGACGAGCGCGACCATGGCCTCGGCGACCACGCCCGCGGCCGGCACCGCACACACATCAGAGCGCTGGTTGTTGGCGCGGGATTCCTCACCCGTGGCTACATCCACCGTGGCCAGCGCCTTCGGCACCGTCGCGATCGGCTTCATCGCGGCGCGCACCCGCAGCAGGTCCCCGGTGCTCATCCCGCCCTCGGTGCCACCCGACCGCCCAGAAGTGCGCCGCACTCGGCCCGGGCCATCGGGGACGATCTCGTCGTGGGCCAACGACCCGCGGGTGCGGGCCAGGGCGAAGCCGTCGCCGACCTCGACGCCCTTGATGGCCTGGATGCCCATGAGGGCCCCGGCCAACCGGGCATCCAGGCGCCTGTCCCAGTGCACGTGCGAGCCGAGCCCGGGCGGAAGGCTGTCCACGACCACCTCGACGACTCCGCCCAAGGTGTCGCCGTCGCGCTTGGCGGCATCGACCTCGGCGGCCATCCGGGCGGCTGTGGCGGGGTCAGCGCAGCGCGCAGGATCGGCGTCGATCGCCGGGAGATCCTCGGGTGTGGGGACGGCCGTTCCCGCGGGGACCTCAACGGAGCCGATTGCGACGACGTGGCTGAACACGCTGGCTCCCAGCACGTCGCGCAGGAACGCCTTGGCCACGGCCCCGAGCGCAACGCGCGCGGCAGTCTCACGGGCGGAGGCACGTTCGAGGATGGGACGCGACTCGTCGAACCCGTACTTCTGCATCCCCGCCAGATCGGCGTGCCCGGGGCGGGGGCGTGTCAGTGGCGCGTTGCGCGCCTGAGCGTCGAGCACCTCGGCGTCCACCGGGTCGGCGGACATCACGTCGGTCCACTTGGGCCACTCGGAGTTGCCGACCTCGATCGCGACCGGGCCACCCATGGTGCGCCCGTGCCGCACGCCGCCGATCACCCGTACTTCATCGGCCTCGAACTTCATCCGAGCACCGCGACCGACTCCCAGACGCCGGCGCTGCAACTCATGGGCGATATCGGCCGTCGTGACGGCCACGTCAGCAGGCAGACCCTCAAGAACACCGACCAGGGCGGGGCCGTGCGACTCACCGGCAGTCAACCATCGAAGCATTGGGCAATTCTGTCACGGAGGTGGCACCGCCCGTGCGTGGCGGGATCGCACCGACCACGCACGGGCGAACTCCGGGGCCCGAGAGCCGTCCGCGCCGTCCCACTCAGCCCATCGTCACCGTGTCGCCCTCACAGACCACGGCGTTCTGGTCGCCGTAGAGGAAGCCTGCGCAGTCGTCGTTGAAGATGTCGTACAGGCGGTAGACCTTGGCGAACGCCTCGCCCTCGTCGACGTTGTAGCGCTTGCCGTCCAGCTTGAGTTTCGCGGAGTCGCCCTTCGGCGAGATGACCACAGCCGAGATGGTGCCCCCCTTCGGCCCGGCAGGCGTTGGGGCCGCGGCAGGTTCGGCCTTCTTGGACTTCGCCTTCGGCTCCGGCGCTGCTGGGGCCTTGAAGACGATGGGCGCGAAGGGATCACGGCTGGTCAGGCTTGCACGTTGTTTCGGCTCGGCCTGGGTGGCGCCACCCTCGGCGCTGGCATCTGGGTCAGCGGCTGCGTCGACGCCGGCGTCGGAGCCCACCGCCTGCTCAGCAGCGGACGCCGAGGCAACGAAGTCCACGGTCACCTGCTCGCTCTGCTGGCGAAGCATGAGGAACACCCCACCCAGGACGAGTCCGGCGACGACCGATCCCGCCACCAGCATGGTCCTGCGTGACCCCCCTTTCGGCGGCGGCGTGTCATTGATCACGCCCTTCGGGGTGTCGAGGATCTGTTCACTCATCAGCTGGCTCCTGTCGTGGCGGCGTTCGGATCCATCGCCGAGGTGGCGCCACTCGCGGCCGAGCTGGCGGCGTCGGGCATCGTGAAGGCGCTTGCACTGATGTTGGCCTGCAGACCCTCCACCTCGGACCCGTCGCAGGTGGTCTTCGAGATCGACAGGCCGGAGACTGCCACGACCCGGCGCATCCCCTCGAGCTCACCCAGGTAGTTGCGGATCTGAGCGAAGTCGCCGCAGACGGATATGGACAGCCCCACCGCCTCAACGGTGGGCTGGGGCGGCGCCGGTGCAGCCTCGGCCTCATCGTCGGCGGTGGCATCCGTGTCGACCGGCGCGTCCGGATCGTCGGCCGCGGGCGCCACCGGCTCGGGCACAGCAACCACCACGGGAGCCGGCCGGGCCGGATCGAGAGCGGTCACTGTGACGCTTGCTCCAGAAGCCAGCCCACTGAGGTTTCGGATCAGGGTCGGGATGGATGTGGTTGAAGGGATGCGCTGCTGAATCGCGGCAAGCTTGGCCTCCTGCGCGGGCAGTTCCTGGCTCTGCTTCTTCAACAGGGAGATCTTGGACACCAGTTGCTCGGAGGCTGCCTCTTGACTGGCCGCCTCGACTTCGAGTTCTGCGGCCTTCGCGCGCTGGGGCCCAATGAGCAACACCCAGGCCCCCACCAGGATGGCGACGACCCCCACCGCCGTGGCGACCCGCCACATCCGCACGCTCATGGTGTCCCCTCCTGGGTGTAGCGCTCAGACAACGAGTCGGTCGTGATGTCCGCCGTGGAGCTGAAGCTGACGATGTCGGTGCCTTCCTCTTCCCCGGCGGAAAGGCCAGCCACATACGGATCCGCGACCGTGTCCATCTTGGCCAGGGCGTCGAGCCAGTTGGCCACGCCATTGAACGTGAGTGCCTTCGCCGTCACTGACAGGTCGCCAACTTTGGCGTCGAACTGCCCGTCTCCGGTGTCGGAGGGGACCTGACCAGGACCCATCACCGTCGCATCGAGCGTGGTGAGACTCACCCCGGCAGGCATGGTCAGGGCCAGATCGTTGAGGAAGAACGACCACCGCACCTCATTGCCCATGGCCACCACCAACTGCCCCTCGGCGCTGTTCACCGCCTCGAACACGAGTGGGACCCCTGAGTACTGATTGGCCTCTGCTTGGAGCACCGTCCGCTGCGCGGTTGCCTGGTCCAGGCTCTCCTGGGCCGCTGTGGCCTTCTGCCAGCTGATGATGAACATCAGGGTCGCCACCAGCAGCGCCATCACAAGGGCCCCGACTCCCGCCACCTTCGCCCGACGGACCGCGGCCCGCTGCGCGTAGGAGTTGGGCATGAGGTTCACGCGCGCAAGCGCGACCAATGCACTCGGCGTGAGTACTTGCACCTGCTCGTCGGCAACCTCCATCAGGTCGCCCTCGACCTGGGGGGCGGCCAACTCGCCACGATCGTCGATGGGACTCACGCCGCACCTCCCAGTGCCAGCCCGACGGGCACGACCGCGATCGGGTCGACGAAGCTGATCTGAGCAGGACTCAGGCCCGACTTGCTCAGGTCGAGTCCACCGAACGCTGACCCGTACTCGACGTTCAACCGCAACCGCTCAGCCATGAGATCCGCGAGGCCGGCCAGCCGGGAGGTACCCCCGCTGACCACCACCCGCGTGACCATGCCATGGCTGCTGGAGGCCACGAAGTAGTCCAGCGAACCTCGGATCTCGTCAACCAGGTCCCCCGCCACTCGGCCGATCACCCGACGTGCCGCTGCATGCTCGGGGTTGTCGCTGACCAGGCCGACCTCGCGCTTGACCTGTTCAGCGTCGGCCAGTGACAGGCCCAGATCCGCCATCAGCGCCGAGGTGATCCAGCGGCCGCCGTGCAGCAGGATACGCACGAATCGTGGTGTGCCGTCCTCGTGGACCACGATGCTCGTCAAGTCCGCCCCGATGTCCACCACAGCCTCCGGGTGCTGGTTCAGCCCCAGGCCGGGCCCCCACGCTGCCGCTCGCAGGACCGCGAAGGAGCTCAGGTCGACGACCTGCGGGGTCAACCCCGCCGCAGTGACGGCGTCCATCGTCGTGGCGACCATCTCCTCGACAGCCGCCACCAGCAGGCCGCTCAAGGAGCGCGCACCATCGCTCGCCCGGATCTCCTCCAAGGGGGCGAAGTCCATGACGGCCGTTGCCGCGTCGATCGGGACCTGGTCGCCGACCACGAGGGGCAGTGCCTTGCGAAGTTCGGCGTGCGTGCCGTAGTAGGGGACCTCCGCCTGCCGGATCACGACCCGCTGGTTCGCCACTCCCAGGGCCACCTTCCGGTGCGTGAAGCCCGCGGCATGCCACAACTCCTTGAGCGCCGCGGTCACGGCGGCCGAGTCGACGACCTCGCCGTCGACCACCGCCCCCGCGGGCAGCGCGAGCTGCCCGAAGTGCAGCAGTTGTGGGGTCGATCCCCGGAAGGAGATCTCAGCAGCGCGCACGCTGGAGGTCCCGATGTCCAAGCCGATGGTCGTACGACGTCTCACGGTTCATCTCCTTCACGAGAATCTGGTGAAGGAATCGGCCTGTCCAGTGGCGCACTTGACAGCCCGGCCCAACTGATCGAGCGTGGGCCGCTCAACTGGTCAGGAGTCCGGCGTACCAATCGACGATCGGCTGACCGACCAACACGCTGTCAGTGCTCCGGCCACCATGAAGGGCCCGAACGGGATGGCGGTGCGCCGACCCGCGCGTCCGCCGATCATCAGGCCGATGCCGACGACTGCCCCGTAGACGAAGCCGAGGAATCCCCCGACCAGCAGCACTCCCCACCCGAGCCAACCCAGGGCCATGCCGAGCACGCCTGCGAGCTTGACATCGCCCATCCCCATGCCGGCCGGGTAGATCAGCGCGGTGACGAGGTAGAAGACGAACAGCGCCACGCCGCCGAGCAGTGCACGCAGGAAGTCTGGCCAGGCCGGCTCCACAACTGCGGGCAGCAGGAGAAGTGCAGCCATGACCGGGTAGGAGGGCAGCGTCAACGCGTTGGGCAGCCGCTTGGTGTCGAGGTCGATGAACGCAAGGGCCACCCCGATCGCCGTGAGGTACAGATAGGCCGGAAGCTCCCAGGACAGGCCGAACCGGGCAGCCATGGCCGCGAACAGCACTCCGGTCAACAGCTCGACCCCGGGGTAGCGGGCGCTGATGTTCGCGCCGCAGTTGCGGCAGCGGCCGCGCAGCAGCAGCCACGAGATGACCGGGATGTTGTCCCGCGGTGCGATCTCGGCGTCACAGCCCGGGCAGTGCGACGGCGGCGAGACGATCGACTCACCTCTCGGGACACGCCAGATCACGACGTTGAGGAACGAACCGATCAGCAGGCCAAGCAGCCCGACGAGGATCACTAGTGGCACTGCGTCACCCTACGTCAGGAGGCCGGAGATTCAGCGTGAGCTCGCCCGGCGTCACCCGGTGCGGATGCTGTCCGCAGTGGGCAGCTCGCCCGTGGTCTCCGCTGACCACTCGCCGTTGGCCCACGGGGGGAAGTACGGCGGCGAGGTGGTCTGCAGCCGCTTGTCGTACGAGTAGTCCTTGATGTACCCGGTGCTGATGCTGCCGGTGCCGACGATCCCGCGCCACCGCTGGGCGATGGATCCGCGCACGCTGAGGATTCCGGGAGGTGCGCCTTCGTCGTAGTTCTCGACCCAGAACGAGTGGGCAAGGGTCTGGATGCTGGCATAGATCCACCGATGCTTCTTGCCGTCGGAGGAGTTGACCGGCGGGGACATGTAGTCCAGGTTGCCGAAGTTGCTCGGGGTGTAGGTGCACTTCGATCCGTTCCTCCCCCCGCTGGGATTGTCGTCCGGGGAGTTGCCGCACGAGGGGTTGTTACCTGAACGCTGAACCGACCAGGACGTCACCTCAACCGGGTGGTAGACGATCACGGCATTCTGGGCCACCAGTCCCACGATGTCCGAGTCATCCTTGCCGGTCGCATCGCCCAATGCCGTGTTGGCGATGCCCAGGTCGCCGGTGACCACCACATTGTTCTCTGCGGCGATCGTCACGCGGCCCTTCACAGTGCCCTCGATGTAGACATTGCCCTGCCCGCAGTCGAACTTCGGGGAGTGCGACGAGGACTGGACCTGTGGTGTGGACTCCCAGGTGTTGCCGATACGCGACTTCGTGTAGACCGGGTTCAGGAAGCCGATGTCCGACACGGCCCCAGCCAAGGAGGTCGACCTGGTGGGGATGACGTCCTTGGCCTCACTGCCCGATGCGGTCCCGTTGACGATCTGACCCGCCTCGCAGATGGCACTTGTCGGGGAGTTCTTGACGAAGATGACCATGCCGTCGGGAACCGGAACGGTCTGCTTGCCACCGGGGTACTTCTGGCCCGTCGCCGGCTTGTAGTTCGCGGCGTTCCCGCAGTTGGGCGCCGTGGAGATCACGGCGGGATCGCCGACGAAACCGATCGGCGTACCAACCGAGCGCGTGTTCCAGACGTCCATCGTCCCGTTCGCGTTGAACTTGATGCGTGTGTCACCTGTGAACTGGCACCCGGGCTTGTTGACGATATCGCCGGTAGTGTCCGGGAGCAGGTTCACATTCGCCCATCGCACGCCCTTGCTGCTCAGCGACGGGCTGCCACTCCCCCGGTAGCAGCCGGCGGACTTCGCCGCGCTCGCACTCGTGGTCGCGGTCTTGGGGCAGCCCGAGGCGTAGGTCGTGTAGCCCTGGCGGAAGGTCGTGCTTCCGTTGATCAAAGGCGTGTCGTTGAAGTGCACCGGGCCATCGAGGACATCCGCGCTGATGAACTGGATCTCCACACAGGACGGGTTGTCGCCATCGGAGCGCTCATTGGGTTGGGGCTGCCACCAGTACTTGGCCAGGGTCGTCCCGCTTCTGCCGCAGTCATTGTGTGGGGCACCGTTCGGGTAGACCACAGGGTTCTCCGGGTCCGCATCCTCGAAGTCCGTCACGTACAGGTACCGCTGGGAGCCCGCGATGGTGATCTTGGCCTGCAGTGTGCGCATGGTGTTGCCGGCGCGCCCGGTCGAGGCCAACCAGATCGTGAACTGGTCCATGCGGGTCGAGTCCACGTCGTAGTGGAACTCGGCGGAGGTCGCGTCATCGGGCTGGACTGGCACCCACCCGACCGGGGTGGTGGACGTCCACCCGCACGGAGCTGCTGACCAGAGCCGGATCCGGATTCGGGCCCGCCAGAGCGGGGTTGGAGCAGTCGCCCGTGGCGAAGTAGTTTCGGTCCTTGTTCAGGTGCGCGAGATAGTGGTCGATCCCCGCCTGCGCCGCGGAGAGGGCCTCGACACGGTCCTGACCGTTGCGCGCCTGAGGCTGCTGGGATGTGGCATAGGCAAGCGCGGTGGCCACCAGCACACTGGCCGTCAGCATGAAGCCGATGACCATCACCATGGCGATACCGCGCTCATCGGACAGGCGTCCTCGGACCTGTGCTGTCATGACGTTCACCACTTCACGGGCTCGGGGTCGGGGATGCAGGTTGGGTTGGTACCGGAGTTGACCAGGCTCACACGCGACACGACGGTGGAGGAATCCGTGCCCTCGGAGGTCTGGGAGGTGACGACGATGTCGATGCTGTCAACCGCTTCCAGATTGTCCGTCGACAGGGGAACAGCCAGCGCACCCTGGCTCTCCCCGTAGTAGGTGAACACAGGCGCATCCACGAGGTTGCTTGCCAGGACCCGCGACCGGACCTCACACCCGCTGGATGCGGCGCTGCAGTAGGTGTAGTCATGATCGTTGGCCGGGTGCGGGTCGGGCAGTTGATAGGTCTCGATCAACTCTCCGTTGATCAACGAGTACGTGACGCGAACTGGGCCATACCTCGTGGTGCCAGAACCGGTGGGCGCCACCAGCGACGACAGCGCGGCGTAGAAGGCAACTGCTCGGGCGTCGCCCTGGATGAAGGCCGCAGCATCGGATGAGGACCCCAGAAGGCGCGGTTCAACCGCGGTCCTCATGGTCTTGGTCATCGCCTCGATAGCCACCTTGTTCTCCGAGACCTCCTGCAACCGGAGCGCGTTGGAGCCCATCAGGCTCGTGGCAGTGACCAACCCTCCCGCCACGATCGCGACGACCGTGCCGATCAGTCCGACCGTGACCATGAGCTCGACGAGCGTCACTCCTTGCTCATGCTCGTATCGGCGACGGCCAGGCGACGGCAACAGGCTTCTCATGGGATTACCACCGCCATGTCCGGCAGCAAGATCGGCACGGCGGGATTCGGCACCAGGCCCGTCGCATCAACGACCACGAGTGTGCCAGTGGGCTGCGGGCAGGCGCTGATCGGGTCCACGGGCCAGCAGTACACACCTGCCCCTTTCGGCTCGACCAGCCAGGAACCGGCGGGCAGGGAGGTGCTGAGGAAGCCACCGCCGGACGTTGTCCCCAGCGTGAGCTCAAGCTCTGGTGCGTCACATCCGGTCGGGTCAACGGGGGTGGCCACCAGAGTGACCCCGTCCATCCCGGTGACAACCCCGGGCAGGAACGGGTTCGGCGGAACGATGGTTCTGATGGATATCGGAGCCAGGTGCACGGCCGCCGACGTGGTCGCTCCACCAGCGGCCGGCACCGCGATGGGCCTGGGAAAGTTGGACGGGTTGAGGGCAGGATCGCTCTGGTCACAGGTACCCGCCCAGACGGCGTATCCGCCCGCGTAGGGCCACAACCCGGACATGGTGGCGGGATTCGCCGAGCCCGCCTTGTGCAGCTCCCCAGGTGCGGGAAGACCCGAGTTGAACAACGTGAGCCCTGGTAGGGGTGTCGGCAGCCCGTGACCCGGGGCCGATGCGTAGGACGCGCTGATGGCGGCAGCTGGCCCATAGGAGAACGGGATGACCTTCAGCTTGCCCTTCTCCAGGGTCACCGACTTCTCCGCGCTCTGGAATCCCTCCTGATTGACGTAACCAGCGGAGTTGAGCTTGACCGTGTAGCTGCCGGAGGTCGCGAGAAGGAAGACCGCACAGCCGTCTGCAGCGGTGTACTCCGTCACCGAACCTGACGGTCCGGTGGCCACGACCGGGACGTTCCCAGTCCCAGAACCCTCTGCGTCGGTCAGCTTCGCTGCGATGTAGCCGACGTCGCCCTCCACACCCTTCACAGGCGTCAGCAGGGTGTTGCTCTCCACGGCGTGGTCCTCGCCCGCGTCGCTCCAGGAGACGCGCACGTTGACACCGATGGTGAGGTAGTCGACGGTCCCACCTCCGTCGCAGGCGCTCTGCCCACTGCCATTCGTCTGGATGCTGTTCGTGCGCTCGACAGTGAAGCTGCGCCCGTCAATCACCAGGGGATTGCCCTTCGTGCCCCCGGGAAGGGGTGCATCGTTGGTGACCCGACCGGCTTGGAGGACACCCAACTGGCCGGAGTCGTCTGAGTGCTGGAAGCTGTTACGCACGATCTCCAGCTCACGTTCCGCCAGGTGTGTCGCCTGCTGCCGCAGACGATCATCTCGGGTGACCTTCAGCGCCAGGTTCATCCCGAAGGTGAAGGACGAGGACACAATGGCGAGGATGGACAGCGCCACGACCGCTTCGATCAGCGAGAAGCCCGAGTCCGCGGCAAGCCGACGACGCAGCCAAGCCATCCACGTGCTTCCCATGCGTGAGTTATCGGCCGCCAGAGGCCCGGCATGTAGCCTCCCGGCCGACGAATTTCCGCAGCGCAGCGCCCGGGCTCACTGGCGCAGGCTCCGACTCCCGCCGTGCCGAGAGGCCCCGGACCTCACGGTCCGGGGCCTCTCAGTGCTACTGACTCAGATCAGGGTGCAGTCGCCCTCCAGCAGGCCACCGGGGCTCGAGTACTCCCAGTTCTTGCCGGAAGCGGACAGCGCGGTCAGGCAGTAGGACTGGTTGGTGTCGGCGTCGACCGACGATGGTCGCCGTGTCGCCGTCGTAGTTCGTGCGCGGTCGAGTACTTGAATCCGACCATGACCCAGCTCCCCGGTGTCGCTGACGATCGATCGGCGTCTCGGCGGAGTAGACACCCGTCTCCGTCAGGTAGGTCTCCTGGGCCGTCGCGGCGTTGCGCAGGTCGGCCTTGACCGCGGCGTCCCAGCCCTTGGCGCGCTGGTTGAGGAAGACCGGGATGGCGATGGCGGCGAGGATGCCGATGATGATGATGACGACGAGGAGCTCGATGAGGGTGAAGCCCTCGTCGCCCCGCTCCTTGCGCAGCTTCTCCAACATGTGTTGCTCCTTGTGTGTTGACGTGAGGCCCGGCTTGGGTCCGGACAGTGAGTTCATCGGAGCGGGTATCGGGGCTCTTGAATCGGGCTTCTGTTGTCACCCGATCGGGTGAAGACCGCTCGTACCCGACCCGTGATGTGCGACATAGCCCGGCCGGGCACTGCTCCCCGTGCACCCGACGGCTGCCGGTGGCCGTCGGCGCGGGCCAGTAGCTGCGGCTACCGGGCTCGGGGCCTAGCTGCAGCTGTCGGCGTCCAGAGCAGTGTCGCTCGACACCAGCCCCACCCCGCTGCTGAGGCCGAAGTATGTGCCACTGGCAGACCTCGCCGTCAGGCAGTAGCTGTAGGACGCCTGGGCCGACACGCCCATGGCGAAGGCCGAGCCGAAGTAGTTGGAGGGCGCGGACGGCATGAAGCCGACATCGACCAGGCCGCTGACCGTTGTCGCATATGGGCTCGGGTCCTTCGCCGTGATGAAGGTCTCCTGGGCTGATGGATGCGTTGCGCAGGTCGGCCATCACCGCCGCGTCCCAGGCCTTCTCGCGCTGCTGGAAGAAGATGGGTATCGAGATCGCGGCCAGGATCCCCAGGATCACGATCACGACCAGCAACTCGATCAGCGTGAAGCCCTGACTCGGAAGGCTGTGCCCTACGTATGGCCATTATGTGCCCATCCTCTTCGCAGGTCATGGTGTGTGCCTTCGCCAGAGAACAACTACTGGATCAGGTCGAACACCTTGAAGATCGGCATGTACAGCGCGATGATCATGCCGCCGATGACGACGCCCATGACCGCGATCATCAGGGGCTCGATCAGCGAGGTCAGGGCCTCGGTCGTGGCCTCAACCTCCTGGTCGTAGAACTCACTGATCTTGTGCAGCATCTCGTCGAGCGCGCCGGTGTCCTCACCGACGCTCATCATCTGGACCACCATGGGCGGGAACACCGGATGGTCGAGCAGTGGTCGGGCCAGCGACTCGCCCTGGCGGACGCTCTCCTGCACGTCACGCACCGCCCGGCCGACCACCACGTTGCCGGTCGTGTCCGCCACGATGTCCAACGCCTGCAGGATCGGCACACCGGAGCTGATCATCGTGCCAAGGTTTCGGGTGAATCGCGCCACCGACGATCTTCTGGAACAGCGGACCGAACACCGGCATCCGGAGCTTCAGGGGGTCGACGACGTCGCGGACCTTCGCGTGCCGCTGGAACTTCTTCCAGAGGACTCCCAAGCGCAATCGAGGAAGACCACGATGAAGAGGCATCGAGCTGCTTGAGCAGCTCGGAGAGGAACACCAGGAACCGCGTCGGCGCGGGCAAAGTCCCACCCAAGGAGGTGAACATCTCCTTGAACGTCGGCACGATGAACAGCAGCATCCCGGTGACGCCCAGGACGGCCATGACGGCGACGACCACCGGGTAGGTCATCGCGGACTTCACCTTGCCGCGCAGCTTGACCTCGGCCTCGTAGTTCGCCGCCACCTGCAGCAGCGACCTGTCGAGGAACCCGCCGACCTCGCCGGCTCGACACATGTTGACCATGAGCGGCGGGAAGACGGTGGGGTGCGCGGCCAGGGCATCGCTCAGCGCGCGGCCACCCTCCACCTCGTTGCGCACCTGGGCCAGCACCTTGGCCAACGGCTTGCACTCGGTCTGTTCCTCGAGGATGGTCAGCGATCGCAGGAGGGAGAGTCCCGAGTTGACCATCGTCGCGAACTGGCGGGACATGATGGACAGGTCCTTCAGCCCGACCTTCTTGCCGAACCCGGGGACGTTGATCTCCGTCTTGAGGCCCGCGTTCGCCTGCGTGATCGAGACCGGTGCATACCCCATGGACTTGAGTCGATTCGCCACGACTGCCGGTGACTCAGCCTTGAGCTTGCCGCGCACCATCCTGCCGGAGCGGTCGCGTACCGCGTACTCGTAGTCCAGTGTCTTGGCCATGCCCGCCCCCCTCAGCGCTTTCCGGCCATGCGGGTGAAGTCCTCCGCGTGATGGCACTTCTCGAAGGCCACGTCGTAGCTGATCCGACCGGCCTTCACGAGCTCGGCGAGGTTCTGGTCCAGCGTGTGCATGCCGTGTGTGGCACCGGCCTGCAGGGCGGAGTAGATCTGGTGGGTCTTGCCCTCGCGGATCAGGTTGCGGATGGCCGGAGTGGCCACCAGCACCTCGGTCGCGGCCACCCGGCCACGCCCATCGACCGTCTTGCACAGCGTCTGACAGACGATCGCCTGCAGGGTGCCGGCCAGCTGCTGGCGGATCTGCTGCTGCTGGCTCGGCGGGAACACGTCGATGACCCGGTCGACCGTCTGGGCCGCGTCCTGGGTGTGCAGGGTGGCGAAGACGAGGTGCCCCGTCTCGGCTGCAGTCAGGGCCACCTGGATCGTCTCGAGGTCGCGCATCTCACCGACGAGGATGATGTCGGGGTCCTGGCGCAGCACGTGCTTCAGGGCGTTGGCGAAGGAGTAGGTGTCCTCACCGACCTCGCGCTGGTTCACCAGGCTGCTCTTGTGCTGGTGCAGGAACTCGATGGGGTCCTCGACCGTCATGATGTGGTCGTTGCGCGTCCGGTTGGCGAGGTCCACGAGGGCGGCGAGCGTGGTCGACTTGCCCGGAGCCTGTGGGTCCGGTGACGAGCACGAAGCCGCGCGGCAGGGCCGCGAAGTTGGACATCGCCGGCGGCATCCCCAGCTGCTCGATGCTCTTGATCTCGAACGGGATCACGCGGAATGCCGCTCCGAGCGAGTCCCGCTGCCGGTAGAGGTTGACCCGGAACCGGGCAACCTCCGGCAGGGCATAGGAGAAGTCCAGCTCGAGGGTCTCCTCGAAGCGTTCACGCTGCTGCTGGGTGGCGATCGAGTACATCACCCGCTGGATCGTGTCCGGCGTGAGCTCCGGCATGTCCGGGATCGGCCGCAGGCTGCCATCGACACGCACGGTGGGAGGCGCGCCAGCCGTCAGGTGCAGGTCCGATCCACGCATCTCCAGCATGGTGATCAGCGCCTCGTGCCAGGGAGAAGTCATCACCCCGGATCTCGTCCTCGGTTGAGGCCCTCGCGTAGGCGGCGTTGTCCGACTCGCGAGATGCGAAGCTTCCGGCACCGGCATCGCACTCGGCATCTGAGGCGCCAGACCCACATCAGCGCCCCTGGTGTCCGGCTCGAAGCCTGGCACCGGCTGACGAATTGGGGCGGCCGGTGCAGGGGCGGGTGGTGCGCCGACCGGGGATCCATAGGCCGCAGGCGCGGCTGGTGCGTGTGGGAGTCGACGCGGCCGCAGGTGACGCGGAGCAGGCGACGAGGCAGGAGCCGGAGGTGCCGAGACCGCGGGCGCCAGACCGGGAATCCCCGCCGACACGGGGCGGGCGCGAACGCCGGTCCCGCAGGTGCCGTGGGGATGCCGGCGCGGCTCGCCCGGGCAGGCTGGGCGTCGGGACGCCTGCGTCACGGGCCGCTGCGAGGTTGCCGAACGCACCTCACCGGGCGGCGGACCCCCTGCCGGTGCGGCCTGCTGCCGGGTCATTCCTGGGACGAACTCGTCCATGATCCCTCCGCGCGTCGACGCTGCAGGGCATCCGCCCTCTGGGTGCTCCATCGGCGCGTGCGGCGTGGGTACTTGAGCAAGGGCCCCCAGAAAGCGCTGAGAGCCCCCGGGCACCGGCCGCGGATCTACACGACAACACGCAGGATCTCGTCCAACGACGTGACGCCCCTGCCGACCTTGTGCATGCCATCAAGGCGCAGCGAGACCATGCCCTCCGAGTGGGCGACCGCCTCGATCGCGGCCGATGAGGCACGCTCGACAGTGAGTCGCTCCACAGCCTCGCTGACGCTCATCACCTCGTGCAGCGCGACGCGACCCTTGTACCCGGTCTTGGCGCATGCGCTGCACCCCACCGCCGGTGCAGGGTCGGGATCGGCCCCTCGGGGTTCCAGGGGAAGCGCGCTGCTCGCAGGGTCTCGGCTGTGGGCGTGTACTCCTCCTTGCACTTGCTGCACAGCCTCCTGGCCAGCCGCTGAGCCAGGACACAGTCCAGCGCCGAGCCCACCAGGAACGGCTCGATGCCCATCTCGATGAGGCGAGTCACCGCCGACGGGGCATCGTTGGTGTGCAGGGTGGCCAGCACGAGGTGGCCGGTGAGAGAGGCCTCGATCGCGATCTGGGCCGTCTCGTGGTCGCGGATCTCGCCGATCAGCACCACGTCGGGGTCGGCACGCAGGATGGACCGGAGGGCCGCGGCGAACGTCAGCCCGGCCTTCGCGTTGGTCTGGACCTGGTTGATCCCGGGCAGCCGGTACTCCACCGGGTCCTCGACCGTGATGATGTTGACCTCGGGCTTGTTGATCTGGTGCAGCGTCGAGTACAGCGTCGTCGACTTGCCCGACCCGGTGGGCCCGGTGACCAGGATCATCCCGTAGGGCTTGAGGTAGCTGGTCCTGTAGCGATCGAAGTTGCCCCCGGTGAAGCCGAGGTCCTTGCAGGTCGAGCATGGCCGTCGAGTTGTCCAGGATGCGCATGACGACCTTCTCGCCCCACACCGTCGGCAGGGTGGCCACGCGCAGGTCGATCTTGCGGCCGTAGGCATTCACCGACAGCCGGCCGTCCTGCGGGATGCGTCGCTCGGCGATGTTGATCTCGGCCATGATCTTCAGGCGGCTGATCACCCCGGACTGGATCGACTTCGGTGAGCGCATCACCTCGTGCAGGACCCCGTCGATGCGGAACCGGACCCGCAGGTCGAGTTCCGTGGGCTCGATGTGGATGTCGGAGGCGCCGTCCTGGATCCCCTGGGTGATGAGCAGGTTGACGAACTTGACGATCGGGCGCTTCCTCGACCACCTCCTTGATCCGGGAGAGGTCCTCCTCCTCGGGATTGCGGACCTCGATGGCTGAGCTGAGGCTGTCCAGCTCGTCGCCGGCGCGATAGGCCCGGGCGATCGCCGCCATCACGTCACCCCGGGTCGAGACGACGGGCTTCAGATCGACCTGGGCGATCGTGCGCACGTCGTCCAGGGCGATCACGTTGGCCGGGTCGGCCATGGCGATGACCAGCTTGCCCTCGACGAAACGCACCGGGACGAGCATGTGCCGGCGACACACCGCGCCAGGCACCAGGGCCACTGCGGACGGATCGATCAGCACGTCCCCGAGATCGATGAAGTCCAAGCCCGATCTGGGCCGCGAGGGCAGCAACCAGGTTGGACTCGGTGAGGACGCCCTGGTCGACGAGCACCCGCCCCATGCTGCGCCCCACCCGGCGCTGCTCCTGGCTGGCTTCATAGACCTGTTCGGGCGTGGCAAGGCCACGCTCGAGCAGGACATCTCCCAACTGCTTCATGGCCCACGCTCCCCCGCGGGTCCCGGCACTTGCGGTGCTGGGTCCCGGGCCGCCCCGCACGGGCAGCCCAGCCATCACAGCCCTCGCACGCTCGACATCAGATGCGCGAGCAGCCCTCCTGCCAGAGGATCAGGCACCGCGTCGGGCTCACCGGCAGAGCCCGGCGCCACGGCGCTGGTCACCTCCGCCTCCGGGGAAGGCAGCTCGGGGACCTGCGGCTCCAGCGCATGCGACCCAACCTGCGGCTCGAAGTGATACGCCTGCTCCGCGCCCCCGTCTCCGGGCAGGCGCGGCTCCGGCAGCAGGGCAGGAGCTGCACTCCCAACCTGGACGACCTCGAAGACCTCGGGTGAGTCGGACACCGGCTGCATTCCCTGTGGCGCCTGCGGTGCCGGGAAGGCGTCGGTGTCGGCCGATCCGAAGTCGTCCTCCTCGACGGTCCCCTCCGCTGCCGGCGCAGCCTGGAAGTTCCCCGATGTGCCCTCGCTCAGGCCCATCTCCTGCGCCCACGGTGACCAAGCGAACTCGGCCCCGGCCTCATCGAGGGAGGCGACGGGATCATCCAGGAACGACACCTGCTCTGTCTCGACAGGAGCCACAGGCTCAGGGTCCACGAACACCGGTCCCGACGCCTCGACCTCCCAGGCCGGTTCGAAGACCGGCTCGAAGACCGGCATCGGCGGCTCCTCTGCTTCAGCGGCGAAGACCGACGGACTCACGTCGTGCTCGACCTCACCCGGAAGGCTCATCGGCTGGCTGACGACCAGCTCGGTGGGCTCTGGCACATCAGCCTGGACCTCGAGCAGCTCGGGGACCTCATCGGCAACAACCTCGACCGCCTCGACCTCAGCCTCAACAGCAGAGCCAACAACAGCCCCGGCTCCCACCTCGAACTGGTCGATCAGCTGGTTCGCCCGCTCGGAATCAGCATCAGCATCCCCCACACGCACGGACACCAGCCCACGACCCATCAGGTCGACCAGGCGGTGGCCGGCGGCCAGCGGCGCCGCACCCATCGCTGCCAGGACCTCCTCAAGGGTCCGGCGTCCGTCAATGCGAGCCAGGACGGCCCAATCCTCGGCGTCCACAACCGGGCCCTGCGCCACATCCGCGACGAGCGCGAGGACGCTGTCTGCGGCGGGAAGTGCAGCCCGCAGGTCCGCCCACGCCTGGGCGCGATCCTCTGCGGCCGCAACCAGCTGGTCGACCTCGACGCGCATCCCGATGTCGCCGGAGTCCACCTCGCCCACCGACACTGCGAACTCTCCGGACTCCCATCCCAGCATCTCGGCAACGGCCTCGGTGGACTGCTCCTGAGCCACTTGCTGGGCCTCGGCACGGTCCACGACACCGCCGTCCACCAGATGGCGCACTGGGTCATCTGTGCACACGGCCGCCGCAAGGTCATCGGCGGGGATCGGCAACGCAGCCACCGCGGAGCGCAACAGCGAGGCGCGGCTGCAGTCAGCCGTCGCTGACGAGACCCGGCCGTCGACGAGGTTGCACGACCCCGACTGCGGTGGGTGAGCTCACCTGCATCCGCGCGGTGCGCCGCCCCATGCTGAGCAGGGCCAGAACCTCAGCCAGCGTGAACTCGGACAGGCTTCCGGAGAGGTTGGTCGCCATCAGGTCGGCCCTCCTGGTATGAGTGGACGTGGGCCATCCCCACTCCTTGCCTCTGGATCGTCACCGGACCTGCGTGCCTTGAGCGCCTCTGCGCCGATCGAGTTCACCCTGCAGCGCGCTGCGCATCGTCCGCCGCGTCGGGCACCGAACCCGTCATGAGTCGGACCTGCTCCACGGCCTGGTGCAGCAGCATCTCGTCGCCGGCCACTGCCCGCCCACCAGCCCTTTGCCACGCAGCTACCAGCGGTGGGGGCCACGGGCTGTAGGAGACATCGAGGAGCCAGCCGGGAGCCTCGGGGACATGTTCCGCGAGGCCACCCGCACCTTCTGCGGGCACCGTACACACCAGAATGGAGGCCTGCGCACGGCTGGGCAGCGCCGTGGGCCATCCCTGGATCTCCACCTCCAGCCCCAGCCGTTCGGCGACGGAGTGCAGCTCCACCGCAGCCTCAGGGCGCCGCGCGTGCACCACCACCCGTGCACAACCCAGCTGATGGAGCGCCGCCAGCGCCGAGGCCGCCGTGGCCCCCCCGCCCAGCACGACGGCCGGCCCCGACTCGGCGCCGATGTCGCGCAGCGCCTCGACGATCCCCGCGACATCCGTGTTGTGGCCCACCCGACCGGCCGGCCCCATGACCACCGTGTTCGCACCACCGACGACCCCGACCAGCTCACTGACGTCGTCCAGCAGCGGGAGAACGACCCGCTTGAGTGGCATCGTCAGGGACAGCCCGGCCCACTGCGGGCCGCAGCCGTCCAGGAATCCGGGGAGCCCGGCCTCGTCGACGTCGTGGGCCTCGTACTCCCAGTCCAGTCCGAGCTGCCGGTAGGCCGTACGGTGCAGCACCGGCGAGAGGCTGTGGGCGATCGGATGCCCGAGCACTGCTGCCCGCCGCCGGGGCGAATGGCTCACTGCGGGTTGTCCGCGAGCCACTTCGTCAGCTCGGCCTTGAAGCCCAGGAACTCGTCGTAGTTGTCAGTGAACTTGGTCTCGCCCGAGTCGGGGTTGACGGTGACGTAGTACAACCACGGGCCATCCGCGGGGTTCACGGCAGCAGCCATGGCCGCCTCACCCGGGGAGTTGATCGGCGTCGGCGGCAGCCCTGGATTGATGTAGGTGTTGTACGGCGAGTCCGTGTTCTGCAGTTCCTCCAGGGTGAGGTTGATCTCGGACTTGTCCAACGCGTAGTTGACAGTCGCGTCCAGTTGCAGCAATCCGTACGTGCCACCCCAGGTCTCGGGGTCGAGGCGGTTGTAGATGACCCGTGCCACCTTGTCGAAGTCCTCCGGGCGGCCCTCAGCCTGGATCAGGCTCGCGATGATCATCGCTTCATAGGCAGTGATCCCGTTCTCCTTGGCGCCCGCCTCAAGATCCACCGAGGTCGCAGCGGCATCCCACCGGTCGACCAGCCTGGACAGGATCTGGCGCGCCGACTCGTCCTTCTCCAACTCGTAGGTGGCCGGGAACAGGAACCCCTCAGCGTTGTCCTCGGCGTACTCCGGCAGGCCGATGCGGCCCTCCGTCGAGGTGGTGCGCAGCTTCTTCTTCGAGATCCCGGTGGCCTCAGAGATCGCCACGATGCTCTGGGAGAAGCGCAACCCCTCACGCAGGAGCAGCTCATCGACGATACGGGTGTCCGGGTCGATCATCCGAGCCACGGCGGACTCGGCACTCATCTCGGTGAGCATGTCGTAGGAGCCCGGACCGATGGTCGTGGCACGCGGCTCGGCTGCCGTCGCCTCGAGCCAGGCATCCACCGACGCGACCACGCCCTCGCTCTTGAGGGTCTGCCCGATCTGGGCGAGCGTCTGTCCGGGCTCGACGACGACCACCACCTGGTCGACGCCCTCACCGATGTAGTCAGGCGGCCCCCCGAACTCGGGGATGTTCTCGATGGCGAACTTGACGCCCAGGGCGATCACCGCCAGAACCCCCAGACTGAGCAGGATCGCGATCCACGACCTGCCCCGGTGCCGGGGACCGTCCGGCGGCCGTGTGCCCGCCGCCATCTCCAGCCCGAGGTTGCTCATGTCACTCCTGAACGACGGTTCCCGGCGCGGCTCCCGTGGCGCGCTCACTGTCCACAGCGTATTGGACGATCACCACGGCGGCCGCTTGATCCACCACGCCACGTCCCGAGCGCGCCGTGCGTCCGGCCGCCCGCAGGCCCTGGGTTGCCGAGACGGTGGACAGCCGCTCATCGACCAGCCGGACCGGCACGGGGGTCACGACGCGCGCCAGCGCCGTGGCGAACTCGCGGGCGCTGGCCGCGGCCGGACCGGGGCGACCCGACATCGACAGCGGCAGGCCAACCACGACCTCCAGGGCATCGTGCTCGACCACGATCTCGGCGATCCGGGCCAGATCGCCCTCACCACGGGCCACGGTCTCCACGGGCACCGCCAGCACCGCCGAGGGATCGGTGCGCGCGACCCCGACCCGGACGGAGCCGACGTCGATGCCGATCCGGATACCCGGGCGCACTAGGCCCTGGCCGCCAGGAACGCGCGTGCCGCCTGCAGCGCATCCTCGAGGCCATCGGGCCGGGATCCACCGCCCTGGGCGCTGTCGGCCTTGCCACCACCGCGTCCGTCCACCGAGGGAAGGGCCGCGGCCAGGACCTCCTTGGCGCTGAGGCCAGACGATTGCCCGATCGGGTTGACCGTCACCAGCATGGACACCTTCTCGCCATCCACGGCGGCACCCACCAGCACCACCGGGATGTCGGTGGCCACCATCTGCATGGCGGCGTTGGTGGCCTCCCGCAGCTCGGCCGCAGTGGAGCCCGCGGGCATCGCGAACGTCCACACCCGGGCGCCGCCGATGTCGAAGCGTGTGCCGATCGTGCCCTCGATGTTGGCGATGACCGCGGCCTTGCGGAACTGCTGGATCATGGTCTCGGCCTGCTTGAGCTTCTCCAGGAGGCCACCGATCCGGTCGGTGAGCTCCTCGGGACGGGCCTTGACCATCTGCGCCAGGTTGTTCAGCAGGATGTGCTCACGGGCGAGGTGTCGATAGGCGTCAGCGCCCACCAGGGCCTCGATGCGCCGCACCCCTGAGCCGATCGACGCCTCGGACAGGAACTTGACGACTCCCAGCTCACCAGAGCGGTTGGTGTGGGTGCCACCACACAGCTCCCGGGCCCAGTCCCCGACGGACACGACGCGAACGCTGTCGCCGTACTTCTCGCCGAAGAGGGCCATGGCGCCGATGGCGCGCGCCTGCTCCTGGGTCATGTGCTCGGCGGTGACCACGAGGTCGTCGAGCAGGAGAGTGTTCACGCGATCCTCGACGTCGTTCATCACCGACGCCGGGACCGGAGCAGGGTTCGGGAAGTCGAAGCGCAACCGGCCCGGTGAGTTCTCCGAGCCCATCTGGGTCGCGGTCTCACCGAGGATCTCGCGGAAGGCCTTGTGGATCATGTGCGTGGCCGTATGGGCTCGCGAGATCGCCAGCCGACGCGGGACGTCGACCTCGCCGATGGCTCGCGCACCCACCTCTGCCTGGCCATCGGCGACGGTGGCCCGATGGACGAACAGTCCCGGGACCGGCTGTTGGACGTCGTACACATCCAGGACGGTCCCGTCCCCGAGGCGGATCCGCCCCTGGTCGCCGATCTGGCCGCCACCCTCGGCGTAGAAGGGTGTGCGATCCAGGATCGCCTCCACATGGGCGCCCGGACCCGCCTCGGCCACCGACTGGCCATCGACCAGCAGCCCACGCAGGATCCCCTCGGACACCACCTCGGAGTAGCCGGTGAAATCGGTCGTCCCGGAGGAGTCCATGACCTCCCGGTACACGGTGGCCGGGGTCAGCCCGGCCTTGCGGACCCGCGCATCTGCCTTGGCCCGCTCCTTCTGCTCCGACATCAGGCTGCGGAAGCCAGCCTCATCGACCTCGACACCTGCGTCCGCGGCCATCTCGAGAGTGATCTCGAAGGGGAAGCCGTAGGTGTCGTGCAGCGCGAACACCTGGTCGCCGGGAAGGACGGTGCTGCCAGAGTCCTTCACCTTGGTCACGGCCGTGTCCAGGAGGGTCGTGCCGCGGCCCAGGGTCTCCAGGAACGAGGTCTCCTCCCCCACCGCCACCGACGTGATCCGCCCCGTGTCGCTGACCAGCTCCGGGTACTGCGGGCCCATCGCCTCGATGGCCGAGCGCATGAGCTCACCCATCGACGGATCATGGGACCCCAGGAGCCGCATCTTCTGCACGACCCGTCGCATGATCCGGCGCAGGACGTAGCCGCGCCCCTCGTTGCCGGGCAGCACGCCATCGCCGATGAGGAAGGCGACGGTCCGGGCGTGGTCGGCCACGACGCGCAGGTCCACGTCCGTCCTGTGATCGGCGCCGTACCGTGCGCCCGACAGCGCCATCGCCCGGTCCAGGATGTGCTTGGTCGTGTCGATCTCGTAGATGTTGTCGACTCCCTGCAGCAGAGCGGCCATCCGCTCCAGGCCCATGCCGGTGTCGATGTTCTTGTTGGGCAGGTCACCGCGGATGTCGAAGTCGACCTTGCTGCGCACCTCACCGAGCTCGGACTGCATGAAGACGAGGTTCCACACCTCGAGGTAGCGGTCCTCGTCAGCCTCCGGCCCGCCCTCGGGCCCATGCTCGGGCCCCCGGTCGAAGTAGATCTCCGAGCACGGCCCCCCGGGCCCGGGCACACCCATGTGCCAGTAGTTGTCGGCCAGGCCACGGCGCTGGATCCGCTCCAGCGGGACACCGGCCTCGCGGTGCCAGATGTCGATGGCCTCCTGGTCATCGCCCAGCACGGTCACCCAGAGCTTGTCCTCGGGGAACCCGTAGCAGCCATCAGCCACCGAGCCGGTGAGCAGCTCCCACGCGTAGGGGATGGCGCCGGCCTTGAAGTAGTCGCCGAAGGAGAAGTTGCCGGCCATCTGGAAGAACGAGGCATGCCGCGTGGTCCGGCCGACCTCCTCGATGTCCAGCGTGCGCACGCACTTCTGGACGCTCGTGGCCCGCGGGTACGGCGGGGTCGCCTGGCCGAGGAAGTACGGCTTGAAGGGAACCATGCCGGCATTCACGAACAGCAGGGTCGGGTCATCGAGGAGCAGGCTGGCACTGGGCACCGATGTGTGGCCACGCTCGATGAAGAACGTCAGGAACCGACGCCGGATCTCTGCGGAGTCCATGTGCTCGATCGTCATCGTCGACCGCCACCATCCGCCGAGCCTGACCGTCTCGCGCCTGCCGGAGCAGTCGGGGTGGATATCGGCATGGGCGCGGAGACCACTGGCTCACCCGGGATGGGGGCCGGTACCCAGCCCGCAGGCGGGGCATCGATGGCCTCCTCCTGGACCTCGCCAGTGAGCAGGCGTCCCTCACGACGTGCCTTGACCTCCTGCAGTCGACCCAGGCCGTTCGCGGTTCGCCCTGCGAGCTTGCTCGTTGCGGAGGCCGCCACCTGGGCAGACCCCATGGGCCCCAACTCCTTGGCACGCTTCGCGGCGTGCGTGCCCTTGCGATAGGCGACGACTCCGCCCACCGCACCAACGACCACCCAGAACGTCCGACTCATGGGGGAACCCTAGACCGGACCGCACAGGCCGAACGAATTGACTGCGTCCGGCCGCCTCACCCGTCGCCCGTGCTCCCAGGATCCTTCTGACGTGCGTCGATCGCCTGCCGCAACCGGGCCAGGACATCGGCCAGCCTCGCCTCGGCGCCGTGGCCGCCCGGATCGTAGTACCGCCTGCCCGCGACGGCGTCGGGGGCGTACTGCTGCGCCACGACCCCGGCCTCGTGGTCATGCGGGTACTGGTAGCCGGTCACACCCAGCGCTGCGGCGTTGGGGTAGTGCCCGTCGCGCAGGTGCGCAGGCACCTGGCCCACCCGGCCCGCCCGGACGTCGGCCTGGGCAGCATCGATGGCGCGGATCACCGCGTTCGACTTGGGCGCCAGCGCCAGGTGGATGGTGGCCTGGGCCAGCGGCAGCCGGGCCTCCGGGAGACCGATCTGGGCGGCCGAGGTCATGGCGGCGGTGGCCACCGACAGGGCGCCCGGATCAGCAAGGCCGATGTCCTCGCTGGCCAGGATCACCAGTCGACGGGCGATGAAGCGTGGGTCCTCCCCCGCCTCGATCATCCGGGCCAGGTAGTGCAGCGCTGCGTCCACGTCACTGCCCCGGATGCTCTTGATGAACGCCGAGATGACGTCGTAGTGCTGGTCACCGGTGCGGTCGTAGCGCACCAGCGCGCGCTGGACCGCGATGCCCACCTGCTCGGCCGTCACCTCGGGCGCCCCCACAGCGCCGTCCGGCCCGGCAGGGATGCTCGCGACACCCTCGGCCGCGGCCTCGAGATAGGTCAGCGCCCGCCGGGCATCACCGCCCGCGTAACGCACGAGGTCGGCACGAGCCTCGTCGGTGAGCGCCACCCGGCCGGCCAGCCCCCGCTCGTCGGTCACCGCCCTGTCCAGGAGGCTGGCGACCTCCTGGTCGGTCAACGAGCTCAACGTGAGCAGCAGGGAGCGCGAGAGCAAGGGGGAGACCACCGAGAAGCTCGGATTCTCCGTGGTGGCGGCCACCAGCGTGACCCAACCGTTCTCCACACCCGGCAACAGTGCGTCCTGCTGCGTGCGGGTGAACCTGTGCACCTCGTCGATGAACAGCACCGTCGGGACCCCCGACATCCGCGCCGTGTCGATCGCCGCCCGGACGTCCTTGACGCCGGCCGTCACGGCGCTGAGCTCGACGAAGCGACGTCCCGAAGCTTGGCTGACCAGCGACGCGATGGTCGTCTTGCCCGTCCCGGGAGGGCCCCACAGGATGATCGAGCTGGCACCCGAGCCGTCGATCAGGCGACGCAACGGCGACCCCGGCGCCACGAGGTCGCCCTGGCCGAGCAGCTCCGACAACTCACGGGGGCGCATCCGCACCGCGAGCGGGGCCGTGGCCTGAGCCGAGCGGTCGCTCAGGTCGGGAGCATCGAACAGGGAGGGCCCCGAGGGCGTCGTTCGCGAGGGGCCGGCCACATCGCCATGATAGGCACCGTGACCGACGTGGCCCCCACCCCCGACCCCGCCCTGGTGGCCACCATCAGGCAGGCACTGGCCAACACGGACGCGGGCACCGCGGCCTACCTGGACTTCGGCGCCCGCATCGATTCCGTGGCAGCCGTGCACGTCGAGCCCGGTGCAGCGGCGTGGCTGTCGATGCACGGCTCGACGAACCGCCCCTGGGTCATCGGGATGGGGCAGCAGCCGGAGGCCGTGGCCCGGTGCGTCGAGGGTCTGGTGGCCGAACACGGTGTGCCGGAGGGGTTCACCGTCGAGCGGCAGACGTTCGCGCGGCTGCCCTCCCGGCTGCGGCCGGTCGAGCACTGGGAGTGGGACTGGTGGTTCACGACGACCGCTCCCACGCCGCGTCCCCGGGAGGCCCTGGTCATCAACCTCGACCTCGCCGACCCCCGCGTGCCTGAGTTGCTCGCCGTGGCCAACCCGGACGCGATGGTCCGCCCCGGGGATCGGCGCATCAGCGGGTGGTGGGGTATCACTGCCGGGGCGCTGGACGAGGATTCGAGGGCCGCCTCACCCGCCGCGCTGGTCGCGCTGGCCGCCGTGACCAGGATGCGCCCCGGGATCCCGCACCTGGGCTCGGTGGCCACGCACCCCTCGTGGCGGGGGCAGGGACTCGCCCGCGATCTGTGTGGCCGCCTCACCCGTGACGAGCTCGGCCAGGGGGCGCCGGCGGTGACGTTGGGCATGCACGCGGCCAATCGTTCAGCCCGGGTGGTCTACAGCTCGCTGGGATACACGGTGGGCCACCGATGGGCCAGCGGACGGGCGTCCCGATCCGGGTCATTCCGGCACTAGTCTGGGCACATGGCCCGTCGCATCATTGCTGCCCTGCTGATCCTCCTCGCCAGCGTGCTGGCACCCTTCGCAGTCGGGTCCTTGTGGGCCGAACGCACCATCACGAGCGCCGACGCCTTCAACGAGACGTTGGCTCCGTTGGCCCAGGACCCGTTGGTCCGCCAGACCGTCTCCACTGAAGTGTCTGCCGCGATCGTCGACGCCATCGACGCCGAGGGCCGAGCCGAGAACTTCCTGGGCGGCCTCAGCGGCCCGCTGGCTGAGCTGCGGGGCGACAGCTCCGTGGACTCCGTGATCGCGGCGGCCATCGCCTCCGGGGTCAACAACGCCATCACCTCGGGGGTCGACTCGTACGTCGATTCCGACCAGTTCGGGCAGGGGTGGACGGCCGTGACCTCCCTCCTGCAGGAGCAGTTCGTCGCACTGATCGACCGCGACACCGTCGATGCGGCTGTCACCCTCCAGGACGGCCAGATCGTCCTGAATACCGCCGTCGTTGTGGAGAAGGTCCAGGCCCAGCTGGCCGAGCGGGGGGTGCCCTTCGCAGGGACACTTCAGGTTCCGGGTCGCCAGGTGGTGCTGGCTGATGCACCGAACCTCCAGCTGGCGGCAAATGCGCTGTCGATCTTCCTGCCCGTCGCCGCGTGGCTCTGGGTGGTGGTCCTGATCATGTTCGTCGCCGGCGTACTCCTCTGGCGTCCGCGATCGCGAGGCCTCATGTGGGCCGGCCTGGGCCTGGCGATCGGGGCGCTTGTCACCTACTTCGCCCTCGATCTGGGCACGGCTCAGCTGGTTGACGCCGCCCCGGTCGGCTACTCCGCGCTCTTCTCAGCAGTGTCCACCACCCTGCTCCGGTTCCTTGTCAACGCGCTGCTGGTCATGCTGACCCTGGGCGTGGTTCTCGCACTGGCCGGGTGGTTGGCTGGCGCCACCCCGTTCGGCCGTCGGACCCGTCTGGCCATCGCGGGCGCTGCCCATCGGTGGGGCAGCCCCCTGGCCGGCAGCGGGGTGGGGCGCTTCACCTCTGAGCACCCCATGTTCGTTCCCACCCTGCGCGCGGTGGTTCTGGGCATCGCCGCCGCCTACGTGCTCCTGGCCGATCGGCTGAGTCCTGCCGAGATCGCCTGGACGGCCATCGGCGTGGCAGTCGGCCTGCTGCTCATCGAGGTCGTGGAAGGGGCCGGGCTGGCACACGAGTCCGCGCATGCTGGAGCACTCGTCGCCCCTGCAGCCACCCCGGATGACTGACCCACTGGATCTCGCTCGGCGAGAGGGCCGGATCGGGCGCAATGACCGCGTTCAGTCCTGGGATCCGCGTTCGCGACGGCTGGAGTCCGCGGCATCCATCCGCGCGAGCCGATCGTTGTAGGCCCGCAGCTCCGAATCGCCGTCGAGGTCGGCACGTCGATCGGAGCGTCTCGCCTCGCGCTCGTCGCTGCGCGCCCACTGGACCCCCAGCACCACTGCCACCACCAGCGTCGGGATCTCGCCGAACCCCCAGGCGATTGCCCCGGCGTTGCGGGTGTCCTGCAGCACGTCGGTCAGCCACGGCGGGGTCACCAGGGCGTACCAGTCCGCGACCATCGGAGTCTCGGTCATCATCATCGGGACAGCGAAGAACGAGTGGATGACCAACGACGCCATGAGCAGGATCAGCTTCGCGGGGTAGTCGAGGCGGCGCGGGCCCGCGTCCACTCCGATCACGACCCAGTAGAACAGGTACCCCGCGGCCAGGAAGTGCACCTGCATGGCGAAGTGACCCAGGTGCGACGACATCAACGACGCGTACAGGCTCGTGTAGTACAACCCGTAGAGGCCCACGGTGTAGATGAACAGGACGTAGAGCGGATGGGTGACGAACGCTGTCAACGGCGAGTGCAGGCCCCAGGTGATCCACTCCCGAGGACCACGTCGCCCGCCCGTGGCCGGTGGGATCACCCGCAGGGCCAGGGTGATGGGGCCGCCGAGGACGAGCAGGACCGGTGCCAGCATCGCCAGGACCATGTGCGACACCATGTGCAGGGTGAAGGAGACCGGCGCGTACCACGCGACGCCGGCAGACGTTGCCCAGATGACCACGAGCCAGCCGAGTGTCCACGCCACCAGCCTCCCGACCGGCCAGGTGTCCCCACGGCGACGCAACAGGAGGAACCCTGTCGCGTAGAGCGCCATCGCCAACAGGGCGGCTGTCAGCCACACCCAGTCGGGGTGCCAGCCGAAGGCCACTGACGTGAAGGTCGGCGCCGGCGGGTATGGGTAGCCGATCAGGTCCTCACCGAGCGTCGGGAACTGGATGGCAGCACGCGGGAACGCCGATCGGGCAAGGACGACGGCCAGTCCGAGCGCGCTCCCCAGCGCGACCACCTCGGCCAGGAACCGAGCTGACCCGGACCCCTTTCCTGCCCCCCGCCACGCCCGGCGCACCGCACCGCCCAGGGCAAGGGCGACCAGGAGCGCGATGATCTTGGCCAGCACCATGCGTCCGTACGGCGTGGTCACCAGCTGTGTCACAGACTCCATCCGGGTGGCCGCCGAGGCGACACCGGTGAGACCCAGCGCCACGACGGCGACGATCGCCACACCGCCGAAGCGGCGGATCCGCTCACCCAGCATGGGCGAGCGCCGGAGCGCATGGGTCGTGATCGCGACCACACCACCACCCCAGACCGCCGCGGAGATCGAGTGCACGAATCCGCTGATCAACGCCAGCGAGTGCCCGCCCAGGCCGGCCGCGTGACCGGTCAGGGAGGGGATCCCGACGGCCACCAGACCCACGGCCAGCCAGGCAGCGGCAGCGCCCAGGGAACGCGATACGGCCAGCCCGACCCCCACCGCCACAGCGAGGACAGCTGAGATCAGGTGTGCCCGACTCACCTCGACGTCCCACAGGTAGGTCGACAGCAGCCCGGGCTGGGTCAGCTCACCGAGTCCGATGCCCAGCACGTCAGCCAGGGTGAAGACCGCGAACATCACACTGGCAGCAGCCATGAGGAAGGCAGCGGCCGAAGCCACAGCGAGATCTCGGCGACCGAGCTTGGTGAGGTTGCTGCGGGCCCCTGGGTCCAGCGCCACCGCGGAGAGGGCGAACCCCACCATGGTGCCACCAGCAAGGACTGTCACGAGGCGAAGGACGGGCAGGCCGTTGACAATCAGCCACCCTGCGTCGGGCAACCCATCGAGCGCAGGGGACCACCAGATGCCTGCCGCCGCGGCGGTCAGGAGCAGGGCGAGGAATGCGGCCAGACCCCAGAGCACGCGGGCAAGGATCGGCGGCCGCCCGCGTGTGGGCACCCGCGTCTGCGGGGCATCGGAGGCGGCCGTCGTGGTCATCGCGTCCTGCGCATGACCCACATGCCGGCGCCGGCCCCGATCACGACGGCGACTCCCAGGGCCAGGATCCACACCAGCGGGCCCACACCGCCTGCATCGGGCTCCTCGGCCGGGGGCGAAGTCTCGGCGACCGGCACCGCAGAGGCCGAGGCGGCGGGAAGCGCGGAGGGCTCATCGCTGGCGGAGACCGACACCGGAACCACACCCACAGCCTCATCGACGGTGAACGTGATGGTCCCCTCGATCGGGTGTCCGTCAGCGGACACCACCCGGTAGGCCGCGCGGAACTCCCCCGCCGGGCTCTGTTCAGGCCACGACACCGACACCGTGTCGCCCGCAACCTGCACGGGGCCCACCTCCAGGCGGGCATCGGCGGCCACGTCGGTCAGGGTCACAGCGTTGCCCTGCTCGAGGATCTGCTCGCCGAAGGTGAAGGACAGGACTTCCGGTGCCGAGGCGAGGGTGGCTCCGTCCGGCGGGTCCGAGGAGTCGAGCTCCGCATGCGCCCGGGCCGGGGAGACCAGCAGCAGCAGGGCCAGCACTGCCAGGACCCCCACGAACCAACCCCGAACCATGACTGCTCCCATGACACTCCTCCGTATGCGTGTCGCCAGGTCCGCAGACCTGCGCCCCCAGCCTACGAACCACCGCCCGGACCTGCTCGGGCGGCAGCCCGCCTCAGGCGTCGACCTCCGGAGTCGCGTCAATGCCTGCCTCAGCGCGCTGAGCGGGGGTGATCGCGGTGGGTGCACCGGTCAAGGGGTCGTGACCGGCGCCCGTCTTCGGGAACGCGATCACCTCACGCAGCGATGACGCACCCGTGAGCAGCATCACGATCCGGTCCCACCCGAACGCCACCCCACCGTGCGGTGGGGGCCCATAGGCGAACGCGTCGAGGAGGAAGCCGAACTTGTCCCGGGCCTCCCGCTCGTCGATGCCGAGCACCGAGAACACCCGCTGCTGGACATCCGCGCGGTGGATACGGATCGACCCGCCGCCGATCTCGTTGCCGTTGCAGACCATGTCGTACGCGTAGGCAAGCGCCTCGCCGGGCTCGTCCTCGAAACGATCGATCCACTCTGCGTTCGGGGAGGTGAACGGGTGATGCACGGCGGTCCAGCCCTCGTTCCCCTCGTCGTCGACGATGGCTTCGAACACCGGCGCATCGACGATCCAGAGGAACGACCAGGCCTCGGGATCGATCAGCCCGCAGCGCTCAGCGATCTCCAGGCGGGCAGCGCCCAGCAGGGCACGTGCGTCGTTGACCGGGCCGGCGGCGAAGAAGATGCAGTCCCCCGGTTGGGCGCCGGTCGCCTGTGCCAGGCCGTCGCGCTCGGCGTCGGTCAGGTTCTTGGCCACGGGTCCGCCCAGCGTCCCGTCCTCAGCCACGGTCACGTAGGCCAGGCCCCGCGCACCGCGCTGCTTGGCCCACTCCTGCCATGCGTCGAAGGTCCGACGTGGTTGCGAGCCGCCACCAGGCATGACCACGGCGCCCACGTACGGCGCCTGGAAGACCCGGAACTGCGTGTCAGCGAAGTAGTCGGTCAGCTCCACCAGTTCGACGCCGAAGCGCAGGTCTGGCTTGTCGGAGCCGAAACGACGCATCGCCTCCGCGAAGGTCATGTGCGGGATCTCGCCGATCTCGTGGCCGACCGTGCCGGCCCACAACGCCCGGATGACTGCCTCGCCGACCTCCAGGACGTCTGCCTGCTCGACGAAGCTCATCTCCACATCGAGCTGGGTGAACTCGGGCTGGCGGTCCTTGCGGAAGTCCTCATCGCGGTAGCACCGGGCGATCTGGAAGTAGCGCTCCATGCCTGCCACCATCAGCAGCTGCTTGAACAGCTGTGGTGACTGGGGTAGGGCGTACCAGTTGCCCGGCTGCAGCCGCACGGGGACGAGGAAGTCCCGGGCCCCCTCTGGCGTGGAGCGGGTCAGGGTGGGCGTCTCGATCTCGAGGAAGTCGCGGGCGAAGAGCACCTCCCGGGCGATCTGGTTGACCTTCGAGCGCAGGCGCATGATCCGCGCTGGCTCCGGGCGGCGCAGGTCGAGGTAGCGGTAGCGCAGGCGCGCCTCCTCGCCCACCTCGACGTGGTCATCGATGGGGAAGGGCAGCGGAGCAGACTCCGACAGCACCTCCAGCGACGTGACCATCACCTCGATCGCGCCGGTGGCCAGGTCCGGGTTCTCGTTGCCCTCGGGCCTCGCGGCCACCTCGCCGACGACCTTCAGACAGAACTCGTTGCGCAGTGGATGGGCGACCTCCGGGTCATGGACCACGACCTGCACGATCCCCGACCCATCCCGGAGGTCGAGGAACGCCACGCCGCCATGGTCGCGGCGGCGCCCTATCCAGCCGGCCAGAGTGACGGTCTGCCCGACGTTCTCGATGCCGAGTGTTCCGGCCTCATGGGTGCGGATCATCGGGCGCTCTCCTCGTGCTCATCGGTATGGCTCTGAACGTGGGGGTGCAGGTCGCTGAGGGGGGGCATCCACTCACGCGGATCAGCGGGCACCTGCTCGCCGGTCCGGATGTCCTTGACCGAGCCACCCTCGGCATCTGCGAACCAGACGAAGGGAATCCCCCTGCGGTCCGCGTAGCGGATCTGCTTGCCGAACTTGTCGGCCTTCGGCGACACCTCCGCGGGGATCCCCCGTGACCGCAGTGCGGCCGCGATGCTGTCCGACTCAGGACGGCGATCCTCCTCGGTGACGGCGACCAGGACAGCGGTGGGCACTGAGCGGCTGGCACGCACGAGTCCACGGCCGAGCAGGACACCCATCAGCCGGGAGACGCCCAGCGAGATGCCGACCCCCGGGTAGCTGGACCGGTTGTCACGGGCCAGGGCGTCGTACCGTCCACCGGAGCAGATGGAGCCGAACTCCTCGTGGCCGACAAGTTGGGTCTCATAGACGGTGCCTGTGTAGTAGTCCAGGCCGCGGGCGATCCTGAGGTCTGCCTCCACCGCACCGGGCAGGACCTGGGCGGCGGCACCCACGACGGCTGCAAGTTCGGCAAGGCCCTCGTCGAGAAGGTCATGCTGCACGCCCAGTGCCCGGACCTGCTCCACGAACGACGTGTCGGTGGTGCGGATGCCAGCCAGCGCAAGGCACTGGCCCGCGGCCGCCCCGCTGAGGCCCACCTCATCGACGAGCAGCGTCCTGACCCGGTCTGGTCCGACCTTGTCCAGCTTGTCGATGGCGCGCAGCACCGCAGCGGGATCCTGGGCACCCACTCCCCGGTAGAAGCCCTCAGCAAGCTTGCGGTTGTTCACGAGGATGATCGCCGGCGGCATCGGCAGCGCCTGGAACACCTCGGCCATCACCAGGGCGATCTCCACCTCGTGGTGCACCGCGAGGGTGTCGCGGCCCACGATGTCGATGTCCGCCTGGGTGAACTCCCGGTAGCGCCCCTCCTGCGGACGCTCGCCGCGCCAGACCTTCTGCACCTGGTAGCGACGGAAGGGGAAGTCCAGGTGGCCGGCGTTCTGCACGACGTAGCGCGCGAAGGGCACTGTCAGGTCGAAGTGCAGCCCGAGCCCGGCATCGGGCTCGTCGGCCGGGGCGTGCAGGCGACGCAGGACGTAGACCTCCTTGTCGATCTCGCCCTTGCGCAGCATCTGCTCGAGCGGCTCGACAGCACGGGTCTCCACGGAGGCGAAGCCGTGGAGCTCGAAGATCCGCCGGACGGTGTCCAGGATGTGCTGTTCCACGATCCGTTCGGCCGGCAGGTACTCGGGGAATCCCGACAGGGCGGCGGGCCGGCTCATGCCCCGGCTCCCGGAGCGGGTCGCCGTGCGTCGGGCAGCCCCTGCAGGAAGGGGTTCACGCGCCGCTCGACCCCGATCGTGGTGGTCTCGCCGTGGCCCGGCAGGACCAGCATCTCGTCAGGCTGGGTCAGCACCACCCTCGCCAGCGAATCCAGCATGGCGGCGTGGTCGCCCCCGGGGAGGTCCGTGCGGCCGATCGCTCCGGCGAACAGCAGGTCCCCGGACAGCATCAGGGGCTCGGCTCCGGTCTGCAGCATGCGGAAGGCGGTCGAGCCCGCCGTGTGCCCGGGTGCATGGTCTGCGGTGAACGTCATGCCGGCGATCTCCAGGAGGCTGCCATCAGCGAGCTCACGCACATCGGAGGGCTCAGCGAAGTCCGTGGCTCCGACCACACTGGCGAACATCATCCGGGTCTCCCCGGAGACCCCCGCCCAGGGATCGGCCAGCAGGGCGCGGTCGCCCGGGTGGATCCAGGCCGGGATGTCATACCCCTCGCACACAGGCAGCACCGACCACATGTGGTCCAGGTGCCCGTGGGTGAGGATCACCGCCACGGGGTTCAGGTGGTGCTCGGCGACGACCTGCTCGATCCCCGCCCTGCTCTCCATGCCGGGGTCGATGATGACCGCCTCATGGTTCGCCCCCGGGGCCAGGATCCAGCAGTTGGTCCCGAACGGGCCTGCCGGGAAACCGGCGATGAGCATGGGCGCTACCTCACAGAAGTCCGATGGGTCCCGGCGCAGGGCGCCGACCGGCCACAGGGTATCCGTGGACCCACCGCAGGACCTAACTGCGCGGGTCCTCCCAGTGGCCCGCCCTCCTGCGACATAGACTCCGCGCGAGCCACCAACACCAGATCGTGGGAGCACCTGCCGTGTCGAACGCCAAGAAGCCAGGAACCGGGGCCAGCAACAAGCGCCGCAAGGAGCTGGCTGCCGCCAAGGCCGAGCGCCAGAGTGCGCGCAGGGCCCAGCGCGAGTCAACGCACAAGCGCCGGATGCGCATCGGCTGGGGCATCGCGGCCGTCGTGGCGGTGCTTGTTGTCGCCGGCCTGGTCTTCTGGCCGGACAGCAGCTCCGACGACGTGGCCCTGCCCGTCGACTCTGCCTCGGCCAGCCCCTCGGTGCCAGCCAGCCCCGCCCCGTCGCCCTCGGCTGTCCAGGTGGATGGGTGCGATCCAGCGCCCACACCCCCCTCAGATCCCCTGTCCTGGGATACCCCACCGGAGAACACCCTCGAGGACGGCACCGACTACCAGCTGGTGCTGGACACCAACTGCGGACAGATCGTGATCGACACAGCCGCCGCTGAGGCCCCGGAGACGGTCAACGCCATGCTGTGGCTGGCCGGTGAGGGCTACTTCGACTCCACCCTGTGCCACCGCTTGACCACCGAGGGCATCAAGGTCCTGCAGTGCGGTGATCCCACGGCCACCGGCACCGGCGGCCCCGGCTTCGAACTCCCCGACGAGAACCTGCCCGCCGACGAGGGCGTCAACTACCCGGCTGGGACCGTGGCCATGGCCAACGCCGGGCCGGGCACCTCAGGCAGCCAGTTCTTCATCGTCTACGAGGACACGACGCTTCCCCCGAACTACACCATCTGGGGCGAGGTCTCCTCCGGGCTTGATGTCGTGACCAAGGTGGCCGACGCGGGCGTCGCGGGGGGCGGCACTGATGGATCGCCCGCAGCGCCCATCGGCATCGAGGCCGCAACGGCGCAGCCACAGGGCTGAGTCGACGTCCCACCCGTGGGACAATGACGGCCATCTGACTACGGAGGGTTACCCGCATGACCGAGCACGCCCACGGCCGTGTCGATGACGATGGCACGGTGTTCGTCCGCCGTCCTGATGGGCAGGAGGCCGCAGTAGGCCAGTGGGCTGCGGGTGCCCCGGCCGAGGGATTGGCCTTCTTCGAGCGCAAGTACGAGGGCCTCAAGGCCGAGGCCGACCTGCTCATCGTGCGGCTCAAGGATGGCAAGGGCAGTCCCGAGAACGTCAGCATCGTCGTGACGAAGCTGCGCGAGACGGTCGCTGAGCCGCACGTGGTGGGTGACCTTGCGGTGCTCTCCGACCTGGCCGACCAGTTGGAGGCAGCCGGCGAGGCGCGCCGCGTGGCCGCCGCCGCCGCGCGCGAGGAGGCGCGGGCCGCGACCATGGCCACACGCACGGCCATCGCGCAGGAGGCCGAAGGCCTGGCCGAGTCCACGCACTGGAAGGCCACGGGCGACCGGTTCAAGGCCCTCCAGGAGCAGTGGACGGCGCTGCCCCGTGGCGATCGCTCGACCAGGGATGCCGAGCAGGACCTGTGGAAGCGGTTCAGCGGCGCCCGATCAGCGTTCGACAAGGCGCGCAGGGCCCACTTCGCCACTCTTGACGCGGCCCGCAAGGAAGCCACCGCCGCGAAGAACGACATCATCGCCCGCGCGGAGGCCCTGTCGAGCAGCACCGACTGGGCGGGAACGGCACGCGACTACCGCGGCCTCATGGACGAGTGGAAGGCCGCGCCGCGGGCTGGGCGGGCCGACGAGGACCGCCTGTGGGCACGTTTCCGCGCGGCCCAGGACGTCTTCTTCAATGCGCGCAACGCCGAGCAGGCCGAGCGCGAGGGCGATCAACAGGAGAACGCGCAGGCCAAGGCTGCTCTCGCCGACGAGGCAGAGGCACTGCTTCCCATCACCGACCTGGCCGGCGCCAAGAGCGCCCTGCGCGGTATCGCCGAACGCTGGAATGCCATCGGTCATGTGCCGCGTGGCGACCGCGACAAGCTCGAGGGCCGGTTGCGCAAGGTCGAGGATGCGGTCAAGCGTGCCGAGGAGGACCAGTGGCGACGCACCGACCCCGCCAAGCGGGCCCTCGCCGAATCCACGGTGACGACCTTCCGTGCCTCGTTGGACAAGCTGACCGCCCAGCATGAGAAGGCCGTCGCAGCCGGCAAGGACCGCGAGGCAGCGGACCTGCAGGGGCGCATCGAGCAGACCCAGGCGTTGCTGCAGGCCGCCGAGAACTCACTGGCCGAGTACTCGGGCTGACCGCGGGAGCCCCCTCCCCGGCCTGGGGGCCTCAGACCCGGTAGGCGTCGAACACGCCTTCCACACCACGCACGGCCCGCAGGACGGAGCCCAGGTGCTTGGGGTCGCCCATCTCGAAGGTGAACCGCGAGATGGCGATGCGCTCCTTGGTGGTGGACACCGAGGCCGACAGGATGTTGACGTGCTGATCGGACAGCGCCTGGGTGATGTCAGCCAGCAGCCTGGATCGGTCGAGGGCCTCGACCTGGATGTTGACCAGGAACACCGACGCGGCACCCGGCGACCACGCCACCGGCACGAAGCGCTCGGCCTGGCCGGCCATGGCCGTCACGTTGTTGCAGTCCTGGCGATGCACTGACACACCATTGCCCCGCGTGACGAATCCGGTGATCTCGTCCCCGGGTACCGGTGTGCAGCAGCGTGCCAGCTTGACCCACACGTCGCCGAGCTGGGAGCCGATCACGGTGACGCCCGGATCGTCGGACTGCTTGCGCATCTTCGGGATGCCCTGTGGCGTGACCCCCTCGGCGGCATCGTCGGAGGCGGCGCTGGCCCCGCCGGCGGTGGCCACGAGGTGGTGGATGACGGTCTTGGGGCTGATCCGGCCCTCGCCGATCGACGCATAGAGCGCGCTGACGTCGTTCTGGCGCAGGTCGGCGGCAACTGTCGTCAGGGCTGCCGTGGACAGCAGCCGATGAACCGACACACCCTCCTTGCGCATGGCCTTGAGAAGCTGGTCCTTGCCCTTCTCGATGGCCTCCTCGCGTCGCTCCCGGGAGAACCAGGCCTTGATCTTGCTGCGGGCCCGCGGGCTGCGCACGAAGGTCAACCAGTCCAGGCTCGGGCCGGCTCCCTCCGCCTTGGACGTGAAGACCTCCACGGCATCGCCGTTGGTCAGGGGGCTGTCCAACGGGACCAGCCGCCCGTTCACGCGCGCGCCCACGCACCGGTGACCGAGTTCCGTGTGCACGGCGTAGGCGAAGTCCACCGGTGTGGATCCCGAGGGCAGGGCGATGACATCCCCGCGTGGCGTGAACACGAAGACCTCGGTCGACCCGAGGTCGTAGCGCAGCGACTCGAGGAACTCCCCCGGGTCCTCGGTCTCCCGCTGCCACTCCACCAGCTGGCGCAGCCACCCGAGGTCGTCCGGGCCGAGCTTCCCGCCTACCTCCGTCTGCTTGTACCGCCAGTGCGCAGCGATCCCGAACTCGGCGGACCGGTGCATCTCGTAGGTCCGGATCTGGATCTCGACAGGCTTGCCCTCGGGGCCGATCACCGTGGTGTGCAACGACTGGTACATGTTGAACTTCGGCATGGCGATGTAGTCCTTGAACCGCCCGGGCAGGGGGTTCCAGGCGGCGTGCAGGGTGCCGAGCACCGCGTAGCAGTCACGCACGGAGTCGACCAGGATCCGCACCCCGACGAGGTCGTAGATGTCGGAGAAGTCGTGGCCGCGCACGATCATCTTCTGGTACACCGAGTAGTAGTGCTTCGGTCGCCCGGTCACGGTTCCGCGGATGCGTGCGGACTTCAGCCGGCCGTCGATGTCACCGATCACCTGCTCGAGGTACTGCTCGCGGGCCGGGGCCCGCTGCCCCACCAGACGGACGATCTCCTCATACATCTTGGGGTGCAGCGTGGCGAAGGACAGGTCCTCCAGCTCCCACTTGACCGTGTTCATCCCGAGCCGATGAGCCAGCGGCGCGTAGATCTCGAGGGTCTCCCGGGCCTTGATCCCCTGCTTCTCCGGCGAGATCCACTGCAGGGTGCGCATGTTGTGCAGGCGGTCAGCGAGCTTGATCACCAGGACCCGGATGTCGCGTGCCATCGCCACGACCATCTTGCGCACGGTCTCAGCCGCGCTGGACGCCCCGTACGTGACCTTGTCCAACTTGGTCACACCGTCGACCAGCGCTGCGATCTCGTCGCCGAAGTCCGCCCGCAGCTCGGTGAGGCTGTAGCCGGTGTCCTCGACGGTGTCGTGCAGCAGCGCCGCGGACAGGGTCGGGCCGGTCATCCCCAGATCAGCCAGGATCTGGGCCACGGCCACCGGATGGGTGATGTACGGCTCGCCCGAACGCCGCTTCTGCGGCCGGTGCAGCTCCTCGGCCACCTGGTAGGCGCGAATCAGCTGCCGTGTATCACTCTTGGGGTGAAACGAGCGCAGGGTGCGCAGGATGGGCTCGAGCTCCGCGGGCGCGCCGGACCCTCGGCTGGTGATCCGCGACAGCCTCGAGCGCAGCCCTGGTGCTGCCTCGACCGCCGATTCAACCGGCGGGGACTCCGGGTCCGCCACCTGCTCCTCCTGCCCCTTTGTCCCGAGTGTACGACTCAGGGAACCCTCGCGCCGGGGAGATCAGTGCCGGTCAGCCCTACTGCTCCGCTTCGGCTGATGGCGATTGCCGGTGCCCTGCCTTCGAGCCCTGGCGCGGTCCATGGCCCCGGTGTCCTCAGCCTCGGCATCCGCGCCGTCGTCAGCATCACCCGGCGGTCCCGTCTGCCCCGATTCATCGGAGGAGGCCTTGCCCCCGGCCGAGGTGGCCGCCGGGGCCTTGGCACCCTTGGCCGAGCCCTTCGCCGACGAGCCACGTGCCTGGACGCGACGTGCCAGCGCCTGCATCTGCGGGTCGCGCTCCATGAGCTGGGCGAGGAACGGCGTCGCGATGAAGATCGAGGAGTACGTGCCGGCCGCGATACCCACGAACAGCGCCAGCGACAGGTCCTTCAGCGTGCCGGCACCCAGCAGGCCCGCGCCGACGAAGAGGATCGCCCCGACGGGCAGCAGGGCCACGATCGAGGTGTTGATGCTCCGGACCAGTGTCTGGTTCACCGCCAGGTTCGCTGACTGGGAGTAGGTCTGGCGACTCTGGCCGAGCACCCCTCGGGTGTTCTCCTTGACCTTGTCGAAGACGACCACTGTGTCGTAGAGCGAATAGCCGAGGATGGTCAGGATGCCGATGAGCGTGCTCGGCGTCACCTCGAACTGCAGGACTGAGTAGACCCCGACGGTGATGAGGATGTCGTGCACCAGGGCGACGAGGGCGGCCACGGCCATCCGCCAGTCGAAGTAGATGGCCAGGAACACCGACAGCAGCCCCAGGAACACCACGAGCGCAGTGAGGGCCTTCTGGGTGATCTCGCTGCCCCAGCTCGGTCCGACCAGCTGCACGGAGACCGCGTCGGGTTCGACTGCGCACGCCTCGGCCAACGAGGCCCGGATCTCAAGGCTCGTTGCGTTGTCGACTGCCTCGGTGGTGATCCGGATCGAGTCGTTGCCCAGCTGGGTGACGGTGACCGGCTCCACGCCCGTCTCCTCCACAGCCGTGCGCGCCTGGTCCAGGGTGCACGAGGCAGACGGCACCTGGTACTCGGCGCCACCGGTGAACTCGATGCCCAGGTTCAGGCCACGCACTGCCAGGGACAGCAGCGCCACGAGGACGATGGCCGCCGAGACGGCGTACCAACGACGTCGCTTGCCGACGATGTCGTAGGACACCTCGCCGGAGTAGAGCTTGTGCCCGAGGGCTCCCATGCGGGACATGGCTACTTCCTCCCTGCGGTGGCCGCGGGCCGGGGCGCGGGCGGATCGGGTATGCCCAGTCGCCGGGGATCGACGCCGCTGAGCGGGTGCCCGGACTGGAAGAACCGGGTCGTGGCCAGGATCGCCACGATCGGCCGCGTGAACGTGAAGGCAACGATCACGTCGATGACGGTGGTCAGACCCAGTGCGAAGGCGAAGCCACGAACGCTGCCGATGCTCAGGACGTAGAGGACCACAGCACCCAGCAGCGACACGAAGTCAGCGGCCAGGAGCGTGCGACGAGCACGGATCCAGCCGGTCTCGGCCGCCACCCGCAGCGTCTTGCCGTCACGGACCTCATCACGCAGTCGCTCGAAGTAGACGATGAAGGAGTCAGCGGTGATGCCGATGGCCACGATGGCCCCCGTGACACCGGCCAACGTGAGGGTGAAGCCCAGCGTCCGGCCGAACAGCACGAACAGGCAGTAGGTGATGACACCGGCGATCACGAGGCTGAAGACGGCGACAAGACCCAGGGCTCGGTAGTAGGCCATGAGGTACAGGCCGACCAGGACCAGGCCGATCGCACCGGCCAGCAGCCCAGCCCGCAGGTAGTCCTCGCCGACGGTGGGCGTGATCGAGGTGATCTGCCCGACCTCGAGGCTGATGGGCAACGAGCCGAACTTCAGGACGTTGGCGAGGTCAGTGGACTCGTCGATCGTGAAGTCACCTGTGATCTGCGCCTGGCCTCCGGCAATCGGCTCGAGGAACGACGGGGCGCTGTAGACGATGCCGTCCAGCACGATCGCGAACTGGTTCTGTGGGGGCGTGTTGTCGAAGATGTCGGCCGAGATGGTCGCCAGCTTGGCGGCACCCTCACTGTCGAAGGTCAGCGACACCGACCACTGGTTGGTCTGCGGGTCCAACTGCGCCTGGGCGTCGGTCACCTGGGTACCGAGGATGAATGCGGGCTGCAGGATGTACTTGGCGAAGCCATCACGGTCGCACGTGGCGAGCCACAGCTGCTGGTCGTCGGGCGTACCGGAGCGGTTCTCCGGGGAGAGGCAGTCCAGACGGATCGCCCGCTCCTGGAACTCGAGGTCGTTCTCCGCCGCCTGGACGGGGATCTCAGGCTGTTCCACCGCGGGTGCAGCGCTCGGGCTGGGGCTTGCGGAGGCTGACGGCTCGTCTGAGGGTGTCGCGCTGGCGGAGGGCTCCTCCGACGGGGTGGGTGAGGACCCATCCGTCGGGGTCGGCGCCGGGTCCGTCGGTGTGGCCGAGACCTGCGGATCCTCCGTCTGCGGTGCGTTCGGGTCGATCCCCTCCGGCGTGGTGATCGCCTCGACGGCGCGGAAGGCCAACTGCGCTGTACGTCCCACGAGTTCGACGAGGCGGTCCTGCGGCACGGAGCCCGGCACCGACACGATGATCGCCGCGTTGTCACCCGAGCCCTGCACGGTGACCTCGGACTCCGCGACACCGAGCCCGTTGACACGCTGGCGGATGATGCTGACGGCCTGGTCGAGCTGCTCGTCAGTGATGGAGCCCTCGGTACCGGGACTGGCCGTGGGCAGCAGCGTGACCTGTGTGCCGCCCTGGAGGTCCAGCCCCAGCTGGGGGGTGTTGCTCTGCCCGGGCCAGAAGGCCCATCCGGCGAGGATGACCACACCGAGCAGCATCGGCACCAGGACGCGCCACGGATGGTACTTGGCGACGGTACTAGCCACGGTCGGCCTCCCGGGTCGACTCCTCGGTGGACTCCTCGGTCGCCTCGGGGAGGTCCAGCTCGTCGGATCCCTGCTCCCAGGAGTCGGGATCCGTCTGTGCTGCGGCGCTGGGGACCGTCTGTGCCACGGCCTGGGCCAGCATCTCGATCTCGACCCCCGGGGCCACCTCGATCCGCACCCGCTCGCCATCGATGGCCACCAGGGTGCCGAAGACCCCGGCCGTGGTCATCACGTGCTGCCCGGGCGCCAGCGAGGCCACAAGCTTGGCCTGAGCCTTGCGGCGCGCACTGGTGGGACGGATGAGGAAGAACCAGAAGGCCGCCGCGATGGCAACCAGAGGCAGGAGTTCGCCGAGCGTCATGGAGGACCTTTCCGCACAATTGCGCCCGATTCTAGACGCCTGTGGCGGTTCCTCCTTCATCCCCGCCCGGTGCGTCGCCCTCGAAGGGGAGGCCTGCCTGGCCCATGGAGACTGGCGGTGTCATCCCCAGATGCCGCCACGCGGCGTCCGTGGCGACCCGCCCGCGCGGCGTCCGGTACAGCAGCCCGGCCCGAACCAGGAAGGGCTCAGCCACCGTCTCCACCGTCTCGGGCTCCTCGGCAACTGCCACGGCGAGGGTTGAGAGACCGACCGGGCCACCCCGGAACGTGCCCAAGAGGGCCTCCAGCACCGACCGGTCGAGCCGGTCCAGCCCCAGGGCATCCACCTCGTAGAGGTCCAGCGCGGCGTGAGCGGTCCGCTGGTTGATGGTGCTGTCCGAGTGCACCAGCGCGTAGTCGCGCACGCGCCTCAGGAGCCGGTTTGCCACCCGCGGCGTGCCCCGGGAGCGTCCGGCGATCTCGGCGGCCCCTTCGGCATCGATCTCGACACCCATCAGCCGGGCGGAGCGGTTGACGATCGTGTACAGGTCGGAGTCCGCGTAGAAGTCCATGTGCGCCGTGAACCCGAACCGGTCGCGCAGCGGTCCGGGCAGGAGGCCGGCCCGTGTCGTGGCCCCGACGAGGGTGAAGGGCGCCAGGTCCAGCGGGATCGCGGTGGCTCCCGGGCCCTTGCCGACCACGATGTCGACGCGGAAGTCCTCCATGGCCACGTACAGCATCTCCTCGGCCGGGCGGGCCATCCGATGGATCTCGTCGAGGAACAGCACCTCCCCCGGCACGAGGCTGCTCAGCACAGCCGCGAGGTCGCCCGCGTGCTGGATGGCCGGGCCGGACGTGATGCGCATCGGGGCCGACATCTCCCCCGCGATGATCATGGCCAATGTCGTCTTGCCGAGCCCCGGCGGACCGGAGAGCAGCACGTGATCAGCCGTGGCTGTCCGGTGGCGCGCCGCCTCGAGGACCAGCCCCAACTGGGAGCGCACCCGGTCCTGGCCGATGAAGTCCGCCAGGCTGCGGGGGCGCAGCGCCCCCTCGGCGGCGATGTCCTCGGGGTCGGCCGCACCATCGAGCAGTGCGTCATCGTTCATGCGCGGTCCAGATGTCGTAGCGCCGAACGCAGCAGTGCCGGGACGGACGGCTGGCCACCCTCCGCCAGGACTGCATCGGCCTCCTCGTTCACCGCGTCGGCCGCTGCCCGCGCATCGCGGGGCGGCCAGCCCAGGGCGATCAGGCCGTCCACCACGGGTGTCGACCAGTCGTCGACCGGTGTCGAACCGACCTGGGCAGCAGTGGGGGCTCCGATCCGATCCTTGAGCTCCAGGGCGATCCGCGCGGCGCCCTTGCGTCCGATGCCGGGGGGTTTGGACAACGTCACCAGGTCATCGCTGGCGACCGCCGCGCGCAGCTGCTCCACGGTCAGGACCGAGAGGATCGCCTGCGCGGTGCGCGGCCCCACGCCGGTGACCGACTGCAGCGCCTCGAAAGCCTGGCGCTCCTCCTCGTCGACGAATCCGAACAGGGTCAGGGAGTCCTCGCGGACGACCAGCGCAGTGGCGACCCGCGCCGAGGCCCCGACGCGAAGATCAGCCAGTGCCCGCGGCCCGCACAGGACGTTGAGCCCAACACCACCCACGTCGATGACGGCGTGGTCCACGCCCACGGAGGCGACCCGACCGTGCACGAAGGAGATCACCGGGCACCGCCTGCGCGGACACCGAGGCCTGCACCGGGGCTCGGCCGGGATGCGCGGGCGTTCCTGCTCCCCGCGGCACGGGTGGCCGCCTTCGGGATCCGGGACGGGGCCGATGCCGCGACAGCGGCGTCGATCCGCGACGTGGCCGACCCGCGCCAGACTTGGCAGATCGCCAGCGCCAGGGCATCAGTGGCATCCACGGGCGTCGGCGCCGTCGGAAGTCGCAGGATCCGCACGACCATGCCGGCAACCTGCGCCTTGTCCGCCCGCCCACTGCCGGTGACTGCGGCCTTCACCTCGGTGGGGGTGTGCCACGCCACCGGCAGGCCCGCCTCTGCCGCCGCCAGGACCGCCACCGCCGAGGCCTGTGCCGTGCCCATGACGGAGTGCAGGTTGTGCTGGCTGAACATCCGCTCGACGACCACGACGTCCGGCGCCGTCACCCGGATCAGCTCGCCGATCCGGGTGCTGATGGCCAGCAGACGCTCAGGCAGCGGATCGCCGGCAGGCGTCCGGACGACCTCCACATGCGCAAGGGTCAGGGGTCGACCGATCGCTCCGTCCACCACACCCAGCCCGCACCGGGTCAGGCCGGGGTCGACTCCGAGTACGCGCACGCCCACCTCCCGATACGAACAGGTGTTCGCACCCTATCGGCGCCCCATCGCGCCCGTGTCGTGCGACACGCACCGCGGGTGCTCCCGTCGGCCCTGATCAGCCTGTCTCAGTGCGCCACCCGAACCCCGGACGAACTAGCGTCGGAGGTCCCAGCAACGGATCGGACGCGGATCGGAGACATCATGAAGGTGGTCGTGGTGGGCGGCGTGGCAGGTGGTGCCTCAGTGGCGGCACGCGCACGGCGTCTCGATGAGTTTGCGGAGATCATCGTCTTTGAGAAGTCCGGCAACGTCTCCTTCGCCAACTGCGGATTGCCCTATCACATCGGAGAGGTGATCAAGGATCGCGATCGGCTGCTCCTGCAGACCCCGCAGAGCCTGCGGGACTCGCTGGACATCGACGTGCGGATCGGAACCGAGGTGACCGCACTGGACCTCGATGGGCGCACCGTGACCGCGCGGAACCTGGCTACCGGTGAGGAGTACCTCGAGACATGGGACAAGCTGGCGCTGTGCCCCGGGTCGTCACCGTTCCGCCCACGCCTGCCTGGTCTGGATCATCCCGATGTCATGGTCCTGCGCAACGTCGAGGACATGGACGACATCAAGGCCAAGGTCGACGCCATCGTTGCCGAACCGGACCGGCTCAAGCACGCGGTGGTCATCGGTGCCGGCTACATCGGCCTGGAGATGGCCGAGAACCTGCACGAGCGGGGGCTGGCGGTGGAGATCGTGGAGATGACCGACCAGATCATGCCGCCGCTGGACAAGGAGCTCTCCACGCCGATGGAGAACTACCTGCGCGCTCAGGGCCTCGCACTGCACCTGGGCACCGCTGCGGCGGCCTTCACGACATCTCCAGCAGGCCACCTCTCTGTCGAGCTGACCAGTGGCCGCGTCCTGACGACCTCCCTGGTCATCATGTCCGCCGGCGTGCGACCGAACACCGAGCTGGCCGTTGCAGCCGGGATCGATCTGGGACCCAGCGGAGGGATCCGGGTGGACACGCACATGCAGACCTCACACCCGGACGTGTACGCCGCCGGTGATGTGGTCGAGGTCCCACACACCGTGCTTGGTGGGTCCTGGATCATCCCGCTGGCCGGCCCTGCGAACCGGCAGGCCAGGGTGGCCGCGGAGAACATGCTGGGTCGGAACACGGAGTACGAGTCCACCCAGGGAACATCGATCGTCAAGGTCTTCGACATGGTCGCAGGTGGCACCGGGGCCACAGAGAAGCAGCTTCGCGCTGCCGAGATCCCGTTCCTCAGGGCGCACGTGCATCCCTCCGGCCATGCCGGCTACTACCCGGGCACCGCCCAGATGGACGTCAAGTGCCTCTACTCGCCGACCGACGGTCGCATCCTCGGCGCGCAGATCACCGGCTTCGACGGCGTCGACAAACGTCTTGACGTGTTCGCCACGGCGATCCGGCTCGGGGCCACCGTGTATGACCTGGAGAAGCTCGAACTGGCCTACGCCCCGCCCTTCGGATCCGCCAAGGACGCGGTCAACATGATCGGGTTCATGGGCGCCAACACCCTGCGTGGCGATCTCGTCGGCTGGTTCTCCACCGACTACCCCGCGAACTGCGAGGGCGCGCGCATCATCGATGTCCGCAGCCGCAGTGAGTACGACGTCTGGCACATCCCCGCCGCCGAGCTGGTGCCCCTGAACCTGCTGCGGGAGGCGCAGGAGGACTGGGACCGGGACACCCCGATCCGGCTGTACTGCGCGTCGGGGTTCCGCAGCTACCTGGCGCACCGCATCCTCGTCCAGCGCGGATTCACCGACGTAGCCACGCTCGTCGGTGGGGTCAAGACGTTCCGGGCCTGGCACCACGTCGCCCCAGACGACGTCCCCGATCCGCTGTTCCCGATGACTCCCTACGCCGAGGAGGAGTCGCTGCGGGCGCAGGGCGCACTGCCTGCTGCTGCGGTGATCGGCACCGGCGTCGAGGTCGACCTCGACTGCACCGGGCTGGCCTGCCCGGGACCCATCATGGCCCTGCAGAAGAAGATGGGTGAGCTCAACGCAGGCGACGAGATCGTTGCCCACGTCTCGGACATCGGCTTCCGGCTGGACGCGCCGGCGTGGGCGACCAAGAACGGCCACGAGGTCCTGGACATGAAGCCCGAGGGACCCGGCGTCGTGGCACGGATCCGCAAGGGAGGCCCAGCGGCAAGTGCAGGCGGCGCCACCATGAATCCCGTGGCCGCGCGACTCAAGGAGAAGAAGTCGTTCGTGGTCTTCTCAGGCGACTTCGACAAGGTCCTGGCCGCGTTCATCATCGCCAACGGCGCAGTGGCTATGGGTGACGAGATCTCGATGTTCTTCACCTTCTGGGGCTTGAATGCGCTGCGGCGCCCTGACGCCCCCGAGGTGGACAAGTCGTTGATCGACAAGGCGATGGCCCGCATGATGCCCGCCGGGCCGGAGGCCATGAAGCTGTCGCAGATGCACATGCTCGGCGGCGGCACCTCGATGATCAAGAAGATCATGCGCGACAACAAGGTGCCCAGCCTGCCCGAGCTGATCGAATCGGCGCAACGATCGGGAGTTCGCCTCGTCGCGTGCACCATGACCATGGACCTGCTGGGCCTGCACGAGGAGGAGCTCATCGACGGCGTCGAGTTCGGGGGTGTCGCCATGTTCCTCGGCGAGGCCAACGAGTCCAACGCGGCCTTCTTCATCTAGGCGCAGGCACGCCCTGCGCCACCCCAAACGGGGAACGGCGCAGGGCGTGCAGGACGTCAGTCAGTCGCGACCGGGTCGCTGGGCACCACCGAGTGGCCGACGACCTCGGCGAAGCCCGCCGCCAAGCACTCGACGAACAACTCGCGGTCCGGGATGGCCGCGTCGTCCATGGAGATCCCGATCCCTGCGTGTCCGGCGTAGGACAGCAGCGTGATGTTCGTGGCTGCGCCGATCGTGGCCGCCAATGGGTACATCGCGCGCACCTTGGCGCCCGCGATCCAGACCGGCATCGGTACCCCGGGGACGTTGCTGGCCGTGAAGTCGCTGGTCCGGGCAGCCGCGGTCACCATGTCAGAGGGGAGCAGCCGGTAGCCGACCTCGGCCAGCGGATCAACCAGGTGCAGTGCCGGCTCACGCCGCCATGATCCGACGATCCCGCTGATGGCGCGCATGCGCTCGACCGGGTCAAGGATGTCGACCGGCACCTCGAAGCGGGCGATCGTGACCGCGTTCTGAGCCGGCCTGTCCGGGTTGCGCAAGCTGATCGGCATGTTGCATCGCAGGACGGTGACGGGCTCACCGCGGCGCTCGTGGTAGATCCGAAGGCCGCCCGTGACGCTGGCCATGAACGCGTCGTTGAGGGTCACGCCGTGCGGCTTGGACGCCGCCTTGAGCTCGTCCATGGGCACGTCGAACGTGACGAAGTGGTAGTTGATGGATCGTCCGCGCATGACCGGCGACATCGGCGACGTGGGGATCGCCATGAACTTGGTCACCGACTTGAGCACCTCCATGATGTCCTCGGCCGCACCCACAGGATCGCGCAGCGCCCGGCTCGCCACAGGGATCGCGGAGTCGGTGACGTCCTTGAGCTGCTTCATGAGGAAGGAGGAGGCGTCGACGACCGCGGTCCCCAGGAAGCCTGCCGAATCCAGGGGTGTGGAGATGGGCGCCGGGGGCATCGGGCCGAGATCCTGGCCGGTCGGGGCCAGGTCGATGATGGTGGCACCCAGCATCATGGCGCCCTGCCCGTCGGCGATCGCGTGATGGAGCTTCACCAGCAGCGCCGCCCTGCCGCCCTCCAGGCCCTCCATCAGGGTGACTCGCCAGAGTGGGCGTTGGAGATCGAAGTCGGACATCGACTGACGGCGTGCCTCATCGAGCACCTGGTCCCAACTGCCGGGATCAGACATCCGGAACCTGCGCATGTGGAAGCTCAGGTCGAACTCGGGGTCGATCACCAGCCGGGGGCTCAGAATGTCCGCCGGACCCTCGAGGACCTTCTGGCGCAGAACAGGGGCGACCCGACTCGCGCGGTCGAACCGGTCCACCAGGGTGGGCCAGTCCGGGCTGGAATCCAGGGCGATCAGGCCGATGATGGGCGAACGCATCGTGGGGTCATCGGACGCCGAGCGCCACGTGGCGAAGTCGAAGCCGGACAGACGCCGGGGCGGGATCATGCTGGGATCTGTCGGGGGACGACCGGCACTGCGGGCTGACTCCACAGCGGCGCCGGCCCTGTCTGCCGCGGCTCCGGCTGCTCCACCCACTGCCGCCGCAGTGCGCCGCGCTGCAGCCCGCTTGCGACCACTGGTCGCCGCAGATGCGGGCGCCTTCTTGGCGGGGGTCTTCTTCGCGGCAGGAGCCTTCTTCGCGGGGGTCTTCTTGGCGGGGGCCTTCTTGGCGGCAGGAGCCTTCTTCGCGGGGGCCTTCTTCGCTGCGGGAGCCTTCTTCGCGCCGGCGCCTTCTTCGCTGCCGGCGCCTTCTTCGCTGCAGGAGCCTTCTTGGCCGCCGGGGCCTGCGTCACGGCCGCGTCCTCCGGGGCCTTCTGATCCTGCTCTTCCACGTCGTCGCTCCTGTGGGCCGGGGGTAGTGAGCACGGTACCGGGGCTGCGCAGCCGATGGGCGGCCGAGCGGCTCACTCCAGTTCCGCGAGTACCTCCTGTGGGACATCCGCGTTCGTGAAGACGTTCTGGACGTCGTCGCTGTCCTCCAGGGCATCCACGAGGCGCATGATCTTGACGGCACCATCGGCATCCAGAGGGACCTCGACGGAAGCCACGAACTCGGCCTCAGCCGACTCGTAGTCCAACCCCTGGGCCTGCAGGGCCTGCCGGGCCGGAACCATGTCGGAGGCCTCCGTGATGACCTCGAAGGCCTCACCGAGGTCATTGACCTCCTCCGCGCCTGCATCGAGGACCGCCATGAGCACGTCGTCCTCCGTCAGGCCCTCTGACTTGGGGACGATGATGACGCCCTTGCGGGTGAACAGGTAGGAGACGCTGTTCGGGTCAGCCATGGTCCCGCCGTTGCGGGTCATGGCCACCCGCACCTCGGTGGCAGCCCGGTTCCGGTTGTCCGTGAGGCACTCCACGAGGACAGCCACACCATTGGGGCCATAGCCCTCGTACATGATGGTCTGCCAGTCCGCGCCATCGGCGTCGGCGCCCGAGCCGCGCTTGACGGCTCGGTCGATGTTGTCGGCAGGAACGGAGTTCTTCTTCGCCTTCTGGATGGCGTCGTAGAGCGTGGGGTTGCCGTCGATGTCGCCGCCGCCGGTCCGCGCCGCGACCTCGATGTTCTTGATCAGCTTCGCGAACAGCTTGCCGCGCTTGGCATCGATCGCGGCCTTCTTGTGCTTGGTGGTCGCCCACTTGGAGTGGCCGGACATGGTGCTCCTTCGATTCGCTCAGGCCACGCGTCGAACGATGTCGGCGAACAGCGCGTGCACCCGATGGTCTCCGGTGAGTTCGGGGTGGAATGAGGTGGCCAGCAGGCCTCCCGCTCGAACGGCGACGATCCTATCGTCCGAATCCGCGGGCACCGAGGCCAGAACGTCCACCGACGGCCCCACCGACTCGACCCATGGCGCTCGGATGAAGACGGCGCGGATGGGTTCCTCACCCAACGCGGGGAAGTCCACATCGGCCTCGAACGAGTCGACCTGACGGCCGAAGGCATTGCGGCGCACCACCATGTCCAGCCCGCCGATCGGCTCCTGGTCGGCCCGGCCGTCCAGGACGGTGTCGGCCAACAGGATCATCCCCGCACAGGAGCCGAAGACCGGCATCCCGGCGCGCACTGCGCCCCGAAGCGGTTCCATGAGGCCCCATCGGATGGCCAGCATCGAGATCGTCGTCGATTCCCCGCCCGGCAGGACAAGGCCGTCGACGCCAGCGAGGGCGTCCGCGTCCTTGACCGGCACGGCCCGGACGTCCAGGGACCTCAGCACCTCGAGGTGCTCACGCACATCCCCCTGCAGGGCCAGCACCCCGATCGTGGGGGCGCTCACCACCCGCGCTCAGCGAGCCGGTGGGGTGCCGGGATCTCCTCCACGTTGATGCCGACCATCGCCTCACCCAATCCCCGCGAGACCTTCGCGATGATGGCTGGGTCGTTGAAGTGCAGCGTGGCCTGGACGATGGCGTTGGCACGCTCAGCAGGATTGCCCGACTTGAAGATCCCCGAGCCCACGAACACCCCGTCGGCACCGAGCTGCATCATCATCGCGGCGTCGGCAGGTGTGGCGATCCCGCCAGCGGTGAACATCACGACCGGCAGCGAGCCGCGCTCGGCCACCTCACGGACGAGTTCATAGGGGGCCTGGAGATCCTTCGCAGCAAGGTAGAGCTCGTCGCGGCTCATCGAGGAGAGCCGCGAGATCTCGCCACGGATGGTGCGCATGTGGGTGGTGGCATTGGAGACGTCGCCGGTGCCGGCCTCGCCCTTGGAGCGGATCATCGCCGCCCCCTCGGTGATCCGCCGCAATGCCTCACCGAGGTTGGTGGCACCACAGACGAAGGGCACGGTGAAGGCCCACTTGTCGATGTGATGGGCATAGTCGGCAGGGGTCAGGACCTCGGACTCGTCGATGTAGTCCACGCCGAGGGACTCCAGGACCTGCGCCTCGACGAAGTGCCCGATGCGCGCCTTGGCCATCACCGGGATCGAGACGGCGTCAATGATGCCGTCGATCATGTCCGGGTCGCTCATGCGCGACACGCCGCCCTGGGCGCGGATGTCGGCCGGCACGCGCTCCAGCGCCATCACGGCCACCGCTCCGGCATCCTCGGCGATCCTGGCCTGTTCGGGGGTGACCACGTCCATGATCACCCCGCCCTTGAGCATCTCGGCCATACCGCGCTTGACGCGCTCGGTGCCAACGGCTGTGCCTGCGGTCTGGGGGGTGCTGCTCACGAGTTCTCCTGCGCCGGTCGGGACGATGGGACAAGATTACGTCCCGAGCGGCGGCGGCGCGAAACTCCGCCCTGCTCGAGCCGGCCCACTACCCGATGGCGACCTTGCGTGTGCGGTCCTTGAGCAGGATCCAGACCTGGCCCGGGTCGAGGACGATGGGCTGCCCGTCGGCGTCCAGATAGGTGGTGGCGTCGTTGGCAGTGTCCCGCTCCCAGGTGATCCTGTGCGCCCGGCCATCGCGCAGGAGCAGGCCCTTGCCCGACCCGACCGTGATCGACTTCGGAGTGACCCCTCCGAACTTGTCGCCGTATCCGGAGTCCACCTCCTTGACGTACTGCACGATGACCGTGCTGGCCCGCTGCACCCCGGGCGCTGCGGTGTCACGGCTCTGCCGGCCGTTCATCCAGACGTCGTAGGTGCCCTGCTTCGCCTTCCACCGGAACTGCACGGCCGCCTGTGGCCACTGCGCGGTGACGGTCTTCGCCTTCGTCCCCCCGTCCTGAGGCTCGGGATCGAACAGCAGGCCCATGTCCTGGGCAGCGTCCACCGGGCCCACCGCATCGAGGATCACCCTGGGCTCGGCCATCAGGTTCCACGGGGCAGTACGTGAGTAGTCGCGGCGGAATCCGGCACTGCCGAGGTCCTCGGACACCGGGGTCCAGTCAGCTGCGTTGAGCCGGGGCTGGAGACGGGTCTGCGCACCTGAGTAGACGAAGGCGATGTCGCCGTAGGGGCCGAACACCTCGATGTCGCTGATCCGGGCGCTGCGCACGGGACCCACGACCTTCGGGATCCGGCTGGAGTACACCGCCGCCAGGCGGGTCAAGCCCCATTCCACGGGCTCGACGTAGACGATGTCCGCAGCGACGAGATTCTCATGCGGCTGGGCGTAGAGGGTGTTGTCCAGCTTCACCACCATGACCGGCGCATCGGCCTTCGCCGTACGGCCACTGAGCGGGGACGTCGGCGGGGGTGGCTCCGGTGCCACGACGGGGGCCGGTGGCGCACTGGGAGTCGCCGCGGTGGGGCTCGCGGTCGGCGGGTCCGAACTGACTGCCACGGGGTCCCCGCCGCTGCCGCACGCAGTCAGCAGCAGTCCGAAGCCCACGAGGGCCACCATTCGGCGCATGGGACCACCCTAGACGCCCCCGGGCCGGATCTCGCTGAGCGACTCATCCCGGCTTCTGGCGTCTCAGGCGAGGACGGCGAAGGTCTCGGGGACGACATCGTCCATCTCGAACATCTCCGGGCGTGGCGCACGCCCCGCGAGGCGGAAGAGGCGGACCAGCCGGCCCTGTCGCAACAGACGCGCAGCCTGGACCCCGTCGTTGAGGAACCGCCGCGACAGCGCCACCTGGTTGCATGATGCGGACAGGTCGGCCAACAACTGCTCCCCGTCAGGCACCGCTCGGACCTGGTTGATCGCGGCAGGGTCGGCGAAGACCTCACGCAGGTCCCGGGACATCTCTGACTCGACCAGGCTGAGTCCGATCGGGTCGTCGGGGTCCGCACCCCGGCAGTTGCTGGCAGCGCGGACCAGGACGAACGAGCTCACCGGATCCAGGAGCTCGGAGTAGGCCAGGGCCTCCGCGGAACTCGCCCTGCGCACCAACTGCGCGTCCAACGTGGCTCGGGCCAGCTCGATCCGGTGATGCAGGCGGTCCAGCCGCGAGGCCAGGGCACTCAGGCGCCAGATGATGAAGGCGGCGACCAGGAGGATCAGGATCAGCCAGCCGACGTCGACCCTCATCAGCTCCCACCCTCCAGCTCGTCGGATGCTGTGGCACGCCGCCTGGGCAGCCGCCCCCAGAACTGGCGGGACAGGTCGGCGGCGACCTTCTCGTCGCCAGGGGTGACGCTGCGGTAGACCTCAACGACGCGCTTCGCGACCGTCGCCCAGTCGAACTCGGCGGCACGTGCATATCCGGCCACCCGCAGCTGCTCGCGATGCTCCCGGTCAGCCAGCAGGTCGATCAGCTGACGCGCCAGGTCCCCGGACTCCCCGTTGCGGAAGTGCACCCCGGCCCGGCCCTCGAGCATGACGCGCTGGAATGCCTCGATGTCACTGGCGACCACAGGCGTCCCAGCGGCCATCGACTCCAGGAGGATGATCCCGAAGGACTCACCACCGGTGTTGGGCGCCACGTAGATGTCGACCGAACGCAGGGCGCGGGCCTTGTCCTCCTCGCTGACGAGTCCGAGGAACTCGACCCTGTCGGCGACTTCGCGGTCCAGCCCGCGGCTGACCTCCCCGATGTCACCGGGCCCGGCCACCAGCAGCGAGGCCTCGGGGAAGGCCGCCAGCACCGCCGGCAGGGCGTTCAGCAGGATGGGCAGGCCCTTGCGCGGCTCATCGATGCGTCCCAGGAACATCAGCGTCTGCTGCCCACGTGCCCGGCCCGGCAGGGGCTCCTCACCGGCGTAGAGGCTGCAGTCGACGCCATTGGGGATCAGCACCGCATCGCCGCCGGTGTACTCCACCAGCGTTCGTCGTGCGTACTCCGAGACCGCGATCCGTCCGCGGATCTTCTCCATCGCACTGCGGACCATGGGGGCCGCGGCGTTCATCTCCCGCCGGGAGGACGCCAGGCTCGAGTGCCAGGTGGCCACGATCGGGCCCTCGGCCACCCAGATCGACAGCAGCGACAGGGTCGGGCCAGCGGGCTCGTGCACATGCAGGACGTCCAGGTCCGAGTCCTTGATCCATCTGCGTGCACGAGCAGCCGGCGCGGGCCCGAAGTTGATCTTGGCGACCGACCCGTTGGAGCTGATCGAGATCGGCCGACCGGCGCTGGTCACGAAGTCCGGCAGGGCATCGTCGTCCTCTGCCGGTGCGAGGACGACTGCCTCGTGGCCGAGACGGATCAGCGCCAGCCGAAGGTCGGCGATGTGGGCTGCCACACCGCCCGGGGTGTCCCAGGCATACGGGCAGACGAGTCCGACGCGCATCAGGAGGCCCTCGGGTCGAGGTCCTGGCGCTTGAGCCGCTCCGGATCGAGGTCGCCGATCCAGAGTCGCTGGAGCATGTGCCAGTCGGCGGGGTGGTCACGGATCCCGGCGGCCAGCGCATCGGCCACCCCCTGGGTGGTCAGCCGGATCCGCTCCTCCCGGCTCCCCCGGGTCGGTGGGGTGATCTCGGGAGTGATCTCAGCGACGTTCCTGCCGTCCCAGAACAACGTGGCAGTGACCAGGGACGCGCCGGTATCCACAGCCAGGGCCGCCGGGCCGGCGGGGAAGCGGGCGGTCTCACCGAAGAAGTCCACGTCGACCCCTCTGGCCGAGAGGTCCCGGTCTGCCAGCAGCGCCACGAGCCCACCCCGTTCGAGTGCGTTCCTCAGGTGGCCGAACACCCCGGGGTCCCCCATGCCGTGGATCACCATGCCCAACGACGTGCGGAACTCCAGGAACGCGCTGTAGAGCTTCTCCGGCTCGAGCTTCTCGGCCACGGTGTTCACCGCGGAGATGTGCTGCGAGACATAGGCGCCCGCATGGTCCCAGTTGCCCATGTGCGGCAGGGCCACCACCACACCCCGCCCCTGGTCGACAGGGTCCGCGAGCCGGTGGGCGTTGCGCAGTTCGAAGGTGTCCAGGCGCGCCGCATCCCAGCCGGGCAACCGGAACGCGTCGCACCAGTAGCGCATGTAGGAGCGCATGCCCGCCCGGGACACCTCGCGCAACCGGTCCTGATCGATGGGTCCGAGCACCCGCGCGAGGTTGGCCTCCAGCTGGCGCACCGAACCAGTGTTCGACCGCCACTGCTGATCGGCGATCTGGTCGAAGGTGGAGTAGGCCAGGGACTCGGGCATGAGCCGCACCGCCCGCCACCCGCCCGCGTAGGCCAGATACGTGGCCTGCTCCTTCACGGGGAGATCACCCGTCGGTGCCGGCTGGCGCGTCGGGCGACGCATCCGCCTGGCCGTTGAGCGGCTTGAGCTGGCTGCGCACGTCCAGACCACGCTGGAAGACCGTGATGACGGTGAGCACGGCCAGGATGGCCAGCGCCAGGCTCATCCCCCAGTCGACGAACTGGAACAGGATCGCCCCGAGTCCCAGGATGATCATGCGCTCGGCGCGCTCGGCGATCCCGCCGTTGGCCGTCGCGCCGACCGCCTCGGCGCGAGCCTTGGCGTAGCTGACGACAGCACCGCCGGCCAGGCAGATCCAGGCAAGGATCGTGGTCGGGGTGTCGGAGTTCCACGCCGCCCAGATGAGCACGCCACCGAAGATCGCCCCATCGGCCAGCCGGTCCAACGTGGCGTCGAACCAGGCGCCCCACGGCCCCTGGGTACCACTGAGCCGGGCCATGGTGCCGTCGAGCACATCGGCCGACGTGAACAGGAACAGCAGGATGACTGCCGGGATGAAGTTGCCCGAGGGGATCAGGATCAGCGCGGTCAGCACCGTCAGGGTCGTGCCGATCAGCGTGACCATGTCGGGGGTGATGTGCAGGCGCAGCAGGCCCCTGGCCATGGGCTCAACGACTGGGGCGACGAATCCTCGGGCGTCGGAGTTGTTCAGCATCAGAACAGGATCGTAGCGACAATCGAGGACCCGGGTGCGCAGGACGAAGGTCCTTGTTGCGAGGCTTGCCCCTTGGGAGACTTCAGACCCCCGATGAAAGGCAGACCGTCATGGCACAGGCGAACACCCCAGGAGGTGGGTCGGTCTCTGCGCCGACCAGCTCCACCGGCATCCGCAACGTGGTCCTCGTGGGGCCATCGGGCGCAGGCAAGACAACCCTGCTCGAGGCGATTCTGGCCGAGAGCGGGACGATCCCCCGCGCCGGACGGACGACTGAGGGGACCACTGTCTCGGACTTCGACGAGTCCGAGGTGCGCCAGCAGCGCTCCGTCGGGCTGGCCCTGGCCCCCGTGCTGGTCGACGGGGTGAAGGTCAACTTCCTCGACACTCCGGGATACGCCGACTTCGTGGGAGACCTGCGCGCCGGGCTGCGCGCCGCCGATGCCGCGCTCTTCGTCATCTCCGCGGTCGACGGTGTCGACGGCGGGACCCAGATGCTCTGGGAGGAGTGTGCCGCCGTCGGGATGCCCCGGGCCGTCGTGGTCACCCGTCTGGACCATCCGAGGGCGGACTTCGACGAGCTCGTGGCCATCTGCCAACGGGTCTTCGGCGACGGCGTCATGCCGCTGATGCTGCCGATGATGGCCGACGACGGGACCCCTGCAGGCTTCATCGACCTCATCACCGAGCGCATCCACGACTACTCCGATGGCACGCGGGTCGACCGGGAGCCGGAGGCGACACACCTCGAGCTCATCGAGGGCACCCGCTCAGCGCTCATCGAGGGAATCATCGCGGAGAGCGAGGACGAGACCCTCATGGATCGCTACATCTCCGGGGACCACATCGACACCGAGATCCTGATCACCGACCTGGAGAAGGCTGTTGCCCGCGGATCGTTCTACCCGGTCATCGCCACGGCCGTCGAACTCGGCGGGCTCGGGGCAGCCGAGGTGCTGGACCTGGTCCGCCGCGGCTTCCCCTCCCCGCTGGAGCACCCGCTGCCGCCCGTGAGCACACCCGATGGCGAACCGCGCGGCCCTCTGACGTGCGACTCCCAGGGCCCGCTGTGCGCCGAGGTCGTCAAGACGACGACCGATCCCTATGTCGGCCGGCTGTCGCTCGTGCGGGTCTTCTCCGGACACCTGAGCCCTGACCAGTTCGTCCACGTCTCTGGCCACTTCGGCGCGGAGCGTGGTCATGAGGACCACGATGTCGACGAGCGCATCGGGGCGCTGTCCAGTCCACTGGGCAAGGTCCAGCGGACCATCGACTCGGGGATCGCCGGTGACATCGTCGCTGTCGCGAAGCTCACACGGGCCGAGACCGGGGACACACTCTCGGACAAGGAGAATCCGCTGCTGATGGAGCCGTGGCTCATGCCCGATGCCCTGCTGCCTGTGGCGATCGTGGCCAAGTCCAAGGCTGACGAGGACAAGCTCGGCGCTGCCCTGGGCCGACTCGTGGCCGAGGACGCCACGATGCGTCTCGAGCGCAATGCGGAGACCGGCCAACTCGTGCTCTGGTGCATGGGTGAGGCGCACGTCGACGTCCTGCTCGACAGGCTGGCCAACAGGTACGGCGTGGCCGTGGAGTCCGAGTCCCTGCGCGTCTCACTGCGCGAGACATTCGCCTCGACGGTCAAGGCCAAGGGGCGACACGTGAAGCAGTCCGGCGGGCATGGCCAGTTCGCGGTGTGCGACATCGAGGTGGCCCCGCTGCCGCCCGGCTCCGGGTTCGAGTTCGTGGACAAGGTGGTCGGCGGCTCCGTGCCACGCCAGTTCATCCCCTCGGTCGAGAAGGGCGTGCGCGCCCAGATGGAGCGCGGCGTTGTTGCCGGCTACCCGGTGGTCGACATCCAGGTGACCCTGTACGACGGCAAGGCACACTCCGTCGACTCCTCGGACATGGCCTTCCAGATGGCGGGCTCGCTGGCCCTCAAGGAGGCCGCTGCCTCGGCCAAGATCGCGATGCTCGAGCCGGTCTCGTCGATCAGCGTGCTGATCTCAGACGAGTTCGTGGGCGCTGTCATGGGTGATCTCTCGGGACGTCGGGGCCGGGTCTCGGGCACCGAGCCGGCCGGCAACGGCCGCACGATGATCAAGGCTGAGGTCCCGGACCTGGAGCTCACGCGCTACGCCATCGAGCTGCGCTCGATGTCGCACGGAACCGGGACCTTCAACCGCACCTACATCGGCCACGAGCCGATGCCTGCGCAGATCGCCAGGAAGGTCATCGAGGACAACGAGAAGGACTGAGGTTCGCACCGCCCCGGTCACCGGCGCGTCGGCTTCAGGGTCCACAGGAAGCTCGCCTCGCCGGTGACCGTCCAGTCCTCCGTGGCAAGGGTCACCTCGATCCGGAACTCGGGACGCTCCCCGGCGTCCAGCTGGTCCAGGATCGATTCCGGCGTCTCGGCCATGATGGCCTCGGCATAGATCGGCCCCATGGCCACCTTCCTGTACCGGATGGAGGCGTCCACGGCCAGCGGCACCGCGCGGTCGAGGTGCATGCCGAAGTTGCCCAGGACGATCGCCCCGGTGGCCGTCTCCGCGAGGGTGAACATCGCCCCGGCATGCGGCCCGCCGATGTGGTTGCGGTACGCCGGATCGTCGGGCAGGCGCAGCACCACCCGCTGCGGATCCAGCTCGAGGAACTCGATGTTGAGGGTGCCGACCATGGGCACGGCAGTGGGCATCTGCGCCACGAGTGAAAGGAAGTCCATGGCCACGAGGCTAGCCATCGGCCGGCACACCCGTGCCCTCGCCCTCCCCGCCGATTGGCCGCGCGGGGGCGTAGCGTCGCCCCATGCCTGAGAACGAGGACGCACCCGCCCACCCATCCACGCCAGACCCGGCGGTCGCCCCGGACGGAGCGCCACCCACCAGCATTGCCGTCTTCGACATCGACGGGGTGCTCGCCGACGTGCGCCACCGGCTGCACCACGTCACCGCGCGACCCAAGGACTGGGACGCGTTCTTCGGTGCCGCGAACGCCGACCCTCCGCTGGCCGAGGGGCTCAACGCCGTCCAGACCGCGGCCCGTGCTGGGCACGCGGTCATGTACCTCACCGGTCGCCCCGAACGCTGCCGCGCCGGCACGCTCGCCTGGCTCACCGAGCAGGGCCTGCCGGCAGGTGAGTTGTTCATGCGTGCGGACTCCGACCGCCGACCAGCCCGGATCACCAAGGTGGCCACGTTGAACCGCCTCGCCAGGCGCTTCCGGGTAGCCGCGTTCGTCGACGATGACGCAGCCGTGGTCGAGGCGGTGCGGCGAGCTGGATTCCCAGTCCTGCACGCCCAATGGATGGAACCCTCAACCTCAGGTGTAGATTCAGCCCCCGGCGCAGAGGGGGCGGTCTCTGCGCAGGAGGTCCTGTTCGAGATCCAGGAGTCCGAGGGACGCACCTGAATCACGAGCGATCAGACAGTGGCGAAGTCCTCAACCGGAGGACATGAGCACACCAGGTTCCGATCACCGAAGGCACCATCGATCCGCCCCACGGGGACCCAGTACTTGTCCGTGCGCAGGGAGGCCACGGGGTAGACGGCGGTCAGGCGGCTGTAGGCCCTGTCCCACTCCCCCACGAGGCTCTCCGCGGTGTGCGGGGCACCCCGGAGGGCAGAGTCCGCCACGGCCACCTCACCGGAGCGGATCTGGTCGATCTCAGCGGAGATCGCGATCATCGCGTCGCAGAACCTGTCGAGTTCGGCCAGGGACTCACTCTCGGTGGGTTCGACCATCAGGGTGCCCGCGACGGGGAAGCTCATGGTCGGCGAGTGGAACCCGTAGTCGATGAGCCTCTTGGCGACGTCATCGACCGTCACCCCGGTGCTCCGCGTGATCTCGCGCAGGTCGAGGATGCATTCGTGTGCCACGAGCCCACCTGGTCCCGTGTAGAGCACCGGGAAGTGCTCGGCCAACCGGCCCGCGATGTAGTTGGCCGACAGCACCGCCACCTGCGTGGCGCGCGTGAGCCCGTCGGCGCCCATCATCCGGATGTAGGCCCACGGGATCGGCAGGATCCCGGCGCTGCCCCAGGGCGCGCCGCTGACCGGCCCGACACCCCCGTCAGCGTGGCCGCGGCCTGTCGGCCCAGCCTCCGGGCGCAGCGGGTGGCCGGGCAGGAACGGCGCGAGGTGGGCCCGCACTCCCACCGGACCCACGCCGGGGCCGCCGCCGCCGTGCGGGATGCAGAACGTCTTGTGCAGGTTCAGGTGTGAGACATCGGCGCCGAACCGGCCCGGCTTGGCCAGCCCGACCAGGGCGTTCAGGTTCGCCCCATCGACGTAGACCTGGCCGCCGGCGTCGTGCACCATCGCGCACAGAGAGGCAACCTCGGACTCGTACACCCCATGGGTCGACGGGTAGGTGATCATCAGGGCAGCGACGCGTCCGGCGTGGGCGTCCAGCGCACTGCGCAGAGCCTCCACACTGACGTTTCCGGCCTCGTCACAGGCCACCACGACCACCCGCAGGCCCGCCATCACCGCCGAGGCGGCGTTCGTGCCGTGGGCCGACGACGGGATCAGGCAGACGTCGCGGTCCACGTCGCCCTTCGAGGCGTGGTAGCCCCGAATCGCCAGCAGCCCGGCGAACTCGCCCTGCGATCCCGCGTTCGGCTGCACGCTGACCGCGTCGTAGCCGGTGATCTCCACCAAGAGGGCCTCGAGGTCGGCGATCAGCTCGTCGTAGCCATGCGTCTGCTCGGCCGGCGCGAACGGGTGCATCGATGCGAAGCCGGGCCAGCTGATCGGCTCCATCTCGGTGGTCGCGTTGAGCTTCATCGTGCAGGAGCCCAGGGGAATCATCGACCGGTCCAGCGCCACGTCATACCCCGCGAGGCGGCGCACGTAGCGAAGCATCTCTGTCTCGCTGCGATGGACGTGGAACACCGGGTGCTCGAGGAATGGCGTGCTGCGCAGCCACTCCTGCGGCAGGACCGCGGTCCCCGCAGCTGCCCCGGGCCTCTGGTCGGCAGGGGCAGGGGCACCGGCGACGTGCACGGCGTCGGTGAAGGCGCTGCGCGCGGCGTCGATGTGCTCTGCGGTGGTGACCTCGTCGGTGCTGACTCCCACGTGGTCGTCATCGACCAGGCGCAGGTTCACCCCGCGGTCCGCAGCCGCGCTGACCACCTGTCGCGCACGACCCGGGACGACTGCCACGACCGTGTCGAAGAAGTGCTCGTGGCGCACCGGGATTCCCTCGGAGGCCAACTGCTCGGCCAGTCGTGCGGCGTGGCCATGGACTCGGGCCGCGATCCGCTGCAACCCATCGGGGCCGTGGTAGGCGGCGTACAGGCCGGCGATCACGGCCAGCAGGACCTGCGCGGTGCAGATGTTGCTGGTCGCACGCTCCCGGCGGATGTGCTGCTCACGGGTCTGCAGGGCTAGGCGGTACGCGGGCCTCCCAGCGGAGTCCACAGACACTCCCACGAGCCGGCCCGGCAGCTGGCGCTCCAGCCCGGTGCGCACCGCCATCACTCCGGCGTGTGGTCCACCGAATCCCATCGGCACCCCGAAGCGCTGGGCCGATCCCACCACGATGTCAGCACCCCACTGCCCCGGTGGCGTCAGGAGGCACAGGCTGAGCAGGTCGGCAGCCACCACGAGTCCACCCCCGCGGGCGTGCACCTCGTCTGCCAGGGCCCCTAGTTGGGCGGGATCGCGGACCAGCCCGGTGGACGTGGGCATACCGACCAGCACTCCGAAGAAGCCCTCCTCGGGCAGCCCAGCGACCACGTCCCGCACGTCGAGCTCGATGCCCAGCGGCTCGGCACGGGTCCGCAGGACGGCAAGCGTCTGGGGATGGGTGTCGGAGTCGACCACGAAGCGCATCGACCCGGAACGGTCCACGCGGTGCAGCAGGGACATGGCCTCGGCCACGGCGGTCGGCTCATCGAGCATCGACGCATTGGCGACCGCCAGCCCTGTGAGGTCCGACACCATGGTCTGGAAGTTCAGCAGCGCCTCGAGGCGTCCCTGGGAGATCTCCGGCTGGTAGGGCGTGTAGGCGGTGTACCAGCCCGGGGCCTCGAGCACGTTGCGCCGGATCACGGCAGGCGTGATCGTGTCGTGGTAGCCCAGCCCGATCATCGACACAGCTGCTGTGTTGGCCCCGGCCATCCGGCGCAGCGCCTCGGTCGCCTGCACCTCGCTGAGGGCGGGGGGAGATCCAGGCCCTCCCCCCAGGCGATGGTCGCCGGGACGGCCGCGCCGGCCAGGGATTCCAGATCGGGATGGCCCACCGCATCCAGCATGCGGGCGACATCGACCGGATCGGGACCGATGTGTCGATCGACGAAGGTGGCGGACTCGCCGTGGAGGTTCAGCACCCCGCCACGATAGTCGGACGCAGCCACATGGGCATGCGGCGCACCGCTTGCCGGTCGGTCAGCCGGTCTGGCGCTTGCGTCGACGCTGGGAGAGCTCATCATCTGTGGGAGTCGCCGTACCCGCGGTGCGCTCGGCAGGGAGGCTGGACAGCGTGCCCTCGACCTCGCGCCACACCTTGCCCACAGCGATGCCGAAGACTCCCTGGCCGCCGCGCACCAGGTCGATGACCTCGTCCTCGCTGGTGCACTCGTAGACGCTGGCACCGTCACTCATGAGGGTCAGTGTGGCCAGGTCCTCCACGCCGCGCGCCCGCAGATGGGTGACCGCAGTGCGGATGTTCTGCAGTGACACACCGGTGTCCAGCAATCGCTTGACGACCTTGAGCACCAGGATGTCGCGGAAGCTGTACAGGCGCTGAGTCCCTGAACCGGTCGCCGGGCGCACGGAGGGCTCGACCAGACCGGTGCGCGCCCAGTAGTCGAGCTGCCGGTAGGTGATCTCGGCTGCGGCACACGCCACCGGGCCGCGGAACCCCGCGCCCTCCGGGATGGTGGTCTCCGGAACGTCGAACAGGGCGTTCTGCACCTCGTGCGGATGTCCCGTGCCCTCTGCTGACATGTGCCCCTGCCTCCGGTGCCTCGAGATCTTGCGTCGGCGTAGTTACACCGGCGGGATTCGCTTCCCCGAAACTAGGCCCCGGGGGCAGACGAGTCAACGCACGTCACCCCGACACGCCGGGGCAAAGTATCAACCTACAGTTGAGGGTTAGTTATGGAGCACCACAACTACTGGAAGTCCTGCGGGGTCACCGTGTCCAGGAACTCCCGGAACTGCTCCACCTCATCGCTGGAGGCATCGGGCTCGGGGGCCACGCCGGCCTCGGCCATGACCTCGTCGGCAACGAGGATCGGGGCTGAGGCACGCAGAGCAAGCGCGATCGCATCCGAGGGCCGCGCATCGACCGTGCCGGAGTCGAACACCAGCTCCGCGTAGAACACGCCGTCCTCGAGGCCGACGATCCGCACCGAGCGCAGGGGTGAACCTGCGTGGGCCAGCGTGGCGATGAACAGGTCATGGGTCAGCGGGCGCGGTGGCTCCACTGCCTGCTGGGCCATCGCGATGGCGGCGGCCTCGTTGGGTCCGATCCAGATGGGAAGCAGCGCTCCGCCCTCGATCGGACGCACGAGCACAATGGGGGCGTTCGATGGCATCTCAACCCGAACCCCAACGACCTCGACTGCCTGGTACCCATCCACGTCGCCAGACTAGACCCGGCGCGCCGGGCCCACCATCGCTCAGCGCCCCAATGTCCGGGGGAGGCCGGCCTTGACCAGGGCCAGGTGCAGCTGGATCGACAGCGTGGCAATCGCGCGCGCAGCCTCCTCGGCCTTGGCGACGCTGTCCTCATGCCGACCGTGGGCCATGGGCTTGACCACCTGCTCGACCAGCGCCAGCTCGCGGTCCGCAGCGAGCCGGAAGGGACGCAGGTGCCGGGGCCCGTAGCCGAACTCGGCCATCTCGGCGGCGATCCTGGCCACCTGAAGGGCCGTTGCGTCGTAGTACGACGTGCCCGCCGCCTGCGTCACCAGGCCGAACGACTCCAGCTCGCGCAGCACCTCGTTGGTGATGCCCGACTCCTCCAGCAGCTCCTTGCGCGACAGGCGCAGGTCCTGGCCCGAAGTCCCGAGGTCCTCCGGCGATGGGTAGGCGTCTGTGGACACCAGCGCCCTCGGGGCGGCGTCCGAAGCCGTCAGGGGCGCAGGCTTCAGCCCGCGGTCGATGGCGTCGAGGTGTTCGCGGATCACCTTGAGTGGGAGGTAGTTGTCACGCTGCATGCGCAGCACGTAGCGCAGCCGCTCAGCGTCAGCGCGGGTGAACTTCCGGTACCCGGAGGGCGTGCGGGCAGGCTCAACGAGCTTCTCGGTCTCCAGGTAGCGGATCTTGGAGATGCTGATGTCCGGGAAGTCCGAGCGCAGCAGCGCCAGTACCTCCCCGATGCTCAACAGTCCATCTGATGCTGCTGCCGTGCTCACGGCTGGCCACCTCCCACCAGGAAGACGAACCGGTACTTGCCGATCTGGACCTCGTCGCCGCCGGACAGGGTGGCGGTGCCATCGATCCGATCCCGGTTGAGATAGGTGCCATTGAGGCTGTTGAGGTCCCGCAACTGCCAGCCGGCGTCCACCCGGAGGAACACGGCGTGCTGGCGGGAGACCGTCACGTCATCGAGCACGACATCGCTGTCATCCGATCGGCCGACGTTGATCTCATCGGCGTCGAGCAGGAACGAGGTGCCCTCGCTGGGGCCGCGCCGCACGATCAGCATCGCCGTGCCAGCAGCCACCGCGCCCATGCTCCCGGTACCGACCGGGCTCAGGGGTCCGGTGGACGAGGCAAGCACCTCGAGCCGGCCGGTGGATTCCACGGCGGCCTCTGGGCTGCTGTCGACCTGTGGCGCCCCGCAGTTGCTGCAGAACCTGGCGAGGTCCGACAGCTCCTGGCCGCATCCCTGGCAGTAGCGCGCCACGTGTTCTCCGTCCTCAGCTGAAGGTGGGGCAGGTGCGAACCTCGACCTGAGGTCTAGGTTCAGATGGGGGCCAACCTATCCGACTGCTGGTGGGCTGGGTCAACCCCTGTCAGCCCAGACCTGCGGCGTACTGCTGCGCGGTGAGCAGGGAGGACCACAGGGAGTCACCCGCCTCGGCGGATTGCACGGTCACATCGACCATCCAGCCCTGTCCGTAGGGCTCGGAGTTCACCAGCTCAGGAGCCGCTTCCAGTTCCGTGTTGACCTCGGCGACATGGCCGTCGACGGGCGCATAGAGATCGCTGACCGACTTGGTCGATTCGACCTCTCCGCATGGCTGGCCCGCGGTCACGGCGGCACCCACGGCGGGCAGCGCGACGTAGACCACGTCCCCGAGTGCGTCCGTGGCGAACGAGGTGATGCCGAAGCGCATCAGCGTGGGTCCGACGCGGCGGATCCACTCATGCTCCTGCGTGTAGCGAAGGTCGTCGGGGTACATGGCTCCTCCATATGGGTGCACGTCGCTGGTTGATGACGTCCTGGTCCGCCCGGACCGGTCAGCCGGGCTCGACAGGCTCAGCGTACTCGGGCGTGGTCAGGGGAACCGTGGTCTCGATCGTGAGGGTCTCACGCTGGTCGATGGTGATCTCCGCGCCGGCCGTGCGCAGGGTGTCGGCCACGCCGCCGGGGATCTCCATCGCCGTCGCCAGCGTCTCGGGATCGCCGATCGCCAGCACGGTGTAGGGCGAGGACCGCAGCTCGCCTGAGATCAGGATGCCGGGACCGATGGACTCCTGGGCGTCGGCGAACCAGGTGTCGACGATCACCCGCCGTTCGGCCACCTCGATCGACTCCGCGCCGGCGTCGCGCAGCTCCTGAACGGCATCGAGGATGTCGGCCGCCAGGACTCCTGCCCCGGAGTCGCGGATCACCATCCTGATACCGGGCCCCCGCACACGGGTCGTCCCGGCGAGGACCTCCAGGGATTCCTCCCGGCTGCGAGCCTGCTCGATCGCCGCTGCCTGGCTGCCCGAGGTCAACGACTCGACCTCGCCGGCCAGCCGGCGCCTCTCCGCCTCGAGCTGGTCATTCTCAGCGTCGAGGCTGTCCAGGATCTGGACGAGCTCGTCGGGTCTGGCGTTGGCGAAGGCGTCGTCCTGGGACTGCGCGACGGCGCCCGCCACGATCATCCAGCCCAGGACGGCGAAGAGCAGGCCGCCGACGAGGCTGGACAAGCCGCTCCATCGCCACAGGGAACTGGTGTGGTAGTCCCCGGGCTCGTCCTCCACCGTCGGCACGGAGGGCTCGATCGGCCGGGTCGCAGGCGACTCCCCCGCGGCCGATCCGGCGTGGACTGCGTCTTCTTCGGCCATCGTCAGGCCTTCAGGATGTGCCGGCGGATCGCTGCAGCATTGGCGAAGATGCGCATCGTGAGCACCACCACGACGCCGGTCGACATCTGGCTGCCGACACCCAGGAGGTCTCCGATCCACACGATGAACGAGGCCACCAGGACGTTGCTCAGGAACGAGATGACGAAGACGCGATCACGGAAGACGCCATCCAGGAGCGCCCGGACGGCCCCCACGACGGCGTCGAGTGCGGCGATCACGGCAATGGGCAGGTAGGGCTCTGCCCACAACGGCACCGTGGGCTCCAGGATCAGCCCGGCCGCAATCCCGATGACGAGCCCGATGAGCGCGATCATTGCGCCTCCCCCTCCTCTGGCCCCACGACCGTCCCCTCCGTGGGGAGGGGCGCTGTCGCCGGGCGCAGGCGAACCTGATCGACCGGCGAGGTCTCCAAGCCTATGCCGAACTGCTCGGACACACCCTGCAGCTCCGCGGCATCGGGGGTCTGGCCGAAGCGGTCGGCCAGATCCGGTGGGCCGATGGCCTCCACCCGATACGGGGGCTTCAGTGGCCGGTAGTTCACAAGGATCGCGCTGCCGGCCGATCGGATGGCCGTCTGGGCGGTCAGCCTCTGGCCGTTGATGGCGATCGCCTCGGCTCCCGCGGCCCACAGCCCGTTCACCGTCAACTGGATGTCCGAATCGAGCACTCGCTCAAGCTCCGGGTCCTGCGCGTCGGGATTGACTGGGGCATCGGTCAGGGTCACGACTGCTCCGGGGCCCTCCACCATGACGTACCCGGTGACCAGCTCCAGTTCGGCGATCGACTCGGCGAGCTGGGGCCCCGCACTGGTGACCAGCAGGGTTGTCTCCCGGAGTTGGGCCACGTCAAGGCGTAGTTGCGCCATCTCCTCGGCGAGGCCCTCGTGGCCCTCATCGGCGGCAGCTATCCGCTCGATCAGCTCCACTCGCTGCGTGTTGACCACCGGGCTGTTGATGATCCGGGTTGAGACGCCCAGGGCGAGGACGAATCCGGCCAGGGCCAGTGCCGCTGCGGCCACCAGGACCCGCTGCCGCCGGTGCCTCCCAGCCTGCCCACCGCCCACACCATCGGTGGCGTAGTCACTGGCCACGGCGGCCTCGGTGACCTGTTCGATGAGGTTCAGCCGGTTGCGAGCACTCGGATCCGCCTCGCGCCGAGGCGCGTGCTCAGACTCGGGCGCGATCGTCGTGTGCCCGGCCGGCGGGCGGCTCGAGCTCATGACGCAGCGGCCTCGATCAGGGCGAACCATTGCGCGATGAGGTCGTCGGCACGCTCCTGGTGGGAGGCCTCGACCCAGATCCGGATCAGCGCCTCGGTCTGGTCCGGAACAACCAGGACCCGGCTTCCATCCGCCTCCTGGATGCGAACGCCATCGCTCGTACCGGCCAAGCGGTCGCCTGCGGCCTCCACCAACGTCCGCATCATGGCGCCACGTCGTGCCCAGGGCGTGGGCACCGCTGCCCTGGCCAGGTACGACGGGGGGATGCGCTCGCCGATCGCCGAGAGTGTCAGCTTCGTGCGCGCGACCATCCCGACCAGCCGCACGAACGCAGCGATGCCGTCGACGTTGGGCCCCACCTCGGGCACGATGAACCCACCACGGCCATCGCCGGCGAAGATCAGGCCCGTGGTGGCGTGCGCCTCAGCAGCAAGCGCGGCTGCGGTGACACCTGTCCAGACCACACCCACGCCGTGGAAGCTGGCCACCTCCTTGGCGACCCAGGTGGTGTGCGCCGGCACGGCGACCACTCCCGTGCGCCGCTCGGCGGCGACCAGGTCGAGCATCACGAGCAGCGCCCGGCCGTGATCGAAGTGTCGGCCCGTCTCATCAACGACCGACAGCCGTTCCCCGGTGGGGTCGAACCGGACCCCAAGATCCGAACGCGACATCGAGACCAGCTCGGCGAGGCGGGCCATGTCGGCGTGGTAGGTCTCCTGGGTTGAGGTCGGATGCTCCTCGTCGAGGCGATTGTTCACGGTCAGGACGCTGATCCCCAACGTGGACAGGATGCGCGGCAGCACCAGCGCGGCAGCCCCGGATCCCGTGTCGATGACCACCTTCAGATCTGCCTCTGGCACCCCGGACGTGTCGATCGAGCTGGCCAACTGCACCGCGTACTCGTCGATGGATCGATGTGGTGAGTGGATGTCACCGATCTCACCAGGAAAGGCCCGTCGGAACTCACGGCGGACCAGGATCCGCTCGAGCTTCTGCTGCTCGGGGACCGAGAGGTCCGAACCCGTCCCGTTGAGCAGGAGCAGGTCGAGGCTCTCGGGCACGCCCAGCGAGGTACGCAGGTACACCCCACCCTGCGCGGCTCGCGCCGCATCGGATCGCACGATCGGAAGAGGTGTGATCCGCAGGTCGCGCACGTTCAGCCCGGCTGCTGTCAACGAGCCGGCCAGCACCCGGTTCATGGCCCGTGCGGCACGGGAGTGGTCACGGCCCACGGTCACCGTGGATCCCTTGGGCAGCAGCGCTGCATACGCCGCGGCAAGGCGGACGACCATCTCCGGCGTGATGTCCAGGTTGACGATCCCGCTCACACCGCGGGCCCCGAACAGGGACCGGTGCGCCCGGGCCTCCCAGATCACGTTGTCACTGACGACCGCGCCCGGCTCGATCTGCTTGTCCGGGTAGACGTGCACGCCGGGCTCGACCCGCACCTCCTCCCCCAGGAGGCACTCGTCGGCCACCACTGCCTGGGCGCCCACACGCGCCCGGGCGCGGATCTCACAGGATCGACCGATCAGGGCGGAGGTGATCTCGACCCCGTTGTCCACGTACACGCTGGCATCGAGCAGCGATCCGACGACGCGCGCGCCGCGCCGAAGGACGACGTTGCCGCCCAGGACCGTTCCAGGTCCCACGACGCAGTCACGCTCCACACGGGCGTGGGCCCCGATGAAGCACGGGGAAGCAACCTCGGCCGTGGGGTCGATCACCGCGCCCTCCCCCAGCCAGACCCCAGGAGCCACCTCGAAGCCGGTGATCTGCGCCTCAACCCGACCCGTGAGCACATCACTCTGGACGGCCAAGTAGCTCTCGATCGTGCCGACATCCTCCCAGTAGGCGTCCGTCACGTATCCGTAGACCGGGCGACCCGAGGCCAGCAGCTTGGGCAGGATGTCCACAGACCAGTCCGCCCGCTCGTCGCGAGCGACGAGGTCCAGGACCTCGGGTTGCATGACGTAGATGCCGGTGTTCACCGTGTCCGAGACGACCTGTCCCCACGTGGGCTTCTCGATGAGGCGCTCGACGCGGCCATCGTCGGCGGTGGTGACGTTGCCGAACTCCAGCACGTTCGGCTTGCGGGCCAGGGCGACAGTCACGACGGCGCCGGTACGGCGGTGGAACTCCAGCAGGTCGGTCAGGTCGATGTCAGTCAGGGCGTCACCCGACACCACCAGGAACGGCTCGTCCTTCAACCCGCGCTCGGCGTTCTTGACGCTGCCGGCCGTCCCCAGCGGGACCGATTCCGTGGCGTAGGAGAGCTGGATCCCATATTCGGAGCCATCACCGAAGTACGAGCGGATGTTGCCTGCCAGGTACTGGACCGTGACGACAGCCTCACTGATCCCGTGCCGACCCAGCAGGCGCAGCAGGTGGCCCATGATCGGCTCGCCGACGACAGGGAGCAGCGGCTTGGGGACGTTCGTCGTCAAGGGACGAAGCCGAGTGCCCTCGCCGCCCGCCATCACGACGGCGCGCACGTCAGGTCCCTACCACGGCGGGGATCCGCCCCATCACGTCGCGCGCCTGGCGCAGGTACAGCAATCCGCTGTAGAGGTAGAGCCCAGCCCCCCACGCCGCGAAGGCCCAGCCGACCGACCTGACCAGCAGTTCGGGGCCGGTTGACGCGCTGGCGCCCCACAGCAGCAACGGGAAGGACAGCATGAGGTTGAACGTGGCGGCCTTGCCCACCCAGTTGACCGGCAGGCCGGTCACGCCGCGGCCCTTCAACCGGGCCATCTGCACCGTGAGGACCACGTCGCGCATCACCAGCAGCGCCACGAACCACAGCGGCACGATGCCCCGGACAAGGAAGACCACGAGCACGGTCACGGTGGACAGGCGGTCGGCGATGGGATCCAGCAGCTGCCCCAGTCGGGTCACCTGGTCCCACCTGCGGGCCAGCATCCCGTCGAAGTAGTCCGTGATGGATCCCAGGGCGAGCACCAGGGCCGCCAGGGCATCCTGCTCGGGGACCAGCGCCAACCACGCGAAGATCGGGATGGTGATGAGCCGGACGAGGCTGAGCAGGTTGGGCACGGTCCAGACCCGGTCGGACACCTGCGGCTCCCGCACGCGCATGGCTGGCCCCGTTCCACCTCGACAACTGGGCGAAGCCTACCCCGACACGGGGCGGCCGGTATCTGCGCCGGCCCCCGGATCAGATGCCCTGCGAAGATCCCGCCGGCTACCAGAGCGCTACGGCCGATCGGCTGTGTGTCTGGTCCTGCAGCTGTTCGACGAGCCACCTGGCCACGTCGGCCATCTGGGTCCCGTCTGGAGCGCCCGTGACGCTCACTGCCCGGTGAAGGTCGCCTTCCCGGGGCCGTCGGCGAGGAAGGACTCCATCCCGATGCGCCGGTCATCGGTGGCGAACAGCCCCGCGAACTCGAGCCGTTCGATCTGGCAACCCGTGGTGAGGTCGACATCCAAGCCCTGGTTGATCGCGCGCTTCGCAGCGGCCAGTGCCAGGGGGGCGCCCCGTGCGAAGCCTGCAGCCAGCTCGAGGGCCGCGGCGTAGACCTCGTCGTCGGGAACCACCCGGTCGGCCAAGCCCAGGGCAGCCGCCTCGTCGGACCGGACGTGCCGACCAGTGAGGATGAGGTCCTTGGCCCGGGAGGGGCCGATCAGGCGGGGCAGTCGCTGGGATCCGCCGAGGCCGGGCATCACACCGAGCAGGACCTCGGGCTGACCCAGCTTCGCCCGCTCGCCGACGACGCGAAGATCCGCGCTGAGAGCGAGCTCGCACCCGCCGCCGAGCGCGAACCCGGTCACTGCGGCCACCACCGGCATGGGCAGTGTGGCCACTGCCTGGAAGGACTCCTGGAGCAGGTGTGAGGCGCGTTCCATGTCCTGGTAGGACATGGCGGCCATCTCCTTGATGTCCGCCCCCGCCGCGAACATCTTCGGCCCCCCGTAGATGATCACTGCTCGGACATCCTTGGACTCCGACATCCATCGCGCTGAGGCCAGGATCTCCCGCTGCATCGCGAGGTTCAGGGCGTTCACCGGTGGCCTGTCGAGGCGCAGCGTGGCCACGCCGTCCTCGAGCTCCACCCGGGTCAGCTCGCCCTGCATGACAACCTCTGCAGACATCAGGCACTCCTTCATCGCGCGCGCGGTGGTCGCCATCGACTCTATCCGGGCCCCTGCCCGGCCCGGCAGCGGGCTGGTGGCTCATAGCCCGGGTAGCCTTGCGCCGTGCATGGAGCGGTGGGGCCGACCGACAGGCCGGCAGGCGACGGTGTGGCGTCCGTCACGGCCACGTCCCTGACCTTCGAGCAGCTGCCCGATGCGTGGCCCGGGGCGTGGAACCCACTCGGCGTGACCCTCGATGGTGACGGTGCCAACGTGGCGCTCTGGTCCGAGGGCGCTGACTCGGTGCAGCTGTGCCTCTTCGACGAGGCCGGACGCGAGCGCCGGGTGGCGCTGACCGAGTCCACGTTCCACACGTTCCACGGCTACGTGCCGGGGATGAAGGCCGGGGACCGCTACGGCTTCCGAGTCGACGGGCCCTGGGATCCGCTGCGCGGCGACCGCTGGAACCCCGCGAAGCTGCTCATGGATCCCTACGCGCGCGCCATCGAGGGTGAGTACGTCCCCCACCCGGCGACCCGCGGGCACGTGGGCACCGACGACACGGTGCGTGACGACCAGGACTCAGCACCCTATGTGCCCCGCTGCGTGGTCGTGGCCGACGACGGGTTCGACTGGGCCGACGACGCGCCTGCGCGCACACCCTGGACCCAGACCGTGATCTACGAGGCCCATCTCAGGGGCCTGACCATGAGCCACCCCGAGGTCCCTGCAGCGTTGCGTGGCACCTACGCCGGGCTGGCGCACCCGGCGGTCATCGAGCACCTGACGAGCCTGGGCGTGACGGCCGTCGAGCTGCTGCCCATCCACCACTTCATCAGCGAGGACCACGTCCTGGGCCATGGGCTGACCAACTACTGGGGCTACAACACACTCGGGTTCTTCGCCCCGCATGCCGCCTACTCCTCGTCGGGCAGCAGGGGCGAACAGGTCACCGAGTTCAAGAAGATGGTCCGCGCCCTGCATTCCGCAGGGCTGGAGGTCATCCTCGATGTCGTCTACAACCACACCGCCGAGGGCAATGAGCAGGGTCCCACGCTGATGTTCCGTGGCATCGACAACGAGGGCTACTACCGCCTGAGCCACGGCCGGCGCTACGCGGACTACACAGGCTGCGGGAACACCCCGGATGCTTCACAGCCGCACATGCTCCAGCTCATCATGGACTCGTTGCGCTACTGGGTCACGGAGATGCACGTCGACGGCTTCCGCTTCGACCTGGCCAGTGCACTGGCCCGTTCGTTCCACGACGTCGACATGCTGGGCTCGTTCATGTCCACGATCCAGCAGGACCCTGTGCTGCGGACCGTCAAGTTGATCGCCGAGCCCTGGGATGTCGGCGCCGGTGGGTACCAGGTGGGTGAGTTCCCGCCGCTGTGGACCGAATGGAACGACAAGTACCGCGACTGCACGCGCGACTACTGGCGCGGCTACGGCTCCCTGTCCGAGCTGGGCTGGCGGCTGGCCGGGTCGGCCGACCTCTATGCCAGCGAGGGCCGCCGCCCGTACGCGTCGATCAACTTCGTGACCGCACATGACGGATTCACCCTGCGGGACCTCACCACCTACTCGGCCAAGCACAACCTGGCCAACAAGGAGCACAACCGCGACGGCAGCGACAACAACCGTTCATGGAACCACGGCGTGGAGGGCGAGACCGACGACCCAGACATCATCGCCCTGCGCCAGCGACAGCTGCGCAACCTGCTCACCACCCTCCTGCTGAGCACGGGCGTGCCGATGCTCACGGCAGGCGATGAGATTGGGCGCACCCAGGCAGGCAACAACAACGCCTACTGCCAGGACAACGAGATCTCGTGGCTCGACTGGCGCCTCGAATCCTGGCAGCGCGACCTCCTGCGGTTCACCGCCGGCGTGATCCACCTGAGGCGGGCACATCCGGTGTTCGCGCGCCCCTACTACTTCGAGGGCACCGCCCCCTCTGCCGGCCGCCCGAAGGATCTCGCGTGGCTACGTGGGGACGGGCGCGAGTTCACCGAGGCCGACTGGCACTTCAGCGACAACCGCGTCATCGGCATGTACCTGTCCGGCGAGTTGCAGGCGCGGGGCCCGAAGGGCGAGAAGATCAGCGACGACGCCTTCCTGCTGGTGCTCAACGGAAGTACCCACGCGGGCACGTTCCACCTTCCCGGCCCCCCCTTCGGCCGCGAGTACGAGACGGTCGTGGACACGGTGGCGGGCTTCGCCGGCGAGTCCGGCCACGTGCACAGCCATAGCTCTGCACTGCCCATGGCCCCCTTCAGCGCGAAGCTCCTGCGGGTGGCCACGCGCTGACGACGAGGACGGTCTAGCCCTTGACCGACCCGGCCAGCAGGCCGCGGACGAAGTAGCGCTGCATCGAGATGAACACGATCAGCGGGACGACCATCGAGATGAACGCGCCGGCCGAGAGCAGGTGCCAGGCAGATCCACGCGTGCCGGACAGCTCAGCGATGCGCACGGTCAGCGGCGCAACCTCAGGGCTGGCACCGAAGGTCAGGCCGACGAGCAGGTCGTTCCAGACCCAGAGGAACTGGAAGATGGCGAACGCCGCAATGGCGGGCAGCATCAGCGGCAGCAGGATCCTGAAGAAGATCGTCAGGTGGCCGGCACCGTCAACTCGGGCCGCCTCGAAGAGCTCCTTGGGCAACTCGCTCATGAAGTTGTGCAGCAGGTAGATGGCCAGCGGCAGGGCGAAGATGCTGTGCGCGATCCAGATCGGCCAGAAGGTCCCGGCCAGGCCAGCGCTCACGAACAGCTTCAGAAGCGGGATCAGCGTCACCTGGATGGGCACGATCTGCAGTGCGAACACCGCGACGAACAGGACCGGGGCGAGCTTGAAGTTCACCCATGCGAACCCGTAGGCCGCCAAGCAGGCGATCGAGATCGGGATGATCACCGCTGGGATCGTGATGATGAAGGAGTTGACGAAGTAGGTGCTCAGGTTGGTGGTGCCCCCGAACAACGCCTCCTGGTAGTTCTCCAGCGTGAATTGGGGGTCCTGCCAGACCGTCCACCAACCGGAACGCAGGACGTCGATCTGCGGACGGAAGCTGGTGACGAGCAGCCCGAACGTGGGGATCGTCCACAAGATGGCGATGACCGCCGCGATGACCGTGGCCCAGACGGACTTCTGGCGTACCGCGACACCCCCCTCGACCTTCTTGCCGACCTTCTTCTTGGGGACGAGCTCCTCGGTCTCCGGGATGCTGTGCGCTGCTGGATTCATGGCAGTCATCAGTTGGCCGCCTTCCGCAGCTGGGTGATGTTGTACACGATGATCGGCACGACCAGGATGAACAGCAGCACCGCGAGGGCACCGCCCAGACCGTTGTTGTCGTACCGGAAGCTCTGGTTGTAGAACTCGTTGGCGACGACGCTGGTCTTGAACTGTCCGCCAGTCATGGTCCGGACGACGTCGAAGACCTTCAGGGTGCCGATGGCGATCGTCGTCACGACCACGATGATTCCCGGGCGGATGCTCGGGACTGTGATCTTGCGGAACATCTGCATGGCCGAGACCCCGTCGAGCTTGGCCGCCTCGATGATGTCGTCCGGGATCGCCTTGATCGATGCGGACAGCACCGTCATCGCGAACCCAGCCTGGATCCAGACCATCACGACGATGAGGAAGAAGGTGTTCCAGGGATCGGTGATCAGGAACTGGTAGGTGTCGAGCCCGAACCACTTGAGCAACTGGTTGGCCAGCCCGATCTGGGGCAGCTGCGTGGGCTTGAACTCATAGACGAACTTCCAGATGATGCCTGCGCCCACCATCGAGATGGCCATCGGCAGGAAGACGAGCGCCTTGGAGAACGACTCCGTGCGTGTGCGGTCAACGAGAACCGCGTAGAGAAGGCCGATGGCCGTTGCTGCCACGGGAACCAGCAGGACCCAGATGCCGGTGTTGACCAGGACTCGCTGGTACTCAGTCGTGGTGAAGAGCTCGACGTAGTTCTCGAGGCCCACCCACGCCGTGCCCTTTGCGTTCTTGAACGATCCGATGACCGTCAGGATGGCCGGGTAGATCAACCCCACCGTGAGCATGATCGCCGTGGGACCGATGAACCCGATGGCAAACGCCCGTTCGCTGTTGCGACCCCGCACCTTGCTCACGGCGAAGAGAAGAACGGTGAATGTGACTGCGAAGAGCCCAAGTGCTGCGAACATCTGGAGGAACTTCTCGGCGGTTGACACAGTCCTCTGGCCTCCTGGCGTGACGCTCGAGTTCAGTCATCGTGCAACCCGGGGGTCGGGCGGCGGTTGCACCGCCCGACCCCCGGTACTGCAGGGATTTCTAGTCAATCACTCCGTCGGCCAGGACTGCTCGATGAAATCGAGGGTGTCCTGGGTGGACTTGCCGGTGATCCAGTCGGTCATGCCCGTCCAGAACGTGCCGGCGCCCACTGCGGCGGGCATCAGGTCCGAGCCGTCGAACCGGAACTGCGTGGCCGGATCCTGCAGGATCTCGACCGACAGCTGGTCGATCCCCTCGAACTTGGTGGGATCCGCACCCTTGTTCGCCGTCACCCAGCCAGCCGGGCTGACATCGGCCTTGGCGTTGGCCCACTCGGCGGACGCGAGGTAGGCCTGGAAGGCCTGGACCTCGGGACGATCCGAGAACGCACCCACGAACTCGCCGCCACCGAGGGTCGGCTTGGTCGTGCCGTCGAGGCTGGGCAGGTAGAAGGCCCACACGTCACCGTCAGGAGCGATGGTGGCACCGGCCTCTGCGAAGTTCGAGCCGTAGAAGGAGGCCTGGCGGTGCATGGCACATGCACTGGACAGGATCGGGATGCCACCATCCTGGAACGCGGTGGAGGCGACGGTCTTGACATCGCCGAGGCCACCGTTGACGTATGCGTCGTTCTTGAGGATGTTGCCGACCTGGTCCACAGCCGCTGCGACCTGCGGGTCGTTGAACGGGATGCTGTGGTCGACCCACTGGTCGTAGACCTCGGGACCGTTCACGCGGAGCATGACGTCCTCGACCCAGTCCGTGGCGGGCCAGCCGGTGGCGTCACCCGAGCCGATGCCTGCGCACCACGGCTTGTCCACGACGCCGGATGCGGCGATCGTGTCGCTGAGGGTGAGCATCTCGTCCCACGTGGTCGGGATCTCCCAGCCGTTGTCCGCGAACATCGACGGTGAGTACCACACGAAGCTCTTGACGTTGGCGCCCAGCGGGGCCGCGTAGAGAGTGCCGTCGATGCTGCCGTAGCCCTTCCAGTCCTCGCCGAAGTACTCATCGACGTTGGCCTCGACATCTGCCGGGGCCGGCCTCCACATAGCCATCGGCCACGAGGGTCGCCAACAGGCCAGGCTGCGGGATGTAGGCGATGTCGGGCGGGTTTCCAGCAGCGGCACGAACCTTCAGCTGGGCCTCGAACTCCTTGGAGCCCTCATAGGACACCGACGCACCGGTGCACTCCTCGAACGGGATGTAGGAATCGATGTGCGGCTGGTCCTCGGGGGCAACGATCGAGGTGTAGACCGTGATCGTCTTGCCGGACAGGTCGCCGTACTGCTCGTAGGCTGCGCACTCCGATGATCCGGATGCGTCGCCGCCTGCGGCGGTGTCGCCGCCGGAGCTTGAGGAACACCCGGTGAGGGCCAGCGCGAGGCTGGATGCTCCAGCCGCGGCCATCAGCCATCGGGAACGGGGAGAACTGCTCATGAAGATGATCTCCTTGGTAGTCGGATCGGGCGGGATACCGCCGCTCTCGCAGCATCCCGCGAACCGTGTGCGACATCAACAACGAAGCCGGTGCAAGATCCATGCAACAGATAACGATTCGGTAACGTGACCGTGATTTCCTCGACACTCGGTCGATTCCGGAATCAGAGCGAGCCGGGCCGGCGCGCCCTGGCCCGATCCCTCAGCTGCCGTGGCGGCTGCGACGGCCTGCGTCGCGCCGGCCGCTTGGCGCAGCAGTGGTCTTGCGCACGACCAGAATGGTCGGGACCATTACGCGGGCCACGGTGTGGGCGTCGAGTTGATTGCTGATCATCGACGCCAGCTGCAGGGCCGCGAGTTCCCCCAACGTGCGTACCGGCTGGGCCACCGTCGTCAGCCCCACGGACTCCGACACCTCATGGTCGTCGAGACCCACCACCGAGAGGTCCTCAGGAACCCGCAGCCCCAGCTCACGGGCAGCCGCGATGACGCCGAAGGCCATCTCGTCGCTCTCCGCGAACACCGCGGTGGGACGGTCGTCACGAGCGAGCAGTGCCATCACCGCCCGCTGGGCTCCGCGGACGGTGAAATCTGCGTTCACCTCGAGGTTCGGATCCCAGGCCAGCCCTGACTCCTTGAGGGCGAGGAGGAACCCTCGCTTGCGGTCCGGGGGGGCTGTGAACGGGATGCGTTCGAAGGGCCTGCCCGACACCAACCCGATCTGACGGTGGCCGAGCGCCACGAGGTGTGCGGTGGCAGACCTGCCGGCCGCCACGTCGTCGATCTCGACGCTGGGCACGCCGGTCAGGTTGGCCCCGATCAGCACCAGGGGAATATGGCGCCCGGACAGGAGTTCCGCCTCGTCCGGAGCCGGCGGGACGTTGACCAGCAGGACTCCATCGGCCTCCCGACGCGGGATGTCACCAAGCAGGGCCCGGCGCCGATCGTCGAGGTCGAGCAGCCGGTGGATGATCACCAGGATCCCCTTGCCGGCCAGGGCACGTTCGATGCTGTCCAGCAGTTGCGCGAAGTACCAGCGGTCCAGGTACGGCATCACGACCGCGACCCGGGACCGGTCCGTGGATGGCTGCGCAGCCACATAGCCCAGCTGCGCAGCCGCCTGCTCGACCTTGCGCCGGGTGGGCTCCGAGATGGCCCGGTGGCCGTGCAGCGCCCGGGAGACCGTCGCCGAGGAGACACCGGCAAGCGCCGCCACGTCACTGACAGTTGCGGCCATCGCCCACCTCCGCGCGGCACGTTACCCCCCGGGGGACCCGCAGCGCAGGCCGCTGGGCCGGCAACGTCGCTGGCGCCTCGTGCCTGCGCCACCAGCAGGCACGCACCCGCTCCCGGGTAGTAGCGTCACGCACGTGATCGGACGCTACCCCAGCATTGACATCAGCCCCGTCGTTGAGGGCGGTCGGTACCCGGTGAAGGCTGTGGTCGCAGAGACCTTCCCCGTCTCCGTGACTGCCTTCCGGGAGGGACATGACGCGATGGGGGTGGAGGTCCAGTTCGTCCCGCCCGGCTTCCCCGAGGGACCTGGCTTCACCCTCGGCGAGCCGCAGGGCCCGCTGCTGCGGATGCATGAGGTCGGCCCCACGCAGCCCGATCGGTGGACGGTTGACGCCCGCCTCGAGGCCGAAGGGGACTGGAGCTTCTACATCGCGACGTGGGGCGACCCGTACGAGACCTGGAAGCACAAGGCGGAGATCAAGCTCCCCGCCGGGATCGACGTGGAGCTGGAGCTCGAGGAAGGTGCCCGGGTTCTGGACCGCGCTGCCCAGCAGGCGGGCAACGCCCACGCGCGCAAGGTCCTCACCGAGGCGGCGGCCGCGATGCGCGACACCGCCGAGACCCCGGAGCAGCGCCTCTACGCTGCGGAGGCCCCTGCCGTGCAGGATGCCCTGCGCGAGTTCCCCCTGCGCGAGCTGCCGCACCTCTCGGGACCATGGCCGGTTCGGGTGGAGCGCCCCCGGGCGCTCTACGGCGCCTGGTACGAGTTCTTCCCACGCTCCGAGGGCGCGACCCTCAATCCCCCACGCTCCGGGACCTTCCGCACAGCCGCCAAGCGGCTCCCCGCCGTGGCGGCGATGGGATTCGACGTGGTCTACCTGCCACCGATCCATCCCATCGGTCACACGTTCCGCAAGGGACCCAACAACACGCTGACCCCCGGGCCCGACGATCCCGGCTCGCCGTGGGCGATCGGCTCGGAGGCCGGTGGTCACGACACCGTCCACCCGGACCTGGGCACGATGGCCGACTTCGAGCACTTCATGTCCGTCGCGGCCGCCAACGGGTTGGAGATCGCCCTCGACTTCGCCCTTCAGGCCTCACCGGACCACCCCTGGGTGAAGGCACATCCGCAGTGGTTCGTCACGCGGGCGGACGGGTCCATCGCCTACGCCGAGAACCCACCCAAGAAGTACCAGGACATCTACCCGATCGCCTTCGACGCGGACTTCGACGGCCTGGTGGCCGAGTGCGAGCGGATCCTGCGCCTCTGGATGGGCAAGGGGGTGCGCATCTTCCGGGTGGACAACCCGCACACCAAGGCCGTGGAGTTCTGGGAGGAGCTGTTCGCCCGGATCTACGCCACTGACCCGGATGTGGTCTTCCTGGCCGAGGCGTTCACGCGGCCCGCGATGATGCGGACCCTGGGCACCGTGGGCTTCCAGCAGAGCTACACGTACTTCACGTGGCGCGACACGAAGTTCGAGCTCGAGACCTACTTCACCGAGCTCAGCACGGTGGCGGCTGACTACATGCGGCCCAACTGCTTCGTCAACACCCCCGACATCAACCCGTTCTTCCTGCAGTCGGGCAACAAGGCCGCCTTCGCCATCCGTGCCACGCTTGCTGCCCTGCTGTCCCCCAGCTATGGCGTGTACGCGGGCTTCGAGATCTACGAGCACAAGGCACTGGCCCCCGGCAAGGAGGAGTACCTCGACTCCGAGAAGTTCCAGTACCGCCCCCGGGACTGGGCAGCCGCCTCACACACCAGCCTCGTGCCCTACCTCACGATGCTCAACGAGATCCGACGTGAGCACCCGGCCTTCCACGAGCTGCGCAACCTGCGCTTCGAGCGCATCGACAACTCGCAGATGATCGCGTTCTCCAAGCGCCACGGGGACGAGGTCGTGGTGGTCACCTGCGTCCTGGACCCCAACAGCCCCCAGGCAGGCACGCTGCACCTGGACCTCCACGCTCTTGGGTTCGGCTCAGACGAGCGCGTGGTCGCCCGCGACCTCATCACGGGCCAGACCTGGGCCTGGGGATCACACAACTACATCCGGCACGATCCGAGCTACACCTGCGCACACGCCGTTGTTCTGGAGAGGATGTCATGACCCCGTCCACCACCCCCGCTGATCCCGGCAAGGCCAAGGGCGGGAAGGCCTCCAAGGGCGGGAAGGCCGCCAAGGCGGCGAAGAGCACAGGCCCTGCCCCGCAGCCGCTGGCCGCCGGGGAGATCGACCGGCTCGTCGACGGTGCCAGCAGCAGCCCGCACTCGATCCTGGGCGCCCACCCCTATGAGGGCGCGACCACCATCCGGGTGCTGCGGCCCATGGCCAAGGAGGTCGTCGTCGTCACGCCCGACGGACGCTTGCCGATGACACACGAGCACCGCGGCGTCTGGGTGGTCGCCCTGCCCGGGGAGACGGTTCCGGCCTACACGATCGACGTGGACTACGGCCAGGGCATGATCCCCGCGGATGACCCCTACCGGTTCCTGCCGACCCTGGGCGAACTCGATCTGCACCTGATCGGCGAGGGCCGCCACGAGGAGCTGTGGAAGACCCTCGGTGCGCACGAGCGCACCTACGACAGCCCCTTCGGTGAGATCACCGGAACCTCCTTCGCGGTGTGGGCCCCCAGCGCGGAGGGCGTGCGCGTGGTCGGGGACTTCAACGGATGGGATGGCACGGGCCACCCCATGCGCACCATGGGCAGCACCGGCGTCTGGGAGCTGTTCATCCCGAACATCGGGGCCGGAAGCACGTACAAGTTCTCCATCCTCGGCAAGGACTGGGTGTGGCGGGAGAAGGCCGACCCGATGGCCTTCCACACCGAGGTGCCGCCCTCGACCGCATCGGTGATCTACACCTCCGACTACACGTGGGGCGACGACCAGTGGATCGCCGAGCGGGCGGAGGGCGACGTCATCAACTCCCCGATGAGCGTCTACGAGGTCCACCTCGGCTCCTGGCGCCTTGGGCTGGACTACCGCCAGATCGCCGAGCAACTGGTGGAGTACGTCAGCGAGATGGGCTTCACCCACGTCGAGCTCATGCCGGTGTCCGAGCATCCCTATGCCCCCAGCTGGGGCTACCAGGTGACCTCCTACTTCGCACCCACGTCGCGGTTCGGCAAGCCCGACGACTTCCGGTTCGTGGTCGATTCCCTGCACCAGGCCGGTATCGGCGTCATCCTCGACTGGGTCCCTGCCCACTTCCCCAAGGACGCCTGGGCGCTGGCCCGGTTCGACGGCACGGCCCTCTACGAGCACGCCGATCCACGCCGTGGCGAACAGCCCGACTGGGGCACCTACGTCTTCGACTTCGGCCGCACGGAGGTCCGCAACTTCCTGGTGTCCAACGCCGTCTACTGGCTCGAGGAGTACCACATCGACGGCCTGCGCGTGGATGCCGTGGCCTCGATGCTGTACCTGGACTACTCCCGCAACGAGGGCGAATGGCTGCCCAACCAGTACGGGGGCCGCGAGAACCTGGACGCGGTGGCCTTCCTGCAGGAGATGAACGCCACCGTCTACAAGCGCCTGCCCGGCGTGGTGACGATCGCCGAGGAGTCCACTTCGTGGCCCGGTGTCACCCGACCGACGTATCTCGGGGGTCTGGGCTTCGGCCTGAAGTGGAACATGGGCTGGATGAACGACTCGCTGGACTACGTCTCCCGCGAGCCCGTGCATCGCATGTGGCACCACAACGAGATGACCTTCGCGATGGTGTACGCATGGAGCGAGCACTTCGTGCTCCCGATCTCCCACGATGAGGTCGTCCACGGCAAGGGCTCACTGGTCCAGAAGATGCCTGGGGACCGCTGGCAGAAGGCCGCCAACCTGCGCGCCTACCTCGGCTACATGTGGGCCCATCCGGGCAAGCAGCTGCTGTTCATGGGCTCGGAGTTCGCCCAGACATCGGAGTGGAGCGAGGAGCGCGGCCTGGACTGGTGGCTCTGCGAGTACCAGGACCACTACGGCGTCCAGCACTGCGTGCGCGACATGAACACGACCTACCGTGAGACCCGCGCGCTCTGGGACCAGGACGCCACCCCCGAGGGCTTCCAGTGGATCGATGCCAACGATGCGTCGGGCAACGTGTTCTCGTGGCTGCGTGTCGGCAGCGACGGATCCGTGCTCGCCTCGATCACCAACTTCTCCCCCGTGGTTCGCGGGGACTACCGCGTGGGCCTGCCGGCCCCCGGCTACTGGGCCGAGGTCCTCAACACCGACGCCGAGGAGTACGGCGGTTCCGGGGTGGGGAACCTCGGGGGCGTGAATGCCGAGGAGATGCAGTGGCACGGTCGACCCGCGTCAGCGATGATCACCCTCCCCCCTCTGGCCACCGTGTGGCTGCGCTTCGACGCACCGATCATGGCCACCGACGCTTCGGCTGAGCAGGGGTGACCCGCTGCGTGTCCTGACCCGCCGGTGCAGTTGGAGGTGACCGGACGCGGCGGACAGGCCCGTTCAGTACAGGGCGTTCGCGAGGTCGATGCGCGCCCGGGCCACGGCCGGGTCGTCCGGGCCGACGACCTCGAACAGGTCCAGCAGGTGGGTCCGCAGCCGGTCGCGGTCAGTGCCTGCCGTGAAGCGGATGGCCCCCACGAGGCGTGCGAAGGCCTCGACCGGGCGCCCGTCGAGGACGAGCACGTCTGCCGCACGCTCCTGGACCTCCAGGTCGTCCGGGGTGGCGTCCGCGCTGGCCAGGACCTGGGCGTGGTCGGCCCCGCCGACCCGCTCGAACAACCCCACGAGTGCCAGACCTGCCTTGGCCACAGGATCACCCGGGGCGCTGTCCAGAATCGATTGGTAGGCCGCACGGGCTGCCGCCCAGTCACCGGCCTCGATCGCGTCGTAGGCCGCCTCCATCCGAGGGTCGACCGGGGGCTCCGCCGGCTCCTCGGAGCCCTCGGGCGACGGGTCGCCCGCGAGGGTCCCGACGACCCCGTTGGCCTCCGCGACCTTGAACAGCTCGTCGAGGTACGCGCGGATCTGCGGCTCGGGCAGGGCGCCCTGGAACAGGGGCAGCGGCCGCCCACCGACCACCGCGAAGACGCTGGGGATCGACTGCACCTGGAAGGCCTGGGCGATGGCCGGGTTGGCGTCCACGTCCACCTTGGCCAGCACCCAGCGGCCACCAGCCTCCTGCGCCAGCCGCTCAAGGATGGGTGACAGCGTCTTGCAGGGGCCGCACCACGTGGCCCAGAGGTCCAGGACCACCGGCACGCGCATCGACAGGTCCATGACGTCGACCTGGAAGCTGGCGTCGGTGGCATCAACCACCACCTGCAGCGCGCTGGGGTTGGACACCCGGTCGTTGGCGCGCTTCTCCGCCTGCTGCTGCGCCTCGCGCGCGGCGGCAAGGGCGCCGAGGTCCACTGCTCCGTAACCAGACATGTTGCTCATGGGCGCCATTGTTCCATCCGGATCGCGGAGCCGTGGATGGGCGGTCGGCAGGTCGGTCCCCGCCCTCCCAGTTCCGTCATCTAGATCGGCTCCCGGTACGTACCCCACTCCTGGCGCAGCACCTCACACATCTCGCCCAAGGTGGCCTCGGCCCGGGCCGCATCGATCAGCAGGGGGACGAGGTTGGCCGACCCCCGCGAGGCCTGGGCCAACTCGGCCAGCGCCCGATCGACAGCCGCACCGTCCCGGGCTGCGCGACGTGCGGACAGCGTCGCCACCTGGGCCTGCTCCACCTCGTGGGAGACACGAAGGATCTCCAGGGGCGTCTCGATGGTGTCCGTGTTCACATTCACCCCGACCACCCGCTTGCGCCCATCCTCCATGGCCAGCTGGTGCTCGTAGGCGGCGTCGGCGATCAGCCCGGTGAACCATCCGCTGTCGATGCCCGCCAGCAGCCCGGAGGTGATCGGACCGATCGGATGGAGTCCGTCGGGCTGACGCTGGGCGCCGAGCTGGCGGATCTGGGCGAAGATCTGCTCCGCCTGGGCCTCGATGCGGTCGGTCAGGGCCTCGACGTACCAGCTCCCGCCCAAGGGATCGGCCACATTGGCCACACCCGTCTCCTCGGCAATCACCTGCTGGGTGCGCAGGGCGATCCGGGCGGCCCTGTCGCTGGGCAGGGCGAGCACCTCGTCCAGCGCATTCGTGTGCAGCGAGTTCGTCCCACCGAGAACCGCCGCGAGCGCCTCGATGGCCGTGCGGACCACGTTGTTGTCCGGCTGGGGGGCCGTCAGGCTCACCCCAGCCGTCTGTGTGTGGAACCGCAACCACTGGGCGCGCTGGGTGCGAGCCCCGTACTCGTCGCGCAGCCAGCGGGCCCAGATCCGCCGGGCGGCCCGGAACTTGGCGATCTCCTCGAAGAAGTCGATGTGTGCGTCGAAGAAGAACGACAGCCCGGGGGCGAACTGCTCGACGTCCAGCCCACGGGACAGGCCCAGCTCCACGTACCCGAACCCGTCGGCCAAGGTGAACGCCAACTCCTGTGCAGCCGTGGAGCCCGCTTCCCGGATGTGGTAGCCCGAGACACTCAGGGGCTTGTACCGCGCGACGTGGGAACCGGTCCACTCCATCAGGTCACCGATGAGGCGCAGGTGCGGCTCGGGGCCGAAGAGCCACTCCTTCTGGGCGGTGTACTCCTTGAAGATGTCGGTCTGCAGGGTCCCGTCGAGACGGCTGATGTCCGCGCCCTGCCGCTCCGCGGCGACGACGTACATCGCGAAGATCGGTACGGCCGGCCCCGAGATGGTCATGGACGTGGTGACCTCGGCCAGTGGGATCCCCGCGAACAGGACCTCCATGTCAGCGGCGGAGTCGATGGCAACGCCGCAGTGGCCGACCTCGCCCCGGGCCAGCGGGTCGTCGGAGTCCCGGCCCATGAGCGTCGGCATGTCGAAGGCGACCGACAGCCCGCCGCCGCCCGCGGCGAGGATGTCGCGGAACCGTCCGTTGGTCTGCTCGGCGTTGCCGAAGCCGGCGAACTGGCGGATGGTCCACAGCCGCCCGCGGTAGCCGCTGGCGTGCAGGCCGCGGGTGAACGGGAACTGGCCCGGCCAGCCGATCTGGGCCACGGGCTCGGTACCGTCCGCGGGCCCGTAGACGGGGTCGACGGCGTCACCTGACAGCGTGGTGAAGTCGGCATCGCGCACGCCGCCGCCCGCCAGCGCAGCGTCGTAGTCCTGCTCCCACTGGTCCCGCCCGTGTTCGGCCATCCCGTCCTCCTCCTAGGCGACGCACGTCACCGTACTCGTCGCAGGGGTGGCGTCGCTGTCGGCACCCCCGCTCAGCGCACCCCGGGCTGGAGGGATCCGGGCACCGGACGTGGTGCCCCCCGTGGAGCCGGGCCGAGCTCGACCTCGACCGTGTGCTCACCGGCGTCGAGGATTGGCACCATGTGGCCCTCGACGTCCCGGCCGTCCACCGTCAGCCTGACCACGCCGCTGCTGACCGCCCTGGGATTGCGGACCCGTATCCGGTAGTTCGCGTCCCGGAACCGGCGCACGACCTCGTAGGACTCCCAGTCCGGTGGGATGCACGGATCCACGACCAGACCGTCATGCTCGGGTCGGATCCCGAGGATGAACCTGGTCGCAGCCTGATAGGTCCAGGAGGCTGTCCCGGACAGCCAGCTGTTGCGGCCCAGGCCGAACTGCGGGTGCTCATCACCGAGGATGTTCTGTGGGTAGCAGTAGGGCTCAACCTCGAACAGGTCGATGTCGGCGTTGCGCTGGGCGGGGTTGATCTGGCAGTAGTACTCGTAGGCACGGTCACCGCGGCCGAGCATCGTCTCGGCGATCATCACCCACGGGTTCGAGTGCAGGAAGATCCCACCGTTCTCCTTGGCGCCGGGCGGGTAGCTGGTGACGCCACCGATCTCCGGGTCGTAGCCCTGGTATCCGGGGCCGCTGAGCCGGATGCCGAACCGCGTGTTGAGGCGCTCACGCACCGAGTCCAGGGCCATGGTGGCGCGGTCCGGGGGCGCGAAGCCCGCCAGCACCGCCCACGACTGGGCATTCGTGTAGAGGCTGCCGTGGCTGTTGGTGTGCGAGCCGAGCGGCTCATCGTCCTCGGTGAAGTAGCGCGCGTACCACTGGCCGTCCCAGGCGCGGACGTTGACCCGCTCCGACATGGTCTGGTGGTCCGCGCGGTAGGCCTCGGCCTGTTCGTCGCGCCCCAGGTGCTGGCACAGCGACGCCATCTCGAGCAGCGCATGGCCATAGAGGCAGGCGTTGAACACGCTCTCAGCGTTTCCGGGGAGGTTGACGGTGTCGTTCCAGTCGGCATACCCCAGCAGTGGCAGCCCGTTGCGTCCCACGTGGCTCCGGGTGTACTCGAGTGCCCGGACCAGGTGCTCCAGGACCGTGGCGGACTCACGTGTCTGCCAGGGCAGTCCCCGCCTCGTAGAACGTGATCTCCTGGTCCAGCAGGGCCAGGTTGCCGGTCTCCTTCACGAAGGCCGTGACCGCCAGGATGATCCACAGGTGGTCATCGCCGTAGGTCAGCTTGCCCTTCTCGGGCTCCTCGGCCGCGTCCCCGTGGTCGGCGTGCATCGTCGCCGGGTAGAACTGGTGCATGGCCGAGCCGTCCGCGCGCTGGAAGCTCAGCAAGCGCGCGATCAGCGCCCACGACGTGTCGGGGTCGGCGACGAGGGCTCCCATCACATCCTGGGAGCTGTCCCGGAAGCCGATGCCCCGGGTGCCGATGCCCAGTTGGTACAGCGACAGGTAGCGCGACCAGTTCATCGTGACCAGGCACTGGCGGGCATTGTGGATGTTGACCATGGAGTCGAAGGCGGGATCGGGCGTGCGGCACTGGAAGGCGGACAGCGCTGACTCCCACGACTGGGCCTGCTGCGCCAACGCCGCATCGACGGCCACTGGGTCGGCGTACCTGCCCACGATGCCGGACACGTCAGCCCGCGGCGCCTGCCCGAGGAAGGTCGCGACGCGCTTCTGGGCGCCCGGCACCAGCGTCCCCAGATCCAGGCGCAGTGCCCCGATGTTGTCCCCACGGCGCGCCTCGTAGTTGGACAGGGATCGGGCAAGCAGGGCGCCGGGCCGGCGCCATGTCCCGTACTCGTTGGCCCCGAGGAAGCGTGCGCGGTCACTCTCGAACGACTGCACCGGTATCGAGGCACTCACGAAGTTGACGGCTGCGTCCTTGCGCATGAATGCGTACTGGAGCAGGGCCATGCGACCTGCGTCCAGCTCCAGGGCCTCACTCATCATCGTCTGGGGCACCCAGTCGGCATTGGCCAGCTGCTTCAAGGCGTCGAAGTGGCTGTACTCCACCACCGGGATCGCCTCGACCTCCACGGCATCGTCGCCGAGATTGGTCACCGTGATGTCGCGGATCTCCACCGGGTCGCCCGGGGGCACGAAGATGGTCACATCCACCCGGACGCCGGCCACCTCCGAGATGATCCGTTGGTAGGACAACCCCACGCGGCACTCGTAGTGGTCGAGCTCCTCGAGCCCGGGTGTGAAGAAGGGGCTGACGATCCGCACGGAACCAGCGCGAGTCAGCCTCAAGTACAACGTGGAACCCTTGAAGTCCGAGGCCGGGGTCTGCGGGATGTACTTGGTGATCCGGTTCAGGCCGGGATCACCTGCGCAGAGCACGGCACCACCGGTGTGGTCCACGATCCCGCCGAACTGCAGGGAACCGATGTAGTTCACCCACTTCACCGGCGTCCGCGGATCGGTGATCACATACTCACGAGCAGGATCATCGAAGTACCCGTACTGGCCAGCCTGATCGCCATCGGGACTCATGGCCCTCCGCTCTTCGACCTAGATGGACGCAACGATCCGGTCAGCAGCCGTGAACGCGTCCAACCGCCCCGCCGCGACGTCGTCTGCGAGGCAGTCCAGGGCGCCATCTCCACCTATGCCGGCGAACCGTTCCTGCAGGGCCGCCAACGCAATGCCCTGGATCTCGGAACGGGCCCGCGCCCGGCGCCGGAGCGGACCTGTCCCGGAGGAGTCCAACCATGCGCGGTGCGCCCCGATGGCATCGACGAGCTCCGGCAGGCCCGTGCCCTGGGTCGCCACGACCTTGAGCACAGGCGGGTGCCAGGCGCCCTGGTCGGATGTGCCCAGGCTGATCATGTGCCGGAGCTCGCGGGCGGTGGTGTTGGCACCATCCCGGTCGGCCTTGTTCACCACGAAGATGTCGCCCACCTCCAGGATCCCGGCCTTGGCGGCCTGGATGCCATCGCCCATCCCGGGCGCGAGCAGCACGATCGTCGTGTCCGCCTCGCCGGCCACCTCCACCTCCGACTGCCCCACGCCCACAGTCTCGACAAGGACGGGATCACATCCGGCTGCCTCGAGGACGCGGACGGCCTGGGGGGTGGTGGAGGCCAGCCCCCCCAGGTGGCCCCGGGAGGCCATGGAGCGGATGAAGACGTCGGAGTCGGTTGCGTGCTCCTGCATCCGGATACGGTCACCCAGGAGAGCTCCTCCCGAGAACGGTGAGGAGGGGTCGACCGCCAGCACACCGACGCGCCGGCCTGCGGCCCGCAAGTGGCTCACGAGGGCCGATGTCGTGGTCGACTTGCCCACCCCCGGCGACCCGGTCAGGCCCACGATGTGTGCCTGACCGGTGTCGGCGGCCAATGCGGACATCAACTCGCGCAGCTGCGGGGCCCCATCCTCGACCAGCGTGATGAGTCGGCCCACCGACCGGGGATCGCCCGATCGGGCCGCGCTCACCAGCACGTCAAGGTCGAGCGTGCGTGCCACCTGCACTCCTCCCGCAGCGCCGACCCTGCTGTCTCAGGCTGATGGCACGTGCAGGATCAGGGCGTCACCCTGGCCGCCACCACCGCACAGCGCAGCCGCGCCGACACCGCCACCACGCCGGCGCAGCTCGTGGGCCAGGTGCAGCACGATGCGTGCACCGGACATCCCCACGGGGTGCCCCATCGCGATGGCGCCACCATTGACGTTGACCTTCTCCGGATCCACACCCAGCTTGCGCGTCGACACGATGCCGACCGCAGCGAACGCCTCGTTGAGTTCGAGCAGGTCAAGGTCCGCCGGGGCGATGCCCTCACGCTCACAGGCGCGGATCACGGCGTTGGCCGGCTGCTCCTGCAGGGAGGCGTCGGGACCGGCGACCACGCCGTGGGCCCCGATCTCCGCGATCCACTCCAGGCCGAGCTCCTCGGCCTTCGCCTTGCTCATCACGACCACGGCTGCTGCTCCGTCGGAGATCTGTGAGGCCGAACCCGCCGTGATGGTGCCGTCCTTGGTGAAGGCAGGACGCAGCCGGGCCAGGGACTCCGCAGAGGTGTCGGCGCGCACCCCCTCGTCGTGGCTGAACTCGATGGGGTCGCCCTTGCGCTGCGGGATCGAGACCGTGACGATCTCATCGTCGAACAACCCGTCCTTGGCAGCACGTGCGGCCAGCTGGTGGGAACGTGCCGAGAACTCGTCCTGCTCCTCGCGGCTGAGGTCGTACTTGGCGTTGTGGGCCTCGGTGGACTTGCCCATGGCCACCTGGTCGATCGCGCAGAACAACGCATCGTGGGCCATCGAGTCCAGCATCGTCCAGTCGCCGTACTTCACGCCCTCGCGGCTGCCGACCAGGACGTGCGGGGCGTTGGTCATCGACTCCATCCCGCCGGCCACCACGACCTCGAACTCACCGGCGCGGATCAGCTGATCGGCCAGGGCGATCGCATCGATCCCGGACAGGCACACCTTGTTGATGGTCAGTGCAGGCACGTCGAGGCCGATGCCTCCGGCGATGGCCGCCTGTCGGGCGGTGATCTGGCCGGCCCCGGCCTGGATCACGTGACCCATGATCACGTAGTCCACCTGATCCGGGCTGACTCCCGACTTGTCCAGTGCACCCTTGATGGCGATCCCGCCGAGGTCGGCCGCCGAGAACCCCTTCAGCGAGCCCAGCAGTCGGCCCATCGGGGTGCGCGCGCCGGCAACAATCACGGATCCGGACATGGTGTGCCTCTCTCTCATCGGTCAGGTGTTGCTCAAGGGCCACGATATCCACGCCAGCGCGGGTCAGGCACACCGGCTCCGTCCCGACCAGCACACGTCCGGCGCCCTGGAGCCGGGCGGACCCCGGCTCGGGCCACCCTGCACCGTGCAGGGCGCATTGCCCCACGGCGTAGGCTGATTGCGACGGTGGGCCCTCGCCGCTGAGGGCCACGACAACTGCCCTCTGGGCGCCCGTCGGACCAGGAAGGTGGCAGCACATGGACACGCCCGACACCACAGCAGGGACTGCGGGGGCCCCAGCCGTGAGCGCCCTGGGGCCCTTGGTCGAGCGCATCGACCACGTGGGGCTCGCAGTGGCCGACCTGGACGCCTCGATCGCCTTCTACCAGCGGGCGTTCGGCCTGCACAGCGTGCACGAGGAGGTCAATGAGGAGCAGGGCGTGCGCGAGGCCATGATCGACATCGCCGGATCCGGGTCCTTCCTGCAGCTGCTGGCTCCCCTGCGCGAGGACTCCCCCATCGGCAAGTTCCTGGCCCGCAGCGGGGAGGGCATGCAGCAGCTGGCATTCCGGGTCGCTGACATCGACGAGGCGAGTGCCCGGCTGCGGGCCGCAGGGGTCCGCCTGCTCTACGACACCCCGAAGAACGGGACCGCGGGCTCGCGGGTGAACTTCGTCCACCCCAAGGACTGCGGTGGGGTCCTGGTCGAGCTGGTCCAGCCGGCCGCCGGGCAATCCGCACACTGATCCCCGACTGTCATCCCCGGGTTACCGGGCAGTAACCTGAGAACGACGACCCGGTCGAAATCCCCTGGAGGCCCCCTGTGAAGCAGATCCTTGATGCCATCCTCGCTGACGCGCACCGCGAGGAGGGATTCGCCCAGTTGGCGCTCCCGGAGTCCTACCGCGCCGTGACGGTGCACAAGGACGAGGAGCAGATGTTCGCCGGGATGCCGACCCGGGAGAAGGACCCGCGCAAGTCGCTGCACCTGGACGATGTTCCGATCCCCGAGCTCGGCCCAGGTGAGGCGCTCGTGGCTGTGATGGCTTCGGCGATCAACTACAACACGGTGTGGACAGCGATGTTCGAGCCGGTGAGCACCTTCGGGTTCCTGGCCCGCTACGGGCGCACCCACGAGCTGGCCAAGCGACATGACCTGCCCTACCACATCGTCGGATCCGACCTGGCTGGCGTTGTCCTGCGCACCGGCCCGGGCGTCAACGCGTGGAAGCCCGGGGATGAGGTGGTCGCGCACTGCCTGAGCGTCGAGCTGGAGAGCCCCGCCGGTCACAACGACACGATGATGGACCCTGAGCAGCGCATCTGGGGCTTCGAGACGAACTTCGGCGGCCTGGCCGAGATCGCCATGGTCAAGTCCAACCAGCTCATGCCCAAGCCCGCGCACCTGACCTGGGAGGAGGCTGCCGCGCCTGGCCTGGTGAACTCCACGGCCTACCGCCAGCTCGTGTCGCGCAACGGCGCCGGGATGAAGCAGGGCGACACCGTCCTGATCTGGGGGGCCTCCGGCGGCCTGGGATCCTACGCCACCCAGATGGCGCTCAACGGTGGGGCCACCCCGATCTGCGTGGTGTCCAGCGAGGACAAGGCCGACATCTGTCGCAAGATGGGCGCCGAGCTGATCATCGACCGCAAGGCCGAGGGCTACAAGTTCTGGAAGGACGAGAACACTCAGGATCCCAAGGAGTGGCAGCGGTTCGGAAAGCGCATCCGCGAGCTCACCGGCGGCGAGGACGTGGACATCGTCTTCGAGCACCCCGGACGGGAGACCTTCGGCGCCTCGGTCTACGTGACCCGCAAGGGCGGCACGATCGCCACGTGCGCCTCCACCTCGGGCTACATGCACGAGTACGACAACCGCTACTTCTGGATGAACCTCAAGCGGATCATCGGCTCACACTTCGCCAACTACCGCGAGGCCTACGAGGCCAACCGGCTGATCGACAAGGGCCTGATCCACCCGACCCTGTCCCAGACCTTCCCACTGGAGCAGACCGGGGAGGCCGCCCTCGAGGTGCACCGCAACCTGCACCAGGGCAAGGTCGGCGTGCTGTGCCTGGCCCCGGAGGAGGGCCTGGGCGTGCGCGACGAGGCCAAGCGCGCCAAGCACATCACGGCCATCAACCGGTTCCGCGGGGTCTAATCTCGCCATATGCCCCTTCCAGGTTCGTTCAGCCACTCAGGCGAGTCCGACCCTGAGTGGTACCGAAACGCGGTCATCTACGAGGTGTTCGTCCGTGGATTCTTCGATGCGACCGCCGACGGCAACGGCGACCTGCGTGGCCTGACGGCGAAGCTGGACTACCTGCAGTGGCTCGGCGTGGACTGCCTCTGGCTGCTGCCGTTCTACGACTCCCCGCTCAAGGACGGCGGGTACGACATCGCCGACTTCGTGTCGGTGCACCCCGACTACGGGACCCTGGACGACGCCATCACCCTGATCGACGAGGCCCACAAGCGTGGGATCCGCGTGGTGGCTGACCTCGTGGTCAACCACACCTCTGACCAGCACGCGTGGTTCCAGGAGTCCCGCTCGAGCAGGGACAATCCCAAGGCCGACTGGTACGTCTGGTCCGACGACGACACCACATGGTCCGAGGCGCGGATCATCTTCGTCGACTCCGAGTCCAGCAACTGGGCCTGGGACAGCCAGCGGGGGCAGTTCTACTGGCACCGCTTCTACAGCCACCAGCCGGACCTGAACTACAACAACCCCGACGTCCAGCAGGCCATGCTCGACGTCGTCGACCACTGGCTGGCCCTCGGCCTGGACGGGTTCCGGCTGGACGCCGTGCCCTACTTGTTCGAGGCGGACGGGACCAACGGGGAGAACCTCCCCCAGACCCACGACTTCCTCAAGCGCCTGCGCGCGCACGTCGACGAGCGATTCCCCGGCACGGTGCTGCTGGCGGAGGCCAACCAGTGGCCCGAGGATGTGGTGGAGTACTACGGCAACGGCGACGAGTGCCACATGTGCTTCCACTTCCCCCTGATGCCCCGCATGTTCATGGCCCTGCGCCGCCAGGACGCCACCTCGGTGGAGAACATCCTGGCCAGCATCCCGTCGATCCCTGAGGGCTGCCAGTGGGGCATCTTCCTGCGCAACCACGACGAGCTGACCCTGGAGATGGTCACCGACGAGGAGCGGGACTACATGTACCAGCAGTACGCCACCGACCCACGGATGCGCCGCAACGTGGGGATCAGCCGGCGCCTGTTCCCACTCGTGGACAACGACCGTCGCCAGGCCGAGCTGCTGCATTCGTTGCTGTTCACCCTGCCGGGCACGCCGATCCTCTACTACGGCGACGAGCTCGGCATGGGCGACAACGTGAACCTGGGTGATCGCGACGGCGTCCGGACCCCCATGCAGTGGACCCCGGACCGCAACGGTGGCTTCTCCCGCGCCGACTTCGCCTCCGTCTACCTTCCTCCGTCGATGGACCCGGTGTACGGGTTCGGGGTGCGCAACGTCGAGTCCAGCCGACGCAACCAGTCGTCGTTCCTGCAGTGGATGCGGCTCATGATCAAGGTTCGCCGAGAGCACCCGATCTTCGGGACAGGCGGCCTGAGCCTCCTGCCCGTGACCAACAGCGCAGTCCTCGGCTACACCCGCACGCCGGATTCCGCACGCCACCGGACTGTCCTGTGTGTCGCCAACTTCTCGGCAGCCGCCCAGCCCGTGGAACTGGGCTTGAGCGAGTACGCCGGGCTGCGTCCGATCGAGCTGCTCGGCGGTGTGGAGTTCCCCGCGATCGGAGAGTTGCCCTACCTGCTCACGCTCCCCCCGTTCGGGTTCCTGACCTTTGAACTGCGGGAACACGACCACGACTTCTAGGAAGAGGAGATGTTTCCCCGGTGAGGTTCGACAGGAGATCACGACGGCGCGGCAAGGATCGTGAAGGTGGACCCGACCTGGTGATCGTCGCCAACCGCCTTCCCCTGGAGTTCGATGCCGATGAGGGCTGGCGCCGGGCTCCGGGTGGGCTCGTCTCGGCGATGGAGTCCGTCCTGCGCGGACAGGAGGCGATCTGGGTGGGCTGGAGCGGCCAGGCGACCGAGGATCCTGCCGGTTCCTCGGCTGCCCCTCCCGAACCTCCGGCGCTCGTGGGTGACCTCGAGCTCGTCGAGGTGCCGCTGTCCCGGTCCGAGATCACCGCGCACTACGACGGCTTCTCCAATGGCGCCCTGTGGCCCAACTACCACGGTGGCATCGTCGCCCCCGTCTACCATCGCAGCCAGTTCGAGGCCCACCGCCGAGTCAGCGAGCGGTTCGCCGACCTGGTGGCGCAGACGGCTCCGATGGGAGCGCGCGTCTGGGTGCACGACTACCAGCTGCAGCTGGTGCCCAGCATGCTGCGCGAGCGGCGCCCGGACCTGCGGATCGGGTTCTTCCTGCACATCCCGTTCCCGCCTGTGGAGGTGTTCAGCCAGCTGCCGTGGCGCACCCAGATCCTCGAAGGACTGATGGGCGCCGACGTCGTCGGCTTCCAGACCAACGACGCGGCCGTGAACTTCCGGCGGCTCGTCGGCCGGTTCCTCGACGCACAGGAGGTCGAGGGGGGCTTCGAGGTCGAGGAGGCCACCGGCATGCGCCGCGTCACGGTGGCCGCGTTCCCGATCGGCATCCGGGCCAGCGACTACGCGGACCTTGCAGCTCTTCCCGAGGTCCAGCAACGGGCCAAGCAGATCCGTACCGACGTCGGCGATCCGGACGTCCTGCTGCTCGGGGTCGACCGGTTGGACTACACCAAGGGGATCGACGTCCGGATCCAGGCCGTCACCGAGCTTCTCCTGGATGGGGAGCTGGACCCCAAACGCACCGCCTTCATCCAGGTGGCGCCCCCGACCAGGGCGAAGGTCGAGGAGTACCAGAAGATCCGCTCCGACGTGGAGCTGCTGGTCAGCCGCGCGAATGGATCACTGGGTCCGTTGGGCACGAACCCGATCCACTACATGCACCAGGCGATGGGACCCGAGGAGCTCGCGGCCCTGTACTGCGCAGCGGACGTGATGCTGGTGACCCCGCTGCGCGACGGGATGAACCTGGTGGCCAAGGAGTACGTGGCTGCCCGGATCAACAATCGCGGTGCGCTGGTCCTCAGCGAGTTCACGGGCGCCTCCGAGCAGATGACCGACGCCTGGCTGACCAATCCCTACGACATCGGTGGCATGAAGCGCACGATCATGCGCGCGGTGAACGAGCCGGACCTGAGCGCGCAGTCCCGCATGGCGTCGTTGCGTTCAGGTGTCTTCAGCCACGATGTCGCCCGATGGGCCCGGGAGTTCCTCGCCAGCCTCCCGGAACGGACTCACGATGACACCTGAGCTCCAGGCTGCCCTGGCCGGCCTCGCGCGCGCCGAGCGGGTGCTCGTCGTGCTCGACTTCGACGGCACCATCTCGCCCATCGTTGCGGTTCCCTCCGATGCGCGCCCGCTGACCGGGGCGTTGGATCGGCTTGATCAGCTCGCCTCGATCCCGGGCACGGCGGTGTTCCTGCTGTCCGGTCGCGCTCGCGATGACCTCGCGCAGGTCAGCGGCGCGGGCCAGGTGGCCGGGTTGATCGGCTCACACGGGCAGGAGTCTGGCCCCCCCGTCCCGCTGTCGGCCAAGGAGTCGGCGCTGCTGACCGGGATCCGGTCCGAGGTTGCCGGCGCGGTGGCCGGACTGCCCGGGATCCGCGTCGAGGACAAGCCCGCCGGCCTGGCCGTCCACGTCCGTGGGATGCCGGACCCGCAGGGTGCGCAGGCCACTGACCTGGTCCGTGACATCGCCCATCGGACTGAGGGCACGTTCTGCCTCGAGGGCAAGCTCGTGATCGAGATCTCCGTCCGGCCGCTGGACAAGGGCTCGGCCCTGCGGGCGCTCATCGACGCCGACCCCGATCAACAGGTCCTGTTCGCCGGTGACGACGTCACCGACGAGTCTGCGATGGCCGTCCTTCGATCGACCGATGTCGCGATCAGGGTGGGACCCGGACAGAGCCTGGCTCGGCACCGGGTGCCCGGACCCACCGAGATGGTGGAGGCACTCGGCACGCTGGCCCGCCTTCGCGCTGCGAACGGCAACGGCAAGCACGCCCGGTGACCGGGAGACTTGCCCTGCCGGATACCGGCTGGGCGGGCGGGCTCAGGGCGTCCCGAGCCACTCCAGCAGCGCCCGGCTGACCTGGTCGGGATCCTCCACCGCCGTCAGGTGTCCTGCTCCGGCGATCTCCACGACTGTCGTGGCGCTGCCCCCGGAACGGGCGGCATCGGCCATGATCGCGGCGTCAGGGGCAGGTGAGATGAGGTCCTCGTCGCCGTGCAGGACCAGCACCGGCCGACCGAACGCGGTGATGTCCACGACAGAGTCTGGGCGCGCAGCCATGGCGCGCTGGGCCCAGGCCACCGCAGCCGCAGGCTGGGCCCTGATCCACCGCCGCACTGTGTCAGCGACGTGGGGACGCTGCGCACGGGTCGTGGCCCCGAGCAGGTTGGGCAGCATGGCCTCGGCGAGGTCACCGGTTGAACCTGCCGCCTCAACTCCTCGGGCGACCGCCTCGCGGTTGGCCGCCGCCTCCGGTGTGTCCGCCGTGCCCTTGGTGTCTGCCAGGACCAGCCGGGACACCCGCTCGGGATGCCTGCGCAGCATCGCCATCGCCACGTAGCCACCCATGGACAATCCGCCGACGACTGCCTCCCGCACACCCAGCAGGTCCAGCAGCCCAGCAACCTCGTCGGCCATGACATCCAGGCTCGGAGTGGCATCTGGCAGCGCGCTGCCTCCGAATCCGGGCAGATCGGGGGTGATGACACGGAACCCAGCGTCGGCAAGGGCGATCCGCTGGGGCGTCCAGAGCGTGGCGTCGACGGGGAACGCGTGCAGCAGGACGACGTCCGGACCGGCCCCGGACTCATGGTGGTGAATCATCCCCCGAGGCTACCGGTGTGCAGGGGCCGACCACATGCGGCCCAACATCCTCCACGAGCCTCACGTCGATCTCACTCGTCCTTGCGAATCAGGCAGCTACGGTGATCACATGGGTCGCAAGAACCGCCGTGTCGATGCGGCAGCTCCCCCGCGCCCGGTTGGCTCGGTCCAGGCCTCCCAGTCCCATCCCGACGGCGAATGGCACGTCCGGCGCATCACGGGGGCGGGTGCCACGAAGGCGTACCGCTGCCCGGGGTGCCAGCAGGAGATCCGCCCAGGGATCGCCCACGTGGTCGCCTGGCGAGCCGACCGGCACGACGGCGAGGACTACCGCCGGCACTGGCACACCCCGTGCTGGCAGGCCCGCTCGCGACGCGGACCTGCCTGACCGGGCGCCGAGCATCCCCGCCCGCAGGTCGCGCAGGGCCGGGGGCCCACCGTCGCGCGGGGACCTACCCTTGAGACGTGACCCACATCTCGGCCAACTCGATCCTGCCCGCACGGCGACATCCGATCTCGCTGCTCACCGAGGACGGCGTGCGCCTCGTGGGCGAGTGGTCCCTGCCCGCGGACACTGATCCACGCGCAGTCATCGTGTTCTGCCACCCGCTGCCCACACACGGCGGGTCGATGGACAGCCACCTCATCCGCAAGGCCGCGTGGCGCCTGCCCGCGTTGGCCGGGATCGGCGTCCTGCGCTTCAACACACGTGGTACCACTGCCGGCGGCGGTACCAGCGAGGGTGCGTTCGAGTCGAACGTCGGCGAGGGACAGGACCTCACCGCCGCACTGGCCGAGGTGGTCTCCCAGGGATTCCTGGATCCGTGGTTGGTCGGCTGGTCGTTCGGCACCGACGTGATCCTGCGCTGGGGCAACGTGGAACCCACGGTCGGCGCGGTGCTGCTCTCGCCGCCCGGACGCTGGTCGGATGACACGGACGTCGCGGGCTGGGCGCAGTCACATCGGCCGATCACCGCACTGGTCCCCGAGTTCGACGAGTTCGCCGGACCCGCGGACGTCAGGAGCCGCTTCGCCGACGTGGGGCAGGCCCAGATCATCGGCGTCGAGGGCGCCAAGCACCTGTGGGTCGGCGAGAAGTACGCCCGGATCGCCCTGGACGGCATCGTGGGTGCGGTCCTGCCGGGCACGGCACCCCTGCCGACCACGTGGGCCGGCAGCATGCAGCGCTGGAACGATCTCCCCACGTTCGCGGCGATGGACCGCGAGGCCTGAGCCCTACTTCGCGTAGGAGCGGAATCCGCGGCCCGTCTTGCGGCCCAGGTACCCTGCCGTGACCAGGTGCTCGAGCATCGGGGCCGGGGCGAACCCGGGCTCGCGGAACTCCCGGTACAGGGTCTGCTGGATCGCCAACGAGACGTCGTTGCCGACGACGTCGAGCAGCGCGAAGGGACCCATCGGCAGGCCACAACCCATCTTCATCGCCAGGTCGATCTCGTCGGCCGACGCGTAGTGCGCCTCGAGCATCCGCACGGCGTCGTTGAGGTACGGGAAGAGCAGCGCGTTGACGATGAAGCCCGCCCTGTCACCGCAGTGCACCGCGTGCTTGCCGGTGCGCCGGCACACGTCGGCGGCAGTGGCCAGGACATCCGGGGCGGTCGACACATGCGCCACGATCTCGACGAGCTTCATGATGGCCGCCGGGTTGAAGAAGTGCATACCGACCACGTCTGCCGGCCGACTCGTGACTGCGGCCATCTCGACCACGGGCAGGCTCGAGGTGGTTGTCGCCAGCACTGCGCCGGGCTTGCAGATCTCATCGAGGTTCGAGAACAGCGTCGTCTTGACCCCGATCTCCTCGACCACGGCTTCAACCACGAGGTCGACATCGGCCAGGTCGTCCAGCGTGGTGGTCCCAGTGACACGGGCCAGAGCCTCGGCCTGCGCCTCCTCGCTGAGCTTGCCGCGCTGCACAGCCTTGGCCAGCGAGCGCTCCAGCGCGGCACGGACCGTGGCCACCTTCTCGTCGGATCGCGCGACATACACGGTCTGGAATCCGGACTTGATGAACACCTCGATGATGCCTGTGGCCATCGTTCCCGATCCGACCACCCCCACCTTCTCCACGCTCCGACCTGCGCCCAGCGCGCCGCCGGCTGCCGGGGTCAGGGCATCGGGGACGACGTTCGATGACCCGGGTGCTTCGTAGCTGTAGAAGCCCTTGCCGGACTTTCGGCCCTTCATTCCCGCGGTGACCATCTGCTTGAGGATGGGGGCCGGCGCGTGCAGGCGGTCCCGGCTCTCCCGGTACATGGTGTCCAGGATCTTGTACGCGGTGTCCAGGCCGATCAGGTCCAGCAGCGCCAGCGGACCCATCGGATAGCCGCAGCCCAGCCGCATCGCGGCATCGATGTCCTCACGGGAGGCGTACCGAGCCTCGTACATCGTGGCCGCGTGGTTCAGGTAGCCGAACAGCAGGGCGTTGGCGATGAAGCCGGCCCGGTCACCGACGACGACGGGACTCTTGCCCAGGGACTCGGCGAACTCGACAGCCTGGTCCACGACCTCCTGGGACGTCACCACGGTCCGGACGATCTCCATGAACGAAAGCACCGGGGCCGGGTTGAAGAAGTGCATGCCCAGGACGCGGTCCGACCGCCCGGTGGCCACCGCCAGCTCCGTGACCGACAGGCTCGAGGTGTTGGTGGCGATGATCGCGCTCGGATCGAGCAGGGAGTCCAGCGAGGCCACGACGGCCCGCTTGATCTCCCGGTCCTCGGTGACCGACTCGATCACCAGCTCGCGGTCGGACAGATCATCGATGTCGGTGGTGAAGCGGACCCGGCCCAAAGCAGCCACCACGTCCTCGCCGGACAGCTTCCCGCGCTCCTGCGCACGCGCCATCGAGGTCTCGATCCGGGCCCGACCCCCAGCCAGCGTCTCCCCGGTGACCTCGACGCCGATCACGTCGATCCCGGCTCGCGCCAGGACCTCCACGATCCCAGCACCCATCGTGCCCAGTCCGACGACGCCCACCCTGCTGATCTGGCCCATCTCGATCCTCCCGACACACTGCGTGAACAGCCCAAGGGACAGCCGGTTCCGGCTCTCCGCGTGCCAGTCTGCCACTGGGCCGGAGTCGCACGGCGGGCGGCCCTGCGGGCGGCGGGGCCGGCCCCTGTGCGCCTCGGGACAAGTACCCTGTCCGGCATGCGACTGGTGGTGGCCGACTGTTCCGTGGACTACGTGGGCCGCCTGTCCGCGCACCTGCCGATGGCCACTCGGCTCATCCTGACCAAGGCCGATGGCTCGGTCTCGGTGCACGCCGATGACCGCGCCTACAAGCCGTTGAACTGGATGAGCCCCCCCTGCTCCGTGCGCGAGGACGTCGACGATGTGGGCGCCGGGACATGGACGGTGGTCAACAAGGCCGGCGAACAGCTCATCATCACCATCGGGGTCGTCCACCACGACTCCCGGCACGAGCTGGGCGTCGATCCGGGGCTGGTCAAGGACGGCGTCGAGGCCCACCTGCAGGTGCTGCTGGCAGACCAACCAGGCGTCTTCGGCCCGGGCTGGGAGCTGGTGCGCCGGGAGCACATGACTGCCATCGGCCCGGTCGACATCCTGTTCCGCGATGGGGCGGGGGGGTCAGTGGCCGTCGAGGTCAAGCGTCGCGGCGAGATCGATGGGGTGGAGCAGCTGACCCGGTACCTCGACCTGCTCAACCGGGACCCGCACCTCGCCCCCGTGCAAGGGGTGTTCGCCGCCCAGGAGATCAAGCCGCAGGCTCGGACGCTGGCCGAGGACCGTGGGATCCGCTGCGTGGTGGTCGACTACGACGCGCTGCGTGGAGTGGACGATCCCGACTCACGTCTGTTCTGAGACGACCCGCGTCGTTCTGCCACTGCGCGCCGCTCTGACGCTCAACAACTCGGGGTCGGCCGTGGGGCCACGACGTGCAACCCGCGCTCAGCCGCGGCGTGAGCCTCCGCGACCCGCTTCCCGGACAGGCGCGGGGCCTGGCCAACCCCGTGCCCCCAGGGCGCGGGCAACCCGCTCCACGACAGCGCTGGGCCGCGCGAAGGCCTCCCGCCCCACCCAGCGAACCACCACGAACCCCGCATCCACCAGATCCTGCTCGCGGACCTTCTCATCCACGTAGGCACCCGGTCCGGCGTACTTGCCCTCCCCATCTGCCTCGCCCACGAGGCCGTACTCCTCCCAGAGGAAGTCCACCCGGTAGGAGCGTCCGGCGACCCGCAGCCGCGCCTGCAGGACGGGCTTGGGCAGGCGCGCCAGGTGGAAGTGCCCGCCGCTGAAGGACTCCAGTGGGGATTCCCTGCGCACGTCCACGAGGTCCAGCACGGTGGACACTCGGCGGGCGGACCCCCGCCCCGCCACTGCCCCCGCAGCCTCCTTGAGCGACACCTGGGCGGCCCCACGCAGTCTGGCGTTCTCGTAGTGCCGTGGGTCCTGGGAGCCGGCGAGCTCCACGAACTCCACACGGGCAGCGGCATCGAGGACCATCAGGCCCTCAGGCAGCGGCATGCGGCTGGCAAGGTCGAGGGCCGTCCGCGGGCGTGAGGTCACCACGAGACCCGACGGCAACGTGACCAGGTGGTGGTTGGGCAACCTGCCGACGTGGATCGCGCGCCCCACCCGCCGTTGACTGCGTCGACCTCCCCCCGCGGCACGAGTCAGGTGCACTGCGTCCGCGGCAGCCCGATGCGTCATCGGCAGCGGCAGCCCGTGAGCCATGGCTGCCGTCTCGCAGGTTGCCACCAGGCCGGGGGTTGCCACCTGCTCGGCCAGAGCTCGCAGCAGGTGGAGCGCGACCGGATCATCCGGGATCGAGTCGGAGGCGATGTACACGCCGTGGCGCAGTCGCGTGATGTGCCCACAGCGCATCGCGGAGTCGAGCCTGCGCGCCGTCACCCCCAGATGAGCCACCTGCGCGATCGTGAACGGAGTGCGCGGTGGTGACCATGGAATGCGCTTCTTCACCGCGCCACCGTCACCCACAACGGGTGCAGGACCAAGAACTCCACGAAGATCTGTGGACAGCGGTTGCAGCGCGCCAGCTCTGGACACCGCACACGGAATGCACGCACTCAGCCCTGTACGAAGGCGCCCCGGACTGACCGCGCTCGAACTGCACCCAGTCGAGGCTCTAGCCGAACCCAACAGGTGGATTTCGAACGCACCATCACTCCATCCGGCCGCGAGGCGCCTGACAACGTGCATTCCATGCGCGCTGTCGCACAAGTCCGCCCTCGGGACGAGCACGGGCCACGTGCGCGCATTTCACCCGCACGTTGGCCGCCCGGAGTCGCGGGTCGGCCTGCACCAGCCGTCAGGCCAGGTCGTGGGCACGGCGGACTGCGGCCACCACGCGGCCCATCACCTCGGTCGCGTCGTAGTCCTTCGGTGTGAACACCTCGGCCACGCCCATCTCGCGCAGGGCCTCGGCATCCGAGTCCGGGATGATCCCGCCGACCACCACGGGAACGTCGGTCATGCCGGCCGCCCGCAGCCCCGCCAGCACCTCGGGCACCGCGACCATGTGCGACCCGGACAGGATCGACAGGCCCACCACGTGCACGTCCTCGGCCACGGCCGCGGCGACGATCTCGGCCGACGTGAGTCGGATCCCCTGGTAGACGACCTCGAAGCCGGCATCACGAGCACGCACTGAGATCTGCTCGGCGCCATTGGAGTGCCCGTCCAGGCCGGGCTTGCCGACGAGGAAGCGCAGGTGTCCGCCACCGATCTCAGCGCCCGTCCTGCGGACGTCGTCACGCACTGCCATCAGCGCGTCATTGCCGGCAACGACACCGGCCACTCCCGAGACGCCGGTGGGTGCCCGATACTCGCCGAACACATCCCGCAGTGCCTGGCTCCACTCCCCCACGGTCACGCCCGCATGCGCGCACGCCAACGATGCGGACATGAGACTGCCGGTTCCCCGGGCGGCTTCACTGAGCACGTCGAGGGCCGCGGTCGCCCGTGCCTCGTCACGCTCCGCCCGCCACTGCTGCACCGCGTCGGCTGCCGCCTGTTCCACAGCGGGGTCGATCACCTGGATGGCGGTGTCCAGGTCGGCCAGAAGGGGGTTCGGCTCGGTCGAGGTGAACTTGTTGACGCCGATCACGACGTCCTCGCCGGACTCCACCCGGCCGCGCCGCGCGGCGTGTGCACCGACCAGGGCCGACTTCATGTAGCCGGTCTCGACGGCTGCGACCGCACCGCCCATCGCCTGCACGCGATCCAACTCCTCGCGTGCCCCGGTGATCAGCTCGGCGGTCTTCTCGGCCACGACGACCGAGCCCTCGAACAGGTCCGGGTACTCCAGCAGGTCGGACTCGTAGGCCAGCACCTGCTGCAGGCGCAGGGACCACTGCTGGTCCCACGGACGCGGCAGCCCGAGGGCCTCGTTCCACGCCGGGAGCTGGATGGCCCGGGCCCGAGCGTCCTTGGACAACGTCACGCCGAGCATCTCGAGCACGATCCGCTGGACGTTGTTCTCCGGTTGCGCCTCGGTCAGCCCCAGCGAGTTCACCTGCACCCCATAGCGGAAGCGACGCTGCTTCGGGTCGGTCACGCCGTACCGTTCGCGGGTCAGGTCGTCCCAGAGCTCGACGAAGGCGCGCATCTTGCACATCTCCTCGACGAACCGCACGCCCGCGTTGACGAAGAAGGAGATCCGCCCGACGACCTCACCGAAGCGCTCCTCGGGCACCTGGCCGGAGTCGCGCACGGCATCCAGCACGGCGATCGCGGTGGCCAGCGCGTAGGCGATCTCCTGCTGGGGGGTGGCTCCCGCCTCCTGCAGGTGGTAGCTGCAGATGTTGATCGGGTTCCACTTGGGGATCTCGTTGACCGTGTAGGCGATCATGTCGGTGATCAGCCGCAGGCTGGGCGCGGGCGGGAACACATAGGTCCCTCGCGACAGGTACTCCTTGATGATGTCGTTCTGGGTCGTGCCGGACAGCGCCGAGGGGTCGATCCCGTTCTCCTCGGCGACCGCGACATACATCGCCAGCAGGTACATGGCCGTCGCGTTGATGGTCATCGACGTGTTCATCCGGTCCAACGGGATGCCGTCGAGCAGCTTGTGCATGTCGCCGATGTGGCTGATCGGCACGCCCACCTTGCCGACCTCACCCCGAGCCAGCTCAGCATCAGGGTCGTAGCCGGTCTGCGTCGGGAGGTCGAATGCGACCGACAGACCCGTCTGGCCCTTCTCCAGGTTCCGCCGGAAGAGCTCGTTGGAGGCCGTCGCCGAGGAGTGCCCGGCGTAGGTCCGCATCATCCACGGCTTGTCCTTGGCAGCCACGTCAGCCTCCGTAGGAGTAGAAGCCGCGGCCCGACTTGCGGCCGAGGTCGCCGGCAACAGCCATCCGTGTGATCAGCTCGGGCGGATAGAACTTCGGGTCGGCGGTCTCGTTGTAGACCGACATGGACGCCCGGCGCATGACGTCGATCCCGGTGAGGTCTGCCGTGGCCAGCGGGCCCATGGCGTGCCCGAACCCGAGCTTGCAGGCGATGTCGACATCCTCAGCGGTCGCCACGCCCGACTCGACCAGCCAGATGGCTTCGTTGACCAGTGCTGTGATGATGCGGGTCGTGACGAAACCCGCCACGTCGCGGTTGACCACGATGCAGGTCTTGCCGATCCCCTCCGCCCACTGACGAGCAGCCGCCAGCGTCTCATCGGAGGTCTTGAGGCCACGCACCAGCTCACAGAGCTTCATCATGGGCACCGGTGAGAAGAAGTGCGTGCCCACCACCGCCTCGGGGCGCGTGGTGGCAGCGGCGATCCTCGTGATCGGGATGGCCGAGGTGTTGGTCGCCAGGATCGCGCCGTCGGGAGCCAGCCGGTCCAGTTCGGCGAACAGCTCGGCCTTGAGGTCGATCTCCTCGATGATGGCCTCGACGACGACGTCAGCGCCCGACGCCGCATCGAGCTCGGTCGTGGTGGTGATCCGCGCCAGAGCCGACTCGACCTCGTCGGTGCCGAGGGCGCCCTTCTCCGCGAACTTGGACAGGGACTTCTCGATCGCGCCCCGGGCGCGCGACAGGGCCTCGTCATCGACGTCCCGCATCACCACGTCATGCCCGGCGACCGCGCTGACCTGCGCGATTCCCGAGCCCATGAGCCCTGCACCGACGACCATGACCGTGGACATACGACCTCCTGAGGACCGGAATTCCATCCGATCCTACCGTCCGTGGTTACCGCCGAGTAACATCAGGGGGCGTCCCACGGGTGCCGCCTCCCGGAGCCTCCGATCGCCCATCCGCAGGGCGATTCGGCGTCACGGGTCCACGTCCAGCGTTCATTCGTCGAAGGGCGAGGGCAGGTCGACGTGCTCGATCTGGGCGCCGAGTCCGACGAGGCTGGGCACGAAGCCGGCGTAGCCGCGCTCGATGTGATGGATCTCGTAGATCGTCGTCTCACCATGGGCGGCCAGCCCCGCAAGGACCAGCCCCGCGCCGGCTCGGATGTCGGCCGCCTCGACCGGCGCCCCGGACAACCCCGGGCGCCCCCGGACGAGGGCATGATGACCGTCGGTCCGGACATCGGCGCCGAGTCGCACGATCTCGTTGACGAACCGGAAGCGCGCCTCGAACAGGTTCTCCGTGATCATGGCTGTGCCGTCGGCGACCGCGTTGAGCGCGATGAACTGCGGCTGCAGATCCGTCGGGAATCCGGGGTAGGGCAGAGTCACGATGTCCACGGCGCGCGGGCGATCGTCCATACGGATGGAGAAGCCCTCGTCCTCCACGTGGATGATTCCCCCAGCCGAGGCCAGCTTGTCCAGAGCCATGTCCAGGTGCTTGCCGATGGCCCCCCGAACGAAGACGTCACCCCCGGTGATCGCCGCGGCCACAGCCCAGGTGCCTGCCACGATCCGGTCGGGAACCGTGCGGTGCTCCACCGGGTGCAGTTCCTCGACGCCCATCACCGTGATGGTCGAGGTGCCAGCACCCTCGATCTGTGCGCCCATCTCGGTGAGCATCTGGCAGATGTCGACGATCTCCGGCTCGCGGGCCGCGTTGTCGATCACCGTCTCGCCCTTGGCCAGCACCGCGGCCATGAGGATGTTCTCCGTGGCACCGACACTCGGGAAGTCCAGCCAGATCTGACCTCCGTGCAGGGCGTTGGCCTTCGCCACGAGGAAACCATGCTCGTTGTCGAAGGTCGCGCCGAGCTTCTGCAGGCCCGTGATGTGCATGTCCAGGCCACGCGAGCCGATGGCATCACCGCCCGGCAGCGCGACATCGGCCGCACCACACCGAGCGATCAGGGGCCCCAGCACGCAGATGGACGCACGCATCCGGCGCACGAGGTCGTAGTCGGCCTGATGATGGGGCACCTCGGGCACATCGATGGTGACTGTCCCACCCAGCACCGGGGACGGGGCATCGTGGGTCACCTCGCAGCCCAGCCGTCGAAGCAGCTCGGCCATGATGGCGACATCCAGGATGTCGGGCACGTTGGTGATCGTCGTGCGGCCCTGCGCCAGCAGGGCGGCGGCCATCAGCTTGAGGACGCTGTTCTTGGCGCCGACCACGGCGATCTCGCCCTCGAGGCGACGCCCACCCGTGACTCGGAACACCTGCTGCATGCACGCCATCGTAGGGCCGTCTGCGGTCCGACCGCGTGGGGCATAGGGTCTGCCACATGGTCAATCTGACGCGCATCTACACCCGCACCGGCGACGACGGGACCACCTCCCTGGGGGACATGAGCCGAACGACGAAGAATGATCCGCGGCTGGTGGCCTACGCCGAGGTGGATGAGGCCAACTGCGTCATCGGTGTCGCCCTGGCCACCAGCGAGATCTCCGAGGACGTGGCCAGGGTCCTGCGGCGGATCCAGAACGAGCTCTTCGATGTGGGCGCTGATCTGTGCACCCCGGTCATCGCCGATCCCGAGTTCCCACCCCTGCGCGTGGAGCCGGACTACGTCGAGCGACTCGAGTCCGAGATCGACCAGTACAACGCCGAACTGCCCAAGCTCCGTTCCTTCGTCCTGCCCGGGGGAACAGCTGCCTCCGCCCACCTGCACGTGGCACGCACAGTTGTGCGGCGTGCCGAGCGGGCCACGTGGGCGGCCAGCGCCGAGTTCGGCGACGTGATGAGCACGCTTCCCGCGACCTACCTCAACCGGCTGTCGGACCTGCTGTTCGTCCTCGCCCGGCACGCGAACCTTGCCGAGGGCGACATCCTGTGGGTCCCGGGCGGGCAGCGCTCGCCGGAGGCGTAGTCGGGGGTCAGCCGCCCTGATGCATGGCGCTGTGCTCGGCGCCCAGAGCGGCCTTCAGCCGGGTCCGAGCACGCAGCTCGGCAGCCTTCTCGCCACGGTCGACGCTTCCATCGGCCAGAATCCGGTCGAGGGCGCGCTGCGCGCGCTCCACGTCGATCTCGCCGGCCAGCTCTGCGGTCTCCGCAAGGATCGCCACGTTGTCGCTGGCGACGGAGAAGAAGCCGCCGTGCACCGCTGCACCGACCTTCTCCCCATCGACGGTCTCGATCCGCACGGCACCATCGATCAGCAGTGCCAGGACCGGCTCGTGGCCGGGCAGGATGCCGATCTCACCCTCAGGGGTCGTGGCGACCACCAGGCGGGCCCTTCCGACCCAGACCTCACGATCCATCGCGACCAGCGACACGTTGAGCTCACCCATGACGCGCTCAGCCCTTCAGCTTGGCGGCGTTGCGCTCGACGTCCTCGATGTTGCCGGCCATGAAGAAGGCCTGCTCGGGGATGTGGTCGTACTCGCCCTCGGCCAGGGCCTTGAAGGAGGCGACCGTCTCCTCGACGGGCACGAACGAGCCGGGCTGGCCGGTGAAGGCCTCGGCGACGAACATGTTCTGGCTCAGGAAGCGCTGGATGCGCCGCGCCCGGTTGACCAGGACCTTGTCCTCCTCGGAGAGCTCGTCGATGCCGAGGATGGCGATGATGTCCTGGAGGTCCTTGTAGCGCTGCAGGATCTCCTTGGTGCGTGCGGCCACGGCGTAGTGCTCGTCACCGACCACGCGCGGGTCCAGGATCCGCGACGACGAGTCGAGCGGATCCACAGCCGGGTAGATGCCCAGCTCGGAGATGGGTCGCGAGAGCACGGTCGTGGCGTCCAGGTGGGCGAACGTCGTGGCCGGCGCCGGGTCCGTCAGGTCGTCGGCAGGCACGTAGATGGCCTGAAGCGACGTGATCGAGTGACCGCGGGTCGAGGTGATCCGCTCCTGGAGCATGCCCATCTCGTCGGCGAGCGTCGGCTGGTAGCCGACAGCCGAGGGCATACGACCCAGCAGCGTGGAGACCTCGGAGCCGGCCTGGGTGAACCGGAAGATGTTGTCGATGAACAGCAGCACGTCCTGCTTCTGGACGTCGCGGAAGTACTCGGCCATGGTCAGGGCCGACAGGGCGACACGAAGGCGCGTGCCGGGCGGCTCATCCATCTGGCCGAAGACCAGCGCGGTCTTCTCCAGGACGCCGGACTCGCTCATCTCCAGGAAGAGGTCGTTGCCCTCACGGGTGCGCTCCCCCACGCCAGCGAACACCGACACACCGCCGAAGTTCTCCGCGACGCGGTAGATCATCTCCTGGATGAGCACGGTCTTGCCGACACCCGCGCCGCCGAACAGGCCGATCTTGCCACCCTTCACGTAGGGCGTGAGCAGGTCGATGACCTTGATGCCGGTGGCGAAGACCTCGGTCTTGCTCTCCAGCTGGTCGAAGGCCGGTGGCTGGCGGTGGATGCCCCAGCGCTCGGTGATCTCCAGCGAGGACTCCTCGACGTCCAGGGGCTTGCCGAGTGTGTTCCAGACGTGGCCCTTGGTGACGTCGCCCACGGGGACCGTGATCGGCCCGCCGGTGTCGCGCACCTCGGCACCGCGGACGAGGCCGTCGGTGGGCTGCATGGAGATGGCGCGCACGATGTTGTCGCCCAGGTGCTGGGCCACTTCGAGGGTGAGCAGGTGGCTGTCGGCCCCCTCCTCACCGACGCCGAAGGACACGTCGACGTGCAGCGCGTTCATCAGTGCGGGCATGGCCTCGACGGGGAACTCCACGTCGACGACAGGGCCGGTGACGCGGGCCACGCGGCCCACACCCTGTGCGGTCTCAACCGAGGCGGTCATGTAGATCCTCAACTTCCTGCAGTGGCGGAGGCGAGAGCATCGGCGCCGCCGACGATCTCGGAAATCTCCTGGGTGATCTCAGTCTGGCGGGCCTGGTTGGCCTGGCGGGTGAGCGTCTTGATGAGCTCCTCCGCATTGTCGGTGGCGGACTTCATCGCGCGCCGGCGTGCGGCGTGCTCGGAGGCCGCCGAGTGCAGCAGCGCGGTGTACACGAGGTTCTCCACGTAGCGGGGCAACAACTCGTTGAGCACGGTGTCCGGGTCCGGCTCGAACTCGTACAGCGGAGGCATCGAGACCTGTGCGGGCAGGGCCTCGGAGTTCTCTGCCTGGATCACCCGCTCATCCTCACCATCGGGCCCGACGACCTGCTCGACGACCTCGATCGGCAGGATGCGACGGATCCGCACCTCCTGGCGACCCATGTTGAGGAAGTGGGTGTAGACCACATGGATCTCGTCCGTGCCGCCCTCGGAATCGCTGTCGGACAGGAAGGAGGCCAGCAGTCCCAGCGCGATCTCCTTGGCATCCTCAACAGTCGGCTGATCGGTGAAGCCGATGTACTCGCCCTCGATGTAGCGCTCGCGGAACTTGTAGTAGTTCGCGACCTTGCGCCCCACCAGGAAGTGCACCGGCTCGACTCCCTGCTCCGCCAGGAACGCGTTGAGCCCCTCACCCTCACGGATGATGTTCGAGGAGAACGCACCAGCGAGCCCGCGGTCGGACCCGACCAGCAGCACCGCCGCGCGCTTGTGGTCGTCGCGGCTCGAGATGAGCGGGTGGTCGCTCTCGGCCGACATCGTCACCGCCGCTGAGATGGCCTGCACGAGTTCCCGGGTGTAGGGCAGGGCGGCGTTGAGATGCCGCTGCGCCTTCACGATCCGCGATGAGGCGATCAGCTCCATCGCCTTGGTGATCTTCTTGGTCTGCTGGACGCTCTTGATCCGGCGCCGGTAGACCCGCATTTGGGCACCCATGGGCTACTTCCGCACAACCTTGGTGATCTGGACGCTCTGCACGTCCTCCTCCTCGACTGGAGCGACCGGGACATCCCTGACCAGCATGTGGCCCTCCGTCGTGGTGAAGGTCCGCTTGAACGCCGTGATGGCGGTCTCCAGGCCCGACACGGTGTCGTCGGAGAGGTCACCGGTGGTCCGGATCGCGTCCGGGATGGCCGGGTTCTCACGCCTGATGTACTCCAGGAACTCCGAGTCGAACCTGCGCACGTCCTCCACGGGCACCTCGTCGAGCTGGCCGGTGGTACCCGCCCACACCGAGATCACCTCGACCTCGAGTGCCTGTGGCTGGTACTGCGGCTGCTTGAGGATCTCCACGAGCCGGGTCCCACGGGCGAGCTGGGCCTTGGAGGCCGAGTCCAGGTCGGATCCGAAGGCGGCGAACGCCTCGAGCTCGCGGAACTGGGCCAGGTCCAGGCGCAGGCGGCCGGCCACCTTCTTCATGGCCTTGGCCTGCGCGGAGCCGCCAACGCGGGAGACCGAGATGCCCACGTTGATGGCCGGACGGACACCGGAGTTGAACAGGTCCGACTCCAGGAAGCACTGACCGTCGGTGATCGAGATCACGTTGGTCGGGATGTAGGCCGACACGTCATTGGCCTTCGTCTCGATGATCGGCAGACCCGTCATCGAACCGGCACCCAGCTCGTCGGAGAGCTTGGCGCAGCGCTCCAGCAGCCTGGAGTGCAGGTAGAACACGTCGCCGGGGTAGGCCTCGCGGCCCGGAGGACGACGCAGGAGCAGCGACACCGCACGGTAGGCCTCAGCCTGCTTGGACAGGTCATCGAAGATGATCAGGACGTGCTTGCCCTCGTACATCCAGTGCTGGCCGATGGCCGAGCCCGTGTAGGGGGCCAGGTACTTGAAGCCCGCCGAGTCTGAGGCAGGGGCCGCGACGATGGTGGTGTACTCCATCGCGCCGTACTCCTCGAGCGCCCCGCGGACGCCGGCGATGGTCGAGCCCTTCTGCCCGATCGCCACGTAGATGCAGCGCACCTGCTTGTTCGGGTCGCCGGACTCCCAGTTGGCCTTCTGGTTGATGATCGTGTCCAGGCACACGGCCGTCTTGCCCGTCTGCCGGTCGCCGATGATCAGCTGGCGCTGCCCGCGCCCGATGGCGGTCATGGCGTCGATGGCCTTGATCCCGGTCGCCATCGACTCCTTCACCGGCTGGCGCTGGACGACGGTGGGCGCCTGCAGCTCCAGCGCGCGTCGGCCGGAGGTCTCGATCGTGCCGCGGCCGTCGATGGGGGTGCCGAGGGGGTCAACCACGCGCCCGAGGTAGCCGTCCCCGACCGGGACCGACAGCACCTCGCCTGTGCGCTTGACCGCCTGGCCCTCCTCAATGGCCGAGCCATCGCCGAGCAGGACGACGCCGATCTCCCGCACGTCGAGGTTCAGTGCCAGGCCCAGCAGCCCACCCTCGAACTCGAGCAGCTCGTTGGTCATCGCTGAGTGCAGTCCCTCGACCCGCGCGATGCCGTCGCCGGTCTCGACGACGCGGCCGACCTCTTCGCGAGCAGTCTGCGGCGCGAATGCCGCGACGTTGCGCTCGATCGCCTCACGGATCTCATCGGGGCGAATCGCCAGCTCCGTCATCGTCTCTCCTCGTTCCATCCCCACCCGGTGGCGGGGCACGTCGTGTGTTGGGTTCGTGCTCAGCCGACCAGGACCCGGCGGGCCTGCTCGATTCGCGTTGCCACTGTTGCGTCGAGAACCTCGTCGCCGATGCGGACCGAGATCCCGCCGATCACCTCAGGGTCCACTGCCACATTCAGGCGCACATCCCGGCCGTTGAGCCGCGAGAGCGCGGCAGCCAGCCGGGTTGCCTGGTCCGGGTCCAGCGGCCGAGCCACCCGGACCTCGGCGATCGAGCGGTTGCGCTGCTCCCCGGCGAGGGCCATGAGGTCGTCCATCACGGTGTCGACCCGACGTCCGCGCAGATGACCCATGGCGTAGCTGAGGACCTGCATGGTCTGCAGCGTGCTGCGATCGGCGAGCAGCGTGCTGACCAGCCCGGCCTTCTGAGCCGGACCCACGGAGGGATCCGTCAGGGCCATCTGCAGATCCGCGGACCCGGAGACCGTCTGGGAGAAGGAGAACAACTCCCCCTCAACCTGCTCCAGGGCGGCCTCGCGATCGGCATCCATCAGAGCAGCCTGCGTGGCAAGCTCCTCAACGACCTCCACGAAGTCGTTCTGGTTCGACCAGCGCAGGGAGACGACGTCAGCGAGGACCTCCACAGCCAGGGGCGCCACTCGTCCATCGAAGACGGCACGCACGAGCCCCACCCGGGCGGGCATGGGCTGCCCGGCATCTGACAGCGCCGAACGCAGCTGGGTGTCCTGTCCGATCAGGTCAGCCACGGCGAACAGCTGCCCGGGCAGCTCAGCCAACCCCGGGTCGTCCCGACGCTCGTCGAGCCGAGACCGGAGTCCGGCGGAGTTCTCCCGGGCGGAGGCGCTCATGGGGTACCCGACTCCGTCTCTGCGCCCGACTGCTCCAGCTCCGCGATGAAGCGGTCGACAGTGGCACGGGCGCGAGCGTCGTCTGCCAGGCTCTCCCCCACGATACGGCTGGCGAGCTCCAGTGCGAGATCACCGACTTCGCGCTGCAGGGACCCGACCGCGGCCGCCCGCTCGACCTGGATCTGCGCATCTGCGCGCGCGGCAACCGCCTCAGCCGCGGCGACGGCCTCGGCGCGGGCGGCGTTGACGATCTGGTCGCCGTCGCTGTGCGCGGAGGTCCGGATCGCCGACGCCTCCTTGGCTGCTCCCTCGAGCTGCGCGGCGTAGGCCTCGCGGCTGCGCGCGGCCTCGGCCTGCATGACCTTGGCCTTCTCGATGCCGCCCTCAATCTTCTCCTGGCGCTCGTTGGCCACGCGTGTGAACGTGGGCAGGACGTACTTCCAGAAGACGAAGAGGACCACGAAGAACGAGATCGTGCCCCAGAGGATGTCGTAGGTCGCCGGAATCAGGGGATTCTCGGACTCGGCGACGATCGAGAAGTGAGTCATGGCCCTTCCTGGTCAGCCTCGGGTTCGGCGGACGTGATGTCGCGCACCGATCAGGTGAACAGGAAGCCGGCGACGAGGCCGATCAGCGCCAGGGCCTCGGTGAAGGCGATGCCCAGGAACATGTTGGTGCGCAACACCCCGGTGGCCTCGGGCTGCCGGGCGATGCCCTCCAGCGCCTTGCCGACCAGGATGCCGATGCCGATGCCGGGACCGATGGCCGCCAGGCCATACCCGATCGCGTTGAGGTTGCCGTTGACTTCGGCGAGCAGCTCCAGCTCCACTGTTGTGGTTCCTTCCGTGTTGCCCGTGGCGGTCGCCCGGGAGTCTGTGATGTGTTGGTCAGTGCTCGTGGCTTGTGGCGCCGTCGATGTACACGGCAGTCAGGAGCGTGAAGATGTAGGCCTGCAGCAGCGTGACGATGACCTCGAAGAACACGAAGGCCAGACCCATCAGGTACGAGGGGATTGCCGCCAACATGATCGCGCCACTGGACTCGAACAGGAAGTAGCTCGTCGCACCGAAGAACAGGACCAGCAGGAGGTGGCCGCTCATCATGTTCGCCAGAAGACGGATGGTGAGCGTGGCCGGCCGCAGCAGGAACGTCGAGATGAACTCGATGGGGGTCACCAGCAGGTAGATCGGCTTGGGCACCCCGGGTGGGAACAGGTTCATCTTGAAGTACGGGCCAACGCCGTGCTCCTTGATGCCTGCCCAGATGAAGGTCACGTAGGAGGCGACGGCGAAGATGATGGGGAACGCCACGACGGAGGTCACTGCGATGTGCATCATCGGCAGGATGCCGGTCACGTTGAAGAAGAGGATGAGCCAGAACAGCGTCACCAGCAGCGGCGCGAACCGGCGGCCCTTGACCCCCATGACCTCGTCGATGACGTTGACGTAGACGACGTCGAGGGCCATCTCACCGAGGTTCTGCAGCTTCCCCGGGACGATCTGCGGCTTGCGGAAGGCCGACAGGAAGAACAGCACGAGCAGGCCGGTCATCAGCAGCGCGATGAGGTCGATGCGCGTCAGACCCCACCATGTGTCGGCACCGATCACCTGGGCCGGGAAGAACTCCGAGATGGTCGGGGGCACATAGCCCTCGCCCTCCTCGCCACCTGACATCGGCGTGAGCAAGCCGACAGCAGCTGGAATGTTCAGCACAGTGGGCCTTTCTGGGCTCAGGGAGTTGCCGGGCGGACGACCGAAGGGCTACTCGTCACGTCCGAAGCGAACATACACGATGAAGAAGCCCGTCAAGAAGCCGACCACGATTCCCGCGGCGGTCAGGACACGACCGGTCTGCAGCCAGTGATCGAGGAGCAGTCCGACCCCTCCCCACACCAGGACACCACCCAGCAGGGAACCAGTCGCCGAGTGCGCGACGTGCTCGCCGCTGGGCTCCAGGGCGGGGTGCATCCGCGCCCTGGGCCCTGCGAAGGCATCCTCCTCGGACGGCGGGGGCTGGTCGGGCGACAAGCCCGCCGGAACGGCGCCCTGGGACTCATCCGGGGCGCCGCGGGGGCCCGCCGGCTCGTCGTCGTCCCCGCCGGGACCCCGGGGGTCGGCGGTCACTTCGGATCCGGATCGGTGTAGGGCACCTGGGTGCGGGTGACGACCACGGCCTCGAGCACGAGGGCACCGATCGTGCCGAGCAGCAGGCTCACGAAGAGCACGGGCCGGGAGTAGAAGTCCGCGTCGCGCAGCAGGGCGAGGACCACGATCAGCAGGACCATCTTGAACAGCCACGACCCGAGCACGGCTGCGCCGAGGGCTGTGACGTCGAGCGCCGCGGTGCCCAGGGCGACCCCGACTGTGATCGCGAAGAACCCGGCTGCCAGGCCCATGCCGATGAGGGCCCCCCAGACACCTGCGCCTGCAGCCACCAGGTAGCCGATGAGCAGCGAGAGCGGAAGGGCGATGAGAACGGCCACCATCCCGATCCGCAGCACGCGGCGCATCGGGGTCACCAGGGCAGGCGATCCCCGCCGTTCGGGTCGACTGCCCGGCGCGGTGCTCACGCGGCCTCCGATCGACGGGCAGCCGAACGACCCAAGAGGCCGGGCCATGCCACCCCCAGCGCCAGCAGGAGTGCGCCCAGGGCACTGAGGGCCAGCGCATAGGGCAGCGCGACGAAGGCGAGCAGGACCACGGAGAAGGCGATGAGCGCCGACCAGCCCGTCAGGAGCAGGACGGCCCGCCGCTGGGAGTGGCCCATCTCCAGCAACCGGTGGTGCAGGTGCTGCTTGTCCGGCGCGAACGGCGACCGGCCTGCCCGGGTCCGCCGGATCACGGCCAGTCCGAGATCGATCAGGGGAACCGCCAGCACCGCGAGCGGGACGAGGATCGGCAGCAGCGCAGGCAGCAGCGTGGTCCCCTCCAGCGCGTTGGGGTCCACCTTCCCGGTCAGCGTGATCGCGCTGGCCGCCATGAGGTAGCCGATGAGCATGGAGCCGGTGTCCCCCATGAACAGCCTGGCGGGGAACATGTTGTGCGGCAGGAACCCCACGCAGATCCCGACCAGCAGCGCCGAGACCAGCGCCGAGAGCGTGGCCCGCTCCACGCCGAACTGGACACTGAGCAGGTAGGAGTACACGAAGAAGGCGGCGGCGGACACGGCGGTGATGCCCGCGGCGAGGCCGTCGAGCCCATCGATGAAGTTGATGGCATTGACGCTGATGAGCACGATCAGCACGGTCAGGAGCACCGACGTGGTCGGGTCGAGTACGAGAACACCATTGATGGGCAGCCACAGCAGGGTGATCCCCTGCAGGGCCATGACCGCGGCCGCCAGCACCTGTCCGGCCATCTTGGTGGGGGCATCGAGCTCCCACCGGTCATCGACAAGGCCCAGCACGACGATGATCAGTGCTCCCGAGAGCAGGGCGACACTCTCCTTGGTGGCGCTGTCGAACACCGTGCGCATCATGGGCAGCTTGCTGGCCAGCAGCATCCCGGCCACGAGACCCAGGAACATCCCCAGGCCGCCCCATCGCGGGATCGCGTGATCGTGGATGTCACGGTCGCGCACACCGGCGACTGCACCGGCGCGCACCGCCAGCGATCGCACCACCGGCATGACCAGGAAGGTCAGCGCGGCAGCCACGAGCAGGCTGAGCCCGTACTCGCGCACTAGCCGCGTGGGTAGGCCGGGAAGGAGGTGACCAGTTCCGAGACCTCCGCACGGATGCCCTGCGCATCCGAGCCGTCCGCATCGCGGATCGCACGACCGATGAGCTCCGCGATGCGTTTCATCTGTGCCAACCCCATGCCCTGGGTCGTGACTGAGGGCGTCCCGACGCGGATGCCCGAGGCGACGCTCGCCGGCCGCGGGTCGTTCGGGATGGCGTTCTTGTTCAGAACGATCCCGGCCGCATCGCAGCGAGCCTCGGCCTCGGTCCCGGTCACACCGGTGTCCTGCAGGTCCAGCAGCGCCAGGTGGGTGTCGGTCCCGCCGGTCACCGCGCGCATCCCGTGCCCGACGAGGCCCTCGGTCAGGGCCTGGGCGTTGGCGATGACGTCCCTGGCATAGGCGGCGTACTCGGGGGTCGCGGCCTCCTTGAGGGCCACGGCCTTGGCCGCCACGGCATGCATCAGCGGCCCGCCCTGCATCATGGGGAACACCGCCTTGTCCACAGCGGTGGCGTGCTCAGCGGTCGACAGGATCATGCCGCCGCGGGGACCCCGCAGGACCTTGTGGGTGGTGAAGGTCACGACATCCGCGTAGGGCACCGGGGAGGGGATCGCACCACCGGCCACCAAGCCGATGAAGTGCGCGGCATCGACCATCAGGATCGCGCCCACCTCATCGGCGATCGCCCGGAAGGCGGCGAAGTCGATGAGGCGCGGGATGGCTGAGCCCCCGCAGATGATCATGCGGGGCTGGTGCTCGCGAGCCAGGTCACGCACCTGGTCGTAGTCGATGTCCTCGGTCCTGGGATCCACCCCGTAGTGCACGGCGTTGAACCACTTGCCGGAGAACGAGACCTTCGTGCCGTGGGTGAGGTGCCCGCCGTGGGGCAGGCTCATGGCCAGGACCGTCTCGCCCGGCTTCATGAACGCGCCGTACGCGGCGATGTTGGCGCTGGCACCGGAGTGCGGCTGGAGATTGGCGTGGTCGGCTCCGAAGAGCGCCTTCGCCCGCTCGATCCCGATCTGCTCGGCGTCGTCCACAATCGCGCACCCGCCGTAGTAGCGCCGGCCAGGGTAGCCCTCGGCGTACTTGTTGCTCAGCGTCGAACCCAGGGCGGCCAGCACCGCAGGTGAGGTGAAGTTCTCGCTGGCGATCAGCTGGAGGCCACCACGCAGCCGGTCGAGCTCGCCGAGGATGACTCCGGCGATCTCGGGGTCCTCGGCGGCGAGGGCGTCGAAGTCGGGACCCCAGAAAGGGGTGTCTGTGCTCATGGGCGGGCTCCAGGGCGCGATCGGGGGTTCGCCGGACGCGGCTGAGTCTACGTCCCGGACTCGCTGGTCCGGCCCGACGGCACGACCAGATCAGGACAGGCCTCGAGCAGGTCACCCACGGCCAGGGGTCCGGGCCGGATCAGGACCGGCGTGGTCCCGGTCAGATCGATCACCGCCGAGGCCGCTCCCGTGGGCAGCTCCCCGGCATCAAGCAGCACGTCGAGGTGCCCGACGAGGTCGTCGGGGAAGGCAGCCTGCGCTGTTGCGGCCCCTGGCTGGGTCGCGGGCGCGGCAGCAACGACTCCCAGCGGCCCGGTCCGGTCGAGGAGTTCGAGGGCCAAGGGGTGCAGGGGCATCCGCACGGCGATCCGTCCCGCGGCGTCCGTGAGCGACCATGCCAGCGTCGCGTGAGCACGCAGCACGATCGTGAGCGGGCCGGGCCAGAAGCCGGTCATCAGCGACTTGGCCACCGGGCTGACCTCCGCGATGCCTGCCACGGTGGCGACCCTGGGAACCATCACGGGGATGGACAGGTCCACGCGGCCCTTGGCATCGCGCAGCGCCTGGGTGCCCCGCTCGCTGAAGGCATCGGCAGCGATCCCGTAGGCGGTGTCCAGGGGCAGGCCCACCAGCTGTCCGCGGCGCAGGGCCGCAGCGGCCGCGGCCAGGCCCCGCTCGCGCTCCGCGGGGGTGCCGATGTCGATGTGCATCACGGGGACATCCTCCCCCGCCTCATGGCTGCACCTGCCTCGGGCGGCGGATCGCGGAGGTGTGCCTGGGCCGCCCGGCCAGATCCGCGTGGTCGGCTACGTCCTGCCAGGCGCTGGTGCCGTCCTCGCCCGGCGTCGCCTCCGTCTGGGCCCGCAGCACGCAGGGGACACCGGAGGTCCCGGCGTCCTCCCCCTGGAGATCGGCGTGTTCGATGAGAAGCAGGCCGGCCGGGCGCAGCAGGAGCGCGGCCTGCTGCGCGAGCGGGCGGATCACCTCGAGCCCGTCCACACCGCCGTACAGGGCCAGGCCCGGGTCATGATCACGGACCTCGGGCTCACGCGGGACCGCTCCACGCGGGACGTAGGGCGGATTGGTGACCACGACGTCGACGAGACCGCACTGCCCGGCCAGCTGGCCATCCGGGTCCGCCACGCGGGTGGCGTCCGCTGTGATCACCTCGACCGCGCTGCCCACAGCCGCGAGCTGGCCGGCGTGTTCATCGACGTTGGTGATGGCCCACTGGGCCGCCGTCTCGGACAGCTCCACGGCGGTGACATGACTGCCCGGGATCTCGATCGCGATGGACAGCGCCAGCGCCGCGGACCCGGTGCACAGGTCGACAACACGCAGCCGGCCGCCCATCCCGGCGGGTCCCTCCGGAGGAGGGCTCAACCCGATCTGGCTGGCGAACGTGAGCACCTGGTCCACCATCAACTCAGTCTCGGGGCGCGGGATGAAGACCCCCGGCCCGACCTGGAGCTCCAGGTGCCGGAAGGGTGCGCGCCCCGTGAGGTGCTGCAGCGGGATCCGCGCCGCACGAGCCGCGATGAGATCATCGAGCACCATGCGCCTGTCATCGGGGACCTCGCTGCCGGACAGCCGCAGCAGCGCCCGCGGTCGTCCGGTGACGTGGGCCAGCAGCAGCTCTGCATCCACCTCTGGAGTGGGAACCCCGGCAGCGCGGAGCTCGGCAGCCGCAGCAGCCAGCACCTCACGCGTCGACGTCACCGGTGCACCCTACGCACCAGCGCGGCGGGACGTCAGGGCGCGCTGACCAGGTCCTTGTCCACGAGGTAGGCGCGGGCGACCTGAGCAGGATCCTCGCGCTCGATGTCGACCTGCCGGTTGAGCTCGATCAGGTCGTCGGTGGTCAAGGTGGCTGCGAGCCTGTCCAGGGCCGCGATCACGCCGGGGGTCGCAGCCCGCTCGGACAGTGCCGGCACGAGGTTGTCGACCGTCTGCAGGTTCCTGTCGTCCGCCAGCACCACGAGGTCCAGTGCTGACACACCACCATCGGAGGAGAAGACCAGTCCGACCTCGATCGCCCCCTGCGCAAGTGCCTGCTTGGTCAAAGGGCCACCGGCATCCAGGGACACGAACTCCTCGATCTGTGCGCCATAGACCTCCTCGAGGCCCGGCTGGCAGAAGGGCCTGGTGGGGCACTCCGGAGGGCCACCGAGCACGAGGGGCTGGGATTGGGACAGCGCCGCGAGGTCGGACACCGTGACCAGGCCGTGCTCCTCGGCGAACTCCCGGGTGACGGCGAATGCGTTCTGATCAGCGGCCAGCGCCGGCTCTGCCAGGGCCACCCCGAGCGGTTCGCTCAGCCGCCGGCCGGCTGCCAGGGTCTGCTCCACGTTGGAGTTGGCCACCGGGGGCGCCTCCGGGCCGTTGACCTGCTTGTTGAGGAACTCGGTGTAGGTCCCCAGGTACTCAGGAACGATGTCGACGGCACCCTCCTGCAGCGCGGGAGCGATGACCTCCCGACTGCTGAGCTCGGAGACCTCCACCGTGACCCCGGCCTCCTCCAGCATCCCCTGGTAGAGAGAGGCCATGATCTTCGACTCACCGAAGTTGAACGCCGCGATGCGCAGGTCCTCGGCGTTGCCCCGCCCACCAGCCATGAGCAGGCCCCCGGCGATGACTGCTCCCAGCAGGACATAGGCCCCTGCCCAGCGGATCGCCACCGCGCCGCTGGGCCGCGTCGAGGCGCCCTCCACCCGCGCCACGACCAGTTCCGGGGCTCCGGACTCCGCGGGCTGGCCCGCCCCCGCCGGAGTCAGGGAGCGGGTTGTGCGCCCAGCGACCCAGTCGGTGCCCAGCGCCAGGACCGACACGAGCAGGGCGCCCACGAGGACAAGGGTCGAATCCTGTCGGGCGAATCCGTCGACCACATAGCGGCCCAGGCCCCCGGAGCCGACCAGCGCCGCGAGCGCCACCGTGGCCACGACCTGCACCAGCGACGTCCGGACACCCGACAGCATCGACGGCGCAGCCAGGGGCAGCTCGACCCCGCGCAGGACCTGTCCCCCGGTCATCCCCATCCCGCGGGCGGCGTCGTGGACGCCGGGATCGACATCGCGTACCCCGACGTAGGTCGAGGTGAGCATCGGCGGGATCGCAAAGAGCGCCAGGGCGAGCACAGCTGCCAGATCGCCCACCCCGATCTGCGGGATGGAGGCGAGGATCACCAGGAGCGCCAGCGTCGGGATCGCACGCCCCAGGTTGCCGATGGAGGTGGTGAGGAAGGCAGCCCGCCTGGTGTGGCCCAGCCACACACCGAGTGGCAGCGCGACAAGCATGCCCAGCGCCATCGCCAGCCCGGCGATCACCAGGTGCTCGAGCGTGCGGGCCGGAACACCATCCGGCCCCGTCCAGTTCGCCGCGTCGGTCAACCACTGCAGGACGCCCATGTCAGCGGCCCCTTGCCCACGGGGTGGTCCGGTGCTCCAGGAGGAGCAGCAGCGCATCGAGGACCAGGGCGAGCAGGACGACGCAGATCGTGGCCGTGGCGATCTTGGCGTGGTAGCTGTTCTCGTAGAGACCGGCCAGGATCATCGACCCGTAGCCGCCGTAGCCCACCAGTGCGCCGACTGTCACCATGCCCACGGTCGAGACCGTCGCGATGCGCAGTCCAGCAAGGATGGTCGGCAGGGCCAGTGGAGCCTGGACACGCCAGAGCAGATCCCGATCAGCCATCCCCATGCCGACGGCAGCGTCGACGGAGGCCGTCGGGACCTCCGAGAGTCCCACCAGGATGGAGCGGACCATCACGAGCAGCGCGTAGACGGCCAGAGCGATCACGACGGTCATCGGGGAGAGGCCGAACACCGGCCAGAGCACCGAGATCAGGGCCAGGGAGGGAATCGTGTAGAGGACGCCGGACAGGCCGATGATGGACCCGGCCATCCCCGGGCGCCGGCGCGCCAGCAGCGCCAGGGGGACGGCCACGGCGCAGGCGAGGGCCATGGCCGAGAGCGTGATGCCCAGGTGCTCGAGGCCCACCGTCAGCAGCTCCTGCCAGTGCTCCTGGACGTAGGTCCAGCTCAGCCACGGGTTCTCCGAGCTCACGCGGCGGGGTCCTCAGCCACCATCGCGCGGTGCACGTCGGCCATCGACAGGGTCCCCAGGGCCGACCCGTCCCGGGTCACCAGGACATGGCCGTCCGGGGACTCGAGCAGCGCCACGAGGGCCTCCCGCAGCCTCGTGGTCACATCGATGCGGGGCAGTCCGGGTTCATCGCGAGGTGCACCGAGGGCCTCGACGTCGATCGAGGTCAGCGCCAGTCGCTTGATCGTGCGGTCCGAACCCACGAACTCCCCGACGAACTGCGTCGCCGGCTCGCCGAGGATGATCCCCGGCTCGGCGAACTGGTCGAGATAGCCCCCCTCCCGCATCACAGCCAGGCGATCGCCGAGCAGCACCGCCTCGTCGATGTCGTGTGTCACGAGCACGACAGTTGTGCCCAGCTGGCGCTGAAGGGCGAAGAACTGCTCCTGGAGGCGGGCACGGGCCACGGGATCCACCGCGCCGAAGGGTTCATCCATCAGCACGACCGGAGGGTCAGCAGCCAACGCCCTGGCCACGCCGACGCGCTGCCGCTGGCCGCCGGAGAGCTGGTGTGGGAAACGTGCCCCGTAGATCGAGGGATCGAGTCCCACGAGATCCAGCATCTCGTCCACGCGGGTGGCGGTCCGCGCGGAGTCCCAGCCGTTGAGCTCACAGACCGTCGCCACGTTCTCAGCAATCGTCCGGTGCGGGAACAGGCCGACCTGCTGGATCACGTAGCCGATGCTGCGCCGCAGCTCCACCGGGTCCGCGTCAAGGATGTTCGAACCGTTGATCCGGATCTCACCGGATGTCGCCTCGATCAGCCGGTTGATCATCCGCATGGTCGTCGTCTTGCCGCATCCCGAGGGGCCCACCAGAGCCGCAATCCTGCCCCTGGGCACGTCGAACGACAGCTGGTGCACAGCCACGGTGCCATCCGGGTAGGTCTTGGCGACGTCATGCAGGCTGATGGCCGGGGCCTCGGTCATGGGTCCTCCCCACCGCACGCTCGGGCGAGCCACGATCCGAACGAGCCTAGATGACGTGCTGCGCGGTGGCACTCGGGCTGGCCTCATTGCCGGACACCAGCGGCAGACGGATGGTGAACGTGGCACCGCGTCCCTCGGATGAGTCGAGCGTCACCGTCCCACCCTGGGCCCGGATGAGGGCGCGCACGATGGGCAGGCCCAACCCGGAGCCGGCGGTCCCACCCGCCGTCCGACCGCGCCACGCCCGATCGAACACGTTGGGAATCTCCTCGGCGCGGAAGCCCGGCCCTGTGTCCGCGACCTCCAACAGACCGTCCGGCCCGCCCACCCTCACACGCATGATGACCACGTCGCCGGGATGGCAGTACAGAGCCGCGTTCGCCAGCAGGTTGCCCACGACCTGGTGGAGGCGGTCTGAGTCCGCCAGCACGTGCACACCCGAGGTGAGATCCCGCTCGATCGTGAGTCCGGCGGCCCGCAGGGATCCCTCGGCTGCGGCGAGGGCCAGCGCCGCCATGCCAGCGAGGTCCACATCCTCGAGATCCACTTCGATCCCCGACGATTCCGCTGCCGAGAGTTCGCTGAGGTCGTTGACGATGCGCCCCAATCGGCTGGCCTGATCGTGGAGCGCGGAGAGAGTCGTCCGATCAGCTGGGATCAAGCCATCCCGGAGTTCCTCGAGACCTGCCTGGAGCGCTGTGAGGGGCGTCCGCAGCTCGTGGGCGATGTCGGCCGTCAACTGCTGCCGGGCCAACTCCGAGCGTTCCACCTCGTCGGCAGCCGCGACGAGCGCCCTCGCCAACTCGTGGAACTCCGGCGGGCCGAGGTCCTCCGGACGGGCGGAGTGATCCCCCTCGGCGAAGCGTCGGGCCGTGTCGATGTACCCATCCACCGGCCTGATCAGCCGGCGAGCGATCCCGAGCGATAGCAGCGCCGCCGTCCCCACCGCGATGGCCGCTGCAACGAGGAGCCAACCCAGGGACACCGGATCGTGCGGGTCCAGATGGCCGGAGGGCAGGTGCGGCACGACGGTGCCGACGAAGAGCACCGCCAAGGAGATCAGGGACACGAGCAGGAACGACCAGGCCAGACGACGGCCGAGCGAGCCCAGCCGGGCGGGTTCAGACATCAGCGGTGATCCCGAGCCGATAGCCGAAGCCGACGACGGTCTCGATGACATCCTGGCCCTCCGGGCCCAGTTTGTGGCGCAGGTTCTTGACGTGGGTGTCGATGGCCCGCTCGTATCCGTCGAACGCGTACCCGCCCACTCGCTCGACGAGCTCCCGCCGAGAGAAGACACGCCCCGGAGCGCTGGCCAGCGCGACCAGCAGACCCCACTCGTGAGGCGTCAGAGCGAGCTCACGACCGCCCATCGAGGCCACATGGCCAACCTCATCGATCCGGAAACGACCTCCGCCGAAGGTCCTGAGGGCCTCGGCGAGCCTGTCTCGGCCGCCCCGCCCCAGCACTGCCTGCACGCGCAGGACCACCTCCGTCGGGCTGAAGGGCTTGACCACGTAGTCGTCGGCGCCCATCCGCAGCCCGGCGATCCGGTCGTCGACGGCGGACCGAGCCGTCAGCACGATGATCGGGATCCTCGGTGCGGCCTCGATCAGCACCTCCGAGCCATCGATGTCGGGCAGCCCGAGATCCAGCAGGACCAGGTCGAGGCTCATCCGCTCAACCAGGAGAAGGGCCTCGGATCCCGTCGCCGCGGTGACCACCGAGAAGCCGGCCCGCTCGAGATAGCGGCGCAGCACGTGTCGGATGTCTGCCTCGTCCTCGACCACGAGAACCGTCTGCATGTACTCATTGTGCGACTCATGTCCCGGCGACGTGCAGCGGCCGGATGGTTCCCGGCACGAGTGGTGTGGGGTTGTGCCACGTCCGCACAACCCCACACCACTCACAGATGCTCGTGAGACTCCCCTAGGTCACCTACGGCATCACTCGCAGACCGTCGTCTCACCGAGCCGATCGACCTCCTGCACCCACATCCCGGCGTCGATGGCGTCGTGCACCCATGTCCCCACAGCGCGTGCATCGTCAGCGCGCGTGGCGAATGCATTGACGTTGCTCCCGGTGAACTGGCTACCGCCGAAGACCACGTCCATGAGGTCCTTGTTGAAGGGGATCGACTGGTTGTTCTCGTCGAGGGCGATCCCCTGGACGCACCCGGGGTACGTGAGGGCACGGTTGTACGTGTAGCCGCTGTAGTCGACGTACCTCACACCGTCCTGACCGACGTCCCCATCACCGTAGATCACCGGCACGGCCAGGTCCTTTGCGGTGAGCAGCACCGGATTCATGTAGAGGATCGAGTCCTCGGTGATCTTGCCGGGCTTGTCCGCCGCCGCACCGAAGAAGGCCCCCGCATGGTCGAGGAAGCCATAGCCTGCGATCGGGCTGGGAAGCTCCACGCCGGCGAGGAAGCCGTACTCCTGGAGCCGCTTGTCCAGGGCCAGGTTCTCCAATGGTGCGTCGATGGTCTTCTCGACACCATCCACGGTGAAGGCAAGGCGCCCTGCATGGTCGAGCGTGATGGTGGCCCATGGCGTGGTGAGCGCAGCCATCGCCTCGGCCAGCCTGGCATCCAGCACCTTCATCGGTGCTCGGCTCACGCTCAGGCGGCCGAACTGGACCTCCACGAGGTCGTCGATGTATGCCGGTTGCGGGTCACAGACCTCCACCTCCTCCGCCTCCTCCGCGGTCATCTCCAAGTCGCCCATCAGCGGGATCAGCCAGACCTGAAGTCCGTTGACATCGTTGGTGACGACCTCGACGTCCGCGGGTGCGGGGGCGTAGGACACGGGCTGCACGCACTTCTCCGTTGTGAAGTCCTTCATGATCGGTAGCCCGAATTCATCCCTCAGCAGCGGGACGAGCTCGGAGTAGAGGTCCCCCTTGCCGCCACCGCCACCGCCCCGCCCCCGCCGCCGCCCCCGCCACCACCCGGGCCGCCCTTCGCGAACGCAGCCCCTGGTACGACAAGTGCCGCAGCAGTGACAGCTCCCACGAGGCCGAGCATTGCGTGCCTTCTGGTTGTCGCCATCTCTCCTCCTCCGAATCGCTTGGGCTCGGACGGAACTGAGCCATCCCTTGAGCCCAGGGCTGGCCCCGTGATTCGGACCGCCACACGGAGTTCGTCCCGATTTGAGTCTGCCGACCGCCGGTGTCTACCGCGTGGGCTTCGTGTGGCGATCGTGTGTCGATCGTCAGTCGCGCACCAGCGCATGCGCGAACCTGCCCGATGGTGCGAGTACCAGGTCTCAGGCTCGGGAAGCCTCAAGAATGGCGCCGATCAGGAGGCGGCGATCCGCGCCTGGAGATCGGCCTCGGTCAGGGCGTCGATCACCGGATCGAGCTCGCCGTCGAGCACGGCGTCGAGGTTGTGGGACTTGTAGTTGACGCGGTGGTCGGCGATCCGGTTCTCCGGGTAGTTGTAGGTACGAATCCGTTCGGAGCGGTCCACCGTGCGCACCTGGGACTTGCGCACGTCCGAGGCCTGCGCGTCCGCCGCTTCCTGGGCTGCCGCCAGCATCCGGGCGCGCAGCACACGCATCGCCGACTCACGGTTCTGCAGCTGGCTCTTCTCGTTCTGGCAGCTCACCACGATGCCCGTGGGCACGTGGGTGATCCGCACCGCGGAGTCCGTGGTGTTGACGCTCTGCCCGCCGGGGCCGCTGGATCGGTAGATGTCGATCCGCAGGTCGTTGGGGTCGATCTGGACGTCGATCTCCTCAGCCTCGGGCAGGACCAGGACACCCGCCGCCGAGGTGTGGATCCGGCCCTGCGACTCGGTCACGGGGACGCGCTGGACCCGGTGGACCCCACCCTCGAACTTCAACCGGGAGTACGGGGAGTCCCCGGGCTCCAGGGTGCCGCGGGCCTTGACGGAGAACTTCACGTCCTTGTAGCCGCCGAGGTCGGAGGCCTCCGCGTCGATGAGCTCCATGCGCCAGCCCCGGCGCTCGGCATATCGGGTGTACATCCGCACCAGATCAGCTGCGAACAGCGCAGACTCCTCGCCACCCTCACCAGCCTTGACCTCCAGGATGACGTCCTTGTCGTCCATGGGGTCGCGCGGCACGAGCAGAAGGGTCAGGCGTTCGGCCACCTCAGCGCGCTCGGCGGCTGCCGCCTCGGCCTCGGCCGCGAAATCGGGATCCTCAGCGCCGAGCTCGCGGGCTGCCGCCTCGTCCTCGCCGAGCTGCAGCCACTGGCGGTACGCCGCGACGACCGGGCGCAACTGCGCGTGCCGCTTGCCCACACGCCGGGCAGCCGCCGGGTCAGCATGCAGGGCCGGATCGGCCATCTGCGCCTCGAGGTCGGCGTATTCACGCTCCAGGGCAAGGCAGGTCTCGAACATGGATGAGCCGCCTGTCCGCGCAGAACTAGTTCTTGTCGGCCTTCTTGCCGAAGCGGGCCTCGAACTTGGCCACGCGACCGCCGGTGTCGAGGATCTTCTGCTTGCCCGTGTAGAACGGGTGGCAGGCTGAGCACACATCGGCGTGGATCACGCCGTTCTTGGCGGTGCTGCGCGTGGTGAAGGTGTTCCCACAGGTGCAGGTGACCGTCGTCTCGACGTAGTTGGGGTGGATTCCCGACTTCATGGCTGGCTCCTTCGTGCGCCGGGTCGCAGGCACAGGCATGCACCCACGTGAACCGGCAGCGGTGAGACGAGTATCCCACGAGGGGTGGGGACCGCCCAAATGAGCGATCCGCCCTCGAAGGCGTGCCGTGTGAACGCTCGGCGCACGGTCCGCATTCCCGAGGGTCAGTCTGCCGATGCCCCGGCGCCGCGGGACTGTCGTGCGAGGGCCCACGCGCCCAGCGCCGCTGCCACGAAGCAGGCCGCCGCCCCGAGGATCAGCCCCCACCTGGCCCCGAAGGTGGACGACACCCATCCGGCCACCGGTCCGCCCAGGGGCGTCGTGCCGAGGAAGGCGACCAGCCACAGGGCCATCACCCGACCCCGCATCTGCGGTGCTGAGGCCAGCTGCAGGGTGGCATTCCCACGGGCCATCAACGCAACGCTGGCGGCGCCCACCGCGACGAGCAGGATCAGCGCCACGGCAGCTGTGGGCGCGAGCGCCGTGGCCAGGATCAGGATCCCGAACACCACCGACGAGCGCACCAACGTCGGCGTCCCTGTGCGGCCGCGTGCGGCGGTGTGCAGGCCACCGACGACCGCACCGAGCCCCATGGCCGCGGTCATGAAGCCGTACAGACGTGAGTCCCCGTCGAAGGTGGTCCGCGCCAGATAGGGCAGGGTCACCTGGAACTCGTAGGCGAAGCACCCCATGATCGCCATCATCAGCAGGGGGACGCCCAGCGCCCGGTCACTGATGACGTACGCCAGCCCGGCGCGGACCTGGCCACGCTCGCGGGCTTGCGGGATCGACGGCAGCAACGCCGACGTGTTCATCGCCAGCAGCATCACGATCACCGGGATGTACGAGGCCGCGTTGAGCACGAAGCAGACCCCCAAGCCGCCGGCGGCGATCACGAGTCCGGCGGTCGCAGGGCCGAGAACCCGCGCCGCGTTGACCATCACGGAGTTCAGGCTCACGGCATTGCGCACGGAGTCGGGTCCGACGATCTCGACGAGGAACGCCTGGCGCGCCGGCTTCTCGAAGGAGTCAGCCAGCCCCAGCAGGGATGCCAGCACCATGACATGCCACAGCTGCACCGCGTCGGACAGCGTCAGGACTGCCAGCGCCAGGGCAAGGGCGCCCATCATGACCTGCAGCCCGACCAGGAGGCGCCGCTTGTCGGCCCGGTCGGCGACCAGGCCCCCGTACGGCCCGACGAGGAGCATGGGCAAGGTCTGGGCGGCGAAGGTCAGGCCGACCCACGTGGCCGATCCCGTGAGCTCCAGGACCAGCCATGCCTGAGCGACCATCTGCATCCAGGTGCCGACCATCGAGATGGCCTGCCCGGCGAAGTACAGCCGGAAGTTGGGAACCGACAGCGCGGAGAACGTCTCACGACTCAACGAGGCCAGGCGTCCGCCCGACCTCACCTCGTGGACGGCCGTCATGGCCCCATTCTCCTCACGCCGCCACCGCCACCCGGACCCCACCACCCGCACCACGTGACGAGGCCCGTCGAGGTACCGACCCCACGCCGGTGGGGCGGGGTCCCCTCAGTCCTCGGAGCGGACGCCATTCATGGTGGGCGTGGTCTTCTGCACCTGGAGCAGGAACTCGTAGTTGCTCTTGGTGCCGCGCAGCTTGCTCTGCAGGAGCTCGATCGCCTGAGTGGCCTCCAGCGCATGCAGCACACGCCGCAGGGACCACACGATTGCCAGCTCCTCGGAGCTCATCAGCAGTTCCTCCTTGCGCGTGCCCGAGGCATCGACATCGACGGCCGGGAAGATCCTCTTGTCCGCGAGGCGCCGATCCAGCTTGAGCTCCATGTTCCCGGTGCCCTTGAACTCCTCGAAGATCACCTCGTCCATGCGCGAGCCGGTCTCGACCAGTGCGGTGGCCAGGATCGTCAGGGAGCCGCCGTTCTCGATGTTGCGCGCCGCACCGAAGAACTTCTTCGGCGGATACAGGGCTGCGGAGTCCACACCGCCGGACAGGATCCGGCCCGACGCGGGAGCGCTGAGGTTGTACGCGCGGCCCAGCCTGGTCATGGAGTCGAGCAGCACCACGACATCGTGGCCGAGCTCCACCAGGCGCTTCGCGCGCTCGATGGCCAGCTCCGCGATGGTGGTGTGATCCTCGGCAGGCCGGTCGAAGGTCGAGGCGATGACCTCGCCCTTCACCGAGCGCTGCATGTCGGTGACCTCCTCCGGGCGCTCGTCGACCAGGACGACCATCAGGTGGCACTCGGGGTTGTTGGTGGTGATCGCGTTGGCGATCGCCTGCAGGACCATCGTCTTGCCGGCCTTGGGTGGGGACACGATCAGACCGCGCTGGCCCTTGCCGATCGGGGCCACGAGGTCGATGATCCGCGTGGTCAGGTTCGTGGCATCTGCCTCAAGCCGCAGGCGCTGCGAGGGGTACAGCGGCGTGAGCTTGCCGAACTCCACCCGACCCTTGGACTTCTCGGGGTCGGCACCGTTGACCGACTCGACGCGGACCAGCGGGTTGAACTTCTCCCGCCGATCGCTGTTCTCGTTCGGCTGGCGGACCTGACCGGTGATGGCATCACCCTTGCGCAGGCCGTAGCGCTTGACCGTGGAGAGCGAGACGTACACATCGGTCGGTCCCGGCAGGTAGCCCGTCGTGCGCACGAAGGCGTAGTTGTCGAGGATGTCGAGGATCCCCGCCACGGGGACGAGGACGTCGTCCTCGGTGATCTCCGGCTCGACCTCGCGACCCTGACCTCCCTGCCGACCCCGGTCCCGATCGTTGCGGTTGCGGTTGCGGTCGCGCCCGCGACGGCGACGCCCACCCGGCTCGTCGGCGTAGCGGTCGTTGTCGCGAGTCTGGTTCCGCCCGGAGTCCTGACCCTGATTGCCCTGGTTCTGGTTCCGCCCGGAGTCCTGAGGTTGGTTGTCGCGGCTGCTTGCCTGGCTTGCCTGGTTCTGGTTCCGGTTGCCCTGGTCCTGGTTCTGGCGGGGGTCACCGCCCGCGTCGTCGCGGTTCCGGTTCCGGTTGCGGTTGCGGTTGCCCTGCTCTGCGTTGAGGTCCTGATCGTGGTTGCCACTGCGGTCCTGGCCCGCGCTGCGATCACGGGACTCGGATCGGTCCTGGCCGCGCTCGCCCTGATCCTGCTGGGCCCCGGTGTCCCGGGGCGCCGACTCGGTGCCTTGGGGCGCAGCCTCGGGGGTGTGCGTGGACTCGGCAACGACACCCTTGCGCGAGCGAGTCCGCCCCGACTGCTTGGGGCTGGATGTGGCGCCGGACTGCGCGGCGCTGATCGCGGCCACGAGGTCACTCTTCTTCATCGAGGAGACGCCGGAGAGCCCCAGGTCATGGGCGACCTTCTTCAGCTCGGGCATGTGCATCGCGGACAGGCCACCTGCGGGGCGGCCCTTGCCCTCGGCGGCAGAGTCCTGGGCGATGTTGATCGTGTCGGTCACGTGATTCCTATGGGTGAGAGGGACGCCTGTGCGACATCTGGCCGCGGGCGGCGACTGCCAATGGATGCGGATCGCGACGGCGGGGGAAGCTCGTCAGGCGGGAGCCGAACAGGACGCGGGTCACCGCCGCCCATTCACGCTGTGCCGGTCTGCCACATTCTTCCCTGTGTCACATCACACTCCGTGGCACATGTTGCGTGGCGCCGTGCTGATCCGACCGACACGGTAGCACCTCGAGCACGAAACCCGCGCACGGTCGCGCGAGTACGCGCTGCGGCTTACAGCACCCGCACCCCGACCTCGGCGACACCAGGAACCAGCACCTGAACGTCGGGTCCCACCACTGCGGTGATGCGAGCCGCGAGCCCGGCGCCGTCGCCGTCGACTGCAAGGGCGATCACAGTGGGTCCTGCGCCGGAGACTGCCGCCGCGACCCGGTTCGATCGAAGCTCCTCCACCAGCGCCATGCTTGCTGGGTACACCGTGCGCCTCTGCTGTTGGTGCAATCGATCCTCCGTGGCAGCCATCAGCAGGGACGGGTCCGAGGAGAGGGCGTGCACAAGCAGGGCGGACCTACCCACGTTGAACGCCGCATCAGCGTGGGCGACCGTGGCAGGAAGGGCCCCCCGCGCAGTGGCTGTGGACGCCTCGACGGCCGGGATCACCACCACCGGGACGACATCGGGGTGCAGGTGGAACCTGGTGGCGCGTCCGACCGGCCCCGCCTCGCCGGACTCCATCCAGGCGATCGTGGCACCTCCGAGGACCCCGGGCGCCACGTTGTCCGGATGCCCCTCCAGCCGTGTCCCGAGCGCCACCATCTGAGCAGGCGTGAGGGATTCGGCCACACCCGCAAGGTGCGCTGCCACGGTCAGGCCACCGACGATGGCGGCTGCTGAGGACCCCAGCCCCCGGCTCTGTGGGATCGCGTTGCGGCACAGCAGGGAAAGCCCGCGGCCGGCCAGCACCCCGGACTCGTCGAACGTGGCCAGCCCGGTGTGGACCACGTGCGCCACCAGGTTGCTCGCGTCGGTCGGCAACCGCCCAGCGCCCTCACCGCGCACCTGCACCGTCACGCCGGGGTCGTCGGTGAAGGCCGCCTCGATGACATCGGTGATCCCCAGCGCAAGGCCCAGGCAGTCGAAGCCCGGCCCCAGGTTGGCACTCGTTGCCGCCACCTCCACGACCACCGCGCCGGACGGGGAACCCGCCATCAGTCGTCCAGCCCGAGCGCGCGCGCTGCGGCGCGGACCTCCACCGGGATCACAGTCGGGTCCGACGCCTCGGCCAGCGCCCATTGCGTGTCCTTGAGCCCATGTCCGGTCAGGGTGCACACGATCGTCTGGCCGGGATCGACCTTCCCTGCGTCCGCTGCTGCAAGCAGGCCTGCCACCGACGCCGCAGACGCCGGCTCGCAGTAGAGGCCATCACGAGCCGCGAGTGCGAGATGGGCGGCAAGGATCTGCTCGTCGCTGACCATGTCGATCATCCCACGGGACTCATCCCGGGCCGCCAGGGCGAAGTCCCACGATGCCGGGTTGCCGATCCGGATCGCAGTGGCGATCGTCTCGGGATCCAGGACCGGTGCGCCACGCACGATCGGTGCCGCGCCCTCGGCCTGGAATCCCCACATGCGCGGTCGCTGGCTGGCGATCCCGTCCCGGGCGTACTCCACGTAGCCCTTCCAGTACGCGGTGATGTTGCCGGCGTTGCCCACCGGCAGGACGTGGATGTCCGGGGCGTCGCCCAGGGTGTCCACGATCTCGAAGGCCGCGCTCTTCTGCCCCTCGATGCGCGCCGGGTTCACGGAGTTCACCAGCGCGACGGGGTAGTTGTCGGACAGCTCACGAGCGACCCGCAGGCAGTCGTCGAAGTTGCCCTCGACCTGCAGCAGGTGCGCTCCGTGTGCCACGGCCTGGGCGAGCTTGCCCATGGCGATCTTGCCCGCGGGCACCAGGACAGCGGGCTTCATCCCCGCCTTGGCGGCGTAGGCCGCAGCGGACGCCGAGGTGTTGCCGGTCGAGGCGCAGATCACCGCCTCGGAACCCTCGTGTGCGGCCACCGAGATGGCCATCGTCATGCCGCGGTCCTTGAACGATCCCGTGGGGTTGCCCCCATCGAACTTCAGCAGGACCCGGCTTCCGGTCAGCGTCGACAGCCAGTCGGACTCCACCAGCGGTGTGCCGCCCTCGCACAGCGTCACGATCGGCGCCTCGGCGGGAAGCGCCATGCGGTCGCGGTACTCGGTGATGACCCCACGCCACGGCCGGGCCCCACCGCGCGCTGCCGTGGTCGGCGCTCACTGCCCGGCCCCGATCACCCGCATGAAGCCCATGACCTCCGCAACCGTCGGCAGGTCCCGCAGTGCGGTCACCGTCGCGGCCAGATCGTCCTCCTTGGCAGCGTGGGTGAGGATCAGCAGCTCGGCCTCGTCGCCCTCCCCCTTCTGGTTCATGCTGCGGATGCTCGCACCGTGCTCGGCGAAGACACCCGCGACCGCTGCCAGCACACCGAGGCGATCGAGCACCCGCAGGTGCACGAGGTAGGCGGTGGAGGCCGCTCCGATGGGCAGCACGGGGAGGTCGGCGTAGGACGACTCCCCCGGCCCTGTGGACCCGGCGACCCGATTGCGCGCGGTGCTCACGATGTCGCCCAGTACGGCGCTGGCCGTGGGCGTCCCGCCAGCCCCGCGGCCGTAGAACATCACCTGGCCGGCAGCATCGGCCTCGATGAAGACAGCGTTGAACGCATCACGGACCCCAGCCAGCGGATGGGTATGGGGCACGAGTGTGGGGTGAACACGCACGCTGACCCCCGATGAGCTGCCGTCCTCGAGCAGCTCGGCGATCCCCAGCAGCTTGATCACGTAGCCCATCTGGTCGGCGGCGGCGACGTCATCCGCGGTGACGCCGGTGATCCCCGCCACGTCCACGTCATCGATGGTGACGCGGGTGTGGAACGCCAGCGAGGCCAGGATCGCGACCTTGGCCGCCGCATCGAATCCACCGACATCGGCCGTCGGATCGGCCTCGGCGTAGCCCAGCGCCTGAGCCTCGGCCAGGGCGTCGTCGAACGAGGCTCCCGTGGAGGCCATCTGCGTGAGGATGTAGTTGGTGGTGCCGTTGACGATGCCCAGCACACGACGAATCCGGTCCCCGGCCAGGGATTCGCGCAGCGGCCGCAGCAGCGGGATCGCCCCAGCCACCGCCGCCTCGTAGTAGAGATCGACATCCGCCTCCCGGGCGGCTGCGTGCAGCTCGGCGCCGTGGGTTGCCAGCAGTTCCTTGTTGGCGGTCACCACCGAGGCACCTCCCCTGAGCGCCCGCAGGATGAGCTCCTTGGCCGGCTCGATGCCGCCCATCAGCTCAACCAGGAGGTCCGGCCCGGTGTCCAGTAGCGCAGCGAGGTCGTCAGTGACCAGGTCGCTGCGAATGCCGGGGCGGTCCCGCGACACGTCGCGCACACCCACGCCGGTGACCTCCAGGGGCGCCCCCACACGGGCCGAGAGATCCTCGGCCTGCTCCTCGAGCAGCCGGACCACCTGAGTCCCCACCGTGCCGCCACCGAGGACAACGACGGACAACTTCTCGGGCGGCGACATCACGGAGCTCCTAGCCGGTTGGACAATCAGCGACAGCCGGAGGCAGCGCCGGAATGCTGCCGATTCTCTCACGCAACCACCGGGCGCATGCTCGTTGCCGGGGCGAGTCCGGCGCACGACTAGGCAGGTGAGTGCAGGCCGGCGTCGAGGCCGAAGAGATCCGCCTCGGTCTCCCTGCGCAGCACGATGCGGTCCTGCCCACCACGCACGGAGACCACTGGGGGGCGCGTCACCATGTTGTAGTTCGAGGCCATCGCGCGGCAGTAGGCCCCGGTGGCCGCAACAGCCAGGAGGTCGCCGCGCTCGAGGTCGGAGGGCAACCACGCGTCGCGGACCACGATGTCCCCGGACTCGCAGTGCCGGCCGACGACCCGGGTGAGCATCGCCGGCGCTGAGGAGTTCCGCGACGCCAGCACGACCGTGTAGTCCGCGTCATACAGCGCCGTCCGGATGTTGTCGCTCATGCCGCCGTCCACCGACACGTAGGTCCGCCACGCACCCGTCCGGTACTCGACCGGCTTGATCGTGCCCACCTCGTAGAGGGTGATCATGCTGGGTCCGACGATCGCGCGCCCGGGCTCCACCGAGATGTGCGGGACGTCCATCTCCCGCCGGGCGCACTCCCCGGCCACGATCACGCGCAGCGCCTCGGCCATCCCCACAGGAGCAACGGGGTCATCGGTGGGCAGGTAGGCGATGCCCATCCCACCACCGAGGTTCAGCTCAGCGACCGACACCCCATCGTTGTCCCGGAGGTCCGCGATGAAGCCCACAACCCTGTGGGCCGCCACCTCGAAGCCCGAGGTGTTGAAGATCTGCGAGCCGATGTGCGAGTGGATCCCCACCAGGTTCAGCTCGGGACGGGCGACCACCGCCAGCACAGCCTCGCGCGCCGTGCCGGAGGTCAGGGACAGCCCGAACTTCTGGTCCTCGTGGGCCGTGGCGATGAACTCATGGGTGTGGGCCTCGACCCCCGAGGTCACGCGGACGAGCACCTCGGCGACCACGTCCGCCTGCGCTGCCAGATCGGCAAGACGCTCGATCTCATCCAGCGAGTCGATGATGTAGCGCCCCACCCCGGCCTCGAGGCCGGCCTGGAGCTCCGCCTGGGACTTGTTGTTGCCGTGCAGGCTGATCCGCTCGGCGGGGAACCCTGCCGCACGGGCCAGGGCCAGCTCACCGCCGGAGCACACGTCGAGCCCGAGCCCTGCCTCCGCAAGCCATCGGACCGTCGTCGCACTGAGGAAGGCCTTCCCCGCGTAGGACACGGAGCCCGGGACGGCGGAATCGGTGTAGGCGGACTGGAATGCTGCGGCACGCGCCCGGAAATCGGCCTCGTCCAGGATCAGGGCGGGGGTGCCGTGCCGACCGGCGAGGTCGTGCACGGACAGGCCGCCCACGGTGAGCACACCCGACGCGTCGCGGCGGGCGGTGGCCGGCCAGATCTGCGGATCGATCCGGCTCATGGCCTCGGGGCCGGGGACCACAGGGACGCTGACCGACGGGGCGAAGTCGCCATGCAGTGGGCCTGCGGGGTGCGCGCGCATGCGCCGATCCTACGCAGGACCCCGCTCATCGGCGGCCCGCGTGACCGGCATCACGTCGCGACGCCGGAACCCCAGCCGCATCCCCTCGATCTCCGCTGCACCCACGATGGCCAGCCCGACGACATAGAGCCAGATCTCCAGGGCGACCACGCTGCCCAGGACGGCGACGATCTGTGAATAGGTCGTGGACACACCCAGGTACCAGCCGAGGCCCACCGTCCCCACGACCACGAGGACGGTGCCCAGCGCGGCACCCGTGTTGAGCCACTTCACGGACCGTCGAGCCGCGATCCCGTACCGCATGGCCGCGGTGAGCATGAGATAGACAACCACGATGGCGACCGGGATCCGCACAACGCGAAGGTTCTGGCTCAGCTCATCACCGATGCGCAGGGCGTCGAGCAGGCGCGGCAGGAGAGTCAGGACCAGGACCGCGGCGATGACCACGACCTGCGTGAGCAGGGTGATCACGATCGCAATGGCGCGACCCAGCAGAGTGGGGTGCTGCGGCTCCAACTCGAAGGCGATGTCCAGCACCTGCCGGCCGACATACACGAACCGACTCGCGGCATAGAGCGAGATCGCGAAGCCGACGAGCCCAGCCAGACCCAGCGATCCGGGCTCCACGGGGCTCAGGGAACCGATCTGGTCCAGGAACGGGGTCAGCGTCCTGAGCAGCTCCGGGTTGGGTGCCAGGGCCTCCTTGGCCGAGGCCGCGAACTCCGCTGGGTCGAACAACCAGGCCACGACCGCCCCCAGGGACAGGACGGCAGGAACCAGCGAGAGGAGTGCGAAGAACGCCAGCCCCCCTGCGAGGACCGAGCCACGATGCCGCGCGAACCTCGCGTACACCGAGACCCACCACCCCACGCGGTCGCCAACGGCGGGGACGTGCTCGTCGATGCGCTCGGTCCACCGGACCAGCGCCGGGGAACCGCCCTCGGCCCGGACGCGGTCACCTGGATCCGGCAGGTCACCCGCCCCCGGCTGGGACACCGGCTACATCCGTTCGGGAGCCGAGACCCCCAGCATGGTCAGTCCATTGACCAGGACCTGGCGCGAGGCTCCACACAGCCACAGCCGCGCGATGTGCTGCGCACCCACCGGCTCGTCACCCATCGGCAGCACACGGCAGACGTCGTAGAACCGGTGGTAGGCGGTGGCCAGCCGTCTCCAGGTACCGGGCGATCCGGTGCGGCTCGCGCAGCTCAGCGGCGCTGGCCACCACGCGCGGGAACTCGGCCAGCACGCCGAGGAGGTCGTTCTCCCGCTCGTTGGCCAGCAGCGCCGGGTCAAAGGGGGCGTTGCGCCAGTCGATGCCCAGCTCGGCAGCATTGCGCAGCACGGAGGCGATCCGCGCCGAGGCGTACTGCACGTAGTAGACCGGGTTGTCGTTGGTCCGCTTGAGCAGCAGGTCGACATCGAGGACCAGGGGCGAGTCCACGGGATAGCGGATCAACGAGTACCGAGCAGCATCGGTGCCGACCTCGTCGACGAGGTCATCGATCGTGATGATGTTGCCCGCGCGCTTGCTCAGGCGGACCTCCTCGCCACCCTTGACCATCTTCACGAGCTGGCCGATGAGGACCTCGATGTTCATGTCCGGCTCGTCGCCGGCGCACGCGGCGACGGCCCGCAGCCGATTCACGTAGCCGTGGTGGTCGGCCCCGAGCAGGTAGATGCACAGGTCGTTGCCGCGGTTGCGCTTGTCCACGTAGTAGGCGGTGTCCGAGGCGAAGTAGGTCAACTCACCGTCGGCCTTGACCAGGACGCGGTCCTTGTCGTCGTCGAAGTCCGTGGTGCGCAACCAGACCGCGCCGTCGGCCTCGTACATGTGGCCCTGGCCACGCAGCTTCTCGAAGGCCCGCTCGACGGCGCCCGACTCGTGCAGCGTGCGTTCGGAGTACCAGACGTCGAAGTGGGTCTCGAACCGGGTGAGGCTCTCCTGCTGGGCCTCCAGCATGGTCCGGTAGCCCAGCTCGCGGAACATCACCAGCTGCTCATCTTCGGGCAGCGTGACGATGCCCGCATCGTTGGCCACGATCTCCGCGGCGATGTCCTTGATGTAGCTGCCGTGATATCCGCCCTCGGGAGCCGGCAGGCCGTGTGCGGCGTTCATGATCGACTGCCCGAAGCGGTCCATCTGCACGCCACGGTCGTTGATGTAGAACTCACGCGTGACGCTGGCACCCTGCGCCGCCAGCACCCGCGCGATCGCATCGCCGACTGCCGCCCAGCGCGTGTGGCCGAGATGGATCGGGCCGGTGGGGTTCGCCGAGATGAACTCGATGTTGATCCAGCGCCCCCGCTGGGAGGTCCCCTGGCCGTAGTGGCTGCCCTCGACGACGATCCGCGAGGCCACCTCCCCCTGGCTGGATGCCTCGAGCGTGATGTTGACGAACCCGGGGCCGGCCACCTCCGCCCTGGCGATCGCGGGACTGGCACCCAGTTGCGCGGCGAGCATCTCGCCGATGACACGGGGCGGGGTGTGCGCCGGCTTGGCCAGCGTCATCGCCACGTTGGTCGCGTAGTCGCCGTGCTCGCGGTTCTTGGGGCGCTCGACGGTGGCGTTGACCAGGAAGCCCTTGGGCAGGCACAACTTGTTGTCCTCGATGAGGTCGCTCACCGTGGCGGAGACCAGGGCAGCAAGGGCATCGGGAGTCATGGCCCCATGGTAGTGGCGCCCCAGAGCGCCCCTCCCCGACGCCCTCGCACCCCACGCCCCCGCCCCGCGGACTTCATCCAGGATTGGGGCGCCCGGAAACGACTTGATCCAGTTCTCAGGCATCGGATTGCCCGCGATCCTGCCGCAATTCGAGGTCTGGACCAGTGGTCGTGGATTTGGGGGGGTCCTTGGGGGCCGCTAGCATGGGCCCTGCCCTGGCCCCCGTAGCTCAGGGGATAGAGCGGTGCCCTCCGGAGGCATGCGCGCAGGTTCGAATCCTGCCGGGGGCACCGATACGTCCCAGCACCACAGGCGACACCGGCTCACACTTCGGTTAGCACCACCTGAAGTTGAACACGTCACTGGAGTCCGGCTCAGCTTGCCTGAACGCCACTACAGTGCCCGGGTTCGTCACTGCCACAACAGCTTCGTGGGGCCGTGGTGTCACATCCGGCGGTTGTGGGGGAACAACCGGAGCGGGCGCTTCGAGGGGACACAGGAACTCGCCAACTGGGCCCCTTGGCGAGCTCCTGTGTTCGTCTGGACCAGATACCCGATTCGGCCTCTGGCAGGCTGTTGCCGACGCTGCGACCCCACTCAGAACGCGCTGGTCCTGCCATATGTCTCGCTGGGATACAGCACGTCCCCGCGTGCTGGTTTCGCGCCGTTGGTGGTACTTCGGGGCCTGAGTCAGGGGGCAAGATCCCCACCGCCCTGAGGTCCTGATGCACGGCCGCGACACAGCGAAGTGCCCGGTCCCCCGCTCTGGACCGGACACTCCGCTGATTCATCTTCGGTCGGGAGTCACCCGACCCCCCGTATCACTCCACCACGCTGCGACGACGGCCGAAGAGCACCATCAGCCCGCCGAGAAGCATGGCCAGCAAGCCAGCTGCGCCGATAGCGATGGAGTCTCCAGCGCCCGTCTGCGCGGTCTCGATGCCAGCCACCGGCGGCTTCTCGGTCGGCGGCTTCGTCTCCACACCGCCCACAATCCCCGGCTCCACCGGATGAGTGGTTGTATCAGTCAGACCACGCTCGACCCAGCTCACCGAGTTGGTGATGGAGCCTGAGTCGGCGGTCACCTCGACCTGGTAGGTGAAGGTCGCCGTGGACGAGGTACTGCCGACTGCTGCCGGTAGGTCGAACGTCCACGTGATCGTTCCGGCAGTGGCGTCGTAGACGCCCGTGCTCGGGTTGATCGACGACTCGACGAGTCGCACACCCTCAGGCAGCGTGTCGACCAGCGTCTCACCGGAGACCGCCGTGCCACCGCTGTTCGTCACGGTGATGGTGTACGTCACCAAGTCGCCCGTCACGACCGCGTCACCGCTCGGCGGGTTCGACGTCTTGTCCAGGGTCGCGCAGGCCGGCGAGCCGGGCACCACGACGGTCCAGGTGTAGACATCCTGGGCAGTAAGGCTGCTCAACACGAACCCTGACGCAATGACCGGAGCCGTCACGATCAACTGCGCAGTCACCGTGTACGAACCGGCTGCGAACGGGTAGGTACCCGCCGCGTAGGCCGTGCCCTCGACGAAGTAGCCGTAGTCCGGGTTCGCCGGGATGGTGATCGAGCCGTCAGTCGACCCGCTGCCATCTGGCTCACAGGCTGCGGCCGCGACCGTTGGCTGCGTCGGCACGATCGTCGATCGATCATTGGTGAACGTGCACGTCACCGCTGCGTTCGGCATGGCGAACGAACCGTCTTCCGCTGGGACCACCTCGTTGTCGCACACCAGCGTTGAGCCGTAGGTACCGGTGTTGCTGGAACCCAGGACCTCAGACACAGTCACCGTGTCGCCCACCTGGACTGTGGCCATCGCCCGGTCGCTGAGATCCAAGACTGTGCCCAGCGTTCCGGTTGCCGTCGAGGTCGCCGTCGGATCGCCGGCCACTGAGCCGTCGATCGTCAGCGCCGCGGTGTCGCCACCCCGAGCGTTGACCCACGCCTTCTGCAGAATCAACTGCGCGGTGTCCCGCGTGTTGGTGATGGTGCAGACGACAGGCTCGTCAGGCATCATGAACGATCCGGAACCACTCGCGCCAGATGCGAGCGAGTCTTCCTCGGTCACGCACTCCCACGATGGTGTGTAGGAACCCGTGTTCTCGCCCAACACCTCGTTGATGCTGACAGACTCGCCCGAGTACACCTCGGTCATCGCCGCGTTGGCGTCATCGACCTCAGAACCCGCCGCACCACTGGCCGTCGACGTGTTCTCCGCCGGATCATCCAGGCCACCAGCAATCGTCAGGTCGGCTGTGTCATCAGTGAACCCGTTGATCCACTCCTTGACCAGCGACACCTCATTCTTCGTCCGCTCGTTGGTGATCACACAGTCCACCGCACCATCGGGCATCGTGAACGAACCCGAGGCACCAGAACCAGAGGCCACCTCAACGCCCTGACCATCGACACACAACCAGTCCGAGGAGTACGTGCCCACATTCGAGCCCCCCAGGACCTCGGAGATGTCGACCATCTCACCGGAGAGGACATCGGTCATCGCCGCGTTGGCGTCATCGACCTCAGAACCCGCCGCACCACTGGCCGTCGACGTGTTCTCCGCCGGATCATCCAGGCCACCAGCAATCGTCAGGTCGGCTGTGTCATCAGTGAACCCGTTGATCCACTCCTTGACCAGCGACACCTCATTCTTCGTCCGCTCGTTGGTGATCACACAGTCCACCGCACCATCGGGCATCGTGAACGAACCCGAGGCACCAGAACCAGAGGCCACCTCAACGCCCTGACCATCGACACACAACCAGTCCGAGGAGTACGTGCCCACATTCGAGCCCCCCAGGACCTCGGAGATGTCGACCATCTCACCGGAGAGGACATCGGTCATCGCCGCGTTGGCGTCATCGACCTCAGAACCCGCCGCACCACTGGCCGTCGACGTGTTCTCCGCCGGATCATCCAGGCCACCAGCAATCGTCAGGTCGGCTGTGTCATCAGTGAACCCGTTGATCCACTCCTTGACCAGCGACACCTCATTCTTCGTCCGCTCGTTGGTGATCACACAGTCCACCGCACCATCGGGCATCGTGAACGAACCCGAGGCACCAGAACCAGAGGCCACCTCAACGCCCTGACCATCGACACACAACCAGTCCGAGGAGTACGTGCCCACATTCGAGCCCCCCAGGACCTCGGAGATGCCCACCCGGTCACCAACAGCCACCGTGGCCGAGGCCACGTCCGTGGTATCCAGCTGATCGCCACCCGTAGCCGTCGACGTCGCCGGATTCACCTGCGGATCCGTCGACTCACCACCGGTGATCGTCAACGCCGCCGTGTCATCGGCCAGACCATCCAGCCACGACTTCTGCAACACCACGTCACGGGTATCCCGCGTGTTGGTGATGGTGCAGGTCACCTGCGCGTCCGGCATCGTGAACGACCCGGACACCCCTGTGCCACTGGCAACCGTCGTGTCCTGGTCATTCACACACTTCCAAGTCGAGGAGTACGCCCCGAGCCCACCGAGGACCTCGGAGATGCCCACCCGGTCACCAACAGCCACCGTGGCCGAGGCCACGTCCGTGGTATCCAGCTGATCGCCACCCGTAGCCGTCGACGTCGCCGGATTCACCTGCGGATCCGTCGACTCACCACCGGTGATCGTCAACGCCGCCGTGTCATCGGCCAGACCATCCAGCCACGACTTCTGCAACACCACGTCACGGGTATCCCGCGTGTTGGTGATGGTGCAGGTCACCTGCGCGTCCGGCATCGTGAACGACCCGGACACCCCTGTGCCACTGGCAACCGTCGTGTCCTGGTCATTCACACACTTCCAAGTCGAGGAGTACGCCCCGAGCCCACCGAGGACCTCGGAGATGCCCACCCGGTCACCAACAGCCACCGTGGCCGAGGCCACGTCCGTGGTATCCAGCTGATCGCCACCCGTAGCCGTCGACGTCGCCGGATTCACCTGCGGATCCGTCGACTCACCACCGGTGATCGTCAACGCCGCCGTGTCTCCACTGACCGAGTTCACCCACTGCTTCTGCAACGTCAGCGTATTGGTCGTGCGAGTGTTGGTGTATGTGCAGGTCACGGGCGTGTTCGGCATCGTGAACTGGCCCTGCGCGGTCGGGGTTACCCCACCGGTGCACGCCAGCACACTGCCGTAGGACCCCGTGTTCCCCACACCCAGGACCTCAGCCACACTCACCGTCGCCCCCGAAGCCACCGACCGAGTCGCCTGGTTACCCGCCGCCGGGACAGCCGGTGCCGTCGACGTCGCCGTCGGCGTCCCACCCGAACCACCGGTGATCGTCAACGCCGCCGTGTCTCCACTGACCGAGTTCACCCACTGCTTCTGCAACGTCAGCGCATTGGTCGTGCGAGTGTTGGTGTATGTGCAGGTCACGGGCGTGTTCGGCATCGTGAACTGGCCCTGCGCGGTCGGGGTTACCCCACCGGTGCACGCCAGCACACTGCCGTAGGACCCCGTGTTCCCCACACCCAGGACCTCAGCCACACTCACCGTCGCCCCCGAAGCCACCGACCGAGTCGCCTGGTTACCCGCCGCCGGGACAGCCGGTGCCGTCGACGTCGCCGTCGGCGTCCCACCCGAACCACCGGTGATCGTCAACGCCGCCGTGTCTCCACTGACCGAGTTCACCCACTGCTTCTGCAACGTCAGCGCATTGGTCGTGCGAGTGTTGGTGTATGTGCAGGTCACGGGCGTGTTCGGCATCGTGAACTGGCCCTGCGCGGTCGGGGTTACCCCACCGGTGCACGCCAGCACACTGCCGTAGGACCCCGTGTTCCCCACACCCAGGACCTCAGCCACACTCACCGTCGCCCCCGAAGCCACCGACCGAGTCGCCTGGTTACCCGCCGCCGGGACAGCCGGTGCCGTCGACGTCGCCGTCGGCGTCCCACCCGAACCACCGGTGATCGTCAACGCCGCCGTGTCTCCACTGACCGAGTTCACCCACTGCTTTTGCAACGTCAGCGCATTGGAGGGGGGGGTGTATGTGTTGGTGAACGTACACACGATGGCGGGTGGGTTTGCTACCTGCGATTCTGGGACTCTCTGGAGAGTCAGGGTCCGAGTCGCGAGATTGACAATCACGTTCGCTGGCGGCAGGACGGTGGTCCCATCGAGGCACTCGACGCCGGTCAGCGCCCAGTTGGTCGGCGGTGCGGCTTCTACGATCGTGACGGTCTCAGCGGGGACCAGAAGTTCCCTGGGCCCGTACGATGCAGTGTTGTTGCCCGACGTGGTCGAAGGCGGATTCAGGGCGCCCGGGTCCGTCTGCCACGGCGATCCGTCGAGGCTGGAGTCAGACGTGAAACTGAATGAGGGAACCGTCGCAGGTGCTTCGCCGACGGATTCCGCCTTCTTAACGAGAGTTAGGGACCGCTTCTGGGTCAGCTCGCCATAGAGGCATCCGGGCGTGGTGGTGCCCTCAGTGGTCACGAACCGGTTGTTCACTGTCCCGCCCGGGGGCAGGGTAACCGGACACGTGTTGCCCAAGCCCTGGATGAACCCGTTGGCCACCAGCCGGAACTCGAAGCCATTGATTATCACGGAGCCTGAAATCTGGGTCGTGAAGGTCAGGATGTCGTCGTTGGCTGGATTGTTGGACGGATCCGCGTTGTTCGGCGTCTCATCAAGCAGGTAAGGAAAGGCGAAGTCCTCGCCGCCAAACTGCAGATTCAGGTTCCCCTTGAAGTAGCGACTGTCGGCAAAGATCGGGTTGTTGTAGTGCCTCATGGTGCCCAGCAGGAAGGGCACGCCGGTCTCCGCTTGGGCGGAGGACGTCGGGGTGAATCCGATGACGCTCTGGCTCGAGGTGCTGAGTGAACTCGGACAGTTGTTACCCCCCCTACCATGGCCGGCTCGGGCTTCAACAGAAGAGTCCACCCACGCCGTGCTAGTCGATGATGACCCAGCGCCAGTGGTCGGCGAGTAGGTCAGGCAATTCCCACTGGTGACCGTCGTGGTTCCGGAGGAGTTGGTTCCGAAGTTGTCGCTCATGCGGCCTTCGACGGTTCCCAAGGGGACGGTCACCGCAGCAGCGGTCTGCGCTGGAAGGACCACGAAACTGGACGCGACGACAGCCAGCGCAGCCGTCGTGGCGATCCCCTTGGCCCTGAGGCTCCACTCGATGTTCACTTGGTCCCCCGGTATGCGTAGATCTTCTCGCTGGCTTTACCGCTCGCGCTCTGCGCGCGCACGTTGGCCTCAACCATCACGTAGCCGGGAAGGTCGAGTTGCTTCGTGAACTCGCCGGAGCCATCGGCGACAACATCAACCTGTGCGATGACTCCTGCGCGTCCCGACTCGCGCAGGCTCACCGCGACGGTCTCACCCGGCGTCCAACCCGTCCCAGTGACAACCACGGGGGCGTCCGCGTAGTAGTTTTCGAGGTTGGTGTCGATGCTCGGATCCACCACGACTGACGCCGGCGTCGTCTCATCCATCGGGACCTGCGATGCACCCGCAGCACCGGCCGGGGGCTCGTCGGCCTCGGGCTCCTCGGTCGTCAGCGGCTCACCAATGATTGCCTCGGGCTCGGCCTGGCCCTCGACGGGGACAGCCGCCTCGACGGACAAGTCCTCCGCGGCCGTGCTGGTCGCTGGGGCCTCAGTGGACTCGCTCGGAGGCCCCGAAGGGATCGCCGAAACCGATTCCGTGGGGTCGACCGGTGGGTCTGTGGAGTTCTCCTCGGCCACCGCAGCCGATCCGGCGAGGACGAGCACCCCAGCCATCAGCCCGGCAACCATCGCTCTCGACGAACGATTTGACCCGCTTGAACGTGTCCGCATGAGAACCCCTGCCCGAAAACGCCAGATGTGACAGATTCATCGTAAGACCCGTCACTCAGCGTGTCGTCCCAGTTCGGGGCCATTCACCCATTGGGGTCAGTGGACTTCCCGGGGGACACACGGGCGGTTACTGCCCCAGACGCGCCAGCAACAACGCCTCCGCCAGCGTCAACCGACTCAGCAAACCGAGGTCGACGCTCTCGTTGGCCCCGTGCCAGCACGCCGCCGGATCCCCAGGACCCACCACGAGGATCGTCGCATCCGGGAACTGCTCGGCGATGTCGGCGATGAAGGGGATGGAGCCGCCGATACCCATGTGCACCGGCGCGGTGCCGTCCCACGCGTCGGTGAACGCCGAGCGGGCGATGTCCGCCCGGGGCCCCGAGGGGACCAGCGCCACGGCACTGCCCATGGCGCCCGGCACGCACGTCACGGTCACCCCCCAGGGCGCACTGGCGACCAGGTGATCTGTCAACGCGCGCTGCGCCGCCACGGGGTCCTGCCCGGGGGCGATCCGCATGCTCACCTTGGCGCGTGCCATGGGCAGCAGGACGTTGGCCGCGGCCTCCGGGCGCGGGGCATCGATGCCCAGGACTGTGACCGCGGGGCGGGACCACAGCCGATCGGCAGCCGACCCCGTCCCGATCGATGCCACCCCCTCCAGGACTCCCGCCTCGGCCCGCAGGGCTGCCTCGTCCACCTCGACCTCGGCTTCCGGACCGTGGACGAGGCCGGGCACAGCGACGTCGCCGGCCTCGTCGAGCAGGCCGCCGAGCACCCGGCAGAGGGCCGTGAGCGCATCCGGGAACAAGCCCCCGTACACCCCGGAGTGCTGCTCACCGACGTGGGTCCGCACCTCCACGTACAACTCGACCGCACCACGCAACGACGTGGTGAACGCCGGGATGTCCACCTCCCAGTTGCTGGAGTCTGCGATCACGACAACATCCGCGGCGAGAAGGTCCGCGTACTTCTCGAGGAAGGGAACGAAGGTCGGCGACCCGACCTCCTCCTCTCCCTCGACGAACACAGTGACACCCACCGGCAAACCCTCGGGATACGCCTGCCGCAACGTCCGCAGCGCCCCGACATGGGCCATCACACCGGCCTTGTCATCGGCGGCGCCGCGGCCGTACAGCCGCCCATCACTCTCCACCGGCTCGAAAGGGTCGCTGTGCCAATCGGTCAGGTTGCCCGCGGGTTGCACGTCATGGTGCGCGTACAGCAGCACGGTCAGCGCTCCCGGCGGGGCGGGGATGCGACCCACCACCGCCGGCGCGCCGTCCTGCACCGCCAGGACACGCACATCAGGCATTCCCGCATCGGCGAGCAATGTCACGATCGCCTCGGCGCTGCGCGCCAGTTCCGGCGAGCTGGCGCCATCGCGGCTCACGCTCGGGATCCGGACCAGGGCCTCGAGGTCGGACCGGATCCCCGGCATGGCGTCGGAGACGAACGAACGGAGCTGCTCAGTGGTGGCGTGGATCATGCCGGTCATCCTGTCAGGAGGGCACCGCCCAGCGCCCGGCGCCCGGCGGCCTGCAAACGCCAGCTCAACGCCCGGCGGGACCCCTACTCCACGTCATGGGATGACGGTGCAGACTCGTTGCCCGCCTCGTCGATGCCGATCACGCAGACGGTGCTGGGCATGTCCGCAGCCTCGACGAGCGCTGGTTCGCCCTGGTACAGGACGTACCCTTCCGCGGTCGCGCACTCGAGGGCACCCTTCGGCCCACTGACCCACCGGAAGCCGACCAGGTCCGGCGGATCCACCACCGGCTCGACCAGCACCCCGCCCTGGACCGGGATCTGGCGAAGCTCGATCGTCGCGGGGTCGGGTGCCGCAGTGTCGACCCGGACGACTAGTTCGGTCGGCTGATCAGAAGACCCGACGCACACCAGCGCGAAGCCCCGCTCACTGGGCATGGTCACCGAGTAGGGGGCGCGCGCCAGTTCCCATCCCAGGGGGTTGCGGCAGTCGGTGTCACGCAACTGTCCGGACTTCAGCTCAACCTCGGCGGCATTCGGCGTGCGATCCGGCAACTGGATCCCAATGCTGGCGCCCGGGCTCGCCACCGATGTGCCGACCTGGGCCACCACCACGGCCGCCGGGTCCTCCAATGCGCACTGAGCGGAAAGGGCGAACTCCCCCTCCGGGAAGCACCCGGTGAGCGCGTCGACCGGCACCACGTAGCTGCGGTTCTCGGCGACTGCGACCCCTCCCTCGGATACCTCGCAGGGGCGGCCAAGCTCGCAGTCCTGCCCCTCCTGCGCCGCGATCGTGCTCGTGTTCACCATTCCGACGGCCTCACCGGCCTGGTTGAGGACCGCCGATCCCTGCGAGCCGTCGAGAATCCCCCAACAGTTCGAGGACTGCAGGTCGTGCCACAGCACCGCGTCCTCCAGCACGTCCGTGGTCGGACCCACCTGGCAACGGCTGCCGCGCAGGTACTGCTCCGAGGCCGCGATCCCCTCGACTGGGACGCCGGCGACCAGGATCTGTGAACCCTCCGGCAGGGGAGCCACCGGGCGGATCGGCCGGACCTCCTGGTCGGCGAGGTCGCCGTAGGTCACCCCGAGCCGCAGCAGCGCGAGGTCGGTCCCGCGGGCCGAGGCCCACACCACCTCATCGATGGGGACCTCGACGAGCTTGGCCTTCCCGCCTGAGGTCCTCGGTGCGAAGGCATGGAAGGCAGCCGAGGCGCCGCGCACGGGCTCGGCGCTCAGGACGGAGGTCGGATCCAAGACCCCCACGCAGCTCCCGGTGGTCACCGCGTACGCCTGGGCCGTCCTGGGTGCCCCCGTGTCGAGCAACCACAGCGTGCAGGGTGAGTCCAGCCCCATGGCGCGGCCCACCCCCGCCAGGGATGTTCCCTGCCCCGTCTCAGCCGGGAACAGCGCGCCGGGCGTCTCCGCGGACTTGTCGTCGGCCGCCTGGGTGGTCTGCCGGTTCCACACCCCATAGATGGCCAGGAAGACGACTATTGTCGCGAGGATGGCCAACCCGATCGGGCGGCGCATCCGGTCCGCGGTTGTGGCATCCAGCTCGGCCTCATCGCCGGACGGGGCCCCGGATCCACCCGCATCGCCCACGTTGCCGACTGACATGGCCGACACGGTACGGGAACCCACGACAACCAGCAGACCCCTGCCCCGAGTCCACCCTTCGTCGGCCGCTCAGCCCAGCCAGCCCCCACGTGGGGGACGCACCGCCGACTTCATCGCACGCTCCTCCCTGGCTCTGGCATCGGCGATCGGCAGGCGCGCCACCGTGACCGTCTCCCGGAATGTGGCGTTGGCGAAGGTCTGCATGCCCGCTCCGAGCGCGAGGGCGGCCCGCTCACCGAACCGCAGGTGCCGGTCGTGGCCGAACCGTTCCACACGCCGCCCCGAGGGGCCCTTCACCCTGTCGGGGACCAGCACCAGCTCGAGGCGCAGGTCACGGTCACCCAACGAGGAGATCAGCCGATGGAAGGCGGCCACCATGGCCTCCTCGTCGAAGCGCTGGCCACGCTCCACGGAGTCGCTGATCGCCGTGAAGATGCGCACGCGGCGACCCGGGGTCATCCCGACGCGGGCCAGGAACCACGTCAGCCCGTCCCCCGACCCCTGGCTGTACAGGTACCGACGCACGGTCTGCTGGCCCACGAACTTGTCGTAGATCACCAGGGGCTTGCTGTCATCACACAGGGGGTGGAAGCGCTCGGTCCACTCGACCTCCCGGTTGACGCCCTCGCGCAGGGGTGCGTCCAGGATCTGCCGGGCCGCCATGAGGACTGTCGTGCGCCCTGCTGTGGCGATCCGACCGATCTCCACGAGCCCGGAGGGCGTCGTGGCGGAGAACTCGTCCTCAGCCACGCCCAGCAACTCCGCCTGGTCGGCCTCGAGGAGCACCAGCTCGAGATCATCGGCGAGCTCGGCATCGATGACACCGGGGTCCAGGATCTGCCCGAGCGCCTGCGCCAGCGGCGGCTTGGCGAAGCCCACCTGCACCTTCCGGCTGGACAGCACCACCTCCCAGGCCTTCGCCAACGAGGTCGGGAGCTTGGCCACCTCCGCGGTGAACACCTCCAGGTGCTCCTGGGAGGTGAAGATCAGACGCCCATGGACGCTGAGGTCCTCGAGCAACTCCTCATGGATCGCTCGCCGCAGCGCCATGTGCTCGGCGCGGTCGCCCAGCGCGGTGGCCGAGATGCTGACCCCGACCACGGAACGGCGCGGCAGGGCGGCGCTCACGTCCGCCCCGTCAGGACCTCGACGAGGCGCTCGTCGAAGAACCCGCCCGGCCATCCGTCGACCAGGTCCCCCTCCTCGTCCACGTCGAGTCGACGGACGAACGCCGCGCCCTCGTCATCGAGATCCACATAGAGGATCGCCAGGTCCTCGCGCGCCAGCACACCCTCGCGCACCCGGCGCAGCAGCCGCAGCACGAGATGCTCGGAGTGCGTCTCGACCAGCAGCTGCGCGCGACCCGAGTTCACGGTGTCCACGAACAGATCACCGACGGCCGACTGGAGTCGCGGATGCAGGTGCACCTCGGGCTGCTCCACCAGGATCAGCCCGTCCCGGGTGACCAGCGACTGCACGAGGATCGGCAGCAGCTGGCTGATCCCGTACCCCACGCCGCGCGGGGAGACCAGCACGGGCGGATCGTGGCGCACGTCCTGCAGGGCGAGGACTGCGAACTCGCCGGCGGTCATCACGATGTCCTCGCTCACCGGGTCAAGCATGCGCACGTGGTACCCCAGCCCCAGGCGATCACACCACTGGTTGACCAGCGGCACCAGGTCCGGGCGCGCGTACAGGATTCCGGCCATGTCCTCACCAGCCGGGCCCACGTAGTCGGTGCCACCCTGGCCGACCCGGATGGCGTGTGCGGATCGCTCGCGGATCGGCCCGACGAAGTGCACGCGCTCCAGGGCGCCCCAGAACTCATCGGTCACCCGATGATGCAGGGCGACCGCAGGTTGGTCGCCCCAGGGCCGCGATCCCTCGATGATCCCGGACTCGGCGCCGTCAACGATCCGCGTCGAGGTCCGCACTGCCGCGCGGCGATGCTCATCCCACCCGAAGGAGATGGCTGCCTCGCGGGGAGCGCCAGCGCCAGACGTCCAGCCGAACCCCAGGGTCATCGGGGTCGCCACGTCGTGGCGATGCACGGCCATCCGGAACGATCCGCCCTCCACGAGGTCGCCGGACATCGTCAGGATGTCCGGACGGGCCGCCGTCTGGGCCAGCATCGGGAGCACCGAGAGCAGCGAGGACTTCCCGGCCGAGTTCGGACCGAACACCAGTGTCAGCGGGGCGAGCTCGACCTGGGTGGGATCCGGCGGATAGGACCGCAGGCCCCCGACAGTCAAGTGTCTGATCAGCACGTCAGGAAGCCTAGGCCGACAACTAGGCTCTTCGGCAGGTGTGGGGCTGACATGCCGCCAGGGACCTGGGATCCGTTCAATACCCCCCTGGGTATAATTGGCCCCCTTCGGATCCAACCTAGGAGCATCCATGAAGACCATCATCATCGGCGGCGTGGCCGGCGGCGCCTCGGCAGCCACACGCCTGCGCAGGCTCGACGAGTCCCACGAGATCGTCGTCCTCGAGCGCAGCGGCTACGTCTCGTTCGCCAACTGCGGGCTCCCCTACTACATCGGCGGGACCATCTCTGATCGACGCAACCTCCTGCTGCAGACGCCCAAGAGCCTGCATGCGCGGTTCGGCCTCGACGTCCGGGTGAAGTCCGAGGTCGTGGCGATCGATCCGCAGGCACGCACGGTCACGGTGCGCGACCTGACGCTGGACCGCGAGTACACCGAGGGATACGACCAGCTGATCCTCTCCCCCGGCGCATCGCCCATCGTCCCCCCGATCCCAGGCGTGGAGCGAGCCCTCACGTTGCGCACGATCGAGGACACCGACCGCATCAAGGAGCGTGTGGATGGGCTGCAGGCCTCCGTCGACTCCAGCGAGGAGGCAGTCGGCGGCCAGGCCCTCGACGCGATCATCGTGGGCGGCGGGTTCATCGGCCTGGAGATGGCCGAGAGCCTGCGTCAACGCCAGATGAAGGTCACCGTCGTCGAGCTGGGCAGCCAGGTCATGGCCCCCCTCGACCCGGAGATGGCCGCGCTGGTCGAGGCCGAGCTCGGCCGCCATGGGGTCGAGCTCGCCCTCGGGGTGCAGGTCACCGAGGTCCGGGAGGAGACCGTGCTGCTCTCCGACGGTCGTGAGCTGGATGCGGATCTGGTCATCATGAGCATCGGGGTGCGACCCGACGTCAGCCTGGCCAAGGCCGCGGGACTCGAACTGGGACCACGCGGTGGCATCAAGGTCGACTCCCAGATGCGCACATCCGATCCGCACATCTACGCCGTCGGCGACGCCGTCGACAAGAGCGATGCCACCACCGGCGAGCCGACCCTGGTCCCCCTGGCCAACTCAGCCAACCGGCAGGGGCGGCTGGTCGCCGACGTGATCGCGGGCCGCTCCATCCGGTTCGGCGGAGTGCTGGGCACCGCCATCGTCAAGGTGTTCGACCTCACGGTTGCCGCCACCGGCGTGAGCGAGAAGCGGCTGAAGGCCTCCGGCCGCAACTACCAGACGATCCACACGCACCCGGGCTCGCACGCCGGCTACTACCCGGGAGCCGAGCGGATCAGCCTGAAGCTGCTCTTCGATCCCAGCACCGGCCAGATCCTCGGCGCCCAGGGGGTCGGTGGAACGGGCACCGACAAGCGGATCGACGTGCTGGCCACGGCCATCATCGGGGGAATCCGGGCCGATGAGCTGGCCGACCTCGAGCTGGCCTACGCCCCGCCGTTCGGATCGGCGAAGGACCCGGTCAACCAGCTGGGCTACGTCGCGGACAACATCATGAACGGGACCACACGGATCATCGGATGGGACGAGATCGACTCCACCGACCGCTACCTGGTCGATGTGCGCACCCACGGTGAGTTCCGGCGCGGGAACATCGAGGGCGCGGTGAACATCCCCGTCGACGACCTCCGCGAACGCCACGCCGAGATCCCCCGGGACGCGGCCGGCCACCCGGTACCGATCGCCGTCTACTGCCAGGTCGGGCAGCGCGGGCACATCGCCTCGCGGCTGCTCACCCAGCTGGGCTACGACGTGGTCAACCTCGATGGGGGTTGGCTCACGTACAGCCTCGCGCGAGCCACCTGACGAGCGCGGGGCGGCTGCGACGTCGCGCGGCGATCACACGTCGCGCGCGCTGCGCAGGGCGATCCACGAGACGGCCATGGTCGCCAACCCGCCCACGAGCAGTGCGACTGCCGGCTCAACCACGTCGCCTGCCACGGACGCGGCCAGTGCCGTGCTGGCCCCAGCACCCAATGCCAGCCACAGGTTGGCGCGGCCCCGGACGAACGCCCCGAGGCCCAGGACGGCGGCAGCTGCCAGGGCCGCTCGCGTCGGCCACGCCCACGGTCCGGCGGCCATCCCCACCGACGCCACGAGAGCCAGCCCCGCGCCGAGGACTCCAGCTGTCCGTCGGCCCCGCGCCCAGCGCATCCCCAGGGCTGCCCAGAGGGCACCCAGGGCCACCAGGAGGGCCCAGGTCCCCGGTCCGGGAGGAACCGCCACCCACGCAGCCCAGGCAACGGATCCCACCAGGACCGTCTCCGACAGCGGCGTCCGCGCGACCAGGTTCACGACCCCAAGTGCCAGGACGACCCCCACGGCGACTCCAGCGCTGCGCGATCCGTCGGGCTGCACGCCCGGAGCACTGCCCAGGGCGGCTGCCGCTGCCATCGTCGCACCGGCCACACCGGCGGCCAGCATCGAGGAGACGGCGCGACGTCGCTGATCGGTGAGCACCCGACGCCACGGCAGCCGGGCGAACAGCCCCAGCGCCATCAGCGCGACTGAGGCGAGGCCGAGGAAGGCCCCTCGGATCTCGGGCTCCCACGCCGACCAGCCCCGCACGACCGATCCGCCGAGAGCCGCCACGACCAGCCCCGCGCCCACGTAGACACCGATCTCCGCGGCCACCCTGCGACTCACCAGCGGCGGCGGGCCCATGCCTGGCTGCACCGCGCCCTTCTCCGCGCCGCCCTGCGACTGCCGAGGACCTCCAGCGCCGATCACCGGCGCCGCGGACAGCACCTGGGTCGAGGCACCCGGGTCCGCCAGAGCGGCCGCCACAGGGGCAGCAAGGACCTCGGTGTGCGCCTCGAACGGCACACCGGTACGGCCGCCCGCCCCCGTCACATCCACCGGAATCCACCCATCCACCCAGCGTAGGCCCGCATCACGCCCATCCCGGGCAGCACACTGGGAGCCGTGGGAATGAACGGTCGCCCGGCGTCATACAACGTGCTGCGCATCCGCAGCTTCGATCGCTCCTGCCTGCGCCCCGACACGTTCGCCGGACTGGGCGTGGCCGCCTACCTCGTCCCCCAGGTCATGGCCTACGCCACGCTCGCCGGGCTGGACCCGGTGGTCGGCCTGTGGGCCAGCCTTCTCCCCCTGATCATCTACGCATTCAGTGGCACCTCGCGACTGCTGTCCATCGGCCCCGAGTCGACCACCGCGATCATGACGGCCGCGGCCCTCGCGCCACTTGCCGCCGGCGACCCCGCCACCTACGCCACGATGGCCGCCTTCACCGCGCTGCTCGTCGGCGCCCTGTGCCTGCTCGGTGGTGTGCTGCGCCTGGGCATGATCTCGGCCCTGCTGAGCAAGCCCGTGCTGATCGGGTACCTCGCGGGTGTGGCCGTGATCATGATCGCCGGACAGCTCGGCAAGCTGTTCGATGTCAGCGTGACCGGCGCCACCCCCCTGGCCCAGATCTGGTCGGCGCTGGGCCAGCTCGGCGGCGCGAACAGGGCCTCCGCAGCGATCGGGCTGGGCGTGATCGTCACCTTGTTCGCCGGCACCCATGTGTGGCCGCGGATCCCGTGGCCACTGCTGGCCGTGCTGGGCGCCACGCTGCTCACGACTGCCTTCAACCTCGAGCAGTACGGCGTGAAGGTGGTGGGTGATGTCCCGCAGGGGCTGCCCAGCCTGAGCATCCCCACGGACCTCGCACCCTTCCTCGACCTGCTCGGGCCGGCCCTGGGAATCGCCCTGGTGGCGTTCACCGACAACGTCCTGACGGCGCGCGCCTTCGCCGCGCAGGGCGAGGAGATCGACGCCGACGCGGAGCTGCGCGCCCTGGGGGCGGCCAACCTGGCCTCTGGGATCACCTCCGGCTTCCCGGTGTCCAGCAGCGGATCGCGTACCGCGCTGGCCCGGGTCTCCGCCGCCCGCACGCCGGCCTACGGGTTGGTGACCGCCTTGACGATCATCTGCGTCCTGTTGTTCGCCGGTCCGCTCCTGGAGGACTTCCCGATGGCGGCCCTGGGCGGGCTGGTCGTGTTCGCCGCCTTCAAGATCGTCGAGTTCGCTGAGTTCCGGTGGCTGTGGGCCTTCCGTCGATCGGAGTTCTGGCTGGGGATCGCTGCCCTCGTGGCCGTGCTCACACTCGACCTCCTCGTGGGAGTGGGATTCGCGATCCTCCTGTCGGTGCTGGCCATGCTCGCACGGGTGGCCCGACCCCATGCCGCAGTGCTGGGCCACGTGCCCGGTCTGGCAGGGATGCACGACGTGGGCGAGTACCCCACGGCGATCCAGGTCGAGGGACTGCTGGTCTTCCGCTACGACTCGCCCCTGTTCTTCGCCAATGCCGAGGACTTCCGAACCCGGGTGCTGGAGGCCGTGGACGAGCGAGCAGATGCCGGGCAAGCGGTGCGGCGCGTGCTGCTCAACTGCGAGGCCATGGTGGATGCGGACTCCACGGCGATCGAGGCGATGCGCGAACTGGTCCTGGAGCTCAAGCGCCGCGGGATCGCCGTGTCACTGGCGCGTGTGCACGTGGAGCTCGCCGCGCTCCTGCAGCGCTCCGGGATCCTGCCGCTGGTGGGGACCGCCAACGTCTACCCGACGCTTCCCACGGCAGTGGCTGGCTACCAGACCGACGACGAGGCCCGGCGTCGGCCCGGAACCTGAACCACCGTTCGCCCACACCCGTCCCGCCCGGCCTCGCAGGCACTGCAGCGGTACCGTCGCACCAGGCATCCACGATCAGCAGGAGGCAGGGCATGCTCGAGGCATCCGAAGTCGGAAACACCATGTCCAAGGAGGAGTTCAAGGCTGCAGAGCCACAGCTGCGCGTCGACCTCGTCAATGCCCAGTACGACCTGCGCGAGGCCGACTTCGGCGTCCTGCTGTTCGTGGCCGGTGACGACCGGGTCGCCGGCAACGAGGTGGTCAACCGGATCAACGAGTGGATGGATGCGCGCTTCATCCAGACCCACGTGATGGGCCCGCTGTCCGGCGAGGAGTCGATGCGCCCGCGGTTCTGGCGGGTGTGGCGTGACATGCCACCGAAGGGCCGGATCGGGCTGATGGCCGGCGGGATCATGCGGCTGCTCAATGAGAACCTTGCCGGTGAGCTGTCCGACGAGCAGTACGAGCACGCCATCGATCATCTCGAGCAGATGCAGGAGTCCCTCGTCGCAGAAGGCACTCTGGTGGTCAAGATCTTCCTGCACACGCCGGCCAAGAAGCAGCGCAAGCGCATGAAGAAGGCCGAGGGCAGCAAGGATGAGGGCTGGCGGATCGACCAGCGCGACTGGGCGATGCTGGATCTGCTCGAGGAGAGCGGCGCCAAGCTCGAGCAGCTCCTGCGCCGCACCTCGGTCGCGGGCGCACCCTGGTCGGTCATCGAGGCAACGAACCGGCGCTACCGGGATGTCGCTGTCGCGCGCACGATCCTCAATGCGATCACTGCGAGGCTGGCCGAGGAGGCACCGGCAGGGGTGGCGGTCAGCGACCAGTTGTTCTCCCCCGGGGAGCGGCAGGCCACGGTGCTCGACACTGTCGACCTCACCCGCACCACGGACAAGGCAACCTACGACAAGGAGCTCAACTCGCTGCAGCGCGAGGTGCACGGGCTGGCCCGGCAGGCCCGGGACCGGGGACTTGCCACCGTGCTGGCCTTCGAGGGCTGGGACGCGGCTGGCAAGGGTGGTGCGATCCGGCGGATCACCCAGGCGCTGGAGGCCGGCGACTACCGGGTGATCTCCACCGCGGCCCCCACCGAGGAGGAGCGCAGGTACCACTACCTGTGGCGCTTCTGGCGCGACCTCCCGCCGGCCGGCCGGTTCGTGATCTACGACCGCACCTGGTACGGCCGGGTTCTGGTCGAACGCATCGAGGGCTTCGCAACCCCGGCCCAGTGGCAGCGCGCCTACGACGAGATCAACGACTTCGAGGACCAGCTCGTCGAGCGCGGGATCTACGTGGCCAAGTTCTGGCTGCACATCTCAGCCGAGGAGCAGCTCGCACGCTTCCAGGCCCGCGAGAAGACCCCCGAGAAGGCCCACAAGATCACGGAGGAGGACTACCGGAACAGGGAACGCTGGGACGAGTACGTGCAGGCCGTGGACCAGATGGTGCTGCGCACGTCGTCCAAGGACGCGCCGTGGCACATCATCGCGGCCAACGACAAGCTCACCGCACGCCTCGAGGTGCTCGACCACGTGCGCACGGGTCTGCGCAAGGCATTGCGCAAGCTGCCCTGATCTCGGTCTGACGGGTCGACCGCCGACCGCTGCACCTGGCCCCGCGCCCGCTTCAGCTGTCGCGTCGCGCGGCGATCTGGGTCAGGACCTCGGCCACCCGGGCGCCACTGCGCCCCAGGTACTCAGGCGCCAGGTAGTCGTCCATGAACGCTGTGACATCCGCCGTGATGACCGGGTGCGACCTGAGCATGTCGATCATCTCGTCGAACGAGTCGGGGTGGTAGCCGATGCGCTCCCGGAAGATCTGGGACTCCGCGGACCACGGCAGGTAGTCCGCGATCCGGTCTGCGAGCAGCCATCGCGGGAAGATCACCGGCTTGCCCAGGGCCCACGCCTCGTAGACGGTGGTGCCGAAGTCGCCGATGACGACGTCGGCGCGAGGCAGCGACGCCCCCGTCGGGGTGTGGTCCTTGCGGTTGCGGGGATGCACGGACACGTCGATCCAGGCGAACTTGGACAGCGCTCGGAGGTACTTCTCGAACGCGGGGTACGTCGAGGTGGAGCGTGAGGTGTCGCCCCTTCTTCGCTTGTTGTGCGTGGGCGCCCAGAGGACCCTGGGCCGGCTGTCGCGGATCAGTCGCCGTGAGCGCGTGGGCACCTGGCCGACCAGCTCGTCGAGGCGCGGCCACCCCACGACGTGGACCCGATCCGGGTCATCCACAGCCACGTACTTCGATCTGAGCAGCCGCCTGCGCATCCACTCACCCGGGACGAGTAGGTCCGAGCGGGTGTCGGCCAAGCGCCGGCCCTGTCCATCCTGGGACCACAGGTAGTTCTTGTCGGCCACACCATGGCTCATCAGCACATCGGACCGGGTCTGGATGAACAGGCTGAAGTTCAGCGCATCTGCGCGGTACGCGCCCCGGCCCGGCTTCGGATCGGGAAGGTGCCGGTCGATGAGGTCGAGCAGCTGGCTCTGGACCCCGGAGTAGACGACGGAACGATCCTCGACGAAGTGGATCGGGCGCGGCATGGGGCACAGGGTAGCCATCACCCGGCGGGTACACGGTCGGTGGCACGACACGAAACGTCTCAGTATCCGGACAATATCGACGGAACGCGCATGATGCGGCACGCTGTGCGCCATGACACAGGTCGGACGCGTGACGAGTGCCCTGGTGGCACGCCGTCATGTCGACCTGTGCCGCATGAGCTCCAGCATGTGTTGCGCCTGATCCCGCACCCTCCCCTCCGGACGCTGCGGTCGACCAGGCGCCGGATCCTCATGCCCGCGCTTGGATTGAGCGCACGCGTCCTCCGACCCCACCGGAGACGCCCCGATGCATCCCTCACCAGATCCCACGGCCCAGGGTTCCCCCACGCCGCCGGCCCGCGCCCCGGGCGCCGCGGCTACCCGCCCACCGGCCGCGGCCCCACCTGCTCGCGCACGCCCTGAGCCAGGCAACGAGGGTCAATGGGCGCTGGGATCACGGACACCCCTCAACGCCAATGAGGAGTTCAAGGCTGCCGACAACGCCCTGAATGTTCGGGAGCGGATCGAGTCGGTCTACGCCAGGGATGGCTTCGCCAGCATCCCCGAGGACGACCTGCGCGGCCGGATGCGCTGGTGGGGCCTCTACACCCAGCGTCGCCCCGGGATCGACGGCGGGCGGACAGGCAGCCTTGCGCCCGAGGAGCTCGACGACGAGTTCTTCATGCTGCGCATCCGCTCCGATGGGGGCGCCCTGACAGGCCCGCAGGCACGGACCATCGCCGAGATCTCAGCGACGTTCGCACGGGGCACCGCAGACATCACAGACAGGCAGAACATCCAGCTCCACTGGATCCGGATCGAGGACGTCCCCGAGATCTGGCGCAGGCTGGAGGCCGTCGGGCTGTCGAGCACCGAGGCGTGTGGGGACACCCCCCGAGTCGTCCTCGGCTCACCCGTGGCCGGGGTCGCCGCCGACGAGATCATCGACGGCACCGCGGCCATCGAGCAGATCGTCGAGCGCTTCGTGGGCGATCCCGACTACGCCAACCTGCCCCGCAAGTTCAAGTCCGCCATCTCGGGCTCCCCACGCCTCGATGTCGCCCATGAGATCAACGATGTCTCGTTCGTCGGGGTGGTCCACCCGAAGCACGGTCCGGGATTCGACGTGTGGGTGGGTGGGGGTCTGTCCACCAACCCGATGCTCGCCCAGCGCCTGGGCGCCTGGGTATCCCTGGCTGAGGTGCCCGAGGTGTGGGCCGGGATCATCGAGATCTTCCGTGACTACGGCTACCGCAGGCTGCGCACTCGAGCACGGTTGAAGTTCCTCGTCGCCGACTGGGGTCCCCAGCGGTTCCGGGAGGTCCTGGAGACCGAGTACCTGCATCGCGCTCTCATCGATGGCCCTGCACCCGACACGAGGGCGGCCGGGGCCCGCGATCATGTGGGCATCCACGCCCAACGCGACGGGCGTGTCTACGTCGGCGCCGCGCCCACCGTCGGACGCATCGACGCGCGGACGCTGGCCGGGCTGGCGGACCTGGCTGAGGAGTTCGGGACGGGTCGGATCAGGCTCACCGCGCAGCAGAAGCTGGTGATCCTGGACGTGGAGGCCAGCCGGGCCGACGAACTGGCCGACGAACTGGCGACGATCGGACTGCAGGTCAGGCCGCACCCGGTGCGCCAGTCGACCATGGCCTGCACCGGGATCGAGTTCTGCAAGCTGGCGATCGTCAACACCAAGGACACCGCCCGCACGCTCATCGACCAGATGGAGGCCCGCAGGCCGGAACTCGACGTCCCCCTGGCCGTGCACGTCAACGGCTGCCCGAACTCCTGCGCACGAGCCCAGGTGGCAGACATCGGACTCAAGGGGATGCTGGTTGCCGATCAGCACGGCGCCCAGGTGGAGGGTTTCCAGGTCCACCTCGGCGGGACCCTGGGCCACTGCGCCCGGTTCGGCCGCAAGCTGCGCGCCCTCAAGGTGTCGGCCGCCGAGCTCCCGGACTTCGTCGACCGCCTCACCGGCCGCTACCTGTCGGGACGCGCAGAGGGCGAGGGATTCGCCGACTGGGTCGTGCGAGCCGACGAGGCGGACCTGCGATGAGTGGTCACCCACCGGGGCCCGACGCCTCCCTCGGGCAGCGCGCGGTCCCCTACCACTGCCCGTACTGCGCCGAGGAGGACCTGCGCCCCGTCGGCGCGACGCCGGGTGCCTGGCACTGCCAGTCGTGCCTGCGCTCCTTCAGCGTGAAGTACCTCGGCATCCACCGACCCGCCGAGTCCGAGGACCCCGACCTCTCAGACACCCCCACCCTCCCCGCGGAATCCGTCCGGGCCGCGCACCAAGGAGCCATCCGATGACGACCACCAGCACTGCCACCGCCCTGCGGGAACTGGTCGCGGATGGCGCAGCCCTCGTCGCCCGGTTCGACGATCCCGTGGACCAGGCCCGGGTGGCCATGGCCTGGGCGCACGATGCATTCGGCAACGACCTGATCGTGGCCTCGAGCATGGGCGACACGGTGCTGGTGCACCTGGCCGGTGAGGTCATCCCCGAGGTGAGGGTCCTGTTCATCGACACGGGATACCACTTCCCGGAGACCCTTCAGACAGCCGCCGCGCACGACGCCACCCGTCCCATCACGCTGCTGACGGTCAGGCCGCGACAGAGTGTTGCCGAACAGGACGCGGCCGAGGGCCCGGACCTCTTCGCCAGGGATCCGGACCGTTGCTGCGCGCTGCGCAAGGTCGAGCCCCTCGAGCGGGGACTCGCCCCCTTCTCGGCCTGGATCACAGGGATGCGCCGGGCCGACGCCTCCACCCGGGCCGACATCGAGGTCCTCGGATGGGATCACCGGCGGGGCATGGTCAAGGTCAATCCGCTGGCCGCATGGTCCGACGGGGACGTCGAGGCCTACTCCCAGGCGCACGACGTCCTGGAGAATCCGCTGCGTGCCGCGGGCTATGCATCCATCGGTTGTGCACCGTGCACCACGCCCACCGGTCCCGGCGACGAGCCCCGGGCCGGGCGCTGGGCGGGGCAGGTCAAGACCGAGTGCGGGCTGCACACATGATCTCCCCCGAGGTGGTGCGGACCACGGGAGCGGCGCGCTACCCACTCCTCCTGGACCTGAGCGGCCGTCCCGTCCTGGTGGTCGGCGGTGGGCCCGTGGCAGCCCGCCGGGCCACCGGACTGCTCCGCTCCGGAGCCGACGTGCACGTGGTTGCGCCCTCGATCTGTGAGGACCTCACGGACCTGCTCGCCGAGGGCCGAGTGACCTGGACGGCGCGGGGCGCCACGGCCGACGATCTTGACCGAGACGGCGTTCGATGGCAGCTGGTGCACACGGCCACCGGAGATCCGGACGTGGACGCGCTGATCGCTGGGCGCGCCGAGGAACTGGGCATCTGGTGCGTGCGCGCCGACAGCGCACAGGCATCAGCAGCGCACACGCCGGCAGTGGCGCTCGGTCCCGATGGAATCCAGGTCGCGGTCTCCGGTGGGGGCGACCCAGGCCGCGCCCAGGCCATCCGAGACGCAGTCGCTGACCTCCTGGCTGAGGGCAGCCTGCCCCTGCGACGCAGCCGCGGCTCAGCGACACGGACCAGCGAGGGTCGTGTCGTGCTGGTTGGCGGCGGACCAGGGGACCCCGGCCTCCTGACGGTCTCAGGACGGCAATGGCTCGCGCGAGCCGATGTCGTGGTCACCGATCGGCTGGCGCCCACCGGCCTGCTCGATGAGCTCGGGTCCGACGTCCAGATCATCGATGTCGGCAAGACCGCCGGGAACCACCCGATCCCGCAGGACGCCATCAACGACCTCCTGGTCGAGCACGCGCGCGCCGGCAGCACCGTGGTCCGGTTCAAGGGCGGCGACCCGTTCGTGCTCGGCCGCGGAGGTGAGGAGGCCCTGCACTGCATGGCCCACGGCATCCCGGTCGAGGTGGTGCCCGGGGTCACCTCCGCGGTCAGCGTGCCCGCGGCTGCCGGCATCCCCGTCACCCACCGCGGCATCACCACGTCGCTGGTGGTGGCCAGCGCCCACGCGGGTGCCGGCCAGGTGCTGGAGGCCGCCAGGACCGCACCACACGACGCCACACTGGTCCTGCTCATGGGCCTGTCCGGGCTGGCGGGCACGGCCGAGGACCTCCTGGAGTCCGGACGTGACCCGAACACCCCTGTGGCTGTGATCAGCGCGGGCTGGACACCACAACAGCGCACAGTCACCGGCGCACTGGCCAGCATCGCGGCCGACGTTGCGGCCGCCGAACTGCCCGGGCCGGTCGTGATAGTCATCGGTGAGGTGGTGGGGCTGCGTGCCCACCTCGGCGATCTCACCGGCGTGCCGAGGGTTCAGATCGGCCGAGGTGGGCAACTATAGAGCGATGACAGTCACCCTCCTCGCGCATGGGTCGCCAGACCCGCGGCACGCGCGAGGGGTGTCACGGCTGGCCGGCCGGCTCAAGGTGGCCGGGATCCCGGCGCAGGTCGCCTACCTGGACCACCACGAGCCCAGCCCCACGGACTCCGCTCGCAGCCTCCACTCAGCGGGTGCCGCGGACACGACAGTCGTCCCCCTGCTCATCAGCCCCGCGTATCACGCCCGGGTGGACGTCCCGGCGGCCATCTCGGCGATGCGCCGCGCTGCCCCACACCTCGGTGTGGCCGCCGCTGACCCCGTGGGGCTGCACCCACTGCTGCTCACGGCTGCGGCCGAACTGGTCCGGGGCTCCGGGCTGCCGCTCGACGACCACACCGGCGTCATCCTCGCGGCTGCCGGATCCCGAGATCTGCGAGCAGTCGGCGCCCTGGAGTCGCTGTTCCGCCTGGCGGGCCCGGCAGTGGCTGCCCAGCTCGGCGTACGGGCTGTGCGTGGGGCCTACCTCGATGGCGGACGCCCGCTGGGCCGGATCAGGACACTCATGCGGTGCGTGGATGGATGCTCGTCGTTCGTGGTCGTCCCCATGGTGATCGCCGACGGGATCCTGCGGGATCGGGTCGTGGCCGCTGCCGATCGGTGCGACGCAGCCGTCACGCCCGGGGCACTGGCAGACACCCAGGCCCTGGCCGACCTGGTCGCCCTTCGAGCTGGGTCCGCCCCCACCCCGACGATGCACGACGCGCACGCACTCACGCGTCGATGAGCCGTAGCGCGCCGACCACCTGAGCCGTCCCGATTCTCCGCCCCCGAGGGCTGCGCTCAGGCGTTGATGCCCATCGCGGCGAGGATGATCGCCTGGGTCTGCGCCTCCTCATCCATGGCCGCATAGCGACCTGCTGCTCCGCCGTGCGAACCCTCGTCGAGCGCGACGCGGAACAGGACTCCCCCACGACGCCCGGGCACCTCCACAGCCCCACGGTCAGGGTCCGTGGCACGCATCCGCGCGACCCACTTGGCGGGTTCGTGGACCAGCACGCGTGGGTCGTGGACCGCCCCAGTCGCCAGGACGAACGGTCGGCGCCCAGCCGGCGGGACGTTGTCGTAGGGCGAGTAGGCACTCATCCAGGCGTACTGCTCCGGCACCGCCGGATTCCCCCACTCCTCCCATTCGCCGATCGTCAGTGGGAGCTCGGGATCCAACATCGAGTTGACCACATCGACGAAGGGAACCTGCGCGACGATCGCGGCGAACGCCTCCGGATCCAGGTCCATGCTGGCGGCGACCAGGAGCCCACCGGCCGACCCACCACGCGAGACGATCCTGGCTCCATCGATGATCGCGTCCGGCCCGCTGCCCAAACCTCTGGCGACGTCCACAAAATCGCGGAAGCTGTTCGCCTTCGACTCCATGTGGCCCTGGTCCCACCACTGCCGTCCCAGCTCGCCTCCACCGCGCACGTGGGCATGGGCGAAGACCACGCCGCGGTCCAGCAGACTCGGCAGCGCCCTGCTGAACTCCGGCTCGTAGACGTACTCGTAGGCCCCGTAGCCGAAGAGCAGGCACGGGGCGGTTCCGTCCAGGGGTGTCACCCGATGCGCCACAAGCGTCACCGGGATCTGCACGCCGTCTCGGGCAGTCACCCACGTCCGGCTGACGACATAGGACCGCGGGTCGTGGTTCGGTGCCTGACCGCGATGCCGCACACCCACCTCGGCACCCGCCTGAAGCGGGATGTCCGACCAGACGGGTGGGTCGATCGGGCTCTGCGACACCACCGTCACGAGATCCGCGTCGAACTCCTCGTTGGTCCCCAGTTCGAGGAAGTGACCCGGCCCTGGGTGGTGCGCGACACCGCGGGGCCAGTCCAGACCTCGGTCCGTGACCGGCACCACGTACAGCGCGGTCGCCCCCGACTCCCGCAGCGTGACCACCACGTACCCGGCGAAGGCCTCCACGCCGGTGAACCGGCGCACGGGCACTCGCCCCGGGTCAGGCGCGCCCCCCTCATCGACGTGATCGCCGGGCAGCGGGGCGCCCACCGCCGACAACCACTGCTCCGGATCCGTCTGGCCCAGGTCCACCCAACTCAGCGAGAACTCACGACGCTCATGGTTGGTGACCGCCAGGAAGGGGCGGGGCCCGTCGGGCACGGACTCGATGACGTACTCGTGCCCCGCCCGACGTCCACCCACTGCGGTCGGCGCCGCGCTCGGGTCATCAGACGGGATCGCCCAGGTCTGGGCACTGTCCCGGCTGACAGCCTGGATCAGGATCCACTGGCCGCACCTCGTCGCCCGCGCCGATACCTCGAAGTGCCGATCGGCCTCCTCCAGCACGAGCACGTCGAGGGTCGGATCGGTGCCGACGATGTGGCGCCAGACCTGGTGGGGCCGGTAGGTGGCATCGACGACGACGTAGAAGAACGTCCGTCCATCAGCCGCCCACGCTCCCCCGTAGTAGGTCCGCGGTATGCGCTCGGGCATGTCGGACCCTGTGAGGACGTCACGGAACCGCAACTCGTAGAGCTCCTCGCCGGTGGCGTCGATCGACCACGCCAGGACGTCCCCGTCGGGACTCACCTCGCGCACGCCGAACTCGCCGTACGTGGATTCCAGGGCTGCCGCCTCGAGGTCCAGGTCCACCAGCGTGCTCCACTGTGCGGACCCGCGATCGCGACGCTGGAAACCCCCGAGCTGGGCGCCCTCGGGGGTGACGTCGCGGAACGCCGCTGCACCGTGGGTGTAGTGCGGGCCCTCCTCGGCCAAGGGGGTCCGCGCCACCATCTCCGTGAACAGCCGCCGGCGCAGCGGCTCGAGCGGTGCTGTCGCCTCCGCGTAGTGATCGGCCTCAGCCCGCAGGTAGTCGCTGAACTCAGGGCCCCCTGTGGCCATCCAGGCGTAGTCGTCATGGATGTCACGCCCGTGCACGTGCCGGACATGGGTGTGGACGGGTGCCTCGGGTGGGGTGGCCATGGGCGCCGAACCTAGCAGGCGCAACGGGTTCGCCGACCACACATCGAGGAGTCGTGCCGGCGACTCACCGCCGCCGTCGGACACCCGGGCGCGAGGGACCGAGGGACCGGCGCGACGCGCCCGCACGCTGCGAACCAGGCTCGACTCGCAGCCCAGCACCCGCTACGCTCCGCTGGTCATCGTGCACCCTGGGGGGTATCTGCCGTCCCGCCGGTCACAGCAAGAGGCCCTGTGCCCCGTCATCGGAGATAGCTGATGAGATCCACGTCCTGGCGGGGTGTGGCCGCCGCTGCGGCCGCCGCATCCCTGCTCCTGCTCACCGCCACGGCGGGGTCCGCCGAGGAGTCCGCGTCCCCCGCCGTGGTCTCGGCTGAGCCCACCGCATTCACTGTGGGGATCACCGACGACGTCGACTCCCTGAACCCGTTCACGGGGATCGTCTCGACCTCCTACGAGATGTACCAGCTCATGTACCCCAGCCTCACGTCTCCCAGCGCCGAGGACTTCACGCCGGTCCCGGACCTGGCCGAGTCGTGGGTGGAGTCCGACGACCAGACCACGTGGACGTACACGATCCGCGAGGGCCTGCAGTGGAGCGACGGTGAGCCGTTGACCGCGGCGGACGCGGCCTACTCGTTCAACCGGGTGATTGACGGCAACTACGAGCAGACCAACTTCGGCGGCTACGTCGCCAACATCACCAAGGCCGAGGCCCCCGACGACACCACGCTGGTGCTCACCGTCAAGGAGCCCACGCCGCTGATGGAGAACCTGGCTGTCTACATCCTCCCCGAGCACATCTGGAAGGACATCGACGGCAAGCAGGTGCGTTCCTACGAGAACGAGCCGACCCCGGGCAACCCGATCGTGGGAGCCGGTCCCTATGTGCTCACCGAGCGCCAGAAGGGCCAGTTCATCCGGTTCGAGGCCAACCCCAACTACTACAAGGGCAAGCCCGCCATCGACGAGCTGACCTTCCGCGTCTACAAGAACGCCGACGCGGTCGCCCAGGCCCTGCGCAAGGGCGAGGTCGACTTCGCCGACGAGATGCAGGCCAACGTCTTCGACGCCATCCAGGGCGAGGAGGGCATCACGGCGATCAACGCCGAGTACTACGGCTTCAACGAGATCGGCATGAACTACGGCGCGGCCCTGGCCGATGGCACGCCCATCGGCGACGGCAACCCTGCCCTCGAGGACGTCCGGGTCCGTCAGGCGATCAACCACGCGATCGACCGGCAGACGCTGGTCGACAGGGTTGCCAAGTACGGGACCCCGGGCAGCACCATCATCCCGCCGATCTACTCCAACCTGCACCTGGAGCCGGCCAACCCGTTCGACTACGACCCGGAGAAGGCAGGCGCCCTGCTGGATGAGGCCGGCTACACCCTCGGTGGCGACGGCAAGCGCGTCGGCCCCGACGGCGAACCGCTCACCCTGCGCCTGCTGGGCCGCCAGGAGTCCCAGACCTCCCAGCAGACCGTGCAGTTCGTCGCCGGCTGGCTCGAGGAGATCGGGATCACGATCGACACCAAGATCGTGAGCGAGGACACCCTGATCGAGCTCAACGGCGAGGGTCGGTTCGACCTGTTCGAGTGGGGTTGGGTGGTCGAGCCCGACCCTGACTACCAGTTGTCGACGTTCACCTGCGCACAGCGCTCCTCGGAGGAGGACGGCACCATCTACGCCGGGCTCTCCGATTCGCACTTCTGCAACGAGGAGTACGACGCGCTCTACGCCCAGCAGGCCGTCGAGACCGACGCGGCCAAGCGCGCTGACATCGTCAAGCAGATGCAGCAGATCGTCTACGACGAGGCGCCCTACGCCGTCACGTTCTACTACGACCTGCTGCAGGCCTACCGCTCGGACCGCTTCACGAACTTCGTGCAGCAGCCCAGTGACAGGGGGCCGTCGTTGTTCCAGTTCGGCACCTGGTCCTATGAGTCGATGACTCCGGCATCGGCCGAGGACGCAGGCTCCACCACGGCCAGCGGCTCGGAGTCCGATTCGGGGCTCAACCCCGCCCTGATCGCCGGGCTCGCGGCGGTGGGCGTGGCCCTTGTCGCTGGGATCATCCTGATCACGAGGCGGCGCGCCTCGGATGAGGACACCGAATAGGAATGGACCAGCCCGTCAGTACGTCGGCAGCCCCCCAGCAGGGTGGGGCTGCCGACGGGGCTGGCCCGTCGTCGGGCCTGAGCCCGGGCGCCCGCTATGCGGCACGCTCGATCGGCTCGGGCATTGCCACGCTGTTCTTCGTGGTCGTGTTCAACTTCTTCCTCTTCCGGATGCTCCCCGGCGACCCGATCGGTCTCTACACACGCGGGCGCAACGTCCCACCTGAGCAGATCGCCAAGCTGCGCGCCGAGCTCGACAAGCCGATCCTCGAGCAGTTCCTCACCTACGTGGCCAATCCGTTCTCCTCGACGATCAACTCCGCACGCTTCAACCGCCCCGTGTGGGAGTTGATCTTCGAGCGGGCGGGCGCAACGCTGCTGCTGGTCGGCACCGCGATCCTGATCGCGTCGATCGTGGGGACCCTGATCGGGATCCGCGCCGCGTGGAAGCGTGGCGAGGCCTTCGACTCCGTGTCCTCGGCCGTCACGCTGACGTTGTACGCGATGCCGGAGTTCTGGTTGGGCATGATCCTGCTCATCATGTTCGGGGTGGGCACGGCGATCACCCCGGGCATCTTCCCGATCGGCGGGATCATCAGCCCCGGGGTCGATGCGCAGAGCCTCGAGGGCATCCTCAACGTGGCCTGGCACATGGTCCTGCCGGTGACCACCCTGGCCGCGGTGTACGTCGCTGAGTACGCCCTGGTCATGCGTGCGTCCCTGATCGACGAGATGGGCCAGGACTACCTCACGGTCGCCCGCGCCAAGGGCCTCAAGGACAAGGTCGTGCGCCGGCGGCACGCCGTTCCGAACGCGATCCTGCCGACGGTGACCCTGATCTTCATGAACCTCGGGTTCGTCATCTCCGGGGCGATCACCATCGAGACGGTCTTCTCCTGGCCCGGGCTCGGGCTGCTGACCTATGACGCCCTGCGCGGGCCGGACATCGCGCTGCTCCAGGCGACCTTCCTGCTGTTCTCCATCGGCGTGATCGTGGCCAACATCATCGCCGACCTGCTCTACGCGGTCCTCGATCCCCGGGTGCGTGTCTGATGACCATGACGCGTCCAGGTATCGACCCCGTCCGCACGCCCACCGCCAAGCAGGTGACCCGTGCGCGCCGCAAGGCCTCGCGGTCCCGCTCCTGGAGGTCCTTCCGCAGCAGTCGCAGCGGGATGCTCGGCCTGGTGGTCCTGATGGCCTTCGTGGTCGTGGCCATCCTCGCCCCGGTCCTCTTCCCCCCGAGCACGATCAGCGTGACTCAGGCAACGGGTGAGCCGCTGAGCCCACCCACCGCCGGGTTCCCCCTGGGCACCGATGAGAGCGGCCGGTCCATCCTCGCCCTGATCGTCTGGGGCGCCCGCATCAGCCTGGTCGTGGGGCTTGCTGCCACCATCATGTCGATGCTCATCGGGACAGTGATGGGCATCATGTCCGGCTACTTCGGCGGCGGGTTGGGGCTGGTGCTCAACAGGTTCACCGACTGGTTCCTGGTGATCCCCTTCCTCCCGCTGGCGATCGTGCTCGCGACCGTCCTGGGTGCCTCGTTGATCAACATCATCGTGGTCATCGGCATCACGTCCTGGCCGGGCACGGCCCGCCTGGTCCGCTCCCAGACCCTGAGCATCGGCGGTCGTCCCTACCTGGAGCGGGCGCGTGCGCTGGGCGCCGGGAACACCCACCTGATGCGCCGGCACATCCTGCCCAACGTGATGCCGCTGGTCCTGGCCAACACCACGCTGATGGTGGCACTGGCCATCCTCAGCGAGACGACGCTGAGCTTCCTGGGCCTCGGCGATCCCCTGTCACCGTCGTGGGGATCCATCCTCGACGGCGCCTTCACCAGCGGTGCCATGACCGTTGGCGCCTGGTGGTACGTGCTGCCCCCCGGCCTGTGCGTCGTGGCTGTCGTCCTCTCGTTCACGCTGATCGGCAGGGCGCTCGAGGACATCGCCGACCCGCGCAGGCAGGGTGCCTGATGAGCGACGACGACCAGCGCGGACCCGCCCTGGAGTTCCGGGACGTCCACATCACCTATCGCACAAGGGACGGCGATGTGCCGGCCGTGCGCGGAGTCGACCTCTCGGTCGATGCCGGGTCCTCGCTGGGCATCGCCGGCGAGAGCGGCAGCGGCAAGTCCACGCTCATCTCCGCGGTCCTGCGCCTGCAGCCCAAGACCGCCACCGTGACCGGCGAGGTGCTGGTGGACGGCGAGGACGTCCTGGGGATGTCCTTCAAGCGCCTGCGCGCACTTCGCTGGGCCCAGGCGAGCATCGTGTTCCAGGGGGCGCTGCACGGGCTGAACCCGCTGCGCCGCATCGGGGAGCAGATTGCTGAGCCCATCGCGATCCATGAGCCGAAGACCACCGGCGCCGACGTGGACCGACGAGTCGGCGAGCTCCTGGAGCAGGTGGGGCTGCCACCGGCGCGTGCCAGGTCCTACCCGCACCAGCTCTCCGGCGGCCAACGCCAGCGGATCATGATCGCCATGGCCCTGGCCTGCCGGCCGCGGCTGATCGTTGCCGACGAGCCGACAACGGCCCTGGACGTCATGGTCCAGGCCCAGGTCCTGCGGGTCCTCACCGATCTGGTCGACGAGCTCGATCTCACGCTGGTCCTGATCTCCCACGACCTGTCGGTCCTGGCCGACGTGTGCCATCGCGCCGCGGTCATGTACGCGGGGCAGGTGGTCGAGTCCGGGCCGGCCTCCGCCGTGTTCGAGGCCTCGGCACACCCCTACTCCCGCGCGCTGGCCGGGGCCTTCCCGCGCATCGGGGACCCGAGCTTCCGGTACGCGCCCTCGGGCCTGCCCGGCGACCCACCCTTCCCCGGTGACGTCGGGGAGGGGTGCGCCTTCGCCCCCCGATGCCCCGTGGTGCACGACGACTGCGCGAGCGGGGAGCTCCCGCTCGTCGAGGTTGCTCCCGGGCGGCAGAGCGCCTGCAGGTACCCGATCATCACGCCCGACACCCATCCAGATCGAGGGACCCCATGACCACGCCCGCCCTCGAGGCCCGCGACCTGGCCGTCAGCTTCCACACCGGACGCAGGACGTCGGCCCGTGCTGTGGACGGGGTGAACCTGACCGTGCTCCCCGGGCAGATCGTCGCCCTCGTGGGTGAGTCCGGCTGCGGCAAGTCCACCCTCGCCCGGGCGCTGCTGGGCCTGCAGCCCACCGAGTCCGGCGAGGTGGTCGTCGACGGCGAGATCCTGCCCACGTCGCGCTCCGGGCTCAAGGCCTACCGACGCCGGGCCCAGCTGATCCTTCAGGACCCCATGGGCTCGCTGAACCCTCGCATGAGCGTCTACGAGTCCGTGGCCGAGGGGTTGCGCGTGCACGGTGTCGAGGGCGAGGAGCAGCGCGTCGCCGATGCGCTGTCCCGCGTCGGCCTCCGGCCCCCCGAACGCTTCTTCGCCCGCTATCCCCACGAGCTCTCCGGCGGTCAGCGCCAGCGCGTGGTCATCGCCGGGGCGCTGGTCCTCGAGCCCGAGATCCTCATCGCCGATGAGCCGGTGTCCAGCCTGGACGCCTCAGTGCGCGGCGAGATCCTGGCCCTGCTGCTGCGCCTGCGCGACGAGCTGGGCCTGTCCATCCTGGTCGTCACGCACGACCTGGGCCTGGCCTGGAACGTCGCCGACCGGATCGCCGTGATGTACCTCGGTCGCATCATCGAGGAGGGCCGCACCGAGGACGTCCTGTCCCATCCCCAGCATCCCTACACCCGGGCCCTGCTCTCGGTCGTGCCCGAGATGGACCGGATCGAGCCGATCGTGCTCGTCGGGGAACCGCCGGATCCCACGCGGATCCCACCCGGCTGTCGGTTCCACCCCCGCTGCCCAGTGCTCCAGCAGGGTCTGCCGGAGCAGACCGCCGCCCTGTGCCGGGGTCAGGCGCTGCCCCTGCTGCCCGTTCAGGGCGACCATGCTGCCGCCTGCTACGCGCTCGACTGATCTGGTCGCCGCGCGAGCACCGAGCGGAGGGTCGCGTGCGGGAGGGCGAGCGCCTGGCGGGACCGGTGCCCCACGGTGTCGGTGGCATTGAGCATCGAGTCAAGGACTGCCTGCTCTGCGGCATCGACACAGGCGACGAAGAGCGGATCGAGCGCGGAACCCCCGAGCCCAGCCGAGACGGGACGTTCACCTCGGGGCGCGCGAAGGCCCACGGAGACGCCCAGGAAGATCTCGCCCGACCCGTGACTGGCCGTCGAGCCTGCACGCGCCAGGCCCAGGCCGATCCGGGTGGCCAGCCGACGGCAGCCGTGGGTGTCCAGCGGGGCATCGGTGACCACCACACCCAGGCAGGACCCGGCCGGAGGGGGGCCGGCGGCCAGTGGGTCCAGCAGCGGTTCAGCGTCTCCGCCGGCATCCGGGCCGATCCCACCGCGGCCCATGATGCGCCCGACCGGGACTCCACCGACTGTGAGGCGGTCCCAGTGGCCGAAGTTGGTGAGCAGGAGGACGCCCACCGTGTAGCCGCTGGGCAGCACCCGCGATGAGGTCCCGATACCCCCCTTCCAGCCCAGGCACAGCATCCCCGTGCCCGCTCCGACAGCGCCCGTTCCCGGTCGGACCTGTGAGCCCACGGAATCCCGGGCCGCGTCACGTGCCGCAACCACGTCCTCGAACTCGACCTGCATCGCGCCGGCGAAGCTCAGCCACGAGTCGTCACACTCCCCGACAACCGGGATCACGACATCATCGGCAACCTCCGGGGACTCTGCCAGGGCGATCCGGCAGGCCGCGTCGTACACACGACCGAGCTGCATCGTCGAGGTGAGGTAGATCGGTGTCTCGATGAGGCCCCACTCCTGGGCGGAGTGCCACCCGGTGCACTCACCTGCCCCGTTGAGGATCGCGCCGCCGGCCGACACCGGGCGCGCAGCGAGCTCGCCGCCGAGGTCCAGGACAGTGACACCCGTCCTGGCGATCCCGCGGCCCCGGGGCGGCATCGGCTCATCACGGGAGATGGTGGTGTGCCCGAGCCCCACCCCCGGCACGTCGAGCACGGAGTCGGTGGGGCCCTGGGGGAGGTCACCGATCGAGACGCCGAGATCGGCGGGACTGGTCATGCACGCAGCATGCCACCAGCAGTCCCCGACCACCCGGGGACGCGTCGAGCGCAGCCACTTGGCAGGATTCACCCGTGGACCAGCCCGCAGCGTCGAGAGCACCGATCCCCTTCGTGTGGCATCCGCGCACCCGACGCCACGACCCCAGCGCCGAGATCTTCCTGGGCGTGCGCACGCCCGGCACCGAGATCGTGGAACGGGTCAACGTCATCCGCGAGGCGCTCATCCGCGCTGGGCACCCCGAGGTCACCGCCGTCGACCCGGACCCGGCCGACCTGCTGGCCACGCACTCCCCCGGACTCATCGAGCACCTGCGGACCATCAACGATGCGTGGGTCGTCGGGGGCTACGCCAGCGATCCGGGCCAGGACCGAGTCGTGCCCTACATCTTCCCGACCGAGGCGATGCTCGGCGGCCTGCCGGTGCGCCGACCCACCGCCACCCACGCCCGAGCCGGCCAGTACTGCTACGACACGATGACGCTGATCGGGCCCGGCACCTGGGACGCCGTCGAGGCTGCTGCCGGCGCGGCCCTCACCGCGGTGGACATCGTGGCCGACGCCGCCTGGGTCGGCAGCACCGGCTCGGCCACGCCCGCTGCGCCGGTGAGCCTTGCAGATGTGCCCATGGCCTACGCCCTGTGCCGTCCACCGGGCCACCACGCTGCCCGCGAGGCGTTCGGCGGCTCCTGCTACCTGAACAACGCCGCGATTGCCGCGGACGCCCTGCGCTCGCGGGGCGCCCGGCGGGTGGCCGTCCTGGACATCGACGCCCACCACGGCAACGGCACCCAGACGATCTTCTACAACCGGGCGGATGTCTTCTACGGATCCGTGCACGTCGATCCCGCGGCCGGGTGGTTCCCCCACTTCATGGGCTTCGCCGACGAGACCGGGCACGGTGCGGGGCAGGGCACGACCCGCAACATCCCCCTGCCGCCCCGATCCGATGACGAGCGCTGGCTGACAGCACTCGACGAGCTCGTCGACGAGGCTTCGGAGTTCGGCGCCGACGCGCTGGTCGTGTCACTGGGCGTCGACAGCGCCGTGGACGATCCCGAGAGCCCGTTGCGCGTCACCCACGACGGGATCCGCGCATCCGGGATCCTCCTGGGCCGGATGGGCCTTCCCACCGTGGCGGTCCAGGAGGGCGGCTACCACCTGCCCAGCCTGGGATCGCTGGTCACGGGCTGCCTGTCCGGGTTGGCCGAGGGAGCCGCTCGAGCGGTCGCCCGGTAGGTTCAGTCGTCGTCGTCGCGGGCCAGCCAGCTGGCCAGCCGCTCGACAGGCACCTCGAACTCCGGGTTCAGGTCGACGAAGGTGATGAGCTGCTCGGCCAACCACTCGAGGGTGACCTCGTCGGCCCCGCGCCGACGAATGAGCTCCTCGATCCCACGATCGGTGTCGTACATCAGCTGACCCCTACGCGAATGCCCGGTCGAGGAGGTCGCGCTGCTCCTCCTCGTGACGGTGCAGCGAGCCGACCGACGGGCTGGAGCTCTGTGTCCGGGTCACGGCGCGCAGAGGGCCTCCCAGGATCTCTGGCAGGTGCTGGCTCATGAACGGCCAGGGCCCCATGTTGGACGGTTCGTCCTGGACCCACACGACCTCAGCGTCCCCGAACCGACCGAGCATGTCGGTCAGCGTCTGGCGGGGCAGCGGGTAGAGGCGCTCCATCCGCAGGACGGCCACATCGTTGCGCTCACGCTTGTCGCGCTCGGCCATCAGGTCATAGCCGACCTTGCCCGAGCACAGCAGCACCCGACGGATGGCGGCCGGATCAATGCGCTGCTCGGTGATGCCACGGTCGTCGAGCACCGCCCGGAAGTAGCCCTCGGTGAAGTCCCGGGTCAGCGAGGTGGACACCTTGGCGCGCAGCAGGGACTTCGGCGTGAAGACGATCATCGGACGAGTCAGCGGCGAGTGGACCTGCCAGCGCAGCAGGTGGAAGTACGACGACGGCGTGCTCGGCTGCGCCACCGTCATGTTGTCCTGGGCGCACAGCACCAGGAAGCGCTCGATACGCGCCGAGGAGTGATCGGGGCCCTGCCCCTCGTAGCCGTGGGGCAGCAGCAGCACCACCGACGAACGCTGCGCCCACTTCTGCTCAGCGGAGCTGATGAACTCATCGACGATGGTCTGCGCACCGTTGACGAAGTCACCGAACTGGGCCTCCCACATGACCAGGGCGTCGGGTCGCACCACGCCGTAGCCGTACTCGAAACCGACGGCGGCGAACTCACTGAGCAGCGAGTCATAGACGAACAACTTCCCACCGTGGTTGTAGCACTGCTTGAGGGGCTTGTACTGCCACCCGGTGCGTGCGTCGACGATCACGGCATGCCGATGGCCGAACGTGCCGCGTCGGGAGTCCTGACCGGCCAGGCGGACCCATGTGCCCTCGTTGACCAATGAGCCGATCGCCAGCGCCTCGGCCATCCCCCAGTCGATGGTGTCCGTGGTGACCATCTCGGCGCGACGGCGCAGCTGGGGCACCAGTCGGGGGTGGGCCACGAACCCCTCGGGCAGGTCGATCTGGCTGCGGACGACCAGATCCACGACCTCCTGGCTGATCGAGGTGTCCACGTCCCAGGCCGGTGTCTGCGGCTTGAGCTCCTTCTGGCCGGTGGAGATGACCTCGGCGGAGTTCGGGTTGAACTGCTCATCGCCACCGGCGCGTGTCTCCTGGAACACCCGCTCGAGGCGCTCCTGGAAGTCACGCAGGGCCTCCTCGGCCTCATCCACGGAGATGTCGGCACGGCCGATGAGGCCCTCGGTGTAGAGCTTGCGCACGGAGCGCTTGGCGTCGATGACCGCGTACATGGTCGGCTGGGTCAGCGACGGGTCATCGGCCTCGTTGTGACCCCGCCTGCGGTAGCAGATCATGTCGATCACGACGTCCTTGGCGAACTTCTGCCGGAACTCGTAGGCCATCCGGGAGACGCGGACCACCGCCTCCGGGTCATCGCCGTTCACGTGGAAGATCGGCGCCTGGACCATCCGGGCCACATCCGTGCAGTAGACCGTCGAGCGACTGTACTTGGGCGAGGTGGTGAAGCCGACCTGGTTGTTGACGACGACGTGCACGGTCCCGCCGGTCCGATACCCCTGCAGCTGGCTCAGGTTCAGGGTCTCTGCGACCACGCCCTGCCCGGCGAAGGCTGCGTCCCCGTGCATGAGCAGGGGAAGCACCGCGTACTTGCGCTCCTGGGAGTTCATGTCCTGCTTGGCCCGCACGATCCCCTCGAGCACCGGGTTGACCGCCTCGAGGTGGCTGGGGTTGGCCGCGAGGTAGACCTTGACCTCGGAGCCGTCAGCCGAGGTGAAGGTGCCCTCCGTGCCGAGGTGGTACTTCACGTCGCCGGAGCCCTGGACGCTCTCCACCCCGTAGTTGCCCTCGAACTCGTTGAAGATCCGCGAGTAGGACTTGCCGGCGATGTTGGCCAGGACGTTGAGCCGGCCCCGGTGCGGCATCCCGATGCAGACCTCGTCCAGGCCGTCGGCAGCCGCAGCGGACAGCACGGCATCCACCAACGGGATCACCGACTCGCCACCCTCGAGCGAGAACCGCTTCTGGCCCACGTACTTGGTCTGCAGGAAGGTCTCGAAGGCCTCTGCGGAGTTCAGCGTACGCAGGATCCGCAGCTGCTCCTCGCGGTCGGGCTTCTCCGGCTCCTTCTCGATGCGCTCCTGGATCCACGCGCGCTGGTCGGGGTCCTGCATGTGCATGTACTCGATGCCCACGGTCCGGCAGTACGCATCACGAAGAACCTTGAGCACGTCGCGAAGGGTCATGAACTGCGCGCCGGCGAACCCCGCGACCGCGAACTCGCGGTCGAGGTCCCAGAGCGTCAGCCCGTGCGCGACCACGTCGAGGTCGGGGTGCTTGCGCTGCTTGTAGTCCAGCGGATCGATGTCGGCAATCAGGTGCCCGCGCACCCGGTAGGCGTGGATCAGCTCCTGGACGCGCGCTGTCTTGTTCAGGTCCGAGTCGTGGCTCGTGGCGATGTCTGTGGCCCACCGGATGGGCTCATAGGGAATCCGCAGGGAGGTGAAGATCTCGTCGAAGAAGTCATGCTCGCCGAGCAGCAGCTGGTGCACTCGACGCAGGAAGTCCCCGGACTGCGCGCCCTGGATGATCCGGTGGTCGTACGTGGAGGTCAGGGTCAGGATCTTGCTGACCCCGGAGCGGGCCAGGGTCTCGGGCGCCGCCCCCTGCCACTCGGCCGGGTACTCCAGGGAGCCCACGCCGACGATCAGGCCCTGGCCGGACATCAGCCGAGGCACCGAGTGAACGGTGCCGATGGTGCCCGGATTGGTCAGCGTCACTGTCGTGCCGACGAAGTCATCGGCCGTCAGGCCACCTGTGCGCGCCTTGCGCACCAGCTCCTCGTAGGTGGCCCAGAAGGCGGCGAAGTCCATCTTCTCCGCGCCCTTGATGCACGGCACGAGCAGCTGCCGGGTGCCATCCGGCTTGGTGATGTCGATGGCCAGGCCCAGGTTGACCGATTGGTGGGAGGCGACCGCCGGCTTGCCATCGACCTTCGTGAACCCGACATTCATGTCGGGCAGGTCGGTCAGGGCGCGCACCAGCGCATAGCCGATGAGGTGTGTGAAGGAGACCTTCCCTCCGCGCCCACGGGTCAGCTGGTTGTTGATCACCTGCCGGTTGTCGATCAGCAGCTTGCCGGGCATCGACCGGACGGACGTGGCCGTCGGCACCTCCAGGCTTGCCTCCATGTTGACCACCACGCGAGCGGCCGGCCCTCGCAGGACCTTCGGAGCGGCCTCGGTGCCCTCGGCGTCCTCGCCCGTCGGGATCGAGGACAGACCCACCTGCGGGGCCACCTGACCCACCGGTGAACTCGGCGCCTCGACCTCGAAGGCTGGCACGCTGTGGGCCAGCGCTGGCCCACCGCTGCGGTCAGCCTCGCCCTTCTTCTGGCCGGTCGCCGGGGCGCTGGGCCCCAGACGGGGTGCATCCACGACAGCCAGGGGGCCGCCCATGACAGGCCCGGTGGCCTCACCCGTCCCCGCGGGCTTCGAGCTGCTGGGCGGCGATGGGATCGTGGACGACTCACCGGGGCGGTAGTCGGCGAAGAAGTCCCACCACGCCCGGTCCACGCTCTGCGGATCCTTCAGGTACTGCTGGTAGATCTCGTCGACGAGCCACTCGTTGGTCCCGAACTGCACCATCCGGGATCCCGCATCATCGGCCACGTCCGGCACCCTCTCGACGTTCATCGGCATCCTGCGGACCGACCGAGGGCCGACCCGCGCACCGCCCAAGGCTACTCCCCGACACCCCCGGGCTCTCTGGCAGGATCGGGGCCATGTTCGCCGCCAGCGCAGTCTCCTTCAGCCCCGATGACCCCCTGACCGGCCTCCGACTCGGTGAGCATCCAGAGCCTGAGGCCCCCGAGGGCTGGACCGTGGTCGACGTGCGCGCGACCAGCATCAACCACCATGACCTGTGGACCCTCAAGGGCGTCGGGATCACCGAGGACCGGCTGCCCATGATCCTGGGCTGCGACGCGGCGGGGGTGGACCCGCAGGGCAATGAGGTCATCGTGCACTCCGTGATCACCGGGGGCGGCTACGCCGACGAGACCGTTGACCCCGGGCGCTCCCTGCTCAGCGAGAAGCACCAGGGCACCTTCGCCGAGCGGGTGGCTGTTCCCACGCGCAACCTCATCCCGAAGCCTTCGGCGCTGACGTGGGCGGAGGCAGCGTGCCTGCCCACCGCGTGGCTGACGGCCTACCGCATGCTCTTCACGCGGTCCGGGCTGCTCCCGGGCCAGACGGTGCTCATCCAGGGCGCCGGCGGAGGTGTCTCCACCGCCCTGATCATGCTCGCCCGACAAGCAGGCTTCCGGGTGTGGGTGACCTCGCGCGATGAGGCCAAGCAGGCGCGCGCCCTCGAGCTCGGTGCCCACCAGGCATTCGCCTCCGGCGCACGCCTGCCCGAGAAGGTGGACGTGGTCATGGAGACCGTCGGTGCCGCCACGTGGTCTCACTCCCTGCGCTCCCTGCGACCCGGGGGTCGAGTGGTGATCGCCGGAGCCACCTCCGGATCACAGCCACCAGCGGATCTGTCGCGCGTCTTCTTCCTCCAACTGTCCGTGGTGGGATCCACGATGGGGACCCGTGACGAGCTCCAGAGGCTTGTGGCGATGTGCGAGGCCACAGGCCTGCGCCCACTCATCGACCACGAGATGCCGCTCGCGGACGCCGAGGTGGCCCTCGGCCGGGTTGCCGCCGGCGAGCTGTTCGGCAAGATCGTCCTGACGCCCTGAGGCCCTGACGTGGCGCGCTCACACCGCGCCGCGCGAGCAGCGCCGTCGCGGCCACACGTCAGCGGACACGCCCCCAGGGACGGATCCGCCAGATGACGGGACCGACGATGTGCGGGACCGAGCCGAAATGGCGTGAGTCCGTCGACGCCTCCGGTGCGTCACCCAGCACCCAGAAGCCCTGCTCGTCATGGTGCCCGAGGCGCTTGACGATCAGCAGGCCCGGGCGCTGTGGGTGCTCGAGGACCACGACCTGACCCACGCCCGCGCGACCAGTGCTGCGGGCCAGCACCCAGTCACCATCGCGAAGCGTCGGCTGCATGGAGCCGCCAGCAACAGCGAGGTAGCGGAATCGGTGCACTGGCGTAGTGTGGACCACGCTCGTGTGAGCTGGAACCCGTGACCACAAGCCAGGAGAAGAGATGCTGTCGTTCCTTGCCCCCCGCACCACTGTCCACGCCCACTGCGACCTCCCCTGCGGCGTCTATGACCCGGCCCAGGCGCGTCTCGAGGCCGAGTCCGTGAAGGCCTGCATGGTCAAGTACGCGGCCTCCGACGACGCCGAGTTCAAGGCCCGTGCAGTGAGCATCAAGGAGGAGCGCAGCCACATGGTCAAGGAGCACCTCTGGGTGCTGTGGACCGACTACTTCAAGGCCCCGCACTTCGCGAAGTACCCGCAGCTCAACGAGCTCTTCAACGAGGCGACCAAGCTCGCCGGCGCAGGCGGCACGAAGGGCACCAACGACGTCGCTGTGGCCGATGAGCTCCTGGCCAAGATCGACGAGATCGCTGCCATCTTCTGGGAGACCAAGGCGGCGTGACACCGCAGCACAACCCTCCGGGGGCGCCGGACCACGATGTGGTTCCCGGTGCCCCCGCTGCCGATCCGGCCCTCCACGACCCGACCGACAGTCCCAGCGGGGATGTGCGCCCTGCCCGTCGCGAGGATGTCCCGGACATCCTGGCCATGGTCCGCGAGCTGGCTGAGTACGAGCGCAGCGCCCACGAGGTGCTGGCAACGCAGGAGGGTCTGGCCGGGCTGCTCTTCGGCGGCGCGACGCCCTCGGGGTCCCCGGCCGCCTTCTGCCATGTCATCGACGACCCGGGATCCCGAAAGGGCACCCTCGCGGGCTTCGCACTGTGGTTCCTCAACACGTCCACGTGGACGGGCCGGCACGGCATCTACTTGGAGGACCTCTACGTCCGCCCGGAGTTCCGTGGCCGCGGGTACGGCCAAGCCCTCATGGCCACCCTGGCCGGCATCTGCGTCGAGCGCGGCTACACCCGCCTGGAGTGGTCGGTGCTGGATTGGAACACCCCTGCGCTGGAGTTCTACCGGGCCCTGGGCGCCCTGGGGATGGACGAGTGGACCGTCCACCGCGTCGCTGGCGCCGACCTGAGCCGGCTGGCGCAGCGCACCAGCGGCGGTTGAGCACGCCGCAGTAGCGACCCGGCCACCCTCCGTGGTGACGATCGGCTAACGTGACCACCCGTGGACATCGATCCGACCGTGACCCTCCGGGTCCCCGCGAGCAGCGCCTACGTGGTGCTCATCCGCGCCGCCGTCTCGGCGATGTGCGCCCGCCTGGACTTCACCATCGACCGGATCGAGGACGTCAAGCTCGCCGTCGATGAGGCCGCGGCCCTGCTGCTCAGCGACGCGCCCGAGGGTGCGGACCTGCTCGTCGACTTCACCCCGGATGCCCCCGACGGACTGCGTGTCTCGATGACCGCGGCCACCCTCCACGGTCGCTCACTCCAGCGGGACAGCTTCACGTGGACCGTGCTGACTGCACTGGTCGACGAGGTCGTGGCCACCGTGTCCGCCTCACGCGACCTGACCGTGTCGCTGGCAGTCCACCGCTCCGAGGCGGTCAGGCCGTGACCACCGGGGCCCCGCTCCCGGACGGGACCTCGCCGACACCGCAGGCAGCCGGGCCCGACGGCGCCGGAACCACGGAGCCAGATCCACCCGCGGCCTCGCGCTGGTCCACACGTGATCGCGTTCGGGAGCGTGAGCTGATCACCCTGCTGGCCGAGTTGCCCGAGGATGACCCAGCGCGCAGCGCCGCGCGCGACGAACTCGTCACGATGCACCTGCCCCTGGCCGGATTCCTCGCCCGGCGCTTCCGCGACCGCGGGGAGAGCCTCGATGACCTGACCCAGGTCGCCACGATCGGCCTCATCAAGGCCGTCGATCGCTTCGACATCGAGCGGGGGGTGGAGTTCTCCACCTTCGCGACCCCGACGATGGTCGGCGAGATCAAGCGGCACTTCCGCGACAAGGGCTGGGCGATCCGGGTCCCCCGCCGCCTGCAGGAGCTGCGCATCGCGATCGGGCGCGCCACCGCGGAGCTCAGCCAGTCGACCGGCCGGTCACCGACCGTGGCCGAGCTCGCGGCCCACATCGGCGTGACCGATGAGGAGATCCTCGAGGGCCTGGAGTCCGCGCAGGCCTACGCCACCCTGAGCCTGGACGCGTCGTCCACGAGCGGGTCCGACGAGGGAGCGTCCCTGGTCGACACCCTCGGCGAGGACGACCCGAGCCTGGGTGAGGTGGACACCCGCCAGACGCTGCACCCCCTCGTGGCGACGCTGCCCGTGCGCGAGCAGCGCATCATCCACATGCGCTTCTACGAGAACATGACCCAGGCCCAGATCGCGGAACAGATCGGCGTCTCGCAGATGCACGTCTCGCGGCTGCTGGCCAAGTCACTGGCGCAGCTTCGCAGCGGCATGGCCGAGCCCATCAGCTGAGCGCGCGGTCGCGCACCCCACCGGTCGCCGGCTGGTTCGGCCAGGAACCTGGCCCCACGTCGTGCTCAGACCAGCAGCTCGCGCACCGCCGGGCGAAGACCCAGGACGAGGCCGACCACTGCTGCACCGGCCAGGGCGACCCCGGCCACGCGGTCGACGGTCAGGTCCGAGCTGATCAGGGGCCAGGCCACGACCAGGGCGAAGGCCTGGGCCAGCAGGAACGGGCTGCGAGCCAGGCGCCGGCGCCGGTAGAGGCCCCACCAGATGAGGGCCAGCCCAGCGGTGATCACCAGCCACATCACCAGTGTCGCCACAGCGATCCACACCTCGAGGTCGGAGCCAAGGGCACCCAGCCCCACGACAACAGTCAGTGCAGCACACGCCAGCGCCTCCGCGCCGGAGATGAGGACCAGTGGGCGGACCGGATCAGACATGACGCCAGAGTACGGGCCTAGAGTTGCCCGCATGAAGCAGCGCGGCCTGCTGATCGCCAACCCCAACGCGACCAGCACCTCCTCCGGCGTGCGCGATGTCCTCACCCGGGCCCTGAGTCACGAGATCGACCTCGACGTGATCACCACGACCCATCGCGGTCACGCCGAGGAGCTCGGGGCGACCACAACGGGGATCGACCTGCTCATCACCCTTGGCGGCGACGGCACCATCAACGAGGTCGTCAACGGGATGCTCAACTCCGGGCGCAGCGACCTTCCGATGCTGGCCACCATCCCGGGCGGGTCAGCAAACGTCATGGCACGCGCCCTCGGGTTCCCCAATGACGCCATCGAGGCGACCGGCATGATCCTGGAGTCCCTGCGCACGGACGCCAACCACCACGTGGGATTGGGCAACGCCGTCTTCGTGGCCGTCCAGACCGGCATCGAGCACTCGAAGTGGTTCACGATCAATGCCGGCGTCGGCATCGATGCCGACGTGGTGGCTGCGATGGAGGCCCAACGTGAGGCCGGGCACGCCGCGAGCGGGACCCGGTATGTGTGGACCGCCGCCCAGGAGTACTTCCGCGACGTCGGTCGGCGCAACCAACCGAAGATGAGCCTGCAGCTTCCCGGCAAGGACCCCGTCGAGGGGTTGGCCATGGTGATCGTGCAGAACACGGCACCGTGGACCTTCTTCGGGCCCTTCCCGATCAACCCGTGCCCACGGGCCTCCTTCGAACTCGGCCTCGATGCCTTCGCCCCACACTCCCTGGGCCTGGCCTCCACCACCCGCTACGGCCTGCGCATGCTCACGGGCAGTCGAAAGGCCGAGGTCCCGGGCCATCTGACCCTCCTGCACGACGAGGCCGCGTTCACCGTGCGAGCTGATTCGCCGATCGCCCTGCAGCTGGACGGCGACTCCATGGGGCGCGTCGACGCCGTGCACTTCAAGTCCCGTCCCCGGGCCCTGCGCATCATCGGCTGACCCTGCGGCGAGGTCAGCCACGGGTGTCCAGGGACGACCGACACGAGCAGCGCATCGGTCGAACCGACCCGAACGCACCCAGAACGGCGCCGGATCGGGCCAGGAATGTGACGCACGCGACAGCCTCAACGCCCGCGACGCGGGTAGAAGCCCTTGTGACCGGCCGCTTCGTCTGCGACCCTTGTACCCAGTCAGGACGGGCCGGGACACACCCCGAGACCGTCGCAAGCGTACCGGAGGGTGCACAGGGCCGAGGAACCGGCCCCGTCCGCCCCTGGGATTTGTGCATCAGGGCACCCCCATAGGGGTGCGGGAAAGGTGAGGAAACATGGACTGGCGCCACAGGGCGGCATGCCGTGACGAGGATCCCGAGTTGTTCTTCCCGATCGGGAACACCGGCCCCGCACTCATGCAGATCGAGGAGGCCCGCGCGGTCTGCCATCGCTGTGAAGTTGTCGACGTCTGCTTGAAGTGGGCCATCGAGAGCGGCCAGGATGCTGGTGTCTGGGGTGGCATGAGTGAGGACGAGCGCCGCGCGCTCAAGCGGCGCAACGCCCGCGCGCGCGCCCGCGCACACAGCTGAGCTCCGCTCGCCCCTCGCGCATCAGGTCAGCGCTGGCCTGGTGGAAGGTCGACGCGCACCTCGGTGCGGTCGCGGGCCCGCGTGATCGTGAGCGTCCCGCTGAGTTCCTCTCGGACCAGCGTGTCCACGATGCGCAGCCCGAGCCGCGGTGATGAGGAGACCTCGAATCCGGCTGGAAATCCGGCACCGCCGTCGCTGACGACCACGTGCAGGCCCTGCTCGTCGCGGTGGCTGTGCAGCTCGACCCCATCATCCCCATGCTCCACACCGTTGGCGAGCAGCTCCACCAGGGCCATGGCAAGCGCGGTGGCGTGCTCGGCTGACACATCGCCGAAACTGCCACGGCGCTCGATGGTGCGAGCCCCGAAATCGGCCGAGGACGTGTGACGGACCATGGTGACCAGCCGGTCAGCGACGGCATCGAAGGACACCTCCTCGCTGCTGGCCTGGGCGAGCAGGTCATGCACGACGGCAATCGCTCCCACCCGTCTCTCGGCCTCGGCGAGCGCGGCTGAGGCCCCCGGCTCATCCAGTCGGCGGGCCTGCAGTCGCAGGAGGGCCGCGACGGTCTGCAGGTTGTTCTTGACCCGGTGATGGATCTCGCGGATCGTGGCGTCCTTGCTCAGCAGCGCACGCTCGCGCCGGCGCAGCTCGGTCACATCGCGCACCAGCACCAACGATCCACGTTGGCCGCCGGGACCGCGCAGCGGCAGCGCACGCACCGTACCGGTCGCGGTCTCCGAGGAGAGCTCGACCTCCCCGGGTGTGCGACCACTGCAGACACGCGCGACATCGGAGTCCACGCCCCCGCGCCTGCTGGCGATCCGCCCACTGACCTGGCCCAGGTGTGAACCGTTGAGGTCCGTGGCCAGGCCGAGCCGCCGGAACACCGAGGACGCGTTCGGGCTGGCGAACTCGACGACCCCCGCGCCGTCCAGACGGATCAGGCCATCACCGACACGCGGTTCGGCACCCGTGGAGTCCGACACCTCGCGGTAGGGGAACTCCCCCACGCGGATCATTGCGAAGACGTCGTCGGCCGCGCTCAGGTAGGCCCGCTCCAGGGTCCCCGACGCCCGCGGCGAGGGAACGGCCGAGCGCGTCAGGGCAGCGATCCACGGGCCGTTGGGGCTCAGGCCCACGCCCACAGCCTCACCCCCGGCCGGAAGCAGCGGGTCGGTCCTGGGGGCCACCTGGCCAAGGCCCGGTGCCGACCACGCGCGGTCCAGCTCGGGGCGCCATCCACGTGGGGTGAAGGAGCCCACGAGGTCGTTGGGGTATCGGGTCGCGGCCGTGGAGGGCCTGGCCTGCGCAGCGGCGACATAGCCTCCCTGGTTCCAGACGGGCAACCACAGGATCAGGTCCGAGAAGGCGAGGTCCGCCAGCAGCCCCAGGTCACGGACCAGCAGCTGGAGATGCGCGATGGCCCCCGACTCGAGGTCCGTGCGATCCGAGGCGATCTCAGCCAACGTGCGAACGGCCATCGATGCTCCTGCCCCTCCCTGCTCAGGCGCCCCACCATCTGCGGCGCTGCCCGACTACAGCGTCTCGGTGACCTTCTTGAGCCCCCGTGGTTCGTCGGGGTTGAAGCCACGGGCCAGGGTCATCTCGAGCGCCAGCTGCTGAAGCGGGATGATGTCGATGACCGGGTGCAGCTCCTCGAGGATGTTCGGGCACCGGAACTGGAATCCTGCACTGCCCAGTGTGGCGGAATGCTCACCACCGAACACCGTCACATCGGCCCCGCGGTCAGCCAGCCGCTCGAGGACGGGCTGCATGGCCTCAGCGCCCCGCCCATCCGGGACCACGGCGATGACGGGGTGGTCGTGGTCGATCATGGCCAGCGGGCCATGGAGGAGGTCCGCACCGGAGAAGGCATGCGCTGCGACGTAGGAGGTCTCCATGAGCTTGAGAGCAGCCTCACGAGCCGTGGGATAGGAGTAGCCCCGTCCGGTCGTCACCAGTCGATCCGTGAATCGGAAGCGGGCGGCCAGGGCAGCGACGTCGGCACGTCGGTCGATCAGCGATTGCGCAGCCTCAGGGATCCCTGCTGCGGCGGCCCCGTCACCGCCGCGGTAGGCATCGATGGTCAGCCAGAGGGCCAGCAGCTGTGCGGAGTAGGACTTCGTCGCGGCCACGGCGCGCTCGGGACCGGCCAGGATGTCCAGGTGCAGCTCCGCCTCCTGTGCCAGCGCGCTGTCGACGTTGTTGGTCACGGCCAGTGTGGTTGCTCCGCCGGCGCGAGCCGTGCGCACGGTCTCCAGCAGATCCGGTGACCCCCCGCTCTGGCTCACCGTCAGCAGGAGGACGTCGGACAGGTCAGGGCGTGCGCCATAGGCCGTCATCGTCGACGGCGAGGCCAGCCCCGCCGGAAGCCCCAGGGAGACCTCCACGAGGTACTTGGCGTAGAGCGCAGCATGATCACTGGTGCCGCGGGCTGCCAGGAGGACGAACCTCGGGCCGCGCTCACGGATCGTCGCCGCGAGCATGTGGACGCGCGCCATCGACTCACTCGTGAGCAGTCGGGCCAGGGCCGTGGGCTGCTCGGTGATCTCGGCGGCCATCAGGGCGCCGCGCTCCTCGGACATCGAAGGTCCTCACCTTGGGGGGCCCCACTCTAGCCGGGGCGGCGTCTCCCTGGACCCCTCCGGTGGACCCGGCAAGGGGTGGCCGGCGCGCCCCCCGCCCGATTGAGGGCAGGTACGCCGCCGACACCTCGCCGACGGTGATTCAGCTCAGAGGCCGCTGACGAAGCGCTGCCGGTCCACAAGGGCACGGACCACCCGCCCCGAGGCGACACGCACGCCGCTCTGCGTGTCATCCGGTTGCGCCGACCCCGAGGGGCGCTCGCGGGCCACGACCGTGAACGTGAGCCCGCGGTCCTGCTCGGTGACGCCTGTGACCTCGACATCGATGTGGGCCCCGACAGCCGATGCCCGTGTGTGGGTGAGGAACACCTCGATGCCCACCGAGGTGCTCTGAGCGTCCAGCCACCCTGCGGCTGCCGCCACGGTCGCGGCCTCCATCCAGGCCAGGATCCGGGGTGTGGCCAGCACGGGGACATCCCCACTGCCCAGGGCGAGCGCGGTGTCCTGCTCGGAGACGGTGAAGCTCAACGTGGTCATGCCACGAGCGTAGGGCCCGGCGTCGCGCTCAGGACACGAGACCCAGGCGGCGCAGCTCGACCATGAGGTCATGCGGATTGCTCGACGCGGCCAGCGCGGCGTCAAGGCTGACCATGCCATCGCGGTAGAGAACCGTGAGGTGCTGGTCGAACGTCTGCATCCCGTAGTAGCCGCCCTCGGCGACCAGCGAGGCCAGCATCGAGGTCTTGCTCGCATCAGCGATCGCATCAGCCACCCGTCCGGTGTTGACGCAGACCTCCATCACCACCGCGCGGCCCCGGCCATCAGCACGAACCACGAGCCGCTGGCACAGGATCCCCCGAAGCGCACCGGCCAAGGAGAATCGCACCTGCTGCTGCTCGTGCGGGGGGAAGAAGTCGATGATGCGCGCCACGGTCTCCTGGGCGTCCACCGTGTGCAGCGTCGACATGACCAGGTGACCGGTCTCGGCCGCGGTGATCGCCGCCTTGACCGTCTCGAGGTCACGCATCTCGCCGACCATGATGACGTCCGGGTCCTGGCGCATCGCGCCACGCATGGCTGTCGCGAAGTCGTCAGTGTCCACGTGCACCTCGCGCTGGCTGATCATGCCCAACTTGTCGAAGTGCACGATCTCGATCGGGTCCTCGATCGTGACGATGTTCACCTCGCGGTGGCTGTTCACGTGATCGACCATGCCCGCCAGGGTGGTGGACTTGCCCGACCCCGTGGGGCCGGTGACCAGAACCAGGCCGCGCGGCTCGGTGGCCAGCGCCGAGACCACCGCCGGGAGTCCGAGCTTCTCCAGGGGTTCGGCGCCGATCGACACCCTGCGGAAGACCATGCCGGCCGAGCCCCGCTGCCGGAAGGCATTCACGCGGAATCGCCCCAGCCCCTCGATCGCGTAGGCGAAGTCGGCCTCACAGGACCGCTCGAAGTGCTCCACGAGATCCGAGCGCAGGACCTGGCGGACCATGTGCTCGGTGTCGTCTGCGGTCAGCTCAGGGGCCTGGAGCTTGCGCAGGCGCCCATCGATGCGGACACGTGGGGGTGAACCCACCTTGACGTGCAGGTCCGAGCCCCCCGACTCCACAAGGGCGCGCAAGTACGGCTCGACTGACCGGGCAGAACTTGCCTGGTTCGAACGCTCCGGCATCCCGAAGGAGACCGAACCCACGGATGTAAGGCTCACGTAGAACTGTTCGGTCCCTGCGGGCCGTGTCTTGACCCTTACCCCGATTGGACTAGCGCCGCACATGCATCGAGGAGGGACCGGGGCCCCTCCTCGATGCTGGTCAGCGTGCGTGACGCTGGATGTCTGTCAGGCGTTGGGCCGACGGCCGTGGTTGGCCCCGTTGCCCTTGCGCGAACGACGCTTGCGGGCGCGCTTGCTCATGGTGACTCCTCAGATCCGGGAACGTCCCATGGTCCCACACGCAGCCACCCCGGGCGAAATCCAGACCTCGGGCCCCACGACGGACTTGCCTCGCCCCACCCAGAACACCCATGCGATAGGGACTTCCGACCCTCCCCCGCCCCCACAGCCTGGGCAAGACTGGTGTGTGGGCGCCTGCGAGCCTGCGCGGGTGCGGCCAGGGAGGAAGCAATGAGGCACGCACGACGCACGATCTTCGCGACGATGGCAGCCGGCCTTCTCGCCATGACGGCAGCGACCGCTGCGGTGGGAGCAGACGCCTCCGGGTGCGAGGGGTCAGCCACATCCACGGACTCCACCGGTGCCACCATCCAGACGGTGACCGCGCCGGGACCGTCAGCCACCCAGGACGATCCGTTCATGGTGGCCTACGACGGCACAGTCACCTGGGAGGGTGCCACCGAGCAGGTCATCCAGGACGGGTCGTGGACGGTCACCGCCACCCCGTTCTCCTTCTCCGGCGAGATCAGGAACGACTCGGGCAAGGTGAAGGGCTCCGGAGACATCAGCCCGGACACCTACCTGCCCTTCGCCATCCCGGGCCTCGTCCTGGTGACGGTGGACCTCACCGGCGCCGACGGGGCGACCTGCAGCGTGTCGGGCTGGATCCAGTTCACCGGCAATCCGCTGGCCTCACCTGCTGGGTGGGTTGCGGCCGGCCTCAGTGTCCTGGGCGCGCTGGGGATGCTGCTCCTGCTGCGAATGGTGCTGGCCCGCCCCGACGTCCCGGTGAAGCAGAACCGGTTCGGGCGAGTGGTGATGGGCCTCCTGGCCGGGCTCGTGCTGGGATTCGGAGCGGCCACTCTTCTGGTCATGTATGGCGTCATGGCTCTGGGCACGATGACACCGGTGCTTGTGGTCGCCGGGACCATGGCCCTCGGATTCGTCCTCGGCCTGCTTCCACGGCGCGCGGTGGCCGCCTGATCCCAGGTCCGGCTCAGGCCCGCGGATCCGTCCTCGCCGGCGTGTGTGCGTCGATCAGTGCGGCAATCCCGGGCGCAGCCGCCTCGACATAGCCCCTGGCGGAGCCGCGCACCCGGCGATAGGCCGCGCGCAGTGTTGCCTGCCTGGTGCGCTGCGCCCGATCGTCGGTGACCGAGAGAAGGGCCTCGGCCATGCTGGTGCGCTGCGTGGACAGGACCTCCACCAGGGGCTGCCCGGTGGACAGGTGCTCCTGGTAGAAGGGATCCAGGTGATCAGCGAAGGGATCGAGCAGCCCGTCAACGGCGCTGGGAACGATGCCCGGGCGGACTCCAGTCATGACCTTGAATGCCGATCGCACGGCCATCCCTGAGACCCCGCGCGTGCGGGCGACCTCCTCCTCGATGAGGACGCAGGCGTCGGCGACGACCGCCGGTCGCGCTGCCGGCGTGGTCAGGTGGACGGACAGGTGCATGGACACATCCTGCCGCGCCCGCCGAGGCAGGCGCGCTCGCCCCGCCGTTCAGGTGCTCGACGTGGGCGGGATCTGGACCCGGATGCTCGCCAACTCGGCAACGAGTCGCGAGCGCAGTTGGGTCGGGGCCACCTCGCCGCACGAACGAGCAACGATCTTCTTCACGATCCGCTCGACGTCGTACTCCTTCAGGCAGGGTCCACATTCCTGCAGGTGCTGGGCGATCTGGTCGTGATCGGTCGGCCCGACCTCACCGTCGAGGAACTCGTAGAGGTGGTCCAGCGCCTCATTGCAGTCCAGGTCGTGGTGATTCCCGCAGCTCATGAGGGGTCCCCCTTGGCCCCTGAGCGGATCACGCCGCGCTCGAGGGCGTAGTCGGACAGATGCGCCCTCATCAGCTTCCGCCCACGGTGCAGGCGCGACATGACCGTTCCCACCGGTGTTCCCATGATCTCGGCGATCTCCTTGTAGGCGAACCCCTCGACGTCGGCGTAGTACACCGCCATCCGGAAGTCCTCCGGCAGCGCTGCCAGTGCCGCCTTGACATCCGAGTCGGGCAGGCCGTCCAGGGCCTCGGCCTCAGCCGAGCGCAGGCCACCGGACGTATGCCCCTCGGCACGCGCCATCTGCCAGTCCTCAACATCGTCGGTCGAGGACTGCAGCGGCTCGCGCTGCTTCTTGCGGTAGTTGTTGATGAAGGTGTTGGTCTGGATCCGGTACAACCACGCGCGCAGGTTGGTGCCGTCCTTGTACTGGTGGAATGACGCGAAGGCCTTCAGGAACGTCTCCTGGACGAGGTCCTCGGCCTCGGCGGGATTGCGCGTCAGCTTCAGCGCAGCGCTGTACAGGGAGTCGAGGTGCGGGAGGGCGTCGCGCTCGAAGCGGGCTGAGCGTGCCGCATCCGACTCAGGGGGCGGGAGTGCGGTGCTCATAGCACCTGAGCCTACCGGCAACCCGGTGGCGGCCCCAGTGGTGCGGGGCTCGTCGTGTGTATGCACCAACACCTGACCCTCCTTGTCATCCGTGCAGACAACGCCCACGGGCGCCGCCCCATTCCCGGACCGCGGGACCGCCCCGGTCGACTCCCGCCGACCCACCGGACCGGACCTCTCGTCCCAAGGGGTGGGCGCACCACGCCCAGATCGACGCGGGTCTCAGCGCCGTGTGATCAGGGCCGCGAACATGCCATCGGTGTCGTGGACCCCTGGCCACAGGCGCAGGTAGGGCCCGGCGGCCGATCCGGGTGGCAGGTCCAGCTCCGGCACGTCGGCGATGGGGACGATCTGCGCCCCCAGGCGCTGAACACCAGCGACCACCGACTCAGTTTCCGCGAGGTGCGGCGAGCAGGTGACGTAGAGCACGAGCCCCCCGGGGCGGACAACCTCCAGGGCGCGGGCCAGCAGCTGGCGCTGCAGTGCGCTGAGCTCACTGAGATCCTCGGGCGTCCGACGCCATCGGGACTCCGGCCGACGGCGCAGCGCGCCGAGACCTGTGCAGGGAGCGTCGAGCAGGACCCGGTCATAGCCGGAGCCGATGTCGTCGACCGTCGCATCGGCCACGATCGTGGTGTGCTGGCCGCGGATGGGGCGCAGCGAGGCCCGCACAAGTTCGGCGCGATGTGCGTGCAGCTCGACGGCGGTCAGTGATCCGCCGCGCCCAGCCACCTGCCCGGCGAGGACCGCGGCCTTGCCGCCCGGGCCGGCGCACATGTCCAGCCAACGCGTGTCAGGGCCCTCCAGGGGGGCATCGGCCAGAGCCAGCGCGACCACCTGGCTGCCCTCGTCCTGGACACCGGCGGCACCGGTGGCCACCTCGGGGATCGCCGCGGGGTTCACGGCGTCAACACGAACCGCGAGCCGCGACAGGCTCCCCGGACGGGCGATCACCCCCTGCTCGCCCAGGCGGTCGCAGAGGTCCGCCCGGTCCATCGTCCGAGCCACCAGGGTCACCGACCCGGCGGCGTTGTCCGCCAGCAGCTCCGCCTGCGTGTCGGCCCAGGTCCGCTCCGGCATCGAGGCGGACAACGCATCGTGGATCCCGCTGACGATCCAGGTGGGGTGCGACGTGGCGATCGCGAGATGACCGACCGGGTCCACGGCGAGCCCCGGGACGGCGGCACTGGCCACGAGGTGCTCGAGCCAGTCCTCGGCCGACCCGCCGCGCGCCACACGCCGGAGCACGGCGTTGGCGAACCCGGAGGCCCCCTTGTTGAGGGTCTGGCGCACGACCTCGACGGTCTCGCCGACGGCGGCGTGGTCGCTGACGCGCATGTTGTGCAGCTGGTGCACGCCGAGCCGCAGGCCGTTGAGCAGCTCCGGCTGGAGGCTGTCGAGCTCCCGGTCCACGCACTGGGCCAGGATCGCGTCGTGGCGCCCACGCCACCGCAGTGACCCATAGCCCAGCTCCGTGGCGAAGCCGGCGTCGCGGCCGGACAGGCGGTGGTGGGCAAGGATCCTGGGCCACGCGATGTTGGCGTAGGCACCGTCGAGCTCCACGGCGCGCAGCAGGTCGAGTGCGGCCAGCCGGGCCGGATCCATCCGCGCACCCGGCCGTTGGCCGCTGGGCTGCCCGCCGCTGGATTGCTGGCCGCCACCTCGCGGGCCGCGGGACGAGCCGCCCGAGCGGGCGCCCGACGAACTCCGCCGGTCAGTCAAGGCGCTCGCCCGGTTCCACGCGGACCCCACGCGCCCAGTCCCCGGCAGGCATGAGCTTCTTGCCCTCGGCCTTGACCTCACCGAGCAGGACCGCGTGCGTCACGGTGCCGACCCAGACACCGTTCTTGACCACACGCAGCTCCCCGGGGGCCAGATCGCGCACCTCACCGTCCAGTGTCACCGGCCCCAGCTTGACCCGCTCACCGCGGAACTGGCACCAGGCACCCGGCGCCGGTGTGCAGGCCCGGATGACGCGGTCGACGCGCATCGCTGGGTCCGCCCAGACGACACGGGCGTCGCCGACCTGGATCTTGGGCGCCAGGCTCACCCCATCCCCCGGCTGCGCGACCGGGACCAGTGCGCCCGCCTCAAGGCCGTCCAGGGTGGCCACCAGCAGGCCTGCACCAGATTCCGCCAAGCGGACCAACAGGGTCCCCGCCGTGTCCGACGGGTTGATCGAGTCCGTCACGACACCGAGCACCGGGCCGGTGTCCAGGCCCTCCTCGAGCAGGAACGTCGTCGCCCCCGTGACCTCATCACCGGCCATGACCGCGTGCTGCACAGGAGCAGCACCACGCCAGGCCGGGAGCAGGGAGAAGTGCAGGTTGACCCAACCGTGCACTGGCACGCCCAGGGCAGCCGGCGGGATCAAGGCGCCGTAGGCCACGATCGGCGCCGCGTCCGGGGCGATCTGGGCCAGCCGCTCGAGGAACTGCGGGTCGCTGGCCCGCGGCGGGCGCAGCACCTCGATCCCGGCATCGAGGGCGACCTGGGCCACGGGCGAGGGGGTGAGCCGCCGGCCGCGACCGGACGGGGCATCCGGGCGGGTCAGCACCGCCACCACCTCATGCGGGGAGGCCATGATGGCGGCCAGCGCGGTCACCGCGGGCTCCGGTGTGCCGGCGAACAGGACCCGCATCAGCCCAGGCCCGGGCGCAGGGAGTGCGGGCTGAACCGGACCGTCGGCGGCGGCTGGCCGAACCACTCGGACTCCCGGATCTCCTTCATGGCGGCCTTGCGGGCCTCGGTGTCCAGGCGGTCGATGAACAGCACCCCGTCCAGGTGATCCGTCTCGTGCTGCACGCAGCGCGCGAGAAGGTCCGACCCCTCGATCGTGACCGGCTCACCATGCATGTTCATCCCCCGGGCGACCACGCGCAGCGCCCGCCTCGTGTCGTAGGTGAGGCCGGGAAGGGACAGGCACCCCTCCTCGCCGTCCTGCTCCTCGTCGGAGAGGTCGAGGTCCGGGTTGATGAGATGCCCGACGACGTCGTCGACCCAGTAGGTGAACACCCGCAGGGACACCCCGAGCTGAGGTGCCGCCAGGCCCACGCCCGGTGCATCCATCATCGTGTCGGTGAGGTCTGCGACCAGCGTGCGCAACTCCTTGTCGAAGGTCTGCACCGGCGCAGCAGGGGTCCGCAGCACTGGATCACCGAACAGGCGGATGGGTTGCAGCGGCATGACCCCATTCTACGGGCGGATCAACGCAGGGTGGCCGGGTCCAGGCGGACGCCGACCACAGGTGCCTTCCTCAGGCTGCGTGCCGATTGGGCGCGTTGCAGGGCCGCGCTCAGATACCCGCCGTCGGCGATGGACACGGCCAGGAGCCAGGTGACGGAGTCATCGGTGGCGAGCAGCGGACCCGACCGGCGCAGCAGCCTGTCCCCCACCTCCGCGACAACCGAATCGACCAGATCCTGGGCCGGACCCGCGGCACCGATCAGCTGCGCAGTGCGCACAGCCGGCGGGAGGTGCAGATCCATGCGCTCGGCCAGCTCACGATCGGCGTACCCGTGGGGGTCCCAGCGGATCAGGGCCTGCACCTCACGGATGTCGGAGTCCCCCACGACCAGCACACGACCGCCGTCCTGGGCAGGACGCACCATCGCCGCGGCGGCGAACCATCGGCGCAGCACCTCCTCGGCGACCCGCAGGCCCGGCCGGGACAGCGCGGCGCCGGTGTCCAGCAGGACCAGTGCGGCGTATCCCTGCGGTCCGGGATCCGGCTCGGCGCCCGGTGTCGACACCACCATGGCCCGGTCGTGTCTGAGGGCCCTCTCGGGCTCCTGGCCGGAGGACATCACGACCTGGACACCGGGCAGGGCCCGGCCGAACTCCTCGGCCGTGCGCCGGACTCCGACAACCACCGCCCGGACCACATCACGGCCGCAGAGCGGACAACGCCAGTCCGCGACAGGGCCATGGGTCCGGCAGGACGGCGCCCGGTCCGGGCCGAGGGCCTGCATCGGGCGCGCGCACTGCGGGCACGCCGCGGGCTCCCGGCACCCCTGGCAGGCCACCATCGGCAGGTACCCGGCTCGAGGCACGCTGACCAGAACCGGCCCCACCTCCACCGCGGCCCGGAGCATGTCCAGGGCCACCGATGGGATCCGGGACCCCGAGCGGGCCGGATCGTCCACAAGGTCACCGGCGACCTGCACGCGGGGCATCCGCGCGCGAAGCACCGGACGGGGCAGGTCGACAGGCGTCAGCCATCCGGCGCCAGCCATCCTGGCGGCCTCCAGGGACACCGACGATCCGCCCAGCACCAACGACGTGCCCATCTCGGCACTGCGCAGCGCCGCCACCTCGCGGGCATGCCAGCCCGGCGCCTGCGGCTCAGACAGCGATTCGTCCCCGTCGTCCCACACGATGATGGCGCCGAGGTCGCGCACCGGCGCGAAGACGGCCGCCCTGGTGCCCACCACAACACCGGACTCCCCGGCCAGGATGCTGAGGAAGGCGCGGTACCTCGTCTCGGGACCGGACTCGGCCACGAGCCGGGCCGGTGGGATTCCTGCGCCGGCGAGGGCGAGGGCGATCCGCTCAACATCTGTTGCGTCGGGCGCCACGATCAGGACCCCGCGCCCCCTCGAGCGCACCGCCAGAGCGAGGTCGGCGATGCGCTGGGCCGGCTGCTCGCCCGGCGAGGCGATCCACAGGGAACGCGTCGCGTGCGGGCCACCGATCATCTCGAGCAGCGCAGCGCCACCACGGTAGGCCGACCAGCCGGTGGGGTCCACTGCAGGGGAGAGCTCCGCGGTGGGGTCGGGGCCGGGAGCCGGCCGCGATTCTGCCCGGGCTCGCCGCGGCGGGACCGCGAAGCGCAGGACATCGGCCAGGGTGCCGGCATAGCGATCGGCCACACGGCGGCAGAGGTCGGCGATCTCCCCTGTCAGCACAGGCGGACCATGGACCGAGCTCAACGGCTGCAGGGCACGGTCCGAGGACTGGGCCCGCGCCAGGATGTAGCCGTCCACGAGTCGTCCGGACAGCCGCACCCGGACCCGGACACCTGGCAGCGCCGTCGCGGACAGCTCCTCCGGGACCTCGTAGTCGAAGACCCGGTCCAGGTGCGGCACTGGGGTCAGGAGGGCCACGCGGGCGACCGGGCGGTCCTGCGCTGCTGGGCGCGACCGGCCGCCGCGGGGCGTCCTCGACTTCCGCACGGCGTCGGGCAGCAGGGGCAGCTGGTCGGCATTCATGGGCGGGGGACGCAGATGTGCAGCAGGGGGCCGAGCATCGCGACCATGTCAGCGTCGGCCAGCGGGGCCGCCGTGAACCCCGCTGGTCGGCGCATCAGATGCCGGAAGCGGCCCGCAGGTCCTCCACGCGGTCCAGGCGCTCCCAGGTGAATGTCGAACCCTGGGCGCCGCTGCGCCCGAAGTGGCCGTAGGCCGCGGTGGGCCGGTACTGGACGACTGCGGTGTCCAGCAGCTGCAGGTCACGGATGATGGCACCGGGACGCAGGTCGAAGACCTCGAGAACAGCCGCCTGGATCTGCTCGTCGCTCAGTGCGCCGGTCCCGAACGTCTCGACGAACAGGCCCACGGGGTGGGCCTTGCCGATGGCGTAGGCGACCTGGACCTCGCACTTGGTGGCCAGCCCGGCTGCGACCACGTTCTTGGCGACCCACCGCATGGCGTACGTGGCAGATCGGTCGACCTTCGAGGGGTCCTTGCCCGAGAACGCCCCACCACCATGCCGGGCGAAGCCGCCGTACGTGTCGACGATGATCTTGCGCCCGGTCAGCCCGGCATCGCCCATCGGCCCACCGATGACGAAGCGGCCGGTGGGGTTCACCAGGAGGCGGACATCCGAGGTGTCGAGCTCGAGTCCGGCAAGCACGGGCTCGACCACGGACCTGCGGATCTCCGGGCCCAGCTGAGACTCGAGATCCACGTCCTCGGCATGTTGGGAACTGACCACGATCGTGTCCAGGCTCACCGCGCGGGTGCCCTCATACCCGATCGTGACCTGCGTCTTGCCGTCGGCTCGCAGGTAGGGAAGCTCCCCGGACTTGCGCACCGCGGTGAGCTGCTCGGCCAGGCGGTGGGCGAGGTGGATGGGCAGCGGCATCAGCTCGGGGGTGTCCGTGCACGCGAATCCGAACATCAGGCCCTGGTCACCGGCCCCCTGGAGGTCCAGTGCGTCAGCGGACCCCTCGACACGCTCCTCGAAGGCATCGTCCACGCCTTGGGCGATGTCGGGCGACTGCCGGCCGATCGAGACCTGGACGCCGCAGGACTCGCCATCGAAGCCCTTCTCCGAGTGGTCGTAGCCGATGTCGAGGACCACCTTGCGGATGATGTCCATGACCTCCGCGTAGCCCTCGGTGGTCACCTCACCGGCGACATGGACCTGGCCCGTGGTCAGCAGAGTCTCGACGGCCACCCGGGATCGTGGATCCTGGCGCAGCAGGTCGTCGAGGATCGCGTCGCTGATCTGGTCGGCCATCTTGTCCGGATGTCCCTCGGTGACAGATTCCGAGGTGAAGAGTCGTGTGGTCATTGGGCAGGCCCTTCCAAGGGTTCGATCGGGCACCTGCGGCCCGTTTACGGGACAGATCCTAGGTGGCCCGGGACCGGAGTCCGACCACGCGGTCCCATACGGCGTGTGCGACGTCCGCCTTGGTCCCGGCGTGGGGGCCCTCGACGGCGCCCCCGGGGGTGAGCAGGTGGACCACAGTGTCAGGGCGGCCGAAGACAGCCCCACCTGACACGTCGTTGAGCACCAGCAGGTCCACACCCTTGCGCGCGAGCTTGTCGGAGGCGTGCGTGAGGGGATCACCCCTGTCGTCGCCGGTCTCGGCGGCGAATCCCACAAGGATGAGGTCGGCGGGCAACTCCCCTGCTGCTCGAGCGGTGGCCAGGCCGGCGAGCACGTCGGGGTTGCGGATCAACTCCAGGGCTGTCGGCTCAGCCTCCGAGGCGCCGTCCTTCTTGATCTTGTCGGCCGATACCCGCGCCGGCCGGAAGTCGGCAACGGCAGCGGCCATCACCACCACGTCAGCGGTTGATGCCGCTGCTCTCACCGCTTCCTGCACCTCCAACGCCGTGCCCGCCCGGACCACCGCTGCGCCGGCAGGGTCCGCGAGGTCCACATTGGCGCTGATCAGGGTCACCGAGGCGCCACGCGCCGCTGCGGCTGCCGCAAGGGCATAGCCCTGCAGCCCGCTGGAGCGGTTGCCCAGGAACCGGACCGGGTCGATCGGCTCGCGGGTGCCCCCCGCGCTGACGACCACGTTCAGGCCGGCGAGATCGGGCTCGCCCCCGGTGTGCAGGATCCCCGACACGGCGGCGGCGATGGACTCAGGCTCCGGCATGCGGCCCGGACCGGAGTCGGCGCCGGTCAGCCTGCCGACCGCGGGGTCCAGGACGACGACGCCCCGTTCCCGGAGGGTGGCCACGTTCGCCCGGGTGGCCGCGTGCTGCCACATCTCGGTGTGCATCGCTGGAACCATCACCACGGGGCAGGTGGCGGTCAGGAGACAGGCCGTGAGCAGGTCGTCCGCACGACCGGTGGCCGCCCGGGCCAGGAGATCAGCGGTGGCCGGCGCCACGACCACGAGGTCCGCGGACCGACCGAGATGCACGTGCTCGACGCCCGCGACGTCATCCCAGACGGTGGTGTGGACCGGATGCCCGGACAGTGCTGCCCAGGTGGCCGACCCGACGAATTCGAGGGCTGAGGTGGTGGGCACAACACGCACGTCGTGGCCCGACTCGGTGAGCAGCCGCAGGAGGTGGGCTGCCTTGTAGGCAGCGATCCCGCCCGCCACACCGAGGATGATGCGCGCAGGCGCGCCTGTCAGGGTGACTCCTCGGCCGACTCCTCGACCTTCTCCACGAGCAGCAGGTTCTCGTCGATCTCCCGGAGGGCGATCGACAGCGGCTTCTCCTGCGGGTGGGTCTCCACCAGCGGCCCGACGTACTCCAGCAGGCCCTCACCGAGCTGCGAGTAGTAGGCGTTGATCTGGCGAGCCCGCTTGGCGGCCTCGATGACCAACGAGTACTTGGAGTGCGTCTTGCTCAGGAGGTCGTCGATCGGCGGATGGGTGATGCCCTCGGGGCGGATGCTGGTACCGGACACGGCGAACACTCCTGTGGGGACTGGATCACGTCGGGCAGATCTGCCCGGCAGTTCTCAGGCTGGGCTGGTTCTCAGGCGGGGGGGCCCGGATCTTCGACGAAGTCTAGCAACTCCCGGGCAGCCCGGACCACATCGTCGTTGACGACCACCACGTCGAACTCCGGGGCTGCAGCCATCTCGGCACGGGCACGGTCCAGCCGCCGCGCGATCGATGCCTCGTCCTCGGTCCCACGACCCCGTAGCCGCTGCTCCAGCTCGGCGAAGCTCGGCGGGGTGAGGAAGACCATGAGGGCGTCCGGGGCGGCAGCACGCACCTGCCGGGCACCCTGCAGCTCGATCTCGAGCAGGACGGGTTCTCCCGCGGCGCGCCGCCGCTGCACCTGGGCCAGCGGGGTGCCGTACCGGTTGCCTGCGAACTCGGCCCACTCGAGGAAGCCGCCCTGGGCGATGGTGCGGGTGAAGCGTTCGTCGCCCCAGAAGTGGTAGTCGACGCCGTCGACCTCCCCGGGTCGCGGGTCCCGGGTGGTGGCCGACACCGAGATCCACAGGTCCGGGCGCAGCCGGCGCACCTCAGCGACCACGGTGCCCTTGCCCACACCGCTGGGCCCCGTCAGGACCACAAGCCGACCGGCCCTCATCACTCGTCGCCGCGATATCGATCGGTGATGAGATCGGTGACCTGCTGGACCTGCCGTGGGCCCAGCCCGCCGACGCGGCGATTGGCTGCGATCCCGATCTCCTCCATCATCGCGGCGGCCCGCACCGGCCCGATGCCCCGGAAGCTGGACAACAGGTCCACGGTCCTCATCCGGGCCAGGATCCGGCCCCGCTCGTCGTCGGCGTGACCATCGCGCAGGACCTCGGCCACAGTCAACGACCCTTGGCTCAAGCCGACGCGGACCTCGGCCCGGACCTGTCGCGCGTGCACTCCTCGTGCGGCCGCAGCAGCGCGGTCGGCCGGGCTCAGCGGGGGCGGAGGCGGACCAGGGGACACGCTCATGGCAGCGCCAGCGACTCGGCCAGCTGGCGGGCAGCGGTCTGCGGATCGGGTGCGGCGGTGATCGGGCGACCGACCACCAGCAGGTCGGCACCGGCCGCCAGCGCGGCCTGCGGGGTCGCGACACGTGACTGGTCAGCGACCGCGCTGCCCTGTCCCGTGGCGGGGCGGACTCCCGGGGTGATCAGCGTGATGTCGTCGTCGACGACCGCGCGGATCGCTGCGACCTCCTGCGGTGAGCAGACGATGGCCCGTGCGCCGGCTCCCACGGCCATCACCGCGAGGCGTGCCGCAGCCTCGAGGGCCGGGCCGCGCATCCCGATGGCCTCCAGGTCATCCTCGGACATCGATGTCAGGACCGTCACCGCGGTGATCCGGGTGCCCGGCAGGGCCTCGGCGGCTGCCGCCACCATCGCCGGTCCCCCACTGGCGTGAACAGTGAGGTAGTCCGGGGACAGCCCCGCGACACTGCGCGATGCTCCGGCAACCGTGTTGGGGATGTCGTGCAGCTTGAGGTCCAGGAACAGCCCGCAATCCGGTGCGGCGCTGCGCACGTCGCCGACCACCGAGGAGCCGTCGCGAAGGAACGTCTCGAGGCCGACCTTCATGACGGCCACATGCGGGCCGGCGGCTCGCGCCCACCCCAGGATCGTGGCGCGGTCCGGCCCATCGAGTGCCAGGGCGATGGGGGCTCTCATGACTTCTCCTCCTGAGCCACCCGGCGGGTCTCCTGGGCAGCGACGTGCCTGGCCTGCATCGTGTGGCCCAAGCCCACAGCATCCGACACCCGGGTGATGCCGCGCGCCGCGAGGATGTCGCCCAGCTCGGCCGAGATGCGCGCCGGGGCGGACGGATCGTTGAACACCGCCGTGCCGACCGACACCGCGCTGGCACCGGCGAGAAGGAACTCGAACGCGTCCTGGCCGGTGCGGATCCCACCCATCCCGAGGATGGGCACGCGTGGGTAGGCGGCGTGGACCTGCCAGACTGCCCGGACCGCGACTGGACGGATCGCGGGACCCGACAGGCCACCGGTCATCCCACCGAGCATCGGGCGCATCGTGTCCGGGTCGATCACCATGCCCAGCAGGGTGTTGATCAACGACAGCCCGTCGGCACCTGCCTCGAGAACTGACTTGGCGATGGCCACGATGTCGGTGACATCGGGGCTGAGCTTGGCCAGCACCGGCATGTCAGGCGCCGAGTGCCGGCGGACCACCTGCACGACGGAGCCCGCCGAGAACGGGTCGCAGGCGAAGACCTGCCCACGGGACTCGACGTTCGGGCACGAGATGTTGACCTCGATCGCGGAGATGCCCGGCTCGTGGCGCAGGCGCTGGGCAAGCTTCTGGTACTCCGCCACCGAACCGCCAGCGATCGACACCACCGTGCGGATCCCGCGCTCCCGCAGCCAGCGGAGGTCCTTGGCGACGAACTCCTCGATGCCGGGGCCCTGCAGCCCGATGGAGTTGAGCATCCCCGACGGGGTCTCGGCCATACGCGGGGTCGGCCGCCCGGAGCGGGCGTTCAGCATGATCGACTTGGTCACGACCGCGCCGATGGCGGTGAGATCCAGGAAGGGTGCGAGTTCCCTGCCAGCAGCAGCACATCCGGATGCGGTGAGCACGGGGTCGGGCAGCTCCATGCGGCCCAGGTGGGTGGACATGTCTGGTCCGGCGCTGGCACCGTGGCGAGTGTCCTGGACCATCAGTGGCCCCCCGCCACGGGTGCACCGAGCGTGTCGTGCGGAACCGTCCCCACATCAGCCCAGCGCACCTCGGAGCCGCGGAAGACCGGGCCGTCGGTGCAGGACCGGACCATGCGGGTCGTACCATCCCGGCCCCGCACGGGTAGCACGCAGGTCATGCACACACCGATCCCGCAGGCCATGGACTCCTCGACCGCGCACTGGCTGTGGGCGCCCGACTCTGCGGCCACCCCCGCCACGGCCGCCAGCATCGCCATCGGGCCACACGCATAGACGACATCGGCGCCGGCCGTCCGGATGATCTCGGGCAGCGGGTCTGTGACCCGGCCGCGGATGCCACTTGATCCGTCGTCGGTGGTCACGGTCACCGACGCGGAGCTGCGCTTGGCCTCCAGCACACCGAAGAGGCGGTCCTCGCTCGCTGCCCCCAGCACCATGTCCACGCGACACCCACGAGCGCGCAACTGCTCGGAGAGCATGAACAGCGGAGCAGCACCGTAGCCGCCGGCCACCAGCACGCAGGAGACCGGTTCCTTGGGCAGGGTGAACGGCCTGCCCAGCGGGCCGATCACGTCGAGCTTGTCGCCGCGGCGTCGATCCGCCAGCCACCTGGTGCCCTTGCCGTGGGTGGCGAACACGACTTCGACCGTTCCACCGTTGGGCCCACCGGGCGTGACGCGGTGGATCGAGAACGCACGGCGCAGCATCATCCCGGAGCCCTCGCCGCCGACGGCCACAGCCACGAAGTGCCCCGGCCTGGTCGGCTCCGGGACGCCCGGGGCGAGCAACGTGAGGTGGTGGTAGGCGCCGGTGCGACGCAGGCTGACAACCTCGGCGTTGACCTGGACAGCCATCACGCCCCCGGAAGCGGATTCGCGTGGGCCGGGAGGCTGGCCTCGCGCAGGGCAGCCAACTCGCGGCCGTGCTCCTGCAACGACCTGACCCCGATCTCCCCTGAGATGAGGGCCTCGATGCCCTGCACCGCTGCACCGAGCCCCTGCACGGTGGTGATGCAGGGCACGCCTCGCAGGACGGCCGCGGTGCGGATCTCGTAGCCGTCGAGCCGCGACCCCACGCCGTAGGGAGTGTTGACGATCAGAGCGATCTGTCCGCCGAGGATCGCGTCAACCGTGTTGATCCCCTCGCCGGGCTCGTGGATCTTGCGGATGTCGGACACCTGGACGCCGTTGCGCCTGAGCACGTCGGCGGTCCCTCCGGTCGCGGTGATCTCGAAGCCGAGGTCCGCCAGACGCTTGAGCGGGAAGATCATGGAGCGCTTGTCCCGATTGGCGACCGAGACGAAGACGGTGCCGGAGGTCGGCAGGCCCGAGGAGTACGCCGCGATCTGGGACTTGGCGAAGGCTGTGCCGAACTTCCTGTCCAGGCCCATGACCTCCCCGGTCGAGCGCATCTCCGGGCCGAGCACGGTGTCCACGCCGTGGAACCGGCCGAAGGGCAGGACCGCCTCCTTGACCGCGACCATCCCGCCGTCCGGGAGGTCCGCGGCATCGCCCACCGCAGGAAGCGTGCCATCGGCCCGGAGGTCGGCGATGCTCTCCCCCAGGGCGATCCGCGCCGCAGCCTTGGCCAGCGGCACGCCGGTGGCCTTCGCCACGAAGGGAACGGTGCGCGATGCCCGCGGGTTCGCCTCCAGGACGTAGAGGATGTCCGAGGACATCGCATACTGGACATTGAGCAGCCCCTGGACCCCGACACCGCGGGCGATGGCCTCGGTCGAGGTGCGGATCCGGGCGATGTCCGCGCGACCCAGGGTGATGGGGGGCAGGGCGCACGCGGAGTCCCCGGAATGGATCCCGGCCTCCTCGATGTGCTCCATGACCCCGCCGAGGTACAGCTCGGTGCCGTCGTAGAGGGCGTCGACGTCGATCTCCAGGGCATCGTCGAGGAAGCGGTCGACCAGCACGGGGTGCTCCGGGCTGACCTGCGTGGCCCGGTCGATGTAGGACTCCAGCATCGCCTCGTCATAGACGATCTCCATGCCTCGACCACCGAGCACGTAGGACGGCCGCACCAGCACCGGGTAGCCGACCTCGTCGGCCACCGCCTTCGCCTCGTCGAACGAGGAGGCCATGCCGAACTTGGGCGCGGGCAGGCCCGCAGCAGCCAGCACGCGGCCGAAGGCTCCACGTTCCTCAGCGAGGTCGATCGCCTGCGGCGAGGTACCCACGATCGGCACGCCGGCCGCCTGCAGCCCGTGCGCCAGGCCCAACGGGGTCTGCCCGCCGAGCTGGCAGATCACGCCGGCGACCGGGCCCGCCTCGAGCTCGGCGTGATAGACCTCCAGGACGTCCTCGAGGGTCAACGGCTCGAAGTAGAGGCGCGAGCTGGTGTCGTAGTCGGTGGACACCGTCTCGGGGTTGCAGTTGATCATGATCGTCTCGAAGCCGACCTCGCGCAGCGTCAGCGACGCATGCACGCAGGAGTAGTCGAACTCGATCCCCTGGCCGATCCGGTTGGGCCCGGAGCCGAGGATGATCACGGCGGGCAGCTGCCGGGGCTCGACCTCGGTCTCCTCGTCGTAGGACGAGTAGTGGTAGGGCGTCTTGGCCGCGAACTCCGCAGCGCACGTGTCGACGGTCTTGTACACCGGACGGATGCCCAGCGCGTGGCGCACCCCGCGCACGACGTCCTGGGGCATCATCCGGGCGGCGCCGATCTGGGCGTCGGAGAATCCATGGCGCTTGGCCAGTCGGAGCAGCTCGGGGGTCAGCATCGGGGCACGGCGGACCCGCTCGCCCACGTCATTGATCAGGGCGATCTGGTCCAGGAACCACGGGTCGATACTCGTGGCCTCGTGCACCTCCTCGACGGAGGCGCCGGACCACAGCAGCCGCTGCACCTCCTCCAGGCGACCATCGTGGGGCACCCGGACCGACTCGAACAGCGCCTCACGGTCCACGTCGGCCGGGTCACCGACCCACGAGAACCCGGCGTCCTTCTTCTCCAGCGAGCGCAGGGCCTTCTGGAGGGCCTCGGTGAAGTTGCGCCCGATCGCCATGGCCTCACCCACACTCTTCATGTGTGTCGTGAGCTCGTGGTTGGCGGCCGGGAACTTCTCGAACGCGAACCGTGGGGCCTTGACCACGACGTAGTCCAGCGTCGGCTCGAAGCTGGCCGGCGTCTCGGCTGTGATGTCGTTGGGGATCTCGTCGAGGGTGTATCCCACAGCCAGGCGGGCCGCGATCTTCGCGATCGGGAAGCCGGTCGCCTTGGAGGCAAGCGCCGACGAGCGCGACACGCGCGGATTCATCTCGATGACGATCAGCCGACCATCATCGGGGTCGACGGCGAACTGGATGTTGCAGCCACCGGTGTCCACCCCGACGGCCCGGATGATGGCGATCCCGACGTCGCGCATGTGCTGGTACTCGCGATCGGTCAGCGTGAGGGCAGGTGCCACGGTGATCGAGTCACCGGTGTGCACCCCCATGGGATCCACGTTCTCGATCGAGCAGACGACCACGACGTTGTCGTTGCGGTCGCGCATCAGTTCGAGCTCGTACTCCTTCCAACCCAGGATCGACTCCTCGAGCAGGACCTCCGTGGTCGGCGAGGCCTGCAGCCCAGCACCGGCGATCTCATGCAGGCCGGCCTCGTCGTGGGCGATGCCCGAGCCCGCACCGCCCATGGTGAAGGACGGGCGGACGACGATCGGGTACCCCAGATCCTCGACGGCCGCCAGGCACTCGTCCATCGTGTGGCACACGGCCGAGCGCGCCGACTCCGCCCCGATGGACTCCACGATCTCCTTGAATCGCTCGCGGTTCTCACCGCGCTCGATCGCCTCGGTGTTGGCCCCGATCAGCTCGACTCCGTACTTCTCGAGGGTGCCGTCAGCATGCAGGGCCATCGCCGCGTTCAGCGCCGTCTGCCCGCCGAGGGTGGCCAGGAGAGCATCGGGGCGTTCCTTGGCGATGATCTGCGTGACGAACTCAGGCGTGATCGGCTCGATGTACGTGGCGTCGGCGAACTCGGGGTCCGTCATGATCGTGGCGGGGTTCGAGTTCACCAGGATCACGCGCAGGCCCTCGTCGCGCAGCACCCGGCACGCCTGGGTCCCGGAGTAGTCGAACTCGGCGGCCTGGCCGATGACGATGGGCCCGGACCCGATCACGAGGACCGAGTTGATGTCACTGCGCCGCGGCATCGTCGACCTCCCTGCAGATGGGGGTGAACATGGCCGTCAGGATGGGCATGGCCCACTCCTTCCCCGCCTCGCAGGACGGCTTTAAAGGAGGCTTCCAGCAGGAGGCTTCAGTTGGGCCTGAGCATACCGGCGCCGACGCCCCCGCCAGCCTCCGCCCCGGCCGGCGCGCCTGAACCGTGCACCAACACAGCGCCCCGCACCGGGATCGGCGCGAACTGCCGCGACGCCCGGGCGTGCTCGACTCGAACGCCGCCCTACAGGATGGGGGGTCGGTCGCACCCGCAGGGGACTTCGCGCCCGTTGGGGTTGAAAGGGCCCATCCCACCGCGCGTCAGCCCGCACTTCGCGCCCGTTGGGGTTGATAGACGTCGTCCCGACTGCGCTCTATCGACCACTACGAGCGCGAAGTCATGCCGACGATGGGGAACGGGGGCCTCTTTCAACCAGAACCCACGCGAAGTTCGCTCCGGCGGTCACGGGACCATCCATCGACAGCTGGCCCCCACATGGCCGAGGTTGCCGCGATCGCCACGTGGACCTCAGCGTGGCAGCAACGACATCGTGGTCGCGATACCTCCGCCGCCGTGGCGCCCAGCGTGGGCGGTCAGAGGGTCGCTTCGACCCGAACGGTCGCTCCGGCCGGGGCATAGGCAACGGTGTTGCCCTCGATCGGCTGGCCGTCGACGACGAGTCGCGCCCGGGACCCGGGTGCCCCCGAGTTGGTGACGGTGATCACGTACGTCGCCCCGCGGGCCACTCGCGTGACCTCCCACGAGGGGATCTCCGGTCCGATCTGGGGATCGATCACCAGGCCGTCGTACTCGGGCCGGACGCCCAGCAGGTACTGGGAGACGGTCACGAAGTTCCAGGCCGCAGTGCCGGTGAGCCAGGAGTTCTTGGCCTCGCCATGTCGTGGGGCCTGCTTGCCCGCGATCATCTGCGCGTACACGTAGGGCTCGAGGCGGTGGATCTCGGAGATGTCCTCGCGGTACGCGGGCGTGATCCTCTTGTAGTACTCGAAGGCTCGGGCGCCGCGTCCGACCTTGGTCTCGGCGATGATCACCCACGGGTTGTTGTGGCAGAAGATCCCACCGTTCTCCTTGTACCCGGGCGGGTAGGTGGAGACCTCTCCCAGCTCGATCCTGTAGCTCGTGTAGGCCGGGTACTGCAGGACCAGGCCGTGGTCGCTGCCGAGCATCTCGCCCACGGAGTCCAGGGCCCGCACCGCCACGGAACCGGCATGGGCCGGGTCTGCGGGATCGGCGCTGGTCAGGCCGATCCCACCCATGACCGCCATCCCCTGCGGCTCGATCCAGATCTTGCCCTCGTCGTGGGCGTCGGTACCCACCTTGTTGCCGTAGAAGTCATAGGCCCGCAGGAACCACTCGCCGTCCCAGCCGTGCTCCAGCACAGCCTCGCGCATCGCCGCCACGGCCTTGCTGGCCCGACTGGCCACGTCCGGCAGGCCGCGCCGCTCGGCGATCTGGGCATACTCCGGGCCGATGGCGGCGAACATGGCGGCGATGAACACCGACTCAGCCGCGCCGCCGGCCTGGTTCTCGGTGGTCTGGAAGGACTCACCGGGCTCGGTGGAGAAGCAGTTCAGGTTCAGGCAGTCGTTCCAGTCGGCCCGGCCGATCAGTGGCAGGCCGTGCGGACCCCGGTTGGCGAGCGTGAACTCGAAGGAACGGGTCAGGTGGTCGAACAGTGGCGCGGCCTGTTGCTCGTCGTTGTCGAAGGGCACCAGCTCGTCGAGGATCGACCAGTCGCCGGTCTCCTTCAAGTAGCCGGCCACCCCCAGGATCAGCCACAGCGGGTCGTCGTTGAACCCCGACCCCACATCGTTGTTCCCACGCTTGGTCAGCGGCTGGTACTGGTGGTAGGCCGACCCGTCCGGGAACTGCGTGGCCGCGATGTCCAGGATCCGCTGGCGCGCGCGGTCGGGGACGAGGTGAACGAATCCCAGGAGGTCCTGGTTGGAGTCGCGGAACCCCATGCCGCGCCCGATCCCGGTCTCGAAGTAGGACGCCGAGCGGGACATGTTGAACGTCACCATGCACTGGTACTGGTTCCAGATGTTGACCATGCGGTCGAGCTTCTCGTCGCCGGAACGCACCGTGTACGTGGTGAGCAGGTCGTCCCACGAGCTGCGCAGGGCATCGAACTCCGCCTGCGTCTGCTCCTCGGTGGCGAAGGCCGCCAGGAGCTCGTGTGCACCTGCCTTGTTGAGGACCTGAAGGGCGGCGACCCCTGCCGCATCGTCGGCCGGCTCCCACTTGTCATCCGGTGCGTTCTCCAGATAGCCCAGGACGAACGTGAAGCTGCGCGACTGCCCCGGGGCGAGGTCCACGGACAGGTGGTGCGACCCGATGGGATACCAGCCCGACGCGAGGGAGTCCGTCGCCCGCCCCGATCGCGGGACGTGCGCCTCGCCGAGGCTGTTGTAGGCGCCCACGAACGTGTCACGGTCGGTGTCGAAGCCGTCCGCCCGGGTGTTCACCGCGTGGACGGCATAGTGGTTGCGCCGTTCGCGGTACTCGGTGCGGTGGTAGATGGCCGAGCCGTAGGGCCCGTCCTGCTCCACCTCCACCTCAGCGATCGACAGGTTCCGCTGGTAGTTCGTCTGGTCGTCGTGAGCGTTCCACAGGGCGAACTCGAGGAAGGAGAACAGCCCCACCGACTTGGGGGCCGACGAGTCGTTGGTCAGGGTCACCTGGTGCACCTCGGCGTTGCGGCCCAGCGGCACGAAGTAGAGCACAGAGGCGGTCAGGCCCCCACGGGACCCGGTGATGCGGGTGTAGCCCATGCCGTGGCGGGCCTCGAAGTGCTCGAGGTCGGCCTTGACGGGCATCCAGGACGGGGTCCAGACGTCGCCGCCGTCATTGACGTAGAAGTAGCGTCCACCGGCGTCGTTGGGGATGTTGTTGTAGCGGTAGCGCGTCAGCCGACGCATCCGGGCGTCGCGGTAGAAGCTGTAGCCACCAGCCGTGTGCGACACGAGCCCGAAGAAGTCCTCGGAACCCAGGTAGTTGATCCAGGGGTACGGCGTGCGCGGAGTCGTGATCACGTACTCCCGCGCGGCGTCGTCGAAATGCCCGAAACGCATCTCTCATCCCTTCATCAACGTCAGGAAGCGGTCGAAGAGGTAGGCCGAGTCGTGGGGACCGGCTGCCGCTTCGGGGTGGTACTGGACCGAGAACGCGGGAACGTCGAGACATCTGAGCCCCTCGACCACGTCGTCGTTGAGACAGATGTGGCTCACCTCGACCCGCCCGAACTCGGTGTCCGAGACCCGGTCGGCAGGAGCATCGACGGCGAAGCCGTGGTTGTGCGCGGTGACCTCGACGCGACCGGTGGCCCGATCGGACACCGGCTGGTTGATGCCCCGATGGCCGTATCCGAGCTTGTACGTCCCGAAGCCCAGGGCGCGCCCGAGGACCTGGTTGCCGAAGCAGATGCCGAAGACGGGGATGCGCTGGGACAGGAGGGCCTGCACCTGCGCGACCGCGTGGTCGGCAGTGGCGGGGTCCCCGGGTCCGTTGGAGAAGAACACCCCGACGGGGCCCTGCACGGCCAGCGCCCGGGCCACCAGCTCCTCCGGGGCAACCCCGGCCGGCAGCACATGGACACGCATGCCGCGCTCGGCCATGCGCACGGGCGTCATCGTCTTGATCCCGAGGTCGACGGCCAGCACAGTGGCCACCTGCTCCCCCACCGCCTCGATCACGTACTCCCGGGCGGTCGTGACCTCGTTGGTGAGATCAGACCCGGCCATGGGCGGGGAGGCAAGCACGGCGGCATGCATCTGCTCGAACCCCTGGTCGGCATCCGGGCCCGAGAAGATGCCGGCCCGCATGGCACCACGTTCGCGCAGGTGCCGGGTCAGCGCGCGTGTGTCCACGCCGCTGATGCCGACCACCCCGAAGCGCTCGAGCTCATCGCCCAGCGTGCCGGTGGATCGCCAGTTGGACGGTCGCGGCGCAGGGTCGCGCACGACGTAGCCGGCCACCCAGATCCGGTCGGACTCGGGGTCCTGGGCATTGACCCCTGTGTTGCCGATGTGCGGCGCGGTCATCACGACGACCTGCCGGTGGTACGAGGGATCGGTCAGGGTCTCCTGGTACCCGGACATGCCGGTCGAGAACACCGCCTCCCCCACGGTGCTCCCCACGGCCCCGAAGGCCGAACCTGTGAAGGTGCGCCCGTCCTCGAGGACCAGGACGGCCGGGCCCGCCTCGGCGTCCGCCATGGGGGTGGGGGTCATCGGGAGCCTCCCGGGGTTGGGACCAACGCTGAGAGGGCGCTGGCCGTGGCGATGTGGAGCTCAGGATCGTCGGCTCGGAATCCCGTGTCGACGGTGGTGTCGCCCAGCTGCCACGTGATCAGGATCAGACCACCGGACTCGAAGGCCTTCTGCGCCTGACCGGAGCCCAGCCGGACGTCGCGGAGCTCGCTGCACGGGATCCAGACGTCGACCTCTCCGACCCGCCTGATGAGCACGCCGGCGGCACTGCTGGACAGCGTGGCCCGGCCGCGGTGTCCCAGCCCGTGGGCCACGATCCGATCCAGGAGGTTCCCCGTCATGGTGGTGGCCACGTACAGGCCGGACACGCCCTGGTCAGCGTCTGGAGCGAGCAGGCTCGTCGGTGGCGCGGGTGGTGCGGGCAGATCGGCCTGCCGGGCCTCGCGGGCGCGCCAGCCGTGGCGCATCCCCCAGACGGCCAGTCCGATGATCACCAGCACACCCACGGTCAGCAGGATCCGCGGACCCCAGTCAGTGACCGGCGCCGACTGCGCAGCCCGAACTCCTGCGGCGATCACGCCGGCTCCACGAGGGCGCGGTCCAGGACCGTCGGCCGCCCACGAAGGAACGTCGCCACGACCGGCGTGGGCAGGTCACGCCCGGCATACGGGTTGTTCCTGCTCTTCGACGCCGACCGGGCTGGTTCGACGGTGCCGTGGGCCGAGGGATCGACCAGGACGAGGTTGGCCGGTTCACCCAGTTCGAGGGGTCGTCCGTGACCCTCGCGACGCCCGATCTGGGCCGGCTTGCTCGACATCGTGCGCGCGACCCCTGCCCAGTCCAGGAGGCCCGGGTTGACCATGGTGTCGATCACGACGGCGAGGGCCTGTTCCAGGCCGAGCATCCCGAAGGCGGCCACGGCCCACTCGCACTCCTTGTCCTCCATGGGGTGTGGGGCGTGGTCGGTGGCCACGACGTCGATCGTCCCGTCGGCCAGGGCCGCGCGGACGGCGTGCACGTCCTCGGTCCGGCGCAGAGGTGGGTTGACCTTGAAGACGGGGTCATAGGTGGCGGCGAGGTCCTCGGTGAGAAGCAGGTGGTGCGGGGTGACCTCCGCGGTGACATCGATCCCACGCGACTTCGCCCACCGGATGATCTCCACCGACCCGGCCGTGGAGATGTGGCACACGTGCAGTCTCGAGCCCACATGCTCGGCGAGCAGCACGTCCCGGGCAATGATCGCCTCCTCGGCGACGGCCGGCCAGCCACGCAGGCCCAGACGTCCGGACAGCTCGCCCTCGTTCATCTGCGCACCCTCGGTCAGCCGCGGCTCCTGGGAGTGCTGGGCGATCACCCCATCGAAGGCCTTGACGTACTCCAACGCACGGCGCATCAGGACAGCGTCGGAGACACAGTGCCCATCATCGGAGAAGACCCGGACGCCGGCCGAGGAGTCGGCCATGGCTCCCAACTCGGCCAATCGCTGGCCGCCGAGCCCAACCGTGACAGCACCGACTGGGAACACGTCAACGAGGCCGGTGCGCTTGCCCAGGTGCCAGACCTGCTCGACGACACCAGCGGTGTCGGCCACCGGCTCGGTGTTGGCCATGGCATGCACGGCGGTGAATCCACCGAGCGCCGCGGCCCGCGACCCGGTGGCCACCGTCTCCGCGTCCTCGCGACCGGGCTCGCGCAGGTGGGTGTGCAGGTCGACGAGGCCGGGCAGGGCGATCAGTCCGGCACCGGACACGACCGTGGCACCGTCGGCCGGCAGATCACCAGCCGCCCCGATGGCGGTGATCGTCTCCCCCTCGATGCGCAGGTCGACGGGCTGGGCGCCCACGGGGCTGACCCCAGTGATCAGGTACGTCATGCGATCTGTCCTCCGAGCAGCAGGTAGAGCACGGCCATCCGCACGCTGACCCCGTTGGTGACCTGCTCCACGATCACCGAACGCGCTCCGTCAGCCACTTCCGCGGTGATCTCCATGCCACGGTTCATCGGTCCGGGATGCATCACGATCGCGTGCTCGGGCAGCATCCCGGCACGACGACCGTCCAGGCCGTACCGGCGCGAGTACTCGCGCTCGCTCGGGAAGTAGGACGCGCTCATCCGCTCACGCTGCACACGCAGCATCATCACCGCGTCGGTGTCGCTGAGCGGGGCGTCGAGTTCGTAGGAGACCTCACAGGGCCAGGTCTCGACTCCCACCGGAAGCAGGGTCGGCGGAGCGACCAGCGTGACGTGGGCACCGAGGGTGTGCAGGAGCAGGACGTTGGACCGGGCAACACGTGAGTGCAGGACGTCGCCCACGATCGTGACGTGCCGTCCGTCGAGATCACCTGCACCCCCGGCGAGGTGCTCACGCATCGTGTACGCGTCGAGCAGCGCCTGGGTCGGGTGCTCATGCGTGCCATCGCCGGCGTTGACCACAGCTGCCTCGATCCACCCGGAGGTGGCCAGCCGATGCGGGGCACCACTGGCCTGGTGCCGGATCACGACACCGTCGGCGCCCATCGCCTGCAGGGTCAGCGCGGTGTCCTTGAGGCTCTCCCCCTTGGAGACGCTGGAGCCCTTCGCCGAGAAGTTGATCACGTCGGCCGACAGCCTCTTCGCGGCGGCCTCGAACGAGATCCGGGTGCGCGTGGAGTCCTCGAAGAAGAGGTTCACGACCGTGCGCCCACGAAGCGTGGGCAGCTTCTTGACCTCCCGGGTGCTCACGGCCGACAGCTCGCGGGCCGTGTCCAGGACCCCGACCGCATCGTCGTGGGTCAGATCACTGGCGGACAACAGGTGGCGCTTCACTCATCCTCCCCGATCACGACCTCGTCGACCCCGTCGAACTCGGCCAGCCGCACCCGCACCGACTCCTTCAGGGAGGTGGGCACGTTCTTGCCGACGTGGTCGGCCCGGATGGGCAGCTCGCGGTGTCCCCGGTCGACCAGCACGGCCAGCCGCACGGCGCGGGGCCGTCCGATCTCGGAGAGCGCGTCAAGGGCGGCGCGGACGCTGCGGCCGCTGAACAGGACGTCGTCGACGAGCACCACGGTGCGGTCATCGATCCCCCCGGCCGGCAGGTCGGTCCGCTCGAGCGGTCGGGCCGGGTGCATGCGCAGGTCATCGCGGAACATCGTGATGTCCAGCGAGCCGACCGGCGGCGCCGAGCCGGGCTCGATCTCCGCGATCCGGGCGGCGATCCGATGGGCGAGGGGCACACCACGGCTGGGGATCCCCAGCAGGACGATGTTGCCCGCGCCCTTCTCCCGCTCCAGGATCTCGTGTGCGATGCGCGAGAGGGCACGTTGGATGTCTGACTGATCAAGAACGCGGGTGGGCACACCCACTCCTTCCCCGCCTCACGGGACGGACGTTAAAGGAGGTCGCCGGGGGTCGACGTCTGCCTCATCCTAACCGTGGCCGGTCCCCGTTCGACCGGGACCCGCGGTTCACTCGAAGGCGCGCCGGGCTTCTGGGTTCAGGACACCCCAGGCCACCAACTGCTCGGCCAGGGCACCGGGAGCCTCGTCATAGATCACGGCAAGGGTGCGCAGGTCGTCCTGGCGGATCGACAGGATGCGACCGTTGTAGTCCCCGCGCTGGGCCTGGATCGCGGCGACGTAGCGAGCCAGTGGTGCGGCCTTGTCCGGAGGGACCTGACCGAGCCGCTCGAGGTCGATCACCAGGCGATGCGGGGGCTCGGCGATGGCTGAGGACGCCGGCTCGGGCAGGAGCTCGGCCAGGGGGACGCCGTAGAACTCCGCCAGCTCCGCCAGCCGCTGAACTGTGACAGCACGGTCCCCGCGCTCGTAGGAGCCGACCACGACCGCCTTCCAGGCGCCGTGCGACTTGGCCTCGACGCCCTGCAGGGACAGACCCTGCTGGTTGCGAACGGTGCGCAACTTGGCCCCGAGGGCCTTCGCGTAGTCGTTGGACATCCACACTCCTCAATTCAAGCCATACGCTACGGAGAGTGATCGGAGGGACGCAACTCGTGCGGCACTGCGTCAACGACCATTCTGTTGGGTGTGGCGCAGAGTCGCCGACGTGACAGTGCTCAGGGCCTCAGCGCCTGCGCTCCACCGAGCCGCTACCGATGGCATGCACGCGCATGCTGTTCGTAGAACCGGCGATGCCCGGCGGGACACCGGCGATCAGGACCACGAGGTCACCCTCCGCGGCGCCGAAGCCGGCCATGAGCTCGGTATCGATCTGTTCGACCATCTGGTCGGTGTGGGTCGCCGAGGGAACCAGTGAGGTGTGCATGCCCCAGACCACCGACAGCTCGTGGCGGATCTGGGCGTGCGGCGTGAACGCCCTCATGGGGATCCGCGGGCGCGAGGCGGCCAGCGTTCGTGCCGTGGCGCCGGTCTCGGTGAAGGCGATGAGGTACGAGGCGTCCACGGACTTGGCGACGTCCACGGACTCGCGGGTGATCGCCTGGGCGATCGTGGGGTTCTTGGACTTGGGCAGCTTCGGCAGCCGATCCAGGCCCTCCTCCTCGGTGTAGCTGACGATACGAGCCATCGTGCGCACCACGAGGTTGGGGTGCTTGCCCACGCTGGTCTCACCCGACAGCATGACCGCGTCAGCCCCGTCGAGCACCGCATTGGCAACGTCGGAGGCCTCAGCCCGAGTTGGCCGCGAGCTCTCCATCATCGACTCGAGCATCTGGGTGGCGACGATCACGGGCTTGGCCGCCTCGCGGCACATCTGGATCGCACGCTTCTGGACGATCGGGACCTCCTCGAGCGGGAGCTCGACACCCAGGTCACCGCGCGCGACCATCACCCCGTCGAAGGCCTCGACGATCTCAGCCAGGTTCTCCACCGCCTGGGGCTTCTCCACCTTGGCAAGGACCGGGATCCGCCGACCGACCTCATCCATGATCGCGTGCACATCACGCACGTCATCAGCCGAGCGCACGAACGACAGGAACAGCATGTCCACGCCGATCCTCAGCGCCCACCGCAGGTCCTCCTTGTCCTTGTCCGAGAGGGCCGGGACACTCACCGCGACTCCGGGCAGGTTGATGCCCTTGTTGTTGCTGACCGGCCCACCCTCGACCACCCGGGTGAGCACTCGCGCGCCCTCGACGCTGAGGACCTCGAGCTTGACCTTCCCGTCGTCGACCAGCACCGTGTCACCCGCGTGGCAGTCCGAGGGCAGGCCCTTGTGGGTCGTGCCGCACTGGGTGACATCACCCTCGATGTCCTCCGTGGTGATGGTGAACTCCGCCCCGTCCTCGAGCATGACCGGGCCGTCGGCGAAACGTCCCAGGCGGATCTTGGGGCCCTGCAGGTCGGCCACGATCCCGACGCCCCTGTTGAGCTCCTTGGCGGCCCTGCGCACAGTCGCGTAGGACTCCGCATGGATGGCGTGCTCGCCGTGGGACATGTTGAGGCGCGCGACATTCATCCCCGATTCGATCAACTGCTTGATCTGGTCGTAGGTGGAGGTCGCCGGGCCAAGGGTGCACACGATCTTCGCTGAACGCATAGCGCCACAGTAGCCAGCACGCGCCCTGGCTGCTCGGCGAGAGATCCACGCCCCGGCGAACGTTCGACGAACAATGCGCGGATCAACTGGCGCCGAACGCCCGACCGACGTCCGAGGAGCGTTGAGCAGCCCGTGCGCGTCGGGTCCGCCGCGGGGTGCTGGACGCAGCCCGCACCATCATCAGGATCATCACCACGAGCAGGTAGACGACCAGCTGAGCCATCGTGACCCACTCCGGCCACACACCGGCGCGCACCAGCGCCCACCCGCCCACGAGGGCGGACCCGATGGGCCAGGCCCAGGCACCGGGCCGCACGCGCCCGGTCAGCCCGCGCATGGCTCGACGTTGGCCAGCACTCAGCGCCCGCCACCACCGAAGACCTGCGACCGGGATCCCGGAGACGGCCAGGAGTGCCAGCACCCGCGCAGCCAGGGCATACCCTGCAGCGGCGGCCAGGAGCGCGGGCACGGGGGCGAGCAGCAGCCAGCGCCCCGCCCGCCGGGCGATCACCACTGCCAGGGTGTCCAGATTGCGGCGGGCGGCGACCCCCTGTGGGTTGGCGGCCAGGGCGGCCGCGAGATGCCTGGCGGCCTCGGCTGGCGACCCCGCCTGCATCTCCAGCACGGCGAGGTTGTTCAGCGCCGCTGTGTTGCCCGGGTCCTGGCGCAGGGCCTCGAGATAGGCGGCCCGCGCGGCGTCGGAATCTCCCTCGGCCGACAGCGCCGTACCGATCTGCAGCTGGGCATCGACGCTGTTCGGGTCGAGCAGGACGGCCTCACGCGCTGCCGCGAGCTGGTGGTCCACCGCCTCCGGTCGACTCGAGTCCGCCCACGCCCGGGACAGCGCGAGATGGTTGGCGGCGTTTCCGGGGTCCTGCTCCACGGCGCGCCCGGCCAGGCCGATCGCCTCATCAACCCACCCAACGTCCAACAGGACCAGCGTGCCCAGGCGCAGCGCGTAGGGGTCACGGGGCGTGAGCGACAGCAGGTGCTGCGAGGCATCCAGTGCCTGCTGCCGTTCGCCCAGAGCTCGCAGAGTGCGCACCATGAGCCCCAGCAGGTGAGCGTCGTCGGGGTCCTGGGCGAGCGCTGCGCCCAGTTCGGCACGTGCCGACTCCCAGCGCTGGGCCGCGACAAGGGCGTCGGCCACGGGCCTTCGGTCGGGGTTCACAGCAGCCGGTGCGCGCGCATGTACTCGGCCAGGGCGCCGTACTCGCCAGCCGAGTCGGCGAACAGCACGACGTTGCGCGCCGAGTTGAACCACCGACCCGTGGATGGCGTCGTAGCTGCCACCGCCCGCTCGAGGTCGCCCATCCCGATCACGCGATCAGTGGATCCGGTCCGGGCCGCATCCACCAGGGCCGACTGCGCGGCACTGCGCGCCACGTGCGCGAGGTCGGCACCTGAGAACGTGTCGGTCCTGGCAGCCAGCCCGGCCAGGTCGATCTCAGGGTCCAGGGGAAGGGCTGCCAGGTGCAGGCGCAGGATCTCGGCGCGGGCCACCTCATCAGGAGGTTCGACGAAGATGGCGCGATCGAAGCGCCCCGGTCGTCGCAGGGCGCCGTCGACATCCCACGGCGCGTTGGTGGCGCCCAGGACGAACAACCCCTCGTTGGCACTGGCCACCCCATCGAGCTCGGCAAGGAGCTGGTTGATCACCCCCCGCAGAGCTGACGCGGAGCGCCCCAGCCCCGATCGCGACCGTCCCAGTGCGTCGATCTCGTCGAAGAACAGCACGCACGGCGCCTGGTCGCGTGCGTGCGCGAACAGCTCGGCGATGTTGTTCTCGCTCTCCCCCATCCAGCGACTGAGCACATCGGAGAGACCGACCGAGATGAAGCGGGCGCCCAACTCCCCAGCCACAGCCCGCGCCAAGTAGGTCTTGCCACACCCGGGGGGTCCGTAGAGCAGCAGGCCCCCACGCAACGTGGCCCCGTATCGGGCGCGCAGGTCAGGGTTGCGCAGCGGCGTGAGGAAGGCCCCCTCGATGTGCGCCTTGACATCCTCGAGTCCGGCGATGTCAGCCAGCCTGAGCGAGGTGTCCACGGGGTCATGGGCCAGCCCACCGGTGAGGTCCTGCTCCGCGGCGCCCCAGTCGAATCCGGGTTCAAGGGGGCGCGGTCCCATCGCGGCTGGATGCGGTCGGTGTGCCGGCGCCCCCCTGCTCGACTCAGGTCGCGCAGGGCTGCCCATCGCGCGACGCATGAGGTCCTGGTACAGCGCACTGCTCGGATCGTCGGCGAGGAGCCGCCCGACATGACCGACAGCCTCCTGGCCCAGCCCTGCATCCACCAGCGCCTGGGCCAGGTGGGCCCGCAGCGTCGAGTCCTCGGGTTCACGTGCCACTGCCCGGCGCAGGCTGTCCAGGAGCGGGGCATCATCCACTCCCTGAGGCTACTCCCGCACTCGGCTCGAGGCCGTGACAGGAGGCACCGTCACACCACGAGCGGCCGAGCCGTCGGCGGGATGGGAGCCGGGAGGTTCGTGGAGCCCATCAGGTGCTCGTCAATGGCGGCAGCCGCTGCACGGCCCTCCGCGATGGCCCAGACGATCAGCGACTGCCCCCGCCCCGCGTCGCCGGCGACGAACACGTCACGCGCCGAGGTCGCGTAGTGAGCATCACGACCGATGTTGCCCCGGTCATCGAGTTCCACACCCAGCTTCGTGACCAGCGGTCCCTGTTCCGGTCCGGTGAATCCCATGGCCAGGAACACCAGGTCGGCGCGAAGCTCGCGCCCCGTCCCCGGGACCTCGACGAAACGCCCATCCACCATCTCGACCTCGACGAGCGCCAGCGCGCGCAGGTTGCCCTCCGGGTCGGCGAGGAACTCCTTGGTGCTCACGGAGTAGACCCGTTCGCCACCCTCCTCGTGTGCTGAGGTGACCCGGTAGAGCATCGGGTACGTGGGCCACGGGGCGGCGTCCGGCCGGGTGTTGGGCGGCGTCGGCATGATCTCGAGCTGGGTGACACTGGCCGCACCCTGACGGTGTGCCGTCCCCAGGCAGTCGGCGCCCGTGTCACCCCCGCCGATGATGACCACGTGCTTGCCACTGGCATCGATCGGGGTGGCCTCGAGGGTCCCCTCGCACACCTGGTTGGACAGCGGGAGGTACTCCATGGCCTGGTGCACACCGGGAAGGTCGTGTCCCGGGACGGGCAGTCCGCGCGCGGCGGTCGCGCCGATCGTCAGCAGGATGACGTCGTGGCGGCGGCGCAGCTCGTGGATCGTGAGGTCCACACCCACCTCCACACCCGGGCGGAATGTCACGCCCTCAGCCTCCATCTGCGCTAGTCGGCGATCGAGGTGGCTCTTCTCCATCTTGAACTCGGGGATCCCGTAGCGCAGGAGGCCGCCGATCCTCTCGGCACGCTCGTAGACCGACACGGTGTGGCCAGCACGGGCCAGCTGCTGCGCGGCCGCAAGCCCCGCCGGGCCCGAACCCACGACGGCGACGCGCCTCCCGGTGAGCCGGTCCGGGGCGTCGGGGACGACCCAGCCGTGGTCCCACGCCCGGTCGATGATCGACACCTCGACCTGCTTGATGGTGACCGGGTCGGCGTTGATCCCCAGCACGCATGCCGTCTCGCACGGCGCGGGGCACAGCCGGCCGGTGAACTCGGGGAAGTTGTTCGTCGCGTGCAGGCGCTCGGAGGCCTCGCGCCAGTCATCTCGCCATACGAGGTCGTTCCACTCGGGGATCAGGTTGCCCAAGGGGCAGCCCTGATGACAGAAGGGGATCCCGCAGTCCATGCAGCGCCCAGCCTGCTTCTCCAGCCGCTCAGCGCCGAACGGCTCGTAGACCTCCTTCCAGTCCTGGATGCGCACGTCGACGGGCCGCCGCTCGGGCAGCTCGCGGGACGTTGTCAGGAAGCCCTTGGGATCAGCCACGAGTCATCTCCTCCATCACGGCCTCGATCGGATCACGGCCCTCGGCCCGGGCCTTGTCCTGGATGTCCAGGATCCGGCGGTAGTCGGTGGGCATGATCTTGCTGAAGCGAGCCAGCGCGGCGCCGCCCTCTGCCAGCAGCGCCGCAGCGACCTGGGAACCGGTCTCCTCGGAGTGCGTGCGCAGGATCTCGAGCAGCCAGTCCTCGTCGTCCGGGCCGAGCGGCTCGACGGTGACCATGTCCAGGTTCACACGCTGCGGGGCCAGATCGAGGACGAACGACACCCCGCCGGACATGCCGGCGGCGAAGTTGCGACCGGTGCTGCCCAGCACCACGACCCGTCCCCCGGTCATGTACTCGCAGCCGTGATCACCGACCCCCTCGACGACCAGGGTGGCCCCCGAGTTGCGCACGGCGAACCGCTCGCCGGCCCGACCGCGCAGGAACACCTCGCCGGAGGTCGCTCCATAGCCGATGACGTTGCCGGCAATGATCTGCTCCTCGGCCACGAACGGCGCGGATCGATCCGGGCGGACGACGACGCGACCCCCGGACAGGCCCTTGGCGACGTAGTCGTTGGCATCACCCTCGAGGCGCAGGGTCAGCCCACGGGGCAGGAACGCCCCGAAGGACTGCCCCGCCGAACCGGTGAACGTGATGTCGATCGTGCCGTCGGGCAGCCCCTGCCCACCGTGGAGCCGCGTCACCTCGGCGCCCAGCATCGTGCCCACCGTCCGGTTGACGTTGCGGATGCCCACCTGGGCCCGCACGGGCTCTCCGGTTTCCAGCGCCGGGCGACACAGCTCGATGAGGGCCTGATCCAGGGCCTTGTCCAGGCCATGGTCCTGGGCGACGGTGTGATGAAGCGCCGCACCCGGCTCGATCTCAGGCATCGCCAGGATCGGGGACAGGTCGAGCCCCGAGGCCTTCCAGTGCGTCACCGCCGCCGCGGTGTCGAGCATCTCCACATGCCCGATCGCCTCGTCCATGGTGCGGAAGCCCAACTCGGCGAGGTACTCGCGCACCTCCTCGGCGATGAACTCGAAGAAGTTCACGACGAACTCCGGCTTGCCCGTGAACCGCTCCCGCAGCTCGGGGTTCTGGGTGGCCACACCCACCGGGCAGGTGTCCAGGTGGCAGACGCGCATCATCACGCAGCCCATCACCACCAGGGGCGCGGTGGCGAAACCGAACTCCTCAGCTCCGAGCAGGGCAGCGATGACCACATCGCGGCCAGTCTTGAGCTGGCCGTCGGTCTGCAGCACCACGCGGTCCCGCAGGCGGTTGAGCAGCAGCGTCTGCTGTGTCTCGGCCAGGCCGAGCTCCCACGGCCCGCCCGCATGCTTGAGGGAGGTGAGCGGGGATGCGCCGGTGCCCCCGTCGTGGCCCGAGATGAGGATGACGTCGGCGTGCGCCTTGGCCACTCCGGCTGCCACGGTCCCCACACCCATCTCGGCCACGAGCTTCACATGGATGCGCGCCCGGTCGTTGGCGTTCTTCAGGTCGTGGATGAGCTGGGCGAGGTCCTCGATCGAGTAGATGTCGTGGTGCGGCGGCGGGCTGATCAGGCCCACGCCGGGTGTCGAGTGGCGGGTCTTGGCGACCCATGGGTACACCTTGTGCCCGGGAAGCTGGCCACCCTCACCGGGCTTGGCCCCCTGCGCCATCTTGATCTGGATGTCGTCGGCGTTCACCAGGTACTGGCTGGTGACCCCGAACCTGCCGGATGCCACCTGCTTGATGGCCGAGCGCTTCGAGTCCCCGTTGGGCAGGGGTTCGTATCGCTCCGGATCCTCACCACCCTCACCCGTGTTGGACTTCGCGCCCAACCGGTTCATGGCCACGGCCAGCGTCTCGTGGGCCTCCTTGCTGATCGAGCCGTAGCTCATCGCACCCGTGGAGAACCGCTTCACGATCTCGCTGACGGGCTCCACCTCGTCGATCGAGATCGGCTCACGCTGGCCTTCGGCGAACCGGAACAGCCCACGCAGGGTCATCAGCCTCTCGGCCTGGTCATCGACGCGGGCGGTGTACTCGCGGAAGATGTCCATGCGACCAGTGCGCGCCGAATGCTGAAGGCGGAAGACCGTCTCCGGGTCGAACAGGTGCGGCTCCCCCTCACGACGCCACTGGTACTCACCCCCAATGGCCAGGGTGCGGTGCGACGGCGAGATCCCACTGGCCGGGTAGGCCACCGAGTGCCGGCGGGCGACCTCCTCGGCGATCTCGCTGAGACCGATGCCCCCCAGCCGCGAGGTGGTGCCCGTGAAGTACTGGTCGACCAGCGGGTGGCTCAGGCCGATCGCCTCGAAGATCTGGGCGCCGCGGTAGGAGGCAACCGTCGAGACCCCCATCTTGCTCATCACCTTCAGCACGCCCTTGCCCAGCGCCTTCACCAGGTTGCGCACGGCCTTCTCCGGGGCGATCCCCGTGATGACGCGTCGCCGGGCCAGGTCCTCAACGGACTCCATGGCCAGGTAGGGGTTGACTGCTGCTGCGCCGTAGCCGATCAGCAGGGCGACGTGGTGCACCTCGCGCACGTCGCCTGCTTCGACAACCAGCGAGACCTGCGTCCGGGTCTGGCGCCGGACGAGGTGGTGGTGGACCGCGGAGGTCAGCAGCAACGAGGGGATCGGGGCCAGGTCCGGGTCGGAGTCCCGGTCGGTCAGGACGATGATCTTCTTGCCCCCCGAGACGTGCCTGTCGACCTCGGAGCAGATCTCCCCGAGGCGCTTGCGCAGCCCGTCGCCACCGTCGGCCACGCGGTAGAGCCCGCTCACCCGCACGCCGGAGAAGCCGGGGGCGTCACCGTCGGCGTTGATCTGGCCGAGCTTGGCCAGCTCATCGTTGTCGATGACCGGGAAGGGCAGCACCACCTGCCTGCAGTGCCCGGGCTCAGCCTCGAGCAGGTTGCCCTCGGGCCCCATGACGCTGCCCAAGGAGGTCACGATCTCCTCCCGGATGGCGTCCAGGGGCGGATTGGTCACCTGCGCGAAGAGCTGGATGAAGTAGTCGAAGAGCAGCCGTGGGCGATCGGAGAGCACCGCGATCGGGGTGTCGGTGCCCATCGACCCCAGGGCCTCGGCGCCGTTGCGCGCCATCGGGGTCAACAGGATGCGCAGCTCCTCCTCGGTGTACCCGAAGGTCTGCTGGCGCCGGGCGACCGACTTGGAGGTGTGCACCACGTGCTCACGCTCCGGCAGCTCCTCGAGGTGCACGAGCCCGGCGCGCAGCCACTCGGCGTACGGCGCCTGGGCGGCGAGCTCGGACTTGATCTCATCGTCCTCGATGATGCGTCCGGCCACGGTGTCCACGAGGAACATGCGGCCCGGCTGGAGCCGGCCCTTGCGCACCACGGCGCCCGGATCGATGTCCAGCACCCCGGCCTCGGAGCCCAGCACGACCAGGCCGTCGTCGGTGACCCAGAACCGCCCCGGCCTCAGCCCATTGCGGTCAAGCACCGCGCCGATCACGGAGCCATCGGTGAAGCTGACGTTGGCCGGCCCGTCCCAGGGCTCCATGAAGTTGGCGTGGAACTGGTAGAACGCCCGGCGCGCCGGGTCCATCTCGTCATGGTTCTCCCACGCCTCGGGGATCATCATGAGCACGGAGTGCGGAAGGCTGCGCCCGGCCATGTGGAGCAGCTCCACCACCTCGTCGAAGCTGGCCGAATCGCTGGCGCCCTCGGTGCACACGGGCAGGATGCGCCTGATGTCGCCGGGCAGCAGGTCGGAGTTCAACTGCGCCTCGCGCGCCTGCATCCAGTTGCGGTTGCCCCGGACCGTGTTGATCTCACCGTTGTGGGCGATCAGCCGGTACGGATGGGCGAGGCTCCAGCTCGGGAACGTGTTCGTCGAGAACCGGGAGTGCACCAGGCCCAGCGTGCTGGCAACACGCTCGTCGGACAGGTCCGGGAAGAACGGCTCGAGCTGGCCGGTGGTGAGCATGCCCTTGTAGACCAACGTGCGGGTCGACAGGCTCGGGAAGTACACCTCGGCCTCACGCTCCACGCGCTTGCGCAGGCAGTAGGCCATCCGCTCCAGGGTCGCCTGGTCCTCCACGCGGTGCGCTGCGCCGACGAAGAGCTGGCGGAAGCGCGGCATGGTGCCCCGCGCGGTGATCCCGACGATCTCGGCCCGGACCGGCACCTCACGCCAGCCCAGGACGACCAGATCCTCCTCCTCGGCGATCCGCTCGATCTCGACCATGGCGTGCTTCTCGGCGGTCACGTCGTCGGGCAGGAACGCCAGGCCCACCGCGTAGTGCCCGGCGGTCGGCAGCTCGAAGTCGACCACCGCCCGCAGGAACGCGTCCGGCACCTGGATCAGGATTCCCGCACCGTCGCCGCTGTCCGGCTCAGCGCCCGAGGCACCACGATGGTCGAGGTTGCGCAGTGCAGTCAGCGCCTTGATCACGATGTCGTTGCTGGCGACCCCGGTCATGGTCGCCACGAAGGCAACCCCGCAGGCGTCCCGCTCGAAGGAGGGGTCGTACAGGCCCGTGGGCCCGGGGTTGGCAGAGAACAGCGGCATGGTGGCTCCTCAACGTCATCACCGGCCTGCTCCTGCGGGCCGCCGTGACGCGGTGGGTGCGGGAGTTGAGGTCGTGGGACGTCGTTGGCCCACTGACCGGCAAGAATAGGCCATCGAGCCCGGGGTCGCCCACCTGCACCCGGGATCGGTGGCGCACCCCGGCGTCGACATCCACGGCCCGACGCCCCCGGGCACTCAGAGCGCCCCATGGTGTTGGCCGGGATCCAGCATCGGCTGAGACTGCGTGCCTCCGGTGCCTGAGGGCGCATCCGCGCCGTCCCCCGGTGCGACCCGGCGAACCGTCCAGAACAGCAGTGCGGCAGCCGCCAGCGCCGCCAACCCGAGTCCCGGCGATGCAACGACCGGCCCGAGGGCCTGACCGGCCGCTGTGGGCTCCATCGCCGAGGACCCGGCAAGGGACAGGAACCCGACGCACACCAGCAGCACCCCCACCACCGATGCCGCAGCCGTCATCACCCCGGGTCGAACTCGGCAGGGGGCGGCCACGCGCTCGGCCCGGCCGACCAGGAGCACGATCACCGCCAGGACCAAGCCCGGAACGGCCAGCCACATCAGGCGGGTCCCCCACCAGGCTAACGACCCGGGTTGCGGATCCGGGTATCCCAGGGGCAGGACGAGCCTGCCGGCCACCACCAGGGCAGCTTGGTGCCAGAGGTAGATGGTGACCATGCTCAGGTTGACCAGCACGACCGCCGCCCACACCCTCGGTCGGGTCAACCACCTGTTCAGCGGCTCCCGCAGGAGGAGGGCGATGCCGATCTGCGCCACGCCGAGCGCCGTGACAGCCAAGGTGGGCGGGTGCATGTTGCCCACCGGTCCACCAGGCACGCCGACCATGGTCGCGGAGTAGGGCCCGGCAGCGACCAGGCCGCCGCAGGCCAGGAGGCCACCGAGCGCCATGACGGCGGCACCCGGGCGGGTGGGCGTTCGGTCGACGTACACGAAGCCGAGTTGATGCAGGAACAACCACACCAGCAGCACGTTGACGTAGCCGAGGCCCTCGACCCCCAGGGCGAGCCGCCCCACGTCACAGAGCACGATCAGCAGCAGCACCGCGCCCAGGGTCCAGGAAGCCGAAATGTGGTGAGCACGCAGCATCACGGGGGTGAGGGCGACCACACACAGGTAGGCCCCGAGGAACCACAGGGGTTGGTAGAGCAGTCCGCCGACGCCACGCACGCCCTCCCCGCCGCGACTGTCCAGCAGCAACCCCGCGCAGGTCACCGCCACGATGTACACGATGGCCGGGGTCAGGACCCGATGGACACGACGGTCGACGAACGTGGCGAACCCCTCACCCCGACGCAACGTTCCCGTCCAACTCCTGCAGTTGGCGTACCCCCCGACGAAGAAGAACAGGGGGATCGTCACCAGGAGCCACGTGAGGGGCCACATCACGGGGACCTCAAGCAGCGAACTGGTCTCAACCAACTCCCCGCCACCCGGATCGGAGTCCGACCAGCGAACGTCGGCCACCAGCCAGTGCCCCACGACTACCGCGGCGATGCTCCCACCGCGCAGGAGGTCGATGAAACGATCCCGCCCCACGGGCTCCACACAGCCGACGCTACTCCGACCTGCGCAGCCGGTGAAGTGGCGTCAGCCACCATGTTCACGCGCCCACCTCGTCCCCCAACGGAGCTAGCCTGCGGTCGTGACCATCCTTGGCCGGGCCCCCATCATGGACGCTGACCGGGCGCAGAGCCTTGTCGCCGACCTGTGGGGCCTGCGGGAGGCCGCGGTGCGGGAGCTCGGCAGCCATCAGGACCGCAACTTCCTCATCACCGCCGGCGGTGTTCCCCACGTTCTCAAGGTCGCCAACTCGGCGGTCGCCGATGAAGCGCTCGACGCACAGAACGCCGCGATGCTCGCCCTGGCCGGCTCGCCCCTGAGATCACCCATGCCCATCGCGGCCCGCACGGGTAGCCTGCGGGAGTCCGTGGACCTCGCAGGCACACGGCACAGCGTGCGCCTGCTCAGCTACGTCCGTGGGACTCCGATGTCGGGGTTCGCCTACCTCGCTCCGAGCACCGCGCGACTCCTCGGTGCCCTGGCCGGTCAGGTCGGTGCCGCGCTCGCAGAGTTCGACCACCCGGGGTGCCACCAGCCCACCCAGTGGGACCTGCGCGGCTCGGATCGTGTCGTCCTCGACCTGGTGGCCGCCGCTGATCCGCCGCTACGCCTGCGGATCCAGGCACTGTCCGATGCAGCCCATCACGCACTTCGGCCCGTGGCCGAGGACCTCCCCCACCAGGCGGTCCACGGCGACATCACCGACTTCAATGTCGTGGCCGAGTTGGACCCTGCTGGCCGCCCGCGCCCCATCGGCGTCATCGACTTCGGTGACCTCACACATTCCTGGCGGGCGGCCGAGGCGGCCATCACGATCTGCGCCCTGCTGGGCAAGGACCCCGGGCGTCCGCTGCGCGTGGCTGAGGACACCCTCGTGGGCTTCATGTCCGAGCAGCCGCTGACCGCGTTGGAGGTCGATGCGATCTGGCCGATGGTCGCCACGCGGGCCTGCGCCGGGTTGGTCAGCACCCTGCACCAGATGGCCAGCGAACCCACCAACGAGTACCTGCACGAGAACCTGGCGGTGGACCGGCAGGTGTTCGAGATCGTCACTGGCATACCCATGGACCTGGGCACGTTGGCGATGCGGCGGGCCGCCGGGCTCCTCGGACCAGCGCCCGAGATCCGCGCCGGCGACGCCCCGATCCTGCCCGAGGTCGGCGCCGCGGACGTGCTCGACCTCTCCCCCACCTCGCCCCTTCTGGACGCGGGGGCCTGGCTGGAGCCGGCCAGGATCCGAAGCGCAGTGCGCGCCGAGCTCCAGGCTGCACCGGGCGCGAGCATCGTGGCCTACGGCGAGTTCCACCTGCACCGGAGTGCGGCCAACAGCCTGGACGAGCCAGCCACCTGCCACATGGGCGTCGATGTCATCACCGCGTGTGGCACCCGGGCCGTGGCGCCGTGGTCCGGGGCCATCGCTGCTGCGGATCCCTGGCAGACACGCCTGGTCGGTCCCGACGGCTGGGATCTCGTGCTCCACGGAGCGCGCCCGTTGCGGGCGGTCGGGGCCCAGGTGAGCGCAGGCACCCCCATCGCCGAGGTGACCTCGTCGCGTGATCCCGCGCTGCCCGACCACGTCCACGTCCAGGTGCTGCCCACGAACATCGACGGTCCCACCCACGTCCCTGCGTCGACCGCCTCCCTGTGGCGGCACCTCAGTCCAGACCCCTCCGCACTGCTGGGCCGCACCCCGCAGGCCCCGGGGCCGGCGCCGGCAGACCTGCTCGCCCGGCGCAGCAGCGTGCTGGCCGCAGTCCAGAAGCACTACTGGGAGGCACCTCCCCAGATCGAGCGCGGCTGGCAGCACCACCTCGTGGACACCACCGGCCGGGTCTACCTCGACGGCATCAACAACGTGACCGTGCTGGGTCACAGCCACCCAGCTGTCGCCGATGCCGTGTCCCGGCAGCTGCGCACGCTCAACACCAACTCCCGCTTCCACTACGAGTCGCAGGTCGAGTTCGCGGAGATGCTTGTCGCCACGATGCCCGCCGGCCTTGACCGGGTGTTCCTCCTTGCCACGGGATCCGAGACAGTCGACCTGGCCCTGCGGCTGGCGCGTGTGCACACTCGCGCCCGGGACACCATCGCCCTGCGCACCGCGTACCACGGGTGGACGACGGCCTCCGACGAGGTCTCCAGCGCACTGATGGACAATCCCAGAGCTCTGGAGACCCGCCCCGACTGGATCCACCTCGCCGAGCCGCCCAACCTCTTCCGCGGGCCACACACGGGACCGCAGGCCGGGACGAGGTACGCGGACGACGTGCGCCGCATCCTCGCCGAGCTCGCCGCCCGGGGCCGCACTCCGGCCGCCTTCATCTGCGAGACGCTCAACGGCAACGCCGGGGGGATCGAACTGCCCGATGACTACCTGGCTCAGGTGTATGCCGATGTCCGCGCCGCCGGCGGCGTGGTGATCGCCGACGAGGTGCAGGTCGGCTACGGGCGACTCGGCTCGCACTTCTGGGGCTTCGAGATGGCCGGCGTGGTCCCGGACATCGTGTGCCTGGCGAAGGCCACGGGCAACGGCTACCCGGTCTCCGCCGTGGTGTGCACCCAGGACATCGCCGAGTCGTTCGCCGACGAGGGCTCGCTGTTCGCCTCGATGGGAGGCACCCCGGCCGGCGCAGCCGCGGCCATCGCCACCCTTCGCACGCTCGATGCGGAGGACCTCATGGGCAATGCCGCCCGCATGGGGGCGCGCCTGCGGACGGGCCTGGAGGCATTGGTGAGCCGCCACGCGATGGCCGGCGCGGTGCACGGCCGCGGGCTCTACCTCGGCCTGGAACTGGTCACCGACCCGGACACACGGACGCCGGCGACGCAGGCCACCGACGCCCTCTGCGAGCGGCTGCTCGATCTCGGCGTCGTGATGGCCGCCACGGGAGACCACATGAACGTCCTGAAGATCAAGCCGCCGCTGTGCATCGACTCCGCCGGGGTCGACTTCCTGCTCGAAGCCCTCGAAGTGGCCTTCACGCACGGGGTGGTGAACCGCTGCGCAACAGAAAGGTGCCCGCCCCCGGAGGGGGACGGGCACCTGCACCGCGCCGTGCTGCGTCAGGCTGCGGCGACCTCGTGGTCGAGCTTGGCGCCGGCCGTGCGCTTGTCCAGTGCACCGATCCCCACGCCGATCAGGATCGACAGCACACCCACGCCCATCGCGAAGGCGGCAACGCCGAATGCCACCACGGAGGTGAACAGCGAGGCGCGCAGGAACGAGGCACTCTGCGCCACGGCCCGCAGCGGGTCCTCGCGGTCGAGCTCTGCGTATGTCAGTCCGCCGGTCGACTCAAGGGCGTGCGTGTTGATGATCTCGGCCATGCAGTAGGCCTCGATCGGACCGTTGACCGCCTGTCCCTGCTGGCACGGCGCGTCGTCGGTGACCGTGATGTTCTCGTTGGCCAGCTGGTGGGAGACCGAATACCACGTTCCCGCTCCACCCACGAGCAGGATGGCACCTGCGACGTAGAGCAGGATCGCCACGATCTTGGGGGTCTTGGACATGTCTATCTCCTCTGTTGGTTCTTCCTGGTGCCCGATGGGCTCCTTGCGGATTCAACTATGGGGCACCGGAACCCGCAATCGTCGGAAGAAACGCCCGGCGGAATGGGCCATTCGTCCCAACTTTCGCAGGACGAACAGCAGGGTCAGCTGGATGCGGGAAGTGAGCCCTGACCTGCGCGGATACCCTGGAGGGCATCCGGGTCCTCACGGCCGGGACGGGTCCTGGCGCTGATCACGAAGTACACCACTGCACCCAGACCCACCAGGACCGACGTGAACACGTTGACCCGGATCCCGAGGATCTGCGTCGCGGGGTCGATCCGCAGCAGTTCCATGCCCAGACGTCCCACGCAGTAGGCAGCGACGTACAGGGCGAAGGCCCGGCCATGGCCCAGCTTCCACCGTCGGTCCGCCCAGGCCACCAGAGCCGCGACTCCGACGAGCCAGAGGGCCTCGTAGAGGAACGTCGGATGGAAGGTCGTGAACTGCTCGTAGCCCTCAGGCCTGTGCACCTGGTCGATCTCGAGCCCCCACGCCACGTCCGTCGGTCGGCCGAACAGCTCCTGGTTGAACCAGTTGCCCACGCGCCCGATGGCCTGCGCCAACGGGACACCGACCGCGAGCGCATCGGCGAAGGGGGGCAGTGGAACGCCATGGCGCCGACAGCCGATCCACGCCCCCACAGTCCCCAGCGCGATCGCGCCCCAGATCCCCAGTCCCCCCTGCCAGATGCGCATGGCGTCGACCAGACCTGAACCCTCGGCACCGAAGTACGTCGACCAGTCGGTCAGCACGTGGTAGAGGCGGCCCCCGATGATCCCGAAGGGCACCGCCCAGACGGCCACGTCGTAGACAAGGCCCTTGTGCCCGCCACGGGCAACCCAGCGCCGATCGCCGACCCACATCGCCACGAAGATCCCGACGAGGATGCACAGGGCGTAGGCGCGCAGCGGGACGGGCCCCAGGTACCAGACCGACTGGTCCGGGCTCGGGATGGATGTCGCCAGGGCGTGAATCACTGGGCTGTCGCGGCCTCGACCTTCGCGGCCAGTGCCGCGACGTCGGCCAACTCGGCCCCGCTGAGCTCGACCCCGTTCAGGAACGCGGTGGGCGTGCCACCCGCACCCGACTCACCGAAGGCCTGGTTGCTGTTCGCGGCCCACGAGAGGTAGGTGCCCTCCTGGACACAGGTCGTGAACGTGGTGAGGTCATCGCCGGCAATGCCCACAGTGGAGCCGAGCTCGATGAGCTCCTGGTCGGAGTAGCCGACCCCCTCGTCCGCCGGCTGGATGTCGAAGATGCCCGAGTGGTACTCGCCGGTCCGCCCGGCATCGACGGCGCAGCCGAAGGCGCTGGCCGCACGCGCCGACGAGTTGGGGTTGCCGTTGGCCTGGTTGTCCGCAGCGAGACTGTTGTCGAGGAACGTGGCCGTGCGGAACAGCAGCTTGACCTTGCCCTCGTCAGCCAGTGCCTTGATGCCCTCGCCGCTGGCGGCCTCCACCTGAGCACAGGCCGGGCACTGGAAGTCCTCCCAGATCTCCAGCGTGGGCAGCTTCGCCTCATCTGCCGAGGTCCATCCAGTGCCGTACGGGACGCCGTAGGTGTCCGACGACACTCCGGTGGGCAGGGCAGCGTTGGCATCCGGGGTGGGCACCGAGGTGCCATTGGAGGCGGTGCCATCGTCGCGTCCGGCGAAGAATCCGACGGCCAGGAGCCCACCGACGATGAACAGCACGACGACTCCGCCGATGATCCGGATGGTCCGTTCGCGGCGGCGTTCGGCCGCCTCCGACTCGGCGCGCGCCTGAGCAGCGAGCTGCTTGGGCGTGAGTGCGGATTCGCCCGAGGCGGGCGTGTTCTTCTGGGCTGCCATGGCCACCTCCGTGAGTTGGGGCAAGATTACCCGAACCGGAGCACTTCGGGTCCGCGCCGTGTCGCGGCGGCGACGTGCCCGTCCCCACGGACGCTGAACTACGATCGTGGTGGCACCAGGGCCTCTGGCGCCGACAACCGGAGTTGGACACCGACAGGGGTGGGCGCACGATGAGCATCGACTCCACGGAGTCCACCAACAGACCGGAGCCAAGGACCCCCACGGCCCAGGACCGGTACCAGGTCGGCGCCTTTGCCACGATGCTCATCACGGGGATCCTCGGACTCTGGGCCTCTTTCGTGCTGTCCGTCGACGCGATCAGGCTCGCCGAGGATCCCTTGGCCGACCTGGCCTGCAACATCTCCGAGAAGATCTCCTGCGCAGTCGTGGGAGCCACCTGGCAGGCGAACCTGCTCGGCTTCCCCAACGCATTCCTAGGCCTGATCGCGCAGTCCGTGGTCATCACCGTCGCAGTGGCCGCGCTCGGCGGAGTCCGCTTCCCGCGCTGGTTCATGCTCGGCGCGGAGGTCGGGTATGGCGCAGGCCTGGTGTTCGCCTTCTGGCTGTTCGCCCAGTCCTACTTCGTGATCGGCGCCCTGTGCCCCTACTGCACTGTGCTGTACGTCACGACACTCCTTGCCTTCACGGCGCTGACCCGCGTCAATGTCCTTGAGGGGCATCTGGGCGCGGGCACCAAGCAACTCTTGGCCCGACCGCTGCGATTGGGCATGGACTGGTTCGGCGTGATCGTCATGATCGGCGTACTCGCCGCGATGATCCTCTACAAGTACGTGTGAAACCTTCGGCGGAGTCCCGCTGACCTACCAACGCTGCTGAATCCCGGTTCGAAGAACCGTCTGCCAGCTGGTGGCAGACGGCGCCGATTGATCTGGGATCGTGTGTTACCGGGCGTTCATCTTCGACCCATACCGTGCGCCCATGGCGCAACAGTCTGGCAAGACCGAGAAGAACCTCTACAACGACTGGCGTGAGGCCGAGGCCCGATACGCCAGCGTCCTGGCGGACTTCGGTGGTGACGGCCCGCCGACGAAGGTCAGGAAGGACTCCGCCCTGGCGTTGTCCAAGGCACGCGACAAGGCTGACCGGGCGCGGGACAAGTTCTTCAAGCGGGTCCTGAAGTAGCCGGACGCGCGGGTTGGGGAGGGATTCACCCCCGAGGGCGGCTTCGATCGTTCGGGGTTGACCGAAGCGGCCAGGGTGGCAGGAGCTGGACGCCGCCCCGGATCGCTACTGGGCGGCACCCGCTGCCCACCAGATCAGAGGAGCTCTGCCCGCACGCCCAGCCGCTCGTTGAGCGTTCCGTCGAACACCCCCCGCTCCCACTCGTACACCGCCTGGGTGATCGTGGAGTAGACCCCGGAGTCGTCGGGATCCTCGTCGGGCCACCATCGACCGAGCCACTCGAGCAACTCATCGGGCGAGCCGACGAGAATCCGGCCCGTCGCCAGGTGGGTCACGCGCAGCCGGGGCATGCCCGGCACTCTAGGGCGGGTCGGTGGCGCACACGTTGACTCCAGGTGAACGTGCGACGACCTGCCCTGGCGTGCTCAGGCGCTGGCAGATCGGCCGGATCAGATGGGGCGTCCTGGCACCGCCGATGCGGCGCGCACCCCGGCCGCGAGCTCTGCAGCCAACTCCCGGACCGCTGCCAGTGCGGCCTCAGTGTCCGCGGCCTCAAGGATCCTGGCGATGAAGGCCGAACCGACGATCACGCCGTCCGCGTAGCTGGCAACCTCGGCGGCCTGCGCACCTGTGGAGACCCCGAGGCCCACCGCCACCGGCAGGTCCGTGAACTCCCGGACCCGGGCTACCAGTTCGCGCGCCCCGGCTCCCACACTCGTGCGGGCGCCCGTCACGCCCATCGTCGACGCGGCGTAGACGAAGCCATTGGTGACCCCGGCCACGGCCCTGATGCGTGCGTCGGTGCTGGAGGGGGCCACCAGGAAGACCCGCTCCACGCCGACGGCATCCGTGGCCGCGATCCAGTCGGGCGCCTCTTCGGGGGTGAGGTCGGGGGTGATGACGCCGACCCCCCCGGCCTGCCGGAGGCGCTCGGCGAACGAACCGACCCCGACCCGCTCGATGGGGTTCCAGTACGACATCACCAGCGTCGGTGCCCCCGTGGCAGCCACCGCACCGACGGTGTCGAGGACGTGAGCCACATTCGACCCCCCCATCATCGCCTGGTGCACTGCTGCCTGGATCACGGGCCCGTCCATGAGGGGATCGGTGTAGGGAAGCCCCACCTCCACGATGTCGACGCCGGCCGCCACGATCGCTCGCGCGAGCTCGATGCCCTCCTGCTGGCTGGGGAACCCGCTGGGCAGGTACCCGATGAGGGCCGCCCGGCCCTCCTGCCGGGCCCTGCTGAAGACCTCGTGAAGGGTGCTCACGACGGGCCCCCATCCAGGTCGATCCCGAACCATTGCGCCGCGGTGCTCACGTCCTTGTCGCCGCGGCCGGAGAGGTTCACCAGGACCAGCCCGTCGGGCCCGAGCTCCCGGCCGAGCGCAAGTGCCCCGGACAGGGCGTGCGCACTCTCGATCGCCGGGATGATCCCCTCGGTCCGGCACAGCAGGGCGAACGCCTCCATGGCCTGGGCATCGGTGACCGGGTGGTAGGAGGCACGCCCGATCTGCGCCAGGTAGGAGTGCTCCGGCCCCACCCCGGGGTAGTCAAGCCCCGCGGAGATCGAGTGCGACTCGATCGTCTGCCCCTCGGCGTCCTGGAGCAGGAAGGACCGCGTCCCGTGCAGCACCCCGATCGTCCCGCCGGTGATGGTGGCCGCGTGCCGGCCGGTCTCCACGCCGTCGCCCGCTGCCTCGTACCCATGCAGCGCGACGCCCTCGTCGGCCAGGAACGGGTGGAAGATGCCGATGGCATTCGAGCCGCCGCCCACGCAGGCAGCTACGGCGTCGGGCAGGCGGCCGTACTCGGCCAGGACCTGGGCGCGTGACTCCACCCCGATCACGCGGTGGAAGTCACGCACCATCTGGGGGAACGGGTGCGGGCCAGCCACCGTGCCCAGGAGGTAGTGGGTGTCGGTCACGTTGGTGACCCAGTCACGCATCGCCTCGTTGATCGCGTCCTTGAGGGTCTGGGACCCGGTCGTGACCGGAATCACCTCAGCACCGAGCAGCTTCATGCGGGCCACGTTCAGAGCCTGGCGCCGGGTGTCCTCGGCCCCCATGTAGACCACGCACTCCAGCCCCATCAGGGCCGCCGCCGTTGCTGTGGCCACGCCGTGCTGTCCCGCGCCGGTCTCGGCAATCACCCGCCGCTTGCCCATCCGCACCGTGAGCAGGGCCTGACCCAGGACGTTGTTGATCTTGTGCGAGCCGGTGTGGTTCAGGTCCTCGCGCTTGAGGACGATCCGCCCTGCCACATCACCGGCCGCGGCGAACCGTGGGACCTCGGTCAGCGGGGTCGGCCGACCTGTGTAGGTCCGCGCGAGGTGGTCCAGCTCGGTCAGGAACACCGGGTCGGTGCGAGCCGCGGCGTAGGCAGCCGCCAGCTCGTCGAGCGCAGCGATCAGGGCCTCCGGGACGAACCGGCCGCCGAAGACGCCGAAGTGCCCTGCGGCATCCGGCACGTGGGAGTCCGACGCGATCAGGCCCAGGTTGGGCAGGTCCGCGGTCACGATCGGCCGTGCCGCAGGGCCGGGTGCGCCCCGGCCGTGACCAGGTCGTGGACAGCTTGTCGGGGGTCGCCGCCGGTGACCAGGCTCTCCCCCACGAGCACGGCATCGGCTCCGGCGTTGGCGTAGGAGATCAGGTCGTGGGGTCCGCGCACACCACTCTCGGCCACACGCACGATGTCATCGGGGATGTGCGGGGCAACCCGCGCGAAGTGATCACGATCCACAGTCAGGGTCCGCAGGTCCCGGACGTTCACGCCGACCACCTTGGCCCCGGCGTCCAGCGCCCTGGGCACCTCCTCGGCGTCGTGGACCTCGACCAGCACCGTCAGGCCGATGGACTGGGCGCGCTCATGCAGCGAGACCAGGGCCTCCTGGCTCAACGCGGCCACGATGAGCAGCACGATGTCGGCTCCGGCCGCTCGTGCCTCCCAGAGCTGGTAGCTCGACACGATGAAGTCCTTGCGCAGGACCGGGACATCGACGGCATGGCGCACGGAGACCAGATCGTCGAGCGACCCGCCGAACCGTCGTCCCTCGGTGAGCACCGAGATGGCATGCGCCCCGCCGGCCTCGTAGTCACGCGCCAGCGCCGCGGGGTCGGTGATGGCGGCCAGCGCACCCCTGCTGGGTGAGGACCGCTTCACCTCCGCGATCACCGTGACCTCCTCGTCGAGGCGCAGCGCGGCGATGCCGTTGCGCGGTGCTGGGGCGTGGCCCGCCCGCTCCTTGAGGACGTCCAGGGGGGTGCGCTGCATCCGCTCGGCGACGTCGGCGCGCACGCCGACCAGGATGTCGTCGAGAACCGTCATGGGTGCCTCCACCTGTCCCGCGGGAATTCTGGTGAAAGCGTACGCAGTACCCGAGCGCAGCGCCGAATCGCCCCCGATCGCACAGCCCGGCGGCGCCACCCGGGGTTAGGCTTCCCGCATGCCCATGACGATGCAGCGCACCGAGCGCACCCGTCGTGTGGCTGGACCGGCGGCCGCCCTGGCCGGGGTTGCCCTCGCCTGGGCCGCCGTTGCCGCCCTGCGGCCCGGAGACGCTGGACCCACGCCCTGCCCCTGGCGCACCCTGACCGGACTGGACTGTCCCTTCTGCGGGGCGACCCGCGCGGCTGCCAGCCTCGCCCACGGGGATGTGATGGCCGCACTGGACCACAACGCCTTCTTCGTCCTGCTGATCCTGCCGCTGGCCGTCCTGGCGTGGCGGGCGTGGGCCACCCGGGCCTGGCGGGGTCTGCCGAGCCCGACGATCACCAACCGGAACGTCGCGATCCTCATGGGCATCACGCTGGCCTGGTGGATCCTGCGCCTGCTGGTCCCGTGGTTGGGTTCAGCCGCCAGCTGACATGCCCTACGCGGGCGGCTGGCCGCTGACCGCCCACTGCGGGGACTGCTCCGGCAGCACGGCCAGGAAGGCGGCGCCGCCCTCGGGCGCCACACCCGCCTGCGCGCTGCCGCCCAGGCGCTGGGCCAGCCGGGCCACCAGGGCGAGCCCCACGCCGGAGCCCACCTTGCGGACCCCTTGGTAGCGCGCATGGAGCTCACCGGGCTCGAAGGCGACAGCGAGGTCCGACGGGGTGAGGCCCGGCCCCCCATCGCGAACCTCGACCAGGAACTGCCCCAGCACCGGGCCGGGACCGATCCGCAGGACCACGGGATCGCCCTCGCCCGTGACACGCAGGGCGTTCTCCATCAGGTTGTCGATGATCTGGCGGACCCGCACCGGGTCGGTGCGCACCATCCGCGGGGAACGGTCGACCTCATCGACGAATCGGACTCCGGCGCGTGCCGCACGGTCGGTCCACGCAGCGACCGCATCCGAGCCCAGCGCGGCCAGGTCCAGGTCCACCGGCTCGATGGCGACGTCGACCGCCCCCAGCCGTGCGAGGTCGAGCAGGTCGGCCACGAGCCGGTCCAGGTGATCGGCCTCGCCGCGCACCACACCGGCCACGGAGGCGACGTCCTCAGGCGGCACCACGCCGTCGGCCAACGCCTCCGCATATCCCTTCACCGAGGTCAGCGGGGTGCGCAGCTCGTGGGACACGGTCAGGAAGAACTCGCGCTGCCGACCCTCGCTGTCCGCCAGCCCAGCGGCCAGCCGGTTGAGCGCGATGCCGATGTCGGCCACCTCCTGGGGTCCGTCGGGATCGATCCGAACATCACGCTGACCCGAGGTCATCGCATTGGCCGCGGCCGCTGCCTGTGCCAGGGGCCGGGTGATGCGGCGCGCAAGCAGGTATCCCGCAAGGACGGCGACCGACAACCCGAGGAGCAGGGCAAGCCCGAGCCGGACCAGGAACGGCGTGCTCAGGTCGCTGGCCACCTCGGAGGGTTGGACGAGAAGGACACCGATCCCGTCGGTGACCGGGCGCCCCTCGACGTAGCTGGCGCCCCCCAGGCCTGCCCGCCGGTCGCTGACCGCTCCCCCACTGGTCACCATCGAGACATCCGCGGACGTCAGCGGCGCCTGCACGGCGGAGATGGGTGACACGAGGTAGGCCGTGACCTGTTGGGGCGACAGCAGGGCGTCGAGGCGGCCACTGACGCCCCCACGCGGGCTCTGGGCGAACTCCCCGGCGTAGGTGCGCTGCAGGAGCTCAGCGGTCAGGTCCGCGGTCCGCGACAGGGTCCGGCGGGCGGTGCTGTCGGCCGCGGCCCGCACGAGCGGCCACGCCACCAGTGCCGCGATCAGCACAGCGATCATCGCCACCAGGGCCATGACCAGCGGCAACCGGCGCGACAGGCTGGTGCGGCTCATTCCGGGTCGGCGCTGTAGCCCACGCCCCGCACGGTCCGGATCGGGCTGGCCTCACCGAGCTTGGCCCGCACCTGGGCCACGTGCACGTCGACAGTCCGGGTCCCGGCCGCCGCCGCGTAGCCCCAGACCGCGGACAAGAGCTGATCACGTGTCACCACCCGGCCCGGGCGGTCCATCAGGTAGGCCAGGAGATCGAACTCCGTGGCAGTGAGGTCGACCAGCTCACCTCCCACGGACACACGGTGTCGCGCCCGGTTCAGCGACACCTCGCCGATCGTGACGGTGCGGTCCTCGTCATCGGTGGGTGCGCCCACGCGACGCAGGACCGCCTTCACCCGGGCCACGACCTCACGCGGGCTGAACGGCTTGGTGATGTAGTCATCACCACCCATCTCAAGGCCGAGCACCCGATCGATCTCGTCGTCGCGGGCGGTGCAGAACAGGATCGGGACCGAGTCCCCGTCGGCGCGCAGCTGGCGGCACACCTCCGTTCCGTCCATCCCCGGCAGGCCCACGTCCAGGACGATGGCCACAGGGCGCAGGCGACGCGCGGCGGCCAACGACTCGGGTCCGGTGCCGACGGCGTGCACGCCGAACCCCTCGCGGCGCAGGTACATGCCCAGGAGGTCGGCGATCGGCTTCTCGTCCTCCGCGACAAGGACGAGCCCGCGGCTCTCGGCACTCATGGTCGCCCATTCTCCCGGCAGTCGGTTCGACGCCGCATCAGCGCAGTGTTCGGGTCAGGTCAACCGGCGTCGGAGCTTGATTCCATCCCGGCCATGACCTTCCAGGCCACCATGCCGATCACGACCAGCAGGACCCCGGCCCAGAAGACGATCGGCTGGGCGATGACCACGCCCACGGTGCCCACGATGAAGGCGATCATGATGATGGTCGCACCGGTCCAGTTGGCCGGCGTGCGCCCATGGTCGTCGTGCTCGGTGCTCATGAGACTCCTCGCTCGTCAGTGATGGGCCATTGTGGCATCTGCGGGGCCTGCCGGGCGCAACCCCTCGGCCATGGTGATCGCGGCGAGCACCGCAGCTGCCTTGTTCCGGCACTCCTCGTGCTCGGTGGTGGGCACGGAGTCGGCAACGAGGCCCGCGCCGGCCTGCACGTGCGCCACCCCGTCGCGCAGCACAGCCGTGCGGATGGCGATGGCAGCGTCGAGGTTCCCGGCGAAGTCCAGGTAGCCCACCGCCCCGCCATAGAGGCCACGGCGCGAGGGTTCGAGGTCGTCGATGATCTGCATGGCTCGCGGCTTCGGCGCGCCGGACAGGGTCCCGGCCGGGAAGGTGGCAGCGAGCAGGTCGTAGGCCGTCCGGCCCTCGGCGAGCTGCCCGGTCACGGTGGACACGATGTGCATGACGTGCGAGTACTTCTCGATGGACATGAAGTCCACGACCTCGACGGTGCCCGGGGCACAGACCCGGCCCAGGTCGTTGCGCCCGAGGTCGACGAGCATCAGGTGCTCTGCACGCTCCTTCTCGTCGGCCAGCAGCTCCTCGGCCAGCGCCGCGTCAGCCTCCGGCGTGGCTCCGCGGGGCCGGGTCCCGGCCAGCGGGTGCAGCATCGCGTGCCCGCCTGTCAGCTTGACCAGCGCCTCGGGACTCGAGCCCACGACGTCGAAGGCGACCTCCTCACCGAGCTCCTCCCCCGCGCCGGGCGCCGGGAAGCGGAACAGGTACATGTAGGGGCTCGGGTTGTTGACCCGCAGCATCCGATAGATGTCCAGCGCGCTGGCCGACGTCGGCCGGTCGAACCGCTGGGAGAGCACGATCTGGAACGCGTCCCCATCCCGGATGTGCTCACGTGCCGCCTCGACGCCGGCCTCGTAGTCCGCCTGGGCCGTCCTGGCCCGGACCTGGGGTGTCGACGGCGCAGTCCCCAGCGCGACCGCTGTTGCCGGGCTCGGCTGGGCCAGGGCCTCCTCCATGGCATCGAGTCGCGCGACCGCACCTGACCATGCCTCGGTCACCCGCTCGTCGGTGGCGTCGTAGTTGACCGCGTTGGCGATCAACAGGACGGTGCCGTCCCAGTGATCCAGGACGGCGAGGTCCACCGCGAGCAGCATGGCGATCTCGGGCAGGGCCAGCTCATCGGGATTGGCATCCGGGAGTCGCTCCCACCGGCGGACCGCGTCATACCCGAGCATCCCGACCAGGCCTCCGGTCAGCGGTGGGAGGTCAGGCTCCTCCAGCGGCTCGGTGTGCAGCGCCGCCAACGTGTCGCGCAGCGCATGCAGAGGGTCACCGGACGTCGGGACACCCAGGGGCGCCCGGCCGCGCCACACCGCCTGGCCGTCCACCTCGGAGAGCATGGCAGCCGCCTGGACGCCGATGAATGAGTAGCGCGACCAGACGCGTCCATGCTCAGCGGATTCCAGAAGGAAGGTGCCGGGTCGCTCACCAGCCAGCTTCCGGTACAGGCCGACAGGTGTGTCCCCGTCGGCCAGCAGCCGCCGGACCACGGGGATCACCCGCCGGGTCCGAGCCAGTTCCCGGAAGCGGTCGAGGTCCGGTGCGGCGGTCTTCATACGACCTCCAGGGTGTCGAAGCACGACGCGAGCCCGGTGTGGCACGCAGGCCCCGCGGGGCGGACGGACAGGAGGACCGCATCGCCGTCACAGTCGAGCTGGACGCCCACCACCTCCTGGGTGTTGCCCGAGGTGGCTCCCTTGACCCAGATCTCCTGGCGCGACCGCGAGTAGTACGTGGCTCGCCTGCTCGACAAGGTCAGCCGAAGCGCTTGCGCATCCATCCACGCGACCATCAGCACCCGACCGCTGGCCACGTCCTGGGCCACGGCGGTGATCAGGGGCCGACCGTCGGCAGCGGTACCGGCAGCCCGCAGTCGCCGCGCCAGGGCAGGGTCGAGGTCGCTGTCCACGAAGTCCACGGCGCCATTCTGGACCACGACGGGGATGGCTGGGGCCAGCGCGCGCCGAGGCTGCTCAGAGCCGGACGGTGTGACCGGCCCGCGCGAGCGCCGTCTTGACCTCCGCGATGCCCAGGTCGCCGAAGTGGAAGACGCTTGCCGCCAGGACGGCGTCCGCCCCCGCGTCCACGGCCGGCGCAAAGTCGGCAAGTGCCCCCGCGCCCCCGCTGGCGATCACGGGCACCCGCACCTCTGCGCGCACGAGCCGGATCAGCTCGAGGTCATAGCCGGCCTTGGTGCCATCAGCATCCATGGAGTTGAGCAGGATCTCCCCGGCGCCCAGTTCCGTGGCCCGGACCGCCCACGCGATGGCGTCCATCCCGGTGGAGCGTCGGCCGCCGTGCGTGGTGACCTCGAAGCCGGACTCGGTCCGTACGTCGGGCGCCAGCGTTCCAGGACCACAGCGCCGCGCATCGACGGACAGCACCACGCACTGCGCCCCGAAGCGATCCGCCGCCTCGGCGATCAGCTCCGGACGGGCAAGCGCCGCAGTGTTGACCCCGCACTTGTCCGCACCGGCGCGAAGCAGTGAGTCGAAGTCATCGACGGTGCGCACCCCGCCGCCGACGGTGAGGGGGATGAAGACCTGCTCGGCAGTCTGGCGCACGACCTCGTAGGTGGTCTCCCGGTCACCCGACGATGCGGTGATGTCCAGGAAGGTCAGCTCGTCAGCACCTGCCGCCCCATAGGCCCGGGCCAGCGCGACGGGATCACCGGCATCGCGCAGGTCGACGAAGTTCACGCCCTTGACGACCCGGCCCGCATCGACGTCCAGGCAGGGGATCACTCGGACGGCCACGGGCATGCGGCCAGACTATCGGCCTGCGACAGCGTCCCGAAGAAGCTGCAGCCCCCGACGCGATCGACGGGGGCTGCAGCGGGTTGCCTGGGTCAGCTGGCGATCAGCTTTGCCTTGGCGGCCTCGAACTCAGCGTCCGACAGGACGCCGGCTGCCTTGAGGTCTGCCAGCTTGGTCAGCTCGGCGACAAGGTCGACCGAGGGTGCCGCTGCCGGCGCGGGAGCAGGCGCCGCGTACTGCTGCGGGGGCGGAGCGTACTGCTGCTGGGGCGGCGCGTACTGCTGTGCGTACTGCTGCTCCTGGTAGGCCTGGGCCTGGGCAGCCTGCTGGTCCTTGGCGGCCCACTTCTGCTGCTGGCGGTGGTTCACCGCACCGGCAGTGCCCACGACGGCGGCTGTGCGGGCAACCCCGCGAACGAGTCCTGGCATGTCAGTTTCCTCTCAGTCTTCGGTGATGGATTCGGCCACGTTGGCCTCGATGGCTGCGATGACGTCCCGGACGCCCACCCGCTCGAAGGCGACGACTTCGCCACCGGCCTCGACCATCGCCGCGGCGAAGGGCGCTGCCCACGAGTTCTCGTACACGATGATGGCTGCCGCCGAGCCCGGGGCCAGGATGGCACCGACCTCGTCGAAGTCGTCCTGGCTCAGGACGTCGGCGCCCCAGCCGGAGATGAGCTCCCAGGCGCCGCCGTCGGCGTCAAGGTCCTCCACGCTCAGGCTCACGAAACTGCCGTCGTCATTGGCCTTGATGACCACCGCGTCGAGGACCCGGATGACACCCTTGGCCACGAGGTCCAGGAGGATCGGAAGCCCCTCGCCCGTGAAATTCGCATTCGGGAACTCGATGACCACGTAGTCGACGGGGCCGACCTGGATCGATCCCGCCTGCTCGCTCTGCTGTTCAGTCACTGTGTGAACCTTTCACGTCGTCGTCCGGGGCGGTCCCGTCCGCGGTGGGTATGTCCGTTGCTCGTTCTCAACGCCTTCGGCCCGGAATCCACGACCGTCCAACCGGCCGGTCACGACTGTCGGGCACACTCTGAACCCTAGCGCTGCCGACCCGATCGGAACAGTCGGAAGATGTAGGTGACCAACAGCACCGCGCCGACCGCGAGGGAGCCGAAGAACCCGATCGTCCCGTAGCGCTCCATCGCCGTGCCGGCGAAGGCGGTCGCGGCGATCGCTGAGCCGATGATCCCGCCACAGACCAGCAGCGCGACAACGATCATGGTCGTGATCGAGCGGGCCTCAGCCATCTGGCGGTCTAGCTGGGATGTGTCGACCACGACAGTCAGCTTGCCCTTCTTGAACTGCTCGTTCCAGCCGACCGCGCTCTTGAGGTACTCCGGGGCAGCGTGCACCGCGCGCATGGCCATCTGCTTGGCCTCCTTGGCTGCCATCTCCTTGACCATGGCCTCGGTGGAGGGCGCCTGCGCCTGCTCGAGGGCGAGCTCGAGTGCCGCATTGCTGAACGTCTTGCCCTCGGGTGCCAGCGGCACGAAGAACGCCGAGGCCTGCATCATCGCCTTCATGGCCAGGGTGAGGTTCGGGTCCAGGCGCAGTCCGGCATCGCGCAGGACGGCCATGCCGGCGGTGAACACGTCATCGAAGTCCGCCCCTGACCCCTTGCCGTACCGGGCCATCCGGCGCTCGAAGGTTCGCATGAAGTTGGCATCGTCGACCGGCCGGAACGGCACGCTCAGCGAGCGGAGCTGCGAGGCCATGGCCGTCATGTCCCCGTTCACGACCGTCCACAGCAGGGCGAGCATGTTGATGCGCTGGGCGACCGACAGCTCGCCGACCATCCCGCAGTCGAGGAAGGTCACGTCCCCGGTCTCGAGGTCGACGTAGAGGTTGCCGGGATGTGGGTCAGCGTGGAAGAAGCCATCGATGAGCAGCATCTTGATCGCAGCTCGAAGGGCGTTGGTCCCCAGGACCCCACGGTCCAGTCCAGCGGCGTCGATCGCGTCCAGGTCCGAGATCTTCACCCCGACGATGAACTGCTGGGTCAGGACACGACGTGCCGAGAGATCGCGGTAGAGCACCGGCACGTTGACCCCCGGCAGGGCCGCCATGTTGGCCGCCAGGCGGGTCATGTTGTACCCCTCGCCGTAGTAGTCCAGCTCCTCGATGAGGTTGGTGCTGAACTCATCGAGCATGCCGCGCAGGCCCACCTCACGGGCCCACTTGCTGCGTGCCTCCATGGCGCGCCCCGCGGTCTTGGTCACGCCGAGGTCGGCCTTGACCTGCTGGTCCAGGTTCGGGCGCTGCACCTTGACCGCCACCTCGCGGCCGTCATGCATCCGCGCGCGGTGCACCTGGGCGAGCGAGGCCGCCGCCAGCGGAGTCTCGGAGAACTCCGCATAGAGCTCCTCGGGGGGAGCGCCGAGCTCCTGGATGACGATCTCGCGCACCATGGCGTACGGGAAGGTGGGCACCTCGTTCTGCAGGCGATCGAGTTCGATGCGCCAGTCATCGGGCAGCACGTTGACCTGGCTGGAGACGATCTGGCCCATCTTGACGTAGGTGGGTCCCAAGCCCTCCAGAAGGATCCTGGTCCGGGTTGCCGTGCCGTAGTCCGGCACGGGCTCGGGCAGCCGGTGGACCCATCGCTGCATCCGTCGACGGGGCTCGGCCAACCGGGTGCCATCGAGCAGGGACTCGGCGCCGAAGGCCCCCAAGGTCGAGTAGATCTGCTGCAGGCGCAGGTTCTCGCTGATCGTGTCGAATCCGCCACTCATGCCAGGCCGTTCCTCTCCTTGTAGTCGCGGTCGAGCATCGGGTAGTCGGCACCGAGCAGGGCGTCGATGGCCGCCCCGACGAGGCCCACGACCGTGCCGGCCAGCAGGAGCGACAGGAAGGTGGTCGCGATCAGGCGGTCACCCATCAACCAGTTCAACAGCACGAGCAACACCGTGTTGATCAGCACGATCACGATGCCGAAGGAGCTGAAGACGAAACGAAGCGCCAGGAACTGCAGCACTGGCTTCACGAGGGCATTGAGCAGTGCGAAGATCAGGGCGATCTCAAGCCCCTGGCCCCACCGCCAACTGGCGAAGCTGATGCCCGGGACGATCGCGACCGCCAGGACCACGGACAGTCCCGCCGAGACGAATCGGACCAGGTACAGCCGCCAGTTCGACCAGTGCGCACGCGCCCAGGCCCGCCGGGCGTTGACCGCAGGGATGCTCCCGACATCGCCCGTGCCGGCGTTCGGCGCGGGCTCGTCGGTGGTCTCGACCGCGACCGGGCGGTTCGCCGCCCCGAGGGGAAGCGGGTCACTGGGGGGCTTCACGGCTGCAGCCGTTGCGACGACATCGCCGGGCCCGGGGTCGGGCAGCGGCTGGGGATCGACCGGGAAGTTCAGGGTTCGATCACGGTCGGCTCCCGGTGCCCCAGCGCCGTCCTGGGGTCGCCCCTCGGGCACCTCGTCCTGCATGGATTCCTCCCTCATCGAGCAGCCCTACTCTGTCACATCACACGCGACCACTTGGTTCAGCACGCCGTCGCACTGACCCTGGGTCACGCCGCCGGCTCGTCCTCCGCGCGCCATGCCACGACCTCGACCTCGACCAGCATCTGCGGATCGACCAGGGCACTGACCCCCACCATGGTCGCGGCAGGACGCACGGCCCCGAACAGTTGCGCATGGGCCTGGCCCACCGCGTCGCTGTGCCTGGCGATGTCCACCACGTACATCCGGGTGACGACAACATCCGCCCGCGAGAACCCCGCTCGTTCCAGGGCGAACAGGGCGGACTGGAAGGCCACCTGGGTCTGGGCCCCGGGATCTCCGGGATGGGCCAGAACGCCGTTCACCATCGCCGTCGTGCCCGCTGTCCAACCTGTGCGTCCCGCGTAGCCCGAGGCCACCACCACTCGGCTGTAGCCGACAGTGTCCTCGTAGATCCCGCCGCTGGCGAACCTCTCGATCGGCATGTGACCCCTTCGCTCCGAGCTGCGTCCGGTCTACAGGAAGTCGCGACGCTGCGCCACAGCGGCCAGTGCCTCGGGCAGCGTGAAGGCCCCGGCGTAGAGGGCCTTGCCCACGATGGCCCCCTCCACACCACGATCGACGAGCTCAGCGATCTGATGGAGGTCCTCGAGGCGTGCCACACCACCGCTGGCAATGACCGGCCGGTCGGTGCGGGCGCACACGTCACGGAGGAGATCCAGGTTCGGGCCGCGCAGCGTGCCGTCCTTGGTGACATCTGTCACGACGTACCTGCTGCACCCATCGGCATCCAGACGGGCCAGGGTCTCCCAGAGGTCCCCACCCTCCTTGGTCCACCCCCGAGCTGCCAGCGTCGTTCCGCGGACGTCGAGGCCCACCGCGACGCGATCCCCGTGCTCAGCGATGACCCGTCGCGTCCATTGCGGATCCTCCAGTGCCGCCGTCCCGAGATTCACCCGTCGACAGCCGGTGGCCAGCGCCGCCGCCAACGACTCGTCGTCGCGGATCCCGCCGGAGAGCTCGACCTCCACGTCCAGCCGACCGATCACCTCCCCCAGGACGGCCCGGTTGCTGCCCGTGCCGAAGGCCGCATCGAGGTCGACGAGGTGGATCCACGCCGCACCCTGGGCCTGGAAGTCCAGTGCCGCGTCCAGGGGGGATCCGTAGGACGTCTCGGTGCCGGACTCCCCTTGGACCAGGCGCACGGCCGTGCCCTCGCGGACGTCGACGGCAGGCAGGAGCGTGAGAGCAGGAAGCATGTCGGAAGGCTAGTCGGTCGCGCAGTGATCGCTGTCATGAACCCAGCCGGCATCCGGCGCGCGTCGGCCACAGCGGGCAGGATCGGCCTGACGTTCCCGCCTCGCCCGCGGATGCCGCTCAGCCGATCGTGCCCAGCCAGTTGGACAGCAGGCGCAGGCCAGCATCCCCGGACTTCTCGGGGTGGAACTGGGTGGCGGCCAGTGGGCCGTTCTCGACAGCGGCGACGAAGGGGGCTCCGTGCTCGGCCCAGGTGACCAGCGGTGGGTGGAAGGGCGGGCTGGTCTCCAGGACCCAGCTCTGCACCGCGAACGAGTGCACGAAGTAGAAGCGTTCCTCCTCGATGCCCGCGAACAGGGCGGAACCCTCCGGCGAGCTCACCGTGTTCCAGCCCATGTGCGGAAGGATCGCGGCCGGCAGCTCCTCGACCGTGCCGGGCCACTGACCGACACCCTCGGTCACCACACCATGCTCGGACCCGGAGTCGAACATGATCTGCATCCCCACACAGATTCCCAGGACGGGCAGCCCACCCGCCAGCCGGTGATCGACCAGCTGCGGCCCCCGCACCGCACGGAACCCCTGCATGCACGCTGCGAACGCTCCCACACCAGGCACGACCAGTCCGTCGCAGTCCATCGCCCGGTCGTAGTCGCTGGTGACGCTCACGTCCGCGCCGACCCCTTCGAGTGCGCGTGCCGCTGACCGCAGGTTCCCCGATCCGTAGTCCAGGACGACGACCCTGGGCTTCGGGCTGCGATCCACTACAGCGCGCCCTTGGTGCTCGGCACCCCCACCACGCGCGGGTCCAGCTCGACCGCAGTACGCAGCGCCCGCGCGACGGCCTTGAACTGCGCCTCGACCATGTGGTGGGGGTTGCGCCCATAGAGGCAGTGCACGTGGAGGCAGATCTGGGCCGAGGCGGAGATCGACTCCCAGACATGGCGGGTCAGGGTGGTGTCGTAGGCCCCGATGACCGGAGCCATCTCCGGCTCGTCATGCACGACATAGGGGCGCCCGGACAGGTCCACCACCGCACGTGCCAGCGCCTCATCGAGGGGCACCAGGGCATCACCGAACCGCCGGATCCCGACCTTGTCGCCCAGGGCCTGGCGCAGGGCGGCTCCGAAGGCGAGCGAAGTGTCCTCGACGGTGTGGTGGCTGTCCACCTCGATGTCGCCCACGGTGGCGATCACGAGGTCGAATCCACCGTGCTTGCCGATCTGGGTCATCATGTGGTCGTAGAACGGCACACCCGTGCTGACGTCGGTGGTGCCCGAGCCATCCAGCTCCAGCTCCACGCGGACGTTGCTCTCCTTGGTCGTGCGCTCGACCTTCGCGAACCGGCCCATCAGGTCCCTTCCTCGGCGGGGTGCGCCCACCTTCTCACGTGATGATGTCGCCCGTGGCGAGACTGGCGGTCAGGGCGTCGCGGAATGCGGCCATCTCCTGTGGCGTCCCGGCAGACACCCGCAACCAACCCTCGGGTCCCGTCGCGCGCACCAGCACCCCATGGTCCAGGAGACGCGACCACACGGCATCACGGTCCACGAAGCGCCCGAACAGCACGAAGTTGGCGTCCGAGTCCGCCACCACGAGCCCCGGTTGGTCACCCAGCCACGCGACCAGCGCATCCCGTTCCGCACGCAGGGCCGCCACGGAGCCGAGCAGTTCCGGGGCGTGCTGCAGTGCCGTGCGTGCCACGGCCTGGGTGACTGCCGACAGGTGATAGGGCAGCCGCACCAGCTGGACGACGTCGACCACCCGGGGGCTGGCCACCAGGTACCCCAGCCGGGCACCGGCCAGCGCGAACGCCTTGCTCATCGTCCTGGTGACCACGAGGCGGGGGTGCACGGCCAGGAGCTCGATCGCCGACGGGGTGCCGGGGCGGCGGAACTCGGCGTAGGCCTCATCGACGATGACCAGCCCGCGGGCCTCACGACACAGGGCGTCGATGTCCGCCAGGGGGACGGCCGTGCCGCTCGGGTTGTTCGGCGACGCGACGAGCACGACATCGGGCTGCTCGGCACGGATGTGCCCGAGCGCGGCCTCGAGATCGATGGTGAAGTCGCTGCGGCGCGGCATCGTCTGATAGCTGGTGAACGTGGTGCGGCAGTAGTCGGGATACATCGAGTACGTGGGTGCGAAGGACAGGGCAACTCGATCAGGGCCACCGAAGGCCTGGAGCAGCTGCACCATGATCTCGTTGGATCCGTTCGCGGCCCAGACGTTGTCGGCCGAGATGACCGGCCCGGACGGCACATCCGAGGCCACGTAGTCGGCAAGATCGGCACGCAGGGCACGAGCATCGCGGTCCGGGTAGCGGTTCAGGCCCCTGGCTGCTGCGGCCACGGCAGCAGCGACGTCGGCGACCATCGACGCAGACGGCGGATACGGGTTCTCGTTGACATTGAGCCGGTGGGCGACATCGAGCTGCGGGGCGCCGTACGGGGACTGGCCGACGAGCTCGGGCCGCATGGGAGGGCCGGCCGGATCATCCGGCCAGGTGGACGCCGGGTTCACCGGTCGAACCGCACCGTGATGGCGGTGGCGTGTGCGGGCAGGTCCTCCGCACCCGCAAGCGTGACGACGTGATCAGCGACGTCGGCCAGCGCTGCACGGTCATACTCGATGAGGTTGACCCCACGCAGGAAGGTCGCCACGCCCAGCCCGCTGGAGTGGCAGGCGCAGCCGCCGGTCGGCAGCACATGGTTGGAGCCTGCCGCATAGTCGCCCAGTGACACCGGCGCCCACGGACCCACGAAGACCGCCCCGGCATTGCGCACCTTCATCGCCACGGCGCGAGCATCCTTCGTGTGGATCTCCAGGTGCTCCGCGGCGTACGCGTTGATGACCGTCAGGCCGTCGCGGATGGAGTCCACGAGGATGATGGCGCTCTGGGTGCCGCCGAGGGCCTCCCGGATGCGCAGCGAGTGCTTGGTGGCCGCCACCTGGACCTCGAGGGCCGCGGCAACGTCACTGGCGAGCTTCGCCGAGGTGGTGACCAGCACGGACGCGGCGATCACGTCGTGCTCCGCCTGGCTGATCAGGTCGGCGGCCACGACGGTCGCCTCGGCGGTGTCGTCGGCCAGCACCGCGATCTCGGTGGGTCCAGCCTCGGAATCAATACCGATCCTGCCCTTGAGCAGGCGCTTGGCTGCCGTGACCCAGATGTTGCCCGGTCCGGTGACCAGGTCGACTGGCCGGCAGACGGTCCCGTCCTCCAGCGGCGCGCCGTAGGCGAACAGGGCGATCGCCTGGGCGCCCCCGGCGGCGTAGACCTCGTCGATGCCGAGCAGTGCGCACGCAGCCAGGATGGTCGGGTGCGGCAGTCCACCGAACTCCGCCTGGGGTGGCGACGCAACAGCCAGGGAACCGACTCCCGCGATCTGGGCCGGGACGACGTTCATCACGACCGACGAGGGATACACCGCCTTCCCACCCGGGACGTAGAGCCCCACCCGGTCGACGGGGATCCAGCGCATCGTCACGGTTCCGCCCGGCACCACCTCCGTGGTGTGCTCGGGACGCACCTGATCGGCGTGCACCAGGCGCACGCGCTCGATGGCGACCTCCAGTGCCCGGCGCACATCCGGGGCCAGGTCTGCCAGCGACTCCGCGATGGCTGAGGCCGGGACCCGCAGGTGCTTCGGCCGGACGCCGTCGAGGCGCTCTCCGTGATCCAGGACCGCGGGCGCCCCCCGCTTGGCCACGTCGGCCACGATCGGCTTCACGACATCCAGGGCGTGCTCGACGTCCATGGGTGCGCGGGGCACGACGGCACCGAGGTTGCTCGGGAGGCCCGATCGCAGGTCCAGTCGACGGATCATGACGCCGATTCTAGGCGCCCACCCGGCCTGCGGCGCCGGCCTCCCGCCTCAGTTGGTCCAGGGCCTGCTTCCCACCAGGTCCACGGCCGGCATGGACGGCAGGGCACACATGACCTCAATCTCGCGCCTCAGCACCCCGCAGACCGCTGTGAGGCGCTGTTCGGCGTCCTCGATCCGCAACAGGGACTGCCTCTCCGGCAGGTCGGTCACGATGGCAGCGGCGATCAGGTAGCTGAGCACCACCGGGTCGTCGGGGAGGTTGTCGATCTCGGCCATGCCGATCACACCCCACGTCGAGATCACCGCGCGGTAGGCCCTCAACAGCCTCACGGCATCCTCGGCGAGGCCCACCGCCGTGTCCGGCTCGCCCAGCGGCTCGGGGTGCAACGTGACCTCGGCCCTCGTGAACGGCATCTCGTCATCCACGGAATCGATGGAGAACCGCCGCGCACCCACCGTCACCACGTCGAATCGGCCGTCGGGCAGTTCATCGACCTTCGTGATCCGGGCCATCGTCCCCATGTCATAGAGCCCGGCACGACCGTCAGCCTCAGTGCACCCGGGGCGCAGGGCCACGATCCCGAATCCGCGTTGATCCTCGGGCGCATCGGCGACCATGCGCACCATCAGCCGGTAGCGCGGCTCAAAGATGTGCAACGGCAGCACGAGACCTGGAACCAGAACTGTGCGCAGGGGGAACAGCGGAACCGTGGGCACGCGCTCAGGTTATGGCCTGTTCGCCCTTCCCGCTCGGAACCGTGCGGCAGTTCCGACGACGCGGGGGCAGTGGCAGTATCAACCCATGGCGAAGAAGGCGAGCGGATCGACCGGGACACCGGCCACGCGGCTGCTGGCCGAGGCCGGCGTCCCCCACGTCCTGCGCACCTACGCCCATGATCCGCGCAGCACCTCCTACGGCCTGGAGGCTGCCGCCGAACTCGGCGTCGAGCCCGCCAGGGTCTTCAAGACGCTCCTGGCCGACGTCGACGGGGGCCTGGTCGTCGGGATCGTGCCGGTGGATCGGCTCCTGGACCTCAAGCTCCTGGCTGCCGCGGTCGGTGGCAAACGCGCCGAGATGGCCGAGGTCTCCCGGGCAGAGCGCGCCACCGGGTACGTGGCCGGGGGCATCTCACCACTGGGACAACGCACCCTGCATCCGACCGTCGTCGACCAGTCAGCACTGGCTCACGCTGCCGTCCTCGTCTCGGGAGGCAGACGTGGCTTGGACGTCGAGCTCGAGACCGACGCACTCATCGGGCTCACGCATGCTCGCGTGGCACCCATCGCCCGACACGCCTGAACGCTCTCAGGCTCCCCCACACGCCACCCGCCGACCACATGGGCTCAGCCCAAGCAGGAGGGACCAAGCAGCGCCTTGAGGTCGCCGTAGAGGGCCGGCGAGGGGACGACGCGCAGCCGCTCATCGATGGACAGCACCGTCGTGGTGCCACCGTTGCGCAGGTGCAGGTGCACCTCGACGGTCCCCGGATGGTTGCCCAGGACCTCACGGAGCTTGTCGACCACCGGCGGTGTGCACCGGGAGATGTCGAGGTTGATGGCCACCGGCCCTGAGGCACCCGGGTCGCTGATGGTCGGCGCGCTGATCTCCATGCCGCGCAGCCGGGGGGCGCTGTCGTCGCCCTTCTCCAGACGACCCCGCACGACCACGACCACATCCTCGGCCAGCAGGACGCCCACCGACGCGTAGAGCTGCGGGAAGCACATGACCTCCACCGACCCGGCGAGGTCCTCGACCGTGACGATCGCCCAGGGCTCGCCCTTGGCCTTGGTGGTCTTGCGCTGGACACTGGTGACCAGGCCGGCCACCGTGACCATCTGGCCGTCCGAGCGCTCGTCGGCGGCAAGGGCGGCGATCGGCATGTCGGCCAAGGAGGAGAGCACCCGCTCGAGGCCGAACAGAGGATGGTCGCTGACGTAGAGGCCCAGCATCTCGCGCTCATAGGCCAGCAGGGTCTTCTTGTCCCACTCGATGGGCGGGGGCTCCAGGCGTGACCCGGGAGCCGGCTCAACGGCCTCGGCACCCATCCCGGCGAACAGGTCGAACTGCCCGACGGCCTCGGCCCGCTTGGTGTCCAGCGCGGCGTCGATCGCCTGCTCGTGGATCGCCAGCAGGCCCTTGCGCGTGTCGCCGAAGCTGTCGAACGCGCCGGCCTTGATCAGGGACTCCACGAGGCGCTTGTTGCAGACGCTGATCTCCACCTTCGCGATGAAGTCGTGGAAGTCGGCGAAACGGCCCTTGGCGGCTCGGGTGCGGATGATCGACTCGACGACGTTCGTGCCGACGTTGCGGATCGCGGAGAGCCCGAAGCGGATGTCGGTGCCGACCGGGGCGAAGTCTGACTGCGACTCGTTGACATCCGGCGGCAGCACCTTGATGCCCATCCGTCGGCACTCGTTGAGGTAGATCGCCGACTTGTCCTTGTCGTCTGCGATCGAGGTCAGCAGGCCCGACATGTACTCCGCCGGGTAGTTGGCCTTGAGGTAGGCAGTCCAGTAGGACACCAGCCCGTAGCCCGCGGTATGGGCCTTGTTGAAGGCGTAGTCGGAGAACGGGACCAGGATCTCCCACAGGGTCTTGATCGCCTCGTCGGAGTACCCGTTGCCGCGCATGCCCTCGGCGAACGGCACGTACTCCTTGTCGAGGATCTCCTTCTTCTTCTTGCCCATCGCCCGACGCAGGAGGTCCGCGCTGCCCAGCGAGTAGCCGGCCAGCTGCTGGGCGATGGCCATGACCTGCTCCTGGTAGACGATCAACCCGTAGGTGTCGCCCAGGATCCCGGCCAGTGGTTCGGCCAGTTCGGGGTGGATCGGGGTGACCGGCTGGCGCCCGTTCTTGCGATCGGCGAAGTCGTTGTGCGCGTTTGCCCCCATCGGACCCGGTCGGTAGAGCGCCAGGACGGCGGAGATGTCCTCGAAGTTGGTGGGAGCCAGGCGGGTGAGCAGGGCGCGCATGCCGGAGTTGTCCAGCTGGAAGACCCCGAGTGTGTCGCCCCGGGCGAGCAGCTCGTAGGTGGGGAGGTCATCGAGGCTCAGCTCCTCCAGGACCACCTTCGGACCGCCATTGGCCTCGATGTGGCGCAGTGCGTCGTCGAGGATCGTCAGGTTGCGCAGCCCCAGGAAGTCCATCTTGAGCAGCCCGAGGCTCTCGCACGCCCCCATGTCGAACTGCGTGATGATCGCGCCGTCCTGTTCCCGACGCATGATCGGGATGATGTCGAGCAGCGGCTCGGCCGACAGGATGACCCCCGCTGCGTGCACGCCCCACTGCCGGCGCAGTCCCTCCAGGCCGAGCCCAGTGTCCACGACCTCCTTGAGCTCGGCCTCCGACTCGTACAGGGCACGGAAGTCGCCGGCCTCCTTGTAGCGGGGGTGGCCCTCGTCGAAGATCCCGGCCAGCGGGATGTCCTTGCCCATGACCGCTGCCGGCATCGCCTTGGTCAACTTCTCCCCCACGGCGAAGGGATGGCCCAGGACCCGTGCGGAGTCCTTGAGCGCGGCCTTGGCCTTGATGGTGGAGTACGTGACGATCTGGGCGACGCGCTCCTCGCCGTAGCGCTGCGTCGCGTACCGGATCATCTCGCTGCGTCGGCGCTCATCGAAGTCCATGTCGATGTCCGGCATCGAGATGCGCTCCGGGTTGAGGAAGCGCTCGAACAGCAGGCCGTGGGCCATGGGGTCCAGCTCGGTGATCCCCAGGGCGTAGGCGATCAGCGCGCCGGCGGCCGAGCCTCGGCCGGGACCCACCCGGATCCCGACCTCCTTGGCATGGGCGACCAGGTCTGCGGTGACCAGGAAGTAACCCGGGAACCCCATCTGGTTGATGACGCCGAGCTCGTAGGCAGCCTGGTCGCGACGATCCTGCGGGACGCCTGCTGGGAATCTCCTGGCCAGGCCGCGCTCGACCTCCTTGACCAACCACGACTCCTCGGTCTCCCCCTCGGGCACGGGGAATCGGGGCATCAGGTTGCGCCCCTCGGTGAAGGACACGTTGCAGCGCTCGGCCACGAGCAGCGTGTTGTCGCAGGCCTCGGGGTACTCGGCCCACAACGTGCGCATCTCGACGGCCGACTTCAGGTAGAAGTCCCTGGCGTCGAACTTGAACCGGTTCGGGTCGGCCATGGTCTTGCCGGTCTGCACGCACAGCAGGACCTCGTGTGCGTCGGCATCGGCGGCGTGGGTGTAGTGCAGGTCGTTGGACGCCAGCAACGGCAGCTTGAGGTCCTTGGCCAGGCGCAGCAGTTCGGGCAGCGTGCGGCGCTCGATCTCGATGCCGTGGTCCATGACCTCGACGAAGAAGTTCTCCGGGCCGAGGATGTCGCGGTAGTCGGCCGCCGCCTGCCGGGCCTTGTCGTACTGCCCCACCTGCAACCAGCGATTGACCTCTCCGGACGGGCACCCCGTGGTGGCGATGATGCCCTTGCCGTGCTTGTCGAGAAGGTCCCGGTCGAAGCGCGGGTACTTGCGGTACTGACCCTCGAGACTGGCCAGCGAGGAGATCCGGAACAGGTTGTGCAGGCCCTGGTTGTCCTGCGCCAGCAGGGTCATGTGTGTGTAGTTGACCTTGCCCTTGGCCGTGCCCTCGTCGCCCACGTCCTGGCCGACGTCGGCTCCGAACGAGAAGGGCGCGCGATCGAACCGTGAGCCGACCGGGACGTAGTAGCCCTCCATGCCGATGATGGGCTTCACGCCGGCCGCGGTCCCCGCCTTCCAGAACTCGAAGGCTCCGAACAGGTTGCCGTGGTCGGTGATGGCCAGCGCGGGCATCTCCATGCGGGCGGCCTCGGCGAAGAGGTCCTTGACCCGGGCAGCGCCATCGAGCATCGAGTACTCGGTGTGGGCGTGCAGGTGCACGAAGTCCCCGGTGCTGCCGTTCGAGCCGTTCGACACTGACTGTCCTCCCAGGGCTGGGCCACGTTTCGCTGACTGCGCCGTGACCCGTCGGGGAAGGAGGACTCGGCAGGCGTCGATCGTACCGCCGGGGACCGACAGCCCGACCGCGCGACATCCCCGCGGCCCAGTGCCAGCATGATCGATGTGCCCGACCTGCGCCCCATGACCGACGTCGCCGCCGAACTCGGGATCGCCGCCGAGCACGTGATCGGCTGGGGGCCCGACCGGGCCAAGGTCGATCTGGCGGCCCTGGTGGACCGGCCCCCCACCGGGCGGCTCATCCTCGTCTCAGCCATCACCCCGACCCCTTCGGGTGAGGGCAAGACCACCATGGCGATCGCACTGGCCATGGGCCTGCGTGCGCGTGGGCGCCACGCCGTGCTGGCACTGCGCGAGCCGTCGCTGGGCCCGGTGTTCGGGATGAAGGGCGGCGGGACCGGCGGCGGCGCGGCCACCATCGAGCCGGCCGAGGCGATCAACCTGCACTTCACCGGCGACCTGCACGCGATCACCGCAGCCCACAACCTGCTCTCGGCGTTGGTCGACAACTCCGTGCAGTTCGGGGCACCGGGTCCCATCGACCCCCGGCGGGTCACCTGGCCGCGGGCGATCGACATGAACGACCGGTTCCTTCGGCGGGTGGTGATCGGTCTCGGCGGCCCGGCCGACGGGATCCCCCGCGAGTCCGGGTTCCAGATCACTGCCTCCAGCGAGGTGATGGCCGCCCTGTGCCTGGCCTCGGATCTGTCGGACCTGCAGGCCCGGCTGGGCCGGATCGTGGTCGGGTGGTCCGCCGATGCCCAGCCGGTGACCGCCGACGACATCGGGGCGGCCCCCGCGATGACCGTCCTGCTGCGCGATGCCCTGATGCCCAATCTCGCCCAGACAGCCGAGGGCGGTCCTGCCCTGGTGCACGGCGGCCCGTTCGCCAACATCGCACACGGCACCAACTCGATGATCGCCACACGACTGGCGCTGGCAACCGGGGCGGACGTGATCACCGAGGGCGGGTTCGGGTTCGACCTCGGCGGGCAGAAGTTCCTCGACATCGCGTGCCGTTCAGCCGGCATCTGGCCGCGGGCCGTCGTCCTGGTCGTCACCCTCAAAGCATTGCGACTCCACGGCGGGGCCGCCCTGGCCCAGGCGGGCCACCCGGACCGCGACGCGCTCGTCGCAGGCCTGCCGCAGCTCGAACGGCACCTGTTCAGCGTCGGGGCCTACGGGCTGCCCCCCGTCGTCGCACTCAACCTGTTCCCCGAGGACTCCGCACAGGAGGTCGACGTCCTGGCCAGCTGGTGCGCCTCCCATGGTGTCCCCATGGCGCCGTGCACGGGGTTCGCAGACGGTGGGGCGGGGTCACTGGCCCTGGCAGACGTGGTCGCCGACGTGGTCGACGGCACAGATGCCGCTCCCCCGCAGCCATGGCATCCCTATTCAGCCGATGCCACCTACGAGGACAAGATCTCGGCGGTCGCCCGGCACGTGTACGGCGCGGAGGGGATCGAGGTGGCTCCGGCGGCGGCCAGGGAGCTGGCGAGGATCACCGCGGCGGTGGGCACCGGGTTGCCGGTCTGCATCGCCAAGACGCACCTGTCGCTGTCCGACGACCCCACGCGCCGTGGTGTGCCGCACGGGTTCACCATCAGCGTGCGTGAGGCCCGCCTGGCCGCCGGCGCCGGCTTCGTCGTGGCGAGCACCGGCTCGATCGTGACGATGCCGGGCCTTCCCCGCGATCCCGCCGCGATGCGCGTGCGCATCCGAGCCGACGGCTCGATCACGGGCCTGATGGCCGGCGACGCGGACTGACGTGCACCGCACCGGCCGCGGGTCAGCCGGGGTGACAGCTAGGCGGGGGCGCCGTCGTCCGGCTTCCCGAGGACCGACAGGTCGGCGAACGTGACGTCGTCGAGGACCACATCGGCCGCTGCGCAGTTCTCCTCGAGGTGCCCCATGCTCGACGTGCCCGGGATCGGCAGGATGACCGAGGACCTCCGCAGCAGCCACGCCAGGGACAACTGGGCCGCAGGAACGCCGGTGCGGGCCACGATCCCCCCGAGCGGGCCGTCCGGGCGGGCAAGCGGGCCCGCAGCAACGGGGAACCACGGGATGAAGCCGATCCCCTCGGCCTCACACACCTCGAGCACGTCCTCCGCGTTGCGGTCTGCGAGGTTGTAGAGGTTCTGCACGGTCGTGACCTCGATGAGTTCACGAGCGGCCGCCAGCTCGGCGACCGACACCTGAGACATCCCCAAATGTCGGATCTTGCCCTCCTCCTGCAGCTCCCTGAGGGCACCGAGCTGGTCGGCGAGGGGGATGTTCGCGTCGATCCGGTGCAGCTGGTAGAGATCGATGCACTCGACGTCGAGGCGGCGCAGGGACATCTCGACGCACTGGCGCAGGTAGTAGGGGCTGCCCACCGGCGCCCACCGGTCGGGACCGGACCGGGTCAGCCCGCCCTTCGTGGCGATGACGACGTCGTCGTAGGGATGCAGTGCCTCCCTGATCAGGTCCTCGGAGACGAACGGCCCGTAGGAGTCGGCCGTGTCGATGAAGTCCACGCCCAGCTCGACTGCCCTGCGCAGCAGCGTGATGGCGCCCTCCCGGTCGGCCGGCTCGCCCCAGATGCCCGGACCGGTGATGCGCATGGCGCCGAATCCGAGGCGATGGACAGGCAGGTCCCCCCCGATCTGGAAGGTTCCGGACTCATGGACGATGGGTGTGGTCGCTTCAGGTGCCATGGCACCACTCTGCCACCCGGGTGATGACGGTGCTCAGTCCGGTTGGAGAGTTCGCAGGGCGTGGTCGAGATCAGCCGGGTAGGGCGAGGTGAACTCGACGAAGTCACCTGTTCCCGGGTGGGTGAATCCCAGGCGGACCGCATGCAGCCACTGGCGCCCCAGGCCACATCGGGCGGCCAGCGCAGGATCCGCGCCATACATGAGATCTCCCACGCACGGATGGCGCAGCGCGGACATGTGCACCCGGATCTGGTGGGTGCGCCCGGTCTCGAGGTGCACCTCGACGAGGCTGGCGAAGCGGAAGGCCTCCAACACCTCGTAGTGGGTCACCGAGGGACGACCACCGGCGATCACGCCGAACTTCCAGTCGTGGTTCGGGTGGCGTCCGATCGGCGCATCGACGGTGCCCCGCAACGGGTCCGGCAGGCCCTGGACGAGGGCGTGGTAGACCTTCTGCGGCGTACGGTCGCGGAACTGCTGCTTGAGATGGCTGTAGGCAGGTTCGCTGGCGGCCAGCACCATGAGGCCAGAGGTCCCGACATCCAGGCGCTGGACGACCCCGCGCCGCTCGGGGGCGCCCGAGGTCGAGATCCGGTAGCCACGAGAGGCCAGGACGCCGGTGACACTGGGGCCGACGAAGCCCTGGCTCGGGTGCGCGGCAACACCGACGGGCTTGTCGACCACGATGATGTCGGCATCCGAGTAGAGGACACCCAACTCGGGCACGTCGACCTCCGGCACGGATCCCGGCGGCACGACATCGGGGATCAGGACCTCCACGAGTTGGCCCGGCTCGACCCGGGCGCTCTTGCCCACAACCCGCCCGGCGACCTGGACATTGCCCTCCTCGGCAAGGTCCGCAGCCTTGGACCGTGACAACCCGAACATCCGAGCGAGCGCTGAGTCGACGCGTTCGCCGGCCAGCCCGTCGGGGACCTGGGCCAGCCGCGGCTCAACCATCGGTCCGGGCCTCACCGGTGTCGACGGCGGCTTCCTCGTCCTGGGGGTCACCCATCTCGATGCCCTTGATGCTCAGGATGACGGCCAGGATCGCCGAGCCCACGAGCGCCATGTCCGCAACGTTGAACACCGGCCAGTTCGGCAGCTCGAGGAAGTCCACGACATGCCCGCGGAGCGGAGCCGGCTCACGCAGGAGGCGATCGATCCAGTTGCCCAGCGCACCTCCGAGGATGCCGCCGAGGACCACCGCCCACCACACATTGGTCAGCGTCCGAGCCGTCCGCACGATAGCCAGCGCCACGATGACCGCGATGATGCTGATCAGGATCGTGTAGTTGCCCGCCAGGGAGAAGGCCGCCCCCGGATTGCGCACGAAGGTCAGTTGCAGCCATGTACCGATCACCTGGATCGGTGGCTCGCCCTCCAGATTCGCCACCGCAAGCGCCTTGGTCACCTGGTCGACCACGATCACACCTGCCGCCACGCCCAGGGTCAGCGGGAGCCGGCTCACGTCACCTGCGCTCCTCGGCCTGCTTGCAGGCGATGCACAGCGTGGCGCGGGGGAAGGCCCGCAGGCGTGCGGCCGGGATCACTGAGCCACAGGACTCGCAGATCCCGTACCTACCGGCCTCGAGCCGCTTGAGGGCGTGCGTGGACTGGTCGAGGAGCTCGCGGGCATTGGCCGCCACGCTCATCTCCTGCTCGCGCTCCAGGGTCTTGGAGCCGGCATCGGCCTGGTCATCGCCGGCCCCGTCGCCGTGCGCAAGCATCTCGGCGAGGTCAGCCTCGCCCATGTTCAGCTCCTCGCGGAGACGGCCGATGTCAGCGACCAGGGCCGCGCGGAACTCGGTCAGCTCGGCGTCGGTCCACACCACCACGGGGGCCGGGGACGCAGTCGCCTCCGAGGCCGCGGCCGCCGACTCCTGGGGCTCCTGCGTGGCCGCGGCGGGCTTCTGCGCCGCTGGGGCCCTCGTCACGGGCGTCTTCTTCGTGGGGGCCTGCGTGGCCGAGGCCTTGGTGGCGGGCTCCTTCGTGGCCGCGGCGGGCTTCTGCGCCGCGGGGGTCTGCTTGGCCGGGGCTTTGGCCGCGGGGGCCTGCTTGGTCGGAGGCTGTGGGGCGGCCGCCTGCTTCGCAGGGGTCTTCTTCGCAGGGGTCTTCTTCGTGGACGCCTTCTTGGCGGCCGGCTTCTCGGCCGGGGCCTTGGCCGATGCTTCCGCCGGCGCCTTCGGCGTCGCGGGAGGCGCAGCGTGGGCCAGTTCAGGGCTCGGATCGACCGGCGACTCCGACTCGGAGTGCCCCGGCATCGCCGACCGCACGCCCGAGACGGCTCGGCGGACTCCGCCGGATACCCAGTTCCCTGCACCCATCTGCGAACACTCCTGCCTGCGGCCGGACCGATCTGGTCGTGCGCCAAGGGCGAGGATATCCCCCGTGACCTCCTTCCGTGCCGCGATCCACGTCCGTCCCGGGGCCCGCCACATGGCCGTGGGGGGTCGCGCACCGAGTTCCCGACCCGATGACGCTGCGATCCTCGAGGTCCGCGTACGCGCGCGCCCGGTCGACGGCGCGGCCACCGCTGAGGCTGAACGCGCGATCGCCGACGCCCTCGAGCTTCGCCCTCGGCAGGTACGGGTGGTCCGGGGAGCCACGTCACGCACCAAGCTGGTGGAGATCGATGACCCCCCGGTGGACCTCGCCCGGCGATGGAGGGCGCTGCTCGATCGCTGAGCACACCTGGATCGTGAGACCGTGCTCGCGGCGGGCCGCACGGCCGCACTGGCCATCGCCACTAGAATCAGGCGCCTGCCCCCGATCAAGGACGACATGATGAGCCCGCACGACACCACCCCGCCGCATGCGTCGGATGCGCCGGTCGCCCGCCAGTACGCCGAGGTCCCGGCGAAGGTCGACCTGGCGGCCGTGGACCAGGAGATCCTGGAGTTCTGGGCCGGCCATGACGTCTTCCACCGGTCGCTGGCCCAGCGGGCGGGGGCACCGGAGTGGACGTTCTTCGAGGGACCGCCCACCGCGAACGGCAAGCCGGGCACCCACCACGTGGAGGCGCGCGTCTTCAAGGACGTCTTCCCGCGCTTCAAGACGATGCGCGGCTATCGGGTGGACCGCAAGGCCGGCTGGGACTGCCACGGGCTGCCGGTGGAGCTCGCGGTCGAGAAGGAGCTCGGGTTCACGGGCAAGGGCGACATCGAGGCCTACGGGGTCGCGGAGTTCAACGCCCGCTGCCGCGAGTCCGTGCTGCGCCACGTCGACGAGTTCGCGTTCCTCACCGAGCGCATGGGCTACTGGGTCGACATGGACGACGCGTACTGGACGATGGATCCCGCCTACGTCCAGAGCGTCTGGTGGTCGCTGAAGCAGATCTTCGACAAGGGGCTGCTCGTCCAGGACCATCGGGTCAGCCCGTACTGCCCCCGATGCGGCACGGGTCTGTCCGACCACGAACTGGCGCAGGGCTACGAGGACATCGTCGATCCGTCGGTGTTCGTGCGGATGCCGGTGACCTCCGGGCCGTTGGCGCAGCGCTTCCCCGGTGTCAGTCTGCTGGTCTGGACCACCACCCCCTGGACGCTGGTGTCCAACACCGCGGTGGCGGTCAAGCCCGACGCCATCTACCAGGTCGTGCGCGTGCCCGGCGAGTTGGGCGACTCCGAGCTCCTGGTCATCGCCGAGGAGCTGCGCGAGTCGAAGCTCCCCGAGGGTCATGAGGTGCTCGCCTCGATGCCCGGCCGCGACCTCGAGCACACCGGCTACGCGCGGCCCTTCGAGCTCGTCGACGTGCCCGACGCCCACTACGTCATCCTGGCTGACTACGTCACCACCGAGGACGGCTCCGGGCTCGTCCACCAGGCACCAGCCTTCGGGGCCGACGACCTGATCACGTGCCGCGCCTACGGCCTGCCGGTGGTGAACCCGCTGCTGCCCGACGGCACGTTCGACCCGTCGGTGCCCATGGTCGGCGGCATGTTCTTCAAGGCCGCCGATCCCACGCTGGTCGCTGACCTCGAGTCCCGCGGGCTCATGTTCCGCCACGAGCAGTTCGAGCACTCCTACCCGCACTGCTGGCGCTGCCACACCCCGCTGGTCTACTACGCCCAGCCCTCCTGGTACATCCGCACGACCGCCATCAAGGACGCCCTCATCCGTGAGAACGAGGGCACCACGTGGCACCCGGGCACGATCAAGTGGGGCCGCTATGGCGACTGGCTGGAGAACAACGTCGACTGGGCGCTGTCGCGCAACCGGTACTGGGGCACCCCCCTGCCGATCTGGCGGTGCGAACAGGACCATCTGACGTGCATCGGATCGCTGGCTGAACTCGGCGAGCTGGCCGGGCAGGACCTGTCCACCCTCGACCCACACCGCCCCTTCGTCGACGACGTGACCTTCGCCTGCCCGCAGTGCACCACCACGGCCACGCGTGTCCCGGAGGTCATCGACGGCTGGTACGACAGCGGGGCGATGCCCTTCGCCCAGTGGGGCTACCCGCACACCGGCGCCGAGACATTCGCGCGCAAGTACCCGGCCGACTTCATCTGCGAGGCCATCGACCAGACGCGTGGGTGGTTCTACACCCTCATGGCCGTCGGTACCCTCGTGTTCGACGAGTCGTCCTACCGCACCGTGCTGTGCCTGGGCCACATCCTCGATGAGGACGGCCGGAAGATGAGCAAGCACCTGGGCAACATCCTCGAGCCGATCCCGCTCATGGACACCTACGGTGCCGATGCCGTGCGGTGGTTCATGCTGGCCACCGGGTCGCCGTGGCAGGCCCGCCGCGTCGGGCACACCGCCATCGCCGATGTGGTGCGCCGGACACTGCTCACCTACTGGAACACCGTGTCCTTCCAGTCCCTCTATGCCCGGACCGCGGGGTTCTCGCCGGCTGCCCATGAGGCTCCAGCGGCCCACGAGCGCCCTGTCCTGGACAGGTGGGCCCTGGCCGAGGCGAGCCGACTGTCCGCGCAGGTCACCGAGGCCCTGGACGCCTTCGACACCCAGCGTGCCGGTCGGTTGCTCGCGGCCTTCATCGATGACCTGTCGAACTGGTACGTGCGCCGGTCTCGGCGCCGGTTCTGGGATGGCGACCCCGCAGCCCTGCACACCCTGCACGAGTGCCTGCGCACGGTGACACTGCTGATGGCCCCCTTCACACCCTTCATCACCGAGCGCGTCTGGCAGGACCTCTTCGCTGCCGGCGACTCGGACTCGGTCCACCTGCAGGACTGGCCCGATGACTCCGGTGCGATGGCAGATCCGGTGCTGGCTGAGCAGGTTGCCCTGATCCGCCGGCTCGTCGAGCTGGGCCGTGGTGCCCGCGCCGAGGGCAAGGTGCGCACGCGCCAGCCGCTGGGCCGCGCGCTGGTGTCCGCGCCCGGCTGGGACCGGATGCCAGCCGAGCTGCGCGACCAGCTCGCCGAGGAGCTCAACGTGCTGTCGGTCGTCAGCCTCGGTGGGGGTGGCGACGATGCCACGACCGACGAACTGGTCCATGTGAGCGTGAAGGCCAACTTCCGCTCGCTGGGACGCAGGTTCGGCAAGGGCACCCAGCCCGTGGCCGCTGCCATCGCGAGCGCTGATCCTGTGGGGCTCACCGCCTCCCTGCGCGGGACCGGGGCGGCCGAGGTCCAGGTGAACGGCGAGCAGGTCACCGTCGGCCCCGACGACGTGGTCATCACCGAGACACCCCGTGAGGGCTGGGCTGTGGCCACCGACGCCGGTGAGACCCTCGCCCTCGACCTGCACCTGACGCCGGACCTGCTCCGTCGGGGACAGGCACGCGAGATCGTCCGACTGGTCCAGGAGGGACGCAAGGCTGCTGGGCTCGAGGTCAGCGACCGCATCGAGCTGTGGCTCGACGCTGCCTCGAGTGACCTGGCCGCGACCCTCGACGAGCATTCCGCCGACATCGCCGGCGAGGTGCTCGCCGTGTCGGTCTCCCGGGACCAGCCACCCAACAACGCGCACTCCGGCACCGACGACGACCTCGGGCTGTCCTTCGCCCTCCGACGCGCCTGAGTCACGCCGATGGTGGGCGACCTGTGGAGGAACAGCCGGCGATGTCGGCCTCCCATGGCAGGCTGACGGCCATGGATCAGCAGGACCCACGCGTGGACCGGAGCCGGGGCGCGGTCTACCAGGCGGAGGACTCGGTTGCCGCCATCATGCGGCGCCCGCACCGCGCCGTTCGGGTCGGCCGGTCGGTCGTCACGCTGCCGGAGGAGGTCCGGTTCGGCAACCTGCCGGCAATCCAGTCGTTCGTGGATGCTGTGGTGGCTGACGCGGTCAACACCGGGGCGTTCGCCGATCGTGGGCCGGTGACGGTCCAGGTCCGCCGCGGCTTCCGGATGGCCACCTACTCCGCGGGGACGATCCACATCCCGGCGGCCGACCCCCGTGGCCGATGGGCCCTGACCCGCGGCGTCGTGCTGCACGAGACCGCCCATCACCTCGCAGGCGAATCAGGTCACGGTGCGGCGTTCCGCACCACCTTGGTCGAGTTGTACCGACGTCATGTGTCACCGGCGGCCGCAGATCTGCTCGCCCACCTGTTCGCCCCGATCGACGCGGTCCCCGACCCCCGAGCGGCTGCACCCCACGAGGATGACCAGGTCAGGCGTGTTGCCGCGCTGCTGGCCAAGGCGGAGGGCACAGCCAACGTCGACGAGGCCGAGGCCTACCTGGCCAAGGCCGCGCTCGTCGCCCAGCGCCACAGCGTGGACATGGCGGTCGCGGCCATGTCCACCGATTCCCGGGGGCAGGAACCCACCCATCGGATGCTCACCATCGGCGAGCCGCGCAAGCGACTGAACAAGATGCTGATCAGCCTCCTGGTGAGCATCGCGCGTGCGTGGGCAGTGCGAGTCGACATCGGCCATGGTTCGACCTACGCCCTGGTCTACGGGATGCCTGCCGACCTCGACCGCGTCGAGTCGGTCTTCGGCACCGCCAGCTCGATGATGCTGTCCCGCGCCCAGGTCCATGTCCGATCGGGGACCTGGCGGGGGTCGACCTATCGCCCCCCCGAGGGGGGTGGGCCGCGGCCAGTCACCGGCGCTGTCGCCCGCAACGCCTTCATCCTGGGATTCATCACCCGTCTGGGCCGGAACCTCGACGAGGCTGCCCGCGCTGCACGTGAGGGGGCGTCCCACCCGGGAGGCGCCGAGCCGACCGATGCATCCGGGGCGGCGCGGGTCGAGGTGGCGCTGCGGGCCCGGGACCTCGCCGTCACCGAGTACCACCGAGCCGCCTCGCATGCCCGCGGGACGTGGCGTGGATCATCGAGCGGCGCGGGTTCGGCCGTCGCCAGCCGACGGGCCGGCGAGCGGGCAGCTGATGACTACGGCCGACCTGGCGTGGGCGGGCGTCGGCGCGCCATCGGTCATTGAGGACCCAGCAGGGGGTCCGAGCCGTCGGGGGTCCGAGCCGTCGGGGGTCCGAGCCGTCTGGGGTCAGCAGCGTTCGAGGTCCGGCGACGTACCGCCGGTCGGGTGGCGGCAGCTAGTCCGCGGATGTGTCGGACTCGCCCGACTTGTCCGCGTCTGGTTCGTCAGCCAGAGCCCTGAGGTCGGTCAGCTGTGACTGGAAGTAGCCGGTCAGCCGGGAACGTATCTCGGACTCGAAGGTCCGTAGGGCGCTGACCCGATCCTCGAGATCGCGGCGCTGGTGCTCGAGCTTCTTCACCGACTTGCGTGCCGCCTTCTCAGCATCGGCCACCAACCCCTCAGCAGTGCGCCGGGCCTCGGACACGTACTCATCGGCAGTCTGCTGCGCCATCTCGAGGATGCGCGCCGCAGCCGCGCTGGTGTCGGTCCCGCTGGGTTCCGCCTCCAACGCCTCGACCCGTTCCTGGGTGGCCTCCAGTTGATCGGTGAGGCTCTCGACCGCGGCCTCCACCTCATCGAGGAAGGCGTCCACCTCGTCCATGTCGTAGCCGGTGCTGTTGCGCACCAGCTTGAACTGCTTGTCGTGAACGTCCTGGGCACTCAGCGCCATCACCCACCTCCGCCGAACGACGATGTCATGCCAGCCCCGCGAGCACCCGGAGCAGGAGCTGCAGGGCGATGAACAGCACCAGGAACGCCATGTCCAGCGAGACCTGGCCGATGCGCAGGGGCGGGATGATCCGGCGCAGCGCCTTCAACGGAGGATCGGTCACGCTCATGACGAACTCGAAGATGATCACCAGTGCCCCCGAGGGCTGGAAATCGCGCGCGAACACCATGATCAATCCGATGATCATGCGCGCGATCAACAGCAGCAGGAACAGCCAGATGGCCGTGGAGAGCAAACCGACGATGAGGGCCATGGATCAACTCTGGTTGAAGAACCCGTCCTGCGCGATCTGTGCACGCGCCTCGGCCCCGACATCGACGTTGGCCGGGGACAGCAGGAACACCTTGTTCGTGATCCGCTCGATGCTGCCCCGAAGGCCGAAGACCAGGCCGGCCGCGAAGTCAACGATGCGCTTGGCGTCGTTGTCGTCCATGCCGGTGAGGTTGATGATGACCGGCACTCCCTCGCGGTACTCCTCGCCGATCCGACGGGCATCGTTGTACGTGCGTGGATGCAGCGTGGTGATCCGATAGATGTCGGCACCTGCCGCTGAGCCGGTCGGGCGGAAGGACGCCGACGGTGATGAGGAGGGTGCGGGCCGCTCGGCCAGGGCCGTCGCGGTGGGCCTGACCGCAACCTCAGGGGCAGTGCGCGGGCGCGGATCGGCAACCGAGGTTGCCTCCCGGCTGCGCGGCTGCGGCTCGAGATCGTAGTCGTCGTCGAGATCGTCCTCGACAAGGCCGAGGTAGACGGCCATCTTGCGCATCGTGCCGGGCATGTCAGCTCCTTGCGTGCCATCCGGTCCGCCATGGGCGATCCGGTATCGGATGTGATTTTACTTCAGTTGTTCGCGGTGCCCGAGCAGCGCGCTGCCCAGACGGATGTGTGTCGCGCCGGCGGTGATGGCCGCCTCCAGGTCCCCGGACATTCCGGCCGACCTCATCACGGCCTGCGGGTGGCGTGCCGTGATCGTGTCGTGCAGGTCCGCCAGGCGCTGGAACGGACCGCTGGGGTCCTCGCCCAAGGGCGCCACCGCCATCACTCCGAGCAGGTCCAGCGACTCACTCGCGGCGATCTGATCGCAGAGGCCGGCCACGTCCTCGGGCTGCGCGCCTCCGCGCAGGCCCCCGGATGCGCCCTGCCCCGATTGGTCGAGGTCGATCTGGACACAGACGCCGAGCCTGCGAGCCGCGTTGCCGGCCCCACGCTCAAGTGCTGTGACCAGCGCTGGCCGGTCCACGGACTCGATGACGTCGACGTACCTGGCCACCGACGCCGCCTTGTTGCGTTGCAGCTGCCCGACGAAGTGCCAGGTCAGATCCAGATCGGCACACTCCATGGCCTTGGCATGCGCCTCCTGATGCCGGTTCTCCCCCATGTGCTGGATCCCCAGATCAGCCAGGATCCGGACATCGGAGGCTGGGCGGGTCTTGGTGATGGCCACGATGGTCACCTCCTGGGGGTTCCGGCCCGAGGCCGCACAGGCGCCTGCCACCCGGTCGCTGACCGTGGCAAGGTTCTGGGCGAGCTCAGCGCGTCGCTGGTCCTCTGTCATGTCATGCAGCCGGCACGATCGCCACGGCACCACCCTGACGACCAGTGCGGCCATCCCGACGGTGTGAGTAGAGTCCTGCGTCCTGCGCGGTGCACCCTCCGACGATGATGGGGCGTGCACCCAGCTCCTCGAGCCGGGCAACGAGACCCACACGCACGTCCACGGTGGGCTGGCCGTCCGAGGCCCACCCAACCGCCTCGGGACGTACCTCGCGCACCTCGCCGGCGCGGTCATCGGGCACCGGGTAGCACCCACCACAGATGGCCGGGCCGAGGTGCGCACGGATCTCTGTGACGTGCGCCCCGAGCTGCCCCATGGCCGCGATGGCCGCACCGAGCACGTCCACCACCAGTCCCCGCCATCCGCTGTGGACGGCGGCGACCACGCCGGCACCGGGCTCGACGAGGATCACCGGGACACAGTCGGCCGACAGGGCCACGAGACCGACACCCGCCCGATCCGTGACCAGGGCATCAACCGCGGCGAACTCCGTGCCGGGCTGGACCCCGGTGGGCTCGGACACGATGGCAACCCCTCGTCCGTGGTCTGGATGCATGAAGGTCATCGAGGTGGCTGGGACACCGAGTGCCCCGGCCAGTCCCGACCGGTTGGCGATCACCGCCGCCGGGTCATCCCCGACATGTGACGCCAGATTGGCCCAGGCATATGGCGACCGGCTCGACCCACCGCTGGCCATGCTGCCCCGACTCGTGAACAGGACCCGCGCCTCGACCCCACCCGGGAGGGCGAGGTCGAGGCGATGGCTGATCATGAGGGCGCAGGACTACTTCAGGAAGTCCGGGACATCGAGGTCATCGGGCTCGTCGAAGCTGATCGTGCGGGGCTGGCGCAGGTCCACACCGGGCTTCTCCGAGCCGCTGAGCCCGGCCGGGAGCACGACACCGACCTGTGCGCCGACCCCGGCCATGACTGGGGTCTCGGCCCGAGGCGAACCGGTGTCGGCGGGAGCGTCGTCGACGACAAGGCGCCCAGCGACCGTCTCACGACGGGTCGGCGGGTGGCCACCGTCGAAGCCAGCTGCGATGACCGTCACCCGGACCTCGTCACCAAGGGTGTCGTCGATCACGGCACCGAAGATGATGTTGGCATCCGGGTGCGCAGCCTCGGCCACGAGCTTCGCCGACTCGTTGATCTCGAACAGGCCGAGGTCCGAGCCACCGGCGATCGACAGGAGCACGCCATGTGCCCCGTCGATGCTGGCCTCCAGCAGCGGGCTGGCGATCGCGGCCTGGGCGGCGCCCACAGCCCGATCGTCGCCCCGGGCGGACCCGATGCCCATCAGGGCCGAGCCTGCGCCGGACATGACCGACTTGACGTCGGCGAAGTCCAGGTTGATCAGGCCCGGGGTCGTGATGAGATCCGTGATGCCCGAGACACCCTGCAGCAGGACCTGGTCGGCCTGGCGGAAGGCGTCGATCATCGAGATGCTGCGATCGGCGATCGAGAGCAGACGATCGTTGGGGATCGTGATGAGTGTGTCGACCTCGGACCGCAGGCTCTCGATGCCGTTGTCAGCCTGGCCGCTGCGACGACGACCCTCGAAGCCGAAGGGCCGCGTGACCACGCCGATCGTCAGGGCGCCCAGTGAGCGGGCGATCTTGGCCACCACGGGTGCGCCACCGGTGCCGGTGCCGCCACCCTCGCCGGCCGTCACGAAGACCATGTCAGCCCCCTTGAGGACCTCCTCGATCTCCTCGGCGTGGTCCTCAGCGGCCTGCTTGCCGACCTCCGGATCGGCGCCGGCGCCGAGCCCACGGGTGAGCTCGCGGCCGATGTCGAGCTTCACGTCGGCGTCGCTCATGAGCAGCGCCTGCGCGTCGGTGTTGATGGCGATGAACTCCACGCCCTTGAGGCCGACCTCGATCATCCGGTTCACGGCGTTCACGCCGCCACCGCCGATGCCGACGACCTTGATCACTGCCAGGTAGTTCTGCGGGGCTGCCACGTCAGGCTCTCCTCTTCATGGTTGCTGCCAAAGGGTTGGGGTCGGACTGTGTGGCGGGGGGTTGAGCCCCACCACGGGGCCTGCACCGTCGGTCTCCGTGACTCTCACCCTCAACCTGAGGCTTAGAGTTATGTCAACCTGTGGTTGGAAGGGAACTTAGGTGCCCACAACCCCGGTTACAAGCACCCCTCGCGGGCTCGGCGTGTCGGGGACGTCGGACCCGGCCGACGGGGCAGATCAATCGCCGGAAACGGCCACAGGATCGCGCCTGGGGACGACGTGGGGATCATCTGGGGAGAAGCTCGGGACAGGTTGGGGACGGTCCCCCACCCGGCCTGTGGATGCGACGCGTCCACAGATCGACGAGCCCTGTGGACACGTCGCATCGGCGCCCGTCGCGCAGGGCTCGGCGAGCCACCGAAGCCTCCGATCCTGTTCGCTATGGGCGAACACGGTCGGCGGTCATCCCGGGGTCGTCGACGACACCGGCGAGCCCTTCGTGGTCGGCAGGAGGGGCGCGCTGACGTCATATCGCGTCGCCTTGACCGACATCAGGCCGGCCAGGACGCGGGCCTTGAGTGCGGAATCCTCAACACTGCCCCACCGAACCGTCGCCCCGCCGCGCAGGCCCAGCGTGACGTCGTCCTGGCTCCCGGCAGACACCCGCACGACCCGCTTGCGCAGGTCGTCGGGTATGGCCAGCAGCACACTTCGCGCCGTCTCGCGGCTCTCATCCGTGCGCGCCCTGATGACCGGCAGGTCCTTGGCGCTGGCGACCCTGTCGAACATCACGCCCTCGGCATCCATCACGTAGAACCCATCGCCGGACTCCACGGCAGCCATCGGCGTGCGGCTCACCACCTGCAGCCGGATCGTGTCGGGCAGGGAGCGTTCGAGCTGCACGTCGGCCACCGCGGGGATGGCTTCCATGATCCCCAGGCGCACGGCATCCTCATCGACGGAGGGCACATGGTCAGCCGCAGAGATCCCTGAGGCCAGCCGGATCGACTCCTGGGAGATGCCGCGTGGCGCGTCCACCACGACGTGCTGCACCAGGGTCACCTGGGAGTGCCACCCGAGCCACCAGAGGGCACCCAGACCAGCTGCGCCGACGATCACCAGCCGGCGTCGGAGCCTGGGGCGCTTCGCCCGCTTCCGGCCAGCTCCGTGCGCCCTGCGCGCGGACTCCGCGGACTCGTCGTTGGACTCCACCTCGGCCGGGTTGTCCTGGGCGTCCTGCACCTGCTCCGCGGAATCCATGAGGTCCGCGTCCGGGGTGACGGTGTCGTTGTTGGTCATGTGCTGGCTCCGTGACGTTCGGCGAGCAGGTCGAGCACCTCGGGACCCAGCAGGACGATGTCGCCGGCTCCCAGCGTCATCACGAGGTCGCCCGGCCTGGCACGCTCGGCCAGGTGGCCCGCGACCGCGGACCACGAGGGCTCGAACACGACCTGGTCGGGCGGCAACGGGACATGACTGGCCATGGACTGGCCACTGGCACCCGGGATGGGGTCCTCCCCCGGGGCGAACACCTCGAGCACCACGACCTGGTCGGCCAGGCCGAGGGCCTCGCCGAACTCCTCCACGAACATGGCGGTCCGGTAGTAGTGATGGGCCTGGAAGGCCACGACCAACTGCCCGTCGCCCACGACCTCACGGGCAGCTCTCAGGGTTGCCGCGATCTCGGTCGGGTGGTGGGCGTAGTCGTCGTAGACCCGGATGCCGGCGACCTCACCCTTGAAGTCGAACCTGCGCCGTGTCCCGGTGAACAGCGACAGGCCCTCGACGACGTCGGCGCTCGGCAGGCCCAGCCCGATCCCGGTCACCAGGGCTGCCGTGGCGTTGAGCACGTTGTGGGTCCCGTGCACCTTCAGGTCCAACCGACCGACCGGCTCACCGGCTGCGCTGACCAGCGCTCCCGACCCGGTGTCCGAGGTGAACACCTCGCTCAGGACGTAGTCAGCGCCTTCATCGAGGCCGTAGGTGCGCACGTCCACGCCGGCGCGTCGAGCCGATGTGGTCAAGCGCCGGGCACCCGGGTCGTCGGCGCAGGCCACGACGAATCCACCGGCCGCCGCGATGCCAGCGGCGAAGTCGGAGAAGCCGTTCTCGATGGCTTCGAACGTGCCCCAATGATCCAGGTGGTCGGGCTCCACGTTGGTCACGATCCCGGCGATCGCGGGCAGCTGGAGGAAGGACCCGTCGGACTCGTCGGCCTCCACGATGAAGAGGTCGCCTGCCCCCTGATGGGCGTTGGCCCCGGAGTCGTTGAGCTCACTTCCGATCGCGAAGGACGGATCGACGCCGCAGTGCTGTGCTGCGATCGTGAGCATCGAGGTCGTGGTCGTCTTGCCGTGGGTCCCGGCCACAGCCACACCCCGGCTCCCGGACATCAGCGCGGCCAGCGCCTCGGCCCGCGAGACCACCGGGATCTGGCGCTCGTGGGCCGCGAGGACCTCGACATTGGTTGCCCGGATGGCCGTCGAGATGACCACGACGTCCGCACCCTCCACGTTGGCGGCATCGTGGCCCACTCGAGCATCGATGCCCAGCGCGCGCAGGGCGACGATCCGTCGGGATTCCTTGGCATCACTGCCGGAGACCACGGTGCCCCTGGCGACCAGGATCCGGGCGATGCCGGACATGCCCGCCCCCCGATCCCCACGATGTGCACGTGGCCGGGCCGATCGTCCATGATGCCCATCAGGACCTCCGTCCGGCGCCGTCAGATGCAGCCTGGAACACCATGTCCGCCAGGCGCTGGTCGGCGTCACGGATGCCGTGGGCGGCGGCTCTGTGCCCCATGCGGTCAAGACGATCTGGGTCGGCGATCAGAGCACTGACATCGGCCAGCAGGGCATCACCGTCGAGGTCCTCATCGGCCACGAGCAACCCGCCACCGGCGTTGACCACCGGCAGGGCATTGAGGCGCTGCTCGCCATTGCCGATCGGGAACGGGACGTAGATGGCCGGCAGCCCCACCGCCGCCAGCTCGGCGCAGGTCATGGCGCCGCTGCGGCTGACGACGAGATCCGCGGCCGCATAGGCCAGATCCATCCGGTCCAGGTAGGCCACCGGGTGGTAGCCAGGTGCGGAGTCCGTGATCGACTCGATGTTGCCCGCACCGACCGAGTGCAGGACCTGGACCCCGAGCTCGAGCAGGCCCGGCAGCGCCGCTGACACCGCGGCGTTGATCCGCTGGGCCCCCTGCGAACCGCCGAAGACCAGCAGGACGGGACCGTCCTGGGCGAGCCCCAGCTCCGCACGGGCATCGGATCGGGTCGCGGCCCGGTCCAACCCGGAGATGGTCGTCCGCAACGGGATCCCGATGCGCTGACCGTTGGGCAACGTGCCGGCCACCGCCTCGGCCACGTAGGGCGTGAACCGGGCACCCACCCGGTTGGCCAGCCCGGGCCGCGCGTTGGCCTCGTGGATCACCAGCGGGGTGCGTGACCGACGCGCGGCAAGGTAGGCCGGCAGGGCCACATAGCCGCCGAACCCGACCACGGCGTCGGCCCGCACGTCGGCCAGGATCTCCTCAGTCTGCCTCAGCGCTGCTCGGACGCGCCCGGGCAACGTGAACAGCTCACCGGAGGGTCGGCGAGGCAGCGGGACCGCTGGGATCATCCGCAGCTCGTACCCGCGGGCCGGGACCAGCCGTCCCTCCAGGCCCTTGGTGGTACCCAGCGCGGTGATGACCACCTCGGGGTCGCGTGCCCGCAGTGCATCAGCGAGGTTCAATGCCGGCTCGATGTGTCCCGCGGTCCCGCCTCCAGCAAGAACCACCTGCACGCCGATCAGAGCTCCACATCGGCCATGCGGCGGCTGGCAGCCCTGGCTGAGCGCAGGGCCTCCTGCCGGGCGAATGCCAGCAGCACCCCGACAGCCATGAGCGATGGAAGGAGGGACGAACCTCCGTAGGAGATGAAGGGAAGCGGCACGCCGGTGATCGGCAGCAGCTGCAGGACTGCGCCCAGGTTGACCAGGGCCTGGCCGACGATCCAGGCCACGATGCCCACGCAGGTGATCCGCACGAACGAGTCCGAGGTGCGGATCGCCATCCGCAACGTGAACACGGTGATCGCGGCGAACAGGCCCAGGACTGTCAGGGCGCCGAACAGGCCCAGCTCCTCGCCGATCACCGGATAGATGAAGTCGGTATGGGCCTCGGGAAGGGCACCCCACTTCTCACGGCTTCCGCCCAGTCCGACCCCCCACCACCCGCCGGTCCCCAGGGCCACCTTCCCCTGGGTCAACTGCCAGCCAGCACCGTCGAGGTCCGCCTCGGGGTTCAGCCAGGCCGTGAAGCGCGCCATCCGGTAGCCCACGGTCAGGGACAGTGCGGCGATCCCAGCCAGCCCCACCGCACCCATCAGCACGAAGATCCGCATGGGCGCACCCACCACGAACAGCAGCGCGGCCACGATGATGGCCAGCACGATGGCCGTGCCCAGGTCGCCCTCCATGATCACGAGCCCGACCACCAGGCAGACGACCGGGGTGAACGGCACCAGCAGCGCGCGCCACTGCTGCAGATAGGCCTCCCGGCGGGCGAACAGGTCCGCCGACCAGAGGATCAGGGCGAGCTTGGCGAACTCCGAGGGCTGCAGCCTGAAGGGACCGAACAGCCGGATCCAGTTGCGCTGGCCGTTCACCGGGGCGCCGATGCCGGGCACGAACGTGAGCAGGAGCAGGAAGATGCTCAGGACGAGAAAGGCCAGCGCGAAGCGCCGGAACACCGGAATCGGCAGCCGGGAGATGACCAGCATCGCGACCACCCCGATGACCGCGAAGATGGCCTGGCGGCTGAACAGGGTGAAGGCGGAGTCGTAGATCTCGTAGGACTCGACCCCCGAGGAGCTGAGCACCATCACCAGGCCGAGGACCAGCAGCAGCATCGCAGCACCGAGGATCAGGTAGTACGGAGCCATCGGATGCTGGTTGAGCCGATCGCGCCAGCCGGGCTCGACGTCCAACTCGGGGTGGTGCTCGGCGGAACTGCTCCGGGGGGACCGGGTCTGACTCACGTGTCCTCCTGAACCAACGACCGCACGGACTCGGCGAACATGTCCCCCCGCTGGGCGTAGTCGCGGAACATGTCCCACGACGCACACCCCGGGGCCAGGAGGACCGTGTCACCCGGGCCGGCCATCGCCGCGGCTGCCGCGACGACCTGCGCCATGGCACCAGTGTCGGTGCCCGGCACCTCGACGATCGGCAGATCGGGGGCGTGTCGCGCGATCGCGTCGGCGATCACCTGCCGGTCCACACCGAGCAGGACGACACCGACGATGTGCCCAGCCGCTGCCTGGACGAGCTCGTCGAACTGCTGGCCCTTGGCCATCCCACCGGCGATCCAGACAACTCGGTCATAGGCCATCAGGGATGTCTGTGCGGCATGGCAGTTGGTCGCTTTGGAGTCGTCGACGTAGCGCACGCCGTCGACCGTGGCCACATCCGCGATCCGGTGCCCGGCCGGTTCGAAGGACCGCAGGCCGTCGCGCACCGCCGAGGCCGGGACACCGTGCGCACGAGCCAACGCGGCAGCAGCCAGGGCGTTGGCGACGTTGTGCGGGGCGGGGGGTCGGACGTCGGCCACCGTGGCCATCTCCTGTGCGGCGCTGTGCCGCTCCGCCACGAATGCGCGATCCACGAGGAGGTCCTCGACAACGCCGAGCATGCTGATGTCGGGGATACCCAGCGTGAATCCGATGGCGCGACAGCCCTCGACGACGTCAGCGTCCTCGACCATCCGCCGAGTGGCCGCATCTGCCACGTTGTAGACCGCGGCAATCTGCGTCCGCTCGTAGATCCGGGCCTTGGCTGCCACGTAGGCCTCGAAGGAGCCGAACAGGTCCACGTGGTCCTCGGCGATGTTGAGGCACACCGAGGCCTGCGGACTCATCGTGTGCAGGAAGGGCAGCTGCGGGGCACCGACCTCCACCGCGATGGCATCCAGCGCGCCCTCCGGTGTTGCCTCGGCCATCACCACCTCGACCATGGAGACCCCGATGTTGCCCGCGGCCACAGTCCGCAGCCCAGCAGCGCGCAGCATCGCCGCCAGCATCAGGGTCGTGGTCGTCTTGCCGTTCGTCCCGGTGACGACCAGCCATGGGGCCGCGCCCGTGGTGGGGCGCAGCCGCCACGCCAGCTCGAGCTCACCCCAGACGGGCACGCCGGCCGCCTGCGCGGCAGCGATCACGGGCGACAGCGGTGACAGGCCCGGCGAGACGACGAGCACGTCCACGCCGGGGGGCAGGCTCTGGCCGTCGCCGAGCCGGACCTGCGCACCGAGGATCTCCAGGACCTTGGCCCGCTCCTGCTGGGCCTCGGCCTGCGCAGCATCGAAGGCCACCACCCGGGCCCCGAGTGCGAGCAGGGCATCCGCGGCGGCGAACCCCGCGATGCCGATCCCGGCCACGGCCACGTGGACCCCGCTCCAGTCGGAGTCCCGCCGCAGGTCACTCACCATCAGCGCACCCATTCGGCGTAGAAGAGCGCGAGCCCGGCCGCGACACACAGGCCCTGGATCAACCAGAACCGGACAACGATCGTGACCTCGTGCCAACCCAGCATCTCGAAGTGGTGGTGCAGGGGGGCCATGCGCAGCACCCGCTTGCCGGTGAGCTTGAAGGATCCGACCTGGGCGATCACGGACAACGTGATGATCACGAACAACCCGCCCAGCAGCAGGAAGAGGAACTCGGTGCGGCTCATGATCGCCAGCGCGGCCATCGCCCCGCCGAGAGCAAGGCTGCCGGTATCACCCATGAAGATCTGCGCTGGGCTCGTGTTCCACCAGAGGAACCCGAAGCAGGCCCCCGCGCAGGCGACGGCGAAAGCGGCGAGGTCCAAGGGATCGCGGACTGCATAGCACCCATCGAAGAGCACGTCCGAGCAGTTCTGCCCGTACTGCCAGACGCCGATCAGGGTGAATCCGCCGAAGGTGAGGACTGCAGCACCCGCGGCCAACCCGTCGAGACCGTCAGTGAGGTTCACGCCGTTCGTGATCGCTGTGACGAGGAACCAGATCCAGAGCAGGAAGAGCGCCAGGGGCAGCGTCCACGCGAAGTCACGCACGGCCGAGATGGCCTGCGAGGCAGGCGTTGTGCCGTTCTCGTCGGCGAACCGGGTGGCCAGGAAGGCGAAGCTCAGGGCCACGGCCGCCTGGCCGAGCAGCTTCGTCCTCGCGCGGATGCCCCCGCTGCGCGACTTGAAGACCTTGAGGTAGTCATCGGCGAGGCCCACCAGCGCCAGACCCACCATCAGGTACATGGCAAGCAGGCCGGAGGCGGTCGGCCCGGTCCACATCAGCACATGCGCCACGCTGTAGCCGACCACGACCGCGCCGACGATGGCCAGACCCCCCATCGACGGGGTCCCCCGCTTGCCGCTGTGCTCGGGGTACACGATTCCGTCGGCGGACTCCCGGATCGACTGGGCGAGGTTGCGCCGACTGAGCAGCTTGATCAGCAGGGGGGTTCCCAACAGGGCCACCCCGAGGGACACCATGCCGCTGAGGACGATCAGGATCATGGTGGGCCCTCCAGGAGCGCATCGGCGACGGCCTCGAGGCCGATGGATCGAGAAGCCTTCACCAGCACGACGTCACCGGCCTGGACCAGTCCCTGCAGCAACTCGATGGCGGCAGCAGCATCCTCGACGAAGACCGCCTCCTCGTTCCAGGATCCCTCTTGGGCAGCCCCGAGGAACAGGGGGCGCGCACCCCGCCCCACCGCGATCGTCTTGCTGATGTCCAGCCGGACCGCGAGCCTGCCGACACCGTCGTGCTCCGCGATGCTCTCGTCCCCGAGCTCGAGCATCTCGCCGAGCACGGCGATGGTGCGGCCCTGGCCCCGCATCGCTGCCAACGACCGCAGGGCGGCGCGCATGGACTCGGGGTTCGCGTTGTAGGCATCGTTGAGCACCGTGACGCCGGAGGGCGTGGTGCTCACCTCCATCCGCCATCGGCTCCGGGCAACAGCAGTGTCCAGGAGGCCGGCGATCCTGCTGGGGAGCATCCCGAAGTGCAGCGCCACCGCGGCCGCTGCGCACGCGTTGGCGGCCATGTGCTCACCCACCATGGCCATGTGCACCGGTGCATCACCGGCTGCCGTGTGCAGCATGAACGTCGGACGAGCCCCCGCATCGAGGCTGAGACCGACGGCGCGGACATCAGAGGACGGCCCCGCTCCGAACGTGGTGACCGCAGCGCTGGTCCGATCTGCCATCGCGGCGACGATGGGATCGTCGGCGTTGAGGACCGCGAGGCCCGCGGACCCCAGGGCTTCGACGATCTCCCCCTTGGCGCGTCCGATCGCCTCGCGACTGCCGAACTCGCCGAGGTGGGCCGAGCCCACGTTGAGCACGACGCTGACGTCCGGCCGGGCGATCTGGCACAACCTGGCCACGTGGCCCAGCCCCCTGGCGCCCATCTCCAGGACGAGGAACCGGGTCTCCTCGGTCGCGCGCAGGATGGTCAGCGGCAGGCCGACCTCCGTGTTGAAGGAGCCGGCCGGCGCCACCGTGGGGCCGAGGTCCTCCAGGAGTGTGGCGATGAGGTCCTTCGTGGTCGTCTTGCCCGACGACCCGGTGATGGCCACCACGCGCGCCTCGGGCAGCTGTCCCAGGACGTGGGTGGCCAGGCGCCCCAGAGCATCGACCGGGTCGTCGCCGACAACGATCGTCGGGCCACCGGTCGGCCGCGATCCCAGCGTGACCGCAGCGCCGGCGTCGTGCGCCGCGGCCGCGAAGTCGTGCCCATCGACGCGCTCGCCCGCGATGGCCACGTACAGGTCCCCCGGGCTCACCAGCCGCGAGTCAGCGGCAGCTCCGGACACCCCGGCACCGGGATCCGGGCAGTCGACCAACGTCCCGCCCACCGCGTGGGCCACCGCCGCCACATCCATACGGATCACGTCAGTGCCTCCAGGACCTCTCGCACCACAACCCGGTCGTCGAAGGGGGTGACCACGCCGGCCACCTCCTGTCCCTGCTCGTGTCCCTTGCCCAGGACCAGCACGCAGTCCCCGGGGGCCGCTGCCTGGACTGCGCTGGTGATCGCACGGCGGCGGTCACCCTCCTCATGCAGCTGCGCGCCGTCCGAGGACGCCGCCCGGCGGGCGCCCTCCATGATGGCTGCTCGGATCGCCGATGGCTCCTCGGACCGCGGGTTGTCGTCGGTGACGAACACCACGTCCGCCCCTTGCGCGGCGACCGCCCCCATCGCGCCCCGCTTCTCCTGATCCCGATCCCCACCACAGCCCAGCACGACGATGACCCGCCCAGGCAGGGACTCGCGCGCAGCCACGATCGCGCGAGACACCGCGTCGGGGGTGTGTGCGTAGTCCACGACGGCCAGGAAGGGCTGCCCCATCCGGACGCGCTCCATCCGGCCCGGAACGCCCGGACACTCACGGATCGCCTGAGCGGCCACGTGCGCGTCGACCCCGTGTGCGACGGCGACAGCCAGTGCTGCCAGTGCATTGGCGACGTTGAACAGCCCCGGAAGGCCGACTCCGGCCGGTACTGCCCCCACGGGACCGTGTGCGGTGAACGTGCTGGCGCCGTGCCCAGCGGAACGGACATCCTCGGCGGTCCAGTCCGCGTGGGCACCCACGGAGTAGGTCGTGGTCGGGACCCGCGCGTCGGCCACCAGCGCCCGGCCCCACTCGTCGTCGATGCACACCAGGCCGGCTCCTGCCCGCGCCGGCGTGAAGAGCCCCGCCTTGGCGGCGAAGTAGGTGTCCATGTCGCCATGGAAGTCAAGATGGTCACGCGTGAGATTCGTGAACACGGCCAGGTCGAAGCGCACACCGTCCACACGCCCCAGTTCGAGGGCGTGGCTGGAGACCTCCATGGTCACGTCCGAGACGCCGCGCTCACGCATGACCGCGAGCAGCGCGTGCACATCCGGGGCCTCCGGGGTGGTGCGCACTGCCGGCAGGACCTCATCGCCGATCTGGGTTGCCACGGTGCCGATCAAACCTGTGGAACGTCCAGCCGCCCGCAGTGCGGCATCGATGAGGTAGCTGGTGGTCGTCTTGCCGTTGGTCCCGGTGACGCCGGTGGTGGTCAACCCAGCGGCCGGTTGACCGTAGATCCACGCCGAGATCGCCCCCAGCACCCCACGGGGGTCCTCGACGACCAGCACTGGAAGCGTGCACCCGGGGTCAGCGCTCATGATCTCGACCCCGCAGGGATCGGTGAGGACAGCGACCGCCCCAGCGGACTGGGCCATCGTGGCGAACCTGGCGCCGTGGGTATGGGCGCCCGGCAGTGCGGCGTAGAGGTCTCCGGCGTGCACCCTGCGGGAGTCCAGGGTCACGCCGGTCACCTCCTGCGGTGGCCCGTCGGGCAGGCCCAGCATGCGGCGCAGAGCAGCACCGCTCACGCGGGTGCCCGTGGGTCGGATCACGACTCCTACCAGGTGGTCGGAATCACGGGGGACTTGGTTCCCGACGGCGGGATCTTCAACTCCTGCAGGGCGTAGGACATGACCGTCTTGAACACCGGACCACCAAGGACGCCACCGTAGTGGCCGTTCTTGGGATCCTGCAGGACCACCTGGACCACGATCTCAGGATCGTCTGCCGGCGCGAACCCGATGAAGGAGGCGCTGTATCCGGAGTACCCGCCATTCACGGCGCGTTCCGCGGTGCCCGTCTTGCCGGCGACGCGGTAGCCCGGAATCGCCGCGATCTTGCCGGTGCCCTCCGTGACGACGTTCTCCAGCATCCGCGACATCGTCTTGGCCGTCTTCCTGCTCACGACCGGGACGCCGGGCTCGGTCGCTGCCGGCTCGAAGGTCCCATCGGAGTTGACGTAGCCGTCGATGAGCCGCGGGACGAGCCGGACGCCGTTGTTGGCGATCGTCTGGTAGACACCGGCGACCTGCAGCGAGGTCAGGGAGTAGCTCTGGCCGTAGGCCAGGGCCTGGAAGGTCGTGGGCCACCAGTTCTCCGGCTTGGGCAGCAGGCCCATCTCCTCGCCCGGGAAGTTCAGCCCCGTGGGCTGGCCCATCCCGAACTTGCGCTGGTACTCGTAGAGCTTGTCGCCGCCGATCCGGTCGGCGAACAGGATCGTGCCGATGTTGCTGGACTCGGCCAGGACCCCGTTGAGCGTGAGCTGCAGCGTGCCGTGCGGGGTGTGGTCGTTGGTGGTGTGCCCACCGCGGGTCAGGGTGGGGGGCACCGTCATCTTGGACCGTGGCCTGGCCTTGCCCTCCTCGAGCACGGCAGACATCGTCAGGACCTTGCCCGTCGAGCCCGGCTCGTAGATCTCCGAGACAGGGCGGTTGCCCATGTCGTCGGGATTGGCCGTGCGGTAGTTGTTCGGGTCGAAGGTCGGTGCTGTGGCCATCGCCAGGACACGCCCGGTCTTGGCCTCGAGGACCGTCACCGTGCCGCTCTCGGCGTTGGCCTCACGAACCCGCGTGGCGATCGCCCGCTGGGCCACGTACTGGATGTCCCGGTTGATCGTGAGCTGCACGCCCTGGCCCGGGACGGGAGCACGCAGGAGGTCCTCGGCCGACGGGATCGCCTGGCCGGCCGCGCCCTGCTCGAACGTCCGTGACCCGTCGACTCCCTTGAGCCGGTCGTCGAGGGACATCTCCAGCCCGCCTGAGCCCACACCCTCGGCGTTGACGTAGCCGAGGATGTTGGCCCCCAGCGTTCCGGCCGGGTAGGTGCGCTCCGTGGTCTTCTCACTGAAGATGCCCTGGATCTTCAGTGCCTTGATCTGGCGCCACTGCTCCGGGGTCAGGCCCTTGGCCACGTAGACGAAGATGTCGTCGCCGGTCAGCTTCTGCTGCAGTGTCGCCTGATCGATCCCGAGCATCGGCGACAGCCGGGCGGCGGCACCAGCCGGATCGCTGATCAGGTTCTGGTCGGCCGTCACATTGCGCGACTCGACCGTGATGGCCAGGGGGGCACCCTCCGAGTCGTAGATCGGTCCCCGGTCGGCGGGCAGGGGAAGGGTACGGGAACGCTGGTTCTGACCCATCGCCGCGAGGTCGCCGCCCTTGAGCACCATGAGGTCGAAGACCCGCCCGGCATAGATGCTCAGGAGCATCAGCACGGCAAAGGTCAGGTAGACCGCTCGGGTCCGACCGTCGCCACGGCGGAAGGCCCGCGGGGCGGGTTGACCGGACGACTCTGGATCCGTGCGCGGAACTCGGGGTGGGGCGATGGAGCTCACGGGTTCACCCCTTCCTGGGCCGGGACTGCTTCAGGGCTGGCTGCAGGTGCCGGCGAGGCCTGGCCATCTGGTTGGGGCACACCAACGCCCTGCGCGTCGAGTCCAGCCGCCGGCTCGGCGGGAGCGTCCAGGCCCGTGGCGGGATCCAGCGCTGGGTCGATCAGGTCCGTGCCGCTCGCGCTGGGCGTCGGCTCGGGAATCGGCTGGATCCCCGGCGCACCGGCGAAGCTGACCGGTCCGGGATCCTTCACGGCAGGCACGGGCTCGCCCAGCACCTTGCCGTCGGACAAGGAGAGGAAGACAGGCGCCGCGGCCGGCACCATGCCCAGCTTGCGGGCCGCCCGCTCCACCTCGATCGGGGACTCGGCCAGCTGCACGGCACGTGCCAGCGCCTCCTCCTTCTCCGCGAGGAGGATCAGTTGGATCTCCAACTCGTTCTGGCGGAAGGCACCCTGGCTGATCACCGTGTTGAGCAACAGGACCGCGAAGAACCCTGCCGCCAGGGCAGCCGTGCAGACCAGCAGGATCCGGTGCCGGGGCGATCGGCCCCCGGGAGGCCCGTCCGCCCGGGATCGCCGAGCACGTCGCCGCGCGGGCATGTCGGCGCCGTCGTGCTCGACCCTCGGGGCTTCGTCGCTCAGCTGCGGGGAGACCCGTGCCTGCGAATCCGCTGCAGGCGTCCGCGCAGCAGGTGTCCGCGCAGTCGCGCCAGCTGACGCCCGACCGGTTCGAGAGGTCCGCGAGGTCCGGGACGTCCGTGACGTGCGGGGTGTGCCGGTCGCCGGAGGCTGCGGCTCGCGGCGACCCGCAGTACGCGTCGCGCTCATTCACACCTCCCGGATTCCGACCTTCTCCACGGCCCGCAGCCGCACGGAGGCCGCACGCGGGTTTCGCAGGACCTCATCCTCTGATGCTTTCCGCGATCCGCGGGTCAGAACACGCGCAGTCGGGCGCAATTCCTCGGGAATCACCGGCAGCCCGTGGGGCACGTCCGGGTTGGTCGCCGGCCTGAGGGCAGCCTTGACGATCCGGTCCTCCCCCGAGTGGTAACTCAGGATCACCATCCGACCACCCAAAGCCAGCACCGAGAGGGCCGCAGGGATCGCCCTGCGGAGCACGTCCAGTTCTGAGTTGACCTCGATGCGCAGTGCCTGGAACGTGCGCTTGGCGGGGTTGCCCCCAGTGCGACGGGCCGGAGCGGGGATCGTGTCCCGGATGAGTTCCACCAGCCTCGCGCTGGTGGTGAACGGCTCCCGCTCACGTTCGCGCACGATCGCCCGCGCAAGCGGGCCAGCGAACTTCTCCTCACCGTAGGTGCGCAGGATCTGTGCGAGATCCCCGACTGGGTAGGTGTTGAGGACCTCAGCGGCCGTGATCCCGGCGGTCTGGTCCATGCGCATGTCCAGGGCTGCGTCCTGGGAGTAGGCGAAGCCGCGGTCAGCGACGTCGAGCTGCATCGAGGAGACGCCCAGGTCGAACAGGATCGCGTCCACGTGCCGGTGGCCCAGCGCCGCCACAGCCTCGGGAAGCTCGTCGTAGACGCAGTGCACCGGTCGGAAGCGCGAGCCGAATCCGGCCAGGCGCCGCGACGCACGCTCGAGGGCCTCGGGGTCGCGATCAAGGCCGATCACGACAAGCCCGGGGTGTGCCTGGAGCATCGCCTCGGCATGACCACCCAGGCCGAGTGTCGCGTCCACGGCCACAGCGTCCGGGCGACGAAGGGCCGGATCGAGCAGGTCCAGGCACCGTTCCAGCAGGACGGGAACGTGGCTGGGTTCTGCCTCCACTAGCCGGACACGATCTGCTGGATGAGGAACAGGGTGCCGGCCGTGCACAGCACGGAAGCCGGTAGGGCGAGGTAGCGCCGGACTGAGTGCACCGTGGCACCTCCTGGGAGATGGGCCGTACCACCAGGCCCCCCGCCGCGGCTCCGGCGCCGGGGAAGTGGCGCCGGTGGGGTTCGGCACCGGGGAAGTGGTGTCGAACTCGCGGAGGGGAATCTCATGGGGCGGACAGGGAACGTGCGGGTCAGGGCAGGACGAGGCCCCCTTCCTGGTCCAGGTCGGCGAAGTCGGCCTCGTGCTCGGACAGGTAGTTGTCCCAGACCGACGTCGACCAGATCTCGATGCGCGTGTCCGCGCCCACGACGGTCAGGTCGCGGTCCAGGGAGGCGTACTCGCGCAGCACGGGTGGCACGGTGAGCCGACCCTGGCTGTCCAGCGACTCGTCGTAGGCCGAGGAGAAGAAGACGCGGGTCAGGGCGCGCACACCGGCGTTGGCCTGGGCACTGGCCCGAAGCCCCGAGGAGTAGGTGTCGAACTCCGCCCGCGGCCAGACGACCAGGCACCGGTCCTGGCCCTTGGTCAGGACCAGCCCGTCAACAAGGCCCTCGCGGAACTTCGCGGGAAGGATGATGCGGCCCTTGGCATCCAGCTTCGGGGAGTGCGTGCCGAGGAACATCGCGCACCCACCTCCCCTCCACCCGGGGGCGCCCCAGGCGCCACCAGCCAGCCGTCACGGATCCAACGAGCGCCACCGTACTCCACATCCCTCCACTTGTCTCCCCATAGCGGCATTTTTCCGCCACTTCGCGGCCCAGGTGCCCCACTGCCCCACCGCAGGGCCCTTCGCTGAGCCACGCAGCTCACACCGGGCGCCGCACCGTCTTCCCAGGTGGTGGTTGAGCACCAGGGTGATGGGGTGCCGCACGCTATGGGCGCGAGACGCAGCGGGCGCGCCAGCGCTGCTGCCGCACCCGCATCACAGGCGGACGTGGACTACTGCAGTGCGAGGCGCCCGAATCCGTCGCCCTTCTCCGCGGTGCCCTTGATCTTGGGGGTGTCCTGGCTCCACCAACCGACGGATCCCGCCTCACCCGTCCCGCTCACCTGGAGCGTGCCGACCCTTCCACCTGGCTCAACGCTCGGTTCCCCGACGACGAGCCAGTCCTGCCCACCCCCGCTCAGCGGCAGGACCTGCAGGTCGAACCACCATTCAGCGGCCTTCGGAGCACCGGACAACGCGGCGATCGTCGCGCCCAGACCCGGATCAGAGCCCCGGATCCAGGCGACCGACGCCGGGTCCCAGCCCGTCGATTGATGGTATTGCGCACAGCCGAACAGCAGGTCGGTGTACCCGTCGCCGGTCACGTCTCCTGCGACGAGGGGACCTGCACTGTCACACAGCGGCGTGGCCCAGAAGGCGTCCTCGCCAGGCGTGGAGGGAGCTCCCAAGGAGGCTGGGACCAGCCCGCGGGCGCGTCCGTGGAGTACCACCACGCCACGGTCACCGGACTTGGTTGTCGACGCGGCGGCGAAGTCGTCCCGGCCGTCCCCGTCGAAGTCCGCGAGGACCGGCGACCCCAGGTAGGTGTATCCGGGGAACCCGAGGGCCTCGGGGCTGAAGAACTGGCTCCCCCTGGGCTTCAGCCCGGAGTCGCTGCCCAGGATGACGTGGACCCCGGAGCTTGCCTCATCCAGGTCGACATAGCGCGGCACCAGGAAGTCCGCGTCGAACAGGACCACGATGACCAGGTCGTCGCGGCCGTCGCCGTTGACATCCCCCGCCGCCAGGGACGTCCCGAACTCCTCGTAGTGGGACGGCCCGCTGGGCAGGCCGTCGCGGCCCTGACGGACGGTCTCGGCGCCGCGGGACGTCAGCCCGGAGCGGGATCCGCGGAGCACCACCACCGCCCCCGCGTCCGAGAGAGAGCCGACGTCCTCGCCGGGGATCCCGATCGCCAGATCGGCGAAGCCATCTGCGTCGAAGTCGCCGCTGACCAACGAGTTCCCGAACCCGTCACCTGCCTCGTTCTTGCCCGGCACCCCGGGCTTGCCCTGGTGCCAGATCTGGTCGCCGGACGCTGTCAAGCCCTCTGGACTGCCGTAGAGGACCTGGACGGCCCCCACCGTTGCCCTGCCCCCGATGCCTTCGCGTGGGATCCCGATCGCGAGGTCGGCGAACCCGTCTGCGTCGAAGTCGCTGGAGGTCAGCACGGTGCCGAAGCCGTCGCCCTTCTCCAGGGCCCCCTTGACGCCCGTGCGGCCCTGGTGCCACAGCTGGTCGTGGTCCGTGACTCCGGAGGCCGACCCGTACAGGACCTGGACCGCTCCGGCTGCCCGCTTGCCCCGAAGGCTCTCCCCCGGGACTCCCACCGCCAGGTCGGCGTACCCGTCACCGTCGAAGTCGAAGGGGATCGCAACCGCCTGCGCGGCCATCGCTGCCCCGACCCCGAACCCCATCGGCGAGACCACAGGGACCAATCCCCCGGCCAGAACAAGTGCTGCACCTGCTGCGACTGCGCGCCTCATCATCCACCCCGCCCCGGCCCCGCGGATGGGGACCCGCTCCAGACCTATCCCGCCCGCACTTCAGCGACAAGAGACCTTCGTCCCCTCCCCCAAGGGCGCGCCACTACTCGGTGGGTGGCATCTCCAGCGGACCGGCCTTGGCCTGGGGGAAGTAGTTCTGCCCGATGCCGCTGGCGCGGGTCGGAACCATCACCGAGCGGTCGTAGGTCATGACGATGTCACCATCCTGGTTCAACGCGCGGGTGATCATCGAGATGATCCCGAGGTCCGGGCGGGACTTCGACGGGCGCTTGTCCGTGCACACGCTCTCGGCATAGATGGTGTCGCCCACGTAGACCGGATGGGTCAGCTTGATGTTGTTCCACCCGAGGTTGGCCACGGCGTTCTGGCTCATGTCGATGACCGTCAGGCCCAGGACGAGTCCGACGGTGAAGCCGGACACGACGATGATCCGGCCCTGGGTGATCGGGTTCTGCGAGGAGAGATGGGAGTTGAAGTGCATCTGGTTGGTGTTGCAGGTGAGCAGCGTGAACCAGGCATTGTCGGCTTCGGTGATGGTCCGGCCGAATGGGTGCTGGTACACATCCCCGACCTCGAAGTCGTCGTAGAAACGGCCGAGAACTGCAGGATGGACGGTCATGTGGCAACTCCTCATGGGACAACGGGTCCCCTCCATTCTGGCCACGCCCCGACCGCTGTGAGCAGGCGGGGTGGCGCCGGGGCCGGGCATGGGTGATGCTTGTCACAGCGAGCGACTGCCAGGAGGCCCGTCCGTATGACCGAGATGCTCGACCGAACGGTCCTCGACACGGCTGCCCGCATCAGCGCGGGGGTCGATTCCGTGCTGGCCGGCAAGCCCGAGGCCACACGCATGGCCCTGACTGTGCTGCTGGCTGGCGGCCATCTGCTCATCGAGGATGTGCCCGGGGTCGGCAAGACCATGTTGGCCAAGAGCCTGGCGCGCACCCTGGGCGTCACGGTCCGTCGGATGCAGTTCACCCCGGACCTTCTGCCCAGCGATGTCACCGGGGTCTCGGTCTTCAACCAGGAGACGCGCGACTTCGAGTTCCGCCCTGGGGCCATCTTCGCCAACATCGTCCTTGCCGACGAGATCAACCGGGCCTCGCCCAAGACCCAGTCGGCCCTGCTCGAGGCCATGGAGGAGCACCAGGTCACCGTCGACGGGACCACCCATCCGCTGGCCACCCCCTTCCTTGTCATCGCCACCCAGAACCCGATCGACATGGAGGGCACCTACGCACTGCCCGAGGCCCAGCGCGACCGCTTCATGGCCCGGATCTCCATCGGCTACCCCAGCCCGGCCGATGAGTTGCGGATGCTCACCGAGCACGCTGGCGCCGACCCCCTGGACCACCTCGCCCCCGCGGCAACACACGACGAGCTCGCTGCGCTGATGGCTGCGGTCGGAGAGGTGCATGTCTCAGACCCGGTGCGCAGCCTGGCCGTGGCCGTGACGACCGCGACGCGCGCCAGCGAGGACCTGCGCCTCGGGGCCTCCCCGCGCGGCACCCTGCACCTGGTCCGTGCCGCCCGTGCCTGGGCGGCCCTGGACGGGCGCACCTTCGTCCTGCCCGACGACATCCTCCTGCTGGCCCCGACGGTCCTGGGCCACCGCGTCCTGGTCTCCGCCCAGACCGCAGCCACAGGGCGCTCAGGTGCCGACACCATCAGGGCCATCGTGGCGCGGATCCCCCGAAGCTCCTGGAGCTGAGATGTCCCAGGGCCCGGCATCCCCGGGGTCGATACGAACCCGGATCGGCCTGACTGGACGCGGCTGGTGGTTCCTCGGGACCGGTCTGGGCGTGGTCGCCATCGGCGTGATCCAGAGGTGGGTCCCGATCGTCCAGTTCGGCGCACTCGTGGCCCTGCTCCCCGTGGCCGCAGCGCTGCTCACTCGCAGTCCGAGGTCGGGCATGGTCCTGCATCGCGAGCTCAGCTCGAGGGAGCTGGCCAGCGGTGAGCAGCTGAAGGTCACCGTCAGCGTGCGGGGCACGTTCCCGCGCGGTCGCAGCCTGCTGCTCGAGGATGACGCACCCAACGAGTTGGGCGGAGCCCACAGATTCGCCCTCAACGGGATCTCCGGGGAGGGAATCAGCCGTTCGCACTACCGATTGCAGGTCGGAGCCCGTGGGATCCACCACCTCGGCCCCATGCGCATCCATGTCATCGACCGGTTCGGCATGGTGCACAGGGTCATCACCGCTGGTGGTCGCGATGAGGTCATCGTGCATCCCCTGGTCGTGCCCCTGGACCCCTTCGTCCTCAGCGGGGCATCTGTCGGTACCGGCAGCGGACACCTCGGTGCCCGGGGCGCCTCGACCGATGACGTGATCCCCCGGGACTACCACGCGGGTGACGAGGTGCGGCGCATCGACTGGAAGGCCTCGGCCCGGACCGGCGCGCTGATGGTGCGCAGCGAGGAGAACCCCTGGCGCTCGGCTGTGACGCTCGTCGTGGACATGCACGACAGCAACCACCGTGGTCACGAGCCGGTCTCGTCGGTCGACGCCGGGTTGAGCATGGCCGCAAGCATTGGCTGCCTCGCCCTCGAGAGCGGTTGGGACCTCACGGTGCGCAGCACCGATGATGTCGTCCTCTTCAGCGGGTCCCCGATGACCGGGGTGCCCATCGAACGCCGGGAACTGCTCCTCGCCCTGGCCACGGTGCCGGTCAGCCACGCAGCAGTGCCAGCATCGTCGCTGAACTACTCCGCGCAATCGAGCGGGTCCGGACCGCTGATCCTGATCGTTGGTCAGGTCGGGACCCCCAGCGCCCGACTTCTCTCGGCCATCGCGTCCTACAACCCGACCCGGTTGCTGATCGCAGTTGCCGCCGACCAATGGGCACCGACCCGCAACGAGCCAGCGCCCCTACGGCCACCAGCTGACCAGGCGGAGGCCATCGACTGGTTCCACCAGGCCGGGTGGCGCACGACAACCCTCGAGCGCAGCCGATCAGGCAGTGGCACGACGTCGGAATCCGTGAGCCGATCGTGGTCCGGGTTGGCGGCGCTGCGATGAGCACGGACACGCACGTTCGCAGGGAGCCGCCACGCGGGCACGTGGAGCAGCGACCCGGCGTGCGCGCGGGCCGGGTCGAGGCGTTGGGCTCGCGGATCTCCGAAGCCCGCGTCCATGCCTCGGCGATCGGTGCCCTGGCGGTCGTGCTCGGGTCCCTGTGCATGCTGCCGCTGCTCGACGGTGCCTGGTGGTTCACCCGCACTGTGGTCGTCGTCACCGTCATCGCCCTCGTCGGGGTGACATCCCGGACGCTGCGCCTTCCAGCGCCGCTGACGCCCCTCCTGCAGTTCGGGGCCCTGCTGTTCACCCTTGCCATGCTCTTCGCCCGGGATGAGGCCCGCTGGGGGGTGCTGCCAGGACCGGCGGCGCTCGCACGCCTGCAGGAGCTCGCCGCCCAGGGCCGCGACTACGCAGCCGCCACACAACCGCCGGCCGGGCCGGACGCGGGACTGCTCCTGCTGATCGTCGCCGGGATCGGTCTGGCCGCCCTCGTGGTGGACACCCTGGCTGCCGGCCTCGACCTTCCCGGCATGACCCTGATCCCGCTGGCGGCCCTGTTCCTGGTGCCGTGGGTGATCAACCGCGGAACATCTCCGTGGTGGGCCTTCGCCGTGATCGCCCTGGGGTGGCTGGCCATCCTGTCGGCCCTGCAGAGGGATCGCGCCGCGCGCTGGAGTCCAGGGGCTCGCGCGGGATCCCCGGGGACCGGGCTGGCGATCGCGGGCGCGATCACGTCGCTGGCCCTCCTGGCAGGTGGTCTCACGACACTTCGTGGGCCGGCTGAACCCGTCGATGTGACCACCGGGTCCGGCGGCGGTTCGGTCGAGCTCGATGCACTGGTCTCGCTGCGCCGCTCGCTGGTCAGCAACGACACCAGGCCCGTGATGACGCTGGCGACCACGACCGCTCGGCCCGACTACCTGCGCCTGTCGATCCTGGAGACCTTCGACGGCGAGCAGTGGAGTCCGGTCCAGCCCAGTGAGTCCGGTCCCGTGCCTCCTGCCCTGGGCAACGGGACGATCCCGTCGGCCAATCAGCCGCCCCCCGGCCCGCTTGTCGAGTACCAACTCGATGTCGGCCCGTTGTCCGGGGTGACCCTGCCCAGCCCGGGAGGGACCTTCTCCACACTCAACGACTGGCCGGTGGTGTGGGACCAGAGGACGTCCCTGCCCATTCGCGCCGACGGCGGCAGCGTCCAGGGAACGCGCATCGGGCTGGTGGCCGCCGTGCAGTCCCTGGACAGTGAAGCGCTGCGCGCCGCCAGCACTGTGCCCCCTCGTCCCGAACAGGTCTTCGCGGAGAACCTCGAGGATCCCGCGCCGGTGACCGGGGACGAGCTCCCCCAGCTCGCGCGTGAGATCACCGCCGGTGCCACCACCCCGTTCGACGCGGCGATCGCGCTGCAGCGCTGGTTCACCATCGACGGCGGCTTCAGCTACTCCACGCAGATCGAGGGAGGCTCCAGTGGTGATGCGCTGGGCGACTTCCTCGACGAGCGCATCGGGTACTGCGAGCAGTTCGCCGCGACGATGGCGCTGATGGCGCGCTCCGTGGGGATTCCGGCCCGCGTTGCGGTCGGCTTCACGCAGGGCCGGCTGGAGGGCGACCAGTGGATCGTGCGCGGCACCGACGCCCACGCCTGGCCCGAGCTGTGGATGGGGTCGGCGGGCTGGGTGCGCTTCGAGCCGACCCCCGGGGCGCCCACCGCAACAACGCCGAGCTACACGGGCTCAAGTCAGACGAACCAGGCGGCCCCCACCGAGGCACCGGAAGAGGCCTCCGAAGCCCCCTCCGACGCAGACAGCGATACCCCGGCCCAGGTGCCCGACGAGGCCGAGGGCTTCACCGCTGATGGCCTGGCGACGCGCAGTGCCCTGCCCGTACGCCGCATCCTTCTCCTGTTCGCCCTGGCATTGATGCTCCTGCCGGGGGTGGTCCGGGTGGCCCGCCGCCGTGGACGCGTGCGCAGGGGCGATGCCGAGTCGATGTACCAGGAGGTCGTCGACACCACGATCGATCTGCGCCTGGGAGGTCAGCGTGCCACGCCACGGGCGACGCTGGCCGAGGTCGCCCACGTCCTGAGCGCCCCCGAAGCAGGGCCCGACTCTGCTGGCTCCGCGGACGCGATCGGTGCACTGCATCGGATCCTGCATGGCGTCGAGTGGCAGCGCTACGGCATGCCCGAGCGCACCCGGGACGCGCGCGGGCCAGAGCCCGCCTCGTCCGGGTCCGGGCCTTCCACTGCGGCCGGCCCGCCCAACGAGCCGCCAACCGGCGGGACCCGCGTGGTGGATCAAGGACCCAGGACTGACAGTGGGCAGCGACGGGGGGCCCTGACCGACGACGTGCGCATCGTGCGGCGCGCCCTGGCCCGCCGCGCCGGCTGGTCACGCCGGCTGCTGGCGGTGGCGCTCCCGCGGTCGGTGCTCGCCGCGCTGGGTACGCGCACCCAAGGGAGGGCCGGCGCGCAGTAGGACGTACAGCACCCCCGTCTCCTCCCTCATGTGCAGTGAGGGATGATTCGGAGATGACGTCCACGAGCTTTGCACTTCATTCGGCCGATGGCACCGTTCTGAGCGCCACCTGGTGGCAGCCGACGGGCGTGCCCAAGGCCACCGTGGTCCACATCCATGGGCTCGGTGAGCACTCGGGACGGCAGGCACACGTCGCCGAGCGGCTCACCGAGGCCGGGTACGCGGTGGGCGCCTTCGACCTGCGGGGGCACGGCGCTTCGCCCGGCGGCCGGGGCCACACTCCCTTCGACCGGACGCTTGAGGACATCGCGGCCTGTCTTGCCGACGCCAGGGCCCGGGTACCCGGGGTGCCGCGGTTCCTCTTCGGCCACTCCCTCGGCGGCCTGCTCGCGCTGACCTACACGCTGCGCCAGCGGCCCGACCTTGCGGGAGTCGTCGTCTCGAGCGCCGGGCTGCGCAGCCCCGTCCTTGAGCAGCAGGTCAAGATGACAGCGGCGAAGCTGCTCGGATCTGCACTGCCGACCATCGCCATCCCCTCGGGTCTCGACGACACCGGGCTCTCGCGCGACCCGCAGGTGCTCGAGGCGTACCGGGCTGATCCACTCGTCCACGACAAGGCGTCTTTCGCGCTGGGCAAGGACGGAGCCACGGGCGCAGACTGGGCACTGGCCCACGCCAGTGACTTCACACTGCCCCTGCTCATGATCCATGGGTCCGACGATCCGATCGCCTATGCCCGTGGAACGGAGGAGTTCGCCAGCAAGGTCGACGGTGATGTGACGGTGAAGATCTACGATGGCCTGCTCCACGAGCCCCACAATGAGCCGGAGAAGGATGAGGTGCTCGGCGATGTGGTCGAGTGGCTCGACGCACACGTGCAGTAGGGGCTCCTCTGCAGGATGAGGGCCTTGATCCCGTCCGGCAGGGGATCGCCTGGTGACCACTCAGTTCACGCACGCGAGGCACACGTCAGGGGACGTCGGGCGTCGCTTCCCTCCCGATGGTGACTGACTGCCCGGGGATGTGGACCGATCGGTCAGAAGTCGCCGGTCTCGCGACGCTTGCGCCAGCGCGCCTCCATGCGATCGGTCAGGGACTCCCCCGACCGTTGCTTGGACCTGGGTCCCCGACCGGTCCGACGGCTCGAGATATCCGTGGGGGTCTGTGGATCGGCGCCCTCGGCGGTCGCCGGGACCTCCTTGCCAGGAGTCATCGCGCTGATGGCCAACCAGAGACCACCGACCATGGCCAGGAACCCCAGCACTCCCACGATGACCAACTTCGCGGCCACTCCAGCCACCAGCATGCCCAGGCCGATGAGGAGCGCTACGACTCCGATCGCGACCCGTCGGCGATCACCTGCACTCGCCTTCGCGCTGCGCATGTTCGTGGCGAACTTGGGATCCTCTGCGTAGAGGGCCCGCTCCATCTGCTCCAGCAGGCGCTGCTCGTGCTCGGAGAGCGGCACAGGGACCTCCTACTGGGTGTGGTAAGAACGGCGTGTAGAACACAGGATAAGCAGGGTTTGCCGAATAGGAAACCCGAATCGGCGTGTTGGTGCCCATCAGTTTGTCAGGGGGTTCGCCGAGCGACTGCTCCTCCCGGCTCCGCTCCCCGGACGGGGTCATGCGGCTCCCCCTCGTCGGCGTGCCCGGGCAGCAGCCGAGCAGGGCGCACACTGCCCGACCCGTACTTGGCCGACAGTCGGTCGACGGCTTCCTCTGCCTCGCGCCAGCCGCGGTCGGGGGCGCCGAGGATGAGTTGGGATTCCACCTCGTCCGATTCCAGGATGCCCTCGACGCGGACCCCGACCAGCCGGATTCGTGCCCTGTCCAGGTGTAGCGCCTGGAACAGCGCGCGGGCCTCATGGAAGATCTCGCGACTGACGTCCGTGGGCACCTTGCGCTTGCGTGAGCGGGTGATGGTGGTGAAGTCAGCGAAGCGGACCTTGATCGAGACCGTGCTGCCGGACAGGCCCGCTCGGCGCATCCGCCCCCCGACCTTCTCGGACAACCGGAGCAGCTCGGCCAGGATCAGCTCGGGATCATCGATGTCCCGGGCGAACGTCTCCTCGGCTCCCACACTGCGCTCGCGCTCGTGAGTGCTGACCGTGCGGTCATCGCGCCCCCAGGCGAGGTCGGCCAGATGAGCCCCCGCGGCATTGCCCAGAGCACGGATCAGGGTGGCCCGCGGGGTGTGGGCGATATCGGCGACGGTACGCAGGCCAAGCCGGTGCAGCTGCTCCTCGGTTCGCTCACCGACTCCCCACAGCGCACCGACAGGCATGGGGTGCAGGAAGGAGATGACCCGGTCAGCGGGCACGACCAGGAGTCCATCGGGTTTGCACTGGGTGGAGGCCAGCTTCGCAACGAACTTGGTGGGAGCCACCCCGATCGAGCAGGTGATGCCCTGCTCGTCGAACACCTGGGCACGGATCATCTCGGCAACGGCCCGCGGGGACCCGTGGGTGCGACGGGCACCCGAGACATCGAGGAACGCCTCATCGAGGCCCAGCACCTCGACTCGCGAGGTGACCGCTGTGAAGAGCTCCATGACCGAGGCTGAGACCTCGGAGTAGTGGGCGTGGTCCCCGGGCACCACGATGATGTCGGGGGCCAGCCGCAGCGCTCGGCTCATGGGCATGGCGGAGTGGATTCCGTACTTGCGTGCCTCGTAGGTGGCGGCCACGACCACCCCTCGGCTGCCCACCCCGCCGACGATCATGGGCTTCCCCCGCAGCTCGGGGCGCCTGGCGACCTCCACGGACGCGAAGAAGGCATCCATGTCCACGTGGAGGATGGAGCAGCCAGAATCATCGTCGCCCAGGCCCGTGGGCGCCGGGGGGCGGGTGATCTGACTCCGGCTCACGTGACACCTCCTGGGGGACTTCCTACCATCCGCTGCTCCCAGGGCTGGCGTGCCAGAGCTTGCCCGGTGCCCGGGTGCGGGGGTCGGGCGCCTTGGGTGGACCAGCTGGATCGTCACCTGCCGGCTTGACGTCCGCGTAGGGCGACTGCTTGAAGCCGCTGGCGTGGACCAGCACCCGGCGACGCTGGCCCATCCCACCCGCTGCGGTGCGACCGATCCCCACCGGAGAGCGTCCGACTGCCCGCTGACCTGACGTGGCGTCCTCTGCCACCGGGACGTCGACGACCTGCGCGGCGCGCCGGCGACGGGTGTCGACCGTCGGGAAGGAGGCGATGTACTCGGCCACCGATTCCCGGCCCCCCGCCTGCCAGACCTCGTGCACGACCCCGAGGTCCCAGCACCCGGTCGCCCGGACCGAGATGCCCCGTGGCCCGGTCCGCCGCGTCACTCCGCGGACCATCAGCAGCCAGCCGGCGAATACTGTCGCGGCATAGGGGTCCTGGGCGTCCTCGAAGAAGGTCGCATCGACCGGGCCGGTCGAGTCATCGAGGGTGAGGAACACAACCCGCCGACCGCTGCGGATCGGCGGGGTCTGGGTGGCGACCTTCACCCCCGCGACCCACACCTGACTCTCGGATCGCTGGGCCAGGAGGTCCCGGGCCGGCACCACGGCGAGGTCCGCCAGCATCGGCCGGTAGAAGTCCAGGACATGGTGGCTGACATCCATGCCGAGGATGTCCAGCTCCGCACGGACGCCCTCGCCGGTCGACATCTCCGGCAGCCCACTGCCCCGGCCCTGCCCACCACCCATGGGAAGCTCGAGGGACAGCTGCACCGCGCTGGGCAGCACCTGCGCAGCAGCCTGGGACTGGGCAGCGGCGGCCAGAGCAGGGTCGGCCGAGCTGGGGAGAGCCGTCGACTCCGAGGCCCGGCCGGGTCCCCAGGCGCTGGCCGCCCGCGCGGCACGCGGATCGGCACGCGTCTTCGCACGAGCCCCACGGCTCCTGCCGGTCCGGGCACTGCGTGACAGGCGTTCACAGTCGGCCACCTCGAGCAGGAGGTCACGACGGGTCACCTGGCCGCGCAGGCGCGCTCCGCTGGACAGGTCGATCCCATAGATCGTGTCGAACCCCCCGGCCAGGACCAGGTTCTCCACCACGGGGGTGCAGACCGCTGCACGCTGCCAGAAGTCCGACAGGGATGCGTAGGGCTGCCCGGCGACGATCCGCTCCACCTCAGCCGAGGAGATCCCCTTGACCTCGGTCAGCGGCAGGCGGATCCCATGGGCGCTGCCGTCGGGCAGCCCGGGAAGCGTCGGCCGGGACCCCGGAGTCGGACAGCTCTCAACCCGGTAGACGGACTCCGAGCGGTTGACGTCCACCCCGAGGATGCTGATCCCGAGGTTCCGGGCGTCGTCGAGGATCAGTCGTTTGGGGTACATGCCGGGGTCGTGGGTGAGCACCCCGGACAGGAAGGCCGCCGGGTGATGGGCCTTCAACCACGCGGACTGGTAGGTGGGCAGTGCGAAGGCGGCCGCGTGGGCCTTGCAGAAGCCGAATGAGGCGAACGCCCGCAACACGTCCCAGACCCGCTCGACCACCTCGAGGGAGTAGCCACGATCCAGCGCCTGCGGGTAGAACCAGGCCCGGACCTGGGCCTGGCCCTCCGGGGAACCCAGCGTGCGACGGATCTCGTCGGCCTGGGCGAGGCTGCACCCGGTGATCGTGGCGATCACGCCGATCACCTGTTCGTGGAACACGACGACCCCATGGGTCTCGGCCAGGACCGGCTCGAGGTCCGGGTGCAGGAGATCAGCCTGCGCCCAACCCTGCCGTGCCCGTAGGAACGGGGAGACCATGTCCGACTTCACCGGGCCGGGCCGGAACAGCGAGATGTCGACGATGATGTCGCCGAAGGTCTCCGGCGCGAACTTGCCGATCAGCTCCCGCTGCCCGGGGGACTCGATCTGGAAGCAGCCGAGAGTATGGGTGGTACGGATCATCTCGAAGGTGCCCGGGTCGTCCAGGGCCACGGCGTCCAGCTCGATGGGCTCCCCGCCGATGCGGACCACCTCGTCCATGGCATGGGCCATCGCCGACTGCATCCGGATGCCCAGGACGTCCAGCTTGAGGAACCCCATCTCCTCGACGGCATCCTTGTCGAACTGGCTCATCGGGAACCCCATCCAGCTGGCTTCCACCGGGGTTCGGTCCAGCAGCGATCCATCGCTGAGCAGCACACCACAGGGGTGCAGCGCCACATGCCGGGGCAACCCGTCAAGAGCCTCGACGAGGTCGAGGAAGCCGTCCAGCCGACCCTGGGCCGCCAGACGCCCCAAACCGGAGCTGCGCAGCTCGGGCAGGTCCGCCAGGGCGGAACGAGCATCACGGGCCCGGATGTGCGGGAACGCCTTGGCGAAGGCATCGATCTCGCCGGGAGGCATACCCAGGGCGGCTCCCACGTCACGCACGGCGTGCCGGACCCGGTAGGTGTCCATCATGGACACCGCCACGCACCGCTGGCCACCGAACCTCTCCAGGATCCGGGTGTAGATCTCCGTGCGACGCGCGGACTCCACATCGATGTCGATGTCCGGCAGGGCCTGGCGCAACGGGGACAGGAAACGTTCCATGATCAGCCCGTGCTCCAAGGGGTTGACCCCGGAGATCCCCAGCAGATGGTTGACCAGGCTTCCGGCGCCGGACCCACGCGCGGCCACACGCACACCCATGCCGCGGATGAGGTCCACCACCTCGGCAACGGTCAGGAAGTAGCCCCCGTAGCCCAGGGTGGCGATGGTCGCCAACTCGGCCTCGAGCCGTTCAGTGGCCGCACGATGGGTGCGCAGCGTGGTGAAGCGCTCGTCCAGCACAGATCGGCAACGATCGAGAAGCACCCTGTCCGCCATCCGGGCCTGGACCGACTCCGGGGCGCTGCGGATCTGCTCGCGCCCCAGCCCGGGGGCACCGGCTGGGAACAGGATGTCGAGCTCGGGGACATGCACCGAGCCGATGCCCAGGTCAGCGCCCGGGTCCAGCCGACAGGAGTCCGCGAGGTCTCGGGTCATCGACAGCAGCCGCTGCATCCCGGATCGACCCACCCCGGCCGCCGTGGCGATCTCCCCGGCGACGACCTGCATCTCACCGGAGTCCTTCAGATAGCCCTGGGCATTGGCACGTTCCAGGTGCCGCGGGTTCAGGGGGACCAACCGTCGGATCGCATCCAGGACGTCGGCAACCGGTGCCTGCTCGGGTGTCATGTGCCGAACGGCGTTGGTCAGCACCGCCGGCACACCAGCCCGCCTGGCGAAGGCCAGCATCCGCGCGGCGAACGCGCTGGACATCGTGGCCCGGTCACCGCGCGCGCCACTGCGGTGGGACACGATCTCGATGCACACCTGCGCACCCAGCACCTCGCGCCAGCCTGCCAGCAGGTGCTCAGCCTCGTCGGGCCGACGACGTGCCAGCGCCCGGCCCACATCGGAGTCCGGACCGAGCAGGGCCACCAGCCCCTCCGCGTGCTCACCGAGCATCGGCAGGGTCAGCAGCGGACGGCCACGCTCCCCGGACAGGTGCGCCGCGGAGACCGCCCGGCACACCGAGGCCCATCCCGCCGCCCCGCGGGCGAGCAGAACGACCCGGGGATGCCCCGGATCCACCCCCACCCCACCACGAGCCGGGGTGGGAACACGCGGCTGGGGCCGGGCCGGGCCAGCTGAGACAGACACCTGCGGGGCAGCAGCAAGATCCACGCCGAGGATCGGGCTGATACCTGCCGCCCGACAGGCCAACGCGAAAGCGACAGCACCGTAGGTGCCCTCCCGGTCAGTCAGTGCCAAGCCGTCCTGACCCATCGCTGCCGCGCGCTCCACGAGGGCCTCCGGCCGGGAGGTTCCGTAGCGCAACGAGTAGCCGGAGGCCACATGCAGATGGACGAAGCTCGACACCAGGAGCCCTAGAACTCGTTGGGGAGGATCGCCTGCTGGTCGATCCCGATCGCCGCCGCGACCTGGACCAGGAACGACTCAGCATCCCGGACCAGATCATCGGCCTCCCGCTGGCTGACCACGGGGAGGCCAGCATCGGCCGCTGCGCGCCTGGTGGCATTCGCGGCGAAGAACGCGGCCCACTCCTGCATCTGGGGGGCGACCACGGGCAGCAGGGTCCAGACACTTCGGATGCGACCGCTCTGGCGCACGGGATGTGCCCGGGCGGCAAGCACAGCGGCAGCGGCCCGCAGCGCGGCCAGGTGCGCGGTGGCGTACCGGCGGGCCGGGTCCGGGGTCGCATAGGCCTCGAGCAGGCCCCGGGCGGCACTGCCCAACAGCTCGCGTGCCTGGTACGGGACCGGGGGGCTCATGGGAACAGCACTCATCTGAGGTCTCCTCGTCGTCGAATCAGCTCGTGGGTCATCACGTGTCAGTCCATTGCCCGTGCGAGGACCCAGCGGTCGGCCACCATGTCCCGGCGCAGGTCATAGACACCAGTCATGTCTGATCGGCCCGCCTGGGCCTCGACCCGCCAGACCTCGTGCTCATGAGCCATCAGGGCACCCTCCAGCGCCCGGCGGGATCCTCCCCACCACGCGCTGGACTCGATCCAGTGCGCGATGACCTCACCCACCACATACAGCCGGCCGCGCCACAGGAACTGGGTCGGACTGCTCTCGGGGGGTCCCTCCCCCGAGGAGCGGACATCGATCGGGTCGGCATACGTGCGGCTCATGGGTCCTCCTGGGCGGAAACGGTTACCTCGCCGGGGAAGACGGCAGAGCGGGGGGGATCGGCCTGCGCTCCTGCGCTTCCCTCGCCCTCACGCAGGCCGATCCCCGGGTGCTGGGCGGTCCGGGGTCGGGCGGTTCCACCAGCACCACGTTCGAACGGGTGTTCGAACTGGCTTCACCGTACGCCCCCGGTCTGACACCGTCAACCCCCAGGTCCGCGATACTGGGGACATGTCCCAGCCCGCGGTCGTGAGCCTGCACATCTGGGGGGTCCCCACCAGGCACATCCCCACAGCGATCACGCACATGGCACGCCATCGTCGGGCCGCGCGCACCATGCCCGGGGTCCAGTTCGCCAAGCTCCTGGGCACCGGGACCGGGAGGACCTTCACCCCTCGGGACGCAGATCCACACCACTGGGGCGTCCTGCTGTGCTGGGCCGACGAGCAGGGACCACACCGGTTCGTCGACTCCCCCGTCGCCCGGGACTGGAACCGGATCGCTGAGGAGTCGGCCACCTGGGTCATGCGCCCACTGAGCAGCACGGGGCTCTGGGCCAAGCAGCAGCCGTTCGGCAACTCGATACCGCACCGATGGGACGGCCCCATCGCAGCGATCACCCGCGGGCGGATCAAGCCCCGGATGTGGCCGACGTTCTGGAACTCGGTGCCACCCGTGGTCCTCGACGTGAAGGAGGGCGGCGGACTCACGTTCGCCATGGGGATCGGCGAGGCCCCGGTCGGGTTGCAGGGCACCTTCTCGACCTGGTCCGACGGCCCCGCGCTGTCGGACTTCGCCCACCGCCGCCCCGCTCACCAGCAGGTGATCGCCCAGACCACACAGCTCGACTGGTACAGCGAGGAACTCTTCGCGCGGTTCGCCCTGCTCCGCGCCGAGGGCACCGTCGCCGGGCGACCAGTCCCCGGCCCCGCCATCGCCCAGGACAACGACCGTCGTGACTGACCCGGCGCAGCTCCTGGGCGCCTACGACACCCAGCTGCGCACCGACGCCGAGACCGCTGGCGCGACCTCGGTCACCCGACACGGGCCACTGCACCTCGCGTCCTTCCCCGGTGGCCGCGGCTTCATCACCTACCGCGACCTCGGTGGCGCCGACGCCGAGGGGATCCGGAGCCTCGTCGGCGCGGCCATCACACACTTCCGGGACAACCCCGCGATCAGACAGGTCGAGTGGAAGACCCGTGGCCACGACCACGCCCCCGGACTGCACGAGGCCCTTCTGGTCCACGGGTTCACCGCCGGCGAGCCGGAGTCGATCATGATCGGCCAGGCACGGGCGCTGGCCGTCGACGTCCCCCTTCCCGAGGGGGTGACGTTGCGGCGGGTCAGCGACGAGGGCGACGTGCGGGCAGCCAGCGCCCTGGCGGACGAGGTCTTCGGTGGGCCTGTGCCTGCGGCCGAGTCCGAGGCCATGGCCGAGGACCTCCTGCGTCGGCTGTCCCGCGACGACGGCGTGCAGCTCTGGGTCGCCGAGGCCACCGGTCCCCGGACCGGGCGCCTGATCGTGAGCACCGGGAGGCTGGAGCCGGTCACCGGGACAGTCTTCGCGGGCATCTGGGGCGGTGCGACCCGGCCGGGCTGGCGGGGACGAGGCATCTACCGTGCGCTGACCGCCGCACGAGCGCGGTCGGCGGTCGCCCTGGGCAAGACCCTGGTCAACAGTGACTCCACGCCGGACTCCCGACCGATCCTCGAACGCGCGGGCCTCGCAAAGGTCTCAACAACGACGCCCTACACCTGGCAACGCTAACCCCCACCCAGTCCCCGAATTCCCTCCGCCACATCCGATCTCCTCCTTGTGCTCGCGGAGGAGATCGGATGTGGCGGAGGAGATTCGCGGGTGGGGGGGGTGGGGGGGCGGGGGGTGGGGTTGTGCCTGCGGCTCTGGGGGCGGCGTCACTACACTCTGCTACGTGCTCGGCAGCGTGGATGGGGAGGCTGCACCGCATGTGGCTGCCCGCCCGCTGGCCGCCCTGCCGTGGATCCTGGGCGCTGCCGGGATCCTGTCCCAGATCGTCTGGGTGCTTGCTGCCCGAGGATCTGCGTGATGCCGCCACCATCACCTCCGTGCTCCTCTTCGCGGCCGCGGGGGCAAGCCACGCCGCCGTGCACCGCGGGATCAGGTGGGCTGCCACGCTGTACGGCGCGACCGCTGTGATCGGGCTGGCCATCGAGGCGATCGGAACAGCCACGGGCGTTCCGTTCGGCGCCTACCGCTACGGCGAGCGGCTCGGACCGATGCTCCTCGATGTGCCCCTGCTGATCCCGATGGCCTGGTGCATGGCCGCCTACCCGATGCTGCTGCTCGCGTGGCGCCTGGGTAGCCGGCGCTGGCAGGTGGTCCTGATCGGCGCCTGGACCATCACCGCATGGGACCTCTTCCTCGACCCCCAGATGGTCGGTGAGGGGCACTGGGCATTCGCTGACCCCACCCCAGCGCTGCCCGGCTCACCCGGTATCCCCCTGACCAACTACGCCGGCTGGTTCGCCACCGGACTGCTGATCTTCTGGGTACTGGACCACCTGCCCCGATCGGTCGCCGACGACCGCATGCCCCACGTCCTGATGCTGTGGATCTATGCCTCCAACGTGATGGCTGCGGCAGTGTTCTTCGCCCGGCCCGCGGTTGCCCTGTGGGGGGCTGCGGCGATGGGCCTGACCGTCATCCCCTGGGCGCGGCTCGTCGTCCCCGAGCTGCGCGTGACCCCCTCCCCCACCGCCACGCCAAGTGGGCCATGAAGCCAGCCCGGGCCGCCGTCCTCGCCGCCACGGCCCTCTCGATCGCCCTCACGGCACACACGGCCTGGAACTCCCGCCACCTGCGCAGGGCTCCGCGTCCAGCGGCCCCGACGACGGAGGGCACGAGGGTCACCGTCCTGCTGCCGGCCAGGGATGAGGTCCAGCGGATCGGACCCTGCCTGTCGGGCCTGCTCAGCCAGGACCATCCCGACCTGCGCGTGCTCATCCTCGACGACGGCTCCACCGATGGGACCGCCGATCTGGTCCGCGCCCACGTGGTCGACGACCCCCGCTTCGAGGTGCTCGACGGTGGGCACGACCTTCCTCCGCCCGGGTGGCTCGGGAAGCCGTGGGCCTGCCAGCGCCTGGCCGAGGCCGCCGCGGCCACCGACCCCGCTGCGGACCTGCTGGTCTTCGTGGACGCCGACGTGACCCTGGCTCCCGACGCCATAGGTCGGATCGCGGCCCTCATGGCCGACTCCGGCCTGGACCTGGCCAGCCCCTACCCACGCCAGATCGCGATCACGGCGGCCGAGCGGCTCGTCCAGCCGCTGCTGCAGTGGTCGTGGTTGACCACCCTTCCCCTCGTCATCGCCGAAGGGTCACCACGGCCCTCGCTGACGGCCGCCAACGGCCAGGTGCTGGCGATCCGCCCAGCCACCCACCTGCGGATCGGCGGGCACGGCGCCGTCCGGCACGAGGTGCTCGAGGACATCGCCCTCGCGCGCGCGGTCAAGGCTGCCGGCGGCCGGGCCAACGTCACCGACGGCACCGATCTGGCCACCTGCCGGATGTACACCTCCCGCGCGGAGCTCGTGGACGGCTACACCAAGTCGCTCTGGGCGGCCTTCGGTTCACCTGCCGGATCGATCGGTGCGACCGGCATCGTGACGTTCGCCTACGTGCTTCCGCCGGTTGCCATGCTGGTGGCCGGCTCAGCGGGCACGCGGATCCTGGGCGGGATCGGCTATGCCGCGGGAGTCACCGGACGGGTGCTGGTCGCGCGCCGCACCGGCGGTCGCGTCGCGGACAGCTGGTCCCACCCCTTCGCGATCCTGGCCCTGGACACCCTCACGGCGTTGTCGTGGTGGCGGCGCCGCCGTGGCTCCCTGTCATGGAAGGGGCGGGACGTGCATGTCGGCGCGCGACCCGTCCCAGCCTCCGCCGAAGACCCAGTCACACCTCACACGTAGGGTTTCGACCATGGCACGCATCGTGGTCATCGGCGCCGGCATGGGTGGGATGGCCTCCGCTGCGCGGCTCCGGGTCAAGGGCCACGAGGTCACCGTGGTCGAGGCCTCAGACACCCACGGGGGCAAGCTCGGCACCTTCCGGCGCGACGGCTTCGCCTTCGACACCGGTCCCAGCCTCTTCACGATCCCCGCGGTCTACCGCGACCTGTTCCTCAAGACCGGCGCTCCGCTGGAGGACAGCGTCGAGCTGGTGGCGCTGGACCCCGGCTTCACCTACCGGTTCGCCGACGGCTCGACGCTGCCCATGCCGGGCGCCGGCGTCGGACGGGGCGCGGCCGCGATGGGTGCGGCGTTCGGTGGCGCCGCCGCCGAACAGTGGCGCACGCTGATGGAGCGGGCCGGACAGATGTGGGCCGTCACACGACGGCCGTTCCTCGAGTCACCGCTGACCGGGACCCGTGACCTGATCCCCCTGGCACGTGACCTCTCCGCCGTGCGGACGGTCGCCCCCTGGCAGACGCTGCGCAGCCTGGGCCACCGCTCGCTGGGCGATTGGCGGGCCCGGCAGGTCTTCGATCGCTACGCCACGTACTCCGGCTCCGATCCGCGCCGCGCCCCGGCTGTGCTGGCCACGATCCCCTACGTCGAGGCCACGTTCGGCGCCTGGCACATCGCCGGTGGGTTGCGCAGCCTGGGTGATGCCCTGCGCACCCGCCTCGACGAGCGTGGCGTCCCCGTGCGCCTGTCGACCCGTGCCACGCAGATCCTGCTGTCCGGTGACCGCGTGTCGGGGGTGCAGGTCGAGGGCGGCGAGGTGCTGCCCGCCGATGTCGTGGTGGCCAACGCTGACGCGAGCTCGGTCTACGGGACCCTTCTTGGCGATCGCGCGCCGAGGGACCCGGTGCGCCGCCTGGCTCGGGCCACGCCCTCGCTGTCGGGCTTCGTCCTCCTGCTGGCCGTCCAGGGCCGCACTGCGGGGCTCACGCACAACAACGTGTGGTTCCCGCGTGAGTACGACCCCGAGTTCGATGCGATCTTCGGCCGCGAACCCGCACCGGTCGACGACCCCACGATCTACGCCTGCGTTCCCGACGACCCAGCCATGCGCCCCGAGGGCGGTGAGGCGTGGTTCGTGCTGGTCAACGCACCTCGGCACTCGGATGGCGGGCGGGTCCCCGGCACGATCGACTGGGATGCGCCGGGCCGGGCAGAGGCCTATGCGGACCACGTGGTGGCTCGGCTGGCCCAACGTGGCACGGACCTCACGGGTCGCATCCTCTGGCGCGAGATCCGCACCCCGGCTGACCTGGAGCGGGCCACCGGCGCACCCGGCGGCGCGATCTACGGAACGTCATCCAACGGCGCGCGGGCAGCGTTCCTGCGCCCGCAGAATGCCTCGCCCATCCCCGGGCTGTTCCTGGTCGGCGGCTCGGCCCATCCCGGCGGTGGCCTGCCGCTGGTCGGGATGTCGGCCGAGATCGTGGCGGACCTGGTCGGCCGCGCCTGACCCGCACTACTCCTCGGCGCGCCCCTCGACCCAGCCGGCCAGACGTCCAGCGCTCGACACGGACTGCAGCGCCTTCTCCGTGGCCGCACGGGCGTTCAGGGTGCTCACGATCAGCAGCCGGTCACCCACCTTGACCCGGGTGTTGCGGTCCGGGACGAGGGTGTGGCCCCCACGCACCACCAACGACACGACGGCACCTGTGGGCAGGGGCAGCTCTGTGATGTACGTCCCGACCACCCGCGACCCCGCCGGGATGTCCAGGTCGAGCAACGCCGCATGCATGGTGTCCAGCGGCGCAGCCTCGACGGTGAGCTCGCCCACCTTCTCGGGACGCACGAGTCCGAGGCGGCGGGCAAGAATCGGCATCGTGGGTGACTGCAGCAGCGTCAGGGCGACGACCAGCAGCATGGTGACATCGAAGATGAGCTCGCCGTCGGCGCCGAGCGCCCCCAGCGGGATCGTGGCGAACACGATGGGCACCGCTCCACGCAGGCCGGCCCAGGAGGCGAAGGCAGCCCACTGCCAGGGCATCGGTGCGGTGCGGCTGACCCGCGACACCCACCCGGGGCGCCAGAACGGCGCCAGGGAGGCCACGACGCTGGCCGGCCGGGCCAGGAACAGCAGCGCGGCCCCCGCGAGCACGGCAACGCCCATCGCCTCGGGCAGGCGATCTGGCACCACCAGCAGCCCCAGCATCACGAACAGGCCGATCTGCACGGCCCACGCGAGCCCCTCGACGAAGCCGAGCACCGACCGTCGGTGCGGCAGCTCGGAGGCGGCAAGGATCAGGGCGGTGACGTACACAGCCGCGAAGCCCGATGTGTGCAGCACCACGGCCAGGCCGTAGCTGAGCATGAACAGCGCGATCACGGCGATGGGATACAGGCCCGCGGCCGGCAGCGCGAGGCGGGGCAGCAGCCACCGCGCGAACAGCCCCACCAGCGCACCCAGGACAAGGCCGCCGATCAGCTCGGCCATGACGATGATGGGCACCAGCCACGCCGGCATCTCACTTCCCACGGTCGTGGACAGCAGCACGACCAGCACGACGACCGGGGCATCGTTGAAGCCTGACTCCGCCTCCAACAGGGTCTGCAGCCGGGAGGGCAGCCGCAGGCCCCGGGCCACCGTGAACACGGCCGCCGCATCCGTGGGAGCCAGTACGGCACCGATGAGCACAGCCACGCGCAGGTCGAGGCCGGCGAGCCAGTGCAGCGGCAGGGCGACGAGGAAGATGCTGATGGCAACTCCGAGCGAGGCCATGATCCCGGCCGGCACGAGGACTGGACGCACCGTGGACGGCCTGGTGGTCAGGCCACCTTCGGCGAGGATCACGACCAGCCCGGCGTAGCCCAGCGCCGTGGCCAGCTCGGCGTTGTCGAAGGCGACCCCACCGATGCCCTCGTCGCTGATCAGCAGGCCCAGGCCCAGGTAGAACAGCAGGCCGGGCAGACCGAATCGCGCAGCCAGGCGCACACCACCCACCGCCGCCAGGATGACAACCGCCACCACGAGCATCAGTTGGGCGGCATGCTCGGCATCCATCAGGCGGCACCCCCAAGCCGACGGCGCACCACCACGAGCAGGTGCACCAGCCCGACCACGCCGAGCACGACCAGGAGACCTGCGCCCAATGTCGCCCAGTTCGGATCGTCGGCAGGCCGAGCTGCACTGGCCAGCAGGAACATCGCGACCACGATCACCCTGGTCGGGCGCTCGTTGACGGTCAGCACGCCCACCTCGGTCATCCCGGCGGCTCCCGCCCGGGCCCTGGTGTACTCCTGCAGCCAGCAGAGCAGCAGGGCGGCCACGCACATCCCGGCAGGTGCGCCGACCACCCAGAGCGCAGCCACGAACGCGGCGTCGCTGACGCGGTCGGACACCGCGTCCAGAACCGCTCCCCACGTGCTCGTCCGACCGGTCATCACGGCCACAGCGCCGTCGAGGGAGTCGAAGAGCCCGCTGAGCGCCACGATCAGTGCCGCTGCAAGGACACCTCCACGACCCAGCGAGGCGAGCCAGGGCGCACCCAGGGCGATCAGCAGGCCCAGGATCGTGACGACATCAGGTGGGACGCGCAGCTTCACCAGCGGACGGGCCACGACATGGACGAGGGTCAGCCAGCCACCGACGACACCCGTGGGCCGGGCACCACCGTGCAGCGTCGACCACTGCGCGAAGTACGTGGCACGGTCCATGATCGGCGGCGCCCTAGCCGGTCAGTCGGGCGAAGATCTCGCGGGTCGCCGTGGACCGGTTCAACGTGTAGAAGTGCAGGCCCGGCGCCCCACCGGCCAGGAGCTTCTCAGCCAGCTCGGTCGCGACCTCGATCCCCAGGTCGGTCACCGCCGACGGATCGTCGGACACCGCCTCGAACCGTGCAGCCAGCTCCGGCGGGAACTGCGCTCCGGACAGGACCGCGAAGCGCTCGATCTGGCGCACGTCAGTCACCGGCATGATGCCCGGCAGGATCGGCATCGTGACCCCCTGCTCGGTCGCCCGCGCCACAAGCGCGAAGTAGTCCTCGACACGGAAGAAGAACTGAGTGATCGCGAAGGAGGCGCCGGCCCGTTCCTTGGCGAGCAGGACACCGGCATCGCTGGACAGGTCCGCGGACTCCGGGTGCCCCTCCGGGAACGCAGCAACCCCGATGGAGAAGTCCCCGTGGCTCCTGGCCAGGCGTACCAGCTCATCGGCATGGGAGAGCCCGCCGGGCACCGGCGTCCACTCGGTCCCCGGGCCGCCGGGCGGGTCGCCGCGCAGGGCGAGAAGGTTGCTGATGCCCACGTCCTGGTAGCTGGCCAGGACCTCGCGGAGCTCGACCTCGGTGGACCCCACGCACGTGAGATGAGCCACGGCATCCATACCCGTCTCCGCGAGGATCCGGCCGGTGATGCGCACCGTCCGATCGCGCGTGGAGCCCCCGGCGCCATAGGTCACCGACACGAACGTCGGGGCCAAGGGCGCCAGCTCGGAGATCGCCGACCACAGCTGCTGCTCCCCCGCATCGGTCTTCGGGGGGAAGAACTCGAACGAGAAGACAGGCTCACCCGAGGTGAGGCGCTGGGACAGGGCCTGGGACATCACACGCTCCGGGCGGTGGCGGCAACGGCGAGCTCAGTCAGCGCGGTGCCGGCATCGGCGGCCAGATCGGCCGCACCCAGGGCCGCCACGGCCTGGTCGGTCCGCTGGGAGATCAGGAACTCGACCTCGTCGAGCGCACCGGTCGCCACGATGATCTCGCGCAGCTCATCGATGGCCTGCGCACTCAGATGGGGATCGCCCAGGCCCTCACGCAGGTGGAAGGCCTGTTCCTTGCTGGCCCGCTGCACCGCCGTGGCGACCAGCAGCGTGCGCTTGCCCTCGCGCAGGTCATCCCCGGCCGGCTTGCCCGTCTCCGCCGGGTCACCGAACACACCCAGGACGTCATCACGCAGCTGGAAGGCCTCACCGAGCGGGAGTCCGTAGTCCGACATCGCGTCCATCATGGTCGCGTCGGCCCCAGCCAGAGCTGCACCCAGGTGCAGCGGCCGCTCAATCGTGTACTTGGCCGACTTGTAGCGCACCACGAGCAGAGCACGCTCGACCGAGCCGCCGCCACGCGCCTGCTCGAGCAGGTCGAGGAACTGGCCGGCCATGAGCTCCGTGCGCATACGGTCATAGACATCCTTGGCCCGACCGAGCTCGTCGGGCCCGAAGCCACAGCGCAACAGCAACTCGTCGGCCCAGCTCAGGCAGAGGTCGCCCAAGAGGATCGCCGAGCTGTCCCCGAAGCGTTCGGCGTCGCCGGCCCAGCCCTCCCCGCGATGGGAGGTGGCGAACCGACGATGCGCGGCGGGCTTGCCCCGGCGCATGTCGGAGTCGTCCATGACGTCGTCGTGCACCAGGGCGCAGGCCTGGAGCAGCTCCAGCGATGCCGCGGCACGCAGGGCCGGCTCGAGCTCCTGTCCGCCTGCCCCGAGGTAGCCCCACATGCAGAACGCCGGACGAAGGCGCTTGCCGCCGGCGAGAAGCTCACCCAGCCACTGCGTGAAGGGGGCAAGGTCCGGCGAGATCCCGGACAGGATCTGCGCCTGCTCGGCAAGGAACTCATCGAGAGTCTCCTGGACCGAGCTCCGCAGCTGTTGCGCCGTGAGGCGGGGTTCAGGCGTCATGGCGCACAGCCTAGGGCCCAACCACCCGCGTCGGGCCGGAGCCTCGACGCCATGGGGCGATGCGGCCCCCGCGATCAGCCGCCCAGGATCTTCGCCTTCTGCGCCGCGACCGGTTCCCCTCTGTCCACCCGACGACCCGCCGGCCGGATGCAGCGGGGCGTCCACCGTTCGCTGGGACGGGGCGCTGGCCCTACGGTTGGGACATGAGGAATCCCCTGAGCGACGCGGGTCCGGTTGTTGGCCCGACGGACAACGTCGTCATCGTCGGCGCCGGTCTCGCCGGCCTGAGCACCGCACTGCGCCTGGCCGGCGCCGGACGGTCGGTCACCGTGCTGGAGCGGGAGGCCGTCCCCGGTGGCCGTGCCGGCCTCATCGAGGACGGTGGATACCGGTTCGACACCGGCCCCACGGTCCTGACCATGCCGGGGCTGATCGAGGACGCCTTCGCCTGCGTCGGGGAGAAGATGTCCGACTGGCTGGAGCTCGCCCCGGTCAGCCCGGTCTACCGGACCTACTTCCCCGACGGATCCCAGCTGGACGTGCACTCCGACGTCGACGCGATGGCCGACGAGATCGCCGTGGTCATCGGGCCGGACGAGGCAGCCGGATACCGGCGCTACATCGACTTCGCGACCGAGCTCTACGAGCTGGAGATGGCCGACTTCATCGACCGCAACATCGACAGCCCGTTCGACCTGCTGACCCCGAACCTCGCCAGGCTGGCGGCCATCGGGGGCTTCCGCCGGATGGCCCCGAAGGCCAACGACTACCTCAAGGATCCCCGCACCCAACGTGTGTTCTCCTTCCAGGCCATGTACGCGGGCATGAGCCCACACGACGCGCTGTCGATCTACTCCGTCATCGCCTACATGGACTCCGTCGCAGGTGTGTTCTTCCCCAAGGGAGGCATGCACGCGGTCCCTGAGGCGATGGCCGCTGCCGCGCAGAAGCACGGCGTCACCATCCGGTACTCCACGACAGTCTCCACCGTGGAGCATGACGGTTCGCGTGCCTCGGCGGTCATCACGGCCGAGGGTGAGCGGATCCCGGCCGACGTCGTGGTGCTCAACCCGGACCTCCCGGTTGCCTACCGGGACCTGCTCGGGATCGAGCCCTGGTCGGTCCGGCGCCTCACCTACTCCCCGAGCTGCGCGGTCCTCCTGGCGGGATCCTCGGCCCACTACTCGAAGATCGCCCATCACAACATCCACTTCGGGCGATCCTGGGAGGGCGTGTTCACGGACCTGATCGATCGAGGCCAGCTCATGGCGGACCCGAGCCTGTTCCTGACCAACCCGACCCGCTCCGATCCGGGCCTGGCACCGGAGGGCAAGCAGTCCTACTACGTGCTCTTCCCGACCCCGAACCTCGACGCCCCGATCGATTGGACGACTGAGGGGCCCCGCTATCGGGACCACATGGTCTCGGTGCTCGAGGAGCGTGGGTACATCGGCTTCGGCGACGCGATCGAGATCGAGCACCTGACCACACCTCTGGACTGGGCCGAGCAGGGCATGGAACGGGGCTCCCCGTTCGCCTCAGCGCACTCGTTCCTCCAGACCGGTCCGTTCCGCCCGGGCAATCGCTGGGGCGAGAACGTCGTCTTCACCGGGTCGGGGACACAGCCCGGGGTGGGTGTGCCCATGGTGCTGATCTCGGGCAGGATCGCCGCGGAACGCATCGTGGGCCCCCTGCCCCGGTCGCTGTCACGCTGAGAGAAGCCCGCCCGTAGGGCAAGCCACCCCCTGGCCGCGGCGTACCCTCACTGGTATGGCTGCGGCGGTGGGCACCTCGCAGGCTCGGATCGACCGGGCCATGGCGGCCCACTACGCCCTTCCCGGACTGCTCGGCAGCTCCCTGATGGCCCTGGGAGCCCTGGGCGTGGGGTGGCTGCCGGCCAACTCCGCGCTGCTCGACATGGCCGTGGTCAGCAGCCTTCGCTCCACCACGGCGGGCGAAGTGCTCTCCCGAGTGGCAGTGTTCGCCGGCGTCGCCCTGCTCCTGCAGACCTGGCTGGTCCTCGGGCACGACGTTCTCGATGACCTCGAGCGCGACGACCGCCGGCTGGTCCTGATCCTGGCTGTCTGGATGGCCCCGCTGCTGCTCATGCCACCCCTGTTCAGCAGGGACGCCTACTCCTACTTCGCCCAGGGACAACTGCTGCTCGAGGGACTGAACCCCTATGAGAACGGCGTCTCGGCCCTTCCCGGCTGGTTCCTCACCGGCGCGGATCCCCTCTGGGCCGAGTCGCCCACCCCGTACGGGCCCGCCTTCCTGATCCTCCAGCAGGGTGTGGCCGCGCTGGTCGGCACCAACTCCTTCCTCGGTGCGCTGCTCTTCAGGTTGATCGCCCTCACGGGCGTGGCGATGTTGATCGTCTACCTGCCACGCCTGGCCCATGCCCACGGCATCGACCCGCCCAAGGCCGTCTGGCTGGTGCTGCTCAATCCGCTCGTCCTCATGCACTTCGTCGCCGGGGCACACAACGACGCGCTCATGGTGGGCCTGATGGTTGCGGGCCTGGCCCTGGCAGTCGAGCGCCATCCGGTCCTCGGTGTGGTCCTCATCGGGCTGGCCGGTGGGGTGAAGCCCATCGCCCTCGTGGTCCTGCCCTTCGCCGGCCTGATCTGGGCCGGCACCCACGCCTCCTGGCGGCAGCGGATCTGGGCCTGGGTGAAGTCCTCGGCCATCGTCCTGGTTGTCTTCGCCATCCTGTCGGCCACCGTCGGGGTCGGGTTGGGATGGGTGGCGTCACTGAGCACCCCCGGCACCGTCCGAACGTGGCTGTCCCCGCCGACAGCTGTCGGCATGGCCGTCGGCACCGTCCTGGACTGGGTCGGGCTGGGCACCGTCGACGGTGCCGTGAGCTTCTTCCGGGGCGTCGCGATGCTGGCGGGAGCAGCGATCGGCCTGTACCTGGTCCTGCGCCCCGAGGGCCGGTCCCCCGTGCGGGGGGCCGCCCTCACACTGCTCGCGATCGTCGCGCTGGGCCCCGTGGTCCAGCCGTGGTACCTGCTCTGGGCGTTGCCCCTGCTTGCCGCCACCGGGCTGACCGGTACCCAACTGCGGGTCGTGATGATCATCACGACGATCCTGGTCCTGCACGGGATGGCCGAGGCCAACGCCACGGCCGACACCCTCGTCGATGTCCGCGACGGGCTGGCTTCGCTGTTCGCCCTGATCATGGTCAGCGTGGTGCTCGTGTCCAGCCCCGGCGAGCGGCGGCTGATCGTCGGGCACCCAGTCGACCGCGGGATACGTCCGCGCAGCGCTGCCGCGCGAGTACGTGCCGGCGCCCTCGTGGTTCAGCCCACGGGCTCCTCGATGTCGTAGTCCTCGTCGGTGAAGATCTCCCGCGCGCTTCGGTGCTTGCCCAGTGAGAGTTGGGGTCCCTCCCCGATCAGCACGACCCGGGCCGAGAGGTCCGCGCCCTCCCAGACGCTGAGGATGTCGCGGAACACGTCGATCGCGATCGCGAACTGCTCGGGCTCGGAGGCGGCCATGTCACCCCATCCGGACCACAGGACCAGCAACCCGTCGGCGTCCTCGAGGTCCTCGACCTCATCGAACTCCTGGGACTCCAGGCACTCCTCGAACGCATCCCAGTTGTGCCCGAAGTAGTCGGGGAACCCGAATCCGGCAGCGCACGCCTCGAAGAACGCAGCCCGCCCGCCACCCTCAGGAACCTCGATGAGCACCGAGGCCCAGTCCAGAAGGGCGGCGAGTTCCGCGGCCGCGTCCGCGTCGGGCGCATCGCGCCAGAGTGCGATCCGGTTGCTCATGGGGACACGACCTCTCGGAAGCTCGAGTAGTGGTCGGCGGTGTAGAAGCGGGCGCCGTCCTCGCCCCCGACGATCCGGCGGGCGCCCCGGTCATTCTCGCCCGGGGTCACCACCGTGTACTCGGAGTAGAAGCCCGAGGGCTGCGGCGGGAGGATCCCCTCACGGTTGCCGAAGGTGGAGCCGTCCTTGTCGTAGGGATAGGGACCATCGGCGGCGATGAGCTCCAGCGTCTGGATCCCCTCGGGTGGCAACTGGTCCACGGTCATGGTCGGCAGGTCGGAGGTCGGCTGTGCCGGTGCCAGGTCCGAGTACGAGGAGTCGATGGCCGCACCGACCGAACCCGTCGCGACGTCAGTGGCCGTGGCGCACCCGGACAGGGCCAGGAGCCCCACAAGTGCGGCGGCAAGGCGGATGCGCATGGTCACTCCGGCAGCATCCCATACAGCGGCCCTCGACCGGATGCCGGCCAGATGCAGCACGCCCGGGACGGGGCGCCGCCCCGCGCAGGTGCGAGGATGAGCCCATGTCACGGCGCGAACTGGATGCAGCGGGGATCGTGGACCCTCAGATGCGCTCGGCCTATGAGGCCTGTCGCGAGCTGCACGCCCACCATGGCCGCACGTACTACCTGGCAACACGGCTGCTCCCCCCGGGGAAGCGCCCGTTCGTACACGCCCTCTACGGCTTCGCGCGCTATGCCGACGAGATCGTGGACGACCTGGACTCCACCCTGACCCCCACGCAGCGCGCGGACGAGTTGGCGCGCTGGGGGGACCAGGTGCTGGTCGACCTCGCCCGCGGTCACTCGCAGGACCCGATCGCCCGCGCGCTGGTCGACACCGCGCTGCGCTTCGCCATCCCGCACGAGCACTTCGCCGACTTCCTGACCTCGATGCGCATGGACCTCACCGTGACCGAGTACCAGACGTTCACCGACCTGGCCGTCTACGTGCACGGATCGGCGGCAGTCATCGGCCGGGAGATGGTCCACGTCCTGGGCACGATCGACCCCGCGGACCTGCCCGAGGCGTTGGATCGGGCAGACGACCTGGGTGTGGCCTTCCAGCTGGCCAACTTCATCCGCGACGTCGGCGAGGACCTCGAGCGTGGGCGCGTGTACCTGCCGCTCGACGACCTGGACCGGTTCGCGGTGAGTCGTGCGGACCTGGAGCGCCGCGTGCTGACACCCCAGATCCGCCTGGCCCTGGAGTACCAGGTGCGCCGCGTCCGCCAGCTGCAGGCGCGCGCCGATCCGGGCATCGCCCTGCTCAAGCCTGAGGCCCAGCCCTGCATCTCGGCAGCCAGCGAGCTCTACTGCGGCATCGTCGACGCGGTGGAGGACATCGACTACGAGGTGTTCGACCAGCGCGCCACCGTGGGCACGGGGCGAAGGCTCCGGGTCGCCGGTGGGGCCTGGCGAGAGGCCCGCAGAGCCCGGCGCCAGGTCGCCTGAGCTCGCAGGCAACCACGTCGAGGGCGCTCAGCGACCCGGCGTTGCCGGGTCAGGGTTGTGACGGGCTCTCGCCCGGCTTGCGCCCCCCGACCTTGGCCAGCAGCGGGACCAGCGCAGGCAGCGGAGGGCCGGACATCGGCTCGCGTTGCACACCGCGGCGGCCCCAGAGCACCCACAGGGTCAGCGTGAGCACGACGAGCGCGAAGCCGAACAGCAGATCCTCGACGGGCGCGAAGGCGATCCGCCCGTCGCCGATCATCGCCGGTGGTCCCTCCTCGGGTGTGCTGGAACCGATGATGTGCTCCCCCGAGTAGCGCACGACCCGGAATCCGGTGAGCAGGCCATTGGTCAGCAGCTGGAAGAAGACGATGATCGGGTAGGCCATCCAGAAGACGCGGCGGGTCAACAACCGGGTGCCCACGATCCAGAGGTCCCACACGATGGTCAGGCCCACAGCCACCACAGCGATCTGCGTGTACGTCACGGAGCCACCCCCGTGCCGTCGCCATCGGGGGACGACCCCTCGCCGGACAGCGGCCCGCGGGGATCCTTCTCAGGCGCCTCGTCGCCGACCCGAAGCCCTGTGGCCGCCCGCACGGCCTCCAGCGTCAGGATCGCTGCGATGGGGACCAGGAGGAAGAAGACCACCTCGTCGACCGGGAGGTCCCCGGGCAGCCGGACACCTGTGATGAGTGCTTCGTCGAACCACCAGTGCCCGGCAGAGATCGCGTACACATCCCACAGGGCGAACACCACCGCCACCGGCAGGACGCTCAGGGCCAATCGCCGCCAGCGCCGGAACACCCGGGTGCGCAGCCCGAACTCCAGCCAACCCGCCCCGAGCAGGATGAAGGCCATCACGGCCAAGTAGGAGGCGTGTCCCATCAGCGCTCCCCGGGGAACATCGCCGTGGACACCGCATCCGGATCCGCCAACGCCGCTGGATCTGTCAGCGGCGTTCCCCGGGCATGGGCCAACATCGCGCGGCGGGAGATGACGAGGTCTCGCGGCCGCCCGACGGTGCACAGCCCGACCAGCCGGTCCTCGGAATCGATGCTGAAGGCGGTCCATGCCTCCGGGCCGGCATCGGACTCGCGCTGTGGCGCTGCGGGTCGTGGAGCCTCGCGCCAGATGACCCGGCCGTCCTCGGGGGCGCCGAGCAGCAGGAGGGTCCGCCCGGCGATCTCGCTGAAGACGTACGGGATCGGGTCGGCTGTCCCGCCAGCAGGCACTGCCTGTGGGTCGCCCGCCCAGTTCCACGAGTGCCCGTCCGCGTCCTGACCCAGCCACGTCGCCACCACCGGCGCCACCCGCTCGGAACCGTTGAGTGCCTCGGTCCAGTGCCCACCGGGCAGGTACGCCTCGCGCCGAGGGGACCACCGAGCGGCGCAGTCCCCCACCGCGAACACACCGGGCAGGCTGGCACGCCCGACCGGGTCGACCAGCACCGCGCCGGCGCGCGACATCCGCAGACCGGAGTCGGCCAACCACTCGGTGGCCGGCCGCACGCCCAGTGCCACCACGACCACGTCCGCAGGGGTGCCCTCGACCGCCATCTCCGCGGCCGCGGCGCCCACCGAGGTGACCTCGTCGCGCACGTGGACGGTGATTCCCGCAGCCTCCAGCCAGCTGGTGACCCGGAGTGCCACGTCCGCAGGCACTCGGCCGGCCAGCACCGAGGACCCGGACTCCCGCAGCACGACCCGGGCACCGAGCGAGCGCGCTGTGCTGGCGACCTCGCACCCGATCCAGCCACCGCCGACGATCATCACGTCGGTGGCCGGACCCATCGCGGACCACACGTCGGCTGCCTGTGCCCGCGTGTGCAGCACATGCACCCCTGGTCGCGCCCAGCCGGCAGGCAGGACCGGATCGGCGCCAGTGGCCAGGACGACGGCGCGCGCCGCACGCCGGACACCATCGGAGCACTCCACCACGATCGGCTCTGCATCTCCGGCCCGCTGCTCCGGGCCGGGGATCAACCGGGTGGCCCGCACCCCCAACAGGACCTCATCGGCGTGGGTCCAGACGTCGATGTCCATGGCCGCGCGCAGGTCCACCTCCGCCTCTGGATCCTTGGTCAGGGGTGGGCGGTCATACGGCGGATCGGATTCGGCCCCGAGCAGCGTCAACCGCCCCGTGTGACCCGCAGATCGCAGCAGGGAACACATTCGGGAGCCCGCAAGCCCCGCCCCGACCACCAGCACATCCGCCACGACCAACGAGCCTAACCGGCGGACTCGCCACCGGCTCTTAGACTTGCTCCGTGACGCCCAATCAACCCCCCACCTCCACAGCGGCGGACCCGCTGCTCGGGCGGGTGCTAGATGGTCGTTACCGGATCGAGTCGTTCCTGGCTCGTGGGGGGATGGCCACCATCTACCGCGGAGCCGACCTGCGTCTGGACCGCACCGTCGCGATCAAGGTGATGCATCCCTCATTCGCCGCCGATCCCGGCTTCGTGGAGCGCTTCGAGCGCGAGGCCCGGGCCGCCGCCCGGCTCAACAGCCCCTACGCGGTGGCCGTGCATGATCAGGGCAACGACGCCGGAGTCACGTACCTGGTGATGGAGTACGTGCCGGGCCACACCGTGCGCGACGTCCTGCGCACCCACGGTGCGTTGGCCCCAGCCCAGGCACTGGCGATCATCGACCCCGTCCTCGAGGCCCTGGCAGCAGCCCATCGCGCCGGGTACGTGCACCGCGACGTCAAGCCCGAGAACGTCCTCATCTCCGAGGACGGCCGGGTCAAGGTCACCGACTTCGGCCTCGCCCGTGCGATCGAGGGCGTCGACTCCGGGAAGACCCAGGGCCTGCTCCTGGGAACGGTGGCCTACCTGTCACCGGAACAGGTCGAGCATGACCGCACCGACGCCAGGTCCGACGTCTACAGCGCCGGGATCCTGCTCTTCGAGCTCGTCACCGGTCAGGTGCCCTTCTCGGCCTCGGCGCCGATGCAGGTCGCCTACCGGCACGTGCACGAGAACGTTCCGGCCCCCTCCTCCGTGCGTCCCGATGTCCCTGCGGGAATCGACCAACTTGTCGGGCACGCCACGCGCCGGCTGCCGGCGGATCGCTTCGGGGACGCCGACGCGTTCCTCGCCGCAGCACGCGCCGAGCGGGCCAAGCTCCCTCCCGCCCAGCCGTGGGCGCCCAGCCCGACCGACACCCTGGTGGTGGCCAGGCCCACGGATCCGCCCCCCCAGCCTTCCGACGAGGGGCAGGGGGCTGCGGTGGCTCCGCTGGCCGCAGCAGCAGGCCTCGCCGCTGCTGCGGGAGCCGGCCCCAGAGCCACCCCCGACGGGGCAGTCTCGGGGCCGCCCGATCACCTCGACGCCCCGGACTGGGTGAACCAGGGGCGGCCAGCTGACTGGCCCACATCGGGTGCGGCCCCTGGCCCACCGCCCCCGCGCCCCTCGTCCGAGCCACAGCACATCGACGGCGCCGACGAGGTCCAGCTCACGCAGGCAAGTCACCAGACTGCCTCGGACATCGAGGACAAGCCCCGCCGGGGACGCCGCACAGCACGGTGGCTCAGTGGGATCGCCCTGCTGAGCATCGCGGCCGTGCTCGTCCTCGCCTTCGGTCCCCTGCGCCAGGTCCCCGTGCCTGATGTCCTGGGCCAGACCCCCACCGACGCCGCCGAGGTCTTCACCGAGGCGGGCCTGACGCTGGACCCCGCGGAGTCCGAGTTCAGCGAGGACTACGCCAAGGGCACGATCATGTCCACGGATCCCGGACCGCAGGCCTCCACCCGCACCGGAAGCACCGTGCTGGCCGTGGTGAGCAAGGGCCCGGAACGTTACGACGTGCCCACCCTGCGCAAGCTCACCGTCGAGGAGGCCGAGATCGCCCTCGGCGCAGCCAACCTGGTGCTGGGCGACCAGACCCAGGCCTACGACGACAGGATCCGGGAGGGCCGCATCCTGAGCAGCAACCCGGCTGCGCAGGAGCCGGTCAAGCCCGGCACCCCGGTCGCGGTCGTGGTGTCGCAGGGCCCCGAGCCGGTGACGATGCCCGAGCTGGTGGGCAGTGACGGTGAGGCCGCGCAGGCGACGCTGGTGGATCTCGGCCTCGAGGTCGATCGCAAGAACAGGACCAGCGAATCGGTGGCCAAGGGTCTGGTCATCAGCACCAGCCCCGAGGCAGGCACGACCGCCTACCGCGGTGACACCGTGGAGCTGGTGGTCTCCAAGGGTCCCCCGATGGTCGAGGTGCCCAACGTGGTCGGCAGGAGCGAGTCGCAGGCGCGTGCGACGCTGGAGAACGCGGGCTTCCAGGTGAGTGTCAACAAGCCCCTGGGGTTCGTCGTGTTCGGCGTCAACTCCCAGAACCCACGGGGTGGCACCAAGGCGCCCAAGGGCTCGACCGTGACCATCACCGTTGTCTAGCCCGCCTGGACCAGTCCCACACTGGGCGCGCAACCATCACACGCTGGCCACGCTGGCGCTGGTCGGTGTCACAGCAGTGTGGGGCGGCACCTTCGTCGTGGTCCAGGACGCCGTCGAGCAGATGCCCGTGCTGCCCTTCCTGGTCTGGCGCTTCGCGCTCGCGGCGATGGTCCTTGCCGCCCTGAGGCCGCGAGCGATCCTCCGGCTCGACCCTGCCCGCCGGAGGCACGGCATCTACCTGGGCCTGCTCCTGGGTGGTGGCTACGTGGCGCAGACCTTCGGCCTCCTGCACACCTCGGCCACGGTCTCCGGGTTCATCACCGGCATGTTCGTCGTGTTCACCCCGCTGATCGCCTGGATCGTGCTGCGCGAGCCGGTCGCACCCGCGGTGTGGGCCGGTGTGGGCCTGGCCACCGTGGGGCTGGCGCTGATCAGCCTCAACGGCGTCGCGATGGGCTTCGGTGAGCTGCTCACCCTCGGGTGCGCAGCGCTCTTCGCCGCCCACATCGTCGGGTTGGGGCAGTGGTCGACCGCGGCCGATGCCTACGGCCTCACCGTGCTGCAGCTTGGTGTGGTCGCCCTGATGTGCCTGCTGGCATCACCCCTGCAGGGCGGGATGGTGCTGCCTCCGAACGCAGGTGTCTGGGCTGCCATCGTGTTCCTGGCCCTGGCCGCCACCGCCTTGGCCTTCCTGGCCCAGACCTGGGCACAGACCTACATGAGCGCACCGCGTGCGGCCATCGTCCTGACCCTCGAGCCCGTGTTCGCCGGCATCTTCGGGGTCACGCTCGGTGGAGACACCCTGACGACCCGGATCCTCGCCGGCGGGCTCTGCATCGTGGCCGCGATGTACGTGGTCGAGTTGGGGCCCCGGATGCGAGCCCGCGCCCCTGCGCCCTGATCGACGCCGGCCGCCGCGGGGGTGAGCGTGTGAGAGCGGCTCCGGCCTCAGCGCCCGAGCATCCCGACCAGGACCTCGATGGCCCGGTCGAGGCCGTCGTCGTCGATGTCGCGGTGCGTGACGAGCCGGGCCGTCGTGGGGCCCAGGACGCTGACCGCGACCCCCAGCTCTCGTGCGCCTGAGGCCAGTTCCGCGGCGCCCGGACCGCCTGCGAGCTCAAGCACCACGATGTTCGTGTCGACCTCGCTGGGATCCACCACGTCGGGGCGGATCGCGGCGATCGAGGCCGCCAGCCGGCGCGCGCGGTCGTGGTCGGCCGCCAGCCCCACCAGATGATGGTCCAGGGCGAACATGCCGGCCGCGGCGAGGATCCCTGTCTGACGCATCCCAGCCCCGTAGCGCTTGCGCCAGACCCTGGCCTGGGCGATGCGGTCAGCCGAGGACACCAGCACCGATCCGACCGGCGCACCCAGGCCCTTGGACAGGCACACCGACGCCGTCTCGAAGAGCCTGCCGATGGTGTCCAGCGCGGCACCGGTGGCCACGTGGGCGTTCCACAGCCGGGCGCCATCAAGGTGCAGGGCGATCCCCGTCTCATCGGCGAATGCCCGCAACGTGCGCATGTCGTCGATGTCCTGCACGGTCCCACCGCCGAAGTTGTGGGTGTCCTCGACCGCGATCGCGGCGGTCGAGACCAGGTACGGCCCGGCGTCGGGGGCTGCCATCGCGATCACCACCTCAGGATCCAGCCTCCCCCGGGGGGCATTCCACGTGCGCGTGGTCACCCCACCCAGCACGCCGTGGCCCCCCAGCTCCGCGCGCACCACGTGGGCCAACTGGTCGCAGAGCAGCTCGGCCCCGGGGGGCACCAGCAGCCGCACGCCCAACTGGTTTCCCAGCGATCCACTCGGGACGAACAGCCCTGCCTCGTGGCCGAGCATGGCCGCCACCCGGTGCTCCAGGGCATTGACCGTGGGGTCCTCGCCGAACACGTCGTCACCGACCTCCGCGTCGGCCATGGCTGACCGCATCTGCGGGGTGGGACGGGTTACGGTATCGGAGCGCAGGTCGATCAGGTCCATGGACGCCAAGCCTACGCAGGCCGCACCCCCACGCTGCGCGGCCCAGCGATGCGGTGCTCAAGGAGGCTCGGACCGGTGCGCAGGGCGACGACGTGGGGACGGGGCATCGCCCTGGCTGGTGCCGCACTGCTGCTGCTGGGCGGATGTGGACCGGTGCAGCGCATCGCCGACTCGTTGAACGAGCCCAGCGACACCGAGCTGATGGCAGCGGTGTCCCTGACCGAGCAGGACGCCGCCGAGGGGTCGATCCTCCAGCCCTACGAGGGGGGCACCGAGGTGTTCGGACAGGTCTCACTGGACCTCTGCTACGGCGACTACCCCAGCGAGGATCGGCGCTCGGGCCGCAACCAGGTGGCCATCGGCGACCAGGACGGCAACACCTGGGTCAGCAGTGAGGCCGTCCTCTATCCCACCCCGGAGGATGCCGAGCAGGCGATGACCGAGCTCGAGGCGGCCCGCGATGACTGCCCGGAGGGCCCTGTCGACTCAGTGAACGGCGACCGCGAACCGCTGGCGTGGGAGTTCACGGACGACCCGGACGACACGTGGCCCGACGTACCGGGCATCACCCGTCAGGCCTACGAGTTCACCGTCACCGATCCCACAGGCGAGTCCTGGTCGAGCACCGCGACCTACATGCAGCGCGGTCGCATGATCCTGGCGCTGTACGCCACACCACCGGACAGCCCGTCGACCACCCTGAGGAACGCCCCTGACCAGGCACGGTTCGTCGAGGTCATGGCCAGCCGCCTCGCCGGGCTCCCGGCGCAGGCCCTGGAGCAGGGGGAGCCGCTCGCGGATCCCAACGACTTCGAGGTCTGACGGCCGCCGTTCTAGCGGGTGACCAGCATCTCGGCCACGGCGAAGGCCAGTTCCAGGGACTGCACACGGTTCAGGCGCGGGTCGCAGGCGGTCTCGTAGCGCAGACCCAGGCCCTCCTCGGTGATCCCTGCGGTGCCGCCGACGCACTCGGTGACGTCGTCGCCGGTCAGCTCGACGTGCAGGCCACCGGGGTGCACACCCTCTGCCCGCATCACCTCGAAGAAGCCGGTCACCTCATCCATCACGTCGGCGTAGGAGCGTGTCTTGTGCCCGCTTCCGGCCGAGAACGTGTTGCCGTGCATCGGATCACAGACCCAGACCACCGGGTGCCCCGAGTCGCGCACAGCCCGGACCAGCGGCGGCAGGACATCCTGCACCCGACCCGCTCCCATCCGTGTGATGAAGGTCAGGCGACCGGGGGTGCGATCCGGGTCGAGCATGTCGGCCAGCGCGACTGCGTCCTCCGGTGAGGTCGTGGGCCCCAGCTTCACCCCGATCGGGTTGCGGATATCGCGGGCGAACTCCACGTGCGCCCCGTCGATCTGCCGGGTCCGCTCACCGATCCACAGGAAGTGCGCGGAGACGTCGTAGGGCAGGCCCGTACGTGAGTCGATCCTGGTCAGCGCGTCCTCGTAGTCCAGCAGGAGCGCCTCGTGGCCGGCGTAGAACTCAACTCGGTGGAACTCCTCAGGCTCGGCGCCACATGCCCTCATGAACGACAGGGCGCGATCGATCTCACCGGCCATGACGTCGTAGCGCTGCCCCGCCTCGGTGGAGGCGACGAAGTCCCGGTTCCAGGCGTGGACGTGGCGCAGGTCGGCGTACCCGCCCTGGGTGAACGCGCGCACGAGGTTCAAGGTGGCACTCGCGGTGTTGTAGGCGCGCAGCAGCCGCTGGGGGTCGGCACGTCGGGCCGCCGCGGTGGGCTCGAGGCCGTTGACAGCATCGCCCCGGTAGCTCGGGATCGCGACCCCGTCGACGATCTCCACGTCACTGCTGCGTGGCTTGGCGTACTGGCCGGCCATGCGTCCGACCTTGACCACGGGCATCGAGGCGCCGTAGGTCAGGACGATGGCCATCTGCAGCACCGTCTTGAGCTTCGCGCGGATGGAGTCGGCGGTGGCGCCCTCGAAGGTCTCGGCGCAGTCCCCACCCATCAGCACGAAGGCATCGCCCCGCGCGGCGTCGGCAAGCCGCTCGGTGAGCTGGTCGCACTCGCCGGCGAAGACCAGCGGCGGCAGGGTGCGCAGCGTGGCAGTGGCAGCGGCCAGCGCCTCGGGGTCCGGCCACAACGGCTGCTGGACAGCAGCACCGAGGCGGACGGTGTTCTCGGGGGTGGCGGTCAACGCCGCATCCTGCACGGACATGTTCCAAGGGTATGTCAGACGCACCGATGGGGCGGACCGCCTCGGGGCCCACCCCATCGATGATGCGGATCCGGCCTCAGTGCTCGACGGCCACCTTCGCGCGCTTGGGCTGACCGATGCCCGCGAGCAGCTCCTCGAACCAGGGGGCATCGATGTCGAAGTTCTTGCCCCCCTTGATCCGATCGAACTCGATGGCACGCAGCACATCGCCGCGCTCCTCGTCATGACCGACCAGGCCGGTGCCGCCGGCCAGGGCGGTGTCAACAGCGGTGTCCACACACGACTTGATGAGCTCACGGTCGCGCTCGTTGGCGGCCGCAGCCCGGGAGTAGTAGCCGCTCTTCTGGATCAGCACCTTGCCGGCCTCGATCATCGGGGCGAACTGCTCGGAGAACCACTTGCCCGGGTTGATCTCGTCCAACCTGACATGGCCGAACGCATCGCGCGGGACCTCCTCGCCGGCGGCCTCCATCTGGGCCACGATCGAATCCACACCGGCACCCTCGGACAGGAAGATGTTGACGTTGCCGACCTCGTCCATCACGGCCTTGAGCCGTGTTGCCTCCTCCTCGAGGTTGAGCTCCATCTCGGGGACGAACACGGCGTGGACATCACGTCGGATCCGCGGGACGCCGAAGGCATCGAGCCACTCCTTCTCGTCGAGCATCTTGCGGTAGGACTGGGCGGTCGCGCCGGTCAACCACCCGCAGTTGCGGCCCATCACCTCGTGCACGACCAACGTGCGCGGGTTCGCGCTGTGCTCGGACACGACATTCCAGAAGAACCGTGCGCCCTCGTCGGCGGCGGTCCAGGCACCGAGGGACTGCCGGATCGGGATCACGTCGTTGTCGATCGTCTTGGGCAGGCCCACGACCTGCAGGCCGTAGTCGTGGCGGGCGAGGTAGGCAGCGAGGTCGGCGGCCGCTGTGTTCGTGTCGTCGCCGCCGATCGTGTGCAGGACATCCACCCCGTCGGCCACCAGCTGGTCGGCCGCCACCTTCTGGGGGTCCTCCCCCTCCTTGACCAGGCCGCGCTTGACGCAGTCAGCGACATTGGTGAGCTTGACGCGACTGTTCACGATGGGGCTGCCACCGAAGTCGTGAAGCAGGTAGGCCTTCTCACGGACCTCGGGGGTGACCTCCATCTTGTCCCCCAGGAGCAGGCCCTGGTAGCCACCGCGATAGGCGATGATCTCGATCTCGGGAGCTACTTCGGTGTAGCGCTGGATGAGTCCACCCACGGCTGAGGACAGGCACGGCGCCAGTCCGCCGGCGGTGAGCAGAGCAACCTTCTTGACAGCCATTGCGGGACCCTTCTGCGGTGGAGTGGACGATCAGCGCCCACGGTACCGAGGCAACCGTCAGGACGCTGGCCGACCGGGGCGTCCTAGAGTGGGGTACATGAGCATCCTGGCCATTGACGCCGGCACGACCGGCGTGACCGCCCTGCTGGTCTCCACCGACCTGCATGTCGTTGCCCGTGGGTACAGCGAGTTCCCCCAGCACTTCCCGGCCGATGGATGGGTCGAGCACGATCCCGGCGAGATCTGGTCCGCGACCCTGACCGCACTGGAGGCGCTGCTGGCCACCCCGGAGGCGGTCGCCGATCCCCCCACCGCGGTCGGGATCACCAATCAGCGGGAGACGATCTGCTTCTGGGACCGCGAGACCATGGGTTCGCCACGGCGGGCGATCGTCTGGCAGGACCGGCGCACCGCCGGCATCTGCGCGCAGATGCGTGAGGCCGGGTACGAGACGCTGGTCGAGCGACTGACGGGCCTGCGCCTGGATCCCTACTTCTCCGGCACGAAGCTGACCTGGGTGCGCACCGAGGACCCCCAGACGTGGCGACGGATCACCGCCGGCGAGGTCGCCGTGGGCACGGTGGACTCCTACCTGGTCGCCCGGATGACCCGGGGCCTGCACCACGTCACCGATCCCTCGAACGCGTCGCGGACCCTGCTCTACGACCTGCACACCGGCGAATGGAGCCCCCAGCTGCTGGACCTGTTCGGGGTGCCCCGGGATGCACTTCCCGAGATCGTGGCGTCCTACGGCGTCATCGGCACGACCGACCCGGGCTGCTTCCTGGGCCTGGAGCTTCCCATCGCCTCGATCCTCGGTGATCAGCAGGCTGCCCTGTTCGGGCAGGGCTGCTTCACGCCGGGATCGAGCAAGTGCACGTACGGCACGGGGTCCTTCGTCCTGGTCAACACCGGAGAGGAGGTCGTGTCCTCGCACTCCGGGCTGCTGTCCACAGTCGCCTGGCAGCACCCCGATGGCCGCCGTGAGTACGCACTTGAGGGTGCCGTGTTCGTCACCGGCGCCGCGGTGCAGTGGCTGCGCGATGGCTTGGGCATCATCGCCTCGGCCGCGGAGACCGAGGAGATGGCCACGTCGGTGCCGGACTCTGGCGGCGTGGTGTTCGTCCCCGCCCTCACGGGGCTCGGGGCCCCGGATTGGGATCCCTATGCCCGAGGGGCCATCCTGGGCATCACCCGCGGCACCTCCCGGGCTCACCTCGTGCGGGCGACGCTGGAGGCCATCGCCTTCGAGGTGCGCGACGTGGTCGACGTCATGACCCGCGAAGCTGGGCTGGCCATTCCCCACCTGTCGGTGGATGGTGGTGCTGCCGCCAACGGCTTCCTGTGCCAGTTCCAGGCCGACCAGTTGGGCGTGCCGGTGCAGAGATCCGCCGAGCTGCAGGCCACGGGGCTCGGGGCCGCCATCGCCGCCGGTGTCGGCACCGGCATCTGGGACTCACCCGGGGCGGTCGCCCACGAGCTGCGCGCCGTGACCGACGCCCGGTTCACGCCGCAGGGCAACGATCCCGCGGCCCACCGCCGGTGGCGCGTGGCCGTCGAGCGCTCGAAGGGCTGGGCGAACCTGCGCTAGGGCGCGGCGTCCTGGCGGGTCGGTTGCCTCACGCAGGCTGGGCATCCGGAGCGTCGGCGCCACCGGCGTCGGCCTCGGCCAGCTGCTCCGGCGAGGGCGTCGACGTGCCGTGGGTCCCGATGAGTTCCTTGGCCTTGTTCGCGTAGATGTCGACGTACTCCTGGCCGGAGAGCTCCATGAGCTCGTACATGATCTCGTCGGTCATGCTCCGCAGCACGAACCTGTCGTCCTCCATGCCCGCATAGCGGGAGAAGTCCAGCGGCTTGCCGATCCTGATCGTCAGCGGGTACAGGTTCGGGATCTTCTGGCCCGTGGGCTGGATCTTGTCGGTGCCGATCATGGCGACCGGGATCACTGGGGCCGGGGCGGCCAGCGCCATGCGGGCCGGGCCCGTGCGTCCCCGGTACAGCCGTCCATCCGGTGACCGCGTGCCCTCCGGGTAGATGCCCAGCAGGTTGCCCTCACGAAGGATTCGGACGCCGGTGTCGATCGCGCCCATGCTCGCGTTGCCACCGGATCGGTCGATCGGCACCTGCCCGACCCCGGAGAAGAACTGCTTGGTCAGCCATCCCTTGACCCCGGGGCCCGTGAAGTAGTCGCTCTTGGCCAGGAAGGTGATCTTGCGATCGACGACCAGTGGCAGGAAGAAGGAGTCGGAGAACGACAGGTGGTTGCTGGCCAGGATGGCCGGACCCTCCTCGGGGATGTTCTCCAGCCCCTCGACCTCGGGTGAGTACAGCGTCACCAGGGGCGGACCGATGAGCACATGCTTCATCAGCGAGTAGAGCATCGGTGGGCCTCCCTTGGCATGGGACACGGTAGGGCCTGCTCCGGGCAGGCGGCAACGTGAGCGGTTCGCGTCGCACCCGGATGTGCGACGATTGTCCGACGCCCAGCATCACCTGGTACGGAGAAGCAGATGCGCCCCACCCTCGGACGACCACTGCGCGGGGTGACCCATGCCTGAGTCGCAGGACGATTTCGACGAGGCGTGGGCCCAGATTGTCGATGACCTGACCTCGGGCACCAAGGGGGCGCGTGGCACCGGGTCCACAGCCTCGGACGCCGCGGATCCGGGCGGCCCGGGTGAGCCAGGTGCCGACGCCATCGCAGCCGAGCCACCGTCGTCGTCGCCACCGCCGGACGCGAGCCCGGGCGCTGGCCTTGAGGCGCTCTTCGAGCCGCTGCGTCGCAGGCGTCCGCAACCGGCCGCCGAGTCCACGCCCGAACCGGCCGCCTTCGTGGACAACTGGGAGGACGAGGGTCACTTCGTGCCTCCCCCGCCACCAGAGATCCCCGAGGGCACCCCGATCAAGCGCCTGGCGTGGGCAGGCGTGCTCGGTGGTCCGCTGATCATCCTGCTCATCGCGCTCACGGGATGGGACCCCCCGGGCATCGTGGGCATCAGCGCCGGGCTGGCCACGTTGGCAGGCTTCGTCACCCTGGTGTGGCAGATGCCCGAGGGCCGTGAGGACGGCTGGGACGACGGAGCACGCTTGTAGCGGGTCGACCGTGGAGGCTCACCGCGCTCAGCGCGCTCAGGCCTCGGGCTGGTCGGGGTCGGCGTTGGGGTCGGCGTCGGGGTCGGGGTCGGGGTCGGGGTCGGGGTCGGGGGTCCCGGGATCCGCATCGTCCGGATCCTCAACCACCGAGCCGTCATCCGGCTCCGACACGTCCGTGACGGCCACGAGGTCCCCCTCCTCCGAGCGGGGCTCGCTGCGGGGGTCACGGTGATCGGACGCAGAGGCCATCGCTGAGGCCAGCCCACTGACGACGCTGCGCGCCATCTCGGCCAGGTCGGTGAAGAGTTCGGGGTTCACCTGGTCGAGGGTCGCTGCGCCCTGGCAGATCGGGCAGGAGTCACAGACGGCCTGCGGGACCTTCGGCTTCGATGGCACCTCATCGAGGTCCTGGGGCAGGAGCAGCCCGGCGTCGTCGGCCCACGCGCGCACCGCATCCCAGAACGACGGCTCGCTGCTCGGGCTCATCAGCCTTCCGCCCTTCGCTTCAGACCCTTGAGCGCCGAGTCGACGATGACCTTCTCCCCGCGCCGTCGCAGCATTCCGACCACCGGGATGGCGAGCTCGACCTCGAGGGAGTAGGCCACCTCCGTGGTCCCATCACCGAGGTCGGTGCAGGTGTAGGTGCCGTGCAGGTCGTGGAGCTTGTCCCCCTGCGTGAGATGCCAGGACACCTCGAAGTCGGCCCAGTCATAGGCCACGGTGTAGCTGTCCTTGACCAGCCCGAGGTTGCCGGTGAAGGTCGCCTCTGCTGGTCGCCCGGCGTCGTCCTGGTCGTGCGCGACGGCGCTGTCGATGCCGGGGATCCACTCCTCGTAGGTCTCCACATCAGCGATGATGTCCATGATGTCGGCGGCATCTGCCGCAATCACGATGCTGGAACTCGTCATCTCGGCCACGACCGCAGGCTAGCCGGTTTGCCCCCGTCGTGCTCCCTCGGCGATGTAGCGTGAGCGGCATCGCCGAGGGAGGGGGTGGGACGTGGCCAGCCATGAGGGCCCGTCTGCGATGGGGTTGCGCGTGGTGGTCGCCGACTCCCACGACCTGCTGCGTCACGGGCTGGTCGAGGTGCTCACCACCGCCGGCGCAAACGTCCTGCAGGCCTCGGACAGTGAGTCCGCCCTGCGTGCGGTCGCCGAGGGGCGGGCGGACGCGCTCCTGGTCAGCCTCGACCTCCCGGGCAGTGAACGGGGGCACGTCGTGGCGATCGCCCGGGACCGCTGGCCGTCCCTGGCGATCGTGGCGATGAGCCCCGAACCCGACCAGGACGCCATGCTCCAGGCCCTGGATCTTGGGGCGTCAGCGTACCTGCCGAAGACCTCCTCCCCAGATCGCCTGGTCGCCACCACCGCGCAGGCAGCCAGCGCGCCAGGAGCCTTCCTGGCCGAGGATGTCGTGGCGCCGCGCCGCAGGGCCCGCGGCGGGCCCCGGCTCACCCCGCGTGAATCGGAGGTGCTGTCCCTCGCCGCCGAGGGCCTGTCGGTCCACGGGATATCGGCCCGGCTGTACGTGTCGGAGGCCACCACACGCTCCCACCTGTCCGGGATCTATCGCAAGCTCGGCGTGACGACCCGCAGCCAGGCCGTGCTGACCGCCGAGCGGCTCGGGATGCTGGCGGACTGAGTCGTGCCCGTACCCACCCGCGACGACCAGAGCGCGTCAGATCCGCCGTCGGCAGCATCCTCGACCCCCGGCCGCAGGATGGGCATCGACTGGCTGATCTGGTCCCTGCTCAGGCTGGCGCTGATCGGCATCATCGCCGGTACGATCCCGTGGCCCGAACAGATCAACGACCTCACCATCTACGCCGAGTGGGCCACCGATTCGCTGCAGTTCGGCCGCTTCCCGACCGACGAGATGTGGCAGTACCCACCCCTGGCCGGTCCCGTGATGCTCCTGGGAGCCTGGCTGCCCGGGGAGCGACTGGGGTTCGTCACGCTCTTCCTGGCCTTCGACGCAGCGATCATGGGGATGCTGACCGTCCAGGCTCGCCGCACCGCACGCGCCCAGGGCCTGCGCCTGTGGGCACTGCTGCCGCTGCTGGTCGGCCCACTCGTGCTCGCCCGGTTCGACGTGGTCCCCACAGCCTTCGCTGTCGCCGCGGTCCTGACGGCCGCCCGACCAGGCGTCAGCGGAGCCTTGGCCGGCTTGGGTGCTTGGTTGAAGGTCTGGCCGATCCTGGCCCTGGCAGCCCTGGCCCGTCGGGCTCTGCCCCGTGGCGTCGCCGGAGCGCTCGGGGCCTCACTGGTGATCGTGACGGTTCTGCTGGTGACCACCACAGACCCCCTGTCGTTCCTCAGTGGGCAGCGCAACCGGGGCCTGCAGATCGAGTCACTGCCGGCATGGCCCTACCTGATCGCCCGTGCCCTGGGTGCCCCGGTCGAGGTGGTCTACAGGTACGGGGCGCACGAGATCCAGGCGCCGGGGGTCGAGGTCGTCGCCTCGATCGCGCCCGTCATCACGCTCATGCTCCTTGCGATGGTCGCGCTCCAACGCCTGCGAGGTGCTCTCGAGGATGTGTCCGGGGCCGATGTCGCACTGGCCGCAGTCCTGTTCACGGTGGCCACCAGCCGGGTGTTCTCCGGCCAGTACTTCATCTGGTTGCTGGGCCTCGCCGCGGTGTGCCTCGGCGATCCCGGCAGCCGTATGCGCCGCACGACCGCGCTGCTCGTGGCTGCCGCCGCGGCCACCCAGCTGGTCTACCCCTGGCTCTACAGCGCGTTGCTCGATGGCCATCCGGCCGCCGTGCTGGTCCAGAGCATCCGGGTGGTGCTGACCGTCACCGCCACTGTCACGGCGCTGCTCGTCCTCGTGGCACCCCGAGCGCGGGCCGGGACGTGGGAGTAGGTGGGACCCACCCCTGGCACCCGGGAGCTAGCCAGCCGCAGGGCCGTCCGGATCACCACCCTCCAGCATGACCTGGAGCCGATGGGCTGAACGGTCCCATCCCCAGGAGGACTCGACCCACTGCCGGCCGGCTGCTCCCATCCGCGCGGCCAGCTCCGGGTCGGTCAGCAGTTGGCTGACGCGTTCGACGAGTGCATCCTGGTCAAGGCCGCCCACAACGAAACCGGTCTCCCCTTCGCGGACGGCATCTGGCGCACCCCCGGAATCCCCGGACACCACCGGGAGCCCTGTCGCCGAGGCCTCGAGGTACACGATCCCCAGCCCTTCCACGTCCCACCCGCGCTGGCGGGTCCGGCTGGGCATGGCGAACACGCTCCCTGCGGCGTAGTGCGCCGGCAACTCCGACCACGGGACCCCACCCGTGATGACGACGTCAGACTCCAGCCCGCCCTCGGCCACGAGGTGGGTCAGCTCCTTGCGGTAGGGGCCTCCGCCCACGATCAGCAGCGCGACGTCCGCTCCGGTGGTCGCCCTGATCCGGGGCAGCGCGCGGATCAGGGCGTCCTGGCCCTTGCGTGGCATGAGCCGGGACACACACACGATCACCGGCCGCTGCGCCAACCCGTACCGCTCCCTGATCGCGCGACCCTCCTCACGTCGATCCGGACGAAACGTCTGGGAGTCAACGCCGGGCACCAGCTGGCGCATCCGGCCTGCTGCTGCAGGGCTCAGCGCGGCCGAGATCTTGCCCCGCGTGTAGGAGCCGAGGTAGGTGACGCGATCCAGGCCCTCGCCGATCCGTCGAAGGACGTGCCGGGAACCGGGAGTCTGGGCCCACGCAGCCTCATGCCCGTGGGTGATCCCGACGCTGGTGTGCACTCCGGCCGAAGCCAACCGAGGGGCCAACAAGCCCAACGGAGCCGTCGCTCCGAAGACGACCCGGTCGCACCCCTCTGCCCGGGCGATCTCGCGCGCCCGGCGCAGGACGGTCGGCTCGGGAACCATCAGGGACGTCGCATGCCGGACCACCGGGAAGGGCTGCTCGGCATCGAATGCCTCGGCACCCTTCCACTTCGGCGCGTAGACGACCACGGACCCCTCGGGCTGGCGCACCAGCAGTCCGTGGACGAACGCCTGGATCCCGCCGGCCCGCGGCGGGAAGTCGTTGGTGATGCACAGCACACGCATGGTGTTCATCTTGGACCACCAGCGGCACCAAGGGTGGGCGTCAGGCGGACTCGGCGCCGCGAGTCCGAACCGGTGGCGCCTCCACGGCACCCGGGACCATCCGCAGCGGCGGAACCAGCCCGCCATCGGCCAGCACCGCCAGCGCGCCCTGCTCAGCCGAACCCAACCCGCCGGGCGGCCCCAGCAGGAACGTCACCACGCAGTCCTCGCAGGCCAGATCACGCATCTGGCATCCATCACAGTCGATGATCATGGACCCCTCCCTCATCCCCGGTTGTCCTGTGCAGGACGCTAGGCGGGGGGTCTGACAACACCAGCCGGGACCGCTGGTTCAGTCCGGACCCGACGCCCCGTGGCAGGTACTGCCAACGAGACCACCACGAGGGCACCGGCCAGCCAGAACTGGTTGTAGAACGCCTGCTTGTTGACCAGGTTGGCCACGAGCAGGAGCAGGGCCAACCACCGGACCAGCTCACCGGCCCCAGGCTGGCGTCGGTGCACGGCGAACATCACCAGGACCAGCGCGCCGAGGACGACCAGTCCCGTGATCCAGAAGGGAAGGGTCACGCCGAAGACATTGAGCGCCAACAGGTAGAGCGTGTTGGCGAAGAGGATCGCGTGGAACGACACCAGCAGGGTGACGGTGTCATGGACGAAGTCCTGGGGACCAGCAAGGAACCATGGCGCGATCAGCAGCCCGGTCAGGGCGCCGGTCGCCAACGTGCGGCGCACTCCGAACGGCCGCCAGAGCAGCAGCACGGGCAGCATGAGGGCCAGGTGCTGCTTGCTGGCGCAGGCCAGGGCCAGGGGCAGGACCGCCCACCACGCGTGGCCCCGGTCCACGAGCACCAGCCACAGGACGAGACCGGCCAGCAGAAGCGGCTCGGTCCATGCCTGGTCCACCTGGGTCAACGTGCCCGGCGCGAACAGCAGCAGAGCAACCAGAGCAGCCCCCCGCCAGCGCGGCCCGGGCACACGGCGGCTCCCGGTGGCCTGCTCCTCGCCGTCGGCGGGGCGCGTGGCCAAGGCCCAGACCCCCACGGCCGCGACCAACGTCCAGAGCATCAGCGCCCAGCGCACGTCCCCGAGCAGCCAGCGGCCGGGGGCCAGCAGGACGGCCGTCCACGGCAGGTAGGTGAACGCGTCATCGACACCCGGTGAGCCGACCCACGTGACCGCGTAGAAGTTGACCCCCCGCGCCAGGGCGTCACTGGCCTGCTGCACCGTCACCCAGACGTCGATGTCCGGGGCAGGATCCGTGCGGATCGCCAGGACACCCACGGCAACATAGGCGGCAAGCGTGACGACGAGGGCGGGCCGCGCATGCACCTCACGGCCGGGCCACAGGAGCGCGGCCACGAGCAGGGGCGCGACGATGAGGATCGCCCGCGATGCCGCCAGCCCAGGCCCCTCCAAGTAGGAGAACAGGGGCACGACCAGCGTGGCCAGGGCGCTGCCCCCGAGCATGAGCACCAGCGACTCCGGGGTGAGCACCACCCGGGCCCGGCGCCACTGCCAGACCGCCAGGGCCACGGCACAGGCCGTCAGGATCACCACGATCGGGACCTTGAACCGCACCACGCTCCACTGCAGCGCCGTGAAGTAGGCCAGCCAGGCCAGCGCGAAGGCCAGTGAGCGTGCCGGTTGTCCGCCCGAGTCCATGGATCGGCCGAGGTGGGGTGCCACAGGTGATCGGATCAGCTGTCGGGACGGGCGACCACCTCGATGGCGGCCCCCGTTCCGCACCAGCGGCAGCTGACTGACTCCAACGTGTCGCTGAGCACCTCCACCGACTCCGTCACCGGCTCACCCGCGAGGTCCACATGCCAGAACTCCCGCGTGCGCGCCTGACGCACGACATCGAACCGGGTCAGGTTCCCGCACTGGGCGCAGCGCCATCGTGTGGTGGCGTCCGGGGCACTGAGCTCTGGCATTCGGATCGGCTCCTGACTCGGCCCGGCGGGCACAGCGCGTGCCGGGGTGACGACAGGCGAAAGCCTACCGGCACCCGGCGTGGGACCCACGTGGATGTCGGACCCCCGACCTACCGTGGGGCCATGAGCGCGACCGCCCAGTTGACCTTCGACGATCTGGGCCCATCGCTGCACGAGGTCACGTTCGTGGTCGTCGACCTCGAGACCGACGGGGGCAGCCCCTCCGGTGCGGGGATCACCGAGATCGGGGCCGTGAAGGTCCGCGGCGGGGAGGTCGTCGGGCAGTTCCAGACCCTGGTGAGCCTCGGCCGACCGCTGCCGCCCTTCATCCGCGCCCTCACCGGTATCACCGACGAGATGCTGCTCGACGCGCCACCACTGTCGGCGGCGCTGTCGGCGTTCCTCGAGTTCGCACACGGAACGGTGCTCGTGGCCCACAACGCCCCGTATGACGTGAGCTTCCTGAAGGGGGCGTGCGCACGTCTGGAGATGACGTGGCCGGATCCGCCCGTCGTCGACACGGCCCGCCTCGCCCGCCACGTCCTGACCCGCGACGAGGTCCCCAACTGCAAGCTCGGCACCCTCGCCCGGCACTTCCGTGCCGAGGTGACCCCGAACCATCGGGCCCTGTCCGATGCACGGGCCACAGTCGACGTCCTGCACGGCCTGATGGAGCGGGTCGGCAATCTCGGAGTGCACAGCCTCACCGAGCTGCAGGGCTACTCCAGCCGCGTGCCTGAGGCGCGGCGCCGCAAGCGCGGTCTGGCCGACGGCCTGCCCGACGGCCCAGGTGTGTACGTGTTCGAGGACTCCCAGGGGGTCGCGCTGTACGTCGGCACCTCCCGGTCGATCCGCCGCCGTGTCCGCAGCTACTTCACTGCCGCTGAGCAGCGCCGACGGATGACCGAGATGGTCGGACTGGCGTCCAAGGTCGTCGCCGTTCCGTGTGCCACGGCACTCGAGGCCCAGATCCGCGAGCTGCGCACGATCGCCGCCCGCGCCCCGCGCTACAACCGGCGCTCGAAGCGCCCGCAGAACGCTGTCTGGCTCAAGCTCACCGTCGAGCGCTTCCCCCGGGTGAGCGTGGTGAGCGCAGTGCGCGACGACGTCGCGGCCGGGGCCCGCTACATCGGTCCGTTCACGAGCCGCAGGGCAGCCACCTCCGCTGCCGAGGCAGTCGCCGAGGCGCTGCCCCTGCGCACGTGTTCCCAGGCCCTGTCCAGCCGCCCCAAGTCCTCCGCGTGTGTCCTGGCCGACCTCGGCCGTTGTCCGGCACCCTGCATCGGCGCCGTGACCCCCGAGGAGTACGACGCGATCGTCAGACGGGCCCAGATGGCCCTCGGTACCGACCCGAGCGAGATCGTCGACGCCCTGACAGCTCGCATGGAGGTCCTGGCCGCCCAGGAGCGCTACGAGGAGGCCGGCGTGTGGCGCGACCGGCTCAGTGCCCTGCTCCGAGGCGTCGATACGGCCACGACCAGTGACGTCCTGGGTCAGATTCCCCAGGTGGTGGCCGCCAAGCCCACCGACGACAACGGCTGGGAGGTGCATGTCATCCGCCACGGGCGCCTCGCGGCCGCTGGCGTGATCCCGCCCAGGACGGATCCCGCCGGACCCCTGGCCGCCATCCTCGCGGGAGCCGAGGTGGTCGCGCAACCGGTCCGTCCCACGAGCGCCGCACTGCCGGAGGAGACCCAGATCCTGGCCAGATGGCTGTTCTCGCCCGGTTGCCGGCTGGTGGACCTCGCCGGAACTCCCCTCGCGCTCCCCCGGTGGGGAGCTGCATCACGCCGGGGCGACTTCGAGGTGGACCTTCGTGATCCGGTGCTCGACACCGCAAGGCACTGATCCGAACCTGACTCCGGGCGATCCCGCTGGTCTGCGCAAGGAGCTGGCAACGAACAGCGACCCCGGCCCGCGACAGACGAATCCCGCGTCTACGGCGCTGGGCCGTGACGCGGGATTCGCACGTCGCTACTGAGGGGGCTGACCGGAGATCTCGGCCGCGGCCTGGGAACCAGCCTCGACCGCGTCGTGCAGCTCGTGGTCGATGTGGCGCTGAGCCTCGCTGATCTCCTCCTCGGAGGGCAACGGGATGTTCTGTCCGTAGAAGAAGGACGAGAACCGCGACTTGCGCTTCAACCGACGACCCGCAGGGTGTGCCACACCGTTCTCGTCGACCGCCTCAGGCAGTGCCAGCGGCTCGAGGTCGGTCTTGGACATGATCTTGGCCCGGGTCTCCTCGTCGACCTCCTCGTGGATCTCGAGGAACTCACCGCTGGGAAGGCGCAGCACCCGACCGGTCTCACGACCGTGCAGGAGCAGGTCTCGGTCACGACGCTGCAGGGACAGGCACCAGCGCTTCGTGACGATGAAAGCCACAACCGGCCCGACGAACAGCAGTATCTGCAGGACGCGGATCATGGTGTTGAAGCTCAGGTCGAAGTTGTACGCGATGATGTCGTTGCCGCCGCCGATCATGAGCACGATGTAGAACGTCACCATCGCCACGCCCAGGGCTGTGCGTGTCGGGGCATTGCGCGGACGGTCGAGCAGGTGGTGCTCGGACTTGTCGCCCTTGGTGGCGTATCGCTCGATCCACGGATAGGCGCCGACCAGGACGAGCAGCAGCGGCGCCAGGAGCATGGCTGGGATGATCAGGTTCAGGCTCAGCGTGTAGCCGAAGGCCACGATCTCCCACGGCGGCATCAGTCGAAGTGCCCCGTCGAGGAAGCCGACGTACCAGTCCGGCTGCGATCCCGCCGTCACCTGGTCGGGCATGTAGGGCCCGTAGGCCCAGATCGGGTTGATCTGGAAGAGACCCGCGAGCAACGTGATGGTGCCGAAGACCACGAAGAAGAAGCCGCCCGCCTTGGCCATGTAGACCGGCATCAACGGGTAGCCGACGACGTTCTCGTTGGTGCGGCCCGGCCCGGGGAACTGGGTGTGCTTCTGGGACCAGACCATCATCAGGTGGGCGGTGACCAACCCGAGGATGAGCCCGGGGATCAGCAGGATGTGGATCCCGTAGAGGCGTGGGATGAACGCAGTTCCCGGGAACTCGCCGTCGAAGACCAGGAACGAGAACCAGGTCCCGATGACCGGCGAGGCCTGGATGATGCCCTGGGTGATCCGCAGGCCGGTGCCCGAGAGCAGATCGTCGGGCAGTGAGTAGCCGGAGAAGCCGGCGGCGATGGACAGCAGGAACAGCACCACGCCGATGACCCAGTTGATCTCGCGCGGCTTGCGGAAGGCGCCGGTGAAGAAGACCCGCATCAGGTGGATGGCGATCGCGGCGACGAAGAACAACGCTGCCATGTGGTGGATCTGGCGGATCAGCAGGCCGCCGCGCACGTCGAACGAGATGTCGAGCGTCGAGGCCATCGACTCGCTCATCTTCACACCCTTGAGGGGCGCATAGGAGCCGTCGTACACGACCTCGATCATCGAGGGCTTGAACCACAGCGTCAGGTACACGCCCGTGAGCAGGATGACGATGAAGGAGTAGAGGGCGATCTCCCCGAGCATGAACGACCAGTGGTCCGGGAAGACCTTGTTCAGGCTGCGTCGGATGAAGTTGGAGCTGCCCAGCCGGTCATCGACCCAGCCCGCCCCCTTGCCGCCGGTCTCATACACCACACTCATGAGCGCTCCCAGAAACTCGGTCCCACGGGCTGCTGGAAGTCGCTGACCGCCACCAGGTAACCGTCCTCATCGATGGTGATCGGCAACTGGGGCATCTGGCGGGCCGCAGGGCCGAACACCACGTTGCCCGAATCGGCCAGGTCGAATGTCGACTGGTGACACGGACACAACAAATGGTGCGTCCGTTGTTCGTAGAGCGCAATCGGACAGCCCACGTGTGTGCAGATCTTGGAGAACGCGAGGATCCCCTCGTAGTCCCACACCTCGCCGGACGGCGCCTGCTGGCTGACGATCTCGTCAGGGGTCATGCGCACCAGGATGATGGCAGCCTTGGCTCGCGCGTTGAGGTTGCCCTCCTCCTCCTCGACCTCGCTGAGGTTGGCCGGCACCGCGGCCACGAGGCCACCGACCGGGACGTCCTCGGGCTTGATCGGGTTGAGCGACACGTCGGTCAGGATCCGGGTGTCCGGCTCCCAGATCGTGTTCTCCAGCTGCTCAACGGGGCTCGGTGTTCCTGGCGGCGAGGTGTACAGGTCGCGCAGGATGACGATGAGCGGCAGCGGGAGCACGACCAGTGCGGCGATCAGCGTGCGCCTGATGATGGGTCGCTGCGCGAAGCCGGAGTCGGCGAGGCCGCGGTCGAAGGCCGCGACTGCCGCTTGGCGCTCCTCGGGGCGCGAACGCAACTCATGGCGCATCGCAATGACCTCATTGCCGGGCATGAGCTTGCGGGCCCAGTGGATGGCGCCCAGGCCGATGAGCAGGATGCCCAGGCCCATGCTCAGGCCCAGCGCGACATTCAGGGCGCCGACCGGCCCGAGCAGTGGCAGCTGCAGGCCGGCGTCGACCGGGATGACCACGTAGGCCACCACGGCTGCGAGCAGGAGCAGCACCGCGAGGCCGAACAGCGCCGCGACCTGTCGCTCGGCACGCTTGGCCGCGCGTGGGTCGACATCTGTGCGCCGGGTGTGCGCCTCGTGCGCCGGGCGGAAGTCCGGTTCAGTCTCGGTGGACTCGCTCATCGTCGAATCGCTCATCGAACCTTGGCTCCGATCCAGATGGCCGCACCGGCCAGGAGGGCCAGCCCCAGCGTGAACACGAAGGCGCCCTCAGTCACCGGACCGAAGGCCCCCAGGGCCCAACCACCGGGCTGGGTCTGGTTCTGCAGGTGGTCGACGTACTTGAGGATGTCCTGCTTCTCGGACACCGTCAGCGTGCCGTCACCGAAGACCGGCATGTTCTGCGGACCGGTCAGCATCGCCTCGTAGACCTCCTGGGGCGTGGCTTCCATGAGACTGGGTGCGTACTTGCCTCGGGTCAGCGCCGCACCTCGACCGGCGAAGTTGTGGCACTGGGCGCAGTTGGTCCGGAACAGCTCACCACCGACGGCGAGGTCAGCGTTCGTGGTGTCGAGCTCCTCGGCGGTGGGGATGGCGGGGCCGGGTCCCAGCGTGGCGATGTAGGCGGCAAGCGCGGCGATCTGCTCCTCGTCGTAGCTCGGGTCCTTGCGCTCGATCTGCACGGCCGGTGCCGCCATGGGCATGCGCCCGGTGGCCACCTGGAAGTGCACGGCTGCCGCGCCGGCGCCGATCAGGCTCGGGCCGACGCTCGTTCCCTCGGCATTGAGTCCGTGGCAGGAGGCACACCCCTCGAGGTAGAGCGCCCTGCCCTCTTCCACCGCCGTCTCGCTGTGCGGGGATCCGGCCGCGCGGGCGGCCGTGCTCGTGTTCACGAGCGCGTAGATCGTGCCGATGATGGCGAGCGCACCGAGCAGCAGCAGCGTGAGTGCTGCTGGGTGCCGCCGGGCTACTGGACTGTTCACGGGCCTACCTCTGCGGGATCGGGATGCGGGGGCGGGAGCTGGGACCGGGACTACTTGAGGACATAGATCGTGAAGAACAGCGCGATCCAGACGACGTCGACGAAGTGCCAGTAGTAGCTGGTCACGATTGCCGCCGTTGCCTGTTCATGGCCGTACCGCCGCGAGGCGTAGGAGCGGGCCAGGACGAACAGGAACGCCACAAGGCCCGCGACCACGTGCAGGCCGTGGAACCCGGTGGTGAGGTAGAACGCCGAGCCGTAGGCGGACGAGGACAACGTCAAACCCTCGACCTGGATCAGGTGTGCGTACTCGAACACCTGGCCGCCGATGAAGATCGCACCCAGGACGAACGTGAGCATGTACCAGCGCTGCATGCCCCGGATGTCCCCCCGCTCAGCGGCCAGGACTCCCATCTGGCAGGTCACACTCGAGGACACCAGGATCAGGGTGTTGATCGTGGCGAAGCCCACGTTCAGGTACTGCGTCTGCTCGGCCCACACCTCGGGGTTCGTCGAGCGCAGCGTGAAGTACATCGCGAAGAGCCCGGCGAAGAACATCAGCTCGCTGGAGAGCCAGATGATCGTCCCCACGGCCACCTTGTTCGGGTGGGTCGGGTGGGCGCCCGGGTGCGCTGAGGTCACAACGGTTGTCGAAGCCACGCGCGCAGTCTGTCAGATCTGTCCCGGAGTTCCCACCCGGACCCCGGTCCCAGGTGTGGCGTGTCCCGCCCTGTGCCCGTGCGCCGCTGCCAGCACCCAGTAGCATCGCTCCCGACACAACCCACAGGAGTCCCCATGTCCAGCCCCCAGGCCCCCCGACCGCTGCGGGTCATGGTCTACAGCGATGACCGCACCGTCCGCCGCACCGTCATCAACGCCCTGGGCACGCGCCCGGACCCCGCGCTGCCCGACCTGGAGTTCCTCGAGGTCGCCACCGCACCTGTCGTGACGCGCACTGCCGACCAGGGCGGGCTGGACCTCATGATCCTCGACGGCGAGGCCACGCCTGCAGGCGGGCTCGGCCTGGCGCGACAGCTCAAGGACGAGATCTACCGGTGCCCACCCATCCTCGTGCTCACGGGGCGGCCGCAGGACGCATGGCTGGCGACGTGGTCTCGTGCCGACGGCGTCGTGGGGCACCCCATCGAGCCGGGAAGCCTGGCCGAGGCCGTCTCCGGACTGCTGCGGACCCGGGCTGCCGTCACCGCGCGCCCGTGAGCACAGAGCTGCTGACCGATTGGGTCGAGGTCCTCGAGTCACTGCTGGCCGGAGAGGAGCTCAGCACGCCCACCACGACGTGGGTGATGGCCGAGATGCTGGCCGGCGGGGCTCCGGCAGCGAACACGGCCGCGTTCCTCGTGGCGCTGCGAGCCAAGGGCGAGACGGCAGGTGAGGTGTCGGGCCTGGTCACCGGCATGATGAACGCAGGTGTGCCGCTGGAGGTCGAGGGTCCGGTCGTGGACACGTGTGGGACCGGCGGGGACCGATCGCACACCGTCAACATCTCCACCATGGCCGCGATCGTGGCCGCCGCCGCAGGCGCGCGGGTCGCCAAGCACGGCAACAGGGCAGCGTCGTCCCAGAGTGGCTCGGCGGACATGCTCGAGGCCCTCGGTGTGGTCATCGACCTGCCCGCAGCCGCCGCGGCCGAGGCCGGGCGCCTCCTGGGCATCACGTTCTGCTTCGCGCCGGTCTTCCATCCGGCGATGCGGCACATCGGTCCCATCCGCCGCGAGCTGGGCATCCGGACCGTGTTCAACGTTCTCGGCCCGCTGGCCAACCCGGCTCGGCCGGCCGCCCAGGTGCTGGGCGTGCCGACTGAGGCCATCGGCGACCTCATGGCCGGTGTCCTTGGCGGGCGCGGCACCCGGGCGCTGGTGGTGCACGGCGGCGACGGCCTCGACGAACTCACGGTGTACGGGCCCTCGACCGTCTGGGACCTGACTGACACCACCGCACGGCGCGTCCGGCTCGACCCCGCAGCCCTGGGAATTGCCGTCCCTGAGCCCGATTCATTGCGTGGGGGGTCAGCGCAGCGCAACGCGGAGCTGTGCCGAATCCTGATCGACTCCCCGGCGGATCCCCTCGTGGCCGGCATCCGGGATGCGGTCTGCCTCAATGCGGCCGCGGCACTGGTGGCCTACTCAGCGGCTGGCGGCGCCCTGCCCTTCGAGATCCCCGCACCGACCGCGCCGCTGCTGGAGAGGATCGCCGCCGCGCTGCCGGCGGCGCAGCAGGCACTGACCTCGGGCGCTGCCCGGGATCTGCTGGACCGCTGGATCAGCACCAGCCAGGCCCTTCGTCCGTAAGGAGCACCTGATGGCCAAACGCGCCCGCCAGCGGGCCATGCCGAGCACTCCGGCGGCCCACCCGCCGACCCGCAACACCCCCGCTCGGGCAGCGGGGTCCACGTCTGCGACCTCCCGCCCCGCGACCCCGGCGCCCCGGGCCAAGGTCGGGGGAACCACCAAGCGCATCGAGGTGCCCTATCTGATCGCGGGGACGGACTGCATCGCCGGCCACGTGCGCGACCAGGAACTCGACGGTGGGCGGATCGGCACGGTCCCGACCAGGAAGCAGTCACGCATCGGCTTCGCCCTTGTCGTGTGGTGCCTGGGCGGACTGGCGGTGATGTCCCTGACGGGGATCACGACGGGAGGCTGGGCCCGGTTCGGAGCCCAGATCGCCCTGCTCTGGCTGGCCTTCACCGCGGTGCTGGTGCGTCGCGCCGGGCACCGCGGACGGTGCTGGCGGACACGCACCTGGCGACATGCGTGGGGCGGGCTCGTCCCGGGTCCCGATCGCACCCGGGAGCGCGAGGCTCGCGGCTGAGCTCCAGCTGTCCGCGCTCAGAACTGGCGCTTCGGTCCCTGGTAGTACTCGAAGACCCAGTAGGCCGACGAGATCACGACCAGCACGGCACCGGCGGCCACGATCCACGCAGCGAACGCAAGACCCGCGAAGGTGATGGCCGCCGAGGCTCCCACGAACAGTGGTGCCCACGAGTGTGGGCTGAAGAAGCCGTAGTCGGGATCTGCATCCCAGATCTCCGCGTCCGGCATGTCGTCGGGCTGGTCGGGCAGCCTCGAGGCCGTGACGACCAGGTAGAAGCCGATCATCGCGGAGAGCATGCCCGTCAGGAACAGCGCGACGGTGCCGACCTCGTCGTGGGACATGATCCAGTAGACGGCCGTGACGAGGAGGTAGAAGACCGACCCGCCGACGAAGAGCTTGCCAGCCAGCTTCACGAGATCTCCCCCTTGGCCAGGACGTCCCTGCCCTCGAGCGTGGCCAGGTATCCCTCAGCGTCCCAGTCAGCCAGCTCGGGATGGTGGAGGTCGAAGGCCGGGCGTTCGGAGCGGATCCTGGGCAGCGACACGAAGTTGTGCCGTGGCGGCGGGCAGGACGTGGCCCACTCGAGACCACCACCCCAGCCCCACGGATCATCCACGGTCACCTTCGGTGCGTACCTGGTGGTCCAGTAGAAGTTGTACAGGTACACCAGGGTCGAGATCCCCAGGATCAGGGCGAAGAACGAGGAGACCTGGTTCTCGAGCGTGAAGCCGTCACCCGGCAGGTAGTCGCCGTAGCGGCGCGGCATGCCCTCCACACCGAGCCAGTGCTGGATGAGGAACGTGCCGTTGAACCCGATGAAGGTCAGGGCGAAGTGCCACTTTCCCAGCGTCTCGTTGAGCATCTTGCCCGTGAACTTCGGCCACCAGAAGTAGAAGCCTGCGAACATCGCGAACACCACGGTGCCGAACACCGTGTAGTGGAAGTGCGCGACCACGAAGTACGAGTCGGAGACGTGGAAGTCCAACGGGGGCGAGGCCAGGATGACACCGGTCAGGCCGCCGAAGAGGAAGGTGAGCAGGAAGCCGATGGCGAAGAGCATCGGGGTCTCGAACGTCAGCGAACCACCCCACATGGTGCCGATCCAGTTGAAGAACTTCACACCGGTGGGCACCGCGATCAGCATCGTCATGAGGGCGAAGTACGGCAGGCTGATCGCGCCGGTGACGTACATGTGGTGCGCCCACACGGCCATGGACAGCGCTGCGATGGCGATCGTGGCGAACACCAGGCCCTTGTAGCCGAAGATGGGCTTGCGGGAGAACGCCGGCAGGATCTCGGAGATGATGCCGAAGAACGGCAGGGCGATCACGTAGACCTCGGGGTGACCGAAGAACCAGAACAGGTGCTGGAAGAGAATCGCCCCGCCGTTCTCCGGGAGGAACACCACGGAGCCGAACTTCCGGTCGATCTCCAGCACCACCAAGGTCGCGGCCAGCACGGGGAAGACCATGAGGACCAGGACCGAGGTCAGCAGGATGTTCCAGGTGAAGATGGGCATCCGGAACATGGTCATTCCCGGCGCACGCATCGTGAGGATCGTGGTGACGAAGTTCACGGCTCCGAGGATCGTGCCGACACCACCGAGGGCGAAGCCGAGGATCCACAGGTCCGAGCCGATGTTCGGCGAGAACTCGGCCCCCGACAGTGGCGTGTAGAGGAACCATCCGAAGGCAGCTGCGCCTCCCGGGGTGAGGAAGCCGAACAGGACGATCAGCGCCCCGAACAGGTACATGTAGTACCCGAGCATGTTCAGCCGCGGGAACGCGACGTCGGGCGCACCGATCTGAAGGGGCATCAGGAAGTTGGCGAAGCCGATGAACAGGGCCGTGGCGAACAGCAGCAGCATCATGGACCCGTGCATCGTGAACAGCTGGTTGTACTGCTCGAGGGTCACGATCTGCAGGCCCGGCTGGGCCAGCTCACCACGGATGAGCAGCGCCATCGCGCCGGCGACCATGAAGAACACGAACGACGTGGTCATGTACAGCAGGCCGATCGTCTTGTGATCGGTCGTGGTGATCACAGAGACGATCTTCTGGCCCATGGTCGTCTGGCGCACAGGTGGCCCTGAGACCTCGACGGGGGGCTCATTGAGAAGCGTCATAGCGTTCCCTCCGGCTCCGAGTAGCGGTCGGACTCCCAGTAGCGCTCACCGTCGCGGGTGATGCGGTCGGTCTCGATCGAGCCGACCTGGCCCTTGGCAGCGAGCTCAGACATGTGCCGGTCGTACTCCTCGCGCTCGACGACCTTCACGGTGAAGAGCATCCGGGCATGGTCCACGCCGCACAACTCCGCGCAGCGTCCGGCATAGGTCCCGACCTTGTTCGGCGTGACCTCGAACTTGTTCAGGCGGTCCGGGAACACGTCCATCTTCATCAGGAACGCCGGGATCCAGAAGGAGTGGATCACGTCCGGACTCTGCAGCTCGAAGACCACCGACTCATTCACCGGCAGGTAGAGCGTGGGGTTGTCCTGCACCTCTGCGGTGCCGACGTCGTAGACGTCGTCCTCCACATAGTTGAAGGCCCAGCTCCAGCGGAAACCGACGACGCCGACCGTGTTGTCCGGATTGTCCGACACCTTGGTCAACTCGGTCTGGTCGCGCACGGTGAAGAAGAACATCCCGAGGATCAGCACCAGGGGTACGACGGTGTACATGACCTCGAGGGGGACGTTGTAGCGCATCTGCTTCGGCGCCGGATCCCCGTCCCGACGGCGGAAGCGAACCGCGGCGTAGAGGATCAGCCCACCGGTGAGCACGCCGACGACCGCCAGCGCTGCCCACGCACCGAACCAGAGGCTCTCGATGGTCGGCGTCTGCTCCGTCGCACCCTCGGGGGCGTTCAAGGACAGCGCCTCCTGGGCGCTGCACCCGGACGCCAGCAGGGCGATGGCCACGGCCCCAGCCCCGACCCCCCACCGGCGCATCGACCTGGGCCGGTCGGTGCGATCTGCTACCACGTCTGGTGATCCCCTCAATTGCGTGGGTGGATCCGCGCTTGTGCGGGCACACCCGGCTAGGACGCTGGACGGGGCGAGACTAGCGCAGGAATCGACCAACGTGCCACGGGGGTCGGCTATACCGTTGCGGCATGTCGCCGTCGTTCGATGCCGCCTCAGGACTGCCGATGCGATCTGAGGCGAGGCGCGCCATGGAGGCCGCGCTGGAGCATGGCTGGGCAGACCCGACGCGCCTGCACCGGGACGGACGGGTGGCCCGCCAGCTGCTCGACGCTGCCCGCGCGTCGGTGGCCACCAGCATCGGCGCCCTGCCCCAGGAGGTCACCTTCACCGCGTCGGGCACCCAGGCGGTCCACGTGGGGCTGCTGGGGCTGGCCCGGGGACGCCGCAAGATCGGTGGCACAGTCGTGGCCAGCGCGGTCGAGCACTCCGCCGTGCTCAGGGCCGCAGACTGGGTGATGGCCGGGGAGGACCCGGTCCTGGTCCCGGTGAACCCTCATGCTGAGGTCGAGGTCAAGGCCTTCCGCAAGGCTGTCAGGGCCCCGGGAGTGGCCCTGGCCGCCGTCCAGCAGGTCAACCACGAGGTGGGCACGCTCCAGCCGCTCGATCAGGTCCACGAGGCCGCACAACAGGCCGGGGTACCCCTGCTTGTCGACGCCAGCGCTGGCCTGGGCTCGGTGCCGGCCCCCACCCGATGGGATGTCCTGGCCGGAAGCGCCCACAAGTGGGGTGGTCCCGCGGGGGTCGGTATCCTGGCCATCCGTACCGGCGTGAAGTGGCGCCCCCCGCTGCCCACCGACGAGGCCGGCCGCGCGGCCGGATTCCCGAACGTGCCTGGTGCTGTGGCCGCCGCGACCGCGTTGGAGCACGCGACCGCCGACCTCGGCCGGGCATCTGCTCACCGGGCCCGCCTGATCACGATCCTGCGCGAGCGGGTCCCCGGGGTGGCCGAGGACATCGTCGTCCTCGGAGGCTCGGCTGCCGCCCCCCACATCGTGTGCTTCACCATCCTCTACGCCGACGGGGAGGTGCTGGTCAGCGAGTTGGACCGCGCCGGGTTCGCGGTGAGCTCCGGGTCAGCGTGCACCTCGGACACGCGGCGGCCGAGCCATGTCCTGGCGGCCATGGGGGCGGTCACACACGGCAACCTGCGCGTGAGCCTGCCCGCCGCCACCACCGAAGCCGATGTGGCGGCGTTCCTGGCCGCCCTGCCGGGCGCCATCGCGGCCGCCCGCGCCTCGGCGAACCAGGACGAGCCATGAACCGGCCGGGAATCCCCGGCCAGGACCAGGATCTCCCGGGTCAGGAGGGACTCACCTCTGAGGTGATGGTGGACGCCCGCGGGGTCCTGTGCCCGGTTCCGATCATCCGCCTGGCCCGGGCCGCCTCATCGCGCCCGGCGGGCACGGTGCTCACGCTGCTGACCGATGACCCGGCAGCGGCCTACGACGTCCCGGCCTGGTGCCGCCTTCGCGGTCATACCGTGTTGGCCACGGCGGTGGTCGCTGGCACCGTTGAGGTGCCAGCCGACCGGCTCACGCAGATGGGCGGGCCTGAGCCACACGCACCCAACACGCAGCCCGGTCAGTCGCTGCGCCACCTGATCCGACTCGAGGGGCCACCGAGCACAGTCTCGGCACCCGGCTGAGCCCCGAGCACAGGTGCGCAGCCCAGGACCTCGGGCAACGCCCGCAGGTAGGTCCGCCTGCTCAGCTGCACCACACCCAGGCTGGCCAGGTGCTCGGTCCGCCACTGGACATCGATGATCCGCCGGGGTTCACCATCGGTGGCCAGCAGCTCCGCGAGGGCCACGACGGCCACCTTGGACGCGTCGGTCTGGTTGTGGAACTTCGACTCCGCGGCGAACAGGCCGCCGAGCTCCACGCCGAACAGCCCTCCGGCCAGCCCGCCGCCCTCATCCCAGACCTCGATCGAGTGGGCCCAGCCCAGTGCGTGCAGGTGCAGGTAGGAGGTCACGTAGTCAGCAGAGATCCAACCGTGCGGGCGATCCGGGTCCGCGCAGGCGGCCACGACTGCGTCGAATGCCGTGTCCACGCTCACCTGGAACCGGGGCAGGGCACGGCGCAGGGACCGCGAGATGTGCACCTGGCTGGGCCGCAGCACACCTCGCGGGTCCGGCGACCACCATCCGAGCAGGTCCGCCTCCGGCATCGCGAAGAGCCCACCCCTGTAGCCGGCCAGCAGCGTGCCGGGCGAGAGATCGGCGCCGACCGCCACGAACTCCTGGCCATCAGGCAGGTCGCTGAGGTCAGGCAGGACCCACGGTGTCGGCCTCGGCTCGACGGGCGCCACCCTGCTCAGGGCCGGGGAAGCCGGATGTGGGCGCCGATCTCATCAGCTGCCTGGTCGCCGTAGGCGTCCCTGATCCGCAGCATGAATGATCGGCCGGCGAGCTCGTACTCCTGGGTCCCGACACTCTCGATGACATGTGTGGCCAGCAGCGATCCCACCTGCGCGCAGCGCTGCGGCGACAAGTCCCAGGACAGACCGGCCAGGAACCCGGCACGGAAGGCATCGCCAACACCTGTCGGGTCGGACTTGTGGGTCTCCTTCGGCGTCGGCACGTGGAGCATCTCCGCACCCTTGCGTTCGATGCGCACACCGTTGGGACCCAGCGTGGTGACGCGGGTGCCGACCCGATCCAGGACCTCCTGGCTGCTCCACCCGGTCTTCTGCTCCGTGAGAGCGGCCTCGTACTCGTTGGTGAACAGGTAGGCGGCCCCGTCGATGAGGAGGCGGATCTCATCGCCGTGCATCCGGGCCAGCTGCTGGGAGGGATCGGCCGCGAACGGAACGCGCCGGTAGCGGCACTCCTCCGTGTGGCGCATCATCGCCTCGGGATCATTGGCCCCGATCAGGACGAGGTCCACCGCTCCCACCCGCTCCATGACCGGCCCCAGCTCGATGTCGCGAGCTTCCTGCATGGCCCCCGCGTAGAAGGAGGCGATCTGGTTGGAGTGCTCGTCGGTCGTGCAGACGAAGCGCGCGGTGTGGCGCACCTCGGAGACATGCACCGACTCGGTGTCCACCCCATGTCTCTGCAGCCACGACCGGTAGTCGGCGAAGTCAGGACCCACAGCGCCCACGAGGATGGGGCTCAGGCCGAGCATTCCCATCCCGAAGGCGATGTTGGCCGCCACTCCCCCGCGACGGACCTCGAGCTCATCGACCAGGAACGACAGGGAGATCTTGTCCAGCTTGTCCAGGACGATCGAGTCCGAGAAGCGACCCGGGAACGTCATGAGGTGGTCCGTGGCGATCGAACCTGTGACAACGATCCGCATGCGTGGTGGACCCCCTGGTGGGACGGTGACGTCGGGGGTGACCCTAGCCGGTCAGGTCAGTGGAACGAGTCGCCGCAGGCGCAGGACCCGGTTGCGTTCGGGTTGTCGATGGTGAAGCCCTGCTTCTCGATCGTGTCGACGAAATCGATCGTCGCGCCCATGAGGTACGGGGCACTCATGCGATCGGTGACGACCTCCACCCCGTCGAAGTCCTTGCGCACGTCGCCGTCGAGTGCCCGCTCGTCGAAGAAGAGCTGGTAGCGCAGGCCCGAGCAGCCGCCCGGCTGGACCGCGACGCGCAGAGCCAGATCGTCGCGACCCTCGGCGTCGAGCAGACCCCGTACCTTGTCGGCCGCGGTGGCGGTCAGGAGCAGTCCATCGCTGACGGGGACGGTGGTCTCGGTGCTGGTCTCGGCGGTCATGCAGGTCCTCCTGGGTTGGCTGATCGTGGAACGCATCCGGATGCGTCGCGCATTCCCGTGACAATGCTGACACGGGTTCGGTGGATCGACCAATCGTCGCGGTGTGAGCGTGTCCCCGAGGGGCTACCATTCGCCCGTGCAGAATGACGCGACAATCCCATGAACCAGCCCCCCTCGGACGAGGCTGCGTCGGGAGCCGGTGATACGGGGGCGGCAGAGGCCGAGTCCAGCAGCGCCGGCCCCGTGAAGCTGACCAATCCCGGCATGAACCGGGAGTACCTCGAACTGCTGGTCGTCGTCGTGCTGTCCATCACGACGATCCTCACGGCGTGGACCGCGTTCCAGTCCAGCAAGTGGGGCGGGGCCATGTCGATCTCGTTCTCCCAGGCCTCGACAGCTCGGATCGAGAGCGTCAAGCTCACCGGCACCGCCGACCAGAAGACAGCGATCCATGTGGGCCTCTGGACCACGTGGCTGAGCGAGTACGAGGCTGATCCGGACGCGGCAGCCTTCCTTGAGCAACGGTTCCCCGAGCCCCTGGCCACCGCGAACGCCGAGTGGCTGGCCACCAAGCCGCTCAAGAACACCGACGCGCCTGCGAGCCCGTTCGCCATGCCCTCCTATGTGATCCCCGAGCGGGAGTTGGCCACAGCTGCCGACGCTCGTGCCGACGCGAAGTTCACCGAGGCCCTGGCCAACAACCAGCGCGGTGACAACTACACGCTGCTCACGGTGCTGTTCGCCGCAGTGCTCTTCTTCGCGGCAATCTCCAACCGGTTGCGCAGCGTGGGTCTCCAGGCGCTGATGCTCGCAGCGGCAACGGTGCTGGGCCTGGTCGGTGTCGTCCTGCTGATCACCTTCCCGAAGTTGATCTGATCCGGGACGTCAGCTTCGCGACCACGTCCGCGCTGCGCGGGCGGCGGCTCGGGCAACTCCTGCCGAGGACGGCTCCCCGGGCTGTGCCGATGCATCGAAGGCCGCTGCCACTCCTGCAGTGATCCACTCCCGGCGGCTGACCTCCACGCGCCCCGCGAGCACGAGCACGGGGACAGCTCGCTCCAGGGCAGCGGCCGCGACGCCTGCCACCACCTTGCCGCGCAGCGACTGCCAGTCGAAGGAGCCCTCGCCGGTGACCACGAGGTCCGCGTCGGCCAGTGTGGGGGTGATGGCAGCGGCGCAGAGCACGGTCCCGATCCCGGGCACCCGGCGCCCCCCGAGGTGGATCAGCGCCGCACCGATGCCACCGCCGGCCCCTGCTCCCAGGGCCACCGCCGCTGAACGCCCCTGCGAGGTCCGCCCCAGCACCCCCGCCCACGTGGTCATCGCAGCCTCGAGATCCTCGACCTGCTCCGGGGTGGCGCCCTTCTGTTCGGCGAAGCCCCGCGCCGCTCCGCGCGGTCCCAGCAGCGGCACGTCGACGTCGGTGGCCACCTCCAGGGTGCAGGCACCGACCGCCGCCAGGGCTCGGGTGAGGTCGACCGACCCGACCCGTCCGACCTGCACTCCCCCGCGGGTCAATCCGTCCGGTGGGTGGGACCTCGCCCCCAGCGCCTCGAGCAGCCCGGCCCCCCCGTCGCAGGTCCCGGTGCCCCCCACGCCGACAACGATCCGTGTCACCCCACCAGCCAGGGCGGCCACCATCAGCTCACCGACACCTCGCGAGGTGGTGATCGTGGGATCACGCCGATCCGTCGGGATCAGGTGCAGCCCTGCCGCGGATGCACTCTCGATCCACGCGGTCCGGTCCTCGGTCACGAGGAACTCCGCATGCACCGGGGCGCCCAGGGGGCCGGTCACCGACATCCCCTGACGCACCCCGCCCTGTCCGGCAGCCACGGCATCGATGAACCCCGGCCCGCCGTCGGAGAGCGGCCGGACCAGCAGCGCGTCGTCGGGGGCCACGGAGGCCCACCCCTGGGCCATCGCCGCGGCCGCCTCTGCGGCGCTCAACGTCCCGGTGAACGAGTCTGGGCAGATCAGGACCTTCACGTGCCGAAGTCTGGCACCCAGTGCGCCCGGGGGCTGCCCGCATCAACGGCCGGTACCGGCGATCCTGTGGAACGATGGGGCCCCGCGCACAAGGAAGGCCTGCGATGACCGACACGGCTGCCTGGACCGAGCCGCAACCGACTCCCCTTGCGCTGCTCCTGCTCGGGCAGGGCACCGACCCTGACACGGAGAAGGGTGTGGAGTGCCCAGGGGCGCTGCCCCCTGCCTCTGACCCCGACCTCGTGGCGCGGGCCCGGCGGGCACGTGCGGCGCTCGGGTCGCGGGCCTACATCCTGGGCCACCACTACCAGCGCGACGAGGTGATCCAGTTCGCCGACGTGACCGGCGACTCCTTCAAGCTGGCGCAGCAGGCAGCCGCAAACCCCCGGGCGGAGTTCATCGTGTTCTGCGGCGTCCACTTCATGGCGGAGAGCGCCGACATCCTCACGACCCCGGACCAGCAGGTGATCCTGCCCGACCTCGCCGCCGGCTGCTCCATGGCCGACATGGCTGAGATCGGACAGGTCGAGGACGCGTGGGAGCGTTTCGTCGAGCTGGGGCTCGACGAGGCCACCATCCCCGTGACCTACATGAACTCCGCCGCCTCGATCAAGTCGTTCACGGGTCGCAATGGCGGGACGATCTGCACGTCGAGCAATGCTCGCCAGTCCCTCGAGTGGGCCTTCGAGCAGGGTGAGCGGGTCTTCTTCCTGCCCGACGAGCACCTGGGTCGCAACACCGCGGTCCTCGAGCTGGGGCTCACCCTCGATGACTGCGTGCTCTTCGACCCGCACAAACCCGGCGGCGGGCTGACCGACGAGCAGATCCGCGCCGCCAAGGTCGTGCTCTGGCGCGGCCACTGCTCGGTGCACGGACGGTTCACCGAGCAGGTCGTCGACGAGGCGCGGGCACGGATCCCGGGAGTCAACATCCTGGTCCACCCCGAATGCCGACACGAGGTTGTCGCCAAGGCTGACCAGGTCGGATCCACCGAGTACATCATCAGGGCGCTCGATGCCGCTGAGCCCGGCTCGTCGTGGGCGATCGGCACAGAGCTGAACCTGGTCCGCCGCCTGGCCAACGCCCACCCCGACAAGCAGGTCAGCTTCCTGGACCGGTCAGTCTGCTACTGCGCGACCATGAACCGCATCGACCTGCCGCACCTCGTGTGGGCGTTGGAGAACCTGGTCGCCGGCAACGTGGTCAACCAGATCGTCGTCGATGACGACACCGCGCACTGGGCGCGGGTGGCCCTGGACCGCATGCTCGCCCTGCCCGGCGTGGGTGCCACCCCGACGCCCGACTGAGCGCCCTAGAGGCCCGGGGCGCCCCAGATGGGGAACCAGCGTGACAGGTCGCCCTCCAGGGCGAGGTCCTCTGCGAGCAGGTCCCGGATCTGCAGCTCGAGGACCGTGTCGCGCGTCTGGCCCTGGCCGGGGGCGAACGGGTAGAACGAGCCCTGCTTGAACAGGTAGACCATCGCCAGCGACCGACCACCGGGGCCGGTGAACGTCACCATCGAGCACAGGAGCTGGGGGCCGAAGCCGCTGTCCTGAAGCGTCAGGTTGACCGCATGCAGGTGGGTCACGAGGGCCGCCACATCGGGCGGGTCGGTCGTGACCACCAGCCAGGTGTAGCCGTACTGGTCCGCGGTCACCTCGACCGCCGGATTGCCCGAGGCAGCCAGCAGGGCCTCGATCTCGGCCTGCACCTCGCTGAATGCACGGCCCTCGGGGACGCGGAAGGCGACCGCTCCCGTGCCGGTGGCCTCGAACCCGACAGTCGCCGAGAGCGTGATGGCCCCGGAGGGCAGCCCGAAGATGGCGTCCAGATCCGGGCGCGCGGGCTTGCGCCGGCCCATCAGCGCGTCGAACAGCCCCATCACTGGCCCAACTGGGCCGAGATGCGGGCCAGCTGCTCCAGGCGCTTCTCGAGCGGGGGGTGGGTCGCCAGCAGGCTGGCCATGGACTGCTTGCCGCCGAAGGCCGGTGCGATGAAGAAGGCGTTCATTGCCTCCTTCTCGCGCAGGTCCCGCGTCGGGATGCTGCCCATGTCCCCGGAGATCTTCTGCAGGGCGCGACCCAGTGCCGCCGGGCGCCCGGTGAGCAGTGCCGCGCCGCGGTCCGCGGAGAGCTCGCGGTAGCGCGAGAGCATCCGGACCAGCAGGAAGCTCACGACGTACACGAGGATCGACACGACCATGATCAGCAGGAACGCGAACGCACTGTTGGAGTCACTGCCGCGGCGGCGCGTCAGTCCGCCCCACATCCACGATCGGGTCAGGAAGCCAGCCAGCACGCCGACGAAGGAGGCGATCGTCATCACCAGGACATCGCGGTGCGCGACGTGCGACAGCTCATGGGCCAGGACACCTTCCAGCTCCTCGGCATCGAGTCGCCGCAGGAGCCCGGTCGTCACGCAGACCACGGCACGGTCGGTGCTGCGACCCGTTGCGAAGGCGTTGGGCATGTCGGTGTCGGCGATGGCCACCGCGGGCTTGGGCATGTCCGCCATGGCACACAGCCGGTCCACGACGGCGTGCAGCTGCGGGGCCTGCTCGGGCGTCACCGTGCGGGCGCCCATGGAGAACAGCGCCACGCGGTCGGAGAAGTACCACTGCGCCCAAGCGGAGACCCCCGCGATGACCAGCACGAAGATGAAGCCCACACCCGCGTAGATCAGGACCGCCATGAGGGCGACGTACAGCAGCCCCAGGACGAACATGGTCCCGCCCATGCGCGCGGCCAGGCCCCGATCCGGGGCGTACCTGTTGCGCGCCATCACGGGCTCCTGCGTATTCCGCGTGCGGCGTCTACGAGGTCACCGGACCGGCTGGCGGCTGCTCTGTCGGCTCGGCCGGCGCAGCGGCCGCTTCCTCAGCGATCTGGGCATCAACGACCTCCGCCGAGGGCGCCGGGCCCACCGCGGCCGGGGCATCGGCTGCACCGGTCACCGCAGCGGGAGCCGCAGAGCCATCGAGCTGGGCGCGCATCTGGGCCAGCTCGCTCTCGACCTGGCTGTCTGCGGAGAGACGCTCGAGCTCAGCGGTCAGGGAGTCCTTGCCTCCGGGCGCGTCCAGTGCGCCGGTGGCCATGAGCTCCTCCATCGCCCCGGCCCGCGCCTGCATCTGGGCAGTCCGGTCCTCGGCCCGCTGGATCGCCAGGCCGACATCGCCGAGCTCACTGGAGATCCCGGTGAAGGCCTCGTTGATCCGCACCTGGGCCTCAGCGGCCGAGTACGTCGCCTTGATGGTCTCCTTCTGCGTGCGGAAGGCCTCCACCTTGGTCTGCAGCTGCTGGGAGGCCAGCGTGAGCTTCTGCTCCTGGACGGTCAGCTGCTCCAGCTGCGTGTGCAGGTCTGCGATCTGCTGGCCGACGGCCGACTTGCGGATCAGCGCCTCCCTGGCCAGGTCCTCACGTCCCGCGGCGAGCGCGGCTCGCGCCTGGTCGTCGAGCTTGGCCAGCTGCTTGTCCAGGCTGGCGATCTGCAGTTCCACCCGCTTGCGGCTGGTGGCCACATCGGCCACGCCGCGGCGGACCTTCTGCAGCATCTCCAACTGCTTCTCGTAGGAGTAGTCAAGGGTCTGGGCGGGGTTCTCCGCCTTGTCCAGGGCCGAGTTCGCCTTGGACTTGAAGATCATCTTGAAGCGCTGCCACATTCCGGCCATCGTCCGCTGACACTCTCTTCCTGGGGCGGCACACCCGCCGATGTCCTCCAGCCTAACTCCCACGGGCTGTCACGTCGTACCCTTGGGCCCGTGAAGTTCCCCTCGCGCAGAACCCCAGCGGAGCCAGTGGCCATGGAGCCCGAGCCCACGCCGACGTCCGGCAAGGGCCGTCCCACGCCGTCCCGCAAGGAGGCTGAGGCCCAGCGCAAGCAGACGCTGAAGGTTCCCGCCGACCCGAAGGCGGCCAAGAAGGCGGCCCGGGCCCGTGCTGCCGAGGAGCGCCAGGCCAACCGCGCCGCGCTGATGGCCGGGGACGAGAAGGCGCTGCCACCGCGGGACGCCGGACCGGTGAAGCGCTACGTGCGCGACTACGTCGACGGCCGATGGGCAGCAGCCGAGCTCTTCATGCCCCTGGCGTTCCTCGTGCTCCTCGTGGGGTTCATGCCCTGGGCCAGCTGGGGCGTGCCGAATGCGCAGGGCTGGGTCTCGATGTTCTGGATGGCGATGACGATGCTCATCGTCGTGGACACCACCGTCCTGCTCCTGCGGATGAACCGCCAGATCAAGGAGCGTTGGCCCGAGGCCTCCGAGCGCAAGGGCGCGACCTTCTACGGGCTGATGCGCGTTCTCCAGCTGCGCCGCCTGCGGCTCCCACCGCCGCTCGTGGGTCGTGACGGGCAGCCGAAGGCCCCCAAGGTCAAGAAGTAGCCGATCGCAGGCCGAGGGCTCGCAGGGCGCGCCCTGCGGCCAGTGAGCATCGCCTCGACCGGTGGCCGCTGTCCGACCCGTGGCCTAGGGTCGGGGCCATGGAGCATCGGCATCTGGGAGCAAGTGGCCTGCGGGTCAGCGAGATCGCGTACGGCAACTGGTTGACGCATGCGTCCCAGGTGGCCGAGGACGCCGCAACAGCATGTGTGCACGCGGCGCTGGACGCGGGGATCACCACGTTCGACACGGCCGATGTGTACGCCCAGACGGGAGCCGAGTCCGTGCTGGGACGTGCCCTGGCTGGGCAGCGCCGGGAAGGTCTGGAGATCTTCACCAAGGTGTACTGGCCCACCGGACCCGGCGTCAACGACCGCGGGTTGTCCCGCAAGCACATCATCGAGTCGTGCCACGCATCCCTGCGACGGCTGCAGACCGACCACATCGACCTCTACCAGGCCCATCGCTTCGACCACCAGACTCCGCTCGAGGAGACGCTGCGGGCCTTCGACGACCTCGTCCGGGCCGGGAAGGTGCACTACATCGGCGTCTCCGAGTGGCGGGCCGAGGAGATCCGCGCTGCCCTGGAGATCGCCGAGCAGATGGGGCTGGACCGCATCGTGTCCAACCAGCCGCAGTACTCGATGCTCTGGCGCGTGATCGAGGCCGAGGTCGTGCCGCTGTGCGAGGAGGCCGGGATCGGCCAGGTGGTCTGGTCACCCATGGCCCAGGGCGTCCTGACCGGCAAGTACCAGCCCGGGCAGCCGCCCCCCGAGGGATCTCGGGCCACGGATGCAACCGGCTCGGCATTCGTGTCGCGCTGGCTGCGTGACGACGTGTTGACCCGTGTGCAGGCCCTGCGCCCCTTGGCCGAGCAGGCCGGCCTCACGATGGCCCAGATGGCCGTGGCCTGGGTGCTGGGCAACCCCAACGTCTCGTCGGCGATCGTGGGTGCCTCGCGTCCTGAGCAGCTGGCCGACTCGGTCCGGGCCAGCGGGGTGGTCCTGGACGACGACCTGCGCGCCGCCATCGACGAGGTCCTGTCCGACTCGGTCACGACCGATCCCGCCCGGACCGAGTCCCCGGCCCAGCGGCCCTGACCTGAGGAGGAGCACCATGGGTTGGACCTGGCAGTACCAGACAGCGCGGGGGGAACCGTCCCCCGATTCCCTTGCCCAGCCCGCGGACGGCTTCCCCACGCAGGCAGACGCCGAGACCTGGGTCGGTGAGCTCTGGCGCGACCTGCTGGCCGACGGCGTGGACTCGGTCACCCTCTTCGAGGATGGCCGGCTGGTCTACGGCCCCATGAGCCTGCATCCCTCCAGCTGAGCCGACGCAGCGCGCGCTGGCCGGCTACTCGGCGCGGGAGAACACCGCGGCCCGCTCCAGCTGCTCGGATGTCGGGCGCACGCCGGTGTACAGGGCGAACTGCTCGGCCGCCTGAAGTGCCTGCACCTCGGCACCGGTGATCACGTGCGCCCCCAGGTCGCGAGCCAGCCGGACCAGTGCGGTCTCCACCGGCATCGCCACCACCTCGAACACGGTGTGTGCACCGTGCACGACCTGAGGGTCGACGGGCAGGTCCGTGCCGCCCGGGCGACCCATCCCCACGGGCGTGGCATTGATGATCAGGTCGGGCCGCTGGGCCGCCACGGTCGGGTGCCAGGGGTACCCGTACTCCTCGGCCAACGACTGCCCGGTGTCCGCATTGCGTGCGACCACGGACCCGTCGGGAAATCCGGAGTCGCGCAGGGCAGCCACCACGGCGCGCGCCATCCCGCCGCTGCCGAGGACGACGAACGTGGAGTCAACAGGCACCGCGTGGGAGGCCAGCAGGCTCACGACCGCCCGGTAGTCGGTGTTGTAGGCGCGCAGGTGACCCTCGGTGTTGACGATCGTGTTCACCGAGGCGATCGCCAGCGCCGAGTCGTCCATCGAGTCGACGAGCCCGATCACGTCCTGCTTGTAGGGCATCGACACCCCGGCCCCTCGGATGCCCAGCGCCCGGATGCCGGCGATGGCCGCCGAGAGGTCGCCCGTGGTGAACGCCTTGTACACGTAGTCCAGGCCGAGCTCGGCGTAGAGGAAGTTGTGGAAACGGGTACCGACATTGCTCGGCCGCCCGGCCAGCGAGATGCACAGCTGGGTGTCCTTCGTGAGCTGCGTGGTCTGCATCCTCGACCTCCTGGCGTCCATGGTCGCCCTCATCGGGGGCCACACGTGGGGTGTTGGCCGCCGCCCGGCGCGGCTCGAGCTGAGGCGCTGAAGCGTATCCCGCATCCGGGCGCACGAACCGGCCCGGTCAATGAACCGTTGTCAGCCTGGCAGTGGACAATCACTGCCATGCCTGCCCCCACCCGCGCACCCAGCCACCAGTCGGCTGGGGACCCCTTGAGCATCCTCACGGAGGTGTTCGGCTACGCGCAGTTCCGTGGTGCCCAGGCCGAGATCATCGAGCAGGTCATGTCCGGAGGCGATGCCCTGGTCCTGATGCCGACCGGCGGCGGCAAGTCGTTGTGCTACCAGGTCCCCGCGATCGCCGCTCCCGGGCTCGGCGTCGTGGTCTCACCCCTCATCGCCCTGATGCAGGACCAGGTTGACGCGCTGCGGCTGCTCGGCGTGCGTGCCGCCTTCCTGAACTCGAGCCTGGACGCGCAGGCTGCGGCAGACGTGATCCGGTCGATGACCACCGGCGAGCTCGACCTGCTCTACGTCGCCCCCGAGCGACTGGTCAGTGGGGGCTTCCTGGCCCAGCTCGACAGGATCCACGCCGGGCACGGGCTGGCCCTGTTCGCCATCGACGAGGCGCACTGCGTGTCCCAATGGGGCCATGACTTCCGCCCGGAGTACCTCGGCCTGTCCGTGCTGGCCGAACGGTTCCCCGACGTCCCCAGGCTGGCCCTGACAGCCACCGCTGACCAGCTCACACGGGCCGAGATCCGCTCCCGACTGGCTCTCGGGGACGCGCCCATGTTCCTGTCGAGCTTCGACCGGCCCAACATCCGCTACAGCGTGATCGAGAAGGACAACGCTCGCGAGCAGTTGCTGAGCTTCCTCGAGGGCGCGCCCGACAGCTCACCCCCCACGGGCTCCTCCGGGATCGTGTACTGCTCGTCACGCAAGAAGGTGGACCAGACGGCCGCCTGGCTCAACGACCACGGCTTCACGGCGCTGGCCTACCACGCCGGGATGGACGCAGCGTCGCGCAGGTCGACCCAGGACCGCTTCCAGCGCGAAGAGGGCGTCGTCGTCGTGGCAACGATCGCCTTCGGTATGGGCATCGACAAGCCGGATGTGCGATTCGTGGCGCACCTGGACCTTCCCAAGAGCATGGAGGCCTACTACCAGGAGACCGGCCGCGCCGGTCGCGATGGTGAACCCGCCCACGCCTGGCTGGCCTATGGGCTGGCCGACGTCGTGATGCAGAAGTCGTGGATCGACGCCTCCGATGCGCCCCCCGAGGTCCGGCGGGTGGAGGCGGCCAAGCTCGACGCGCTCTTGGGCTACTGCGAGGTGCCCACCTGCCGCCGAGTGGTCCTCCTCGACTACTTCGGCGAGCAGTCCCAGCCCTGCGGGAACTGCGACACCTGCCTGGCCCCACCCATCATGTGGGATGGGACGGTCGAAGCGCAGAAGTTCCTCTCGGGGGCCATCAGGACGGGCCAACGATTCGGCGCAGGACACATCATCGACCTGCTCATGGGACGTTCGACGGAGCGGATCGTCGATCTCGAGCATGATCAACTCCCCACCTTCGGGGTCGGGGCGGATCTCGACGCGCAAACGTGGCGCAGTGTCGCCCGCCAACTGGTCGCCCGAGGGCTTCTGACCTCGGATGCCGGCGCCTACGGGGCGCTGCGTGTGACCGACGCGGCCGGAGGGGTCCTGCGCGGCGAGACCCGCCTCGACCTGCGCCGAGCCACCCCGAAGCCGGCGAGGTCCACGCGGCGATCTCGGGGGGGCGCGGGCAGCGCATCACCAGCGGTGGCCCTCGATGGCCCCGACGGCGACCTCTTCGAAGCGCTGCGCACCGAGCGCAAGTCGATCGCCGACGAGCAGGGCGTGCCTGCCTACGTGGTCTTCCACGATGCCACCCTGCGTGAGATCGCCACGCGGCGCCCGGACAGCACCGAGGCACTCCTGGACGTGCCGGGGATCGGTGCCGCCAAGGCCGACAGGTACGGCGAGCGCATCCTGGCCGCGGTGGGCCGGGCTGAATCCGGCTGAACTGGGCCCGAACCCCACCTCAACCGGCCGCTCAGACCCTCAGGCCCGCAGGGCCTCGGCGAGCTCAGCGAACGAATCCACCAACAGGCCCATGTCGTGCTTCGTGTGGGCCAGCGACACCAGCCACTGCTCGTCGAGCCCGGGCGGTGTCAGGATCCCGCGGTTCACGCCCCACAGCCAGCTCAGCTCGGCTGTGGCGAAGTCGGTGCGCTTGTAGTCCCGGTAGTTGCGCACGGGAGTCGTGGCCCAGGTCACCGCCCCCTTGACGCCGAACCCGACCGTGTGGGCCGGAAGCTCGTGGGTTCGGATGAGGTCGTCGATGGCGCGCAGCGCGTCGTCGTTGAGGTCCTCGGCGTCCGCCAGGGCCTCCCGGGTGCAGACCTCGTCGACAGCGGCCGCCGCGGCCATCACCAGCGGATTGCCGTTGTACGTGCCGAAGTGCGGCATCCGGTTGTCGGTGACCGTGGCCATGACCTCGGCCCGGCCGCCGAACACGGCCAGCGGGAGGCCGCCGCCGACGCTCTTGGCCAGGCAGACAAGGTCAGGGGTGATGCCCACGCGCTGTGAGGCGCCGCCGTACCCGGCGGTCAGCCCCGTCTTCACCTCGTCGAAGACCAGCAGGACACCATGGCGGTCACAGGCCTCGCGGACCCCGGCCAGGTAGCCGGCATCGGGCACCACGATCGAGATGTTCTCCAGGACGGGCTCCATGACGACCGCCGCGATCTCCGAGGCGTGCTCGGCGAGGATCGCCTCAAGTCGTTCGAGGTCGTTGTAGGGCACCACGTGGACGGTGCCTGCCTCCACCTCGAAGGGCACGACCGGGATCGGAGCGTGCTCCGGGCCGGATTCCTCGACCTCTGGCTTGACCGACACTGACAGCGCGTCGTAGCCGCCGTGGTAGCCACCCTCGATCTTGATGATCGCGTGGCGCTGCGTGTAGGCGCGGGCCGTGCGCACCGCGTACATCGTGGCCTCAGTGCCTGAGTTCGTGAACCGCAGCTGGTCGAGCTCGAACCGCTGCTGGAAGCGCTCGGCCACCTCCGTGGCCGATGGGGACGGCGTGACGAACAGTGTCCCGACCTCCATGGCGCGGGTGACTGCCTCGACGACTGCCGGGTTCAGATGACCGACCAGCATCGCGCCGAACCCCATGGACAGGTCCAGCAGCTGCCGGCCGTCCACGTCAGTGAGCCATGCGCCCTTGGCCGCAGAGATGGCCACCGGGTAGGGCTCCCAGTGCTGGAACGAGGAGGTGACCCCCAGGGGAAGGGACCCCAACGCGCGGTTGTGGTGGGCGGCCGATCCGCCTGTCGACGCCGAGAAGCGCTCCCACTCAGCCGCAGTCAGCGCCTCGATCCGTGCCGGATCCAGGGGCGTGGATGAGGACGGGATGTTGCGCCAGGTGGCTGGATCGTGCTCGGGCCATGCGGGTGCGGCCGTGGCGCTGCGGGTCGGGTCGACGGTCATGTGAACGATCTCCAGTCACTGGTCGGGGGGTCGACCCTGAGGCTATCCGTCCGATCGCACCGTTGCCCTGCCCAACTACCGGGGGCGCCACCGCTTCCACAACGTCGACGCTGACGCCCGGGGCCGACCATCCCAGGAGAGCTCGACGTCGACCGTCATCTGGTCGGCCGATGCCGATGCGATCACGGCGCGCAGGTCCAGGCGCTCATCCAGCGGGCAGGGGCGCAGGTATCGCACGTCGAGGCCCGCCGTGACGTAGATCAGTGGGTCGCCGGCACCCATCCGCTCACCGCGCCGGGCGGACTCGTCGAACACCGCGGCCCCACTGTGGCAGTCCAGGACGGTGGCGATGATCCCGCCGTTGAGGAACCCGAAGCCGTTGTCGTGCTCCGGCCACGGGTGGAACCGCGCCGTCACCTCACCGTCGCCCGGATAGCTGCGCAGATGCAGACCCTTCGGGTTGGCGTGCCCGCAGCCGAAGCAGGTCAGGTGCGGGTAGAGCCGCTCCTGGATGCTCAGCTCGCCCGGCGGAGAGGCTGGGTCCATCGATTCCATGCCCTCCAGCCTCCCAGAAGGCCCGTCCCGATCCTTCGGCGGTCGGGCCAGACTTCGGTCACCATGTGATCGGCTCATCCTCAGGCCCCGCAGCGCCCGCCCGCGCAGTAAGGTGGCCGACCATGGCAATCCACCATCCCGAGGTCGGCGGGTTCGGCGCGTACCTGGGACAGGTCGGCCACGCGGTGGACGAGTTGCTCGAATCCACCATGACCGACGCCCTGGCCTCGGACATCGACTGGCAGTCCGAGCTGTCGGGACCGCTCCCCGAGCAGGGAATCGGTGCGGGCTCCACCCTCGACGAGTACCTTCGGCTGGTCCTGCCCCACGGCAACCGGCTGACCTCGCCCTCGTCATGGGGTTGGATCACGACCGGCCCCACGACGCTGCCGACCGTCGTCGCCACGGGAGCGATGCTGGCCGCACCTCAACGCCAACTGATCAGCGCCTTCCACCAGGTGGAGGAACTGTCCCTCACGTGGCTCGCGGAGCTGTGCGGGCTGGGGCCACACATGCTCGGGGTCTACTCCAGCGGAGGCTCGACCGCGAACCTCATCGCCCTGGGAGCCGCACGCCAACACGCCCTCGAGGGCGCGGGGCTCGACCCATCCGGCCTGGGGCTCGACGGTCGACGGCTTGCCATCTATGCCACGACGCAGGCCCATCACACAGTGGCTCGCGCCGCGGGAGTGCTCGGCCTCGGGCGCAACTCCGTGCGCTCGATCCCGGTGGATGCCGACAGGCGCATGGACCTGGGCGCCCTGGCCCTGGCCCTGAGCCGGGACGCAAGGGCGGGGATCCTGCCCGTGGCCGTGGTGGCCTCGGCCGGGACGACGAACACCGGCGCGATCGACCCCCTGCGGGGTGCGGGCGAGCTGGCGGGCGCGTACGGCGCCTGGTTCCACGTCGATGGCGCCTACGGGCTGCCGGGCATCCTCGATGAGCGGGTCACGGCCCTCTACGACGGACTCGATCTCGCGGACTCGGTCATCACCGATCCGCACAAGTGGCTCGGGGCACCAGTGGGAGTCGCGGCCACGTTCGTGCGCGACCGCGCCGTCCTGCATCGCGCCTTCACCCAGGAGCCGGCCGACTACCTCGAGGGCAGCATGTCCGACGGCGACGTCCAGTCGTCGCTGGATGCCATGGGCATCCCGTACTTCGACTTCGGGGTCGAGCTCTCCTCGCCACCTCGCGGGATCATGGTCTGGGCGATCCTGCGTGAGTTGGGCGTCGAGGGGATGCGCGCGCGCATCGTGGCTGACAACGACTTCGCGCGTCACGTCAGTGCCCGCGCCCATGAGCATCCCCGCCTCGAGGTCCTGGCCGAGCCTGTGCTGTCGATCTGCGGCTTCCGCTACCGCACTGGGGATGGCCTGGACTGGGACGCCGTGAACTCGCGCATCCTGCGCCGGCTTGCCCGCGAGACCCCGATCATCATCAGTTCGACGTTCGTCGACGGCAGCTACGTCCTACGTCCGTGTTTCATCAACGCACGCACCACGACTGCGCACGTCGACGAGTTCCTGGAGACCGTGGTGCGCCTCGGTGACGAGATCAGCGACGAGATGACCTAGCGCCACCATCCTCGCGACCGATGGGGCATCCGCCCGTTCACACGTCGTCGAAGAACTGCCCGTGATAGCCGAAGAGAACCGGATGCGGCAGTTCTGCTCGAGCCACCTCGGCGAACGTTCGCGCGTCGAGGACCAGGAGGAACGAGACGCCACGCGCGGCGTCGAGCACGACTGACAGCACGACACCGTCGTCCTCCTCCAGGGCACCCGGGCGCCTGACGAACACCCCCTCCCCCGGGTAGCTCTCCGGCGCCCGCCAGGTCGTCGCGCTGCGTGCGTGTATGTCGATCTTGACCAGTTGGTCGTAGAAGCCGCGCTCAGCGTGCAGGCCCACTCCGTAGACGTACCGGTGCTCCGGGCTCGTGTTCATCCGTGCGTAGTCCAGGGTGGGCAGCTCGAGGGCGGTCTCGCACAGGACCTCGCCGGTGACGTCGCCGGCGGCCGAGGCCAACGGGATCCGGTACCGGCGCAGTGTCCCCCGCGGGATCGCGACGTCGGGGTCCTCGAGGCGGTTGAGGTAGAAGGCGTCGATCACAGAGGCGTCGTCGTAGCCGACCAGGTCGACCACGAGCTCCCCGTCGAGGTCGAAGGCGTTCACATGGTGGAACGCGAAGAAGGCCTCGGTGGTCACGGTGCGGACGTGGCTGCCCGTCTGGCGATCGAACACGTGGAGCTTCGTGCCACGTCCGGGCTCCCAACGGAAGTTCTCGATGTAGGGCCGACGCCATGCCAGCAACGACAGCGGGTTGACCACCAGCGGGAACTCCGCGATCACCAGGTGCGCCCCGGACATCCCGAAGGAGTGGATGTAGGCGGGCCGCCGGACCCGCTTGGATGCCAGGGTAGTGCTGCTGACGTTGGCCGGATCACTCGTGTCCACGCGGCGCAGGACATAGCTGCTCGACGCTCCGAAGCGCGTGACGAGGTTGATCGCCTCTTGGCGCTGGCCATCGAGGTGCGGGTGGACCGTGGTCATCCTTGCGAAGGTCGAGGTGTCCCAGCCCAGGACGCCTACGGTGCGCAGGGTGTCAGGGTCGAACTCGACCTGGATCGGGGTCTCTGCCAGCGCGAGGTAGCGCTCAGCCACCCGGGCGACATTGACCTTCGCGCTGTCGGTGACCTCGGGATCGAAGACCGCCATCGCACGGGCGAACAGCGAGCGACAGGGATCAGTCGCGAACTCGGGGTAGGCGATCCGACCCTCATCGCGTGCCGCAGCGTAGGCCTTGGTCTCCAGGAAGCGGTTGGCGTAGGAGACGCGGCCGTCGGCGAAGGTGAACCGATGAAGCATGGCCAGGCCGTCGAACCAGTGCCGGTAGCGACGCTGGCCCACCTGGAAGGTTCCCGGGCCGTTGCGGATCAGCGAGCCCTGCAACCATGTGGGCAGGGCCCCCTGCACCGGGACGTCGTCGAGGACCGTCTCGGGACTGGTCCCCAACCCGAGGGCGGCGTAGTCCGCAGTGGTCATCCGACCCTGGCCCCCGTGCGGCCCTGCGCGTGGGCATCCAGGTCGGTGGCGATCAGGTCAGCCGCGATCTTGCCCGAGGCGAGGACCGCCGGCACACCCGCACCCGGGTGTGTTCCAGCCCCGACCAGGTAGAGACCCTTCACGGCCCGCGATCGGTTGTGCGGGCGGAACCAGCCCGACTGGAACAACGTCGGCTGCAGCGAGAAGGCCGAGCCCCTGGGCGTGTTCAGCACGTCCCGGAAGTGCTCTGGGCCGATCGTGTGCTCGACCACGAGGTGGTCGGCCAGCCCCGGGAGATAGCGGCTGTCCAGGGCGTCCAGGACCGCCGCCCGGACCCGCGCCTGCTCGCGCTGCGTGTTGTCCTCCGCCCCCCGCAGCGCCGGTGTGGCCACGAGCACGTACAGCGCCTCACAACCCGGCGGAGCCACACTCGGATCGGAGCGGGTGGGCACGTGAACGTAGAGGAAGAGGTCCTCGGACGTGGGGGCGGCCTGCGCCCCGGCCCTGCCTCGGCCGGGCCGGAACACCCTGCGCATCGATGACTTCTGGTCACGGGCGAACAGCATGTTGTGGTGCGCCAGGGGCGAGTCCGGCCATGTGCGGTCAGCTCCGAGGTACAGCACATGCAGCGACATGCTCGGCCGTGCGCGCCGAAGCCGGGCCCGAGCCGGTGCGGCGCGCTGCTCATGGCCGAGCAGCGTCTCGTAGGTGTGCCCCGGATCCGCGTTGGAGACCACCACATCTGCGGGGTGCTGGGTGCCATCCTTGAGCTGGACCCCGACCGCTCGCCCACCCTCGACCAGCACCCGCTCGACGTCCGCGTCGACCACGATCCGCCCACCGAGCCGCTCGAGCAGGCCCCCCAGGGCAGCCACGAGGGCGCCAGTGCCACCCATGGCGTAGTGCACGCCCCATCGGCGCTCGAACTCCACGATGAGGGTGTAGAGCGCGGGCGTCCATGCCGGGTCGCCACCGATCAGCAGCGGGTGGAACGTCAGTGCCTGACGCAGGAACGGGTCCCGCACGCAACTGTTGACCATGCGCCGGACGTCGAGCATGGCTCGATGCCGCACCAGGTAGGGAAGCATGGCCAGCATGACCTGGGGCTTCATCATCGATCGCTCGGTATAGGGGTAGAAGGCGTCGAAGATGCCGCTGACCTGGCGACCCAGACGCTGGAAGCCCGCCACGTCCTGCGGGCTGCGTGCCGCCACCTCGCCGGCCATCAGGGCCGCATCGGCGTGATAGTCGAAGGACTGCCCATCGGCATCGAAGGCCCGGTAGAACGGATCAAGTGGCAGCAGCTCAACGTGGTCGGACAGCCGCTCACCGCCCAGGGCGAACAGCTCCTCGAACATGAAGGGCGCGGTCAGCACCGTCGGGCCCCCGTCGAAGCGGAAGCCGTCCAGCTCGTACTGGTAGGCCCGGCCACCGATCTGATCACGCTTCTCCAGGACGGTGACGTCATGCCCGGCGGCAGCCAACCGGATGGCAGCCGCCAGCCCCCCGAACCCGCTACCTACGACGACCGCACGCATGTCGGTCACTGTAGGTGCACGCCCGGGTCAGCGCCCGTCGTCGATTCCTCGGAGCAGCCGCTGCCGGGCGGCCCGCCGGACGTGCCGCGGGAGCTGCGGGTCGGCCAGCGAGCCGACGGGGGGCCGCGGAGGCGGTCCGACCCGTCCCGGGGCAGGATTGGGCCATGAACTCGATGGATGAGGATCTCGTCGTCCTTCTGGGACCCGACGCGCGGCCCATGGGCACCGCAGATCGGCTGACGGTCCACACCGACCAGACACCACTGCACCTCGCGTTCTCCTGCTACCTGGTCAATGGCGACGACGAGACGCTGCTCACGCGACGCGCGCTGGGCAAGCGGACGTGGCCGGGGGTGTGGACCAACTCCTGCTGTGGGCACCCCAAGCCCGGGGAGCCCATGGAGCAGGCGATTGAGCGACGTGTGCGTGAGGAACTGGGCGCCAGCGCCACATCGATCCGCCCCTTGCTGCCCGACTTCCGCTACGAGGCGATCGATGCGTCCGGGATCCGCGAGAACGAGGTGTGCCCGGTCTTCATCGCGTCGCTTGAGGGCGACCTGGCCCCAGACCCGACCGAGGTCATGGAGACCCGTTGGGTGGACCCCCACGTCCTGGCCGACGTGGCCACTCACGCGCCCTGGATGCTCAGCCCCTGGTGCGTGGCCCAGGTCACACAGATGGACATGGCACTGCTGGCCAGCGGCGTGGGGTTGGCCCGGCCGTAGGCGTCGGCCGCCAACGCCGAGGACGCCGCGAGGTGACACGAGCCCGTGGCCCTGACCAGCCGTGATCCAATGGGGTCACGTGCCCGACCTGGAGGAAACATGACAACGACGCCCGACGCCCCGGCTGAAGCCTCGATCTCGTGGTTCAACAAGTCCGCTGAGGACGTCGTGGGCCAACTCGATTCGAACGCTGAGGCGGGGCTGTCGAGCGCCGAGGCTTCCGCGCGGCTGGGCAAGTTCGGCGCCAATGTGATCGCTGCAGAGCCGCAGCCCTCCGTGGTGGCTGTTGCCCTGACCCAGGTCCGGGACTCCATGAACCTGATGCTCATCGCCGTGACAGTGGTGAGCATGGTGATCCAGGAGTGGTCGACGGCGTTGATCGTGGCACTGCTCGTGCTGCTCAACGTGGTGATGGGCACCCAGCAGGAGATGAAGGCGCGGGCCAGCGTGGATGCGCTGTCGAAGATGACGACCCCCCAGGCGAAGGTGGTCCGCGACGGCACCCTCATGCAGATCAGCGCGACCGACCTCGTGCCCGGCGACATCGTCAACCTCGAGTCGGGGGACATCGTTCCGGCCGATGGCCGACTCCTGCGCTCGGCAACACTCGAGACACAGGAGGCCGCCCTCACCGGGGAGAGCGCCCCCATCAGCAAGGACAGCTCGACGATCGACAGGGACGAGGTCGCGCTGGGAGACCGCGCCAACATGTTGTTCCAGAACACGTCGGTGACCCGCGGAACAGGCACGATCGCGGTCACTGAGACCGGGATGGGCACCCAGATGGGCCAGATCGCCACGATGCTCTCGGCGGTCGCTCCGAGCAGGTCGCCCCTGCAGAAGGAGCTCAACTCCCTCACCAAGGTCCTCGGCGTCATCGCCTGGGGTGCTGTCGCGGTGATCGTCCTGCTGGGCATCTACCGGGGCCAGGACCTCAACCAGGTGCTCCTGCTCGGCGTGGCCATGGCCATCTCGGCCATCCCCACCGGCCTGCCCACCTTCGTCCAGGCGATGCTGGCCTACGGGGCCAAGGAGCTCGCGGCCCACAAGGCGATCGTGAAGAACCTCACCGACGTCGAGACCCTCGGCGCGACCAGTGCGATCAACTCCGACAAGACCGGCACGCTCACCATGAACGAGATGATGGTGCGCACGATGTACGTGCGTGGCCATTGGTACACGGTGGCCGGTGAGGGATACGCCAAGACCGGCACCATCCGGCATGCGGCCGGCGATGAGGCGCCGGACTTCACCAAGCTGGCCTACGGGCTGACGCTGTGCAGCGATGCGACCGTCTCGGACTCCGGCGACGTCATCGGCGACCCGACGGAGGCCGCGCTCGTCGTGCTCGCCGCCAAGATCGGGGTCGATGCCGACGAGAGCCGGCGCGCCTACCCCCGCGTCGCCGAGGTCCCGTTCGACTCGGCGTACAAGTTCATGGCCACCTTCCACAACGTCACCGGCAAGGACGGTGAGGTTCTCGTCGAGTTGACCAAGGGCGGTCCGGATGTGGTGCTCGACCGGTGCACCACGATGCTCACCGACGAGGGAACCGTCCCGATGGCCGGCGCCCTCGAGTCGGTGCTCGCCGCCAACCGGGAGATGTCGGAGAAGGGCCTGCGCGTCCTCGCGTTCGCCATTCGCGACGTCACCGGCCGGGAGACCGAGGTCGTGGCCGATGCCATGTCGTTCGTCAACGAGCTCACGTTCGTGGGCATGGTGGGCATCATCGATCCGCTGCGCCCCTCGGCGATCGAGGCGGTACGGATCGCCCGCGAGGCCGGCATCGAGGTCCGGATGATCACCGGCGACCACGCCATCACGGCATCGGCCATCGGCGCCGAGCTGGGCCTGGCGCCCGGCGCCATCAGCGGCGCCGAGGTGGCCGCGATGAGCGACGCGGAAGTGACCGCCGCGCTGCCGAACCTGCACGTCTTCGGACGTGTCACCCCACAGGACAAGCTCCGGCTCGCCAAGCTGATGCAGGAGCGCGGTGACATCGTGGCCATGACCGGTGACGCCGTCAACGATGCCGCAGCACTCAAGCAGGCGGACATCGGCGTGGCGATGGGCTCGGGATCAGAGGTCACCAAGCAGGCCGGCAAGATGATCCTGACCGACGACAACTTCGGGACGCTGGTCACGGCCGTGCGCCTGGGTCGCAACACCTACGACACGATCGCCAGCTACGTGCGGTTCCAGATGAGCCAGCTGCTCGGACTGGTGCTGCTGTTCCTCACCGCCAGCATCTTCACCATCAACGAGGGGGTCGCCCTCACCCCACTGATGATCCTGTTCCTGAACTTCTTCGTCGTCCTGTTCCCCGTGATCGTGATCATGCAGGAGCCGCCTGGGCCGGGCACGATGCAGCGCCCGCCCAGGGACCCCAACCTGAAGCTGGCCAACCCCGTCTCAGTGCGCGAATGGATCATCTACGGCGGCGTGCTGTTCGCGGTGACCCTCGCCGCACTCCTGCTCGGGCCCGGGGAGCTCATGGGCGAGCAGCCCAGCGTGCCGATGACCATGGCGTTCGTCGTCATGTCCTTCGGCACGATCCTCAGCGGCCTCGTGCTGCGCCGGAGCCCGGAGTCCGGGCTCTCCGCACCGGTGCTCGGCGCGGTCAAGACTCTGTCGATCCCGGTCCTGATCACGATCGTCGCCGTCGAATGGACGTTCATGCAGAACCTGCTTGCCACAACCTCCCTGACCGGTGGGCAATGGATGGCCTCCCTGGCCCTGGCGCTCCTCGTTCCCGTTGTGATCGAGCTGACCAAGATTCCGCGAAGGCGCGCACTTGCCCGGCCTGAGATCCTTGACCCCGACCATGCAGTGAGCCCTCATCGGGGCAGGGCAGCCCAGCCCGACCAGACCCGGGCGACGGTGGCCGCCGGCACACCGTCCGCCTGAGATCCAGACCCGGGAGCCAACCGGCACCCGACCAACCCATACAGCACGAAAGGCACATCACGTGGACTTCAACTCAACCAGCTTCTGGGACGTGCTCCTCTGGAGCCTCATGTTCTTCATCTGGATCGCCGCCCTGTCGATCTGGTTCCGCTGCCTGTTCGACCTCTTCAGCGACACCACCCTCAGCGGATGGGGCAAGGCCGGCTGGTCGCTGGTCCTGATCTTCCTCTGGTTCTTCGGCGCGCTGATCTACCTGATCGCCCGCGGCAAGGGCATGAGCGAGCGCCAGATCTCCCGGATGCAGAGCGCCCAGGCCGATCAGGAGAAGTACATACAGCAGGTTGCTGCCAGCGCGGCATCCCCGGCCGAGCAGATCGCCAGCGCGAAGTCGCTGCTGGACTCCGGTGCCATCAACCAGCAGGAGTTCGACGCGATGAAGGCCAAGGCCCTGGCCTGAGCCACGTGCCACAGGGGCCGGTCGAGGGGGGCGTTGCCCTCCCCGACCGGCCCTTTCGCATGGACCGATCTGACCAGATGGCCCACGGGGGATGGCCGCCTACACTGGCCCCCATGCCCCGGAAGCTGCACCGCCGTGCGCCCTGACGCGCCACCGGCCAACGGGGCAGGCCTGTGACGCCGATCCTGGCCCTGCTCCTGGGCACACTGGTCGTCCTGCTGATCACCGTGGCCACGGGCTACTTCGTGGCCCAGGAGTTCGCCTTCATGGCCGTGGACCGCTCACGGCTCAAGGCTCGTGCGGAGTCCGGCGACCCCATCGCGGGACGCGCCCTGCGTGTCACGCAGCGCACGTCCTTCATGCTCTCCGGAGCGCAGCTCGGGATCACCGTGACGGGGCTGCTCGTCGGCTACGTCGCCGAGCCCCTGATCGGTCAGTCGCTGGGCACGATGCTCGGCGGGGTCGGTGTCCCCGTCGGGGTGTCGATCGCGATCGGGGCAGTTCTGGCACTGCTGCTCTCGACTGTCATCCAGATGCTCTTCGGGGAGTTGTTCCCCAAGAATCTGGCGATCGCGCGCCCGGAACCCGTGGCGCTGCGACTGGCGACCTCGACGACCGTCTACCTGAAGGTCATGGGCTGGTTGATCTGGTTCTTCGACGCGGCGTCGAACCGGCTCCTGCGAGCCCTGCGGATCGAGCCGGTGCACGATCTCGAGCACTCGGCGTCTGCGCGGGACCTCGAGCACATCGTCGCCGACTCGCGGGAGAGTGGGGACCTTCCTGACGAGCTCTCGGTCATGATCGACCGGATCCTGGACTTCCCGTCGCGCGACGTCGAGCACGCCATGATCCCGCGGGCCCGCGTGGACACCGTGTCCGACTCCGACACCATCGGTGAGGTCCGCGAACGGATGAGCATGGGGCACTCGCGTTACCCCATCCTCAGCGGGGACGACGAGGCCATCGTCGGGGTGGTGCACCTGGCTGACGTCCTGGCCACAGACCTGCCCACGGAAGCCCTCGTGACCGGCATCCAACGTCCTGCCCTGGTGATCCCCACCCTGATGCGCCTGCCCGACGCACTCGATGCGCTCCACGAGACCGTCAACCAACTGGCGTGCGTGGTCAACGAGTACGGCGGGTTCGCGGGCGTCCTGACCCTGGAGGACCTCGCGGAGGAGCTTGTCGGCGAGATCACCGACGAGCATGACCCGTCCGGGGACGCCCCACCCGCGGACGAGGAGGCCGGGGTCTGGGTGATGGCCGGTGACGTGCACGTCGACGAGGCCGAGCGCACCCTGGACGTCGACCTTCCGGCCGGTGACTACGAGACCATCGCGGGACTCGTGATCGCCGAGCACGGCGGCCTGCCCGCCCCCGGTGCGGTCATCCAGATCGAGCTGCCCGCTGGTCCCGGCGCACTGGCGCAGGCACAGGACAGCCGGATGCGGGTCCTGGCGATCGAGGTGCTGCGGGTGCACAGCCACGTCCCCGCCCTGGTTCGGATCACCCTGGCTGAGGCCTCGACGGAGTCGGTCGACGGTGAGCAGTCCGACGCCTCCGCGGAGGACGCCCCACCGCCGGCCGAGTCCCGTGACGGTCAGGAGGCATCCTCGTGACCGACTCTGTCGCCTTCGTCGTCCTGGCCACCGTCGTGATCATCGGGCTGAGTGCCTTCTTCGTTGCAGTGGAGTTCGCCCTCATGGCTGCGAAGAAGCATCGCCTGGAGGATGCAGCGGCCACCAGCCGATCCGCCCGCGCCGCGTTGCGCAGCGCCAACGAGCTGACCCTGCTGTTGGCCGGGTCACAACTGGGCATCACGGTGTGCACGCTGGCCCTTGGCGCCATCACGAAGCCCGCGGTCCACCACTGGTTGACCCCGGCCCTGGAGGCCATCGGCCTGGCCGCGGTCGCCGCTGACGTCGTCGCCTTCTTCCTGGCCCTGTTCATCGTCACCTTCCTGCACCTGGTCATCGGCGAGATGGCCCCGAAGTCCTGGGCCATCGCGCACCCCGAGCGATCGGCCACGATGCTCGCACTGCCGATGCGAGCCTTCATGACGCTCACACGTCCCCTGCTGCGCGCACTGAACCAGGCGGCCAACGTGCTGGTCCGGGCAGTTGGAGTGGAGCCGACGGACACGCTGGCCACCGGCCAGAATCCCGATGATCTCCGGCACCTCGTGGAGCACTCGGTCAACGTCGGGGCCCTGGACATGCACTACTCCGCGCAGATCTCCGGCGCGCTGGAGATGCAGGTGGTCCCCGTGCGCGACCTCGTCGCAGTGGGAGCTGGGCTGACCATCGTGCCGCAGGGCGCCACGGCGGGACAGGTGCGCGACGCCACCCGGCGCGGCGGCCACCTGCGGGTGCTGATCGGGACGCTGCCCGAGGTGCTCGGTGTGGCACATGTGCGCGACACTCTGGCCCTGCCCGACGATGCCGATGTCATGCCGGTGGCCCGTCCGATCCTCGCCCTCGATGGCGCGACGACAGTCCACATCGCCCTGGCCACCATGCGACGCACACGAACCCACATCGCCCTGGTCACCGATGGGGAAGCCGTCCTGGGTGTGGTCACCCTGGCCGACATGCTCCACCGGCTGCTCCCCCCCACAACAGGAAGGTCACGCCCATGAGGACCCGGATCACCCAGATGCTCGGCATCGAGCACCCGATCATCCAGGGCGGCATGCACTTCGTGGGCTTCGCCGAGCTCGCCGCGGCGGTCTCCAACGCCGGCGGACTGGGCATCATCACAGGCCTGACCCAGCGGACCCCAGAGGATCTCGCCCAGGAGATCGCCCGCTGTCAGACGATGACGGACAAGCCCTTCGGCGTGAACCTCACCTTCCTGCCGACGGTCACCTCCCCGGACTACCCGGGCTACGTTCGCGCGATCCTCGAGGGTGGCGTGACGGTGGTGGAGACTGCGGGGCGCAATCCCGAGGCGGTGCTGCCGGTCCTCAAGGACAACGGCGTCACCGTCATCCACAAGTGCACGTCGGTGCGGCACGCCCTCAAGGCCCAGTCGATCGGCTGCGACGCGGTCTCGGTCGATGGGTTCGAGTGCGGCGGGCACCCCGGTGAGGACGACGTGCCCAACATGATCCTGCTCCCCAGGGCCGCCGAGGCGCTGTCCATCCCGTTCGTGGCCTCGGGCGGCCAGGCCGATGGCCGCAGCCTCGTGGCCTCCCTGGCGATGGGGGCCGACGGCATCAACATGGGCACGCGCTTCATCGCCACGCAGGAGGCCCCCGTCCACCAGAACGTCAAGGACGCGATCGTCGCCGCCTCGGAACTGGACACCCGGCTCGTGATGCGACCCCTGCGCAACACCGAGCGGGTGCTCTCCAACGCCTCAGTGGAGCAACTCCTGGTCAAGGAGCGGGAGCTGGGCGCTGACCTGCGGTTCGAGGACATCATCGAGCAGGTGGCCGGGGTCTACCCCCGGATCATGCGCGACGGGGACATGGATGCTGGGGCTTGGTCCTGCGGCATGGTCGCCGGGCTCATCCATGACATCCCGACCTGCCAGGAGTTGATCGATCGGATCATGGCCGAGGCTGAGCAGATCATCACCGAGCGCCTTGCCGGCATGCTCACGGCGGGCGGGTCCGCCTGAGCCGACGCGCCCAGCCCTTGCCGAACCTCAGCCGCCGATCGTGGGAGCCGGCAGGATCCTGTCCAGCTCGATGGCTGCGTCCAGGGTCTCCAGGAAGGCCGCGCGGGCCTTCACCTTCGTGGCGGCATGCGCAGCCATGTTGATCCCCTTGAGCTGCCCGGCCATGGCCAGCGCCGCGTCCATGAGCTCCTCCGGCGCCACCACGGCATCCAGGAAGCCGGCCTGCAGGGCCTGCTCCGGGCTGAGCATCTCGCCGTTGATCACGCAACGGTTGAAGAAGGACCGGCGCAGCCGGTCGCGGGCCATCTCGATACCGACGTGGTGCATCGTCATCCCGATGACGACCTCGTTCAGGCCGATCTTGAACGGGCCCTCAACACCCAGGCGGTAGTCGGCCGAGAGCAGGATGAAGGCCCCCTTGGCCACCGCATGTCCGGGGCAGGCCACGATGATCGGGAACGGATGGGCCAGCATCCGGCGCGCCAGTGCTGATCCCGCGGACACCAGATCAAGTGCCTGCTGCGGCCCGGAGGTCATGACCTTGAGGTCGTAGCCACCTGACAGCATGCCGGGCTGGCCCGTGATGATGACGACCGCCCGGTCGGCCTCGGCCCGGTCCAGCGCCTCGTGGAACGCGGCGATCACGGCGGGGCTGATCGCATTGACCTTGCCATTGTCCAGCGTGAGGGTCGCGATGCCATCGTGAAGCGAATACGTGATCAGGTCGGTCATGTGGGATTCCCTCTGCCGGTTGGGGCTGCGGACGCGCAGCGGCTGGAAACGACCCTAGCCCGGGGCCACCACGCGGTTGTCACCGCCCGCACCGCGAGCCGGTGACCCCGGCGTCTACGGCGCCGCCTTCACGCGGAACAGCCGATCGGCATCGTCGAAGAGGGCTCCCCTGGTGAGGCGAGCCGCCACGATCGCGCTCACCGAGGCCGCTGCGAGCAGCATGTACATGACCACGATCTGGTAGCGCACAGCCACGATGGGCTCGACCCCGGCGAGGATGAGGCCCGTCATGGCGCCGGGCAGCGCGATGAGCCCGACCACCTTGGTCGAATCGATGGCCGGCACCAGGGCAAGGGTCGCCGCGCGCCGCATGTGGGGAGCCATGGCCTCCTCGGACGTGAGGCCGAGGGCGAGACGGGCCTCGATGTCGTTGCGCTGGCTCTCGGCGATGTCGGCCAGGTGGCGCATCGTCAGGCTGGCCGCCGTCATCGCGCCGCTGACCACCATGCCGCCGACCGGTACAACCACGGAGGGCACGGGCTCGATCACCCCCACGACCAGCAGCACGCCCACGGTGATCGCTGTCCCCGACCCGACCGCCACCCACGCGATCCTGCGGCCCTGCGGCAGCCCCTTCGAGCGTCCGGCGGCGACGAACCCCGCGATCACCACCATCCCCGAGACCCAGAGCAGCGCCCCCAGCAACCCAGCCCGCGTGAACAGGACTGTCAGCACAGCACCCACAGCCACCAGCTGGACGAAGGCACGCGCTGCAGCCCAGAGGAGCTCACGGGTGAGGCCCAGTCGAGCGCGCATCGACACTGCCACGGCGATGCCGACGAGCACGACCGAGGCGAGAACGCCCAGCCAGTCGGGGATCTGCGGGCCGGTGGTCATGAGAGGTAGCGCACGTCGCCGGGCCCGCCGCGCTCGACCAATCGGCCATGGTCGAGGACGAGCACCTGGTCGGCGACGCCCAGGACCCGATCAAGGTCGTGGCTGACCAGGACGACGGTCAGGCCGTCGGCCACCAGGCCGCGAATGACCTCATCGACCGCCCGGGCGGACTTCTCATCCAGGGCACTGGTCGGTTCATCCAGGAGCAGGACGTCGGGCTCCACCGCCAGGGTGCGCGCCAGTGCCACGCGCTGCTGCTCCCCACCGGACAGCGTCGAGGTCTCACGGTCGAGCCCGAAGTCGGACATCGCCGTGCGCTCCAGGAGTCGGTGCACGGCGCGATCCTCCAACCCTGCTTCGGCCACGCGGATCTCCTGGCCGATCGTCGTGGTCAGCATCGTGGGTCGCTGGGCCACGAGCCCGACGCGTCGGCGCAGCGCGTGCACGTCATAGGACGCCAGCGGCTGGCCGTCGAACTCGATCCGGCCCTGAGTGGGTTCCTCGAACCGGTTGAGCAACCGGAGGAAGGTGGACTTGCCCGATCCGCTCGGGCCGATGACAGCCGTCGTCGCAGCACGGTGGATGTGGTCGCTGACCTCGTCGAGGATCCGATGGCCATCTCGTTCCAGGACGACCCTGTCGAAGGTGAACGCCTCGGTCACGATCATGGACTCAGTGTTGCAGGGCTCGGCGCCGGCCACGTCCGAATCGGGCCCGCGCCGGACGACCACACAGATCGGGGAGCCGGTCCACCCGGACTCGGCTCCCCGACAGGCTCGGCGATGATTCCTAGCTGCAGCCCACCTCGGTACGGATCGCCTCAACAGAGGCGTCCCACGCCCGGATCGCCGCCGCGTAGCTCGTAGCAGCCTCGGGGAGTGTGGCGTCGCCCGGAATTGCCTGGAGTGCAGCATCGAAGGTGTCGTCGGCAGCCTTGATGTCGGCCTGAACCGAGTCGGCCAGGGACTCCGCCTGCTTCTGGGCATCCTGGACGGCAGAAGCGATGGCATCGCGCTGCTCCTGGACCTGGTCGACAGTGGCGTCGCCGCCCGTGACCAGGGCCCTGAGCGATGCGACCTCTGTCTGCACGGTGGCTGCGCCCTGGCAGTAGGCCGCGTTCGTCTCGGCGGTGTCCCCACTGGAGGAACACGCGGTCAGGGACAGGGCAAGGCCGAGGCCGGCAACGGCCGCAGCGGTGCGCTTGGTGAACATGGAGGATCTCCTGATCTCAGTGGACGATTTGTCCGAATAGTTGCAGACAGCATGTTACCGTCTGCCTACGTGTTGTCTAACCACGGCGCCACGCGGCTCTGTGCGATGCTGGGCGCCATGTCAGAGGATCGCGGGCGCGGGGAATCGGGGACAGGCGGATCGCCGGGGTCTCCTGACCCGAAGGTGGATTCGGCGCCTGACCCGGCAGCACACGACAAGGCCCTTGAGCCGATCACTGGCAGCACCGCACCCCTGCCGGCAGGTCCAGACGGGACGAAGCCCACCCCATCGACGCCTGCGAAGCCCCCCAAGGCCGCCAAGGAGCCCACCCCGATCCGAGCCACGACCCGGGCCTCGGCGGCGTGGTTCGCCACGGGTGCCGCCCTGGTCATCCTTGTGCTGCTGATCATCCTGATCCTGCAGAACCAGACCGTCGTTGAGGTCACCTACCTCTGGTTCAGCGCATCGATCCCACTGGGCACCGCACTGCTGATCGCTGCCATCGCCGGGGCGTCCGTGGTCATGATGATCGGCATCGTCCGGCTGACCCAACTGCGCATCAACGCGCGCAGGGCCACGAAGGCGGCGGCTGCCACAGCAGCTCGGAAGGGCTGATCCGAACCTAGATCTGGCCCGGCCACTCGGCTTCGTGCTCGGCGAAGGCGGCTCGCCAACGGTCCAGTTCCTCACCGGGCAGCGGGCCACCGGCCATGGCGGCCACGGCGGCCTGCAGGTGGGCGACTGAGGACGTGCCCACGATGGCCGTGGAGACACCGGGCGCGAAGGCGCTGTAGCGCAGGGCGGTCCCCGTCCAGTCGCCGTCTGCCGGCTCGAGGGCCATGATGCGCAGACGCTCCCAGTAGGGCTCCTCGTACTGACCCACCGGCCTGTCCTGGAAGCGCCAGGCCGCGTTGGCCAGTGGGCGCTTGGCGATGATGCCCAGGCCCGCCCCAGCCGCCCGGGGCACGAGCGCGCCCAGAGTCCACTGGTCAGCCAGGTTCACCGAGGTCTGGACGGCCCCGAATGCCCCTGAGTCGATCGCCCAGCTCAGCGCGGCACCCTCGCCGCTGTAGCCGCACACCCGGACCTTCCCGGCCTGTTGGGCGGCATGCAGCGCCTCGATCGCCTCACCGGCTTCGAGGACCTCCAAGGAGCACGAATGCAGGAAGCACACGTCCAGGACATCCGTGCGAAGCTGGGTCAGCGCACGATCGACTCCGCCGAGCACAGCCTGGGCCGACCAGTCGGGCACACCGGGGATCTCGTACCCGACTTTGGTCGACAGCACGAACTCCGACCGGCGACCGGGGATCAGGCGCCCGAGACGCTCCTCGCTCAGGCCGTAGCCGCGCGCTGTGTCGATGAGCGTCACACCCGCATCCAGGACTGCCCCGAGCAGGCTGGCCGCGCCGGCGTTGGACAGGCCCGGCGAGCCGAGGTGACCCGCTCCAAAACCGAGGGCGGAGACCTCGAGGCCCGTGGACCCGAATGCGCGCTGCTCCATGAGCTGATGCTACGTCTGCACACGTCGTGCTCCAGGAGCCCGACGCCGGGACTACGCTCCTGAAGTGGCACCCCCGTTGACAACCTCGGACCGGGCCGTGCGCCGGGCGACACGTGGGGTGTACCTCGTCTTCATCGGTTCCGGGTTCGGCTTCGCCAGCTGGGCCTCGCGCATCCCCCAGGTGCGCGGCGAACTCGGCCTGAGCCCCGGCCAGTTGGGCCTGGTCCTCCTGGCGATCGCCCTCGGATCGCTGCTCGCCCTGCCCTCCGCCGGGCTGATCGTGCATCACCTGGGCGCCGCGCGGACGGTGCTGGTGATGTCGCTGCTCACCGCCGCGGGACTGGCCGTCGCCGGCATCGGGGTCCTCGTCGGGGTGGCGCCCGTGGTGATCGGGCTGGGCGTGATGGGCTTCGGCAACGGGGCATGGGACGTCGCCATGAACGTCGAGGCGGCAGCGGTCGAGCAGCGACTGGGGCGCTCGATCATGTCCCGATTCCACGCCGGGTTCAGCCTCGGCACGGTGTTCGGCGCCCTGGTCGGGGCGGCCATGAACGCACTGGCGGTGTCGGTCACGGCACACCTCCTCCTCGTGGCTCTGCTGATGGCGGTCACGATGCCGCTGGCAACCCGGTGGTTCCTGCCCGCCGGTACCGATGAGCACGAGCAGTCCCACCAGGACAGGCATCCCCTGCGAGCCTGGCTGGAGCCACGCACCCTTCTCATCGGCCTGTTCGTCCTGACGATGGCCTTCGCCGAGGGGACCGCCAACGACTGGCTGGGTGTGGCGGCGATCGACGGGTACGGCGCGAGCGCTGCGATGGGGTCCCTGGCCTATGGGCTCTTCGTGGCGTCGATGACCCTGGGTCGGTGGTTCGGGGTTGGGGTCCTGGATCGCTTCGGTCGGGTGCCCGTGCTGCGGGTATCGGCCGCCGGCGCCCTGGTGGGCCTCCTCGTGGTCGTCTTCGGGCCCAACCTGGGCATCGCACTGGTCGGGATGGTCCTCTGGGGGTTGGGGACCGCGCTCGGCTTCCCCTTGGGGATGAGCGCCGCCGCGGACCAGAGTCGGTATGCGGCCGGCCGCGTCAGCGTGGTCGCGACCATCGGGTATGTGGCCTTCCTCGCGGGCCCACCACTGATCGGTCTCCTGGGCGACCAGGTGGGCGTCCTGCGCGCCCTGAGCGTCACGGCCGGGCTGCTGGCCATCGGCTTCCTTGTCGCGGGGGCGACCCGCCCGATCCCTGACGAATGACAGCCCTCGGCTGCTGCCGGCGGGATCACCGTCGGGAGGCGCGGAGCCCGAGTCGTGACGAAGGGATCAGGGCGCCGGCATGGCCATGATCGAGAAGGCAGCACCCTCGGGGTCTGCCAGGACCGCCATCCGGCCGAACGGCGAGTCGAACGCCGGGGACAGCACCTTGCCACCAGCCGCCAGCGCGGTGGCCACGCTCTGGTCGGCGTCAGCCACGGCGAAGTAGGTGTTCCAATGTGCCGGGGCCTCTGCCGGCATCCCGGAGGGCATGCCCATCACGCCGAAGACCTGAGTGCCGGCAAGCGTGGCGGAGTGGTACTCCATCGGCGCACCCTCCATCGCCTGCCACTCGTACCCGAAGACCGTCCCGAAGAAGTCACGCGAAGCCTGCGGGTCACGGCTGAGGAACTCGTTCCACGCGAAGGAGCCGGGTTCATTGGCCAGCCCGGAACCGCGATGGTCGTGCGGCTCCCAGACGCCGACGACCCCGCCTGAGGGCTCGGCAAGGATCGCCATCCGACCCGGGTGGCCTCCTTCACCGGCGACGTCCATGACCGGGGCCACGATCTGACCCCCCGCAGCAGTCGCCGCCGCGGCCGTGGCATCCGCATCGTCCACACTCAGGTAGACACTCCATGCCGGCGGGAACGCCGGGCCCCCCGCCGGCATGGGGCCGATTCCGGCGACCGGTCGATCCCCGATCAAGCACATGGCGTAGTTGCCCATCTCCGGACCGGACACCATGGCCTGCCACCCGAACAACTGGCCATAGAAGGCGATGGCGCTGTCCTGGTCCGTGGTCATGAGGTCGATCCAGGACGGAGTGCCGGCTGCGTAGGACTCGATGATCATGTTCTGCTCCCAGCGGGGTAGCCCGATGATCTCTCGACCCTAGCGGGCTGATTGTTGCCGGTTCAAGGAACACAAAGGCGGGCAAACGCGCCTGAACCCCCCGTCAGATCCACCCAACCTGTCCCCGTCGCCGCGGCTACTCGGTACGGTCAGCACGTGTCCCGGGCGATCCAGACCTCCCGACTCATCATCCGCGATGCCCTCCCCGGGGATGTGGATGCACTCGTCGAGCGGCGCAACGACCCCGACGTGGCACGCCTCCAGGACTGGGAGACGCCGTACTCGCGCGCAGCTGCCGAGTCGACGGTCGCCGACACCCTGGCCATGTCCGACGGTCCGGCGGACGGGGGATGGTGGATGGCCACGCTCGTGGAGGCCAGCAGCAACCGGATCATCGGTGACATGTCGCTGCATCTGACCAACGATCGCCGCACAGCAGAGGTCGGCTACTCCCTGGACAGGGCAAGCTGGGGGAACGGATACGCCATCGAGGCACTCGAGGCCCTGCTGGCCTGGGCCTTCGAGACCCTGCCGATCACGCGGGTCACCGGATCGCTGCACCCGGACAATCGGGCATCTGCCATGCTGCTGGAGCGGGCAGGGCTCCTCTTCGAGGGGCACACGCGCCTGTCGTACTGGCTCGACGACGAGAACTCCGACGACTACATCTACGGGATGACCCGTGACCAGTGGTCGCAGTGGCGGGATCGCCCCAGGAACTCGCCGCGCGATGTCCGACTGATCGCCGTCACCGCGGCGAACAAGGCCGCGGTCCTGGGGCTGCGCACCCACCACAGCCAGGAGGTGTTCGTCGCACCGGTCCTGGAGTCGTTCGCTGACGCCCTGATCCCCGAGGTCGTGGATGGCACTCCACTCGAGCCCTGGCTGCGCGCCATCGAAGCGGACGGCGAGCTCGTGGGCTTCGTGATGCTCGCGCTCCCGACACAGGCCCACCCTGAGCCGATGCTCTGGCGGCTGCTCGTGGACCGGTTGCACCAACGCCGCGGCGTCGCCACGCGCGCGCTCGGCCTCGTGGATGAGCAGTGCCGAGCCATGGGCGCTGGCACGCTCGTCACGAGTTGGGTCGAGGGCCGGGGGTCGCCCCGACCGTTCTACCTCGCCCGCGGCTTCATCCCGACCGGCCGGATCGTGGACGGCGAGACCGAGGCCCGAGCGCAGCTGGGCTGAGCGCGGCAGGGGCTCAGCCGTGAGGCGCGCAGGGACTCCCGATCTCCGTGAGCGTCCTGACCAACGTGGCCTCGAACCGTTGCACCGAACTGCCCTGCACCTCAAGCTGGTCCGGGCCCAGCAGCGGCGTCAACACGCCGTCCGGGCACTGGCCGACCACCACCGGCGTTCCTGTGGTCCGCGCCAACTCGGCAACCTCTGCGGTCATCTCGTTGAGGTGGACCAGTTGGAACGGGATGCCCAGGCGCCCGACCATCTGGTCCCATTCCGGCTTGCGACGCACGGGCGAGTGGGTGATGTCGCAGAGGGCGCAGTGCGCGGTTCCCAGCAGCTTGCCGATGACGTACTTGGCTTCGCCGACCGGGCCACCGTCAGCGTGATAGACCCCTATCAGCCTGGTCACGCCGTGGTGGGAGTTCATGGCACAACGGTAGCCCGGTTGGGCAGGATCCGCCTGAGATCCTCCCAGCCACCGGCCGGCCACGGCAGGCGGGCGGCCCGGAGCTCGTGGTGCCGACCCCCGATCACCGTGGGAGGCTGGGGGCCATGAGTGATGTCGCGGGTGCCAGTGTTCTGGTGGCGGGGGCCTCGGGTGGGCTGGGGGCACCGCTGGCCCGTCAGCTGGCCGCCGCGGGAGCTCTGCTCACGCTCACGGCACGGGACGCCGGGCGGCTGTCGGACCTGGGTGTGGACGGCGTGTGCGTGCCCGCTGACCTGCGTCGCGCCGGCGTGGCAGAGACGGTGGTCGAGCGGGCGGTCGGGGCCCATGGTCGGCTGGATGCGATCGTGTTCGCCGCCGGCGCGGTCGCCTTCGGTCCCGCCGCGGAGACCCCTGACGACATCCTCATCAGCCTCTTCACGCTCAACACCCTCGCGCCGATCCGCCTGCTCAGAGCCGCGCGGCCGCACCTCGAAGCATCAGCGAAGTCGGGCGGCTCGCCGTTCGTCGTGCACATCAGCGCAGTGGTGGCCGAGACCCCCATGCCCGGGATGGCGGCCTATTCGGCGTCCAAGGCGGCCCTGGCCGCCTTCGACACGGCCGCCGCCCGCGAGCTGCGCCGTTCCCGGATCAGGCTGGTGGACGCCCGACCTCCCCACACTGAGACCGGACTGGCCGGGCGGCCCCTGCACGGAAGCGCGCCGCGGCTGCCTCACGGCCTGGACCCCGAGTCAGTGGCCACCCGCATCATGCTGGGCATCGCGAACGATGAGACCGACCTGCCCAGCTCAGCGTTCACCTGAATGGCGGCCCAGGCCTCCCCGAGGGATCGGCGGTCCCGTGCTCAGGTGCGACGCGCTGCGTGGACCACGGCCCGGTCGGGGGTTGACACGTGGTGGCACCGTAGAGGCATGGACGCCGCACGCGCCGCACGAGTCCCCTTCGCTGCTGGGGGCGTGCGCGGATGACTGTCCTGGTGCTCAGCGGGCCGACTGCCACCGAGCCGGTGGAGATCGCGCGTCGGGTCGCCGAGGAGCGTCCGCTGACCGTGGTGATCGACGTTGCGCCCGTGATCGCCACCCTCGACCCGATGATCGGGGCCGACGACGACACCAAGCGGGCCCTGGGAATCGACCTGGCCACAGCCATGGCCACTCGACTGGACGGCTTCGACATCGACGTGATCCTGGCCGAGGCAGGGCCCCCGGGCTCCACGTCGGCCTATCGGGACGGGCTGCTGTTCGTGGACCGGGTGACGCTGATGGCCCTCACGGCGAATGCCGACCACCTGGCCATGCGTGACCTCGGCCGCGGCCCCGAGATGATCAGCGGCATCCGGGCGTGGCGCACCTGGCGCAACAACCTCGCGCAGCTGCGTGGACCGGCACCCACGTTCGTCGACTTCGATGTCATCCTTGACTGCGCGGATCGGTCGCGCTCAGATCTGGTCCGGCTGATCTCCGCGGCCCTGTGAGCGTCACGTCCGCCCCCTGATCCCTGCGGGTGCACAGGCACGATGGCTACTGCACGCGCTTGTAGGAGCAGTACCCGCCCTCCGGATGGATCTCGAGGGCAAGCACCAGGAACCCGCCGGGCGGAAGAGTGACGCGGATCAGCCCTCGGCCCACGGGCACCTGTGCAGCACCGAGCAGTCCACCCTGTCACGCTAGCCACACCGTGCGCGGGGAACCAGCCCGCACAGATGCCCACGTCGCCGCAGCGGCGCCTACCGGATCGCGCTCCCGGGGTTCACGGACACCGCAGGCACGCCCACCGCCACAGGACCGCCCGCGACCGACTCGCGGCGACGCAACGCCGGGCCGATGCCCAGTGCGATCAGGAAGCCCGCTGCCGCGATCAGCACGATCATCGTCCCGCTGGGGACGTTCGCGTAGTAGGAGGCGTACATCCCCAGGGCCCCGCAGACCGCACCAAGGACCGTGGAGATGACCAGCATCCGGCCGAACGACTGCGTCAGCAGGCGCGCGGTGACCGCCGGGATGACCAGCATCGCGGCCACCAGGGTCACGCCGATGACAGTGAGGGTGGCCAGGATCGCCAGGCTCAGGACGCTGACGAGGATCGCGTCGGTGCGCGCGACATTGACACCCGAGGCCTGCGCGACGTCCGGGTCGAACGTGGCGAACAGCAGCGCCCGGTACCCCAGGACCACGAGCACGACGGTGACGATGCTGATCGCGGCCAGCGCCCAGACCTGCCCCTGGGAGATCCCGAGGATCGACCCGAACAGCGCCGCATCGAAGCTCGGACCACGGTTGCCGAACTTGGCCAGCAGGGCCACGCCGAGCGCGAACGACGCGGTCGTGACGACGCCGATCGCAGCGTCCGAACCGATCCGGTGCCGGCGCGACACGCTGTTGATCGCCAGCGCCGAGGCGACACCCCAGATGCCGGCCCCGAGCATGTACCAGCTCGAGGCGATCAGCTGGCTGGCGGCGAAGCCACCGAAGATGGCGTGCGAGAGCCCGTGGCCGATGTAGCTCATCCCACGAAGCACGATGTAGACCCCGATGAGCCCCAGCAGCGCGCCGGCCATCGTGGCGACGACGATCCCCTTGACGAAGAACTGGTAGCTGAACGGGTCCAGGAGAGCGGAGAGGAGATCAGTCATCGGTGCCGCCTTTCGGGCCTGCGGCACCTGCGGGGAGTCCGGAGTGGGGATGGGATTGGTCCTGGGCGTCCCACAGCCCGCGTCCGGAGTCGACCACCACCGGCATCCCGAGATGAGTCAGCACGTCGAGCCCAGCACCGAAGGTCGCCTCCAGGACCGGAGCGGTCAGCACCTCGGACGGTGGCCCGTGGGCGATCACCCGCTGGTTCATGCAGACGAGGTTCGGCAGGTGGGCGGCCATCCCGTTGAGGTCGTGCGTGGTGAGGATGATCGAGATCCCGGACGCGTTCAGGTCCGCGAGCAGGTGCAGCACTGCATGGCGGGTGGTGATGTCCACCCCGGAGGTGGGCTCGTCGAGCAGCAGCAGGTCGGGCTGGCGCGTCAGCGCGCGAGCGAGGAACATCCTCTGCTGCTGGCCGCCGGAGAGCTCCCGGATGTGCCGACCTGCGAGCTCGGCGATCCCGAGCCGGTCGAGTGCGTGTCATCACCTCGTCGCGCTCCGCGGACGGTGGCCCGGAAGCGAACACCACGTTGCGGTCGACCCATGAGGACGCATTCGAAGACCGTGACCGGGAAGTCCCAGTTGATCGTCTCCAGCTGCGGCACATAGGCCATCCGCAGGCCGGCACGACGCTCCACCGTCCCCTGCCACAGGCCCTGCGGATCCCGGCGCGGCGCGGCGATGGCACCCATGAGGACCCGCAGCAGCGTGGTCTTGCCGGACCCCGAGGGACCCACGATCCCCGAGAACTCGCCGGGCTCGATGGTGAGGTTGATGTCAGTCAGGACAGGGCGGCCCTGCTGGTAGGCGATGCCCAGGCCAGCCGTGCGCAACAGCGCCTCGGTCACTGCGGATACTTCGCCTCGTCGGGCGCGACGTCGGATACGTCGAGCGCACGCAGGCCCGGGGCCTGGCCACCCAGCCCCTCGATCATGGTCACGTAGTCGAAGCGCATCAGCCCGAGGTAGGAGTGCTCAGGGTCCCCCGGCTCCCCCGGGAGGTCGTCATCACGCAGATCGTCGATGTACGTCGCCCCAGCCTCGTTGGCGATCTCCTCGAGCACAGGCGAGGGGAACACCTCGGACCCGAACACTGCCGACACCTGCTCGGCCTCGATCTGGTCGATCAGGGCTGCGACCTCCGAGGGCGTTGGCTCCGCGAAGTTGCTGGGCTGGATCGCCCCCACCACCTCCCAGCCGTACCGGCGACCCACGTAGGCGTAGGCATCGTGGTAGGTCACGAGCTTGATGCCGCCGGGGACGCTGGCCTGGTCGGCGACCAGCGCGTCGGCGAGCTCTGTGGTCTTGGCCAGGAACGCCTGGAGGTTCGCGTCGTAGGCCGCAGCGTTGTCCGGGTCGAGCTCGGAGAGCTTCTCGGCGATCAGGGTCGCGTACTCACCGGCGTGGACCGGGTCGGTCCACAGGTGCGGGTTGGGCTTGCCCTCCTCCTCGGGGAAGGAGAAGTCGAAGATGTACTCCGACTCGGGCAGGACCTCCGTGCCGAGCTCCACCACCTGTGTCTCGGGCTTCTTGTTGGCCTCGGCGAGCTCGCGCGTGGGGTCCTCCAGCTTCAGGCCGTTGACCAGGATCAGGTCGGCGTCGCTGAGCAGTCCTGCGGCACTGGGTGGTGGCTCGAACGTGTGGCTGTTGGTTCCCTCGGGCACGATCCCCTCGACCTCCACCAGGTCACCGCCGATGTTGGCGGCGATCGATGTCAACGGGGATACGGTCGTGGCGATCAGGAGCTTGTCGTCCGCTGCCTCCTCGACCTCCCCGGACTGGGCGCACCCAGTCAGGAGCAGACCCGCCACAACACCCAGAACAGCCACGCGCATCGCTTCACCCTCCCTTGGCCGCCCGAGCGGGCGCCGCGCTCAGCCTAGGCTCCCGTCGGGCTTCCTGCAAAAGTATCGCAGGAAGCCCGACCTCAGACGTCAGCCCGCGGAAGCCGGCGGTGCGGCGTCGGCCAGCACGTCGTCCTCGGGGATGTCGTCGATCTCTGCGGCCTCGAACTCGGCGTCCTCATCGGACTCGACCGAGACCTTCGGCAGGATCCGGGCGAGCCATCCGGGCATCCACCAGTTCGCAGAGCCGAACTGGTACATCAGCGACGGCACGATGATCAGCCGGATCACGAAGGCGTCGAACAGGACCGCCGAGGCCAGCGCGAGGCCGAACAGCTTGATGGTGGGTTCGTCGCCGAGCACGAAGGCCGAGAAGACGCTGATCATGATGGCGGCGGCGATCATGACCACTCGACCTGAGGCGGCCAGTCCGCGACGCACGGCCTTGTTGTTGTCCTGCGTGTGACCCCACTCCTCCTGCATCCGGCTGACCAGGAACACCTGGTAGTCCATGGACAGGCCGAAGAGGATCGCGAACACCATGATCGGCAGGAACGGCATGATCGGACCGGTGCTCGACACGCCGAGCAGCTGGGCACCCCAACCCCACTGGAACACCGCCACGGTCAGCCCCATGGCCGCGGCCATGGACAGCAGGCTCGTCACGACACCTGTCAACGGGACCAGGATCGAGCGGAACAGCAGGACCAGCGCCAGGAACCCGAACCCGACGACCACCAGGAGGAACACCGGCAGCGCGTCGGTGAGCACCGTGGTGAAGTCAGAGGTGATGGCCAGCACTCCGCCGACATAGGCGGTGAGCCCGGCGGAGGTCGCCACCGCGGGGATGATGTCCCCGCGCATGCGCACCAGCAGCGCCTCGGTCTGGGCATCCTGGGGCGAGGTCATCGGAATGACCTGGACCGCCGTCACGCTGGCCTCCGGGGCCATCGGGAGCGGGATGGCTGCCGCGACTCCCGGGTCTGCGCCGAGGGCGCCGGCGAGCTCGCCCACCGCCGCGTTGTCCCCCGGCTGGGCGGTCTGCGTGGTCACGATGAACGGACCGTTGAGCCCCGGCCCGAAGCCCTCGGCCACCAGGTCGTAGGCGATCCGGGCGGAGCTGCCCTCGGGGCGCCCACCGTCGTCGGTGAAGCCCAGCCGCATCGAGCCGACGGGCAGCGCCATGATCAGCACGATGAGCAGCGACACCGCCCCCACAACGCGGTAGTGGCTCTGCAGCCAGCGGCCGTACCGGGCGAATCCGGACCCGGCAGGGTTGTGCACCTTGGGCTTGCGCGCCCACGGCATGCGCACGGCGAACGCGCGGCGGCCCAACAGCGACAGGACTGCAGGAAGCAGGAACGTCGCACCGATCAGCATCATGAACACGGTGGCGATCGAGGCGACGGCCAGGCCGTTGAAGAAGTCGAAGCCGATCACGAACAGGCCGCTCAGGGCGATCATGACCGTGAAGGCAGCGAACAGCACGGCTCGTCCGGCAGTACGAACCGACTCATGCACCGCTGCGCGCGGTTCGCGGCCGGCCTCCAGCGCCTGCTTGTACCGGTTGATGACGAACAACGAGTAGTCGATGCCCACACCCAGGCCGATCATCGCGGCCAGGGTCGGGGCGAAGGTGGCGACGGTGAGGTAGTTGGCGGTGACCAGGACCAGCGCCTGACCCAGTGCGAGCGAGAGCACAGCCGCGCCGATCGGCAGCAGTGCCCCGATCAGGGAGCCGAACGCGATCAGCAGGATCAGCAGGGCCACGGCCACACCGATCCCCTCACTGGCCGGCGGCTCCTGGCTGGCTGCCTCGAACGCCTGGCCGCTGGCGCCGACGATCAGTCCGTCGACCCCGTTCGCAGCCCCGACCGACTCCAGCACGGCCTCCACGTCCGTGAGTGGGATCTCGCCGACCGGGGCGCCGAAGGTGACCGAGGCATAGGCCACCGACTCATCGATGCTCACACCGGCCGGCCCCATGCCCGCCAGCACCTTGGCCTGCTGCGGGGTGGGCTGGACCGCTGCATCCGCCCCGGGTGCCTGACCCTCCTGGCCACTCTCCCCCGGCGCCTGTCCCGCCCCGGGCTGTGCCCCAGGATCGGGGCACGCGTCACCCATCGGCGGACCATAGGGCGTCACGACGCATGTCACGGAGGGATTGGTCGACACCTCCATGAGCAGCTCCGAGGTGGCGGCCTGCACGGCCGGGTCGTTGACCGATCCCGACTCCGGACTCCACACGATCTTGACCGTGGCCTCCGTGAGCGAGTCCTCCACACCTGGGATCTGTCCCAGCAGCTCCTGAGCGGTGGCGGACTCCGTGTCAGGCAGCTCGAAGGAGTCGTTGTACGACCCACCGAAGCGCACTCCCAGAACTCCGATCAGCACGGCCATCAGCACCCAGGCGCCCAGCGCCCTCCATGGGCGATCGACCGCCCAGCGAGACAGTGGTCCCATGAATGTCGCTCCTCAGCTAGGGTGCGGCAGATATCTGTGCCGCACATAGAATGCTCCCCGAAGGGTAGATTGCATGTGCGACACACGCAAAAGCGGGGCGGCTTCCGACCCGGGAAGAGGGGGCAGGAGAATGGCACAGCAACAGGGCCCTGCCGATGCCGCGCCCCTGCAGGCCACCATCCATGACCCCGCGCTCATCGAACGCCTGGATCGCGCCCTGCTGCGGATGCGCCGAACGGTGGTCCGCCCCGAGACCAACTCCGTGCCCATCCCGGCACTGCAACATCCCGTGGACCTCGCGAAGGTGATGGCATGCCTGGTCATCTCCGACGTGCGGGGCCTGGACGATCCACCTCAACCGGTCACCGTCAAGGACGTCGCCCTCGCCCTGGGCCTGGAGCACTCCACCGCCAGCCGGCTGTTGGCCGAGACGGAGGCTGAGGGCCTGATCCAACGCGGCACCGACCCGGCGGACCGACGTCGGACGGTTGTCCAGCTGACCAGCACCGGCGACGTCGTGGTGGCCCAGAGCTCAGCGATCCGGGCATGGGCGATCGACCTCATGCTGGCCGAGTGGGACCCCACGGAGCTGCACTCCTTCGCCGAACTCGTCGAGAAGTTCACCAGCACGATCGATGCCCGGTCCGAGGCGGTCATCCGGGCCACAGCCGAGCACTTCCGCGACCCCACCACGCCCACGCCCTGACCACGGTCCGGGTTCCCCCCGGCCCGCCCTCGCCCCGCCCCACCCGCGCCCGGCCCCCGCCCGGCCCGCCCCACGCGGCGCCCCGCCCGCCCCACGCGGCGCCCGGCCCCCGCCCCGCCCGCCCCACGCCCCGCCCGCCCTCGCTGATTTCATCCAGCATTGGGGTCGTTCGCGAGCCCGAGACCTGGATGAGACCCGCCGCACCCGACCAGAACCTGCCGCAAGTCGCCGGGGCTCTGGATGCAGTGGGCGTGGCTCGAGGAGCATCATGGTGGTGTGGACGTCGTCCAGTGGCTGATCGACGGGGACGCGTCAGTCCAGTGGCAGGCGCGCCGTGATGTGCTCGACGAACCGGCGAGTGCCTACCTGCCTGTTCGCGCCCTGGTGGCAGAGCGCGGGTGGGGAGCAGCCCTGCTCGGCGCGCGCGGGGCGAACGGGCTCTGGGCTGATGGCTGGTACTCACCGAAGTGGATCTCGACGTTCTACACCCTGCAGACGCTGGCCGCCCTCGGCCTGCCCGAGGACCACCCGCAGGCCCGGGCCAGTGTGGATCTCCTGCTCGACCAAGCGCTGGACGAGGACCACACAGGGCGCTGGCCGAACTGGGCACGCGACATCTGCGTGGCCGGCATGCTTGTCCGCACCAGCACGGCCTTCGGCTTCGCCGCCGACCCGCGTGTCGACGTGCTCATCGCCCACACGCTCGCCCACCAGCTCCCCGACGGGGGATGGAACTGCCAGTCGACACGGGGGCGTGTGACGCATTCGTCCTTCCACACCACGGTCAGCGTCCTGGAAGGGCTTCACGCGGCGGGGATCGGCGCATCGGAACGGGCGGCGGGTCAGGAGTTCCTGCTGCGCCATCGCCTCTTCCGGTCGCACCGCACCGGCGAGGTCGTGCACCCGGGGCTGACCAGCTTCTCCTTCCCCCGCTACTGGTACTACGACGTGCTGCGCGCAGTCGAGCACTTCGCGCAGTCGGGGGCAGATCGCGACCCCCGCGCCCTCGAGGCAGTCGACCTCCTGCGGGCACGACGCCGCCCCGACGGGCGGTGGAACCTGGGCCGCCGACACAGCGGTCGGACGTGGCTGACCATGGAACGTGGAGGACAGCCGAGTCGCATGATCACGCTGAGCGCCCTGCGCGTGCTCAGATGGTGGGGCGAACCAGAGCTCTCCTGACCGGCGGCGCACGCCACGCAGGCCGCCCCAGCAGCGCGGGCGAGGAGAGGGGTGGCACGGGCAAGCACGGGTGTGCGGCACTGGCGGCGTGGAGCCACGGGCAAGCAGGGGGCCCCACGCCGGTGGGCGCGGGGGTGAGGCGGCCACGGCAGCGATTTCGGGCAGCATCCAAGTCGTTCGGCAGCCCGAATGCTGGATCAAACCCCCAGTCCACGACCCAAACCTGCCGCAAATCGCTGAGGGGGCGGGGTGGCGCGGGAGGGGGCGGGGTGGCGCGGGAGGGGGCGGGGGCGCGGGGGGCGGGGTGCGCGGGCGCGTGCGGGCGGGGGGCGGGGGGTGGGGTCCGGGCGGGGGTCAGCGGGTGAGTCTCACCTCTGCGGACAGCGCTCCTTGGTGACCGAACTTGGGCTTCACCCAGACCCGGTAGGTGCCCCGCCGGAGGTTGACCGTGCGGACCTCACCGGAATTGCGGGTCCGATACGTCTTCTTGGCCACCCACGTCCCGTCAGCGCGCTGACGCTGGACCTTGAACTTCCAGTGCCGGGCTCCCTGGTTCGGGTCCACGTTCACCCGCAGCTTCGAGCGTCCCTGCACCGCGCGCACGCGCACTGAGGCCTGCGGCGCGGCGAGCAGCTCGGATCCCTGATCGAGGGTGGCCCCGTCGGCGGTGACGAACTCCCACGAGAACCCCGTGGCACCCAGCTGCAGGTCCAGGACGCCCGTGGTCTGGTCCACGTAGAACTTCCGCCAGGTCCGGCTGGGCAATGGGGGCGTGTCCCGCAGTTCCCCTCCCCCAGTCCCGACCACCATCGCCGTGAGCGCGTCCCGCCCGGCCACCGGGACCGCCATCCGCTCATAGCCGTGATCGTGGCCCCACAGGACCAGGTGGACGTCGGGGTCGCCCTTGACCGCGTCCCAGAGCTCGTCGGTGTCACGCTGGTCGCCGTGCTGCCCGGAGGAGAACCGGGGCCGGTGCCACATCACCAGCGTCGGCTCCCCATCGTGGGCGGCCAGCGTCGCATCCAGCCACGCGAGCTGATCGCTGGTCGCAGGTGTCTCGCTGTCCAGTCCGATGACGCGCCAGGCTCCGACGCGCGTGCTGGAGTACAGGGGCCCCGAGGGCACTGCGAAGAACTGCCGGTAGCCGGCGACCCCCGGCGTCCGGTACTCGTGGTTGCCTGGGACCGGCGTCCAGATGGCCGAGAATCGCGACCACTGCGGGGCGAAGTACGAGGTGAAGTCCTGCACGCTGCCGTTGGGGTAGGCGATGTCCCCGAGGAGCAGCAGCGCATCCGGGTCGAGCGCGGCAACCCGATCGGCCACCGCGTCATCCAGCCCGTTGGCGCTCGCGATGTCGCCCACCGCCACGACGTGGGCCGCAGGTCCGGCGGGGGCTGCCGCCGCCCCGGAGGTCGGGATGTCGGCAGGCGTGGCCACGGAAGGGGACCCGGGTCCGGTCAGCACGGCCAGCGCCAGTGCACCTGAGGCGAGTGCTGCGCTCCACACCCGAGGCGATCGACCCATGAACACGACGATAGCGCGGGCCCAGTGCACTGCGGCCCACATCCCTGCGCGCAGGGGTTGCCTTAGGACGCCACTGGCCGTTCCATGACCCGGCAGGCCATCCGCCATGCGGCACCACGCCGGCCACGGTCAACGTCTGCCCACGACACGTCGGCACCCTCCAGCGCATGCTCGGACAGCATCTCCGCCCAGAGGGGCTCGATGAGGTGGTAGGTGACCCACCGCTCGAGGTCGTGGTAATGCGCGAACCCTCGCGGCGTCACGTCGTAGCCACCCCCCGCGGGTTCCAGCAGCCCCGCGGCGACAAGTGGCGCACCCGCCGCCCGCGCAGCCATCCCGACCGTGCGGCTCACGCCGGGACCGTCAGCCACACTCAGGTGCCCTGCGTATGCCTGCCAGAAGGCGTCATAGGCCATCGCGCCCACGGGACCCAGGTGCAACCAGCGGGCGATGGGCACCTGGCCCCGCTGCACGGAGTCGATGTAGCTGCGCACCCCGAAGTGGTTCACGTAGTAGTCACTACCGGCGAAGGACGCGGCCCCCGCCCCCATCCCCAGGAAGCGCCGTCGGGTGATGGATGTGTACGTGGCTGCGCCGCGCCGGTTGAACGTCCACACGGAGCGCCGGTCGTACCCGTGTGCGGCTGCGATCTCCTGAGCGCGGGCCAGCACCTCATGCTCGCGGCGCCGGTCATGGTGGGCCCGGCCGAACGGCGTGTAGCCGAACCGCATGAGCGGATAGGTCGACACCTGGTCCACGCCCAGCTCGAAGCACTCGGTCAGATCAGCCAGGAACGCACCTGAGAGCTGGTCGTCCAGCTCCACGTCGATGATGAGGTCCACGTCGATGAGGTCGAAGCGACCCACCGCCGCCCGCACGGCCGCCCGGGCGGTGGCCGCGTCGTGCGGCCGACGCAACCGCCTCAGGACGATGTCGTGGAACGACTGCGCTCCCAGGCTCACGGCGGTGAAGCCGGCCGCGCGCAGCTGGTCCAGCTGCGCGGCTGCCCCGTGCGTCGGCAGCACCTCGATCGCCCTCTCGCCGGCGACCGGGATCCGACGCAGGACCTCGGCCAGGTGGTCCGGGAACAGGGTCGGAGTCCCGCCACCCACGTACAGCGAGGTGAACCCTGCCTCCCCCGCCGCCCCTGCGACCACGTACTGGTCGATCTCTGCGGCAAGCGCCTGGAAGTAGCGACTCGGCTGATCCCCGCGCGGGACGACCTTGTTGTACGGGCAGAACGGGCAGATCCGCTCGCAGAACGGCACGTGCACATAGGCCCCCACCGCGCCGTCGAACGTAGCGACCACGTCCGCCGGTGCAAGGCCTGCGCGCACTGCGCTCACACCCTCATCGTGTCACCGGGATGGGATCGAAGGCCGTGCGTCCCGACGCCCGGAGTTGCGGAACAATACCCCGGGGGGTATTGTTCGCTGAGTGCCGCGGGAGTGGCATGGCCACAACAAGCCCTGGAGGCAGCAATGAGCACCCCATCCGGCAGGACCTCGGGGCGTCCATCGGATGCCGCGGCAGGCTCGGCGATCCGGGCCGATGACCTGCGCCCGATCGTGAACCGCCTGCGTCGCGCCGAGGGGCAGCTGTCCGGCGTCATCCGCATGCTCGAGGAGGGCCGGGACTGCAACGACGTCCTGCCGCAGCTCTCCGCCGTGAACAAGGCCCTGTCCAAGGCGGGCTTCGCGATCGTGGCCAGCAGCCTGCAGGAGTGCCTCGCCCACCCCGACTCCGACGGCACATCCGACATCGCAAGCCTCGAGAAGCTGTTCCTATCCCTGGCCTAGGAGCCTGCACATGGACCCGAACGAGAACCCGACCGACACCACCCGAACACGAAGGGAACCCCCAGTGATCGACCAGATCTCAGTCGCCGACCTCCAGGCGGCCCTCGCCGCCGGCTCGGCGCGACTGATCGACGTCCGCGAGAAGCAGGAGTTCGACAGCGGACACGTCCCGGGGGCCGTCTGGGTCCCGATGTCCCTCGTGCCCCTGCGCATGGACGAGTTCCGGGCAGCCGAGCCGGTCTACGTCGTGTGCCGCACCGGCAACCGCTCCGGGCAGGTCGTCATGTGGTTGGCCAACCAGGGCATCCAGACCGTGAACGTCGCCGGGGGCACCGTCTCGTGGCAGAACCAGGGATTCCCGATCGAGGTCGGTGCCGGAAGGACGGTCGCGCCGTGATCACCCCAGAGATCGTCGTCATCTCCACCCCTGAGCTCGGGGACCGCTCCTATGTCGTGGCCACCGGCAGCACGGCGGTCGTCATCGACCCGCAGCGCGACATCGACCGCGTCCTCGCCGTCCTGGCCGAGCGCAGCTGGACCGTCAGCCACATCCTGGAGACCCACGTCCACAACGACTACGTCTCCGGCGGCCTGGCACTCGCGGCCCAGCTCGGCGCCACGTACGTGGTCCCCAAGGGCCACGACTACTCCTTCGACGGGCTGGTCGTCGGCGACGGCGACTGGTTCGACGCCGACGCCATGACCTGGCGGGTGCTGCACACCCCCGGGCACACCCCGCACCACGTGTCCTATGCCCTGAGCATCGACGGCAAGGACCAGGCCGTCTTCACCGGCGGTTCCCTGCTGTTCGGCAGCGTCGGGCGCCCAGACCTCATCGGCCCGGACGCCACGGAGGAGCTGGCTCACGCCCAGTGGCACTCGGTGCGCAAGCTCGTGACCGACGTCGAGGCGTCAGCAGACGTCTTCCCGACACACGGCTTCGGCTCGTTCTGCAGCGCCACCGCGACGGTCGGCGTCGAGTCGACGATCGCCACGCAGGCGGCCACCAACCCCGCCGCCCTGCTCGAGGAGCAGGAGTTCGTGACCGAGCTCCTCGCCGGGCTCGACACGTTCCCTGCCTACTACAAGCACATGGGCCCGGCCAACGAGCTCGGCGCCCGACCGATCGACCTGTCGCCGGCGCAGACCGCTGACCCCGTGGAGCTGCGCCGCCGGATCGAGGCCGGTGAGTGGGTCGTCGACCTGCGCCAGCGCCGGCTCTGGGCCGCCGAGCACCTCGCGGGAAGCCTGAGCTTCGACGTGGAGGGCAACGCGATCACGTACCTGGGGTGGCTCATCCCCTGGGGCACTCCCATCACCCTGCTGGGGGCCACGCAGGAGCAGATCACGCAGTTCCAGCGCAGCCTCGCCCGGATCGGCATCGACCGCCCCGCCGCCCAGCAGGTGGGCACCCCGCAGGACTGGGCCACCTCACCGAAGGAGATCGGCTCCGTGCGCCGCGTGGACTTCGTCGAGCTCGCCGCGGAGCTGGCTGGCGACCCGAACCGGATCCTGGTGGACGCGCGTCGCGTGACTGAGTGGCAGGAGGGCCACATCGAGGGCGCCCGCCACCTCCCCCTGCATGACTTCCCGGACAACCTGGGCCAGCTTGCGGCCTGGTCGCAGGCCGCGGCGCATGCCGGCGCGGATCCCACCATCTGGATCTCGTGCGGAAGTGGCTTCCGCGCGACCGTCGGCGCCTCACTGCTTGCCCGCGCCGGCATCCCGGTCGTGGCCATCGACGACAGCTTCGGCCGGGCGAAGAAGGCTGGCCTGCCGATCGTTCGTGACGACCACGCCACCATGCTCGGCGACGCGTACGCCGACTAGTCCCCACCACCCGAGCGGACCAGTGACCCCCCTGTGGATCTCCTTGCCTTCGTAGCCATCGGCGTCGCCCTTGGCTTGGCGCTGGGGCTCTTCGGTGGGGGCGGAGGGATCCTCGCGATTCCGCTGCTGGTCGCAGCCGGGGTCCCGACGGACGAGGCGGGCACGACGTCGCTGATCGTTGTGGGGATCGGCGCCATGGGCGGTCTGATCCCGCATGCGCGGGCCGGCCGGGTCGCATGGGCGCAGGGGGCCACCTTCGGCGCACTGGGCATCCTCGGGGCCTTTGCCGGCTCGAGGCTTGCGCTCGTCACTCAGGACGCCATCCAGTTGTGGGGCTTCGCCGTGGTGCTGGTGGTGGCCGGCTCGCTCATGCTGCGCAATGCCCTGCGCACCGGGTCCACGGGCGGCGCCAACGAGGCGGACAGCGCACGCAGGTCGTGGCCGCTGGTCATCGTCACTGCCGCTGCCGTGGGCCTGTTCACCGGCTTCTTCGGCGTGGGCGGCGGCTTCCTCGTCGTCCCGGCACTCACGCTCGTGATGGGAATGGCCGTGCACCGGGCAACGGCCACGGCCCTGCTCGTGATCGTGATCAACTCAGCGGCCGCATTCGTCCCGCGCGCCGGTGAGGCGCTCGACGGTCAGGTTGCGGCAGTCGTGGCGATCGCCGTTCTGCTCACCAGCGCATTGGCGGCCCGATGGTCGAACAGGTGGTCGGCCCGCTCACTGGGGCTCGGCTTCGCGATCCTGGTCCTGAGCATGTCCGTGCTCACCGTGAGCCAGGCGATCAACGCCTGAGGCAACCGATCGCGTCAGCGGCCGGTTGGAGCGGGCGGTGAGGCCCGCAGGCGATCACTCCCCGCCAAAGTCCCGCTCGTAGGCCTCGAACAGCAACTGGTCGGAGAGCCGATCCAGGGAGCGGACGCGGTGCAGGACATTGTCGAGGGCCTCGCGGACGTCGACGACCGGTTCCGGTGACCCAGCCAGGTCGGCCACGCGCCGGCGCAGGTCGATGACCTCGTCGCGCAGTTGTCCATCGAGGTTCATGAGCCTGGCGGCGTCTGCGGCCAGCTCGGGGGTGTCTGCGGTCACCTGGGCAGCCAGCCCCTCTATGTCGCTCAGGGAGAGTTCCTCGCTCAGCTGATCGAGGTGACGCGCCAGGCACGCCCACCACACTGAGGTACCGGCCTCATGGTCGGAGCATCCCACCAGCCGTTCCAGTGAAGCCTTCGTTGTTGGCCGCGAGTGCGTGGTCATCGTCATGGTCCTCACCGATCCTCTCGGTTCCCAGATTGCCCCCCAACAGCGCTGAACACCATCGCCGACGCCTCCCGAACTGGTCGCAGTTGCGTCCCGGCGCCGTCGTGCCGTGCTCAGTGCCGCCCAGACAGGGACACTCAGTCGTCGAGCTGGAGCCCCATGACCCGCGCCTCGGCTGTGAAGACCTCCATCGCCTGCGCCCCGTACAGGACGAACGTCACGTCCAGGTCGCTGGCCGCGCTGGCCTCCCCCAGGGCGATCGGTGCTGCGAGGTGCACCGGGTAGCCGTAGACGCCCGTGGAGATCGCCGGGAAGGCGATCGTTCCGGCGCCCAGCTGACGCGCCAGCTCGATGCTGGTGCGATGTGCGCGGGCGAGCAGCTCCGCGTCCTGCGGGGCGCCTGAGTACACCGGGCCCACCGTGTGGACGACCCAGCGAGCGGGCAGGTCGCCCGCCGTGGTGGCCACCGCCTGGCCAGTGGGCAGACCCGCACGCAGGGTGGTGGACCGCAGCAGCCGACACTCCTCGAGGATGGTCGGCCCCCCGACGCGGTGGATCGCACCGTCGACTCCACCACCACCGAGCAGCGAGCTGTTGGCCGCGTTGACGATCACATCCGCCTCGAAGGTGGTGATATCACCCAGGACCAGACGCACACCCATGAAGCAAGTGTCCTCCAGCGATGGCCCCGGCCGCGGCTTGGGCGACCCCCTGCATGCGATAGCCTGACCGACGCACAACCACAGTCCGAATCCAGGGGAAGCCGGTGCGAGTCCGGCGCTGTCCCGCAACCGTGAGCAGGGCCCTCTCCACGGGCCTGGCAAGTCGGAGCACCTGGCGGATTGCGGCTCCAACACCGTCCGAGGACGACGGTGGAGCCCGACAGGCCCTCAGCCCGCCGGACCCACCCACTCCACCCGGGCCTTACTGAAGGGCACCTGGTGACCACCACCATCCAGGGCCGCGTCGCGGCCCTCCTCATCACCCTCATCACCGCGACCCTGGCTGCCGTGGCTCTTGCCGCGCCTGCACAGGCCGCGGCCTACCGCTACTGGTCCTACTGGCAGGGCGACTCCGGCACGTGGGTCTCAGCCCAGACCGGGCCCGGCGACTACACCCTCGTCGATGCCGACGTCCAGGGCTGGCGCTTCGCCATCACCACCGACATGCCTGCGCAGGCTCCGGACAACGATCCGGACTTCGCGGCCCTGTGCCCGGACCTCGAGGCTGCGGGAGCCACCAGCGGCGAACTGCGCGTTGCCGTCGTCATCGACGCCGGATTCGCCGCCGACGCACCCGACGGCGAGACCCCACCAACCGACGTCGTCTCCTGCGTGACCGTGCCGGAGGGTTCCACCGGGAACCAGGCACTTGCCGCCGCCGGTGCGATCACCGAGGACGGTGGCCTCGTCTGTGCGATCAACGGCTACCCGACCGACGAGTGTGGCGCCGAGGTGTCGGATGCCGACGCAGCCGCAGCCGCCACCGCAGCCGAGGCCGAGGAGCCCAACCCCGCCGTGATCGCCGCGGTGACCACCACGGACGAGGCCTCTGCTGAAGCGACCTCCACCACGCAGGACTCGTCCTCGTCGTGGATCGGCTTCCTCATGGGAGCGATCGTGATCGGGGCGCTGATCGCCGCCGCCTTCATCATCCCGAAGCGTCGGCGCGCCAAGTCCGAGCAGTAGGCCCACCCGATGGCCCTGCCCACCACGACCCGACCCGGGCCAGCGCCCGCGGTCGGGCTGGGCGTCAGGCTGCCCCGCAGCCTGCACCCCCTCGCGTGGTGGGCCTGGGCCCTGGGACTCCTGGTTGCCGCCTCACGCACCACGAACCCGGTGCTTCTGGGCCTGATCCTCGCCGTCCTGGCCCTGGTCGTGGCTGCCCGTCGACCTGAGGCAGCATGGGCCGGCGCCTTCTCCGCCTCGCTGCGCCTGGGCCTCGTGGTGATCATCGCCCGGACCCTGATGCAGGTGGTGCTCGGAGACCCCGTGGGCCTGCACGTCGTGTTCACGCTCCCGCAGGTCGCGCTTCCCGAGTTCATGGCCGGCGTCCGGCTGGGCGGACTGGTCACGTGGGAATCGGTGCTGATCGGGGCAACCGAGGGCCTGCGCCTGGCCACGATGCTCGTGTGCGTGGGGGCAGCCAACTCGCTGACGCCACCGAGCCGCCTGCTCCGCTCGGTCCCCGCGGCGCTGTACGAGATCGGGGTGGCCGTCGTCGTGGCGCTCACGTTCGCCCCGCACCTGCTCGCTGATGCCCGTCGGGTGAGCGCGGCCCGACGGCTGCGCGGACATGACGAGGGCCGGATCTCGGCCTTCGCGCGTTCCAGTGGCCCGGTGCTGGACGGCGGTCTGGAACGCTCCATCCAGTTGGCCGCAGCCATGGACAGCCGCGGCTACGGGCGAGCCGGAGCCGTCTCGGAGCGCGAGCGCCGAACACAGGCCGCCCTCGTGCTCGCGGGATTCGTCGGGGTGCTCATCGGCCTCTACGGGCTGTTCGACTCGGCCGCTCCAAGGATGCTGGGCTGGCCCATGCTGGGCCTCGGGGCACTGATCGCGGTGGCCGGCCTCCGCGCCGCTGGCCGGCGCAGCCCGCGCACCGCCTATCGGCCCGACCGGTGGCAGTGGCCGGAGTCGCTGACCGCCCTGGTGGGCGCCCTGACCGCCACCACCTTCATCCTGTGGCCCTCGACCACCCTGCTGCTGAGCACCACCCCCCTGACCTGGCCGGAGCTGACGTTCCTGCCCGCCCTGGCGGTGGTCATCGCAGTCGGCCCCGCGTTCTGGACGCCCCCGCTGCCCTCCAGCACCCTCCCCCCGACCTCCGGAGGGACACGATGACCAGCGCAGTGCGCTTCGAGGACGTCAGCGTCACCTACGACGGTGCGGAGCGCCCGACGCTGCACCGGGTGACCCTCGACATCCCCGAGGGCGAACTGGTGCTCGTGGTCGGCGAGACCGGGTCCGGCAAGTCAACCCTCCTGCGCTGCCTCAACGGTCTCGTCCCGCACTTCACCGGCGGCACGCTGTCCGGGCGGGTCACCGTGGCCGGGCGCGACACCCGGACCCATCCCCCCCGCGAGCTGGCCGATGTCGTGGGGCTGGTGGGCCAGGACCCACTGGCCGGCTTCGTTGCCGAGATCGTCGAGGACGAGCTGGCCTACGGCATGGAGTGCCTGGGCATCGCGCCGGAGACGATGCGCCGACGGGTCGAGGAGACCCTGGACCTGCTCGGCCTGGCCGACCTGCGCAACCGGCCGTTGACCGCCCTGTCCGGCGGTCAGCGCCAGCGCGTGGCGATCGGTGCCGCCCTCACCAGCCACCCCCGGATCCTCGTCCTGGATGAGCCCACCTCGGCCCTCGACCCGGGGGCGGCCGAGGAGGTCCTGGCGGCACTGCAGCGCCTGGTCCACGACCTGGGGATCACCGTGGTCATGGCCGAGCACCGCCTGGAGCGGGTGGTGCAGTACGCCGACCAGGTCCTCGTCGTGTCCGGCGGTCAGGTGACCACGGGCGCACCCGCGGCCATGATGGCTGGTGCTCCGGTGGCCCCGCCGGTTGTCGAGCTGGGTCGCCTGGCCGGTTGGGACCCGCTGCCGCTCTCAGTGCGTGACGCGCGCCGCGCAGCCGGGCCGTTGCGTGCCCAGCTGCGTGCGCTGCCACCTCCCGCCGATCCCACCCCCACCGTCGTCGAGCCCGGTCCGATCGAGGATCCCGAGTCCGGCAGGATCCGCGTGCGCAAGCTGCGCGCGGGGTACCGCTCGGTCCCAGTGCTGCGCGAGGTCGACCTCGAGGTCGAGCGGGGCGAGGTCCTGGCCCTCATGGGCCGCAACGGCGCCGGGAAGTCGACGCTGCTGTCGGTGATGGCCGGGATGCGACCCACGGACGCGGGGACCGTCCGGATGGGGGGCGCGGATCCCCTGACGTTGAAGGGCCACGCGCTGCTCAGCACGGTGGGCCTCGTGCCGCAGGAGCCCGCTGACCTGTTGTATGCCACGACCGTGGGCCGTGAATGCGGCGACGCGGACGCCTCAGCACGCGCCGCGGTCGGAACCACCGCCGGCATCCTGTCCGCCCTGGCGCCCGGGATCGATGCCAGCCACCATCCGCGGGATCTGTCCGAGGGGCAGCGGCTGGCCCTCGCCCTGGCCGTGGTGCTCGCGGCCAGCCCCACGATCCTCCTGCTCGACGAGCCCACCCGCGGACTGGACTACGGGGCCAAGCGCCGCCTGATCGAGTTCCTGCGCACGGTGCGCAGGGCCGGGCACACAGTCGTCCTGGCCACGCACGACGTCGAGCTCGTCGCTGAGGTGGCCAGCCGAGTTGCCGTGATCGCCGACGGCGAGATCGTCGCCGACGGGGCCACCGGCTCGGTCGTGCGCAGCTCGCCCCTGTTCGCCCCGCAGGTGGCCAAGATCCTCACGCCTGAGCTGTGGTTGACCGTCGGCGAGGTCGCCGACGCCCTGGGAGAGTCAGGATGAGCCGGACTCGTGCGATCCCGCTGTCGACCCGCAGCAGCGTGGCCATCCTCGCGACCAGCGTGGTCGGGCTGCTGGCCTTCGTCTGGCCGCTGCTAGCCCCCCGCGGATCCGAGATCCTGGCCCACGCCAGCGACGCGCCACTGCTCTTCGGCCTGCTCGTGCCGTTGCTCCTGGCGCTCACGTTGAGCCTGGTCGGCGAGGGCGCGATGAGCGCCAAGGCCATCGCCCTGCTGGGCGTGCTGGCGGCAACGTCCGCCGCGCTGCGCGCCCTCGGGGCAGGGATCGCCGGACTCGAGCCGATCTGGATCGTCATCGTGCTCGGGGCATATGCCCTCGGCGCGGGCTTCGGCTTCGTCCTCGGACCGGTCTGCATCCTCGCCTCGGCGCTGCTGACCGGTGGAGTCGGCCCGTGGCTGCCGTTCCAGATGATCGCCGCCGCCTGGGTGGGCCTGGGGGCGGGGATGCTCGCCGGCCGCCTGCCGGCGCGCGCCGAGATCCCTCTGCTTGCGGCCTACTCGACGGTCGCAGCCGTCGCGTACGGCTGGATGCTGAACCTGTGGTTCTGGCCGACCGCGACCGGACTGCCGGAGGCGCTGTCCTTCGTCCCGGGCGCAGGACCGCTGACCAACGTCTCGCACTGGTTCGTGTTCAACATGACCACGTCCCTGGGCTACGACCTGCCGCGCGCCGCGCTGACCTGCGTGGCCATCCTGCTCGTCGGTCGCCGCGTTCTGGCTGCTCTACGTCGGACAAGCCGGATCGCCGCGTTCGGCGCAGCCCCGGTGTTCGCGGGGGCGCCGGTCCTCGGTGGGGCGCCCGTCGTGGGTGGGGCGCCGGTCCTGGGTGGGGCGCCGGTCCTGGGTGGGGCGCCGGTCCTTGGTGCCGTCCCGCCGGTCGCGGTCTCCCCGTTGGCCGATCCCGAACCATCGCGTTGATGCGCATCGACCTGCTCGGGACCGGGAGCGCCGACCGATGGCCGAACCCCTGGTGCTCCTGCCCCCGGTGCACCTGGGCGCGGTCGACCGGCCACCACCGGGCACGCACCAGCGCGCTGCTCGACCGCACCCTCCTGATCGACCCCGGCCCCGACATCGGCGCCGGCGGGGCCGACCTGACGGGCGTGCGCACCGTGCTGATCACCCACGACCACCCCGACCACCTCGACCCTGCCTTCCTGCTGGCATGGTCCTGGGCGTCGGGACCCCCGTTGACCGTCGCCGGACCGGCACAGGCGATAGCCCGGTGCCGGGACTGGGTGGGGCCAGGGGCACCGGTGGACTTCCGCGAGCTGGCGGCCGGCGATGGGATGTCCGCCGGTGACCCGGACGGCGAGGTCCTGCAGGTGCGCGCCCTGCCGGCAGCACACTCCACCCTGGGCGGCGACCAGTACGACGGCACCGCGTTGCTCTACGAGATCAGCAACGCGGACAGTGCCCTGCTCTACGCCACGGATACGGCGGCACTGCCGCATGCCGACCTGGCTGGACCGTTCGACGTGGTCCTGCTCGAGCTGACGTTCGGCGACCACACCGACCACGGCTCGGCCCACCTGGATCTCCCCTCCTTCGGCCGCGAGGTGGCGCGGCTGCGAGCCGACGGTCGCCTGGCCCACGATGCCCGGGTGATCGCCGTGCACCTGTCACACCACAACCCCGTGGACCTCGACGACCGGCTGGTCGGGATCGGCGCCGAGGTGCTGCCCGATGGCAGCACGGTTCACGTGGGCCCGGGGGCCGCCACCCGGGGACGCCGCCTGATGGTGACCGGTGGGGCCCGCAGCGGCAAGAGCCGCCGCGCCGAGCAGTTGGTGAAGGGACGTCACCACGTCACCTACCTGGCAACCGCCCCTGCCTACCCCGACGACCCCGAGTGGGCTGCCCGCATAGCCGTCCACCGGGAGCGACGTCCCACCACGTGGCAGGTGCGTGAGACCGCCGACGTGGCCGAGGAGCTGCGCGCGGCCGTGCCCGACTCCACGATCCTCGTGGACTGCCTCACGCTCTGGGCCACCACGCTGCTGGATCGCGCCGGGGCCTGGGACGACGCCGCCCACGCCGAGGGGATCATGGGCGCAGCGATCTGCGAACTCGTCGACGCGCTGGCCAGCACACCGGCCGACGTCGTGCTGGTGACCAATGAGGTGGGCGCGGGCATCGCGCCGGCCACAACCTCCGGACGGCTGTTCCGCGATCTGCTGGGGCAGGTCAACGCGGCGGTCGCCCAGGCCTGCGATGACGTGGAGCTCGTGACCAGTGGGATCCCACAGGTGTTGAAAGGACGGTCATGGACGACCAGCTCGACCTGAATCGGTGGCGCGAGGGGATCATCCCGGCTGATGCCGACGCCCGGGCAGCGGCGCTCGCACGCCAGGAGCAGCTGACGAAGCCGTCCGGCGCCCTCGGACGACTCGAAGAGGTGTCGGTGTGGCTGTCGGGTGTCACGGGCCAGTGCCCACCGCCACCCATCCGGCAGCCGGCCCTGGCCATCTTCGCCGGCGATCACGGAGTTGCCCGCACTGCCGGGACCAGCGCCTACCCGCCCGAGGTCACCGCCCAGATGGTCGCCAACTTCGCCACGGGCGGAGCAGCGGCCACGGTCCTGGCCCATTCGCTGGGGGTCAGGGTGCGGATCGTCGACGTCAGCGTGGACATCGACTGGGGAGCCAGCGACCTGCCGGTGCCCGCCGACATCACGGCCCACCGGATCCGACGTGGCAGCGGTTCCATCGATCGCGAGGACGCCATGACCCGCGACGAGTCGGTCGCTGCTCTGGCGCTGGGCGCACGTGTCGCCGACGAGCTGATCGACGGCGGCGCGGACCTGCTGATCGCCGGTGACATGGGCATCGGCAACACGACGCCCGCGGCCGCCCTCGTCGGCCTGCTCGCCGACGTCGAACCCGGTCGTGTCGTGGGCCGCGGCACCGGCATCGATGACGCGACGTGGATGCGCAAGACGGCGGCCGTTCGTGACGCGATGCGCCGCGGACGTCCGCTCAAGGGTGACCCCGTCGGCCTGCTGGCCACCAGCGCGGGGCCCGACCTGGCCGCCACCACCGGGTTCCTCCTGCAGGCCGCAGCACGCAGGACGCCCGTGCTGCTGGACGGCGTGATCTCGTGTGCGTGCGCGCTGGTGGCCCACCGGATCGCCTTCCGGGCCAGCCAGTGGTGGTGCGCGTCGCACCGGAGCACCGAGCCGGCGGCGTCCGCTGCCCTGGCACGTCTCGGGCTGGACCCCCTGCTCGACCTCCGGATGCGCCTGGGTGAGGGGTCCGGGGCCCTGCTCGCACTGCCCCTGGTCACGGCGGCCGGTGATCTCCTGCGCGAGATGGCCACGTTCGACTCGGCAGGGGTCACCGATCGCGAGGGCTCCCAGGACGCCCCGCCCGCGTGACCATCCCAGACGAGGTCCGCTTCGCCGTCGGCACCTTCACGCGACTGCCGGTACCGCCCCCGACGACGATCGATGCCACCGTGGCAGGTCGCGGACTGGCCCTCGGGCCGGCCGTCGGTGCCGGCATCGCGGTCGTCAGCGGACTGCTGCTCCTGGTCACCGACGTCGACCTCGTGGCACGCCTGCTCTCGGCGACCCTGGTCGTGGCCCTCGCCGCGTGGATCACCCGTGGGCTGCACTGGGACGGGCTCGCCGACGTCGCCGACGGCCTGGGCAGCGGCGCCCAGCCGGATCGCGCGCGGGAGATCATGCGCCGCTCGGACATCGGGCCGTTCGGCGTCCTCGCGCTCATCTTCGCCGTCGCGCTCCAGGTCCTGTCGATCGCGCAGCTTCCCGCCGGCGCTCCCGCGCTCGCGGCCTGGGTGCTGGCGGTGGCGTGGGGCCGCATGGCGATCGCCCTGGCCTGCGGTCCCTGGTTCATGCCTGCACACCCCGACGGCCTCGGTGCCCTCGTGATCGGCGCAGTGACTCCCGCCCGCCTCGTGATCGCCGCCGGTCTCACCGGCATCGTCGCGGTCGCCTGCGTCGCACTCGGGCCCCTGCCGGTTCCCGCCTCCCTGCTCTGGGGACCAGCGGCGGCCGTGCTCGTCGCGGCCACCTTGGGCCGCCTCGCACGCAGCCGATTCGGTGGGAGCACCGGAGACGTCCTCGGGGCCACCGGGGAGGTGGCCACCACCGCGGTCCTGCTGGTGCTCGCCCTGTCGTGAGCGGGAGGTCGGGACGCTGTCTGGGTGGCTGTTGACCAGGCTGGCCGCGCCTGGCCCGCGGAGCCACCACAGCACAGGTCCTGACATCCTTGGGCCCTGACCCCGCCCCTACGAGAGCCCCGCGAGGAGCCCACCGTGCCCGATGCACCCGTGTCCACCGACGTCCAGGAGCGCGCCGCGCAGATCGTGGCCGGTCTGCCGGTGGCAGCGCGGATCCGCCTCGTGTCCGGGCACGGCTTCTGGACCACCGAGGAGGTCGTCGGCCGAGCGCCCTCGGTCATGCTCTGCGACGGACCGCACGGGCTGCGCAAGCAGCTGGGCTCCCCGGACCACGTGGGACGCTCCAACTCGGTCCCGGCCACGTGCTTCCCTCCCGCTGTGACCCTGGCCTGTTCGTGGGACACCGAGTTGCTCAGCGAGGTGGGTGCAGCCCTCGGCCTCGAGGCCCGTGCCGAGGACGTCGCCATGCTCCTGGGGCCGGGGCTCAACCTGAAGCGGCATCCGCGCGGGGGCCGCAGCTTCGAGTACTTCTCCGAGGACCCCTACTTGTCGGGCACCTTGGCCGCCGCCATGGTCCGGGGCATCCAGTCCCAGGGAGTCGCTGCCTGTGCCAAGCACTTCGCGGCCAACAACCAGGAGACCAACCGGATGGTGATCGACACGATCATCGACGAACGCACCCTGCGCGAGCTCTACCTACGAGGCTTCGAGATCGTCGTCGAGCAAGCCGATCCGGCCGCGATCATGACCGCCTACAACAAGGTCAACGGGCAGTACTGCTCGGAGTCGACGTACCTCGTCCACGACGTCCTGCGCGGCGAATGGGGCTCAGACGCCCTGGTGGTCTCCGACTGGCTGGGAGCCAACGACCGGGTCGCGGGCCTTGCGGCGGGCCTGGACCTGGAGATGCCCGGAGGTGCGGCGGCCTTCGACGAGGAGATCGCCGAGGCACTGGCCTCCGGGCGGATCCCCGAGCACGATCTGGACCGCGCCGCGATCCGCGTCGTGGCCCTGGCGCTGAGGTGGGAGCAGACGCGCCGCCAGCCCGCCCCGGACTCCGACCATGACGCGCATCACGCCCTGGCCGGACGTGCTGCGGCCGCCGGGACCGTGCTGCTGACCAACGACGGCGTCCTCCCGCTGGCCGGTGAGGGATCGATCGCAGTCATCGGTTCGTTCGCCCAGACGCCTCGCTACCAGGGCGAGGGCAGCTCGCGGGTGAACCCCACTCGGGTGGACACGCTGGTGGACTCCCTGGCAGAGCGGACTGCGGGCCAGGGCGAGGTCCGCTACGCGGCGGGGTATGACGTGAAGACCGGAGAGACCACACCGGCCCTGCTGGCCGCCGCCGCCCGCGAGGCCCGAGCAGCTGATCACACGATCCTCGTGGTCGGACTGCCGGAGCGCTTCGAGAGCGAGGGCCTGGATCGCGAGCACTGCCGGCTGCCGGAGGGCATGGAGTACCTCATCGACGTCGTGCTGGCCGCCAACCCACGCACCGTGGTGGTGCTGATGAACGGGGCTGTGGTGGAGCTCCCCTGGGCTGAGCGCCCGGCCGCGCTCGTCGAGGCCCACCTCGGCGGTCAGGCCGGGGGTTCGGCCCTGGCCGACGTGCTGCTCGGGCGGGCGGAACCGGGCGGACGACTGGCCGAGAGCATCCCGCATTCGGTCGCCGATCTGCCCTCGGACCGGAACTTCCCCGGCCAGCCGAGGCAGGTCGAGTACCGCGAGGGCTTCCACGTCGGCTACCGCTTCCACGACACCGCCGGTGTCCCCGCCCACTTCCCGTTCGGCCACGGCCTGGGCTATACGAGCTTCGAGCACTCCGCGGTCACGGTCAGCGGGACTGGCACCGACCTGACGGTCCGGGTCGAGGTCACCAACGTGGGCGGGCGTGCCGGCACGGAGATCGTGCAGGTGTACGTGCGCGACGTCGAGTCGACGATCGCCCGCCCGGTCAAGGAGCTGGCCGGCTACGCCAAGGTCGATCTGGCTCCGGGTGACTCGGCGCACGTCGAGGTACACCTGGACCGGCGCGCGTTCGCGGTCTGGGACGTGCACGCACACGACTGGATGGTCGAGGGCGGCGAGTTCGAGATCCTGGTCGGGGCCTCCTCGACCGACATCCGCGGCCGCGCGAGCGTGATGGTTGAGTCCCAGGACCAGGTGGGCCCCGCCCCCGAGGTCGCGGGCACTGTCGCGACGGACGCTGAGTTCGTGGCCCTGCTTGGCCGGCCGATCCCGGTGCCCACGAGCTCGAGGCCGTTCACCCGCACATCCACCCCGGCGGAGCTCACGACCAGCCGCGTGGGTCGCGGGCTGGTGGCGCTGCTGAACCGGACGGCCGGGCGTGCGGTCACGCTGGACGACGCCGATGATCTGGGCGAGGCCGAGCAGATGCTGCGCGCGGTCATGTCCGGGTTGCCCCTGCGCGCCTTCGTGCAGATGTCCAACGGCCGGCTGTCCCTGGCCGCGCTCGATCGCCTGATCGCCGGCCTCAACTCCGACATGCGCAGCGCGGTCAAGCGCCGCTGAACCTCCGGCACTCCGTCGTGCGGGTCCCGCGGGTCCCCGTCGTGTGCGTCGGGTCCCCGTCGTGTGCGTCGGGTCTCCGTCGCGTGCGTCGGGTCCGTCGTGTGCGGCGGGTCCGGCGGGTCTCCGTCGTGTGCGGCGGGTCCGGCGGGTCTCCGTCGTGTGCGGCGGGTCCGGCGGGTCTCCGTCGTGTGCGGCGGGTCTCCGGCGTGCTACTTCGGCGACGAGTCCACGAACGGCAGGCGCACGATCCTGGCCGGGACGGCGCGGCCGCGGATGTCGATCGCGACCTCGTCGCCGAACGTGAGGGCGGGGTCGACCAGCGCGAGGGCGACCCCCGCCCTGAGCGTCGGGCTGAAGGTGCCGGAGGTGGTCTCACCGACGGCCGAGCCGTCCGGACGCTGCACCGTCATGTGGGCCCGCGGCACGCCCCGGCCCTCGAGCAGGAGTCCGCGCAGGGCTCGCGGCCGTCCGTTCGCCCGTTGCTGCGCCAGGGCCACCCGCCCGGCGAACTCCGGCTTGTCCCAGCCGACCGCCCACGACATGCCCGCCTCGACCGGCGAGATCGTCGCCGACAGGTCCTGGCCGTGGAGCGGGTACCCCATCTCCGTGCGCAGCGTGTCCCGAGCCCCCAACCCGCACGGCGTGGCCAGGGCGGACACCTGCTCCCACAGCGCCGGAAGCGCGGCCACATCGATGATCACCTCGTAACCGTGCTCGCCGGTGTAGCCGGTGCGGCACACGACAGCCGGCACCCCGGCGAAGTCCGCGATCGTGAAGGCCATGTAGCCCAACTCGGCGTCGGGCTCCAGCAGGCCAAGGGACACCATCACGTCGTGACTGCTGGGTCCCTGGATCGCCAGGATCCCCTCGGACTCGTGCAGGTCCGTGACCGTCACCACGCCGGGCAACTCCGCCACCAGGGCGTCACGGACAGCAGCTGCGTTCGCGGCGTTGGGCACGATCCGGAGTTCGTCCTCATCGATGCGGTAGACGATCAGGTCGTCGACGACCCCACCTGACGGGTTGCAGAGCATCGAGTACTGGGCCTGCCCCGGCCCGATCCGCTCGAGGTCGTTGACCAGGATCCGGTTCAACTCCTCGGCGGCCCCGGGACCCATCACCAACAGCTTGCCCATGTGGGAGACGTCGAACACCCCGACCCCGGTCCGCACGGCAGTGTGCTCGGCCACCACTCCTGTCGGGTACTCGATGGGCATCTCCCAACCACCGAAGTCGGCCATCTTGGCCCCCGCTGAGCGATGGGCCTCGGTCAGTGCTGTCTGGCGCAGGTTCACGCGGCGCAGCCTACGCGGGACCGACCGTTCCCACCTCGACCAGACTTCGCGCTGGTTGTGGTGGATAGAGACCGGGTCGGCCCCTATCCACCGACACTTCGCGCTGGTTCGGGTTGATAGAGGCCAGCTCGGCGGCCGTCTATCAACCCGAACGAGCGCGAAGTCTGCGCGACGCGGGGGCACGGGGACCCCTTTCGACCAGAACGAGCGCGAAGTCCGGGGCGCGAGCCGCAATCACGGCGGGCCGGTGGCAAGCCGCCGCTGGCTGACGCGGCGCGGCTGCGCTTCGGGAGAGGTCTCCCCCGGCCCGCCGGACCGGAGGCGGAACGTCGCAGGCACTTGCGCGGGGGCGAAACGCGGCAGGCAGCCCCGCGGGAGCGGGGCGGGAGCCGGGCGGGAGCGGAGGCGGAACGTGGCAGGCGCGCCTGCGCGGGAGCGCGCGCGGGCGCGGGGCGGGGCGGGAGCGGGGCGGGAGCGGGGCGGGAGCGCGCTGCGCGGGAGCGCCGCCGCGGGGCGAGGCGGGAGCGGGCGGACGGCGGGGCGGGGCGGGAGCGGGGCGGGGCGACAACACGCGACGCACCTCCCCGGTGGCCGCGGGGCCGGACGGAGAACGCGGGCGACTGGCCCGGGGCCCAGTCAGGGTCGACGTTCTGGCGGCGGGCGGGGCCCCGAACCAATACGGTGGGGCCATGGCCTACCCCACGCTGTCCCTGAGCACGAGCACGCGCACGGCTGACCTCCTCGTCCTGGGTGTCGCCGCCGGGCCCAACGGGCCGGTGGTCACCGGGCCGGGCCTGTCCGACGCACAGGAAACCGACCTGAGTGCTGCCGCCGCAGCGATCGGCGCGACAGGCAAGGCCGACGAGGTCCTGCGGCTGCCGGGCAAGCCCTTCGATCTGCCGGCGCTGATGCTCACGGGGCTCGGCGACAAGGCGGAGGCCTACGCCGACGAGGTCCTGCGCCGAGCGGCGGGTGCGGCCCTGCGGGCCGCCGCCGCCGCGTCGGTTGCGGTCGCGCTGCCCACAGGGGACGACGCCGGACGTGTGGAGGCTGTCGGCCTGGGAGCGTTCATCGGCGCCTACCGCTACCCCGGCAAGCCGGCCGCAGCCACACCCCGCCCACGTCCCGAGAAGCTCGTGGTCGTGGTGGAGGCCGCCAAGGGCCTCAAGCCGGCCACGACCCGGGCGCGGGCCGTGGGCCAGGGCATCCACCTCGCGCGCCGCCTGGTCGACACCCCGCCCGGCAACATGACCCCGTCCATCCTGGCCGACGAGGCCGAGGACGCCCTGAAGGACACCGACGTCAAGGTCACGGTCCTCAACGAGCGGGCCCTGCGCAAGCAGAAGTTCGGCGGGATCCTCGCCGTCGGGCAGGGGTCGGCGAACCCACCGCGCCTGGTCCAGCTCGCGTACGCGCCGGACGGGGCCACGGCGCACCTGGCACTCGTCGGTAAGGGGATCACGTTCGACTCCGGCGGCCTGTCGCTCAAGCCACCCGCGGGCATGATCACGATGAAGTGCGACATGGCCGGATCGGCCGCAGTGCTCGCTGCCGTCCAGGCGATCGCGGCGCTGGGGGTGAAGCTGAGGATCACGGCCTATCTCGCGATCGCGGAGAACATGCCCAGCGGCACGGCGCAGCGCCCCGGCGACGTGATCACGGCCTACGGCGGCAAGACCGTGGAGGTCCTCAACACTGACGCCGAGGGGCGTCTGGTGATGATGGACGCCCTGGTCCGCGCGGGGGAGGACGCCCCGGACGCCATCATCGACGTGGCCACGTTGACCGGCGCCCAGGTCGTGGCCCTTGGCACGCGCATCGCCGGTGTCATGGGCAACGACGACACCTGGCGCGACGAGGTGCACGCCGCCGCGGGTGCCGCCGGCGAGCTCGCGTGGCCGATGCCCATCCCGGAGGAGCTGCGCCCCTCTCTGGACTCCCCCGTGGCAGACCTTGCCAACATCGGCGAGCGCAACGGAGGCATGATGACCGCCGCGGCATTCCTGCGCGAGTTCGTCCCGGAGGGTGTTCCGTGGGCCCACGTCGACATCGCCGGGCCGGCCTTCCTCGATGGTGCGCCCTGGGCGTACAACTCCAAGGGCGCAACCGGATACGGGGTCCGGACGCTGGTGTCGGTGGCCGAGCGGATGGCGAGCCGGACCGACTGAGGCCGTCGGCTCGGCCATCTGCGTAGCCCGCCTCATCGGGGCAACTGCTGGCAGGATGTGCACAGCGACCCGACCGGCCGCGCGCCCAGTGGCGCGGCACCCCCGATCAGAAAGGTCCCCACGTGGCCGACAACCAGTTCGATGTCGTGATCCTCGGAGGCGGAAGTGGCGGCTACGCCTGCGCCCTGCGTGCCTCCCAGCTCGGTCTGTCGGTTGCCCTCATCGAGAAGGACAAGCTGGGCGGGACCTGCCTGCACCGCGGCTGCATCCCCACCAAGGCCCTCCTGCACGCGGCAGAGGTCGCCGACACCGCGCGCGAGAGCGAGCAGTTCGGCGTGAGCACCACGCTCAACGGGATCGACATCGGCAAGGTGAACTCCTACCGCGACGGCGTCGTGGGCAAGCTCTACAAGGGCCTGCAGGGCCTGGTGAAGAGCAAGTCGATCACCTACGTGGAGGGGGCCGGACGACTCACGGCGGCCAACACCGTCGAGGTCGACGGTACGAGCTACACAGGGCGCAACGTCGTCCTGGCGACCGGTTCCTACGCCAAGAGCCTGCCCGGCCTGGACATCGGCGGACGGGTCATCACCAGCGACCAGGCCCTGCAGCTGGACCACATCCCTGCCAGCGTCATCGTGCTCGGTGGTGGCGTGATCGGCGTGGAGTTCGCATCGGTGTGGAAGTCGTTCGGCTCCGAGGTCACGATCATCGAGGCCCTGCCCCGGCTGGTCCCCGCTGAGGACGAATCCTGTTCCAAGGCGCTCGAACGTGCCTTCCGCAAGCGCAAGATCGCGTTCAAGACCGGCGTGCGCTTCTCCGGCGTGACCCAGGACGACACCGGCGTGGTGGCCACCCTCGAGGACGGCTCCACGGTCTCGGCCGAACTCATGCTGGTCGCGGTCGGTCGTGGCCCCAACGCCTCGGGCATGGGCTACGAGGAGGTCGGCGTGGCCATGGACCGTGGCTGGGTGCTCACCGACGAGCGGCTGCGCACGAACGTCGAGGGCGTCTTCGCCGTGGGCGACATCGTTCCAGGCCTGCAGTTGGCCCACCGCGGCTTCGCGCAGGGGATCTTCGTGGCCGAGGAGATCGCCGGGCTCAACCCGCCGGCCATCGACGAGCTGGGCATCCCGCGGGTCACCTACTGCGAGCCGGAGATCGGCTCGATCGGGCTCACCGAGGCCCAGGCCAAGGAGAAGTTCGGCGCCGACTCGGTCGAGTCCTACGAGTACAACCTGGGCGGCAACGGCAAGAGCCAGATCCTGGCCACCACCGGGTTCGTCAAGCTGGTCCGGCGCACCGACGGGCCCGTGGTCGGGGTCCACATGGTGGGCGCACGCATGGGTGAGCAGATCGGCGAGGCCCAGCTGATCTACAACTGGGAGGCCTACCCGGCTGAGGTCGCGTCACTGGTCCACGCGCACCCCACCCAGAACGAGGCACTCGGCGAGGCGCACCTGGCCCTTGCCGGCAAGCCGCTGCACGCACACGCCTGACACACCCATCCGTCCACCCGTAAGGAGCATCCCGCAGATGTCGGTCACCGTCACCATGCCGCAGCTCGGCGAGAGCGTCACCGAGGGCACAGTCACCCGCTGGCTCAAGCAGGTCGGGGACGAGGTCCGCGCCGATGAGCCCCTGCTCGAGGTCTCCACCGACAAGGTCGACACCGAGATCCCGGCACCGGCCTCGGGCGTCCTGCTGTCGATCGCCGCGGGCGAGGACGACACCGTCGAGGTCGGCGGGGCGCTCGGCGTCATCGGCGAGGCCGGTGAGGCACCAGCCGCAGCCCCGCCAGCAGCGCCGGCAGCTCCGGCGGCTGCCCCCGAGCCGGCCGCAGCCGCGACTCCCCCAGCGGCGCCCACACCGGCGCCGGCCCCCGCGGCTCCCGTCGAGCTGCCCCCCGACCCGAACCCGCCCCGCTCGGGGAGTTCGGCCGTCCCGGGCTCCGAGACGCCGGTGATCCTGCCCGCGCTGGGCGAGTCGGTCACGGAGGGCACGGTCACGCGGTGGCTGAAGAACGTGGGCGACATGGTCTCGGCCGACGAGCCGCTCCTGGAGGTCTCCACCGACAAGGTGGACACCGAGATCCCGGCCCCGAGCTCCGGGACGCTCCTGGAGATCCGGGTCACCGAGGACGAGACGGCCGAGGTCGGCCAGACACTCGGCGTGATCGGCACTCCCGCGCCAGCGGGGGCCCAGCAGCCGGAGCCGACCCCGTCGGCACCCGCGCCGACCCCCACACCTCCGCCGGCGCCCGCGCCCGTCGCCGCACCCCCGACCCCGGCCGCGGCTCCCGCGCAGCCTGCAGCTCCCGCCCAGGAGGCGCCGAGCGCAGGAGCACACGCGGGGGCGGCGCCGTCCGACCTCTACGTGACCCCGCTGGTGCGCAAGCTCGCATCCCAGTCGGGAGTGGACCTCACGACCGTGACCGGGTCAGGTGTTGGTGGTCGGATCACCAAGCAGGACATCTTCGACGCGAAGAACCGCCCTGCAGGTGGCGCGCCGGCGGCCGCGGCCAAGTCGGCCCCGGCCGTGGCCCCTGCTCCGGCCAGCCCCGCTGGCGCTCCGGCGACGCCAGCGGCCCCGGCTGCCAAGGCACCTGTGACCGCCCCGGCAGCCGGCGGAGTTGCTGCTGGTACCCAGAAGATGAGCCGCCTTCGCAAGGTGATCGCGGAGCGGATGGTCGAATCGCTGCACGTGTCAGCGCAGCTCACCACCGTGGTCGAGGCCGACGTGACCCGGATCGCCGGGCTGCGCAAGAAGCACAAGGCCTCGTTCGAGGCACGTGAGGGCGTGAAGCTGTCGTTCATGCCGTTCTTCGCGAAGGCGATCGTGGAGGCCCTGAAGGCCTACCCCGTGGTGAACGCCTCGATCGACCAGGCTGCGGGGACTGTCACCTACCACGACGACATCCATCTGGGGATCGCGGTGGATACCGAGCGCGGCCTGCTGGTGCCCGTCGTGCGGGAGGCCGACGACCTCAACCTCGGTGGGCTCGGCCGCAAGATCGCCGATGTCGCCGAACGGACGCGGACCAACAAGGTCTCGCCCGATGAGCTGTCCGGCGGCACGTTCACCCTGACCAACACCGGCAGTCGGGGCGCACTGTTCGACACACCGATCATCAACCAGCCCCAGGTCGCGATCCTCGGCCTCGGCGCGATCGTCCGCCGCCCGGTGGTCGTCGTGGATGACACCGGCGCGGACTCCATCGCGATCCGCTCGATGGTGTACCTCGCCCTGACCTACGATCATCGACTCGTCGATGGTGCCGATGCAGCGCGCTTCCTGACGACGCTGAAGTCCCGGCTGGAGACAGGCGACTTCGAGGCGGAACTGGGCTGATGAGGGTCGCCGTCACTGGTGCCTCCGGACTCATCGGCGGCGCCCTGGTCCCCCATCTGCGGGCTCAGGGGCACGACGTCGTACGCCTGGTCCGACGGACCTCCGGCTCCCCGGACGAGGTCCTGTGGGACCCCATGGGAGGCACGGTGGACATGGCCGCACTCGGTGCCGTGGAGGGTGTGATCCACATGGCGGGCGCCGGGATCGGTCCGGAGAACTACCGGTCGATCCTGACCGGGGCCCAACGCTGGACTGAGTCGTACAAGGCGACCATCCGGGACTCGCGCGTCATCGGGACACGCACGCTGGCCACCGCACTGGCCTCGATGGACACCCCACCGTCGGTCCTGGTCTCGGGGTCCGCGATCGGCTTCTACGGCGTCACCGGCTCGACTGCCGTCGATGAGGACGCCCCCCGGGGCGAGGGATTCCTGGCCGATGTCGTGGTCGACTGGGAGGCCGCTGCTGACCCTGCCCGCGCTGCCGGCATCCGCGTCGTCCATCCACGTACGGGGCTGGTGGTCGCCGGTCGTGGGGGCACCTGGGGCATGCTGTGGCCCATCTTCCGGCTCGGCGGTGGCGGGCGCCTGGGAAGCGGCCAGCAGTGGTGGTCGTACATCTCCTTGCGCGACCAGGTCCGCGCGTTGGAGCACCTGCTCCACGACCTTGACGGCCCGGTGAACCTGACCGCACCGAACCCCGCGACCAATCAGGAGATCATCCGAGCCATGGGCGCCCTCCTGCGGCGTCCGACCTCCATACCGGTCCCGAAGAAGGCCCTCGAACTGGCCCTGGGTGGGTTCTCCTCCGAGGTGCTGGCAAGCACGAGGGTCATCCCGCGCCGCCTGATGGATGCGGGCTTCACGTTCGAGGACCCGACGATCGAGTCCGCCCTGGCGTGGGCATGGGTCAACCGCTGAGCCCACGCCGCGCGGGGAACTCACCTGCGACCTGTTCATTCGCGCCGGGTCAGGCGGCCTCCACTGAGACCACTCGCCACCCCGGGTCTGGATCGCCGGGAGTCGGTGAGACTCTGGGCTCGCCCCCCTGTTCGGTTCGCCCCCCATCGGTGGAGCCACCGACCTGCCCCGGGTCGCCCTCCTGCATCGACAAGGCCTCCCCCATGTCGGTCGCCGGCTCCCGCGGAGCAAGGGTGATGGTCCAGCGGGTCGCCCCCGCCGGCTCAACTCGTCCCACAAGATCGCCGGTGGACTCCTCGAGGAGGTCGTAGCCCGATCGGAGGTCGACCACCTGCAGCTCGACCCCCACGTCGACCTCGGAGACGGCCTCGATCGCCAGGATGCGCGAGGCCAGGCCCGCCGGCCGCACTCCCCTGGCCGCGAGGTCGGCCAGCATCGCCTCGTCCGCGAGCCAGGCTGGGGATCCGGGCTGCGCATAGTCGGCCATCCCCTGCTCGGTACCGCTCATCAGGACCTCGGAGCGGCGAGCGTCCAGGCCCGCGAGGACGTCCCACCAGTCCGCACCCTGGAGGTCGGGAGCCGGAGCGGCCACCGCTGAGGCGTCAGCGCCCGGGGTCTCAGCTCCCGGGTCGTCAGCACCCTGGAGCTCGCCTCCCAGACCGTCGGCGCCCGGGTCGTTGGCGCCCGGGTCGTTGGCGCCCGAATCGTGCGCGCCCTTGGCGGACGCGCTGGCGGCCTCCCCGACCGATGCTCGGCTGTCCGGCGGCAGCGCCATCGCGGCGGCAGGGTCCGCACCCGACTGCGGAATCGCCCGGGCCCCCAGGATCAACCCGAGAGCAGCAACTGCCAGAGCACCGAGAGCCAGCGCCCGCCACGGGCGCCGAGGGCCAGCGCGCAGGCCACGTGACCTGGGCGCTGACCCTCCAGCGGCTCCCCCCGAACTCCGGTCCTGATCCCCGTGCCGGTGACCCGTGGTGGCAGGCCCCGTCGCCCCGCCACCACGCACCACGACTCCCAAGGACGTAGAAGCACCCTCGCGCTGGTACACGCCGGGGATGCTGCTGCGCCATGTGACCGGGACCGGCCCTCCCCCATCCACGCCCCGCACCCTGCCCCGCCCCCGGCGGTCTGGCAATCGGCCATCCACAGGCCGACGCCGCGTGCGGACGTGAGCGGGTAGCGTTCCCCTGTGACCCTGCGCGTCGAGGTGGCCGACCACGAGGTGGACTACCAGCACGCCTGGGACCAGCAGCGCCTCTGGCACGCAGAGGTCGTGTCCGGCGCGCAGGACCTGATCTGGCTGCTCGAGCACACCCCCGTCTACACCGCGGGCCGCAGGACGGAGCCGCTGGACCGCCCCTTCGACGGCACCCCCGTCATCGACGTGGACCGCGGTGGGAAGATCACGTGGCACGGCCCCGGCCAACTCGTCGGCTACCCGATCGTGCGCCTGCCCGATCCCATCGACGTCGTGGCCCATGTGCGCCGGATGGAGTCGATGCTCATCGACGTGTGCGCCGACCTCGGGGTCGCCGCGGGCAGGGTTGAGGGCCGCTCCGGGGTCTGGCTCCCGGCCGATGGGCGTGGCGGCGAGCGCAAGGTCGCGGCGATCGGTGTGCGTGTCTCCCGCGGCGTCACGATGCACGGCTTCGCGCTCAACTGCGACCCCGACCTGAGCTGGTACGACCGCATCGTCCCCTGTGGCATCAGGGACGCCACGGTCACGTCGCTGAGCGCCGAGCTCGGCCGGGACGTGACGGTCGCCGAGGCCAGGCAGCTCGTGGTGGAGCGCCTGGATCAACTCCTGACCACCTGAGGACGTCTGCGTGGTCGATTCGCACCGTGGAGCGAGCCGAATCGACTCCGCAGACGGGAGCGGGTCCGATCCGACTGCGGGTGCAGGGCCCGCCGCGTAGGGTTGTGCACGTGACATCACCTGAGGGCCGCAAGCTCCTGCGCGTGGAGGCCCGCAACTCCAGCGTGCCGATCGAGCGCAAGCCCGAGTGGATCAAGACCCGGGCGCGGACCGGCCCCGAGTTCATGGCGATGCGCGAGCGCGTGGCCGGTGCCGGGTTGCACACCGTCTGCCAGGAAGCTGCCTGCCCCAACATCTACGAGTGCTGGGAGGATCGTGAGGCCACCTTCCTCATCGGAGGCGCACAGTGCACGCGCCGTTGCGACTTCTGCCAGATCGACACCGGCCGACCAGAGCCCCTGGACCCCGATGAGCCACGCCGGGTGGCCGAGTCTGTCGCCACGATGGGGCTGCGCTACGCGACAGTCACCGGCGTCGCACGCGACGACCTCCCCGACGAGGGTGCATGGCTGTACGCGCAGACGGTGCGTGCGATCCACGAGCGCAATCCCGGCTGCGGCGTCGAGGTCCTGATCCCGGACTTCTCGGCGAAGCCGGAACTGCTGCGCGAGGTGTTCGCGGCCAAGCCCGAGGTCCTGGCCCACAACCTCGAGACCGTGCCGCGCATCTTCAAGCGGATCCGCCCGGCCTTCCGGTACGAGCGTTCGCTGGACGTCATCACGCAGGCTCGTGATGCCGGCCTGGTGACCAAGTCGAACCTCATCCTCGGGATGGGCGAGGAGATCGACGAGGTGCATGCCGCGCTGGCCGACCTTCGCGAGGCCGGCTGCGACCTGATCACGATCACCCAGTACCTGCGTCCCACACCGCGTCATCACCCAGTGGAGCGCTGGGTCCGCCCCGAGGAGTTCGTCGCACTGGCCGCGCATTCCCGCGAGCTGGGCTTCCTCGGGGTCATGAGCGGACCTCTGGTCCGTTCGTCCTACCGAGCCGGCCGCCTGCACATGCAGGCCATGGCCGCGCGCGCCGCCGGGTAGAATCCCGCCCATGTCGAAGATGGGTGATCGCGTTCGGGTGATCCGGGACAACTACCGGATGGCCAAGGAGTACGACCCCAGGCTCGGATGGATCCTGCTGGCCATCCTCGTGGTGGGCTTGGGGGCCTTCATCGCCCTGGGCCTGGCCACCGGGAACATCTTCACGTGGTTGATCGTGGGGATTTCGACGGTCATCGTGATCATCTCGATCGTGTTCAGTCGACGGGCCATGAGGTCGGCGTACAAGTCCATCGAGGGGCAGCCGGGGGCCGCCGTGGCCATCGTGCAGAACATGTCCAAGGCGGGCTGGGGCATCACGCCGGGCGTCGCCGCGAACAAGCACCAGGACCTCGTGCACCGGGCCATCGGTCGCCCCGGCATCGTGCTCATCGGGGAGGGCACGAGCCCGGCACTTCCAGCCCTGTTGGCCAGTGAGCAGAAGCGCACCAAGCGCTTCGTTCCCGACGCCCCCATGAGCGAGCTCATCATCGGCACCGACGAGGGCCAGGTGGCGATCGCCAAGTTGGACAAGCACCTGCGCAAGATGCCCAAGGTGCTGTCGCCGGGCGAGGTCACGACGATGCGCAAGCGTCTGGACGCCCTGGCCGCGGCCCCCCTGCCGATCCCCAAGGGTCCGATGCCCAAGAGCGGGCGGGTCCCCCGCGGCGGCAAGCTCCGCTGATCGATGGATCAATCCGACAGTGATCCCGTCCCCGACGGACCCGAGGGACCAGACGCGGGCTACCGCGGACAACGTCTCGGGCTGCCGGAGACCGGTCCGGGCTCGATGGCGAGGCTCGGGCGGCGGGTCGGCGCGCTGTTCATCGACTGGATCGCTGCGACGCTGATCGCGAGGGCACTGGTGGGTGAGCCCCAGACGACGATGGAGTCGTTCGCGACCCTGGGCATCTTCGCGGTGGAGGTCACGATCCTCACCTGGCTGTGGGGGGCCTCGTTCGGCCAGCGCATCGTGGGGATCCGGGTCCTCGGGCGCGGAAGGCGCCTGGGGCTCATCGGCGCTGCGGTACGCACGCTGCTGATCTGCCTGGTGATCCCCCCGCTCATCTGGGACGCCGACGGCCGGGGCCTGCACGACCGCGCGGTGAACTCGGTAGTCCTCCGCGCCTGAGCCCGCTGCCGAGCGATCTCATCCAGGATTGAGGACGATTCGGCGTCCGAAACCCTGATCAACCCGCCTCAACGCGTCGGAAACCTGGACCAAGTCCCTCGGCGCGGGACCCGATAGCTGGCCTGCGTAACGGGCAGGAAACAATGGGGACACGGACGGGTAATCGGGCACGCCTAGCGTGCCGGTATCCGAGGCGGCCCTGGTGGCACGCCATCCCGGACCCCAGAACTGGGTCGCGCGAGGCGCCCCAACGACCAGGAGGTTGGTTTGTTCAGCACCGCTGAAGAAGTCCTGCATTTCATCAAGAAGGAGGACGTGAAGTTCGTCGACGTCCGCTTCTGCGACCTGCCCGGCGTCATGCAGCACTTCAACGTGCCAGCCGGGAGCCTGCCCGAGGAGTTCTTCACCGAGGGCCAGATGTTCGACGGATCCTCGATCCGCGGCTTCCAGGCCATCCACGAGTCGGACATGAAGCTCATCCCCGACCTGGGCAGCGCCTACCTCGACCCGTTCCGGGCTGAGAAGACGCTCATCATCAACATGTCGATCCGCGACCCGTTCACGGACGAGCCCTACAGCCGCGACCCCCGCAACATCGCCATGAAGGCTGAGGCATACCTGCAGTCCACGGGTATCGCCGATACAGCGTTCTTCGCCCCTGAGGCCGAGTTCTACATCTTCGACTCGGTGCGCTTCGAGACCAAGCAGAACGCCGGCTACTACTTCATCGACTCGATCGAGGGGAAGTGGAACTCCGGGCGTGAGTTCGAGGCCGACGGCAGTGCCAACCGTGGCTACAAGACCCCCTACAAGGGTGGCTACTTCCCCGTCCCGCCGGTCGACCACTTCGCCGACCTGCGCGACCAGATGACCCTCATGCTCGAGCAGGTGGGCCTGAGCGTCGAGCGCGCACACCACGAGGTCGGCACCGCCGGCCAGGCGGAGATCAACTACCGCTTCGACAGCTTGGCCAAGGCCGCTGACGACGTCATGAAGTTCAAGTACGTCATCAAGAACGTCGGGTGGGCCGCGGGCAAGTCCGTGACCTTCATGCCCAAGCCGGTCTTCGGTGACAACGGCTCGGGTATGCACGTCCACCAATCCCTGTGGAAGGACGGCAAGCCGCTGTTCTACGACGAGGCCGGCTACGGTGGCCTGTCGGACATGGCGCGCTGGTACATCGGCGGGCTGCTCAAGCACGCGCCGTCGCTGCTGGCGTTCACCAACCCCACGGTGAACTCCTACCACCGTCTGGTCCCCGGCTACGAAGCCCCGGTCAACCTGGTCTACAGCCAGCGCAACCGCTCCGCGTGCATCCGCATCCCGATCACCGGGTCGAACCCGAAGGCCAAGCGCATCGAGTTCCGCGTGCCGGACCCGTCGAGCAACCCGTACCTGGCGTTCTCGGCGATGCTGATGGCCGGCCTGGACGGCATCAAGAACAAGATCGAGCCGCGCGATCCGGTCGACAAGGACCTCTACGAGCTCCCGCCGGACGAGGCAGCCGACATCCCGCAGGTGCCGGGCTCGCTGCCCGAGGTTCTCGACGCACTCGAGGCCGATCACGCCTACCTCACTGAGGGCGGCGTGTTCACCGACGATCTGATCGAGACCTGGATCTCGTACAAGCGCAACAACGAGGTCGATCCGATCCGTCTGCGTCCGCACCCGCACGAGTTCGAGCTGTACTACGACATCTGATCGAAAACCGGCTCTGACCTGCGACGATACAAGTGCGAGTAACGCCGTAGTCCGCAGGAAGTCCGCAAGAGCTTCGAGAAGTGTCGACAAGAGGGCCTCCACCAGCACAGGGTGGAGGCCCTCTTCGTCTGCCAGCGATGCCAGGGCAGCGGGATCAACCAGGTACGAACACCCCCCTGCGCGCACGCGCCGCGATGCCGGGCGGGCGCGGCCCATCGCCCACCTAGACGCACTCCTGTGCAGGGCGACGTGGGACGGTTCCCAAGCGCTTCAGCCTTGCGGAACGAGCACTCCGGGGTGAAGGCGTTGCGGTTGCCGCGCCCGGCGTTCGCTCAAGCGACGAATCTGGGGCTTGTGCAATGCTTCCCGCGACACAGAAGGAGCGACCATGAGCGTGATTGCGCGACGCATGACCGAGGCCGATCGGGATGTGGCGTTTCGGATCTTCCTGGATTCCTTTGGCGGGGGACCTGACAGGCTTCCGGCGTCGGCCGAGTTGCCCCTGACCGACCGATGGGTCGGCGAGGACGCCGACTCCGGGCGGATCGTCGGGGTGTTGCGCGAGCTCGTCGCCGCTCAGAGTTTCGGTGGCCGTTTCGTCCCGTCATCCTTGGTTGCCGCGGTAGGGGTCGGCCTCACTGATCGCAGCCGCGGTGTGGGCCGTGCGCTCATGTCGGGCTGGTTGCGCGAGCGCCATGACGACGGGGTGCCCCTTTCGACTCTGTACATGTCCACGATGGCCGCGTACCGACCGGTCGGGTATGAGCTCGCTGGCACTCGGGTGAGCTACCAGGTGCCTCTCGAGCACCTGCCTCGTGAGCAGCCGCTGGCCGTCGAGGAGTGGGACGAGGGCGACCTGGCCGAGGTGAGCGACTGCTACCGCCGAGTCTCCCTTGAGCGCAACGGGATGATGGATCGTCCCGAGTGGTGGTGGGAGCCTCGGGTGTTCAGCGACGTGCCGCCCAATGCCTTCCTGTACCGCTACCGCGTGGCCGAGGCGGGCAGGACCACGGGCTACGTCGTCTACACCCTCAGACCTGACGCGCGACCTGACTTCCCGATCCACTGGGCGCCCGAACCCGAGTCCTTCGCCGTGGTCGCCCGCGAACTGGTCTGGGAGACCGCAGCGGCGGCGCGTTCCCTGCTCGGCTTCCTCGCTGCGCAACGCACCATCGGGAAGGATCTCTACTGGAACGGTCCAGCCAATGACCCGTTGCTCACCTTCTTCCCTGAGCACCACCCCACCCTTCAGGGCAGCTACACCTGGATGACGCGGATCGTGCACGTGTCGGAGGCGCTGCGACTGCGCGGATACCCGACCGGGCTCGACGTCGAGGTGCGGTTGCAGGTTGTCGACCCCGTCGTGCAGGGCAACGACGGCCCCGTCAGCCTGGTCGTGCGTGATGGCCGGGCTGAGGTCGGCCCGGCGTCACGGGCGGACCTGCAGGTGACGGTCAACGGGCTTGCCGCGCTCTATTCCGGCTGGATGTCTGCATACGACGCCTCTCGTGCAGGCCTGCTCACTGGCGCGACGGGGCAGGAGCTCGCGGTCCTGGCCCGCCTGTTCCAGGGCACCAGCCCCTACCTGAACGAGATGTTCTGAACCCTGACGACGCCCGTTCAGTTAGCCTCGAACGCCTTCCGCAGCCTCCCATTCGTGGTGGTTCCTGGCGAGTGCTCCACCCCGCCGCCTGTCGGGCACCCTCTGTGGCATGAAGGTGGCATGATTGTGGCATGAGTCGCACACGGTTGAGCACCACGGTGGATGCCGACTTGCTGGACACTGCCCGGAAGGCGTCTGGGAAGCCGGACTCCGCGCTGATCGACGAGGCGCTCGCTGCCTTGGTGGCTCGGCACCGCACCGCCGAGGTGGACGCCAGCTACGCCGCCTACGACGCGCACCCGCTCGACGAACCAGACGAGTGGGGGGACCTGGCCTCCTTCCGGCGTGCGGTTGGGGCCTCATGACCGATCTACCCGAACGCGGGGACGTGTGGTGGTGCGAGATGCCCGAAATTGGGCGTAGACCCGTGGTCGTGCTATCTCGTGACGCCGTGATTCCGCGCCATCGCCGCGCGCTGATCGCACCGTGCACGACCACCATCCGACACCTGCCGAGCGAAGTCCTCCTGGAACCCGGTGAGGACCCGGTGCCGCTTCGCTCGGCAGTCAACCTGGACTCGGTCGAAAGTGTCCCGATCGCGATCCTCGTCGAACGCCTGGGCCGGGTGGCCGACCATCGAATGCGTCAGATCTGCGCTGCCCTCGCCATCGCCGTGGACTGTTCGGACTGATCCGCCGCAGCTAACCGGTCACAGATCCCGCAGCGATCCTCGTCGCGCGACGCCCTCCTCGACCGCCGAACGCTGCTGCACCTCGCCGCCAATCGCGCACGTCCGGGCCCGCATCGCCGCCCAGGCGGACGCGGCATCAAACAAAGGGCGATTCACCATGACCTCGTTCCAGCAGCGCGTGGTGGGCGGCGGGGTCGACGCCCCCATCTCTACACTCCGCTCATGCCGTCCTACGAGTTCCGCTGCCGCACCTGCGGGGCGACGTTCACCGAGTCCCGCCCCATGAGCGAGTCGTCGGCGCCGGCCGGCTGCCCGGACGGACACGAAGACACGGTCCGGCTACTCGGCGTCGCGGGGGTGATGCGCTCGCCCGGCGCAGCGTCGCCGATCGCCGCGCCGACCAGCGGCGGCGGATGCTGCGGCGGGTCGTGCGGCTGCGGGTGAACGACCCGACGTGGGTCGATCGCCGAACAAACGCGCGCGCGGTCGCTCTGGCCGTGGTCGGCACCGCGGTCCTCGGTGCCCTGGTGTGGTGGCTGCTGTTGGCCGTCGACGGCTGGGCTGATCAGGCCCGGCCCGCCACCTGCTTGGCCACGCGGTGCTTCTGCGAGGCCGTGCGCGACGCCCCGGTCGCCCAGCCGGCCAACACGTTGTCGTCCTTCGCGTATGTGCTGGTCGGGCTCTGGGCCGCCGCGGCGGTCGCTGGGGCGCGCCGGGCTACGGCCCACAACGTAGGCGCGCTCATCCCGCGGCTGGCCCTGGTGGTAGCGCTCGTGGGGCTGTCCAGCGCCTTCTACCACGCGACGCTGACCTTCCTGGGTCAGTACTTCGACGTGCTGTCGATGTACCTGCTCGGCGCCCTGCTGCTGTGCGGGGCGCTGGTGCGGATGGGCGCGCTGCGCCCACCGGCTGCAGTGGCGCTGTTCGTTGCGATCGCCGGCTCGCTGGCGGTCGCGCAGTACGCCTACCCGGAGAGCCGTCGAGTGCTGTTCGCGCTGGTGCTGCTGCCCGGCATCCTGCTCGAGGTACGGCCCGGCACAAGCGGCCTGTCGTGGCGCGACCCCCGGCGAGTGCCGCTGTCGACCGGCATCGGTCTGCTCGTCGTCGCCTACGCGCTGTGGGTGCTCGATGACCGCGGGGTGCTGTGCCGGCCCGACTCCCTGGCGCAGGGCCACGCCGCGTGGCACACGCTGACGGCTGTGTCCGCGCTCATGCTCGTGCTGCACTACGGCACCACGCGCGGCGGCGCGCCCAGAGGAGGACCGCGATGAGCTCCACCCCGCAGTCGCGAGTCCCGCTCGGGCGGTGACGATTCCCCCGGGGGTGTGGGTCGTCAACGGGCGACTCGGCACGCCCGATGCCGCGAAAGCCAGACTCTCACCCGGGGGCTGAGGCGGCTCTCCGCGGGGGAGGTGACCTCGGCTGGCTCGGCTTAGGGCGCGGTGTGCACGGGCTCGGGGGTCTGGCACGCGGCCGTGGCCCCGGGCAGGCGGTACCGCTGCTGGTACATGTGCGGCCCGATGGCCGCGAGTGCTTGGCGGACCCCGGGGGCTTGCATGAGCGCGCCGGCCAGCCGGAACGGCGGCCGGGACATCCTCAGCAGTTCGGCGACGGACTGCGGGCCGACCACGTGGCTGCCGTCGGGCCTGACGAGCACGGGGCCACGGAGGACCTCGTCGGGCCCGATGCCGAGGGCGTCGAGATCCGCCGACTGGTAGGGGCGTACGTCGGCCGGTGGGGCCACCCGGGTCCGGATCTTCGCCGCAGCCCGGTCGCAGGGGCCGCAGTCACCGTCGAAGAGCCACAGGGGGGTTCGCATCTCAGTCGTGGCACCCACTATACCCCCGGGGGTATACTGGGTGCCACTCGCGTCGGCCCGTTGCGCCATGAGGTCCCGGATGGCGTTGACATGCCCCACTCCGCCGCGTGCCGTCCCGGTGTCGCGGCGGTGAGTGCGTAGCAGTTGGCGCCTGCGGCGAGGACGGCCTCGAAGGGGATCGGCAGCCACCCCACGATCAGGACTGCGGCCTGCGTCGCTGCTGCAGCCCTACGATTCCGTGGGTGAGTCAGCGGCGCGGCACGGCGATCCGGGAACGGGCGGCCACGAACTGCACCAGCGCCGCGGTCGTCGGCACGAGCAGTAGCAGCCCGAGCATCCAGCCCCACGGGAGGGACAGGGGCACGTCGACCGGGACGGGACAGCTGGTGAAGTCCCTGGGCAGGTCCGTTGCGGGCACCCACAGGCAGCGGTCGAAGTCGGGCGCCCAGTCCAGGGCCGCCAGCCCGGCCATGCCCAACGGGATCGCAGCGAGGATGCCGAGCGCCGAGCCGACCAGCCCGACTATCGCCGCGCTGCACGCCGCGAACGAGCGACGGATCCACGGCGCCGCTCCGACCGCGCCCATCACGGACAGGTCGCGGCGCGCCTCGGACACCGCCAGCGAGGAGACCAGAACCGTGGCCAGCAGCGCAAATGCCAGGGCCGCCCAGGCGCCGAACAGGTCCCGAGGCCGGCGCGGGCGGTCTAGGCCGGAGAACGGCCCCATCTCGGCAACCGCCTGGACGACCATGGCGGTGTCCTCCCCGGCGGATCTGATGTGGTACCCGGCCGGCGGTTGCCCGCCAGCATCGCCGGAGACCACCAGCGCGTTGGGCGAGCTGGTCAGCCCAGCAGCCGCCAGCGTGGCCGGGGTCACCAGCAGCGTGCCCGGGTGGATCGGCGCCTCGGCGACCACGGCCGGGAGGTCCGTCACGACATCATCTTCGGGGGGCATGGATGCCCAGGACTGGGTCTGGGTCACGCGCGCCGTACCGTTCACCACGGCCCGGGGACTCAACGACACCGCGGACCCCGACGCCAGGGCCGCCGGCACCGCCGGGTCGTCCTGGCCTAGCAGCAGGCGCGCATCCTCGGGCTCGACCACGACGACTCCCGGCACCTCGTAGTGGTAGGCACCGACCGTGCCCGTTGGGTTCAGGAACGTCCCCGCAGGTCGAGGCATCCGGCAAGTCGAGTCGTCCGGCAGGTTGGCGGCCAGCGCCTCATTCTTGGACTGGTAGCCGAAGAGATCCTCGGTCCGGGCCACGCCCAGGCCAGTTCGGCCCTCGCACCACGACCGCAGCAGCAAACCGTCGCCCGACAGCGGATCGAGCAGGGAGGCGAGCCCGACCAGAGCCACATCCGCATCGGGGTAGGCGTCGGCGACGGCCTTCCGGTCCGTCTCGGTCATGGTGCGCCAGCTCCCCCGGTCCTCGTCTGGGGGCGAGTCGGACCCATCGGCTCCGATGAGCACGGTGTCGGTCGGCAGCGACGGAATTTGCCCGGCTTCAGCAGCGTCGAGCACCGAAGCGCTCCAGATCAGGCTGGCCCCGGCCAGTGCGGTCGCTGCTGACACCGCCGCGACCGCGAAGGCCGAGCGCAGTCCGTTCCGGGCGGCGTCCCGGGCCGCCAGCCGCGCGGGCAGCGGCAACCGGGTCGGCCTGGTGACCAGGGCGAGCAGCGGCGGACTGAGCAGGACCACGCCGAATTGAGAGGCGACGATGCCCAATCCCAGAGCCGATGTGCCGGTTCCGATCAGCCAGCTCGGCGCAGTCTCATCCGACGATGCGACGTAGCCGACGACCTCGAGCAGCCCGAAGGCCAGGAGCAGGGCGCCCAACGTGGCCGGCCAGAGGATCCGCGTCGGCTTTGATGGTCCGCCGATCGACCCGGACCCGTCCCGCGAGCGAAGCGTGTCGGCCAATGGGATCGAGGCCACCTGGCGAGCCGCGGGCAGGCTGGCCACGAGGCAGGCGAGGACTCCGAGGAGGGGCACGAGGAGGAGGGCTCGGCTGAACGCCGGGAGGATCGGTAGCGTCGAAGTTGGCACCTCGGCCACGAACAGTTGGGCCACAGCCGTGGCCACGTATGCCGTCAGGCAACCGGATGCGGCGCCGATACCGCCGAGGACGAGCGACTGGGCGATCACCGCCCGGGTCAGGTCGCCCGGCTCGGCACCTGCTGCGGCCAGCAGTGCCAGCTCACGTTGTCGGCGTCGAGCCGACACCGCGAACGCGGCCCCGGCCAGCAGCACGATCTGCACGAACCCGACCGCGATGCCCAGCATGACTCCATCCGGGATCAGGCCGTCGGTCACCGGATCGCCGCCGGCACTCATGTCCCCGGTCACAGACCAGAGCGCGGCGCCCACCACCAGCCCAACCGGCAACGCCACCAGCGCGACGATCAGCGCCGACCGGCCCTGGTGCGAGCGGGTGTCGCGAATGGCCAGCCGGAGCGCTGGGCGCCAACGGGGCCAGGTCGGGCGCCGGCTGGGAGGCTCGTACGGGGATTCGGGCGGGCGGAGGACCGGGGCGGCGGTCATGGCCGGTCGTCCCAGGCGCCGAGGCCGGCCAGAGGAAGCTCTGGTGACGCCGGCGGCCCTGCCGAGCCGATCTCCGCCAACGGCTTGTCGTCCGCGGTCAGCGCCTCGTCGTCCGCGGTGCCCCAGGTGTCCGCCGCTTCCAAGCCCTGCCGGGGACTCGACGGCCCGACCGGCGAACCCTGGACGCTCACCGACGTGGCCAAACCGCCGCCCGCGACTCCCGCCCTGGCCGGTGCGGCGGCGAACTCCGAGCGGGTCACCTCGCGGCCGTCCCTGAGGAACACGACTCGGTCCGCCCAGGCCGCGTGCCGGGCATTGTGCGTCACGACCACGGCGGCGCAGCCGGCGTCGCAGTGCTCCCGGATGATCGCCAGGACCCCATCGCCCGCCCCCGTGTCGAGTGCACCGGTTGGCTCGTCGGCGAGCAGGAGTCCGCGCCCCCCGACCAGTGAGCGGGCGATCGCCACGCGCTGCTGCTCGCCGCCGGACAGGCGGGCGGGCACACGGTCGCCGCGCTCGGCCAGCCCCACAAGGGCCAGCGCCTCGACGGCCTCCCGCCGGGCCACGCGGACCGGGACGCCGTCGAGCTCACGGGGCAGAGCGACGTTCTCCACCGCGGTGAGCGACTCGACGAGGTTCAGCTCCTGGAACACGAACCCGAGGTGGCGACGGCGCAGTCGCGCCAGTGCGGCCGGACGCATCCCCCGGGTGGACTCCCCCATGATCCGGACCTCGCCCTGATCCGGCTGGTCCAGCCCGCCCGCGAGGTTGAGCAGCGTGGACTTGCCCGAGCCGCTCGGTCCCATCACGGCAACCAGCTCACCGGGCCACACCTCGAGGTTGATCCCGGCCAGGGCCGCCACCCGGGTTGATCCGGAGCCGTGGATGCGCGATACGTCGAGCAGTTCCAGGGCAGGGGTGCGGGACACGAGCCTCATCGCGGGACCTCCGGTACGGATAGCGTCAGGTGGCAGTGGTCGAGCCAGCGCAGCTCGGCCTCGATGTCGAAGATCAGCCGATCGAGCACGAGCATCCAGGGCTGCCGAGCGGCCGCGGAGTCCTGAGCAACCCGCTCCCGGCGCATCGCGGTGAGCGCCTGCAGGGTGTGCATTGTGGCGCCACGCTGGGCGTCCAGCACGGCGTCGGCGTTCACCCCGGGCAGGCCGAGTCCGAGGGCGAGCTTGATCGACAGCTCATCCCGAGGGGCGGGGATCCGGCTGACCGGCTCGGCGAACCACCGGTGCACCTCGGCGCGTCCGGCCGGCGTGAGTGCGTACAGGCTGCGTGCTTGCGGGGGCAGGTCGGCGCCCGAGCCATCCTCCTGGGTGGCTAGACCATCGCGGACCAGCCGGTCCAGGGTCTGGTACACCTGACCGATGTTCAGCGGCCAGGTGCCGCCGGTGCGCTCCTCGAACGCGGTGCGCAGCTGGTTGCCGTAGGCATCACCCTCGACCAGGAGGGCGAGCAAGCTGTGCCGGATGGACATGGCTCGGTTGTATACCGGGTATGAAGGCAAGGTCCATACCTGGTATGGACAATCACGTCTATTTCACCTATTCGGCCCATTGCTGAACCTGCGTATCGCTACCGCCCAGTTGTCATGCGTTGCCGACGAATGGATCCCGGTTCGGCCCCGGCCCGCCTGAATGGGCTCGCAGCCAAGCTGGTCAAGGCAGAGTAGATAGTGACCCACTGCGCCGCGTACCGTCCCGGTCCCGGCGGTGCTGGCCGGACGAGGGTTGGCTCCAGCGAACCGACTCCACGGGTGGGCGGCGGTCCGGCCGACGGGGGGGCAGGCGTACGGTGCGTCTGGCAGTCGGATCTGTGAATACGCATCAGACAGGGGCCCAGGTGAAGCGACGGCGACGCGTTCCGCTCGGTTTGGCCGTGCCGGGAATCCTCGTGCTTGCGGGCTGCGCTGGCGGGTCTCCGGCCCCACCCGCCACCACCGCCGGATCACCGGCTGACAGTCCCGCCGCGTCAGCTTCCGCCGAGCCGTATGCCACCTCGACCCCCGCGCCGATCTACTACGCCTTCACGTGGGAACCGGTGCAGGGGTCTCCCGGCTGTGGGCCACAGGGGGTCTTCCTCAAGATCGTCGGCGACGACGCCTTCGAGGTCACCGCGGACGGCTGCGATCTGTTTGCTGACCGCGGCACGCTCGAACCTCGTGGCATCGCCCTGCGGGGGGTCACCGCGCCGTGTGTCGAGGGTGAGTGGGAGACCTTCCCGAGCACCGTGCAGATCACCGGGGACGCCGGGGATCTGCAGATCCCCGGCAAGACCCGGGTCGCGGGTCCGACGGAATCGATCGACGACCTCAACACGTGGTTCTCCGAGGAGAACGAACGGGTTCCCTATCCCGTGCCGCCGAACCCTCAGCAAGTCACCGAGTGGATGGACCAGGCCGCCGAGGACGGCTGGATCAGCAGCGGCTGCTGAAGCACCCCCGCCGGGTCGGCCCCCGGTGAGCCAGCATCCGGGGCCGCGACCTGCCTCGCCACAGGTGCGGTGTTGGCCCACATCACGCAGCCGGCGCGCGGACCATTCGTCGCGGCCGGATGCGGCGTGGAAGCCTGTTCGCGACTTACCTGCGCGGGCAGGTCGTGACTGGGCGTGGGCGGGCGGGGAGCCGGGTGGCACCGGCTGCTTGAACGTGCCCGATCGGCGCAGACCGGTGTCGGGTCCACGCGGGCCCCGCATTGGCCGGGAGGTTCGTAGGGGCGTGACAGTTGGCCCGACCTGGTGCCGTGGTGCGGTGGCGGGCCATCCGTGCTCATGCGCAATCGCATTTCGGCCTACGCCCGGGACTGTCAGGTCAACGACCGGTATGCTCCCCGCGGAACACCAAGACCGGGCACGGCGCGTGGTGCACGCAGTAGCCGGCCACGGAGCCGAGGTGCATGCCGGGCAACTCGCCGCGGCCATGGCTTCCGACCACCAGTAGTGCTGCTCCTTGGGCTGCGTCCGCCAACGCGTGCGCTGGACGGTTCTGCACGACGCGCTTCTCGACGGGGACGGCCGGTTCGCTGCCGAGGGCCTCCTCGACGGATCGATCCAACGCCTCGTGGGCAGCCTTGGCGTAGTCGGCCTCGGTGGCGGTCGGAGCCAGGAAGATCGTCCACGGAATGTCGAACCCAGTGACGACGAGCAACTGCCCATGGATGTGGCGGGCGTGGTCCGCCGCCCACCGAAGCCCCTCGATGCTCAGCTCCGACCCATCGACACCCACGACAACCAGGGGAAGACCGTTCATGATCATGATTCCCACCTCCAATAACGAGCCTACCGCGGCCGTCGCGGGCTGGATAGGGCTGCACGGGGTCGACGACCGCCCGCAGGCCTGAGCGGCTACTCGATGGCTGTGAACGCGCCGGAGTCAAGTCAGGAACCGGCACAGATCACTGCCGAGGCCGTCTCCGCATCCCTACTGGGGCCCCAAGCGCCCCTCACGGCCAGGGTTCGGGTTGGGCTCCTTCAGCTCCACGAAGATCGTGTGCGTGGCGGTGGTCCCGATGTTCGTGCCCGCGTGCTCCTGGGCGTCGAGCCAAAGCGCCTTGTGGGCCGTCAGCTCGACCTCCCTCTCACCGCTTCCCGAGGCCAGACGGCGCTGGAAGGACGACAGGGTCAGCATCACCGAGTCGGGGTGGCTGTGCGGGACCGTCTGGTCGCCGGGGGCATCGAGGTACTCCACGACACGCACCCGCTCGTTCTCCAGGATGACGCGATAGAGCTCCGGGTTGGTGGTCACGGCATCTGCCGCTGGTCCTGCAGGAGGTGCGGACACGTTGCCTTCTCTCGGCGAGGGGCTCCGAGTGTCCCACGAAGCCAGACCATCCGGGATCGCGAACTCCACGACCAGTGCCCGATGCGAGCAGACGTTCCCGCCGTCAAGGTAGGGCCCTTGGCACGGCGTGCGCCCGGGTGTTGAGGCCTGGCGGGCGGTTCGGGATGACCTTCTGGGGCCAACCCAGCGACTCGGGCTGCTCCCCTACTTCATGGCGGTGGCCCAGAACAGCCCGCCCTCACACGTCCAAGCCACCGTGGGGCCGGCGGAGACGGGACGGCCGCGGCGGCCGAAGCTGCCCGGGGGGAAGCCGCAGGGCTACGAACCCTTGATCGGGGATCCGTGTCCGTCACGAACGAGTTCCCCGACATCGACCCGTTCACCAGAGCCGCTGTCGCCGCCGGCCCTTCGTTCCCGCGATTGAGCAGATCGGCGAGGAGCGGTTCCGGCAGGTCCTGGAGGACGCGTTCCGCGACGCCGTTGTCCCCGGGCTCGGACTGCGGATCACCAGTGAGTTCGGGTGGCTCACGGCGACGAAGTGAATCAGCGCACGTGCGGGAAGCCTTCCGTCACCCGGCTGGGCGCCCTATGGTCGACGCATGCCCGTCTTCATGATCGAACGCCAGTTCGCCGAGGAACTCGAGTCCGTCGATGCCCCTGGCCTCAAGCAGATCAACGACGAGGCGGGCGTGGAGTGGCTCTACTCGTTCCTGTCCAAGGACAAGCGCAAGACCTACTGCCTCTACGAGGCGGAGTCCGCCGATGCGATCCGAGCCGCGGCCCAACGAGCGGGCCTCCCGGCTGACGTCATCGTCGAGGTCAGCCAGACAATCCAGCGGGACGGCACGTACACACCGCTGCAGACCAGCCCGCCCAGCTAGCCCCCAGCGACTGCCGGGTATCCGGGCCACCGGGCGGGCTCCCCGCCCCGTTCACCGCGCGGCGTCCACCCAGCCGTGGGACACCGCGAGCATCGCGGCCTGTGTGCGGTTCGCCGCGCCCGTCTTGATCAGGATGCTGCGGACGTGGTTGGCAGCAGTGTGCGGGCTGATGACCAGGCGCTCGGAGATGCGCTGGTTGGAGGCCCCGCCCACCAGCAGGGCGAGGACCTCCAACTCCCGTGCCGTCAATCCCGAGTCCGGCTCAGGTGCCTGACCGGCGTTCACCCCAGCCGAGCCGGAAGCGCCGAGGGCTGGCGCGTCGAGGGTCGCGATGACGGAATCGGCCATGTCCACGACCCGCTGGTGGCCGACCGGTCCCGCGAGCGCCCGGGCCCGCTCCGCGGATGCGCGCGCCTCCACGAGATCGGCTGGATGCTCGCTGGATGCCAGGTGCCGCGCTCGGGCCGCCAGGCTGGTGGCCAGGTGCACCCGGGAATCCGAGCGGGTGTCCAGGGCCTGCGCCGCGTCGAAGAGCGCCACGGGATCCCCCTCCCCCAGAGCTGAGTCCACACAGGCCAGGTAGCGGTCGGCGCTGCCGAGCATGGCGACGAACTGTCCGGAGGCCAGGTTCAGGCCCCCATACTCGGCCAGCAGCGGCCGCAGTCGACGAAGCGCGGCTTCGTCCTCGATGAACAGGGCCGCCTCGGCCAGGAAGCCCAGCACTGCGGGCCACATCGCGGAATGCCTGCTGTCCTCAGTGATCTCGCTGAGCAGGGACGTGAGCAGTCTCGCTGCGGGTTCGGCCATCTCCAGCGCCGTGTACACGGCCAGCAGCCCGGGCGCCCAGTGCGCGTCGGGGTCCTCCGAGCCCGTGATGAACGGCCGGACGTCGGCCAACCTGCCGGTCTCGCGCCGGACCATGAACATCTGCACGCCGAACAGGCCCTCGGTGTCATCGCCCTCCCAGCCGCTGCTGATCTGCCGGACCAGGTCGGCGTCGCGCTCGGCGCCGGCGAAGTCCCCGCGGATGAAGCGCATGCCGTAGCTGATGGTCGCCACCCAGAACTCGTAGTAGGGCAGGCCGCTGCGCTCGGCCGCCCACCGCATGTCGGCGGCCGCCAGGTCGATCTCCCGACGATCACCGAGCATGTAGCCCAGCGTGCACCTGAAGAAGCCGGCCGACCCCAGGGTGTCGTAGTCCCGCAGTCGCTTGGCCAGGTCCGCCAGCTCCTGGGCCCGGGCCAGCGTGATGCGAGCCCGCTCGGGGCTCAGCCCGTGCCACAGCCCGGCATCCAGGACATGCGCGAGCAGTTCGTCGTCACCCATCTCGCGAGCCCTGGCCAGGGTCGAGTCACTGAGCTCGATGGAGTCATCGATGAGTCCCACGAACCCGATCGCGCGCCCGAGACTGGCAAGCGCCCGCACATAGTCCGAGCCTTCACGGTCTGCCGGATAGTCGCGCAGCGCATCGGTGAGCAGCGCGGCCGACGACGCCTCCCCGAAGCGCCTGCCCGCGCGCTCGTGGGCCGTGGCGGCCGCCAGCCGCGCCGTCGGATCGGCGGTCTCGGTGGCCACCTGGCGGCTGAGCTCCATGGCCGAGGTGAACCGCCCGGCGCTGACCAGGCAGGGAACAGCGAGGAGGAGCGCCTCATGACGCTCGACCGGATCATCGGCCATCGCGGCAGCCTGCTGGAAGTACTGGGCCGCCTCCTCGTGGGCCAGGGCCCGCTCGGTCAGGATGCCGGCCCGCACGAGGTAGTGACGTGCCTTGCCCGACATCTCGTCGCCGAGCGCGTTCGAGAAGTGGTGGGCCAGCTGCTGGGTCCCGGTCAAGCCCGCGACCGGATGGGCCTCCAGCGCCTCGCCCGCCCGGGCGTGATGCCTGGCCCGGCGCAGCGGCGGGGTCACGTCGAGGACCGCCTGCCGTGCCAGCGCATGGGCGAAGCGGTAGTCACGCTCCCCGGGCACGGAGCTGAGCAGCCCGCCCTCCACTGCCCGCTCCAGGCTCGCCAGGGTCGTCTCCTCGTCGAAGGGGGCGGCACCGAGCAGGAGTGGCACGGGCACGCGCTCACCCAGGACCGCGGCCAGCTCGACGATGTCGCGACTGGGGTCGTCCAGCAGGCCCAGTCGGGACGCGTAGGCATCCCGGATCGTCCCGGGAACCCGGTGGGTCCCCCCGTGACCGGGGCGCCCCGTCTCGGAGCGCATGTCCCGGCAGATCTCCTGGAGGAGGAAGGGATTGCCGCCGGTCTCATCTCGCAGCTGGGAGGCCAACGGCTTGGCCCGATCAGCGGGCAGCCTCGCCTCGAGCCGAAGGAACTCGGCGACGTCCGCGGTGTTGAAGCCCTCCAGGTCGAGGCGATGGACTCCGTGATCCCGGTAGAGATCAGTGATCGTCGACACCACCGCCTCGGAACGATCGGGGGCGGTGGGCCGGTGCGTGGCGATGATCAGGAGCCGGGCATCGGTCAGGTGATGGACGACATAGGACAGCATCTGAAGCGTGGATCGGGTGGCCCAATGCAGGTCCTCGAGGACGAGCGCGACCGGCTGGACCTCGGACACACCCGCCAGCACCTCGACCAGTGCGTCGTAGTGATCCCGGGCCTGCCCGGCCCGCTCCCCAGCGCCATCCGCCGTGCCGTCGATCCCGACCAGCGCGGTCAGGCGGTCGCGGACATCGGCCCGCCTGTCTGGGGCGATCACCGAATCCACGGCGGGGATCAACGACCGGACCGGGTCCCGGAACGGCTGATAGGCGACCGGCGAGTCCGACAGGCAGTGCCCGATCAGGACCGCCACGCCCGCCCGGCTCAAGGCCGTCGCAGCCTCGCTGACCAGGCGTGACTTGCCTGCACCCGGCTCACCGCCGACGAACACCACTTGACGGGTGCCCGACTCCGCGGCACCCCAGATCTCCTCGAGCGCGTCGAACTCCCCCTGACGACCGACGAAGGCAGGCCCGCTCGACCTGGCCCACCACGCGGGGAGCGCGGGAGGAACCCAGGGCAACATGTCCCGACCGTAGTGGGAGCGGCGCACCCAGCGAGGGCCGGCGAGTACCGCGAGCATCGGGACTCGCGCCGGCGCATGGGTACTTCTGACTATGCCTGCGCCGGTGAGCCCCGCATGACGACCACATCTGGTCATGTGCGACGGCGTGCAGCCTCACTAGCGTCACGCAGGTCAGCACCACCACACCCGTAGCCGACCAGTCGGCCAGAAGGAGCACCCTGATGAGCACCCAGACCCTTGACACTCTGCGGACCGCGATGGGCGGCACAGTCATCACCGCCGAGGATGCGGGATACGACGAAGCGCGACACGTCTACAACTTCATGATCGACCGTCGACCGCTGGCCGTGGCGGTCTGCTCATCGACCGCCGATGTGGTGGCCGTGGTCAACTACGCCCGCGAGACCGGGGCCGACCTGGCGGTGCGGGGCGGCTCGCACAGCGTGCCCGGCTTCGGGACCGCCGACGGTGCCGTGGTCGCCGACCTCTCCGGAATGCGCGACGTCCGCGTCGATCCCGATGCCCGCGTCGCCCACGTGCAGGGTGGAGCCACGTTCAACGACGTCAACGTGGCCACCGGCGCGCACGGACTGGCCACCCCGGGCGGGATCATCAGCACCACTGGTGTGGGCGGACTGACGCTCGGTGGCGGCATCGGCTACCTGTCGCGCGCGTACGGGTTGAGCGTCGACAACGTGCTCTCGGTCGAGATCGTGACCGCCGACGGCCAGGTTCGCATCGCCTCCGAGCAGGAGAACCCCGAGCTCTTCTGGGCGATCCGTGGCGGCGGTGGCAACTTCGGGGTCGTGACCGAGTTCCGGTTCCAGCTGCACCCCGTGGCCGATGTGCTGGCCGGCCCGATGTTCTTCGAGCTGGCCGACGGACCAGCGATCTTCAAGCACTACCGCGACATGATCGCCGACGCCCCGCGTGCGTACGGAGGCTTCCCGCTGTTCAACCAGGCGCCGCCGCTGCCGTTCATGCCCGAGGACCGCGTGGGCGAGGCCCTGTGCGCAGTGATGAACTGCTGGACCGGCGATGTGGCCGAGGGCGAGGCCCTGATCGACTCGTTCCGACAGGTCGCCACTCCCGTGGCCGAGCACGTCGGGGTCATGCCGTTCTCGGACGTGAACGCCCTGTTCGACGGGCTCGTCCCGCGCGGTCTGCAGCACTACTGGAAGGCGGCGTTCGTCACCGAGCTCACCGACGATGCGATCGACGCCCACTTCCAGCACGGACCGGGAGTGCCGGCGATGAACTCGACGATGCACATCTACCCCATCAACGGGGCGTGCCACGACGTCCCCGAGGACGCGACCGCATTCGGGCACCGCAACGCCTCGTTCGCCACCGTCATCGCCGGGATGTGGCCCGACCCCGCCGAGAACGAGGCGAACACCGCGTGGGTGAAGGACTACTACGCCGCCATCGCTGCGCACTCCGAGGCCGGTGGCTACATCAACTTCGCCGCCGCCGATGACCAGGCCAGGGTCCCGGACAACTTCGGCGCCAACTACGAGCGACTTCGCGCCGTGAAGCGCACGTACGACCCGCGCAACCTGTTCCACCTGAACCAGAACATCGTCCCGTAGAGGTTCGCACCCGCACCTGCGCAGGAGTGGTGCCTAGCCCGCCAGCTCCGCTTCATCGCGGGGGCGGTCCTCCTCCAGGCGCTGGGCGAGGAACTCGGCGGCCCCTGCGCAGACCAGGGCCACGGCGATGCCCAGGGCGTAGTGCCACAGGCGCAGTCCGGCGAGGTCCGCGGGGTCGGTGCCTGCTGCCAGGGCGACCAGGATGACGATCAACTGGGTGGTCAGCAGCTTCGACGCGGTGCCGTGGGTGAGCAGCACCAGCACGCCGAGTGATCCCAGGACCAGGCTGATGGTCATCAGGACCGCGTCGGGCCAGCCCAGGTCGGCGAGCAGGAAGATGAGCAGCACACCACCGACGCTGGCCAGGACGGTCTGCCAGCCGACGTCCCGGGTGTGCGCGGCGGCCGGGGCCAGCACGCTCACCAGGGCTGTGACAGCCCAGTACGAGCTTGCGTTGTCGGTCATGGCCGCCGCGGCCAGCAGCACGAGGGCCGAGAGCGCCCCCAACAGCAGCGGGTACCCCCAGTCGTGCCACGTGGGCCGGGTGAACATCCTCCGCAGGATCGTCGTCCGCGGGGCGAGGGCCCCATCGGGCAGTGGCAGCCGTGGGAACGGGATCACGGCAACAGCCGGGATGAGCAGGTAGCCCCACGCTGCGGCCACGAGGATGATCAGAACGCCTGACCACGTGAGCTGCGCGTCCGCGGCCAGCACCGTCGCGTAGAGCCCCGCGGCAGCGACTGGCGCCATGGCCAGTTGCGTGAGAAGCCCGGCCAGCAGGAACACACCGAGGATCGCGTAGAGGACGAACACGTAGCCCAGACGCAGCGGCAACGAGGCCTGCGCGGCCAGGACCCCGCCGATCGCGCCGACCGGCGTCAGCACGGCAGCGAACACCGACCATCGGCGCTGGTCGCCCATGTCCGGCCCGAGGTTCGACAGGGTGACCAGCACGGCCACCACGGCCGGAAGGAACCCCGCCGAGGTGCCCGTGCGGGCCGCCCCGACGACCAGGGGCACACCGATCGCAAGCGTCACGCGCAGGGCCGGGTCCCAGCGCAGCAGGGCACGGCGCGGCAGTTGGCTCAGATCCATGTCAGCTCTCGACCTCCGCGCGCTGGCGACTGGGGCTGGCGGGGCGGCCGGACTCCCCCGCCGCCGAATAGACCATGCCGAGCACGGCGCTGGTCAGGACGTCGACGGCGGCCTCCCTGGTCGGCGGTGTGGCCGTGGCCAGCTCCTGGGTGATCAGGCGCTCGACCAGATGGATCAGGGTGGCGGCGGCCAACCCGGCCTCGATGGCCGGATTGGCCAGGCCACGCTCCTGGTCCGCGCAGATCCGAGTAGCTGTCGCTGTGATGAACTGGTCCAGGAACGCCCGCCACACCGTTTCGAGATCGGGGTCCAGCGGTGCGGCATCCACCACCGCGCGCAGCAGGTACGCCCGCCGGACGTAGGTGTGGGACGCGGCGTCGAACATCGCCCGCACATCGCGCCTCGGGTCCTCGCCGAACAGCCAGATCCCGAAGTCGTCGGCGACCTCGTCGCTGAAGCGCCCCAGCAGCGCCTCGACCACCTCATACCGTGAGGAGAAGTGCTTGTAGAACGCCTCCCTGGTCACCGGGATCGGCTCCATCAGGGCACTGACGGTCATGTCCCGCAGCCGCCGGTGCGCCAGGAATTCCTGGGCCGCGTCGAGGATCAGGTCCCGGGTCCCAGCGGGGGTGTCCAGCCGCGCTGCCATGCACACCTCCTTGCCGCACGGGCGCCTTCCCGGCCGGACGAACCCGAGTTACGTCCTGTAACTTAGCGGACACCGGGGCTGAGGGAGAGGCGGGCGCTCATGAAGGTCATCATCGTAGGTGGAGTGGCCGGCGGGGCATCCTGCGCGGCCCGTCTGCGCAGGCTCGACGAGAGTGCCGAGATCGTCCTCCTGGAGCGGGGGCCCTACGTGTCCTACGCCAACTGCGGGCTGCCGTACCACATCGGTGACGTGATCGAGCGGGAGTCGGCGCTGCTGGTGGCCAACGAGCAGCTGTTCCGAACCCAGTTCGGCGTCGACTGCCGCACCCTGACCGAGGTCATCGACGTCTCGGCGGACAAGCAGACGGTCACTCTGCGCGACGTGACCACCGGCGAGGAGACCGAGGAGTCCTACGACGCGCTGGTCCTGTCCCCCGGTGCGGCCACCGTCCGGCCACCGATCCCGGGGATCGACCTGCCGGGCATCTTCGAGGTACGCACCGTGCCCGATGCCCGGGCCATCCGCGAATGGATGACGCGCGGCACGAGCTTCCTGACCGGCATGGACGTCTACTCCGGGTTCCAGACGGTGAAGCCGCCGAAGCACGCCGTGGTCGTGGGCGGTGGATTCATCGGCCTGGAGACCGCGGAGAACCTGGCCCACGCCGGCTTCGAGACCACCGTGATCGAGATGGCCGACCAGGTGCTGGCCCCCCTGGACGCCGAGTTCGGACGCCTCGCCGCCGACCGCATGCGCCTGCACGGCGTGCAGATCGTGCTGGACGACGGGGTCGCCTCGTTCGAGCAGGTCGAGAACCAGTCCCTGCTGGTCACCACGCGGTCCGGGGCCCAGTTCCCGGCCGATGTCGTGATCGTGTCCCTGGGCGTGCGCCCCGAGACCACCCTGGCCAAGTCCGCTGGGCTGGAGCTCGGGGGCCGTGGCGGGATCCGGGTCGACGACCAGATGCGCACCTCCGATCCGCACATCTGGGCCGTCGGCGACGTGGTCGAGGTCACCGATGTGATGACCGGCGAGCCGACACTGATGGCGCTGGCCGGGCCCGCAAACCGTCAGGGCAGGATCGCCGCCGACGTCATCTGTGGGCGGGACTCGAGGTTCCGCGGCGTGCAGGGCACCGCGGTGGTGGGACTGTTCGGGGCCACCCTGGCCTGGACGGGGATCAACGAGAAGACGCTGGCCAGCCGCGGGGACACCGACTTCGAGAAGATCTACATGTTCCCCAACTCCCACGCCGGCTACTACCCGGGAGCGAGGCCGACCGCGATGAAGATCCTCTTCCGCAAGTCCGACGGCACCCTGCTCGGGGCGCAAGCGGCAGGTGAGGACGGCGTCGACAAGCGCATCGGGCACCTGGCCATGGCGATCCAGTTCGGGGCCACGGTCTACGACCTCGAGGAGTCCGAGCTCTGCTACGCCCCACCGTTCGGCTCCGCGAAGGACCCGGTGAACTTCGCCGGAATGATCGCCGCGGGCGTACTGCGCGGCGACATGCCCGTGGCTCATTGGGGCCAGAACCCCGACGCGGTCATCCTCGACGTCCGGGAGAAGCCCGAACTCGCCGTCGAGGGCGTGTCCGACTCGATCCACATCCCGCTCGGCCAGTTGCGCGGCCGCCTCGACGAGCTGCCCAAGGACGCCGAGATCCACGTCCTCTGCCGCTCCGGGCAGCGGGCCTTCACCGCGACCCGGATCCTGCTGCAGAACGGGTACGACGCCAAGGTCCTCTCCGGCGGGATGCTCTCCCACGCCATGCTGATGCCCCGATGAGCGGCAACCCCCTGGTTGGTGCCGGCCGGCATCCGGACCGTGTGGACCTGCGCCGGGATCGGACGCGGCGCTCCAGCAGACGCTGAGGCTGGTCGGCTACTGGGACGGGCCGATCGACGGGCAGCCCCGAGTGCGACTGAAGCCTCGCCGACACCGTCCGCCGAGGAGCCCTCATCCGCAGGACCTGAAGGCTGACGAAGCCTGGACGCAACCGGTGTCGACTCCTGATCGGTGTGTGCGGCCACCTACACCGACAGCAGGCCAGCCAGGGCCACGCCCCAGGCGTGCGCACGCTCAGCCTCGCCCGGCTCCAGCGGACCCTTCATGTCCGCCACACGGAAGTGCTCGGCGGGAACCAGGCGCGTCCCCCCGAGTTTCGCCAGGCCCTTCTCGATGCTCTTGGACGCGTGGTCCATCGCCACGATGGCCTTGGGATGCGAGCCGCGCGTGTCGTAGGCGGCCGTCCGCAGCACCGCGGGCAGGGTGGCGCCTGCCAGCCACTCGCGCACGCCGATGCCCTGGCTGACCAGTGGCACGTCCGCCTTGGCCGCGGCGTCCTCGCGCGTGCTGGGTCTCGGCAAGCTCCAGGCGTGGTTGGGCGACCCCACGACGAGGAGGTCCACCTCCGCAGCGATCACGGTCGGGGCGATACCCACTTCGATCGCCTCCGCGACCACCCCTGCCTCGTTCAGCCCCGCCGCGATGGCCCGCGCCACCTGCTGGTTGTCGCCGAACATGGACTCATAGATCACCACAGCCCGCATGCGGACCACGCTATCCCAGCAGGGTCGCCCGGTCACCGACCGTTCCGGCGCCCGCCTGCCACCTGACGACGAGCAACGCGCCCACGCTGCGGGTCATGCCGCCCAGCGGGAATACTGGGAAGGGAGGTGGTCGGAATGACCGAATGCACACTCCGTGAGTTCGGACCGGAGACGTGTGCCACGCTCGCAATGCGCGGCCCCTACGATCAGATGCCCCAGGCCTTCGCGACGGTCTACGGCTGGCTGGCGGCCGAGGGGCACACGCCGCGCGGCATGCCTGTCGCGGTCTACCTGAGCGACCCCAGCGAGGTCGCGCCCGGCGATGCGCTCTGGGAGCTGTGGGCACCCATCGAGGAGGGGGCGGCCGCACGAGGTCCTGATGATCAGGGACTCGGGATCAAGCGCATCCCGGAGATGACCATCGCCACGACCATCCACCAAGGCCCCTATGACCAGGTCAAGCCCGCCTACGAACGCTTGGAGAAGTGGATCACCGAGCAGGGGCTGCAGCCCAGTGGGCCGCCGATGGAGGCCTACCTGAACGATCCGAGCCAGGCCACCCCGGCGGAATACCTCACCGAGATCATGGTGCCGGTGGCCTAGCCGATCACCGGCCTCCCAGCGGTCGCGGTTGACGCGTGACTCAGGGTTGCGCGCCGGCTCGCCAGTGCCCGGATCTCGCCTCCCAGTCGTCAGGGGGATCCTCACCGACTCTGCCGTCGACCGCCTCGCGAAGGAGGTCCGCGTGCCCTGTGTGCCGGCCGTACTCCTCGATCAGGTCGAACACGAGCCGCCGCAGGCTCGGCTGTCGTCCGTCGGGCCAACGGTGCGCCGACGTGTCAAGCCCTCCGTCGTCGAGTGCTGCAGACAGGCGGATCCGCGAACGCGCCACAGCGTCGTCCCAGATGCGATAGAGCACCTCGGGGCTGTCGCCAGCTGCCGAGGTGAATTCCCAGTCCGGGTCCTGGTCCCATGGCGCGGTGTTCCATGGCTCGCCGGGTGGTTCACCGCGCAGCTTCGCCATGAAGGTGTAGTCCTCGACGAATGCCAGGTGCTTGAGCAGCCCGCCCAGCGTGAGCGTGGACGCCCCTACCCTGGCCTGCAACCCAGCCGCGTCAAGGTCGTCAGCCTTCCAGCGAAACGTCACGCGAAGGCGATCCAGCGCGCCCAGGACGTGTTCGGTCTCGGTGCCCGCAAGGGGCGGCTCCCATGGAGGCGCTGCCGGGGCCGGGTCGGTGTCGGTCACGGTTGATCACACTAGACCGATCGGCCCCAGCAACGCCTGACACCCACTCCGACGGCTGCGCGGGCCACGTTCACCCGGCAGCCGTCGCCGGGATCAGAACGTCCCGAAGTTGTCGTTGGTCTCTGCGTGGCCCTTGATCCCAGGCGTGTCCTGGTTCCAGAGCGTGACGGGGCCAGCGGTCCCGTCAGCCTTGCCCTGCAGGATGCCCACCATGCCGGACCCCCCAGGCCCGTTCAGGGCGGTGAAGGGCGCCGCCAGGACCAGCCATTCCTGCGTGCCGCCACTCAACGGCAGGGCCTGCAGGTTCTGGAACCCGTAAGCGTCGACTGGCGACCCGACGAAAGCGGCCCCCAGGCCGGTGCCCGTCCCGAGGACAACCTCGAGGTTCGCTGGGGTCCCGAAGCCAAGCACCAGGTCGACCACCTTGTCCCCATTGAAGTCAGTGACGGCAAGACGCCCTCCGGGAACCGGTGACACCAAGAAGCCATCCACGCCCGGTGTGGCCGCGACCGCCAACGTGGCTGGGTGCAGCCCATCGGGATGCCCATGGAGCAGGACGACTCGGTAGTCGTTCGTGGAGGACTGCCAGAGCACTGCCGTCAGATCGCCATAGCCATCACCGTTGACATCGGCGAGCGTCGGACTGAACACCGCACTCCACGCAGCGAACCCCAAGGCCCCAGGGCCGAAGAACTGGCTGCCCGCAGGGCGCAGGCCGGTTGGGCTGCCGAAGACCACGTGCACCCCGGACCCAGCCTCATCGAGATCGCCGTAGTTCGGCCGCAAGAAGTCAGCATCGAACTCGACGACGACCACGAGGTCATCACGGCCATCGCGGTTCACGTCCCCGGTAGCCAGGGAACCCCCGAACTCCTCATACGCTGACGGTGTGCTGGGCAGCCCATCACGACCCTGCCGAATCACGCCCGCGCCACCTGAGGTCAACCCGGTAGCGGACCCGCGCAGCACCGCCACGAACCCGGCATCCGGGACTGCGCCGATGTCCTCACCGGCGACCCCGATGGCGAGGTCAGCGAACCCGTCCATGTCGAAATCACCCACGGCCAGGGCACTGCCGAACATGTCGCCGGCTTCGTTCGTACCAGGCACTCCCGGCTTGCCCTGGTGCCAGATCTGATCCAGTGCGGTCAGCCCGCTCGGGGCGCCGTACAGCACCTGGACCGCCCCAACCTCGGCCCTGCCCCGGATGCTCTCGTTCGGGATGCCGACCGCCAGGTCGGCGTAGCCATCGGAGTTGAAGTCCCCGGAGGCAACCACGCTGCCGAACCGGTCACCTCGCTCCAGAGCCCCCTTGACACCCCATCGGCCCTGGTGCCACACCTGGTCGCGCGTGGTCATCCCCGCGGCCGACCCGTACATCACCTGCACTGTCCCCGCGTCCTCGATGCCGCGCAGGTCCTCGCCCGGAACCCCCACCGCCAGATCGGCATACCCATCGCCGTTGAAGTCGAACGGCATGGCCGCACCTGCGGCCGTCGCCACGCCGACTCCCACACCGACTGGCGCGACCATCGGGGCCAAACCCCCTACCAGCAGCGCCGCCACACCAACAACCAGCCCACGTCTCATGACAACCCCCATCCCAACATCGGGCCATACCCATGCGGCCATCCGCTCTGGCCCACTTCCCACGCTAGGCCCGCCGGTCCCAGCGCTGAAGGGGCGGAGGTCCCGATGCCTCAGCCCAGCTCGGTGGTCACCATCCGGGGGTCGCGGGCCGTCACCTGGTGCACGGGTCCCGTCACCTGCACCGTGGTGCTGGTCTCGCGGGACACGCACGACGGCCCCACCCACAGTTCCACGTCGCCGGGCTCGACGATCCTGGCCATCAGGCGATCGGTGAAGGCCAGACGCGTCGTCGGCACCATGAATCGCACGACCACGGACTGCCCGGGCTCGAGGCCGACCCGCTGGTAGCCCAGCAGTTGGGCGCTCGGTCGGGTGACAGATCCGACAAGGTCCTGGGCATACAGCTGGACCACGTCGACACCCGGCCGGTCACCTGTGTTGGTGCACCGGACGGTGACCTCGACAACGCCGCCGGCCGGAACCCGCCCAGGACCATCGGGGCCGTGCGCCATGAGTTCCGTGTGGCTGAAGCTCGTGTAGGACAACCCATGGCCGAACGGAAGCGCGGGCGTCGTATCCAGGCTGCTGACCGAGGTCGGGCCGCCGAGCTGTGGGTGCAGGTAGGAGTAGGGCTGGGCACCGCCCGAGCGCGGGAGGCTCACGGGCAGGCGACCGGACGGGTTGACCCGACCGGACAGGACACCAGCGATGGCACCGGCGCCCTCCTCACCGGGGAAGAACGCCTGGACGACTGCTCGGCAGCGCTGCAGCGCCCAACCCACGGCATAGGGACGCCCGGTCAGCAGGACCAGGACCACCGGAGTGCCGGTGCCGAGCACCGCCTCGATGAGCTCTCGCTGGACTCCGGGCAGCTCCAGTGACTCCCGGTCGCAGCCCTCCCCCACCGTGCCTCGCCCGAACAACCCGGCCTGGTCGCCCACCACGACCACCGCGACGTCAGCGGCGCTTGCCGCCTGGATCGCCGATGCGATCCTGGAACGATCATCGTCGTCGACGGCACACCCGGCGACGTGGGTGACGTCCGCCGAGGGCCACTCGGTTCGTACGGCCTCCAGGACCGTGGGAGCTGCGATCCCGAGGGCCACATCGGGTTGATGGGCCAGGACGTGGTTGGCGAACGAGTAGCACCCGAAGAGCGCCCGTGCGCGGTCCGCGTTCGGGCCGATGAGCGCGATCCGTCCCGTCCCGGGCAGGGGGAGCACACCGTCGTTGCTCAGCAGGATCACCGACTCCTGCGCGAGCCGCGTGGCGATCGCGCGATGCGCTGGCGGATCCAGGTCGATGGACTCGGGGACCACCACGTCGAAGTCCTCGTCGAGCAGGCCGAGCTCGGACTTCTGGCGAAGGGCCCGCAGCACGGCACGGTCGATCGTGGACTCGGGGACCTCACCAGCCAGCACCTTGGCGACCAACGGCTCGAGGTAGGCGTTGCCGGTCGGCAACTCGATGTCCACGCCAGCGGCCAGGGCCTGCCCGGCGGCGTCGCCGAGGTCGGCGGCCACGCCATGGAGGGCCTGGAGGAAGGCCACGCCGAAGTAGTCGGCGACGACCGTTCCCTCGAACCTCCACTCATCGCGGAGCAACCCGGTGAGCAGGGCGGCGTCCGCAGCGACGGGCATCCCGTCGATCTCCGCGTACGAGTGCATCACCGAGCGGGCGCCCCCGTCGAGCACGGCCATCTCGAAGGGGACGAGCAGCACGTCCCGGAGCTCACGTGGTCCGACGTGCGCAGGTGCGAGGTTGCGGCCCGCGCGGGAGGCCGAGTAGCCCACGAAGTGCTTCAGGGTCGCGATGACCCCGGCGCTCTGCAGCCCCCGGACGTACGCCGTCCCGATGCTGCCCACGACGTACGGGTCCTCGCTGATGCACTCCTCGACGCGACCCCAGCGCGCGTCCCGGATCACGTCGAGCACGGGTGCGAGGCCCTGGTGGACACCGAGCGTCCGCATGCTGTCCCCGATCGCGGCAGCCATCTCCTCGACGAGTTGCGGGTCGAAGGACGCCCCCCACGCCAGGGGTGTCGGGAACGTGGAGGCATGCCACGCCGACAGCCCGGTGAGGCACTCCTCGTGCACCAGGGCAGGGATGCCCAGCCGGGTGCTCGTCCGGAACCAGCGCTGGAGGTCCCGCAGCCACGTGAGGCGCTCGAGGGGATCCACTGGGTTGGTGCCGTAGACCCGCGTCAGGTGACCGAGCCCGTCGGCGGCGAACGTCTCGATCGGGTTGGGCGCCGCGTTCATCTCGTCCTGCATCGGCGCCACGACGGCCCCCCCGTACTCGCCCCACAGCCCCACGATCTGCGCGACCTTCTCCTGCAGCGTCATCCGCTCGAGCAGGGCCGTTGCCCGGGTGCCGTGGCGGTCAGTGGTGGGGTCGGCGGGGGCGTCCATGTCACGTCCTGTCGCGGGTGGATGCGGCGCGGGGCCTGAGCCGCCCTGCGCGGAGCAGGACCCGTCCGGGCCAGCGTAGGTGCGACAGCGGCGGTCATGCGCGAAGTACGGTGCTCGACGAACCCGGGCCCGGTAGCCTGCCCGCATGGCAACTCTCGTGCTCACTGTGATCGGTGAAGACCGATCGGGACTGGTCTCTGCCCTCTCCGGCGTCATCGCCGATCACGGCGGCAGCTGGGAGCGCAGCCATATGGCGCGCCTGGCGGGCAAGTTTGCCGGCATCGTCGTGGTGACGGTGCCCGACGACCGCGCCGAGGCGCTGATCACCGAACTCGGTCCGCTCGGGACCGAGGGGTTGCTCGACGTCACGGTCGAGCGAGGTGTCGACGACGGACACGTGACCGACGAGGTGACTCGTCTGAGCCTCGAGCTGGTCGGCGCCGACCGACCGGGCATCGTGCACGACATCTCCCGTGCCCTGGCCGACCGTCACGTTGGCATCGAGGACCTGCGCACAGCCACACGGGAGGCACCCATGTTCGGAGGGATGCTGTTCGAGGCGAGCGCGACCCTCCTGGCGCCACCGACTGCGTCCATGGCTGACCTTCAAGGAGTGCTCGAGGAGTTGGCGAACGAGCTGATGGTGGATCTGACGCTGTCCGCCGAGCACGTCGTCGGACGCGAGTTGCCCTGACACCGCCGCATGCTCACGTCCACGTCTCAGCGGTGTTGCCGAGCACCTGGTTGACCAGCCCCTGGTACGGCACGCTGACGGCCTTCGTCGCGGTCAACACGCTCATCGACGTCGTCCTGTCGATCTCCAAGATCCTGCCGCGGGTCCGCTACCGAGCGACGTCGGCCAGCGCTGAGGCAGCGATGAGGACCGCGAGGACGAAGTAGATCCCGGCAATGATCCGGTCCGAGTGCCTGCTGGCGAATTGCCCCATCACAGCCAACAGCTGGTCCGAACGATGGCCGACGATCGTCACCGCCACCACCGGCACGAGCAGCGGACCGATGGTGATGAGAAGGACGACCCCGGAGGCAAGCAGCGCCAGCGCCGGGCTCGCCGCAGCGGTCCTGATCACCTCGAGGGCGCTGAGGTAGAGCAGGAGGGTCGACCAGTTCGTCAACATCGTGGCGACGCCCAGGGCGTAGAACGCCGGCGGCCCCGCCGCGCTCAGCCGGGAGACGAACCACGGCTGCGCGTCATCCGACCGGCCGCCTGGCAGGCGCAAGTAGCGCCACCCGAGTACGAGGAGCACGAGAGCCACGGCCACCTTGACGGCAACGGACCAGGCCGTTGATGGCATCCCGAATGCCCCGACGAGGGCGCGGAGGGTGACGATCCCCACGAGCGTGAAGACGACGATGACTGTCACGACACCAAGGACGTAGGACCACGCACGAGCCTTCGGACGGGGCTCGCTCGACAGGATCAGCAGGACGATCGCGAGCAGGCCCGGACTCACCGCCGCGCCCAGAGCCAGGGGAAGCGCGGCCGCAAACCCGGTGTCCATGGGGGCTCAGGTCCCCGTGCCGTCTGGGCGCCAGGTGAGGAGCTCGAACCTCCTGGTCTCCCGAGCGCCGAGTGCGCGCGCCAGGGTCTGCGGCCGCGCGTTGTCCCGGAGCACCCAGGATGCCTCCAACGTCTGGTAGCCCTTCCGCAGCAGGACAGCCACGAGCGCACGCCCCATGGCCACCGCGACACCCCGACCCCGCCACGCCGCCGCGACCCCGATCGACAGGAGCCGGGCACGATCGGGCTGTGCGCCGGGCGGGCGCCGCTGCCACGCATCACTCAGGCAGATCAGGACTCCGATCGTCGCACCAGCGCGATCCTCCGCGATCATCACGAGGTCCGGATCCAGACCCGGCCCGAGCCTGTCCGCGAGTTGATGCATCTGCTCGGGCGTGCGGTCGAGGTGACCCGGGCTGCCGGCAAAGGTGGCCTGCTGGAACAGCCGGATCATCTCGAGCTCCTCGCTCGTCCGACCCGAGACGATGTGCCGTACGTGTACCCGGGGGTCCGGGAACCCGAGGAATCGAGGCACGCGCGCCCGGGTGAACTCGAGAGCCACTGCCGAGGTGGTCTCCCGGAATCCACAAGCGCAGAACAGGTCGGCGTACCACGGTGGGTTGTACGGGGTGAGGATGGCCTGCGGGCGGTCGAAGCCGGCCACGAGGAGCCCCGACATCAGGGGAGTCGTGCGTGGGCCCACCACCTGGCTGCACCCGTGCGCCTGCAGCCAGCGCCGACAGTTGTCGACGGCCTGTCGCCCCGCGTCGCGCTCCCCCGGCTGGCACTCGACGAGCCCGACCCACCCCCACCTGGCACCGGACGTCTCCTCGCCCGTCGGGCTGATGATCCCGGCGGCACGCGCGGCGGCCCGACCGGATCGCGTCGCCACGACCGGGTACATCTCGACGACACCCGCCTCGGCATCGGCGAAGCACTGCGTCGCGACCGTCTCGCTGGCCGGCGACCAGAGCGAATCGCCGGCGTACACCTGGGCAGGGAGCCCGTCGAACAGGGATCTCTCCGGCGACCGGTCCTCGATCGGTACCTGGTGGACCGCGATCCCCGTCACGTGCGGGAGCGCCTGATGACGCGGACCAGCTTGTGCGAGCCCGGATCGCGCGTCGGCTCCACGTCCGGGAAGCGCACGTTTCCGATCTGGCCGCCCGCGCGCCGTGCCCAGTAGTCGAGATTCCTGCGAACCTCCGATTCGATCGTCGGGCGATCCGCGCCCTGCGCCAGGTGCAGCCGGACCTCCAGCTCTGAGGTGTCCCACTGGACCACCTGGTACTCGAGGACGAGGTCCGAGGCCTCGTTCACCGCCCTGCGGACGTAGTCGGGCATCAGCAGGACTTCGCGCCCCGCGCTGCCGGGCAGGTGCAGGATGGAATCGGCACGGCCGTGGACGCGTCGGATCACACGGAATGACGAGCCGCACGGGCATCCGTCCTCGCGCAGCTCGATCAGGTCGTTCAGCTCGTACCTCAGGAAGGGCTGGACGCGGCGGTAGAGATCAGTGATCACCGCACGGCGCGCCCCGCCGATGGTGTCGCCGGTCTCCTCCAGCTCCACGAGCGTGCAGTCCTCGTTGAGGTGCAGGCTTCCGGCGGGGCAGGTGAAGGCCAGCATCCCCTCAGCCCCCTGGTAGATCTCGACCACGGGGGCGCCGAACGCCTGCTCGAGGTGACGCCGAGCACTGTCGTCGAGCTCCTCGGCGTAGGAGACCACCGCCCGGATCCGACTGCGCACCTGCGTGGCGCGCTCGGCGAGCATGCCGAGCAGCGACGGTGGTCCGGCCAGGACGTTCAGCTGCTCCGCGTTGATCCGGGCGATCAGGTCATCGAGGGCCACGAAGTAGTCGACGTACACCAGATGCACGCCCAGGGCCGTCACCTCGGTGAAGGCCGGGTTGTTCGTCCGCAGCGCGAACAGCACCCGTGGGTGCCGGATCTCCCGCGGAATGCCCGATCGCGCCCACAGCAGGGCCGAGTAGCGCAGCCGCTCCTTGGGCGAGAGCACCGTGAGCACCTTGTTCCCCGAGGTCCCACTCGACAGGCCCACCGCGAAGCGACCGTCGTACAGGTCGTTGCGCCCCGAGCGCTCCTGCTTCATCCTGAAGCCCACCAGGTCCGCACCTCGCAGGCCCACGGTGTTGATCTGGTCGAAATGGGTCATCATCTCGGCCTTGGTCATCCGCGGGATGCGCTCGAGCTCGATCGCTGCTCCACGGGGCACCTCAAGACGTTGCGCGTAGTAGGGCGAGGCGCGCGCCACGAACTTCACGAGCGAAGCCACCCGACGGCGCTGGTGCCGGCGCAGGTGGTCGGCGTCCCAGTGGTCGCAGCGCCATTGCAGGTACCGCCCGACAGCCTCCCTGGGAAGCGAGCTCACGGGACGACCCGAGTCCCGACCGCGGACGCCAGAGCTGCGCGAGTGGCCGCGTAGCGCTGCAGGAAGAGGGCTGAGGCCATGAGGAAGACCGCGGGGAGCACGGCGAAGGCGACACGGACGCCAAGGACGGCGCTGGCTGTCTGCGCGTCGGCGTCCCCGACGTAGCCGAAGAGGCTCAGGCAGACACCGAGCACGAAGCCTGCGATCCCGACACCGATCTGGTGGGCCGACATCCACAGCCCGAAGAACACCGACTCATGTCGTTCGCCCCGCTCATGCTGGTACCAGTCGACGAGGTCCGGGACGAGTGAGGGGGGTATCACCAGGTAGGCGGACATGGCAGCACCGAGCAGTGCGGCCCCTGCCACGAAGACGAGCGTTGATCCGGCAGTCGCGACGAACCCGATCAGCACCAGCAGCATGGTGGCGATGCTGCTGGAGACGAGCATGAGGTGTCGTTTGTCGATCGAGTGGGATCGAGCGGCCCACACGGGGACCATCGCCGCACCCATCACGGTGTAGGCCGCCAGCGCGTAGGTCGCCGTCGCGCCTGACCCGACGACCGTGTCCGCGAAGAACGGCAGGGCTGCGGTCAGCACCCCTGTCGCCACCGCGCTGAGGACCTTGTAGCCCATGAGGGTGGCGACGCTGCGCTCGGTGAGCAGGCGGACGTACCCGCCGACCGGCACCGGCGCGATCTCAACGGTGTCCCGTGCTGAGTACGGCGCCACCGCGCGCGCCGCGAGCAGGGTCGTCCCGATGATCACGGCCCCGAGGAACACCGCCATCAGCCGGAGGGAGACCTCGACGTGCGCCTGTGAGCTGACAGCGATCGCCAACCCGCCGCCGAGGACCGCGCCGACAGCCGACAGCACGGCCTTGTACGCGACCAGATGTGTGCGCTGGTCGTAGTCCGAGGTCATCACGGGCACCAGCGCCTGGTAGGGGACGCCCACCAACGAGTAGGTGGTGGCGAACAGCAGCAGCAGGACAATGGCCAGCAGGGCGGCCGGCCGCGTCGCCATGCCCGGGGGAATCCACCACAGGAGCATGAAGCTCAACCCGAAGGGAACGGCCCCGAACAGCAGGTAGACCCGCTTGCGGCCACGCCTGGACCTCGTCCGGTCGGCGAGCACCCCGATGAGCGGGTCGTTGACGCCGTCCCAGAGCTTGCCGACCAGCACCACGGTGCCAGCCAGCGCCGGGGGCAGCCCGACCAGGTCGGTCAGGTAGTAGAGGAAGAAGAACCCGAGGGCGAAGTAGGCGATGGAGATCCCCAGGTCGCCGGTCGCGTACCCCATGGCCGCCCTGCGCGGGATCGGAGTGCCCACGCCTGCTCCCGGGTGGATGACAACCCCGTCCCCTGACCTGTCAGACACTGGGACACCCCCATCCATGGGCAGAGGAGATCACTTCCCCACCACGTGCATCGTTGCCCCGCGGTACCACGCCGCGGAAGGGCCAGAGGTCCCACCTGAGTTGGTCGCGCGCCACCCCAAGCCCCATGGTGCGGCACGCGGTTGACTACCGGGCCCGGCACGGAGACCCTTGCTCAATGCGAACTGAGTCACCTGGAGAGCAGGACCTCGCCTGGCGGGCGGCGGGCTTTGCCGCCCTGTCGGAGGTGGGTCGCCTCCGGGTGGTCGACATGCTGGGGGTCGGTGACGCGAGCCCGAGCGATCTGGCCGCAGACCTGGGGATGTCGTCGAACCTGCTTGCCCATCACCTCAGGGTGCTCGAAGCCGCCGGATTGGTCCGCCGCCTGCCCTCGGAGTCCGACGGTCGGCGCACCTATGTACGGCTGGTGCCAGAAGCCCTTGCCCGGCTGGGCAGATTCCCGATCCCCCCGGTACCTCAGGGCCGGGTCGTGTTCGTGTGCTCGGGCAACTCGGCGCGTTCCCAGCTGGCCGCGGCCGTGTGGGCGATGCGGACCGGGACCCGAGCGGCCTCGGCAGGTACGCACCCCGCCGAGCGGATCCACCCCGGCACGATCCGCGTGGCCCAGTCCCACGGGCTGAAGCTCCTCGCCGACCATCCGAGGTCGATCGACGAGGTGCTGGCGGTCGACGACGTCGTGGTGACCGTGTGCGACTCGGCCGACCGGGAGGTCGACGTGGTGCACACGCACTGGTCCATCCCCGACCCCGTGCGAGTGGGCACGCGTCCGGCGTTCGAGAGCGCCCTCGCCGAGGTCACCGACCGGGTCGACGGCTGGATCACCGCCCCGGCAAGCCACCGGGAGAGGTGAGGGCGGTCTCCTCATCGGGCTCGCCAGCCGACGGGACGCCTCGGTGTCAGGCTGGGGCGATCTCGCCGATCAGGGCCTCGATCCTGCGACGGATCTCGTCGCGGATCGGGCGAACCGACTCCACGCCCTGGCCAGCTGGGTCGTCGAGCTTCCAGTCCTCGTAGCGCTTGCCCGGGTAGATGGCGCACGTGTCACCGCACCCCATCGTGATCACCACGTCCGAGGCACGCACGGCCTGGTCGGTGAGGATCTTGGGGGTCTCGCCCGCCATGTCGATGCCCTCCTCGAGCATCGCCGCCACAGCGGCCGGATTCACCGAGTCCGCAGGTGCCGAGCCGGCAGAGCGGACCTCGACCCGATCGCCAGCGAGATGGGTGAGGTAGGCCGCAGCCATCTGGGAACGCCCGGCGTTGTGGATGCAGACGAACAGGACACTGGGCTTCTCGGGGGCGGTGGTGCTCATCGGTCCTCCTGGGGGGACGGGGTGTGGATGGGGTTGGGCAGGTCGAGCGGCTCCGGGATCCGCCCGGGGCGCGGGTGGAACAACTCGGTCTGGGCAGCACCGACGGCGGCGCCCACCAGTTGGGCCGCGATGAACGCCGGCACCGACGCCGGTGCGATCCCGGTGAAGGTGTCGGAGAACATCCGCCCGATCGTGACTGCGGGGTTGGCGAATGAGGTCGAGGAGGTGAAGAAGTACGCAGCGCCGATCCAGGCGGGGACCAGCGCCGGCCCCAGGCGCCCGTTCCCGGTGCGTGTCAGCGCCCCGATGATCCACAGCAGGCCTGCGGTGGCCACGACCTCGCCGAGCAGCAGGTTGGCTCCGGACCGCTGATTCGTGGACAGCTCGACGGGGGGAAGCGCGAACATCAGGTTGGCCACGACGGCGCCGGTGATCGCACCGGCGATCTGGGCCGGGATGTACCAGGCAGCCTCCCGGGGTGCGAGCTCGCGGCGGACGAGGGCCACCCCCGTGACCGCTGGGTTGAAGTGCGCTCCCGAGATCGGTCCCAGCGTCCAGATCAGCAGACCGAGGACGAGCACGGTGGCCAGCATGTTCATGAGCAGCTGGACGCCGACGTCGTCGGTCAGCGTGGTGGCCATGATGCCTGAGCCCACGACCGCGGCGACCAGGATCATCGCTCCCAGGAACTCCGCGAGGACCCGTCGGGCCATCGGTGTCACGCTCACAGTGCGGTGCCTTTCGCGCTGACATGGACGGCCGTCGCCGACCATACAATCACAACGTTCATTGAGCAATCGTCCCGCGATGTCAGGACCTTCGTCACCCCGGACACGCCGATTCCGAGGCATACAGTTCAAGCATGGTCGAAGCGATGTCCATCGAACTCTTGCCGACCGATCGCGACGGAGGGGTGGCGTTGCTGAGCGTGGTGGCCGACCCCGTGCGCTGGCGCCTGCTCGACGAGTTGGCCCGCCGCGGCACGTTGTGCGTCTGCGACCTGAAGCCGATCGGCGCGGTGGCACCCAACGTGCTGTCCTACCACCTGAAGGTCCTGCGCGAGGCCGGCCTGGTGACTGCGGCCAAGCGGGGACGCTGGGTCGATTACACGATCACCGACGATGCCGCCGACCGGCTGGCTGCTGCGTTGCCGGGGAGGGCCGGCCAGAGCTCATGACCGTCCTGGAGCGAGTGCCGACCTCCACGCGCGGACGGTGGCTCACCGCTGCAGCAGTGGCTTTCGCCTGGTACGCGGCGTTCTGGCTCAACGCCCGGATCTGGGACTGGCTGCTCTACGACGTGGCTGGCATGGACCCCGCGGCGCGCCTGACCGAGACGCTGCACTTCTTCCTCTACGACACCGTCAAGATCACGCTGCTGCTGTGCGGGATCATCTTCATCGTCACCGTGCTGCGCTCGTTCATGAGCATCGAACGCACCCGCGCCCTGCTGGGTGGTCGGCGCGAGGGCGTGGGCAACGTGATGGCAGCAGGGCTCGGCGTGATCACCCCGTTCTGCTCCTGCTCGGCCGTGCCGGCGTTCATCGGGTTCGTCGCCGCCGGGGTGCCGATCGGCGTCACGCTCAGCTTCCTGATCGCCTCCCCGATGGTCAACGAGATCGCGATCGGGCTTCTCTTCACCCTGTTCGGCTGGAAGATCACCGCCATCTACATCGCCGCCGGACTTGTCATCGCCATCGTTGCCGGCTGGGTTCTGGGCCGGATGCACGCCGAGCGCTGGGTTGAGCCGTTCGTGTTCCAGACAACCCTCGGCGGGGAGGTCCTCGACTCGACCGCGAGCCTGACGTTCGACCAGCGCATCCAGATGGGTGTGGAGGAGGTCGGCAGCATCCTGCGCAGGATCTGGCCCTACCTGCTGGTCGGCATCGGGCTCGGGGCGATCATCCACGGCTGGGTGCCGACCGAGTTCTTCACCACGTACGCCAACTCCGACAACCCGCTCGGCGTGCTCGTGGCCGTGGGCGTCGGGATCCCGCTCTACTCCAACGCAGCGGGCGTGATGCCGCTGGTCGAGGTCCTCTACACCAAGGGCCTGCCCATCGGGACCGTGCTTGCGTTCATGATGAGCGTGGTCGCCCTGTCCATGCCCGAGATGATCCTGCTGCGCCGCGTCCTGCTGCCACGCCTCCTGGCCGCGTTCATCGGTGTCGTGGCGATCGGCATCGTCACCGTCGGATACCTGTTCAACGCACTAGTTGCCTGACCCTCCCCCGATTGAGAGGAACGTCCATGATCATCAAGGTGCTCGGCCCCGGCTGCAGGAACTGCAAGAACCTCGAACGTGTCACCAAGGAGGCCGTCACCGAGCTCGGCGTCGAGGCGACCGTCGAGAAGGTCGAGGACTACCCCACGATCGTCGGCTACGGCGTGATGAGCACCCCGGCACTGGTGATCGACGAGAAGCTGGTCCTCTCCGGACGGGTCCCCGGCACCGCCGAGGTACGAGAACTCATCACCGCCGCCCAGAGCTGATCACATGAACGGCAGGCAGCCCATCGAGGCACACGACCCGCCCCCGGTGGCGGATGGGTCCGATGCAGCCGTGATGGCCCGGCTGTCGACCCTCGACCGGTTCCTGCCGGTGTGGATCCTGCTGGCCATGACCGCCGGGCTGCTCCTCGGGTGGGTGTTCCCCGGGATACAGGACCTGCTCGACGCCGTGAAGATCGGCCAGACCTCGCTGCCGATCGCGATCGGCCTGCTGATGATGATGTACCCGGTCCTGGCCAAGGTGCACTACGAGGACATGGGGCATGTCACCGGCGACCGACCGATGCTGTGGAGCTCGCTGCTGCTCAACTGGGTGATCGGCCCACTGCTGATGTTCACCCTCGCCTGGCTGTTCCTGGCCGACCACCCGGAGTTCCGCACCGGCCTGATCGTCATCGGCCTGGCCCGCTGCATCGCCATGGTGCTGATCTGGAACGACCTGGCCTGCGGGGACCGGGAGGCCGCAGCCCTCCTCGTTGCGATCAACTCGGTGTTCCAGGTGCTGGCCTACGCCCTGCTCGGCACGTTCTACCTGCAGACCCTGCCCGGTTGGCTGGGCCTGCCCACCCAGGACGTGGTCTTCTCCACCTGGGAGATCACCAAGTCCGTGCTGGTCTTCCTGGGCATCCCGCTGGCGGCCGGGTACCTCACCCGCCGGGTGCTGCGCCCGCGGCGCGGCGCGGACTGGTACGACCACACGTTCCTGCCGCGCATCGGCCCGTGGGCGCTGTACGGCCTGCTGTTCACCATCGTCGTGATGTTCGCCCTGCAGGGCGAGGCGATCCTCACCGCTCCGCTGTCGGTTGCCCTGATCGCCGTGCCGTTGCTGTGCTACTTCGCGATCATGTGGGGCGTCTCCTTCCTGGTGGGGCGACGCGCCCGACTCGGCTACCCGAAGACCGCCACCCTGGCCTTCACCGCTGCCGGCAACAACTTCGAGCTGGCCATCGCGGTGAGCATCGGGGTCTGGGGCGTCACGTCGGGCCAGGCCCTTGCCGGGGTCATCGGCCCACTGGTCGAGGTGCCCGCACTGGTCGGCCTCGTCTACGTGTCGCTCTGGTTGCGCCGTCGCCTCACCTGGCGACGCGTCGGCCCTGACGATGTCCGTGGGTTCCCAGGACCCGCTCCACTGGTCTAGCGTGACGTTCTTCGCCGACCGGCGGGGCCCTCCAGACGGAGACGTGATGAGCATGACCGCTGAGAACAGCACGAACTCACCTGAGCCGCACGTCGCTGACAGCCACGACCTGATCCGCGTGCACGGCGCGCGCGTGAACAACCTCAAGGACGTGAGCCTGGAGCTGCCCAAACGGCGGCTCACGGTGTTCACCGGTGTGTCCGGCTCGGGCAAGAGCTCCCTGGTCTTCGACACGATCGCGGCCGAGTCACAACGGATGATCAACGAGACCTACAGCACCTTCGTGCAGGGATTCATGCCCACCCAGGCGCGTCCCGATGTCGATGTCCTCGATGGCCTGACGACGGCGATCATCGTCGACCAGGAACGGATGGGCGCGAACGCGCGCTCCACGGTCGGCACCGCCACCGACGCGAACGCGATGCTGCGGATCCTGTTCAGCCGACTGGGACAGCCACACGTCGGATCGCCCCAGGCGTTCTCCTTCAACGTCGCCTCGATCAGTGGCGCCGGCGCGGTCACCGTCGAGCGTGGGGGCAGGACGACCAAGGAGCGGCGCAGCTTCAGCATCACCGGTGGCATGTGCCCGCGCTGCGAGGGCATGGGCCGGGTCAGCGACTTCGACCTGACGGCGCTCTACGACGACAGCAAGTCGCTCAACGAGGGCGCCCTGACGATCCCCGGCTACAGCGTGGACGGCTGGTACGGCCGCATCTTCAGCGGCTGCGGGTTCTTCAACCCGGACAAGCCGATCCGCGACTTCACCAAGCGCGAGCTCAACGCCCTGCTGTACAAGGAGCCGACCAAGATCAAGGTCGAGGGCATCAACCTGACCTACGAGGGCCTGATCCCCAGGATCCAGAAGTCGATGCTGTCCAAGGACATCGATTCGCTGCAGCCCCACATCCGCGCCTTCGTGGAGCGGGTGGTGACCTTCGACACCTGTCCGGACTGCAGCGGCACCCGGCTCAGCGCGGAGGCCAGGTCGTCGAAGGTCGCAGGGATCTCGATCGCCGATGCCTGCGCGATGCAGCTCAGTGACCTGACCGGGTGGGTGCGCGGTCTGGACGAACCCTCCGTGGGACCCCTGCTCGAGGCACTGCAGAAGACACTCGACTCATTCGTCGAGATCGGGCTCGGGTACCTCTGCCTGGACAGGTCGTCGGGGACCCTGTCCGGCGGCGAGGCGCAGCGCGTCAAGATGATCCGGCACCTCGGGTCCGCACTCACTGACGTCACCTACGTGTTCGACGAGCCCACCGTCGGCCTGCATCCGCACGACATCGCGCGGATGAACGCCCTGCTGCTCCGGCTGCGCGACAAGGGCAACACCGTGCTGGTCGTGGAGCACAAGCCGGAGACGATCGCGATCGCCGACCACGTCGTCGACCTCGGCCCGGGCGCTGGGACTGCCGGCGGGGAGGTGATGTTCGAGGGAACCGTCGACGGGCTGCGGGCGAGCGGGACCCTGACGGGGCGGCACCTGGACTACCGGGCAGGGGTCAAGCCGTCGGTTCGGACCCCCTCGGGAGTGTTGGAGGTGCGGGCCGCGAACCTGAACAACCTGCGCGACGTCGACTGTTGACATCCCCCTCGGCGCGCTGGTCGTCATCACCGGCGTGGCCGGGTCGGGCAAGAGCTCGCTGGTCCAGGGCTCGGTGGCCGGGCCGCGACGGCGTGGTCTCGGTCGACCAGACCCCGATCCGTGGCTCCCGGCGCAGCAATCCGGCGACCTACACCGGGCTTGCTCGACCCGATCCGCAAGGCCTTCGCCAAGGCCAACGGCGTGAAGCCAGCACTGTTCAGCGCCAACTCCGAGGGCGCCTGCCCCACCTGCAACGGAGCTGGGGTCATCTACTCGGACCTGGCCATCATGGCCGGTGTCGCCACCACCTGCGAGGAGTGCGAGGGCAAGCGGTTCCAGGCATCGGTGCTGGAGTACCGGCTCGGCGGCCGGGACATCAACGAGGTCCTGTCGATGTCTGTGACGCAGGCGGAGGCGTTCTTCGCCGACGGCGAGGCGCGCACGCCCGCTGCGCATGCGATCCTCGATCGGCTCGCCGACGTGGGGCTCGGCTACCTGACCCTCGGGCAGCCATTGACCACGTTGTCCGGCGGCGAGCGGCAGCGGCTCAAGCTGGCCATCCAGATGGCGGAGAAGGGCCGCGTGTACGTCCTGGACGAGCCAACCACCGGCCTGCACCTGGCTGATGTCGAGCAGCTGCTGGGCCTGCTCGACCGGCTCGTCGACGCGGGGAAGTCCGTCGTGGTCATCGCCCACCACCAGGCTGTCATGGCCCACGCGGACTGGATCATCGACCTCGGCCCGGGAGCCGGCCACGACGGCGGCACCATCGTGTTCGAGGGCACCCCCGCCGACCTGGTCGCGGCCCGTTCCACCCTCACCGGCGAGCACCTCGCGATCTATCTCGACACCTGAGGTCCGTCGGGCGCGGGCCGCGCCGGTCGCGGCCATCGAGGGCATCATGGACCGATGGAGCTCTCCACCATGTCCCACGTGTCGGCCCTTGCCGACCTCGTCCGGCCGGGGCGCGTGGTGGTGCTCAGCGGCGCGGGCCTGTCGACGGAGTCCGGGATCCCCGACTACCGCGGGCGCAGCGGTGCTGCTGTGCGTCGCCAGGCACCGATGACGCATCAGGCCTTCGTCAGCGATCCCCTCGCCCGACGCAGGTACTGGGCACGCAGCCACGTGGGCTGGAGCGTCATGTCACGCGCACGGCCCAACGCCGGGCATGTGGCCGTCACCCAGCTCGAGGACCTCGGCCTGGTGAGCGGCACGATCACGCAGAACGTCGACGGGTTGCACACCGCCGCCGGCACCCGCCGGGTGATCGACCTGCATGGTCGGCTCGACCGGGTGGTGTGCCTGGACTGCCGAGCCACCACGACCCGCGCGCGCCTGGCCGATCGGCTGGCCGCGGCCAATGCCTCGTGGCAGGCCCGCGCGACGCAGGTGAACCCCGACGGGGACGTGGAGGTCGCCGATCAGCTGCTCGACGACTTCGTCGTGGTCGGCTGTGAGCGGTGCTCGGGCACCCTGATGCCCGACGTCGTCTACTTCGGCGGGACGGTCCCGGCAGACCGGGTCGCCGAAGCGCTCGACCTGGTCGAGGGCGCCGGCCTGCTGCTCGTCCTGGGATCCTCGCTGACAGTGTTCTCGGGTCGGCGCTTCGTGGTGCGTGCGGCCCGCGCTGGTATCCCCGTGGCGATCATCAACGAAGGCCCCACGCGCGGCGACGCCCACGCCGTCCTGAAGGTGGACGCTCCCCTGGGCCGTGCCCTCAACGAGCTCGTGGATCTGGTCCAGCGCAGCGCTACCGGCGCGGAAGGGCTCGGCTGAGTCGGGACCGGACCTCCCGGGCGACCTTGCGGGTGCGGCCCGGTCGCGACTGCCCGGCACCCGCACGCACCTGGGCCACGGCTATCGCAAGAGCGGCATCCATCGGCAGCTGGTCTGTGGACCCCCCCTGCACAGGTGGACCGGAATCGAGGCGCCGACCGAGAGCCTCCACGTCGCCGAGCACCCGCACCCCCGTCCGCCGGATCTCCTCCACCGAGGCAGAGCCGCGCTGCGCTGCAGCATCCAGCGCCCAGGCCGGGGTCGCCAGGCGTGGCTCCTCGGGCGCAGCCGAGCGGGACAGCATCCCCGCCACGACCTGTCCCCGGACCAGCGTCTCGTAGTCCTGCCAGGACAGCTCCTTGCCGACAGCCCGGTTGAGCCGACGGAGCAGCTCTGACTCCGCGGCGGTCATGGACCGGTTGGTGCTGGTCTCCCGGCGCGCCAGCAGCACGTCCGGCTCGATGGCCAGCAGCTCGGCGAAGGTGTGGAAGATGGCCTCCGGGGCGACGTCATCGACGATCAGCACCGTCACGCGGTCGGGTCCGAGGAGCCGCGCCCAGCGGGCAACAAGTGCGCCGTGGTCGTTGCGGCGCCAGAACGTGGGGGTGACGCGACCGTCGTAGGCCGGGTCGAGCACCGTGCTGAGCCACGTGCCGTAGGCCATCGTCTGCCCGTACTTCAGGTACTGCTGCCAGGAGGACGGGAGCAGCTGGCCCAGGCTGCGCAGCGCGATCACGACGTGCAACCGGTCGGCTCCCAGCCCCGCGACCACACGGGCGGCTCCCTGGTCATCGGCCTCGCAGAACTGCTCGCTGCTGATCAGGACCCGCCCCGGATGGCGCCGAGCCTCACGTGCGAGCCGGTCGAAGACCGTCGGGTCGGACACCTCGCCCCCGCGTTGGGCCCACCCCCAGGGACGACCCAGGATCGACATCGCCGGACCGTGGTGGGCTGTCCGCCGACCGGGGTAGAGCACACCCCGGGCTGCGAGGTCCCCGCGCGCGGCCGCGAACGCGGCCTGCAGCGCGGTGGTCCCCGTCTTGTGGATGCCGATGTGCAGGCAGATGGCGTCCCCGGGCAGCGGGGTCGCTTCCGGCAGTCGATCGGGCATCCGGGCAGTCTAGCCAGCAGGCCCAGGGCTCCGGGGGCAGCAGGGGCGTCCGACTCAGTCCTCGTCGTCCGGGTCCGGGGTCGTGCGGACGACCCGGATCGTGGCCACGACCGCGATGTCCGGGACCACCTCGGGCGCCACGGCCATCGGGTCGTCGGACAGCAGGACGAGGTCGGCGACCTTGGCCACCTCGAGTGACCCGTGGACGTCGCCAGCGCCGCTGGCCCGCGCGGCGTCGGTCGTGAGCCCCCGCAGCGCCTCATAGACCGACGCGCCCTGCTCCAGGCTGGTCCGGGCAGCTGCCAGTCCGGCCGCCTCGCCCAGTCCCGGCATCAGCGTGAACCCCTCAAGATCGTGGATCGTCGCCTCGGGGTAGGCGAGCATCGCGTCGGCCACCTCGCCGGCGAAGGCGATCCGGCCGTACTGGATGACCAGCGCCTCCACGTACTCGGGGCGGTCCGCGGCCATGGTCAGGATCCGGCCGTTGGTGAACAGCGTGGTCTCGGTGTCGAAGTCCATCGGTCGCTCCTGTGGGCGGTTGCGGGATGGCCTCACCCCGCTCGGAACGATCCCACGCGCCGGGTGCGCATGCACGGCCGAACACGCCATCCCGCCGGCGGAATGGGCGAGATCAGCGACGCGGGGCTCCCCGGCCAGTAGCCTGAGGCGAGTCCCCCGGGAAGGGGTCGCCATGAGGTGCCCAGGCTGCACAGTCCGAGATCTGGACCCAGCACAGCACGACGAGACCGGCATGTGCACCTGCCGATGTGGGCATCGGGCCTACGCGGGCTACGTTGCCGAAGCTGACGCGCTGTCGGCCCGCTCGGGCTGGCTGGCCGACCGCATCGCTGCCGGTGACCCGGCCCCCGCCCCTGAGCTGCACCGGGAGTACCGCGTGTGGAACCCACCGGGGCCGACACCGTCGCCGACCAGCGACGCCCGAGCGGCGTGGGGTGGCGCGGCCCAGCCGCCAGCCAACGCGGCTGGGCAGGCCCTCCCGGCCCCTGTGACGACGGGGGCACCGAGCGCCCAGACAGTGCTGCTCGCCGTGGGCGCGCTCCTGCTGGTGATCGCCGGCGCCGTCTTCGCGGCCGTGGTGTGGGACCGTCTCGGCGCGCTGGGCCAGGTGGCCCTCATGCTGATCGCCACCTTCGGGGTGGGCGCCCTGGCCATCCGGCTTCGGCACGGCCTCACCGGGACCGCGGAGTCCCTGGCCGCCGTGGCCGCGGGGCTCGCCGCGGTCGACGTCATGGCCGCCCCACTGCTGGGCCTGCTGCCCTCACGCTGGGTCAACGATCCGACGCTGTACCCCGCCCTCGGGCTGGCCGCGCTGGGCGGCATCCTCCTGCTCCTGCACCATCGGTTCGGGTTGACCGCGTGGAGCTGGCTGGGGTGGTTGGGGCTGCTGGTCGGCGCGTGGTGCGTGGTCCCCGCGGTGAGCACGGCAACCGCGACCTCGGATTCCGAGGCATGGGCCTTCGCAGCAGTCGCGCTGCCAGCACTGGCAGGTGTCGGCATGCTTGCGGCCGGCCAGCACGCCCGCAGGCTCGCCGACCAACGTGCTGCGCTGCTCACCGTGGGGGCCCTCGGGCTGGCGAGCAGCGCCCTGATCACGGCCGTCGGCATCCTGGCCTCGCCGACGGCGACCAACAGGAACGGCGCGCTGCTCACCACCGCCCTGACCGCCTGCGCCTTCGCGGCCTGGGCCGTGGTGGTTCGGGGCCGGGACCAGTGGGTCAACCTGGCCACCGCGGCACTCGCGGGGCTCACCACTGCCCTCCTGCTGTCCATGCCACCGGACCCACAACCTGTGTGGCTGGCCGTCGCAGTGGCCCTCGCCGGCCTGGTCGTCGGGCTCGTCGCGTGGCTGGTGGCCGCAGACCGCACCCTGGTCGCGACCGGCGCCCTCGCGGTGTGGGTCCCCTGGGCCGTGATTCGGATCAGCGCCACCCCCGATACGAGTGCCGACGACCTGGTGGCCAGCCAGCTGGCACTGCTGTCGCTGCTCGTGGCGATCCTCGCGTTCATCCTTGCCTGGTGGACCCCCGGCCTGGGATGGGCGGGCGCCGTGCTGGCCATGACCGCCATGGCGGTGGCTCCGGTCACGTGGGCAGACCCCCTGGAGACCTTCAGCCTGCCCTTCGCGGCAGTGCTGCTGGGCGCGGGCCTGCTGTGGCGCAGACGGGGGCCGACACCCTCCCTGCAATGGCTGGGCCCAGCCGTGGCCATGGCACTGCTCCCGTCTGCTGCCGCGACCTGGCTCGCACCATGGGCGGTCGACCTCTGGTCGGAGACAACCACCACGCACCTGCTCCGACTCGCGGCGGTGCTGGTCGGCGGCGTCCTCGCCGTCGTGCTGGGGGCACGGCACCACCTTGCCGGCCTGTTCGTGCCCGGCAGCATCGCGCTCGTGATCGCCGGCGGCGCCCAGCTCTGGAGCGGGCTGGAGACCCTCCCGAGGTGGGGTGGCCTGGCCATCGCAGGCACGCTCCTCGTGGTCGCAGGGGCACGGATCGAGTGGTTGCGCCACGAGGGGCGCAGGGCCGTCGGATGGGTCGGCGACCTGCGCTGAGCACCCCACCCCCGCGGCGGGACACGGCCCGCGCAGCGCGCGAGCACAGTGCTTCAGACCAGACCTTCGGGCACACTGACGTCTACATGTGCCAGGAGGAGTTGTCATGACCGATCCACAGACCTCGATGCTCGTCGTCCTTGATGGTCACCCAGACAGCATGGCCCCCCTCTCCGCGGCCCAGAAGTACGCGTCCCACACGGTCGTGCTCAGGTCATGGTCGGCAGACACACCGCAGGTCCCGGCGGACATCCAATCGTCGGCGTCTGCCGAGCCCACGATCTCCGAGGCCCTGAAGGTGGCAGCCGAGCGTGGCATCAAATGGGTCGGTCTGCGGCGATCCTTCATCCCACCGCAGGAGATGCTGGGCGAACTCCTGAGCGCCACCGCGCAGCACGCCACCGCCGCCACACCCGGCTTCGCCGTCCTGCTCGCCAACGGCAGCGGTGGACCGCTGCAGCACATCCTGGCCATCGTGAATCGCGGCGACGGTCCGGCCTCAGGCCTGGCGGTCTATGCCGCTGTGGCTGTCGCGGACGTCGCTGGGGCCGTGCTGGACGTCCTCGTGATCGGCACGGAGGACGAGAACCCGCACACCGAGGACGAGCTGGACATCCTGGTCATCAACCGGGAACGGGAGCTCTTCGATGCTGCCATCACCCGCGCCGAGGACCGCAACGTCCAGGTCAACTGGATCACGGCCGCCTCCGTCTCCCACACGTGGCCCGTCGTGGCCGACCAACTCGCACAGCACGACTACGACCTCGTCATCGACGACCTTGGCAATGTCTCCCTGGCCAAGGTCCGCCGCCGGGCGTCCATCCAGGAGGCCCTGGCCGCCGGATCGGTCGGTGCACTGCCCCTGAAGCTGCTCACGGAGACCTCCGTGCCCGTGCTGCTCGTGATCGACGAGATCCGGATGCGTTGGGCCCCACCGAGGATGCTGCGGGCGGGCGCGGCCGCCATCACCCTGGGGGTGATGGGTGGCCCCATGGCCGCAGCCGCTGCCGCACCCCCCTCCAGCACGTCGACCATGGCCGACGAGGATCCGGCGATCGACCTCATGGTGGAGCTGAAGCTGGCGCTCGATGAGGCCGGGCAGGAGGTCGGCGTGAATGAGGGCGGACCCGCCGCGGAGCAACGGGCGGACGACGCCGAGTCCACCAGCCGCGGCGCAGGTGACAGCGGCGCGCGGGCAGAGGCTGCCACCGACGCGCCTGCCCTCGTTCCGGCTGTGGAGCTCCCCGCCACGCAGTACGGGGCCGCAGACTACGTCGGCGCCCGGTCCGCAGCGGCGTCGTCGACCTCAGTGCCGGTGGCCGAGGAGCAGCCGGTGGCCGTGGAGGCCGCATCTGTGGGCGATGCCGCGCAGGAGAAGGACAGCTCCACCAAGAAGGCCGGATCCAAGGAGAAGAAGAGCGATTCCGGGAAGAAGGGCTCCAAGGCCAAGGAGCCCAAGGGCGGCGCAACTCCGGCCCAGGTGGCCAAGGCCAAGAGGGCCGCGGCTCAGGACCGGGCCGACCTGCTGAAGGCGAAGAAGCAGAAGGAGAGGTCCGCGGAGACAGTGGCGACCCTTGAGCAGGAGGTGACCGAAGCCGCAGAGGCCGCAGCGGCCGCACTCTCCGATCTCGAGGTCGCCACCCAGGACCACGCAGAGGCAACGAGGATTGCCCAGGAGACCACGGCCGCAGCGACCGGCGTGGCCGCGGTCCTGCCCGGCGCCCCCACTGAGTTGGAGGTGGCCACGGCCGCCCTCACCGAACAGGAGGCAGCCCAGCGCCTCGCTGCCGCAGTTGCGGTGGGTGAGGAGAGCCTGGAGGGCCTGGCCACGACCAGTCAGCAGCTTGAGGCTCACCAGGAGAAGCTGGACGACCGCAAGGTGGAGGTCCAGGAGTCCAGGAAGGGATTGGAGAAGACCCAGGACAAGGCCGAGGTCTTCCAGGCGAGCCTGGCCAGGACGCGGCAGTCCCCGGTCAGCAAGGGGAGCTACGACCTCACGGCCCGGTACGGCACCGGCGGGGGCTACTGGTCCTCCGGGATCCATACCGGCCTCGACTTTGCGGCCCCCTCGGGGACACCAGTGATGGCCGCCGCCAGCGGGACTGTCGTCTCCACCGGCTACGAGGGCGCCTACGGCAACCGGGTGGTGATCAGACACGGCAACGGCGTCATGACCACGTACAACCATCTGTCGTCCGTCTCGGTCTCGCCGGGCACCAAGGTCTCCACCGGCGACCAGATCGGGCGAGTGGGGACCACCGGGAACACGACAGGCTCGCACCTGCACTTCGAGGTCACCCAGAACGACAGGTTCGTCAACCCCGAGGCGTGGCTGGGCTGGTGATGGTCGCCGTGGACCGCCGTGCGGTCCGGCGAATCCGCGACCCGCTGGGGCGAACCGGCCTAGGCTAGTACCGTGACCACGCTGGTTCTTGCGATGATCGCCGTGCTTGCCGCGGCGGTCCTCGTCGGGGTGCTGTGGTCGCTGGTCCGCACCATGCGCGCCGAGGGCGCCAATGCGGTCCTGCGCCGCGATGGTGTCCAGGCCACCGGCACGGTCGTGGACAACACGATGACCTCGACTCCCCAGCGTCGCCTGCTGTTCTCCCCGGTCGTCGAGTTCCGCGCCCAGGACGGCCGGCTGATCAGCGACGTGGCCCAGCAGTCAGCGGCCACCTCGTGGCCGCGGGGCGCGAATGTCGATGTTGCCTACGACCCCATGGACCCCACCCGCTTCGTCCTCACCGGCCCGCCCGAACGAGGTCATCTGGTCGCCAACGCCCTCATCGGGACGGCGGTGGTTGCCATCATGGCCGGCACGATCGTGCTCACCCACCAGTTGTGGGACCAGTTCCGCCACGACAAGGGCCCCGCACCGCAGCCGGCTTCATCCCAACCGGCCGAGGTCGGGCCGGGCGCGCCATGACCTCGGACAGCGCGCCCCCCGACCTGGCGGTCCGGCACCGGCCTGTGCAGGAACGTGGTCGAGTGCGCTTCGACGCGATCCTGTCCGCTGCACGCGAGCTGCTGGCGATCGGTGGCCTGGAGGGCTTCACCATCGAGGACGTCGCCGCCCGCGCCGAGATCCCCGTGGGGTCGGTGTACCAGTTCTTCCCCAACAAGTTCGCGATCGTCGCCGAGTTGGACTCACGGGACACCGAGGCCCTCATCGATGACCTCATGGCCAGCTCCGGTCGTCTGCTCGGCGACGACTGGCAGGCCGAGACCAACGACCTCATCGACCTCGTGGCCGCCCACTGGGTCGACGATCCGACCCGCCGAGCGGTGTGGCTGGCCATGCGCTCCACGGCCGCCACGCGCTCGTTGGCCGCGGAGCACTCCCGGGCCCTGGTCAACACCCTGCTGCCGATGATCCAGGGCCTGACCGAGGACCGGACCCTCGACGAGCAGCTGACGATCTGCGAGGTGGTGGTGGAGATGTCGCAGTCGCTGCTGCACTTCTCAGTCTCCGATGGTGAGCCGAATCCGGCCACGGTCCGTGAGCTGAAGCGGATGCTGCGGGCCTATCTGCGGGCGGTCTCTCGGATCGGCTGAGCGTCCTCGAGGACCACGACGGCTGCGGCCATCGTTGGCTCGTGCGTGATCGACAGGTGCGCCACGACCTCACCCAGGGTGCTGCGCACCGCCTCAGCCAGCTCGCCATGCAGCGACAACCCCGGCCGACCCCACCCGTCGACGACCACCTCCACCTGGCGCCAGTCCATCTGTGGGATGACCGGTGCATGGCCGGGTCGGGCACCGGAGAAGGCCTTGACGAAGGCCTCCTTCGCGGCGAACCGCCCCGCGAGATGCTGCGCGGCACCGGAGTGCCCCGCGGCGGCGCGCAGCTCTCCGGCCGTGAAGGTCCGCTCGGCGAAGGCCGAGCCGACAGATCCCAGCTGCTCACCGAAGGACTCCACCCCGACCAGGTCGATCCCCACAGCACGGATCCCCATCAGGACGCCGATCTCATGGAGTGCTCAGACCGGGCAGCGAACCGGCCGGATCCACGAGCATGGCCGCCTCCCGGTCGCGCAGGACCTGCGACGAGCCCGAGCCCATCCGCCGGTCCGTGCGTCGGGACAGCATCGGCTGGCCGCCGTGTGCAGCGCCCAACCGTGCGCGCGCGCCCGCCACGCGGCGGTCATGTGCACGTTGCACATAGTCCTGCCTCTGGACCGGGTCGATGGCTTCGACGAAGACGTCCGGGTGAGCCAGGGCAACCACCGCCGACACATGGCCGAAGCCGAGGCTGGTCACCAGCGCCGCCCGGACCGGCTCGGTGCGCTGCAGGGGCCGGTAGTCCACGACCAGCGCATCCCCGGGGGTCACCCGCGGATCAGCGCTGACCAGGTTCTTGTTGCCCGGCACTGTCGCCGACTCGAACACGTCGCACAGCCCAGCCATCTGCCACGCGGCCGCGCCCCCCTTCGAGTGCCCGGTCAGCGACTTCTGCGAGATCACCCGCAGCGGAGCGCCGGGAGTACGGCCCAGGCTCGCCTGGATCGTCTCGTGCAGGAACGCCTCGTTGGGGTCGTTGGCCTCCGTGGACGTGTCGTGCTTGGACACCACGGCCACATCGTCGGCAACCAGGCCGAGGTCGGCCAGGGCACGTCCCAGCGGTGAGTTGGCGCCACCACGCACGGCACCCAGCGCACCGAGCCCCGGTGCCGGGATGGACGTGTGGATGCCATCCCCGAAGGACGCCGCATATCCCACGACCGCGCGCACCGGCAGCCCGAGGGCCAGCGCCACGGACCCGCGGCAGATCACGAAGCTGCCGCCGCCCTGGGACTCGACGAACCCCCGCCGGCGCCGGTCCCCCGGCCGACTGTGCTGGCGCGGGGCCAGTCCGGACTCGATCAGGGCGGCGTTGTCGGCGGTGGCCGCCATGTTGGCGAACCCCGTGATGCCCTCGGTGGCCAGGTCGTCCCAACCGCCGCCGATGATGATCTCAGCCTTGCCCAGCGCGATCTTGTCGACCGCCTCCTCGAGGGAGACCGCAGCCGTCGCGCATGCTGCGACCGGGTGGACCATCGGGCCGTAGCCGCCGATCACGCCCTGGTTGACGTGCGCGGCCACGACGTTGCCCAACGCCTCCTGCAGGACATCGTTGGCGAACTGCCGGCCAGCCAACGGGCCCATGAACACCTTCGAGATGCTGCTCATGCCGCCCATGCCGCTGCCCTGGGTGTTGCCCACGAGGCTGGGGTGCACCGCGCCGAGCAACTCCTCGGCCGTGACCCCCGCATCGTTGAGGGCCTCCCCGGTGATCACCACGTTCCAGGCTGTCAGGGGGTCCATCGATCCGGCGATGCCCGAGTCCAGCCCGAAGCGGACCGGGTCCGACCCGGTGGGGAACTGCCCACCTGCACTGCGCAGCAATGGCCGGTGACGTGGGATGCGCACGGGTGCACCTGCCGGCAGCGTGAGCACCCAGCCATCCTCGACACGGGTGACCGACGCACCAGGGGTGTGGGCGGCCATGGCGCGAGCCTCAGCCTCCGAGGGAAGCACCTTGGCCATGGCGCGGTCGAGGAACACCTCGGTGAACTCCAGGTGACCCGAGGCGGCCACGAGTGCGTCGTCCTCCAGCAGTCGCAGCCCGGAACGGGCCTCGACCAGCTCCCGGTAGCGCTCTGCGACGTCCGCCTCGTTGACGGGAGTCGACGACTCGACGTCGACCCAGCTGCCGGCCTGCGCGTCCCAGTCGATCAGTCCGCAGCGCCAGGCCAGCTCGACGACGCCGGCGGCGCCCAAGGCACCGGTCTCGGCCTGCCAGCGGGTGCTCGATCCACCCCACGGGCCGTACTCGGCAATACCGACCATGACGATCATGTCCTCTGCGCGCACGCGGGCGCCGGAGGGATGCTCGGGAACCGGTACTGGACCCCGAGCGTTCAGGAGCAGCTCGGGCAGGTTCGGCAGTGCCGACACTGTCGGCTCCGCATCGGAGTCCTGTTCGGCGTCGCTGGCCGCAGCTGTCAGCTGTGCGACAGCCGCCGCGAGCGCGGCACCGAGGTCGTCCCGGCCGGCCAGTCCACCGGAGAGATCCACGCGCAGCGGCGCCTCCTCGGCCTCGACCTGGAACTCAGGGGTGGCCAGGGCGGCGATCAGGGCGCCCATCTGCTCGGCTGAGTACGTCAGGACACCCAGCTCGTCCTCGACGTAGCGCGCCACCGGGTCGTTTCCGGCCATCAGCCCGGTCCCGCGGACCCAGCCGATCTCGGCGGAGATGATCCGGGTCTGGGCACCCCAGCGCGAGCCCTCCGAGCGCCACTTGTTGCTCAGGGTCTCCAGGGCGGCCTTCGCGTCGCCGTAGGCACCATCACCACCGAACGTGCCGTGGTTGGGCGACATCGGCAGGATCACACTGAACCGGTCCTTGCGCGCGGCACCCGCACGCTCGGCCAGGCCGCCGACGAGACGCTGGACTCCCAGAAGCAGCAGACGCAGCGTGAGCTCGGCCTCCCTGCCGGTGTCGGGCAGCTCGCCCAGGGCAGGAGCGGCCGCGAACGGCAGCACGAGGGTCGGCCACAGCGCGGGCTTGACCTCGCGGGTGACAGGTCCGAGGTCCTCGATGGTCGGTGTGACCATCCACTCGATGAGCGCGTCGATGTCGGCGAACGAAGCGAGGTTGGCCCGCACGATGTGCAGCTGCGCGCCCGGGCCGGCATAGCGCCGCTCGAGGTCGCGGTAGGCCGCGATCCGCTCCGGGGTATCGGTCGTGGTGACCACGACCACGGTGGCGCCGCCGCGCAACAGGTGCGCCAGCGAGGACCATGCGATGGAGTTCGGCGATGCACCGGTGACCAGCGCGACCTGGCCCGCGAATGATCCGGGGCGCTCGGCCAGAGCCTCGGCAGCGGCCAGGACCCGGGCGGATTCGCCCGAACCGAGGGCGTCACGCAGCTTCTGGGTCTCAGGCACCGGGACGCCCGCAGGCACGACCGACAGGGCCCGATCGATCACCCGAACGGTCTCGCGTCGGTCCGCGTCCGACAGCCGCGCCCGGTGGTACTCGAGGGTCGCGCGGATGCGCGGGTCAGCGTCACGATGTGCGGCGATCTGCTCGATGAGCCCCTCGAGGCTTCCGACCTCACCGTGGGCGGCACCTGCCCGGCCCGTCTCCAGGGCCAGGGCCGTCTGGACCAGGTGGTCGACGTCGGCGCGGGCCCACGTCGAGGCCGAGTCGAGGAGCACATGACGGCGCGGGTCGAAGGTCGGGGCAACCAGGGCTGCCGGACCGTGCTCGGCCTCCAGCAGTGCCAGGGTGGCCAGCGCCTCGCGGTAGTCCGCATCGAGCGGATCAGTGACCGGAACCCGGCCGAGTCGGGCCAGCACCTCGGAGGCCTGGTCGACCAGGATCCCCTCGACGTGCTCGCGCAGCTCGTTGACTGCCGCGGCGTCCACAGTCCCGCCACCTGAGGTCGCAGCAACGGCGGGCGACACGTGCACGCCAACCTCGGAGGCCGCCGCCAGGACGGCCGCGTCGATGATGCCCTCAGCGCTCGGATCAGTGAGGGTGGCCAGCTCGCCACCGCGGCGGCTCGTGCCCTCCCGCGTTCCCAGGGCCAGGGCCAGGGACGTGCGGGCGATCCAGCCCTCGCCCAGGCCCCAGTGACCGGTGACACGCTTGGCCAGCGCACTGGCCGACGAGCCGCGCGGGCCCAGGGCAGCGGTCACGGCTCCCTCGACGGCTGCCGAGAGGACCGGGCCCGGGTAGCGGTACCCGGCAGAACGCTCGGCCAGCTTGCTGGTCAGTTCCACCAGCGGCACCTCGTGGGCACCGTCGATGGCCGAGACGCCGAACTCCTTGCCGATGTCCATCAGGACCTGGTTGCGCCTGCTCGAGGCACCGTCGACCAGCGATTCGATGGAATCATGCTCCAGCTGTTCGACGCGCACCCCGACCCGCAGCGCGAGCAGGGACGACACTGCAGTGGCGTGGTCGACCGGGAGATCCTCGACGGACCCGGACGCGACGTTGCCCACGGGCACGGGAGCCGGCATGGCCGCCGGGGCGACCGGGGCCGCCGCTGCTGCTTCCTGCTGTGCATGGACTGGATCGGGCTCGGCCACCGGGGTGGGGTCCTCGGAGGTCTGGAACACGGCCTCCTCATCGACCTCGACGTTGAGCACCTCCGGACGTGATCCCCGGTGGGTGGTCAGCGCCAGCGAGCCCTTGGCCAGGTTGGTCAACGTCGGCGCACTGCCGACTCCGATCTCCACGATCCGCTCGATGCCCAGCCCACCCTGCTCGACCGGGGCGCACATGAGCTCGAAGGTCTCGATCCATCGGACAGGCGAGGCGAACTGCCAGGCCAGCAGCTCGACGACCAGGGTGCGGGCCAGCTCACCTGGGTCCGCACTGGCGGTCTCCCAATCAGCCAGCACCTCGGCCAGGACGGGCGAACCGCAGACCTCGTACACACCTTCGACGTAGTCCCTGTCAAGGCCGAACACGTGCGGGTACAGGTTCGGGATGTAGCGACCCATCAGCCCTTCGGTGTCGATCGTCTCGGGCAGCTTCGTGAGCAGCTGCTCGCGGAAGTCGTCCACCCCACCGCGCAGGGCCGAGGAGTGGAAGGGGACGTCGATGCCGGGCACCATCAGGATCGGCGGGCGACCCGGCGCCCCGGCTCCCAGCCGCTCCTCGAGCTCGGCCAGCGAGGCCAACGTGCCGGCCACGGCGTACTGCTTGCCGCGCAGGTTGTGGTTGACGATCTCGCAGAGCTCGCCGGTGTCAGCCGCGACACTGGCCACGAGCTGCTCGGCGCGGGCGTGGTCCAGCCCGGCGAGGTGCGGGCGGATGACGGCCAGACCGTAGGCGGAGCGCCCCTCCTCATCCCGGGGGACGAGGCCGTGCATGCCCAGGCCGCGGGCGAAGACGAGCTCGATGGCGCCCTCGAGGGTGAGCACGCCATTGGAGGCTCCCAGGGCGTTGTACTCGCCGACGGAGTGACCGGCGACGGCAGCGGTCGGGTCGAAGACCCCCGCTGCGCGCATCTCGGCCACGGTCGCCAGCGCGAGCGTGGCCATCGCCACCTGGGTGAACTGGGTCAGGTGCAGCACGCCGGCCGGATGCCGATAGGTGGTGCCGACGGCCTCGATGGAGGTCGGGTTGTCCCTGACGATCTCGAGGATGGAGAAGCCCATGCGCCCGGTCGTGACCGCATCGGCCTCGTCCCACACGGAGCGGGCCGCCGCCGAGCGCGCGTAGCCGTCCATGCCCATGCCCTGGGACTGGATGCCCTGGCCGGGGAACACGTACATGGTGCGTGGGCCGGCCACGACGCAGGTGCCCATGGCCACGACTCCATCGGCCGTCGTGGCCTCGACGGACACCACGAGTGCGCCCTCGCGCATGCCGGTGCGCGTCACGGTGAAGGTGACGTCCTGACCGGGAAGGACGGGGGCGACGAAGTCCACGCTCCAGTCCCGCAGGCGGCTGGGGTCGCCCTCGGCTGCGGCCTCCAGGACGGCGCGCGTGGCGGCCGCGGAGGTCCACATGCCGTGCACGATCCTGCCGGGCAGCCCGACGAAGCGGGCGAGCAGGTCACTGCGGTGGATCGGGTTGGCGTCCCCACTGACCGTGGCGAAGGCCTCCAGGTGGGCCGGTGCGGTCACCGTCAACGTGCCGAGGGTCCGCACGGCAGCCGGGACCACACCTGCGCGCCCGACGGGAGCAGCGGCCAGCGGCAGCGACGCGTCGGTGACGGTGCGGCGGACGAAGAAGCGGTCCACGACGTGGGTCGTTCCGGTGCCCGACTGGACGGCGATCACCAGGCCGCCGTCGGTGCGGGTGACCTCCGGACGGCTGGCGCGGGGCTCGACGACCGGCAGGTCGTGCGCGCCGGAGCCTGCGGCAACCTCGATCGCGTGACTCAGGTGGACGAGGTCGAACATCGAGGAGGCAAGGTCGGCGTCGGCCAGCGCACCGAAGACCGAGGGCCACAGGGTCGCCATGACCCGATCGGGCAGGGCGCCGGCGGCCCCCACCGTCGCCGCGTGGGCGATCGCGAGATCCGGCTCGGCGGTCGGCCCGCCGGTGCCGCCCGCGAACATGCTCAGCAGGCCTGCCCCGGCAGCGCTCAGGCTCTCCTCGCTGACGGAGAAGGTGACCACCCCGGCGCGCGTCTGCACGTCGATCCGCAGTGCGAGCCTGCCGTCCCCGGGCAGCCCGAGATCGGGCCAGCTGATGGTCAGGACCAACGAGCCATCGGCCTCGACTGCCACCGTGGCGCTCTCCTGGTCGCCGGCGGACCACATCGCCGCGTCGCCCAGGATCGTCCACTGGTCGTGGGACCCGATCCGGTGCAGCGGGTTGGCGCGGTGGGCACCGACCCACGTCCAGGTGGGTGCAAGGAGCGCGGCGGCAAGCAGCGCCTCAGGCCCGGAACCCGGGATCGCCGGGTTCTGCCCGAGCCGGAACGCAGCGGTGTCCAGGCCTGCCGCGTCGAGGCCCTCGGCCTGCACGAGATCCTGGGCGACCATGGTCTCGAAGCGGTCGAGCAGGTGGGCGACGGGTTCGTCGACCGTGGTGATACCCGACACGGCCACCGGGCCCGGGATGATCAGCACCTGGTCGGCGTCGTACAGGTCGCTGTGCGACTGCCACAACGAGTCGGACTGGTACCAGCGGCGGACGTCGGCGTCGATCACGGGGACGAACGGGACGGGCTTGCCGGGCATGCGCGCAACGGTTGTGAAGTGCGCGGCATCGGCCGGGTGCAGCAGTGCCGTGCGGGCACTCGGGTGTGCGGCGACGAGCCTCTCGAGGGCCGCAGCCGGGTCGTCCAGCGACGCCGGGTCGTCGAACAGGGTGGGCACCGGGCCCTCGTCCCTGGGATCGAGACGTGCCTCAGCCTGCTGGAGCAGGGCACGGAATCGCCCGCGGTGCGTGGTGTCCAGCCAGGCGCCGTCCTCGTAGCGACCGTCGCGGCCCAGCGCGGTGAGCGCGATGAAGCGCTCCAGCATCTGCGCGTAGGTCATGTCCGCGACGTCACCGAAGTAGGGCTTCGCGGTGGCTGACAGTGCCTCGACGATCTCCGCGCGCCTGGCCTCGACAGCCTGGGCGTCGCCGGCGACGGAGTCCAGCAGGGCAGCTGCGCGAGATGCGCTGTTGTCCAGGAAGTAGATGTCGGCGTCAAGGCCGGAGCGTCCGGAGGTGGTTCCCCCTGCGACCTTCCCGCGGCCCACCCAGCCCGCATGACCGGCGGCCTCGACCAGCGCGGCCTTGACCGACGGGGAGGCAGCCGACTCAAGCGTGGCCATCGTGACGGTGCCCAACAGGATCGCGTCGACCGGCATGGTCGCCGCCCCGTGCGTGTGGGACCAGGTCCCGGTCAGCAGCGCGCCGGCACGCTCCGGGTCGGCGATGCCGCCGCCCACCGCAAGGACGACGTTGTCGTGCTCGCGGATCAGGTGGTAGGTCGACAGCAGGAGCTCGTCGAGGTCCTCCCACGAGTGGTGCCCACCGGCAGCGCCGCCCTCCATGTGGATCCAGACCGGGTGCGGGGTCTCCGACGCGATGGTCAGGACCTCCTGGACCTGGGCCACGGTGCCGGGCTTGAACGCGTTGAGCCAGATGCCCGCGTCGTTCAGCTCGTCGAGGAGGGCCAGCGCCTCAGCCTTGTCCGGGATGCCCGCCGAGATCGTCACACCGTTGATGGGTGCGCCCGCAGCTCGGGCCTTCTGCACCAGCCGCTCACGACCCAGCTGCAGGTTCCACAGGTAGGGATCGAGGTAGAGGGCGTTGAGCACGATCTCCTGGCCGGGGGCGAGGCCCTCGGTGACCTCCGCGATCCGCTCGGTGAAGATCCGCTCAGTCACCTGGCCGCCACCGGCCAGCTCGCTGACGTGTCCCCCGTTGGCGGCGGCCACCACGATGGGCGCCTCGACGGTGGAGGGGGTCATGCCGGGCAGGATCATCGGGGAACGGCCCGCGAGCCGCGTGTGCAGGTTGGCCAGACGCAGGGAGCCGTCCTCGGCGCGTACGGCGCGGGGCGCGAAACGGGCGTAGGTCTGGGGCATGTCCGGAGCGCTTCCGGGGGTGAACAGGGCCGTGCGCCCAGCAGCACTGGCCGGATCGAGCACGAGCGAGCCTCGGCCACGCAGGCGGCTGGCGCTGACCCCGGCCATCGAGCCGAGCGGACTGACCATCACGGCCACGGTGCCGGCGGGGGCGCAGTCCACGACAGCAGCGGCCCAGTTGTGCTGGCGGGCCAGCACTGAGAGGACGACGGCCTCCAGCAGCCCCTCGGAGGGCAGGTCCAGCCCCGTGGCCGGGTCCGTGATGCGCGCGGCACCGATCGGGGGCAGGGCGAGGCCGAGCTCGGCGATCTGGGCCAGGGCCGCGTGCGCCGCACCCTGCAGATCGGGATGGTGGAAGGGCACGGAGCTGGCGATCGGCTCCCAGGCGAACCGGAACGGCGATCCGCCGAGCTGGCCGGCGCTGCGCCGCTTGGCCTCAGCCTGGGCCAGGCCCTCGAGACCGGCGTGCAGGTCGGCCAGTGCACCCGGATCTCCGGCGAGCACATGCCGGGTCCGGCCGTTGACCACGCCGATGGCGATGCTGTCGTGGGCTCCCGCAGCCTCGATGATGGCGGCCAGGCGCGCCGTTCGCGGACCGGAGATCGCCACCATCGGCGTGCCGGCGGTCTCAACCCCGGCCAGGGCGGCGACCACTGCTGAATCGGAGACGGACCACGGGTGCCGGGCGGCGTGCGCGCCCATGATCGCCGCGATCCGGGCCGCATCGGAGGCAATACCCACGGGCACCAGGCCGTCCGTGCCGCGGGCCGTGGCCACCGCGGCAGCCAGAAGGCCGGCACTGTGCCCTGCGGACCGAGTCGTCGGCGCACTGGTGGCCAGGTGCAGCCCCTCCCCGTCCAGGGCCGCCAGGCACACCAGGTTCGTCAGGAGGTTGCCCACGAGCGAGAACGGCCCGGTGGCCGCTCGGGGGCTGATCGGGTCGTCGGTGCCGTCGGGCAGCAGGTGTGAGAACCCATCGGCGAACAGGCCCAGGGAACGCACCTGCGGTGTCCTGGCCCAGTCGTCGAGATCCGTGACCAACGTGTCCACCCAGGCGGCGAGGTCCGGGCGCCCGACGAGGGCGTCGGCAAGGACGCGGGGCCACATGGGATCGATCCCGGGGAAGAGCAGAGCCGTGTGCTGGGCGCCGGAGTTGAGTGCGGCCGCCAGGCTACCGGTGGGCGCGGGGGCCGGAGCCCCGACGACGGTCGGCTGGGACTGTCCTGCGGTGGTGGTCATCGTGGAGCCTCTCGGGAGGTGCGGGGTGCCCCCTGGTTACCCATGGATTTATATGAGTAAACCTTCATGTTTGGCCACCATGATACGGCCGACGGGACCTGTGGCGAAATCACTTCCGGGACCTCTGACCCCCCGCAAGGGGACTGACAGCCCTATCGCCAGTGCAGTGCCCGATCCGGCTACTGCCCGTAGAACAACTTCTCGGACACGGCCCGGGCGCGGCGCGTGGTCCTGCGGTAGTCCTCGAGCAGTTCACCGGACTCCCCCGGGTTGTACCCGAGCACACGCCCCACCGCGGAGAGCTCATGGGCCTCAGTGGGCACCATGTCGGTGGCCCGCCCGCGGACGAGCATCACGACGTTCCGGATGCGTGTGGCCATGCGCCAGGCGTCCGAGAGGATGTCGGCGTCCGATCCCTGGATCAGTCCGGTGCGTCGGGCGGCCTCGAGCGCCGCCATCGTCCGCGTCGTGCGCATCTCCGGTATCCGATGCGCATTCTGCAGCTGGAGCAGCTGGATCACCCACTCGACGTCGGAGAGCCCGCCCCGGCCGAGCTTGGTGTGCAGGGTCGGGTCGGCTCCCCTGGGCAGCCGCTCGTTCTCCATCCGCGCCTTGAGTCGACGGATCTCGCGGAGCTGCTCGGTCCCGACACCGTCAGCTGGCCAGCGGATCGGGTCGATGCCGGCCTTCACCCGGTCCCACGCAGCCGGGTCGCCGGCGACCCGATCGGCGCGCAGCAGGGCCTGCGCCTCCCAGAAGGAGCGCCACCGCTCGTAGTAGGCCAGGTAGGACACGACAGTGCGCACCGGCGGACCCTGCTTGCCCTCCGGACGCAGATCGGTGTCCAGCTGCAGAGGGGGGTCCGGCGAAGGGGCGTTGAGCAGCGAGCGCACCTCGTTGGCCACCAGCGTCGCTGCCGCCGAGGCCTCACGCTCCTCCACCCCGGGCAGCGGATCGTGCACGAAGACGACATCGGCGTCGCTGCCGTAGCCGATCTCGCCGCCGCCGTAGCGACCCATCCCGATGACCAGCATCCGGGTCGGGAGCTTCGACCCGCGGGCCTGCTCCACCTCACGGGTCGCTGCCTCCAGGGCACCGGCGATCGTCGCATCAGCCACATCCGTGAGGGCGTTGCCCACATCGTCGACCGTGAGATGGGTCAGGATGTCTGTCGCCGAGATCCGGAAGAGCTCACGGCGGCGCAGGGCGCGCACCGCCACCACGGCGTCAGCGGCGTCGTCATACCGCGCGGCGGTCGCCAGGAACTCCGCGGTCAGCGGACCCGACTGGCGCGGGCGCAACTCGTTGGCATCGGCCAGCAGGGCCACCCCATCGGGGGCGCGCAGGAGCAGCTCGGAGGCATAACGACTGCTGGCCAGGACGCGGGCCATCCGCTCGGCGCAGGCAGACTCATCACGCAGCAGACGCAGGTACCACGGAGTCCCACCGAGGTCGTCGCTCACCCGACGGAAGTTGAGCAGGCCGGCGTCGGGGTCCGGCGCAGCGGCGAACCACTCCAGCATGACCGGCAGCAGCGTCCGCTGGATCGCGGCACGTCGGCTCACGCCCGCGGTGAGGGCCTCGATGTGGTTCAGGGCCCCGACCGGGTCGCGGAAGCCGAGGGCGTCGAGGCGTTCCCGGGCTGCCTGGGGGGTCAACCGCGCCTGGCCGCCGTCCAACCTGGCGACCGCGTCGAGCAGGGGGCGGTAGAACAGCTTCTCGTGGATCCGCCGGACCTCGTTGGCCCGCCGCTGCCATGCCTCGACCAGCTCCTTGGCCGGGTCGGTCGTGAACCCCATCGCACGACCCAGCCTGCGCAGGTCCTCGTCCTCGTGGGGCACCACATGGGAGCGCACCATGCGGTGCATCTGGATGCGGTGCTCCATGGTGCGCAGGAAGCGGTAGGCCCCTGCCAGGGCGGAGGCGTCCTCACGCCCGACATAACCCCAGGTCGCCAGCGACTCCAGCGCGGTCAGGGTGACGGGGCTGCGCAGCATCACGTCACTGCGCCCATGGACCAGCTGCAGCAGCTGGACACTGAACTCCACGTCGCGCAGGCCACCCCGGCCGAGCTTGAGCTGCCGGTCGGCATCCTTGGTCGGCATCGTGCGCTCGACGCGCTGGCGCATGCGCTGCACGTCGGAGACGAAACCATCCCGGTCGGCGGCCGCCCAGACGTGGGGAAGGACGGCATCGATGTAGGCGGCGCCGAGCGCAGCGTCGCCGGCGATGGGACGCGCCTTGAGCAGGGCCTGGAACTCCCAGGTCTTGGCCCACCGCTCGTAGTAGCCGATATGGCTGCGCAGCGTCCGGACCAGGGCCCCCGAGCGGCCCTCGGGGCGCAGATTGGCATCGACCTCCCAGATGGAGCCCTCCGAAGTCGGTTGGCTGCACAGGCGCATGAGGGCCGAGGCCAGGGTGGTGGCCGTGCGCAGGGCGTCTGACTCCTCCACACCCTCGGCCGGTTCGGCCACGAACACGACGTCGACGTCGCTGATGTAGTTCAGCTCCCGGCCGCCGCATTTGCCCATACCGATGATCGCCAACCGGCATTCCGGGGCACCCGGTGGCAGTTGGGCCCGGGCAGCGGTCAGCGCTCCCTCGATGACCGCGTCGGCGAGCTCCGAGAGACGCAGTGACGTCACCTCGAAGGAGGCGCCGTGGGCCACGTCAGCGATGGCGATCCGCAGCACAGCGCCCCTGTGCTCGACCCGCAGCGTGTCGGCGGCTGCCTCCCCCGCGGCGGCCGCCGCCGACACCATCTGCTCGCGGATCTCCCGAGCCCCCGGCGGCTGGGTGTCCTCGAAGAGGATCTCCAGGTGCTCGGGGTGGCGGGCGAGGTGCTCGGAGAGGGCCACCGAGACCCCAGTGGTGAGGGCGAAGCGGCGCCAGGCCCGCTCGCTGGCAGCCACCCGCGCGATCCCGTCGGGCGAGACCTCGTCGAGGGCGAGCGCCGCACGCAGGACCTGTCCCGGATCAGCGGCGGCCGCCACATCGTCGAGGAGGTCCGCGGACCACCACGAGACGTCCGCCAGGCCGGCACTGATCCGCTGGGCGTCGGAGACACCCAGGCGGGCCAGACGGCCGGCCGAGGTGTCGGCGCGGCCCGATCGGGGCGCGGTCACGGTCTGTCCTAGAGGACTGGGAGGTAGCGATCCAGCTCGTACTGGGTCACCTGGCGGCGGTACTCATCCCACTCCGCCCGCTTGTTGCGCAGGAAGAACTCGAAGACGTGCTCACCGAGGGTCTCGGCGACCAGCTCGCTGCGCTCCATCGCCTGGATCGCCTGGTTGAGGCTGCCGGGCAGCGGGTGCAGGCCCATGGCCCGTCGCTCGCTGTTGGACAGGGCCCAGACGTCGTCGTCGGCGCCATCGGGCAGCTCGTAGCCCTCCTCGATGCCCTTGAGCCCGGCCGAGAGCAGCAGCGCGAAGGCCAGGTACGGGTTCGCGGCACTGTCCATCGCGCGGAACTCGATGCGCGTCGAGTTCCCCTTGTCCGGCTTGTACATCGGGATCCTCAGCAGTGCGCTGCGGTTGTTGTGCCCCCAGCACACCCACGCGGGGGCCTCGCCGCCACCGACCAGGCGCTTGTAGGAGTTCACGAACTGGTTGGTGACGGCACTCATCTCCGGGGCGTGGTGCAGGATCCCAGCCATGAACGAGCGGGCGGCCTTGCTCAGCTGGAGCTCCGCGCCAGCCTCATAGAAGGCGTTGCGGTCGCCCTCGAAGAGCGACAGGTGGGTGTGCATCCCGGACCCCGGATGGTCGCGCAGCGGCTTGGGCATGAAGGTCGCCGAGACACCCTGCTCGAGGGCGACCTCCTTGACCACGAGGCGGAACGTCATGATGTTGTCCGCAGTGGTCAGCGCGTCGGCGTAGCGCAGGTCGATCTCCTGCTGGCCGGGGCCACCCTCATGGTGGCTGAACTCGACCGAGATCCCCATGGACTCCAGCATCTGGATCGCCTGGCGGCGGAAGTCGTAGCCCGCCCCCTGGGGGGTGTGGTCGAAGTACCCACCGTCGTCGATCGGGACCGGCGACTTCCCCGGACGGTGTGGCTCGTTGAACAGGTAGAACTCGATCTCGGGGTGGGTGTAGAACGTCAGGCCCTTGTCCGCGGCCTTGGACAGGGTGCGCTTGAGCACGTACCGGGGGTCGGCGAACGAAGGGCTCCCGTCGGGCATCGTGATGTCGCAGAACATCCGAGCGACGCCCTGCGCCTCGCCGCGCCACGGAAGGACCTGGAACGTGCCGGGGTCGGGCATGGCCAGCATGTCGGCCTCCTGCACCCGCGCGAAGCCCTGGATCGCTGAGCCGTCGAAGCCGATCCCCTCACTGAACGCACTCTCGAGCTCCGCCGGAGCGATGGCCACTGACTTCAGGTACCCGAGCACGTCGGTGAACCACAGCCGGACGAACCGGATGTCTCGCTCCTCGACCGTGCGCAGCACGAATTCCGTCTGCTTGTCCATGGAGCACATACTGCCGCATCAGGGATGGCTGCGACGCCCACACGGCGCACGCTGCGCCGGTGGGGTCGGGACTTCCCAGTCACCCGTCCCACGCCCGGGGCGCAGCCGCTAGCCTCGCTCCCGTGCCGCAGCTTCGAATCGCCCTGGCCCAGGTGAACCCCGTCGTGGGCGACCTCGCCGGCAACACCCGCATGGTCGTGGACCGGACTCGTGCGGCCCACGACGCCGGCGCGCACCTCGTGGCCTTCCCGGAGATGGTCCTCACGGGCTACCCGATCGAGGACCTCGCCCTGCGCTGGTCGTTCCAGCAGGCGTCCATCGCGGCGCTGGACTCACTCGCGGTGCAGCTCTCCGACGAGGGTCTGGGCGAGGTCGCGGTCATCGTCGGGTACCTCGACCTTCGCGACGCCGGGCGGGACCATCGGCTGGGCACACCGCGCGGCGCGCCGATCAACGCAGCTGCCGTCCTGCACGAGGGCCGCGTCGTGGCGCGCTACGCCAAGCACCACCTGCCCAACTACGGGGTGTTCGACGAGTTCCGGTACTTCGTGTCGGGCACGGAACCCTGCGTGGTCCGGATCCACGGCGTGGACGTGGCACTGGCGATCTGCGAGGACCTCTGGCAGGACGGGGGCCCGGTGGCGCAGGTGCGCGGCGTCGACGCCGGACTGCTCGTGGTCATCAACGGCTCGCCCTACGAGGTCCACAAGGACGACAGCCGACTCGAGCTGGCCTCCCGCCGGGCGGTCGAAGCCGGGGCTGCGCTGGCCTACGTGAACATGGTCGGGGGCCAGGACGAGCTCGTCTTCGATGGCGACTCCCTGATCGTGGACCGCGCCGGTGCGCTCGTGGCCCGCGCACCACAGTTCGTCGAGCACCTGCTGGTCGTGGACCTCGAGCTCGAGGCCGCCGCCGGGTACTGCACGGCCGTGACCAGCCAGGAGCCGCTGGCCCGGTACGAGCCCGAGCCGCCGCCCCTCCCGGAGCCACGCCTGACCGACGAGGCCGAGATGTACGGCGCCCTGGTCGTGGGCCTGCGCGACTACGTGACCAAGAACGGGTTCCGCTCGGTCACGTTCGGCTTCTCCGGCGGGATCGACTCCTCCCTCGTGGCCGCGATCGCCGCTGATGCGATCGGCGCGCACAACGTCCACGGCCTGTCGATGCCGAGCCGGTACTCCTCGCAGCACTCGCAGGACGATGCCTTCGAACTCGCCGACAGGCTCGGGGCGCACTGCCGGCTGCTGCCCATCGCCCCGATGTTCGACGCCTACATGTCGACCATGGAGCTCACCGGTCTGGCTGAGGAGAACCTGCAGGCCCGCATCCGGGGCACGGCGGTCATGGCGGTGAGCAACCAGGAGGGGCACCTGGTGCTGGCGCCGGGCAACAAGAGTGAGCTGTCGGTGGGCTACTCCACCATCTACGGTGACGCGGTCGGCGGATTCGGCCCCATCAAGGACGTGCCCAAGTCCTGGGTGTTCCGTTTGGCCAGGTGGCGCAATGCGGAGGCTGAACGGCTGGGCCAGGTCCCTCCGATCCCCCCGAACTCGATCAGCAAGCCACCGTCGGCCGAGTTGCGCCCGGACCAGGTCGATACCGATTCCCTGCCCGACTACGACACCCTCGATGCCATCCTCGATGGGTACGTCGAGGGCGATCGCGGCGCTGCGGAACTGGTCGCCGACGGCTACGAACAGGGCCTGGTCGAGCGTGTGCTGCGGATGACCGACCTTGCCGAGTACAAGCGCCGCCAGTACCCGATCGGGACCAAGATCTCCCCCCGCTCCTTCGGCCGCGACCGGCGCCAGCCGATCACCAACCGGTTCCGCGAGACCGCCGACTGAACACCGCGCATGAATCGCACCGTACCGCGCACCTGGCCAGCCCGATCCCGGGAGACCGCGCCCCAAATCCACCGATAGCGCGTCCCCAGAGCGCCCATTGGGTGGATTTGGAGCGCGGCGAATGGGTCGGACCCGAGTCAACAGCCCCAGACGGTGTGGTTCGGGCGCAGTCGCGGTTGGGCACACGAGGCGATGCTGGGCCGGGGCTGGAGGCGACACGGGGTGGGTGCTCTGGCCAATGCTCGGGCGACGTGCAACCATCTACGTGTCCGGGGACTCCATCGGGAGCCTCGAGATAGGAGAGATCCACATGGCACCGATCGCCACGTCCGGAACCCCCGACCACACCGCCCCCACCCTCTATGGCGCTGAGCCCACCGGCCGGCGGGTGACCACGAGGGACCTGATCGCCGCGAAGGCCACCGGCGAGAAGTGGCCGATGATCACCGCGTACGACGCCCTGACCGCACGCATCTTCGACGAGGCCGGCATCCCGGTCATGCTCGTCGGCGACTCCGCGGCGATGGTCGTCTACGGCTACGGCTCCACCGTCCCGGTCACCACCGACGACCTGCTCCCCCTCGCGGCGGCTGTCGTACGCGGTTCCAAGCGCGCCCTGGTGGTCGGCGACCTGCCGTTCGGCTCCTACCAGTCCTCGCCGCAGCAGGCGCTGGAGACTGCCGGTCGGTTCATGAAGGAGGCCGGTGTCCAGGCGGTCAAGCTCGAGGGCGGTGCGCGGGTCCTGCCCCAGGTCGAGGCACTCGTGGGCGCTGGGATCCCGGTCATGGCCCACCTGGGCCTGACCCCGCAGTCGGTCAACCAGCTCGGCGGCTACCGGGTCCAGGGGCGCGGTGAGGACGGCGAGATCCTGATGCAGGACGCCAAGGCCATGCAGGCCGCCGGCGCGTTCGCGATCGTGCTCGAGGTGGTCCCCAGCGAACTCGCCGAGCGAGTCACACGCAGCGTGTCGATCCCCACGATCGGCATCGGCGCCGGTCCGTCGACCGACGCGCAGGTACTGGTCTGGCAGGACATGGCCGGGCTCACGCCGGGCCGGCCGCCCAAGTTCGTCAAGCGCTACGCCGAGGTCGGCGCGGTTCTCTCCGATGCGGTCCACGAGTGGGCCGACGAGGTTGTGGCGGGCACGTACCCCGGTCCGGAGCACCAGTACAGCTGAGGTGGGTCGGGCCGGCCGCCGCGGCCGCCCATTGATCCGCCACGCAGGCAGGTGGATACTCGGGCCCCGTGCCCGAGGACGCCGCGACCCCACGCAGGGCCAGACTCCGGATGGATCTGCGCCCCCTGCGCCGCTCGCGCGACTTCCGGTGGGTGTTCGCCTCCGGGTTGGTGACGTTCCTCGGGTCGATGGTCACGATGGTGGCACTGCCCTTCCAGGTGGCGGACATGACGGGCTCGTTCGTCGCGGTCGGCCTGATCGGGCTCGCTGAGCTCGTGCCACTGGTCGTGTTCGGCCTCTGGGGCGGCGCGATGGCCGACGCCGTCGACCGGCGCCGCGTGGTGATCATCACCGAGCTCGCGATGCTGGTCCTCTCGGTGACCCTGCTCGTGAACGCCCGCATGGACGAACCTCACCTCTGGGTCCTCTACGTGGTCGCGATGCTCTTCGCGGCGGTCGACGGGATCCAGCGGCCCTCGCTCGAGGCGATCATCCCGCGCGTTGTTGCCCACGATGAGCTCGCCGCCGCGGGGGCGTTGAACTCCCTGCGCTGGCAGATCGGTCAGATCCTCGGCCCCGCACTCGGTGGCCTGCTCATCGCCGCCTTCGGCGTCTGGTCGGCCTACGCCTTCGATGCTGCGACGTTCCTGGTGTCCGCACTGGCCCTCTGGCGGTTGAGCTCGATCACGCCGAGCGACGCAGCCGAACCTGCCAGCCTGGCCAGGATCGCCGACGGCATGCGCTATGCGTGGTCGCGCAAGGACATCCTGGGAACCTATGGCGTGGACCTGATGGCCATGTTCCTCGCATTCCCGTACGCCCTGTTCCCATTCCTGGCCGCGGATCTGGGAGCCCCGTGGGCGCTGGGGCTGCTGTACTCGGCCGGCGCGGTCGGCAGCCTGGTGGCCACCGTGACCAGCGGCTGGACGGGGCGCGTGCACCACCATGGTCGGGCCGTGCTGCTCGCGGCCATCGTCTGGGGGCTGGCGATCGCCGGCGTGGGCCTGAGCAACTCGCTGTGGGTGGTGCTCGTGATGCTCGCGATCGCCGGAGCCGGCGACATGATCTCGGGGCTGTTCCGGATGCTCATCTGGAACCAGACCATCCCCGACGAGCTGCGTGGTCGGATGGCTGGGATCGAGATGCTCAGCTACTCGATCGGGCCGACCGCGGGCCAGGTGCGCGCATCGAGCGTTGCCGCGCTCACCTCCCTGCGCACCAGCCTCGTGTCGGGCGGTCTCGCCTGCGCTGCCGGGGGTGTCCTGCTCGCCTTCGCGCTGCCCAGCCTGTGGCGCTTCGACGACCGCACCGACGTGAACGCCGTTCGCGAGCGAGCGGTCCGTGCGGCACGTGATTCGGCGCCAGAGTCGTGAGCCCCCAGCGCGCACGACCTGAGCCAGGTGATCTGCCTCAGTGCGGCGGGCCCGTCAGTCCTCGAGGTCGCCGTCGGTCCAACGCGGATCGTGGTCCCACGCCTCCGAGCGCTGGTGCGCCCTCTCCAGGGCGGCCTCTGCCGCCGTGCGCTCGGCGTAGGGCCCGAGCCGCTCGGCATGTGCGCAACCGTCGTCACCCTCGACAGCCATGTGGGTCAGACAGAACCAGTAGGACACGACGGCCTCCTCGTCTGCGTGTTCACCTCGACCGTACCGGCCGCGCTGCGCCCGTGTCCTGCGTACTCTTGACCCCATGCCCACCGCACAGACCCGCGCGCCCCTCACGCCGGGCAGGATCTCCGCGCGGCGCCCCGTGCCGCCGAGCATCGTGCGCCCCGAGTACGTCGACCAGCCCCGGCCCGCGCCCTACACCGGTGGTGAGGTGAAGGACGCCGACACCATCGCGGCCATGCGCGTCGCCGGGAGGCTCGCCGCGCAGGCGCTGGCCGAGGTCGGCAGTGCGATCGCCCCGGGCGTGCGCACCGACGAGCTGGACCGGATCGGCCACGAGTTCCTCTGCGACCACGGGGCATACCCGTCCACACTCGGGTACCGAGGGTTCAAGAAGTCGCTGTGCAGCAGCCTCAACGAGGTCATCTGCCACGGGATCCCCGACGACACGGTCCTGCAGGACGGTGACATCTGCAACATCGACATCACCGCCTACCTCGGAGGTGTCCACGGGGACACCAACGCCACGTTCCTGGTCGGTGAGGTCGCCGAGGATGCACGTCTGCTCGTGGAGCGCACCCACGAGGCGACGATGCGCTCCATCCGCGCCGTGCGACCTGGTCGTCCGATCAACGTCATCGGCCGGGTCATCGAGTCCTACGCGAAGCGCTTCGGCTACGGGGTCGTCCGTGACTTCACCGGACACGGCATCGGGACTGCCTTCCACACGGGCCTGGTGATCCCCCACTACGACGACCCGAAGGCCGACACCGTCATGGTGCCGGGCATGACCTTCACGATTGAGCCGATGCTGACCCTGGGCACCTACGAGTACCGGATGTGGGACGACGGATGGACCGCGGTCACCGCCGACGGCAGTTGGACGGCCCAGTTCGAGCACACCCTGCTGGTCACCGACGAGGGCGCCGAGATCCTCACGGTCATCTGAGGACCTTCGACCCAGTTCAGCATTCAACTTCCCGGTACCATGGGGGGCATGACACGCTGGCTGACCACCGAGGAGCAGCGCCTGTGGCGCGGCTGGATCGCTGCGAGCATGCTGCTGCCCGATCGCCTCAACCGCGACCTGCAGGAGCAGCACGGCCTGACCGGGACGGACTACCAGATCCTTGTCGAGCTCTCCGAGAGCCCGGGCCGCCGGATGCGCATGAGCACGCTGGCCGACCACGCCCAACTGTCGCGCAGCCGGCTGTCACATCAGATCGATCGGATGGCCAAAGCAGGCCTCGTGACCCGTGAACTCTGCACGCAGGACGGGCGTGGGATGTTCGCGGTCATGACCGACGAGGGCTGGGAGAAGATCGTCGCCGCGGCACCGGACCACGTGGAGAGCGTGCGCCGGCACCTGGTCGACAGGCTCACGCCGGAGCAGTTCCAGGCGTTCGGCGAGGCGTGCATCACGGTCGCCGAGGCGTTGCAGGCCGCCGACGACGCGGCCCAGCCGCAGGGAGCATCAGTCAGCTAGCCCGCGGTGTCATCCCCGCCCGGCTCCCATGCGGTCCCGGCATCGGACTCCTCGTCCGGGTGATCCCTGTTGCGCCGCCGCCCGACCAGCCACGCCGCGATGGATCCCGGCCCGTTCATCGCCCAGTGCAGGCCCATCGGGGCCAGCACGCTGCCACTGACGACGACGAGCAGCGCGAACACGATCCCAGCGCCGCCTGTGGCCAGGATCGTGACGGCGACGGTGGCCAGCTTCGCACCCCACCCCGAGCCGAGCTGGCTGGTCAGGGAGTGCGAGTCATGCATCTCGAGTGCGGGCAGGATGTGCCAGAGGCCGAACAGGAAGGCCGACCCGAGCACCCCGGCCACGGTGCCGTACACGCTGGTGATCAGGCCCAGCAGCACGGAGCGGAAGACGACCTCCTCGAGCAGGACCGTGCCCAGCGGCACCTCCACGAGGGACTTGTGCGCCACCTGTGCTCCGGTGGTCCCCATCACCCGTTCGTCGGCGAACAACGGGTGCAGGCGAGGGATCGCCACGCCGGCGCCCATCGCCACGGAGATGACCACGATGCATCCGAGCCCCCACAGAAGCCCGGTCAGCCAGCTGCCCAGGGCCATCTCGGCCGGAGACAGTCCGATCCGGTAGCCGAAGAGCAGGAAGGCCAAGGTCCACACCAGGGCCAGGGGGACGTACCACCGTCGGCTGACATGGAAGGTCGTGACGCTCGCCAGGAGCATCAGGACCAGGAGCAGGCCGAGCGTCACCTCATCCACTGGGAGCGGCACTCCCCGAGTCACCGCTGGAGGTGGTGCCCGGTGACTCAGCGCCTGCCGTGCCGTCGGGCGTCCGCGAGACGAAGCGTGAGTCCACAGCACGCTTGGCCGAGAAGCCCAGGGCCTTGAACGCCGTACCGATCAGGACCATCCCGAGCACCATCTGCAGGGTGACCATGACCCGTGCTGTGTTGCTGATCGGCGAGATGTCGCCGAAGCCGACCGTCGTGAGGACCGTCGTCGTGAAGTAGATCCCCGCGACCTTGTCCACGGATTGCGTGAACGCCTGCGGGTCAGCCACCGAGATCGACACGTACAGCAGCGCGAACAAGCACAGGAACAGCCCGAACACCAGCACCAGCGCCTCGACAGCCGCCAGCACCGGCCGTCGCGACCGGGACACACGCGAGATCTGGCGGGCGAACACGGCCAGGATGGTCGCGATGCCGAGGCAGGCGATGATGGCGGTGGCGCGGGCACCCTCCCCCTCCACGGGGATCAGGAGGTAGACCACGAGAGTGCCGGCGATGACGCCGAGCACCCGGAGGATCGCGGCTGCCAGCAGGCGCCGGGATACCCGCTCGTCCGCGGCGGCCGCCTCGAACATCTCCATCGAGCCGCTGCCCATCGAGACCTCCCCTCCACGCGACTGGCCGAAGCCTACCCACTGGGCCGCAACTAGAGGGCCAGGATGGCAGCCACGACCACGAGGATCGCTACGGCCGCCTCCACTCCGCCAATCGCACCCGGGCGCATCGGGGGTCGCAACAGGACCGCGCGGGCCAGAGCGGGGATGAACGCGACCAGCCACCACGGGCTGGCCACCGCGGCGCCCACGGCCAGCAGGGCGTGCCAGGCCACGTCGGCACGGTGGAACCTCGTGTTGCCGGCCTCGCGCAACAGGGACTTCACGTGGAGCACCGAGCCGGCCAAGTAGGCCGCCACGACCGCGGTTGCCTGGATCGTCAGCCCCAACAGATCGCCGGCGAGCACCGACGGGCCGGCCACCACCGCGACGGCCAGGGGCAGGGCGACGGTCGCCTGCGCCACCAGCATGAGGTCGTTGGCCAGGCTGCGCTCACCCCGGCGGGCCGCCACCCGGAGCCCCAGCCCCCAGAGGGCCGCGAGGAACGCTGCCACGGCCAGCAGCCAGGGCCGGGTCAGTGCCAGCGGCAGCCCGAGTGCCGCCGTCACGACGGCCCACGGGACCGCCCGCGCCACCTCTCGGCGGGCCAACCTGGTCCACGAACCGCGCCTGACCCGTGCAGTGAGGCCGCGACCGAGGTAGTAGCCGACCGGGTAGGCACACACCCAGGCCGCCAGGAGCATCCATCCGGCTGCGCTCGTACCAGCGACTGCGAAGCCACAGAGGACGGGGACGACCAGGAACGCCCACGCCCCGTGCTGGGGTGGGATGGCCGGGCGCCACCGGCGCGATCGAGGCCCACTCACCCGTTCGGCGGGCTGGCCAGCAGGAGCCCGCGCAGCATCCGGCTGGACCGGCAGCGGCTGGACCTCGGGGAAGGCCTGCTCCGGCGGTGCGACGTAGTCCGAGGACTGGTCGCGGACAGAGGCGAGGGCGGTGTACTCCCCCGAGGGCACTGCCCCGAACCGGTCCGCGGTCACTGCGGCCTACGTCGGATCCGCTGACGGGACGAAGACGAGCAGGGAGCTTCCCGAGGCGTCGGAGAGTGTCAGCACATCGTCGACGACCGCGAAGGCGCTGACCTGCTCCAGGAGCTTCATATAGGCCATCTCGGCGGCCATCGCCTCCGGGCGTCCGGCCATCATGGTCATCCCCAGGGGTCCGAGTGCGACCTCACCCGGCGAATCCTGCCGACAGACCCCGAAGTAGTTGTTGACCGGGGCCTTCCCGCCCGCACGACCGTCCTGGAAGCCGAGGGTCACTCGGAAGGAGTCCCACGTCACCGACTCGTCGCTGGCACGCAGAAGGTCCCACTGCGTGCCCCACGGGAGGCCCTCATCACCCGGCATGTGCCCATTTTCACCCATGCGCCCAGCAGTATGCCTGCGGGGTGGCGCGAGCGACAGGAAGGCCTGCCGGGCAATTCTCCAACCTCAGTGTTGCCAAATTCAGGTGGAGGACTACGATTCTCCCCATGCATATCGCAGCAGACGTCACCGAACTCATTGGCAACACGCCACTCGTGCGGCTCAACCGCGTGACCGACGGGGCCGGAGCAACAGTCCTGGCCAAGTTGGAGTTCTTCAACCCGGCCAACTCCGTGAAGGACCGCATCGGCGTGGCCATGCTCGACGCCGCTGAGGAGGCCGGCCTGATCGGTCCGGACACCGTGATCGTCGAGCCGACCAGTGGCAACACCGGCATCGCGCTGGCCATGGTCTGCGCCGCCCGCGGGATCAAGTGCGTCCTGACGATGCCCGAGACGATGAGCAAGGAGCGCCGGATGGTCCTGCGCGCCTACGGGGCCGAGATCATCCTCACCCCGGGCCCGGACGGCATGGGGGGCGCGATCAGCAAGGCTCGCGAGCTCGTCGCCGAGCACGACAACTACGTCATGCCGCAGCAGTTCGAGAATGCCGCCAACCCGGCGATCCACCGGCGCACCACCGCCGAGGAGATCTGGAACGACACCGACGGCACCGTCGACATCGTGGTCGCCGGCGTGGGTACGGGCGGCACCATCACCGGGATCGGCCAGGTGCTGCGCGAGCGCAAGCCGGGCGTGCAGATGATCGCGGTCGAGCCGTCTGCCTCACCGGTCCTGTCCGGCGGCGCGAAGGGTCCGCACCCCCTGCAGGGCATCGGGGCCGGGTTCGTCCCCCCCATCCTCGACACCGACGTGTACGACGAGATCGTGACCGTGGATGCCGACAAGGCCATGGCGACCGCCAGGCGCGCGGCGGCGGAGGAGGGCCTGCTCGTCGGGATCTCGTCCGGCGCTGCGATCTGGGCGGCCGCGCAGGTCGCAGCACGTCCCGAGAATGCGGGCAGGACGATCGTGGTGATCATCCCGTCCTACGGCGAGCGCTACCTGTCGACTGCCCTCTTCGCCGACCTCGTCGACTAGCTGATGGCGCTCCGGCGACAACCACGCGAACGAGGCGCAGCAGCCAGCCCCGCGGCGACCCGGGCCGCCGAGGTCCTGGCCGACATGCGCCGGGACGTCGAGTGCGTCTTCGAACGTGACCCCGCAGCCAGGTCCAGGACAGAGGTGGCTCTGCTGTACTCCGGCGTGCATGCGGTCTGGGCCCATCGGGTGTCCAGTGCCCTGTGGCGTCGGGACCACTACCTCGCGGCCCGTGCTGTCTCGCAGGTGGCCCGCGGGCTGACCGGCGTGGAGATCCACCCCGGCGCGACGCTGGGACCGGGCCTGTTCATCGACCACGGCATGGGCGTGGTCATCGGGGAGACCGCCGAGGTCGGCAGCGACGTGACGATCTACCACGGAGTCACCCTCGGCGGCACCAGCCTCCAGCCCGGCAAGCGCCATCCCACCGTGGGTGACCGCGTGACGATCGGGGCCGGCGCGAAGGTCCTGGGGCCCATCGATGTGGGGCACGACTCGCGGATCGGTGGCAACGCCGTGGTGGTGCGCCCCGTTGCCGACAACTCGGTCGTGGTGGGCGTTCCCGGCCAGGTGATCGCCCGCCTGACGCCACACACCGCCACCGACAAGCCCGACCTCGAGCATGCCAACCAGCCGGACCTCATCGGTGCGGCCGTGGCCAACCTCCTCGAGCGGGTGGACTCCCTGGAGGTCTCGGTCACCGGTCACGCGAACGAGTTCCACCTGCATCCGACCGGTGCGGGCCAGTGGGAGGAGCTCGAGGACTTCTCGATCTGAGTCCCGGGGCTCAGCGGACCCGGATCCGGATCCACACGGCCCTTCGAGTGCCCGCCGAGTCCGTGACGTGGACGCGCACCTTCTTGGTGGCCCGCGCCTTCGCCTTGCCCTGGATCACCCCGGACCTTGTGAGCTTCAGCCCCTTGGGCAGGGATCGCTTCGTCCGCTTCCACGTGTACGGCGCCACTCCGCCGGAGGCCTCCAACTGGGCGCGGTAGCGCTTCTTGCGCTTCACGCGCGGCACGGTCGTGGTCTGCACAGCCAGCGCCGCGATCGCCACCACAGGGGGCCTCGGCTGGGCCTGCGGGGTCACTGGAGTGGGCGTCGGCGTGGGCGTCGGCGTGGGCGTCGGGGTGGGCGTCACGGTCGGCGTCACGGTCGGCGTCGGGGTCGGCGTCGGGGTCGGGGTGGGCGTCGGGGTCGGCGTCACGGTCGGCGTGGGCGTCGGGGTCGGGCGTCGGCGTCGGGGTCGGGGTCGGGGTCGGCGTCGGCGTCGGGGTCGGGGTCGGCGTCGGGGTCGGCGTCACGGTCGGCGTGGGCGTCGGGGTCGGCGTGGGCGTCGGGGTCGGCGTGGGCGTCGGCGTCGGCGTCGGATCCACGGCCGTTCCTGTCGTACTGGCCGTCAGCGTGTACCACCCGACACTGCCGTCATCACTCTGGCCAGCTGACCCCGCGATCCCGTTTCCAGTGCCCTCAACGCTGACGGTGTAGGTCCCCGCGGCGACGTCCACGACGATCACTGCCCCCATCGAGGCCTGCACCGCACTCCCGCTGTAGACAGGCGCAGACGTGGCCACGAGGCCGCCGCCGGCGTCGCGCAGGACAAGTCCGGAATCGAGGTTGGGGCCGGGCCAGTGCGGCGCCACAGAGATCGTCAGCGTGCCTGTCGGCGCCTGGATGGTGAAGTCGTCGACGTCCAGCGGACCGTTGACCAGGCCCGCGACTGACCCCGGCAACGCCAGTGTCGCAGCTTGCACGACATCATCGGGCAGGAGCGGAGCCCCATTGGCCGAGATCAGCGTCAGGTCGTCCTGGGTGTTGTTGGCGCCCGGGTAGCTGCCGTTGCTCCACTGGGTGACAGGTTGCCCGTAGGGCGCGCCCATGATCGGGCCCCATCCCTGGCTGCCGCCGAAGTAGCTGGCCGACTGGGTACCGTCATGGCTGAGACCGAAGTTGTGCCCCGCCTCGTGGCTGGCGGCGTCCGCGATGTACTTCGCGTTGTTGGACAGGGCCTGGGGATAGACCCACGCCGGCTGGTAGTAGGCGTGGTTGATGGTGCGGTCGACCACATCGATGTAGGCCCGGCCACCACACCCGCACTGGGACTGCGTCGCATCGGGGCTGATGAGCACTCGCGTCCCGAACTGGGCGTCGGCCGATCCCGACCGTGTGAGTGCCTCAGCACCCGGGTCCTGCGTGGTGACATCGACGTCGAAGGGGGCGTAGTCCTGGGCCACCCGGCGCCACACGTCGATGATGACCGAACGCTCGGAGGCCGAGAAGGTGGTGGGATCGCCGTCGGTGGAGAACGGTGGGGCTGTCCACGGGGCCTGGTTGTAGACGGCGTTCCACGCGGTGCCTGAGATCTCATGGCCATCGAAGTCGAGGTGGATCACGCGGTTGGAGCCAGGGCGGCTGTGCAGGGTGAAGGCCTGCTCAGCGGCGACCACGACCGGCCAGTCCGCGCCCTCCGCCGAGGCAACCTCCGGCCCAGGCTCGAGGTCGGCCGGGAGCTCGTCCTGGAAGTACGGGACGCCGCACTCGTCAACCCAGAGCGTGTTGTCCTCACGCAGCTCGGCTGCCAGCTCGACGGAACTCGTGCCATAGCGGGCAGCAGCCGCGAGCATGTTCGCTCCCAAGGCGCGCACAGCGGCCGAACCGCGTGCGGGGCCCGGAAGGACGGGCTCAAGGCACGCCTGTGGGATACCAGCGGCACCGGGCCCACGGCCGCCGGCGGGTGCGGACGATGCCGGGCCACCGGCGCCGAGCACGAGGGCGAGAGCAGTCCCCAGGGCTGTGGCGGCGCGCACGCTCCCGCGGCGGGATGCCCGCAGGCCCGTGACTGCACCCATGTCCTGGGTTCTCGACCTCGAGGTGCGCCGGGTTGAGCATCAGCACCCGATCGGGTCCACGCCAGTGGCAGGCGCGTGGCCTACTGCTCGCGCAGCTGGCTGGCGATCGCCGTCATCTCCGAGTCGTTGATGCGTCCGTCCTCGTGGTCCAGCACTGCCTGCACGAGTCTGTCCCTGGGTGAGGTCCCGGCTCGCGTGCGCTCGATCCGGCCCTGCACCGGACGCGTGATCCAGTAGATGATCATCAGCGGCCACGCCAGGCTGCAGCCCACGCCCCAGATCCACTTCATCCTCGTCGACAGCCTGGGCTGCCGAACGATGTCGACCAGGACGATCATCCAGACGGCCAGCAGTGGGATGACGATGACGATCACGTGGTCGCCGATCCAGCCGCTCACAGCGCCGCCCACCCCTTCTGGGCAACCTCGGCCCGCAGGGCCTGCAGGGCTGGCAGCTCTTCGGCGCCGGGCTGCCGCCTGCGCTTCCACCGCTGCCACAGGATGGCGACCCGTTCGACGACGAAGAACAGCGCAGCCACCAGGAAGGGGAAGAGCACCGCCGCCGCCAGCCCGAACTCGAGGTCGCCGTCCTCTCCGGTCTGCAGGGCGACGAGGACCCACTCCCCCAGGAACAGCAGCATCGCCAATCCGGGGACCACAGTGGCGCGCACCGCCGGGGCGATCCGCAGGCGGCTCGCGATGAGAACAAGCAGCAGGGGGACCGCGACGGCCGCCAGGCCCACGAACGCGAACGGCAGCAGGAGCACGACCAGCACGAGATCCAGCACCCAGCCCCACGACCGGACCGGGGCCGCGGCGGTGGCCACGGCCTGATCGGAGGTGTGGCTGGCCCGCAGCGCCGCTTGGTACTGCGCGCCCAACGTGACCAGCTGCCCCCGCTCGGGCTCCGACACCCGGTTGAGCCGAGATCCCATCAGCGCGACATCGCCGTACTGCATGGGCGGTGGAGCAGTCCTGTCAACGTCGGTGAGCAGCACCTCGGCAACCGTCTCCAGGGAGTGGGCCTGATCCCAGTCCGGGTAGTCCGGCGCCACGTGACGCAGCTTCGTGTTCACCAGGGCGGTGAGGTCAGCCACGGCGGCCCGATCATCGGCACCCCCGACGACGGGTGCGGGACGCTCGGCAACCCATCGGTCCAGATCGATCATCGGCCCCAGGTTCACCAGGGCCCGGGAACGGAAACCCGCCTTGTTCTCGTAGTGCAGGCCGACCGGTTGGATCAGGATCCCCTGCACCCCCGCCTCGCGGGCACCCAGCGCGATGCGCGCCGCACCGGTCTTGACCTCCGCCATATGCGGAACATCCTGGGTGACACCCTCGGGGAAGATCAGCACGAGCTCACGCTCGCGGAGGATCTCGTAGGCGGATGCGAACATCTGATCGTTGGTCGCGCGGGCGTCTCCGTCGGCAGCCCGGTGGACCGGGATCATTCCTGCGGCCGTGGCCAGCCTGCCCACCAGGGAGACGTTCCAGATGACGTCGCGGGCAACAATCCTGGGCATCCGCGGGGAGCTGTCGACCAGGAGCACCCCGTCGGCCAGCCCGCCGAAGTGATTGGCCACAGCCAGGATCGGCCTGTCGGCTGCAGGACCCGATGCCACATGGACGTCGATGTCCCGATAGACGAGGTTCGCCGCCATCCGAGCCAGGCGTCGCAGTACTCCCCCGGGCTTCCTGTCACTCATCGATCCACCCCTCGGTACAGGATTTCGCCGCCGACGACGAATGCGGCGGCCGACAGGAGATGCCACAACCCGTGGAACTGCACCGGGCTGTCGGGGTTGCAGGTGGGCGAATCGGTACGCCCAGCGGCGTAGCAGGCCACCGCCACGAGTGTGGTCCCGGCCAGCGCAGCGCCCCGCCGGGCTGTCCAGCCCGGGGCCGGGTCCGTGCCGCGCCACGTGCGGATCAGGGGGGTCCCGAGCGCCACGCCGATCAGTGCGGGTATCGGCAGGTCATGCATCAGCTTGGCCCCGGCTGGCTGGGGTCCGTGGAAGGCCACGCTGCCGGCGCCGACCAGGGCCATCAGGCTCGCGTAGACCGCCACGTTCGGAGCATTGTCGGGATCCGCCCTCCCGGCCCTCCCCAGCACGGTCGCAGCACCAGCCACATACCCCAGGCTCGTGAGGGTGTTGACGGGCTGGGCCACCAGGCCGGGGCGCAGGCGCTCGCAGTCGGTGGCGCCCATGCGATCTCGCTCGGCCCGCGCAGCGGAGACGGCATCGGCCGACACGGCGCTCCTCCTGCCCTCACCAAAGCGATCCCAACCGGACGTCCCGATCCTTGCAGACAGCGGCCGTTGATGCGGCCGTTGATGCGGTCGCCGGGTCAGACGCGCTCCCACGTGTGCACAGGGGTGTTCGTATGCATCCGAGCCGCATACTCCTGGGTCATCCGACGCAGGGCCTCCCACCGGTCCATCCCCCGGGATTCGAAGTCGTGGACCGCCTCGACCTGCCAGCTGGCCCCGTTGACGCCCGAGGTGCACCGACCCTCGATGACTCCCAGGAGCCGTTCGCGGATGTCATCATCGACTCCCAGCTCACGCAATCCCTCATGGGCCATCGGCAGCAGCCTCCGCAGGACGAGTTCGCTGATGGGGACCTCGCCCGTGCCCGGCCAGTACACGGATGCGTCGAGGCCGCGGATCGATGCGCGCGTGAAGCTCTCCTCCGCCGCGCCGAACGACATGCGTGACCACACAGGGCGTTCCTCGTGAGCGAGGTGGTGCAGGGCACCGAAGTAGAACGCTCCGTTGGCAAGGATGTCCACGACGGTGGGACCCGCGGGCAGGGTCCGGTTCTCCACCCGCAGGTGCGGGACGCCGTCGACCACGTCGTACACCGGCCGGTTCCATCGCCACACGGTCCCGTTGTGCAGGCGCAGCTCCTGCAGCGACGGCGTGCGGCCCGCGTCCAGCTCCGCAACGGGGTCCTCGTCACCGACGACGGGCAGCAGCGCCGGGAAGTAGGTCAGGTTCTCCTCGAAGAGGTCGAAGACACTGGTCACCCAGCGCTCACCGAACCACACACGGGGGCGCACACCCTGCGCCTTCATCTCGGCCGGCCGGGTGTCGGTGGCCTGGGTGAACAGCGCGATCCTGGTCTCGCGCCACAGCTCCCTGCCGAGGAAGAACGGCGAGTTGGCACCCAGCGCCACCTGCGCAGCAGCCAGGCACTGCGCCGCATTCCATGAGGCCGCGAAGTCGTCCGGGCTGACCTGCAGGTGGAACTGGACGCTCGTGCACGCGGCCTCGGGCGCGATGGAGTCCGCGAAGACCTCCAGGGACTCCTTGCCGCCGCGGATGTCGATGTGCAGGTCCTCACCCCGGGCCAGCAGCAGCTGTTCGTCCAGCAGGGCGTAGCGGGAGTTGGTGCTGATCGACTCCGAGGTCATGTGCTCCGGGCGAAGGGTCGGAAGGATCCCCACCATCACCATCCCGGCACCCTCCTGGTGTGCCCGGGCGTCGGCTTCGTTGAGCTGTTCGCGGACCTGGTCCTCGTAGACCCGGGCCCCGTCCCCGACGAAGCTCTGCGGTGCGACGTTGATCTCCAGGTTGAAGCGCCCCAGCTCCTGCACGAAGGCCGGGCTGTCGATGCTGGCCAGCACCTCGGCGTTGCGCATGGCCGGGTTGCCCTCGCCGTCGATGAGGTTGAGCTCGACCTCCATGCCCGTGAGCGGGGTCTGGAACTCGAATCGCTCCTCGGTGAGCATCCGCGCCAGGACGTCCAGACAACGATGGACCTTGTCGCGATACCGCTGGCGATCCTCGCGGGTGAACGCGCGGCCTGCCACATCCTCGCCCATGGAAGAAGAGTGCCCCACGTGAGCCACCCCGGTCGCGCTGTGGGGACGTGCTGACGTGCGACGCACCCTCGGCTGTGCGACGCTTTGCGACGTTCCGGCGCCGGCATCCGCGGGCGTCGACCTCCGCGAGGGGAGCCGTCCACATGTCAGACCTGAACAAGCCGGGCGAGGCCACGGGCAGTGGCGTCCAGTTGAGCCCCCGAGCCATCGTCGGCATCGCGATCGCCGTGGTGTGCCTCATCTTCGTCTTCAGCAACACCGGTCAGGTCTCACTGCGGTTCCTGTGGATCGAGATCACGGCGGCCGGCTGGATCCTGCTGTTCCTGCTGCTGGCGCTCGGGTTCCTCGCCGGCTTCATGGTCGGGCGCAACCGCTACAAGAAGGCTGGTTGAGCCCAGTTGCCCTAGTCGTCGTCGACGTCTGCGGATGTCCCCGACACAGACGACGACACCTTCGGCGTCCACACGGACTTGGCCCCGGAGTCCCCGACCCGGTAGACCCACACCAGGTTCGCCACGGCGACCAGCACCGCGAGGATGGCCACCACGACCCGCAGCGCACGCCGGGGAGCTGGGCCGTCGTCCGGCGCACGCCTGTCGATGAGCCATAGAACGATCACGATCACCGCCAACGCTGCGGCGAAGATCGGCATGACATCGCCAAGCTCGGCGTGGTCGAAACCAGCGTCCCCGATGCGCTCCTCGAGGCCCTCGCCGGATTCCTTGGCCACGAGATTGGCGCCCAGGGCAACCAGGGAGGCGCCGACCACGAGCCAGCCGTGGCGCTGCGAGAAGCGCGGCCAGACGGCCATGACGATGACCCCGATCGCCGTGAGCGGAACGAGGACCACTGCCGCGTGCACCACCAGCGGATGCACGGGCAGCCCGTTGATGAGGTCGAAGGGCCCGCCGGACTCGGCGGGGAGAGCCACGGCCGCGTGGATGGGTTGGAACATGATTCCTCCTCGGGGGCGATCGCCAGGTCGTGGAGGACAAGTGAACCACCGGACCGTCGCATTCCCCGCGGAATCAGGTCAAGGACGCGTCGCGGCAGCGGCAAACCTCTGGGGGCCGCGGGCTCGACAGCGATACGGTGGGAAACATCCACGCCACGCCAGGGCACGGCACGCGCCACGAACCCCACGTCACGTCACGTGACGCCGAGCCACGCGGGAGGCCCCTCCGGTGAGTGATTCCGCATCGTGGCCCGACCGGGTCGGGGCGGCCCACCGGTACCTCGTCGCCCGAGGCCACGTCGATCCGATCGTGGCGGTGTCCACCGCTACGGGACACCACCACGTGGGTGACGTGACCGCGCGCTGCGAGATCGGTTCGGTCACGAAGCTCTTCACTGCCCTGCTGCTCGCCGAGCTGGCGCGTACAGGCGACGTCGCCCTCGATGACCGGGTCCCGGCCCTGCTGCCGGCTGGCACCCCCCTGGCGCCCGGCGTCGCGGACATCACGCTGGAGCACCTGGCGAGCCATCGCTCCGGGCTGCCCAGGCTTCCCGCGGGGATGCCGCGCGGGTTCTCGCGGTCGGCCCGCGCCGACCCCTACTCCGCCATCGACTCCGACCGGCTGCTCCGATCCCTGGCCAGCACCACCGTTCGCGGGACCCCCGGGCAGGTGCCCGTGCGCTACTCCAACTACGGGTTCGGGTTGCTGGGCCTGCTCCTGGGCCGTGCAACAGGGCTGGGCTACCAGGACACTCTCATGGAGGCAGTGATCGGCCCGCTGGGACTGCAGGCCACATCCTTCGCCGACTCCCCCCTGCATCAGGGGCACCACCGGGGTCGGCCGGTCGGCCCCTGGCACCTCGGGGCGATGGACGGCGCGGGCGGCCTGCGCGCACCCGCCACGGACCTGCTGATCCTCCTTGAGACGGTTCGTGATCAGGCTGGGCCGCTCGGTGCGGCCATCGCAGAGACCCTGCGCCCACGCAGCACCCGTGGCCACAGCGGAGTCGGGCTCGGATGGTTCATGCTCGGCGGCACGGATCTCCTGATGCACGACGGCGGGACGTTGGGGGCTCGCAGCGAGGTTCGGATCGAACGCCATTCGGGCACTGCGGTGGTGGTGCTCGGCGACGGGCGTCGTGGGACGGCCCGAGCCGCTGGGATGCTGCTCGATCCCCTGCGCCCCGGATCCCAGCGGCGGACCTGAGGGGGACCCGCCTCGGATCGGGATCGCGACCCGGCGCCGGGCTGGCCCGCCTACTCGGGGCCGCCGGCCCCCAGCGCCTCGGCGAGGGCGCCGGAGTCCGTCACGGGGAGGTCGCAGACGAAGCCGCGGCATGGATAGGCCGTGGGTTGACCGCCCACGGGCGGTCGACCCACCAGGAGCGGCACGTCGGAGGTCGCCTCGCGGCCGACGGCCACCACAAGACCCGGCGACGTCGAGGCCAGTGCCACGCGATGCAGCTCGCCGAGGCCCGTGGGCATCGGTGTCGTGGTCCCTTGCGGTGGATCACTTCGAGGCACGTCCGGCAGCACGACGGCGACCTGCACCGGGCCCGACAGTCGTGCCGCAGCCGCCGCGAGCGTCCATCCCGCGAACCTCGGCGCTGACGCTGCCGCCGGCATGAGCGTCGCCAGGGCGGCGTCGGCTGCGCGCAGGTACCGGGGGTCCGCGGTCAGCGCGCCGAGTGTGAGCAGGACGTGGGCTGAAGCCGATGCCCCCGAGGGCGTGACGCCGTCGCTGGCGTCGCGCGGCCGGCGCACGAGCCTGGGGGCTGCCACCGACGTGTCGAAGAAGCCTCCCTTCCCGTCGCCGAAGCGCTCGAGGATGACCTCGACCAGCCGCACGGCCGTGCCGAACCACCTCTCCTGACCGGTCACCTGGTAGAGCGCGAGCAGGCCCTCGGCGAGATCGGCGTAGTCCTCCAGGACACCCGGCGCACCGGCGCTGACCGTGCCCCCGAGCGAGGTCCGGGCCAGGTCCCCGGTCGAAGCGTCCCAGTGCCGGTCGACCAGCCACTGCGCGCTCTGAACCGCGGCCGAGATCCACACGGGCTCGTCGCAGAGCGCGCCGGCCTCGGCCAGCGCAGCGATCGCCAGGCCGTTCCATGCCGTGACCACCTTGTCATCGCGGCCCGGCTGCTCCCGTTGGCCTCGGGCTGCCAGCAACGTCGCTCGGCACCGCGCCCATCTGTCCCAGTCGCCGGGATCTGCTCGCAGCTGCAGGACCGAGGCCGCACGCTCGAACGTCCCGCCGGGGGTCACCGAGCACAGTTCGGCGACCCAGTCCCCGTCGTCCGGGCCAAGCGCATCACGCAGCTGGCGCTGGGTCCACACATAGGCCGCACCCTCACGACCCTCGCTGTCCGCATCCAGTGACGAGGCGAACCCGCCCTCGTCGGTCCGCATGTCCCTGAGGAGGAATCCCGCGGTCTGAGCCACCACCCGCCGCGCGAGCGGATCACCTGTCGCCCGCCACCAGTGCAGGTAGACGCGCAGGAGGAGCGCGTTGTCGTAGAGCATCTTCTCGAAGTGCGGAACCACCCAGTCAGCGTCGACGCTGTACCGGGCGAAGCCCCCAGCCAGCTGGTCATACATGCCGCCGCGGGCCATCGCGTCCATCGTCACAGCCGCCATCGGCAGGGCACGTCGGTCAGGTGCGCCCGCGCCGCGGGACAACGCGTCAGCGCGCAGAAGGAACTCCAGGACCATCGACGGGGGGAACTTCGGTGCGCCTCCGAAGCCACCACGGGATGCATCGAAGGCGTCAGCCAGCGCTCCCACTGCGGCGGTCAGGTCCTCGAGCACCGGCTCCGACCCGGCGCCCACGCCCGTGCGAGCGCGTACCTCCAGAGCGGCGTGCACCTGCTGGGCGGCGCGGTCGATGCGGGGCCTGTCCGTGCGCCAGGCCTCGTCGACGCCGCGCAGCACGTCGGTGAACGAGGGCATCCCGGCGTGGGCCACGGGCGGGAAGTAGGTACCCGCCAGGAACGCCCGACCCTCGTGGTCGAGGAACACCGTCATCGGCCAGCCGCCGCGACCTGTCAGGGCCTGGGTGGCCTCCATGTAGACGGCGTCGATGTCCGGGCGCTCCTCCCGATCGACCTTGATGCTCACGTAGCGGTCATTCATGAGAGCCGCAGTCCCGGCATCCTCGAACGACTCGTGAGCCATGACATGGCACCAGTGGCAGGCGGCGTACCCGACCGACAACAGGATGGGCACGTCCCGGCGGCGCGCCTCTGCAAACGCCTCGTCGCACCAGGGCCACCAGTCGACCGGGTTGTCCGCGTGCTGACGCAGGTACGGGGACAGGGAGCCGGCGAGTCGGTGGGCCATGGACGTCACCCTTCCGCACGCGTCCCGGGACCGCCAATGCTGAGGCGCGGGCAGCGGCGCGGGGGCTGGGCTGCTTGTCCACCGATGTCCCCATCTCAGGTGCCGGTGTCTGTCCGCTCTGATATCATCGAACATACGTTCGAACGGGGGTGGACGGTGACCAGCACAATTCACGATCAGCCGGCAGTGGCTGATCCGCGGGCTTTGGGCGCGCTGCCCCAGGCCTCAGAGGACGTGGCGGCCGTCTGGGATCGGGCCACCTCGTGTTCAACCGGGGCGCTGCCCGCGATGGGCCTGCCTGCCGGTGACCGTCCGACCGCCGACGTCGAGGTGCTGGCCGGGGCCTTCGCCTCGGTGGAGTACGAGCTGGCCCGCCGGATGCACGCCGCCACCGCCGCAGGGAGCCTGCCACTGGTCGGCCCCGGGGCCGTGCTGGCCGCCCGTGGATGGTCCTCCCCCCACGCGCGCCGGCTCGCCCGTACAGGGGCTCTTGCGGCGGCGCACCCCTCGATGGCCGTGGCATGGGCAGCGGGGATCATCACCTCAGAGCACGTGGACGCGGTCGCGCGCAACATCGGCCCGCTGACCGACGATCAGCTCGCGGCAGTGATCGCCGAACTGGGCGACAGGTGGGGCCAATGGTCCCCACCGATGATCACCCGGCTCGTGCTCAGTGCCATCCGCCTGCTGCATCCCCCCACAGACGACGGACCGGCCCGAGACGAGGCCGATGCCCACAGCACCCGCGACCTCTCGTTCGCCCTGCTCGGCGACACCGTCCTGCTGGCCGGGACACTGCCCCGTCTTGAGGGCGAGGCCGTGATCGCCGCGATCGATGCCCTGGCCGAGCGGCTGCGCAGCACCGCTGACCACGTCCCGGCCGGGGCGCGGCGCGCCGACGCACTCATCGAGCTCGTGAACGCTGCGGCCACCAACGGCGCCCTGCCGACACGCGGCGGGCTTCCCGTGGCGCTCACCGTCACCCTGGACCATACCCAGCTCGTGGACCCGGTCTGGACAACCAGCCGCGGGCACCTCCTCACCCCGTCCGAGCAGCGGTTCGCCGCCTGCGACCCCCTGATCACCCCCGTCGCCCTGACCACCCCCGCAGGTCCGACCAACCCTGAACGCCTGGATGGCCCGGGCTCGGTCCCCAGCGATGGGCTCACGAGCACCGCGCAGGAGCCGGCCACCCCGACCGCCCGGATCGCGGCGCTGGCCGCGCTGATGTTCGACGGACCCCGGATCCCGCTGGCGGTCGGACGCACCGCCCGGCGCGCCACCCCCGCCCAGCGCCGCGCCCTGGCTGCCCGCGACGGCGGCTGCATCATCCCGGGATGCCAGATCCCGGCCGAGAACTGCCAGGCCCACCACGTGGACGACTGGGCCACCGGAGGGGCTTCGGACATCGAGAACCTGGCCCTGCTGTGCTGGGCGCATCACCGCCAGGTCGACCTGGGCCTGTGGACGATCGAGCCCATCCCCGACGGTGACGATCAGTCACCCCAACCCCACCCCGGAGCACCACCCGGCACCCCTTGGCCAGGGAACAGGGGATCGCCATGGATGATCCGCGCCCAGCACCGCAGCCGGTGGCGACTGTGAGTGTGGCAGCCCGGAGATGCCAGCGCCGTGAGCATTCCGTCCGTCTCCGAGGATGGGCGCTGGCGGCCGCCAGTTCGTGACCTCCGATCGGGTGAGTTCTGGATTCCCGGCTCACGCGGAGGTGCTGTACCGTCAAGGAGATGGGCCGCACCACCGTCCTCCGGACGCGATCATCATGCGTGCGGTGACCGCGGTTGCGGCCACCGCGGTCGCAGCCCTGCTCGCCCTTCCCGCCCTACCTGCGAGCGCCACGGAGACCTCGGCGGTGGACACCCGATCGGCGTCCCTGCCCCTGGCGCCGCCCCCCGAGCCGCCGGCTGCGCTCACGGCACCGACTCCGCAGGGCGGCACGAACACGCTGCCGTCCCCCGAACCAAGGGCCCAGGTGGCACCGCAAGCCCCCAGTACCGGGGTACCGTTCCCCGTCGCTCCACCCGCGCTACCGACAGATGTCCTGCCCCTGCCCACCAGTTCCCCGCCCGCCTCCGTCGGCTACGACGTCTCGTGGCCCCAGTGCGGCGCCACGTTGCCCGCGGGCCAGGCCTTCGCCATCGTCGGGGTCAATGGTGGCCTGGCCAACAATTCGAACGAGTGCCTCGCAGCTCAGCTCTCCTGGGCTGCGTCCTCCACGGGTGTCACCAGCCAGCCCCGCATCGCCCTGTACGTGAACACGGCCAACCCACCGGTTGCCCTGGCCTCGTGGTGGCCCACGTCCAACACCTACCCAGCCCAGGCGCTGGCCCCCGTGGCCAACCCCTATGGGCAGTGCCTGGGCTCAGAGGGTTCGGCGTGCTCCTTCGTCTACGGCTACGCCAAGGCCTACGACAACGCGACCCTGCGCGGGATCCTGAACCCGGCGAGCTTCTTCTGGTGGCTCGACGTGGAGACCGAGAACAGCTGGAGCATCGACACCACGGCCAACCGGGCGGTCCTCGAAGGGATGGTCCACTACTACGTCGACGTCCTCGGCGTGGCCGGCGTGGGCATCTACTCCACGGGCCAGCAGTGGACGGAGATCGTCGGGGGCATCGGCGCCGTCTACTCCGGGACCGTGGCTCCGGGCCCGAGCAACCTCAACGGGCTGCCCAGCTGGCTGGCCGGGGCCACCACCCTGGCCGGAGCCCAGGCGAACTGCGGCGACCCCGCCCTGACCGGCGGTGCCGTGACCCTCACGCAGTACGTTCGGGACAACCTGGACTTCAACCACGCCTGCACGTAGCGCACCCCGACGTCGATCCCGCCCGCCGCTGGCCCCACCCGCACCTGAGTAGGGTGAGGATGAGTCACGTGGAGAGGGACAGCCGTGGACATGTCCAGCACGACCACATCGATCGCGCAGCTGACAGCCGTGACCAAGACCTACGGGCAGGGCGAGGCCGCGGTCCACGCCCTGCGTGGGATCGACCTGGCCCTCGAGCCCGGCGAGGTGGTGGTGGTCCTCGGCCCCTCTGGCTCCGGCAAGACGACGCTGCTCAACATCCTGGGCGGCATCGAGACCGCGACGTCCGGCGAGGTCCGCATCAGCGGCACGCCGCTGGCGGGCAAGGACCCGGAGGAACTGGCCACGATCCGGCGCGACAACGTCTCCTTCGTCTTCCAGTTCTTCAACCTGATCCAGACGCTGACCGCTTCGGAGAACGTGGCGGTGATTGCCGAGCTCACCGAGCGCGTGGCCCGCGATGAGGTGGCCCAACGTGTCCAGAGCGTTCTCGCCGACGTCGATCTCGTCGATCGCGCCGACCACTTCCCCGGGCAGCTGTCCGGTGGGCAGCAGCAGCGCGTGGCGATCGCCCGGGCACTGGTGACCGAACCCCGCCTGCTGCTCTGCGACGAGCCCACAGGGGCACTGGACCTGGACACCGGCCGAACGGTCCTGGCACTGCTGCAGCAGACAGCCCGCGACCACCAGCGCAGCGTGGTCATCGTCACCCACAACCAGGGGATCGCGACGATGGCCGACCGCGTGCTGCGCGTTCACGACGGATCGATCGCCAGCGAGGAACGCCAGGCGGCCGGCTCCGCGCAGGACGTGTCGTGGTGAGGGGGCGCCACCCCACCCTGCGCCGCAAGCTCCGGCGCGACGTCCGGCGCACCTGGCCGCTGTTCACCGCGCTGGTGCTCATGGTCATGCTCGGCATCGCCCTCTACGGCGCAGCCGACAACTCGTACCGGAACCTGCAGGGCTCCTACGACAACGCCTTCGTCGTCCAGGGGTTCCCCGACCTGTTCGTCACCGGTGGCGACGTCGAGGTCTTTGTCAGCGCCTCGGCCCAGGACCCCGCCGTCGCAGCCACGCGCACGCGCGCCCAGGCCGACCTGCCCATGCAGGTGACCACCGCGCAGGGCACCGACCGGTTCGTGGGGCGGATCGTGGGCTACCCCGCGGACGGCATCCCAGAGGTGGCCAGCCTCACCACGCTCTCGGGCGCGGCGAACCCGGCGCCTGGAACTGTGCTGCTCGAGGAGCACATGGCCACGGCGTTCGGACTCTCCGAGGGGGACACGGTCACCCTCACCACCGAGGTCGGCGACGTCCAGGTCGAGGTCGCAGGAGTCGTCTCCAGCGCCGAGTACCTGTGGCTGGCCCCGGATCGGCAGAACTTCATCGTGCCTCCCCGGGCCTTCGGGGTCCTCTTCGTCACCGAGGCGGATGCCCGGACGTGGTCCGCAGCACCGGACAACCAGGCGCTGGTGCTGCTCACCGACGAGGGCCGAGCCGACGCAGACACCCTGCCGGGGCTGCGGGCCGCCGCCATCGCTGGTGGCGCGGTCGAGGTCCTGGATCGCTCGGAGCAGCCCTCCAACGCCCTGCTCCAGGAGGACATCTCCGGATTCGAGCAGATGGCGGTCGCCTTCCCGGCGCTGTTCCTGTCAGCCGCTGCCCTCGTGCTCTACGTGCTCCTGACCCGCCGGGTCGAGGAGGAGCGACAGGTGATCGGCACCCTGCGCGCCCACGGCATGCGCGGCAGGACCCTGGGTTGGCACTACATGTCCTACGGACTGCTGGCGGGAGTGATCGGAGCGCTGCTCGGACTGCCGATCGGGATGGCGATGGCCGGCGGCATGTCGCGGATGTACGCCGACATCATCGGACTGCCCGAACAGCTGACCGTCTTCGGTGGTTTCGGCCCGCAGACGTTCGTGGTGGGGATGACCTTCGCCCTGGTGGCCACAGGGCTGGCGGCGGCGTTCCCCGCCCGGCGCGCAGCACGGACCCTCCCGGCCGAGGCCATGCGCGGCGAGGTGCCGACCGGGCACGCGGGGCGGACCTGGGCGGAGCGGATCGTGCCGGGCATGAGTCGGGCCTCAGCGACGTGGACGATGATCGTGCGCGGCATCGGGCGCAACACCAGGCGCACGGTCTTCTCCGCTTCGGGAGTGGCGCTGGCGCTGATCCTGGTCCTCGTCTCCTGGGCCATGATCGACACGATGAACCGCCTCATCTCGGTGCAGTTCGACGAGGTCAGCCTGGCCAACGGCCAGGTCGAGTACGGCGCACCCATCAGCGCCGACCAGCTGCTCGCGCTCAACGCCACGCCGGGTGTGGCCCAGGCCGAGGCGGTCAGCACGCTGCCCGTCTCCATCGCGTTCGACGACAGGATCTACTCCACGCAGGCCACTGGCATGGCCCAGGACACGACCATGCACGGATTCGTCACCAAGTCCGGCGATCCATTGGCCCTGCCCACCCAGGGTGTCCTCATCGACGAGGCGATCACGACCGTCATGCCTGACCTGGACGTGGGCGACATCGTGGCGCTGACCTTCGGCACCGGCGCCGATGCCATCACGATCGAGGCGCCGGTCATGGCCTTGTCCTACCAACCCCTGGGCACGTTCGTGTACGCCGACGCCACATGGCTGGCAGAGCAGGTCACGGGCGCCGCAGCCACGACGGCGCTGCTCCGGACGGAGGCGGGTGCCGATCCCGATGGCGTGAGGCGCGCCGTCTCCGAACTCCCGGGCGTCCTGGCCTACGTCGACACCTCCGCGCTGGCCGACGTGTACGACCAGTACTCCGGACTGTTCTACATCTTCGTCGGTGCGATGCTGGCACTGGGCGCGGCCATGGCCTTCGCCATCATCTTCACGACGATGAGCGTCAACATCGTCGAGCGCCAGCGCGAGCTCGCGACCATGCGGGCCGCTGGAGTCCGGTACAGCGCCATCGCCCGGGTCGTCGGCGGCGAGAACACCCTCGTGGCCGCTCTGGGGGTGATCCCGGGGCTGATCCTCGGGGTGGTGTCGGCCAGGGTCATGCTCCAGACCTATTCCAGCGACCAGTTCACCCTGGACCTCTACGTGCGTCCGCTGACCCTCCTGCTCGCAGCCCTGGCCATCATGGCCGTGGCTGCCGTGTCGCAGATCCCGGGCTTGCGCGCAGTCCGCCGCATGGACGTCGCCCAGGTGGTGCGCGAGCGCGCGGCGTAGTTGCTCAGGCGGCCACGTCGCGGCGCTGGAACGCCAGCGTGCCGACAGCCGCGAGCAGCAGACTCAACCCCAGCATCAGGCCCACGTGACCCAGGTGCACCCCGTTGACCAGTGGCTCCGAGCCGTTGAGCCACGCGAACGGCGAGTAGTCGCGGACCCACTCCAACCCCTCGACCTGCGGGATCACCCCGCTCATGGCGTAGCCCAGCAGGCCGATACCGGCCCCCACGCCCAGTGCCAGCCCGCGCCGGCCCGTCGCCGCACCGACACAGAACGTGATGGATCCGAAGAGCACGGCGAAGGCCGCCAGATGCAGGTGCATCCCTGCCAGCATCGCTGGGGACACGGCGCTGAGTTGCGCCGGGCCGGAGATGGCGACCATCGCCAGCCAGAACACGACCGCGATCAGCAGAACGCTGGCGACGTACGCCGCGAACCGCTGCAACGCGACTCCCGTGCGGCTGACCGGATGGGCAAGGACGAGGTCAAGCCACCCCGCCTCCTCGTCGCCGGCGATCGTGCGTGCCCCGGTCGCGACTGAGAAGACGAGCAGGAGCACAGCCACGACCAATCCGTAGACCGTGGCGTTGAGGTATCCGGCCGCCGTCGAGATGTTCGTGTAGTTCAGCGCCTCCATCAGCGCTGCGGGGTAGTTCTCGAGCAGCTCCTGCATCTGCGGGTCATTGATGGTCGGCCAGAAGGCGGCATAACCGCAGCCGGCGACGATGATGGCCAGCGTCCAGCCCAACAATGAGCGGCGGGAGTCCCACAGCCACTTCGTGAAGACGTTGCTCGTCATCACAGGCGCACCTGCCCGCCCTCGTCGTCCGACGAGTACCGGTGGAAGAAGAAGTCCTCGAGATCGGGTTCCGCGCTGGTGATGCTCACGGTCGTATGGCTGGCAGCTGCCTTGATCAGGCCGTCGGCGCTTCCGTTGAGCGTGCAGCGAAGGACGCTGCCCTCGACGCTCAGACCCCCGACGCCCTCGAGGTCGGCGAAGTCAGCAGCAGGCACGGGCTCGGCGAACACGATCTCCACCTCCCGGGTGGCTGACCCGAGGAGGGTGTCCACGTCCTCCACGGCCACCAGCACGCCGTCGCGGATGATGCCCACCCGGTCGGAGGTCGCCTGCACCTCGCTGAGGACGTGCGACGACATGAAGATGGTCCGGCCATCGGCCACCACCTCACGGGCCATGGCCGTGAACTCCTGCTGGAGGAACGGGTCCAGCCCTGAGGTCGGCTCGTCCATGACCATCAGTTCCGGTTCGTGCATGAAGGCCTGGATGAGCCCCACCTTCTGCCGGTTGCCCTTGGACAGGGTCCTGATGGCCGGCCCGAGGTCCAACTGCAGGCGCTCAGCGAGCGCACTGATCCGGGCCTTCGCCACACCGCCGCGCAGATTGCCCAGATAGGTGAGCAGCTCGCCGGCCGACTGCCGTCCATCCACCTGGAAGTCCCCGGGCAGGTAGCCGACCCTGCCCCGCACCTCGACGCCCGCCGCGCGAGGATCCAGGCCCAGGACACGCACGCTGCCCCCGCTGGGCCGGATCAGGTCGAGCAGGACCCGGATGGTCGTGGTCTTGCCCGCGCCGTTCGGGCCGAGGAATCCGAAGACCTCACCTCCACGGACCTCCAGGTCCAACCCCCGCAGTGCCTGTGTGGACCCGTAGTCCTTGCGCAGCCGCTGAGTCTCAATGACCATCTCTGGCATCGCCCTGACCTTCCGTGGTCGCTGATCCTGCCCGTCGGCGCGCTGGCACATCGAGTGCTTTGATGGCGCTCCGCTCGGCATCCACCCCGCCCACCGCACCTCCATCAAAGCACTCGATGTGCCCGGAACGGCCGCGTGGCGGGGTTTCTGCATCGACACCGTCTGGGCAGTCTGCGATAGTCCGAGCATGGTCGGCAGCACCAATGCTGAGCGGCGCACGCAGCGCTCCGGGACGCCGGACGAGGTTCCCCGCTCGCCCGAGGTCGAGCGACGACGTCTGTCCCTGTTGGTCAAGGTCGCGGCCTCAGCCGGTGACTTCTCACCCGAACTCGCGGTCGCTGTGGAGCGCGCCAACAACCACGAGGTCCGCGTCATGTCGGACCTCATGGACCGAGGCTTGTCCATTCCGGCGCTGGTCAACGTGCTGCAGGGTGCCCATGTCGTGGTGGGTGATGACGACCTCTATGACCAATGGATCTTCCCCTCGAGCAGGCGCAGGCTCTCCAGCCACCATCGCAACATCGACAAGCGGGCCACCCCGGACTACGGCCTGGCGGGACCACTGGTCCGCGAATCCCTGCACGGCAAGGCCGCGATGGGGACCTGGGTGCAGCTCGAGCGCAGCATGGCCACCTTCCAGTTCGGCAAGCTGCCGACGTGGTCCGACGTCGAGCACCTGCGTGACTACGTCATCTACCGGGTGACCGGCAAGAACGTCGGACCATGGGGCCTGTCGGCGCACGTCGACACCCGGCCCATGGTGCTGCGACCCCCGAACACGACCTCGAGCCGTGCGGCGGGACGCGCCCTGGCAGAGCTCGCCCGGCGCCGGGCCGACCTCGACCTGTCCAGGGAGGACCGGACCCGGTGGTCTGCGGTGCTCACCCCCGAGGTGGAGCCGGTGGGACCTGCCGGGGACCTGTTCGGCGCACCGTCCCCCGAGCACCCGGTCGACCTCCTGCCCGACGCACCGTACAAGGACGAGCTGGGCCTCGGCCTCTTCGGGTCGCTGCCCATGGTGGGGGTCTCGGCGGCCCTGCGACCTGCCGTCGCAGACCTGCTGGAGGTCGGCACCGGTGAGTTCGCCACGGATGCCGGGCAGGGCACGGACGAGCCGGTCGTGATCGCCGAGGGAGACGTGACGCGGCTGGTTCGTGCCGTCGTCCAGGACGCGCCGAACCTGCGGCCAGTGTTCGTGGGGATCGAGGAGGAGCAATGACCCCGAAACCGCACCGGCCACTGAGCGCCGGCGCAGACGAGCAACAGCTCGCTGACCTCGCCGAGCTCGTCGCCACCGGACGCGTCGACCTCGGTGCGTTCACCCAGGCTGAGATGGCCGTCGTGCTGGGTGATGTCCCCGCCCTGGCCGGCGTGCAGGACGCGGTCCTGGCCGAGGCCGTCCGCTCCCTGGCAGCCCGTGGTGTCCTGCACCGGGTCCCGGGGCAGGAGTCGGCCGAGGTCGTGGGCGATCTTGGGCTGCTCGTGGCACTGGTCGCCACGAGTGTGGGCACCCTGGACGTCCGCCGTGGCCACGACGGTCCAGCCGATGAGCCGTGGCGCTGGCTCATCTCGGTCTTCGGCAGCTCGCTGGTCGGCGTGGACAGGATCGACGCGCTGGGCCTGCATCGGCTGTCACTGTTCTCCGTGGGCGGCATCGCCGAGGTCGTCGCTGAACGCCTGATCGACGGCCGGGCCAAGATCCCCGCCGGTGGCGCCGACCCCGTTGCGATCACCGAGAAGCAGATGCGCACGCTCGCGGAGTCCGCTCCCGCCCGTTGGCAGTTGATCCACCGCGTCCCACGCCGCGACACGGGGACACGGCTGGTCGTCGACTCCCTGGTGGTGCGCGTCGACGAGACCCGCGTGGACCTGATCACGCCCGCGCCCGAATCCGAGGGATACCTGCGCTCCGCCGTGGACGTCGGCTACCTCAGTGACTACCTCCGCGGCCTGTTCAAGCTCCGCTAGGACTGGACCACCGCACCTACGGTGATGCCGAGGGGGTCGGCGCCGGCTTGGTTCGCGACACGGAACCCCCATCGACGGGCAGCAGCCCCAACCAGGTCCGCCCGGCCGGGATCTGCAGCGTGACCGGTGTCGGGTCCGCGCTGGGGGTGGCCCCCTGCGGCTCGTAGGTGAAGGTCCACGGCGCTGAGGCGCTGGGCTTCTGCCACTGCACCTCGATGAACCGGCCGCCCGTGGCGACCATCGCGCGCCCGGTGCCCTCGGTGACCATCGTGGGGATCGGTGTGCCGGACGCGTCCCGTCCCCCAGCGAACTCAACGGGCAGCATCAGCGCGACCACATTCGTGAAGGAGTAGCCGCTGGGATCCGACGGGCCATCGAGGGTCCACAGCTCGGTCCCCGGGTCGTAGGTGAAGCGTGAGGTGGCGTTGGGCCACGAGAGCGTGACCGAGCCGGCCGGCTTGGAGGACACGTCGGTGGGCAGCTCACCGAACGGGAGGTAGGGCCCGGGCGGACGCCCCGCGGGCAGAGTTGCCTCCAGCGCCCGCAGGTCGAGCATCAGGTTGTAGGGGGCGCTGCGATCGGTGGCGCGGGAGAAGCCCGGGTCACCCTCGATCACTACGGGGATGCCTGCGGCCCGTACTGCGGCGACCGTGGACGCCTCGCCGCCCGAGGCCGCCAGCGTGCCGCCCGTGGGCAGCACGATCCCGATGTCGGTCGTGCGCATGGAGCGCACCGGCCCCACGCTCTTCGGGTAGGTCGACTGGTACATCACCGCCAGCCGGGTGACCCCGCCCTCCACCATCTCCTGGACGACCAGGTCCGCCTTGCCGATGCCGGCCTGCGGCTGGCCGGAGGAGGTGTTGTCCACCTTGACGGTCACGATCTGGGCCTCGCTGGCATCGGGGTAGCCCGGCAGGCCGGTCAGCGGCCAGGGGCCCTCTTCCGGAGTCGGTGACTGTGCGACCGGATCCGTGGGGTTCCGCCGTTCCTCGGTGCAGCCGGTGCTGGCAAGCGCGACGGCCACGAGGCCAAGGGCAAGGGTTCGGCGCAGGTGCACGGGTGGAGTGTGCCACCCGAGGTTGATGCCGAGCTCATCGGCCACGTCCACATGCTGAGACTCGGACAGGGCCAGCGCGGTGCTCCGGGGGGCTTCACGGTCAGATATCTGTGCTGCTACCCGTCGGGGTGGGTGTGGGCCCACGCGGCGGCCTCGGTCCGTGACGAGACCCCGAGCTTGGCCAGGATGTTCGACACGTGCACGGAGGCCGTCTTCACGGAGATGAACAGCCGCTCGGCGATGGCGCGATTCGACGATCCCTGGGCCACCAGGGCGAGCACCTCCTGCTCGCGCGGCGTCAGATGGGCACTCGAACCGCGCGACGATCCCGACGCGGCCCTGGGCAGGGTCGCGTGAGCGGCAGATGCGAGGCGGGCCGTGCGCGCCGCCAGCGACTCCGCCTGCAGCCGCTCCACCAGCACCCAGGCGGCCAGAACCTCAGCGCGGGCCGAACCCTCGGCACCCTGCGCCAGCTGCTGCTCGGCCAGGCGCAGCCGGGTGTCGGCCAACTCATGGATCAGGCCCTCCCCCGCGTCCAGGGCATCGACAGCCCGCTGCCACCACTGGACGCTGCTCCCTGACGGGTCGACGGACCCAGCCAGGACGGCAGCCTGGGCGGAGGTCACCGCGCGCCACCCGGGATGGCTGCTCACCGCCTGCAGGTGCGCCAGCATCGCGCGGTACTCCTCGGGTGGGGCTGGGGATCCGGCCTCGAGGAGCAACCTGCCCCAACCCCAGATGAACGCCCAACCCGCCGACGGCGGCGCCGCAGGCCCGAGGTTGGCCACCGTGCTGTGCATGAGGGCCAGTGCGCCATCGAGGTCGCCCTCGGCCGCGGCGATCTCGGCCTGTGCCAACGCGTCGGGAAGGACGTACTGGGGCTGTCGGGCCACCCGCGTGAGTTGCTCACCGGCCCGGTCGGAGCTGTCGGCCGCGCCCGTTGCGTCACCCTGGCGCACACGCACGATCGCGCGCAGGGAGTGCAGATGGCCGCGCGTCATCGCCGGTGGATCCAGGCGCAGCGCCTCGTCGATGGTGGCCAACGCGTCGGTCCACCTGCCGGCAAGGACCTCCGCCTCCGCCGCGTTCCCGGCCAGGAAGGCGCCAGATGTTCGGGCCAGACCGCGTCCGGTCGCCGCCTGCCTGCCCTCCTGCGCCAGGGCGATGGCCTCGTCGTAGCGCCCAGCGCCGATGAGTACGTCGGTGTAGTTGCCGTAGTAGCGGAAGAGCCCGGGTCCAGAGCCCTGCTCGAGCGCGATGTCGCGGGCCTGGTCGAGGTGGGCCTGGCCCTCATCGGGACGGCCCATGTGGAACAGGAGGCATCCCAGGGTGTTGTGGGCGCTGCTGACCTGACCGGGATCGCCGGACTCCTCTGCCGCGCGCAGCCCCTGCACGGCGAGGTCGTGAGCCGGCTCGAGCTCCGCCTCGAGCATCATGAGGGCTGCGGTCGTGGTCAATGCCGCTGCCAGGTCTGCGGAGCCTGGGGCGGCCAGCTCGGCGGCACGGTGAAGGTCGGCGAACGGATCGACCTGGGCGCCCTCGCAGTGACCCGCCCGTTTGACGGCGAGGTGGGCCAACCGCTGCGGGTCGGCGTCGGGGCCGAGGTCCGCGATCGCTGCGTCGATCAGGGCGATGGACCGCTCTGGCTGTCCGACGTTGGCTGCCGCCCGACTCGTCCGGGTGAGCAGCTCGGCGCGGTCGAAGCCGGCGCGTTCGGCCGGGACGGCCACCTGGTCCCAGAGATCGACGGCTCGCTCCAGGTGGGCCAGCTGCTCCCGCCAGGCGTAGATGGAGCGGGAGTGATCCGCCGCCCGCAGCGACCACTCGAAGGACTTGTCCGCCTCGTGGGCCGAGCTCCAGTGGTGTGCGATCTCCCCGGCCTGCTCGGGACGGGCGAACTTCTCCAGCGCCGCGGCATAGCGCGCGTGCAGCCGGGCGTGCTCACCTGGGAGGAGATCTGCATGGACGGCCTCACGCATGAGCGCGTGCCGGAAGGCATAGGCCTCCCGGGAGCGGTCCACGACCAGGACCTGGCCTCCCACGGCCTCGCGCAGGGACGCCTCGAGCGCCTCCTCGTCGCTGTCGACGACGGCCAGAAGCACCGTGTGGTCGACCAGCGTGCCGGCGGCTGACGCGATGCGCAGGACCTCGCGTGTCCTGGCCGGCAGTCGGTCCAGACGCGCAAGCATCAGGTCCTTGAGGGTCTCGGGGATCATCGTGGAGTCCCGGTCGCAGCACTCGGTCAGCTCCTCGACGAAGAACGGGATCCCCTCGCTGCGCTCGCGGATGCGGGCCATCGCGCGCGGCGGCACTCCACCGGCGATCTCCCCGACCATCTGGTCGATCTCGGACGCGGTCAGCCGTTCCACCGAGACCCTCGATGAGTTGGGCAGCCGGTCCACCTCGCCGAGCCACGCCAGCAGTGGATGAGCGCGGTGCATCTCGTCCTTGCGGTAGGTGAGGATGAACAGCACGGGGTAGTCGACCACTGTGCGCATCAGGAATCGGAGCAGGTCGCGCGAGGAGGAGTCCGACCAGTGCATGTCCTCCACGACGAGGACGACCGGCCGATCCGCGGCGAGGCGCTCGAGCAGGGTCGCCATGGACTCGAAGAGCCGACCCCGACCCATGGGGTCCAGCGGCCCGGCGAGCCCCAGCTCCGGCACGAGCGCCGCGAGATCCGCGCCACCCGGCCCGGCCAGCTCGCCGAACTCCTCCGACCCCCGGTCAACAGCCAGCGCGCGCAGCATCGTCGCGAACGGGGCGAACGGTGGGCCATCCGGGCCCAGCTCCAGGCAGTGCCCGACGAGCAGCACCGCCTCCTCGGGCAGGGTGGTGGCGAACTCAGCAACCAGTCGTGACTTGCCGATGCCGGCCTCGCCGCCAACCACGACCACCTGGGGGTTTCCCTGGTCGACGAGGACGAAGAGCCCCCGCAACTGCTCCAGCTCCGGTGCGCGACCCACCATGGCCACCCGCATCGGGTCGGCCATGGATCCTCGGGTCATGACCCCCATGGTGCCAGTGACGGTCATCAGGCATCCAGCATGACTCGATCGGGCAGGGTGACGACGTCGTCCTCGCGCGGGCGGGGCAGGGCGATGACCTCGCCCCCCGCGTGCGACGCCGCACGGCGACTGGCCCTCGGGCCGAACGCACGGATGTGCGCGGGGGTCACCGGTGCGGCGCCAGCGACGGCGGTCCCACTCGCCGCGGTCAGGCGCTCAGCCTGGACGACTCGGATCAGCTCCAGTTGAACGGTGGGGAACATCTCGGCCTCCTCATTCGGGTCCCGGTCGGGATCGGGCTCTCTGCCTCGATTCCTACGATCCGCTCTGAGGGGGTCCGCCCACATGGGGGGAAGTGCCTATCTTCCGTCGACTGCCAGGGCCTTAGGCGCGGGCACGGGGCCTTACACAGCGACCGCGTTGAAGCGCAGTCGGCAGTAGTCGGCCATCCAGCCGGACTCGGTGAGCAGTCCGTGCTGGGCTGCGTAGGCATCGATGGCCGCGGCCATCTGGTCACGCAGCTCCTCTGGTACGGCGGCCCATGCCCGTGCCCTGAAGTGCCGCACCCAGTCTGCGGCCGAGGAACCCGGTTCCAGGGGGGTGGGGCGCCGGAACCACCGGGCGTCCTCCACGCGGAAACCGGCCGCCTCGAGATCGGCGGCCTGCTCCCCGAGGGTCGGGAAGCGCGTGCCTGGTGGCTCGACGTCGTCAAGCCCCCATCGCTCGATCGCGGCCATGAGCGCCTCGTCGAGGGTCGAGATGTTGCCTGCTCCACCCATCTCGGCCACGAGGCGGGCACCCGGCCGCAGGACCGAGCGCACGTTGCGCAGCACAGTCAGCTGGGGGTTCATCCAGTGCAGTGCCGCATTGCTCAGGCAACCGTCGAACGGTTCCGCCCGGTCCAGGTCAGTGAGTGTGAACGACAGCGCGTCAGCCTCGACGAAGTGCACCTGGGGATGATCAGCGCGAGCCTTGGCCAGCATGGCCGGGTCGAGGTCCATCCCCACCACATCCGCGCCCCGTGCGGCCATCTCGGCCGCGTGGCGCCCGGGCCCACAGCCGAGGTCCAGGATCTGCTGGCCGACCGTCGGGTTCAGCGTGTCGATCAGGTCATCGCCGTACCTCGTCACGAAGCCGAAGTTCGTGTCGTAGGCCACCGCGTCCCATTGGTTGTTGGCCATGGGGCATGCAACCATGCTCAGCGCCGACGCGGTGGCTCGGACGGCGCCTTCCGCGCCTTGCGCGGCAGCGACCCACGGGCGGGCTGGAGCAGTCCGCATCCTCGGAGGCTGGAGCCCTGTGAGGTTCCTCACGCGGCCGTGCAGGGCCGCGCACGCGCGTGCCCGGACCGCGCAGGGGCCGTGTTGGAGGGCCAGAAGCCCTGTGCGACAGTCGATTCCATGTACTCGGTGTCCGACTTGATCGCACACGATGGGACGCGCCTGAGCGCATGGCGCAACGGCAGCCGAAGTGGACCACGGGTCCTGGTCTGCAACGGGATGGGAGTTCCGCCGGAGTCCTGGCCACGCCTCATCGCCGATGACTGCGGCTACCAGGTTGCCGGCTGGAACCAGCGTGGAGTCCTCGGCTCCGATCGCCCCGCCGACCCCGCGCGGATCGAGATCGCCGATCACGTGGGCGATGCGGTCGCCCTGCTGGACGCCCTCGAATGGCCGGACGCAATCGTCGTCGCATGGTCGTTGGGTGTGAACGTGGCCTTCGAGCTGGCCAACGAGTTCCCCGATCGGGTCGCCGGACTCCTCTCGGTGGCCGGTGTGCCCGGGGGGACATTCGACACCCTGCTGGCACCCCAGCTCGTGCCCAGGCCATTGCGGCGGCCACTGGGGCTCCAGCTCGTGCGGACCGGCAAGGTCATCGCACCGCAGCTCAACATGCTCAGCCGAATCATCCCCAAGGGCCGTCCCCTTGCCGAGTTCATCCGGCACAGCGGGATCGTGCTCCCCATCGCTGACATCCGCGATGTCCAGCCATGGGTGGAGACCTTCTTCGCCCAGGATTGGGACTGGTACTTCGACCTCGCCTTCGCGCTGGAGAAGCACGGCAGGATCGATCCGTCCTTCATCGACGTACCGGTCACGATCGTGGCCGGGGCCATGGACGCCCTGACCTCGTGGGACGAGGTGTTGTCGTTCTCCCGGCACATCCCCCAAGCTGAGGTGCACCTCCTGCCGGGGTCGCACTGCATCCCGTTGGAGTACCCGGACCGGATCATCGAGATGCTCGACCGACTCGAGACACGCGTCGAGGCCCACCGGGCAGGTCAGGCGTACCTGGCACGCTGGATCGATCCGGACAATGGTCCGCACGAGGTCATCGACCTGCGTGGCAAGACCCCCGAGGACTAGGACCGGCGCGACAACAACGACCTCGACGATGACCACGACGATGAGGTGGAGGGTCGCGAGGCTGGCGATTGACCTCAGCGCAGGGTCAGCAGCCTGCGCTCGAGGGCATCAGCCGCGGCACCTGGCCCGCCGGTGGACCTGAATCCGGCGGCGACTCGCTCAGCCCCGGGCCTCATGGTCATGGCGGCACGGACAGCTGACCGCAGGCGACCCGGAGCCAGCCGCCTTGCGGGCAGGCGGACCCCCGCCCCGGCAACCTCAACGCGGCGGGCAACCTCGAGCTGGTCTCGGCCGAAGGGCACCGCAACCACGGGCACTCCTTGCGCCAGTGCCTTCTGCGTGGCACCCATCCCGCCATGTGTGACGGCACACACTGCCTTGGGCAGCACCCTCGCATGCGGCACGAAGGGCACGACATGGGCGTTGGCAGGCACGACGCCGCGACCTCCAGGTGCCTGGGAGACGGGCACCGTGGCCACCACGTGCACGGGCAGGTCGGCCAGCGCCTCGAGCGCGACGGTGACCAGGCGACCATCGTCCTGGAACTCCGAGGAAGTCGTCACCAGGACGATGGGTTCCTCGATCTGGTCCAGCCACGCGGGCGCGTCCGCGGGGGGCTCCCAGGCGCTGGCCCCCACCATCAGCACACTGTCCGGCCAGTCCGATCGCGGGTACTCGAAGGGTTCTGCGCTGAAGTACAGCAGCATCGGGGGCCGCAACAACAGGTCGTCGCTGGAGGTCAGCTCAGCCAGCCCGAGATCACCGCGCACCTGGTTCAACGGCGGCAGGAAGGCCCGCTCCATCGTCCCCATCACCAGCGGGCGAAGTGCCCTGTCGCGAGCCCTGCCGAGGGCGCCCCGAGCCGGCGGCAGGCCCGGGCCGAAGGGCGGGACATCGGTCGAGCTCAAGGTCAAGGGGTATGGGCAGAACACGGCCCAGCTCCCACCCCACTGCTCGGCCGCAGCCATTGCTCCCCAGGCATTGATGTCCACGAGGACCAGGTCGGGCGCCTGCGCCTGGATGGCTGCGCGCAGGTCACTCGCATCGTGGGGCGCCCGCGCTGCGAAGGTCTGGACACTGCGGACCAGCCGCTGGTGGGTACCGCGTCCCTGCCAGTCATCGAGTTCGCGCGCCTCCACCTCGGGTGCGATCGCCTGGGCGTCCACGCCCAGGGCCCGCAGCGCCGGAACCTCACTGGCCAGCGTCATGACGTGGATCTCGTGACCGCGTTCACGCAGCTCAAGGAGAATCGGCACGACTGGGTACAGATGCCCGCGGGCCGGGGACGTGTAGGCCAGGATCCTGCTCATCTGGGTGCCTCCATCAGGGGTTCGATCACTTCGGTCAGGGCCCGTTCGGTCTCGAGGCGGCTCAGGCCTGAGACGTTTCGCATCACGTTCCACGTCTGCACGTCACAGACGGCCACGAGCTGGGCGAGGAGCCGGTCACGATCGATCCCGCTGCGAGCCTCCAGCGAGGGGGCGAACACCCGGGCACACCATCGGGTGTGCACGTCACGCCCTTGCGCGACGATGGCGGCGAGCCCTGGAACGTGCGGCTCCTCAGCGAGCATCTTCAGGACGCGACCGCCCATCTCCTCGTAGTGGTCGACGAGCACCGCCACCGCTGCCGGAACGTCCCCCACAGGGGCCAGACCGCGCTGGGCACCGATCCGGCTGGCCTCCCGCTGGCCTGCTGCCTCCAGCAGCCCATCCTTGCCACCGAACTTGCGGATGATCGTCTGGACTGAGACGCCTGCGTCCTCGGCCACTGCCTCCAGGGAGAGGCGATCGGTCGGCGTCAGCCAGAAGAGCTTGATCGCAGCGTCGAGGATCCGCTCGCCCGTCCGGACAGCCGACTCGGCCCGGGTGGTCATGTCGTAGGCCCGACGACTATTCATGTGAGTCACCTTGACATGAATAGGGGACGAGTGCAACCCCCCCGGCCGACGGGCAAGTGCCTTTGGTCCTGATCGCCCGGGGACCTGGGTGACTACTGATTCACCGGCCGGCGTGGAAGCGTGATGAGTGAGGTGAGGAGCCCACATGAGTCAACCGGCCGTCGACGTCACCGACCTGACCTTCGCCTACGGCGAGAAGATGGCCGTGGATGGCGTGTCGTTCAGCCTCGAGCCCGGTGAGACCGTGGGGCTGCTCGGCCCGAACGGCGCGGGCAAGTCGACCACGATCAAGATGATCATCGGCCAGTTGCGGCCCAGGTCCGGCTCCATCTCGATCCTCGGGCAGAGGATGCCTGACGACCGCGACCGGATCCAGGCGCAGATGGGGGTCTGCTTCGAGGAGAAGAACCTCTACGCGGCGATGTCGGCGGCCGAGAACCTGAAGTTCTTCGGGAAGTTGTTCGGCTTGAAGTCGATCGACGTCGACGGGCTGCTCGAGCGGGTGGGCCTGCTCGACCGGCGCGATGACCGCGTGTCGTCCTTCAGCAAGGGGATGCGACAGCGCCTGATGATGGCCCGCGCGCTGGTCAACACACCCAACGTGCTGGTCCTCGACGAGCCCACCGACGGGCTGGACCCGGTGTCGGCCATCGCGGTGCGTGAGCTGGTGCGTGCGGAGGCTGCCCGCGGCGCCGCGGTCCTGCTGACCACGCACGACATGCATGAGGCTGACGAGCTGTCCGACCGGGTCGCCTTCATCAATGCGGGGCAGATCCTGGTCATCGACACCCCGGAGTCGCTGAAGATCCAGCACGGGACCCGCGCGGTCACGCTGCGCCGGCGCACGGGTGACACCGTCGACGAGCAGATCATCTCCCTGGCTGATCCGCAGACCCCCGGCCTGGTGGCCGCCGCGCTGAGCGACCCCGACCTGCTGACCATGCACACCCGTGAGGCGACGCTGGAGGACGTCTTCGTCGAGTACGCGGGCAGGGGGCTGGCCGGATGACCACACCCACGACGGCACCGCGGGAGATCCCGAGGACCCCGGTCACGGACGTCGCAGCGAGGCACCCCGGTTCAGCCAGCATCATCCGGACCATCGTGGCCAAGGACACGGTGGCGTTCCGCCGCAACAAGTTCCTGATGCTGATCACGTTCCTGGTCATCATCGTGTGGGGTGTGCTCTACCAGTTCCTTCCCACGACCGTGAACGAGACGTTCCCGGTGGGGCTCGTGATCGAGCAGGACGCCCTGCCCTCCGAGTTCGACATCTCCCCCGAGGCTCTCGAGAGCTCCGACGGGACCGGTGTCACGGTCACCCTCTACCCGGATTCGACCTCCCTCGAGGCGGCTGTCGGCGCCGGTGACGCGGTGCAGGCCGGCCTGGTCATCCCGCAGGGATTCGCCCAGGACGTCGCAACAGGTGGCACGCCCAGCGTCACCCTGATCGTCCCCGCGGGCCTCCCCGCGCAGTTCGAGGCACTGCTCGGCGCGGCCGTGGCCGAACTCGGCTACGCGCTCAGCGACAACCCGGCGCCGGTCGACCTGGCCACGAGCACGACGATCGTCGGCACGGACCGCGTCGGTGACCAGTTGTCCCTGGCCGACCAGATGCGCCCCCTGCTGCTGATCGTGGTCCTCATGATGGAGATCTTCGCGTTGGCGACACTCGTGGCCGGCGAGATCGCCGAACGGACGGCCGTCGCGGTGCTCGCCACACCCGCCTCGGCCCGCGACCTGATCGCGGCGAAGATGGTCTTCGGCACCACCCTGGCGTTCAGCGAGGCTGTCCTCGTCGGGATCCTGATCGGCGCCTTCGGCACGAGCCCCGGGCTGATCCTGCTCGCACTGCTGCTCGGGGCCATCGTCGTCACCGGGCTGGGCCTCCTGGCAGGCTCGTTCGGGCGCGACTTCATGGACACCTTGATCCTGGGCATCCTGCTCATGATCCCGCTGATGATCCCGGCCATGGCAGCGCTGTTCCCCGGCGCGGGGCCGGACTGGGTCACGTTCATGCCCACGTACGGGGTCGTCGAGATCCTGGTCGGGGCAAGCGCAGGCACCCTCAGCTGGGCGCAGGCGGCGATCCCCCTGCTCGCGCTGGCCGCCTGGGGCCTGGCGCTGGCCACACTCGGGGCGCTGACCCTGAGCCGGAGGGTGGCCCGGCTATGACGACATCCCTGGCCCCGACCCCGACCTCGCCGAGCCGACCGAGCGCACACAGGCCGAACGGATCGGTTCCCGGCCGCGTCACGACGATGCTCGGCCGCGAGCTGAAGCTCGGCCCGCGCTCCCCCGTCGTCCTGCTGGCCGTGGTCCTGCCCCTGCTCATGACGTTCCTGGTGGCCTCGGTGTTCGGGGGCCTGCTCGAGTCGCAGCCACGGCTGGGCATCCTCTCCCCGGACGCGACGGCCGTCACCGTCTCGGCAGAGGCAACCGAGGGGATCCGCACCGTGGCCTACGACAGCGAGGAGGCCATCCGGGCCGACATCGCCGACCACGACCTCGACGCGGCACTCCTGCTGCCGCCGGGGTTCGACGCCGCCGTGCAGGCCGGCGAACCCGTCGAGGTCACCTACCTGGTCTCCGGCCAGGCCCTTGCTTCGGACCGCGCGGTCCTTGCGGCCACGGTCACCGCGATGATCCGCGGACTTCAGGGCACCGAGTCGGCGGTCCAGGTCACCGTGGTCACGGTCGGGGCGGAGGACTTCGTCCCGATGGGTGACCGGCTGATCCCCCTGCTGGTCGTGTACGCGGTCGTCGTGGCGGCCCTGTTCGTGCCCGCTGCCTCGATCCTCGACGAGCGCTCGAAGGGCACCCTCAACGCGATCCTGGCCACCCCGGCCTCGATCGGTGAGGTGCTGGCGAGCAAGGCCCTGTTCGCCTCGGTGCTGTCGATCCTCATGGGCGCTGTGACGCTGATCATCAACCAGGCGTTCTCCGGCGAGGTCGTCGGAATCCTGCTGGCCCTGGCCCTCGGCACAGCGATGTTGGTGGAGATCGGGCTGATCATGGGGCTCTGGGTGAAGGACATGACCACCCTGTACACGTGGATGAAGGTCGGGGGCATCCTGATCATCCTGCCCGGGCTGCTCGCGCTGTTCCCGACACTGCCGACGTGGATCTCGAAGATCGCCCCGACGTACTACTTCCTCCAGCCGATCTACGACCTGTCCGTCGGCGGAGCGACCCTGACCGACGTGCTGCCGCTGCTCGGCGTGTGCCTGCTGATCACGTTGGCCATCTTCCCGTTGCTGCTCTGGTCGGCCCGGACCACCGAGGCACGGCGGCTGGAGGGCTGAGCACCGAGGGTCAGGGCACGGACAGCTCTGGGTCAGCCACGCTCGTCCGAGTGGTACTTGAAGCTCACACTCAGCTTCACGCGGAACGTGATGCCACCGTCAGCCAGATCCATGTCCTGCTCCATGACCTCAGCCACGCGCAGGTCCCGCAATGTCTCCCGGGCTGTGTTGACCGCCTCCGTGGCGGCGTCCGCCCACGATGTCCTGCTCGTTCCGATGATCTCGGTGACCTTGTAGACGCTCATCCTGCCTCCTGCGATGGGGAGCCTCCATCGTGTCCGCTTCTGTGCCCGGTTCGCGCGGGGAGGCGGGCGGTTGGCTGGTCGGAATGGCGCGGATCCGGACCGGGATGGGGACGAGTCCGGCGCTGAGGGTCAGGCGTCGCACGCGTGGTCCGCACGCGCCTCAACCACGACGCGGGCAGTCCGGCCGGGGCTCACAGCGGCGTCCGCTCGAGGGCGGTGCCGGGCTTGGACAGGACCACCCCGACCAGGCCACCGACCACAAGGACCGGCACGAGCAGCAGCGCGGTGCGGACCGACACGACGGAGCCGAGAACCCCGAGCAGGAACGGCGAACCGCCGACCGCGAGCCCGAGGACCAGCGACGAACGCGCCATGGCGAGGTCCGGCTGCCCCTCGGACAGCTGGATCCCGCGGTCGAGGATCAGGGGGAACAGGGTCGCCAGGCCCAGCCCGGCCACGAACAGTCCGACCACCGACAGGGCGAGCACCGTGGCGCTCCACAGGATGGCGAAACCCATCAGGGCCAGTCCGAAGCCCGCCAGGAGGATGGTGTGCGGGCCCAGTCGCGCCGCCAGCCAGGAGCCGACCGTGCGCCCCACCGCGATGCCTGCGACGACAGCGGACAGGGCCGCGGTGGCAGTGCCCGCGGCGGCCCCGGTCTGATCACGGATCAGGGTCGATCCCCAGAAGGTGATCGCGAACTCGGTGCCGACAGCAGCGAACAGGGCGATCATCGCCAACCAGAAGAGCCTCGGCAGGCGCCCCTGGCGCGCCTGGCCGTGGCCGACGTCGGGCACCGGCACCAGCGCCTCGTACGCCTCGTCCACGGCCGCCATCGCACGCCGGTCGGCGCGCCTGTCAGTCTCCTGGGACCCTGCGGGGTGCTCGATCCGGTCGGCCAGGACAAGGCCGGCCAGTGCAGCCAGCGCAGCCACCAGGCAGACGAGGATGCCCAGCCACCAGCCCAGCCCCGCGCCCAGCGCTGCGCCGAGCAGCAGTGGGGAGAGCAGCCCCACCCAGGCAGCAGCGGCGTTCGCCTCGGTGATCGCCTGGGCGCTGTGCTCCTTGTGCCGGTCGGAGAGTCGCGCTGTCGAGGCATTCAGCACAGTGCCACCACCAGTGGCTCCCAGCCAGATGAGGAGCAGGATCAGGCCGAAGGCGAGTGCGCCGTCCAGGATCGTGGGGACGAGGACGATCGCCACGAGGAGGACCGCCAGCCACGCGAGACCCAACCGCGTGGTCAGGTCACGGCCGAAGGTGGCGACCGCCAAGGGCCCGGTCACCGAGGCCGTCACCATTCCAGCAGCCAAGGCAGTGCCGACCAGCCCCGCCGCGCCCACCGGGACGCCGAGCTCCTCGGCAAGGATGGGTGCGATCGGTCCGGTCAGGTAGACGAAGGACGCCCATGCGCTGTTCACCCCGTAGATCGCCCACGTGATCGGGGTCCGGCGCAGCTGCATGCACCCGATTCTCCGCCGCCCTGCCACGAGGTTGCTCACCGGTCCATCCACCTGCCCGGCCATGACGACATCGGCCCGGCCATGACGGCAGAATCGTTCCCCCCGAAGCCTTCACCCAGATCCGGTGGCACCTGTTCACGTCGCCCTTCCCGCAGAGGATTCCCATGGCCCGCCCGCAGTACCGCGCCGTCGTCTTCGACCAGGACGGGACCCTGGTCAACACGTTCGTGCCCGCCCTGCACGCCTACTCCGTGGCGGTCGGCCGCGAGATCACCCTGGCCGAGCTTGAGCCAGTCGCGCACCTGGGCGCGGCACGCAACCTGGTCAGCGCCCTGCTGGGCCATGAGGCCAGCGACGCCGAGGACGACCTCTTCCATGACGCCCTGGCCGAGGCGGTCACCCGGATCGACCCCTACCCGGGGATCGTGGAGCTGCTCACGACGCTCAGGGCCGCTGGCGTGGGCACGGCTGTCGCCACGAACTCAGACGGACGCTCGGCATCGGTCGTCCTGGGCGCACATGGACTCGACGCGCTCATGGACACGATCGTCACCGTCGATCTGGTCAGCGGGCCGAAGCCGAACCCGGAGTCGATCGAACTGGCCATCGAGCGCCTCGGCGTCCCGGCCGACCGGGTGGTCTTCGTCGGGGACAGTCACGCCGACATGATCGCGGCCCGGGCCACAGGAGCCCTGGCGGTCGCCGCCGGCTGGGGCCACCAGACACCGGGAATCCCGCTGGAAGCCATCGATGTGGTCGCGCAGACCCCGGCCGAGGTCGCCAGACTCGTCCTGGGAATCCCCTGAGCCCCTCGGCGCCCGCCCGGGGGGGTCCTACGGTTCGTCGTCCGGGTAGCACCCCAGGTCCGGTGCGGCCCGGTCAGCGGCCACGTAGGCGTCCTCGCGCGGATGCCGCCCGTAGCCGTCACGGCTGTCATAGCGAGCGATCGCCCAGCCGTCGTCGATCAGCGACAGCCCGGCGTCGACGGCTCCGACGTCGACGTAGCGGAGCAGCCGCCCGTATCGGTCCACGTCATCGACAGCGCCCGGCACGAGGGCGACCTCGCGTCCGTTGACCAGCGCAGCCATCGCCAGCGTCGCCGACTCGAAGCCGCACGCCCCACGTTCCGGGGTGTCGATGCCGATCACCCGGATCCGCCCGGCTCCAGCCACATCGATGGTGTCGCCGTCGACGACGTTCGTGACCACGCCGGACACGGACCCGGTCCCCTGCTCGGCAGGCGGGGTGGTCTGACTCGCGCCGGGAGCCGGCTCCGAGACGACCGGCAATCCCGCGTCCGACTCGCCTGCCCCGCACCCTGCCAACAGCCCGAGCAGGCCCAGCGCCAGGGCGGCGGCCCTCGAGCAGGCTGCGACGCGGTCCCACCCGATCCGCGTGCTGGAGGCATCCACGTGCCCATGCTACGAGCCACGATGCCCACCCCATCGTCAGAATCGGGCCATTCGACCCTGTTCGCAGCTGCCCGACAGGCGTATCGCAGTAGGTATGACGACCAAGGCCGCGGACCGGCACACCCCAGCCGAAGCATCACCTCCTGACCCTCATGTGGGGGCACGTCGTACCCATCGGCGCCGTTGGCCCTGGGTCCTGCTCACCATGCTGATCGCCCTGGTCACGCTGTTCTATGTGGGCGGTGGCTACTTCTTCTCCAGCGCCATCCACCACGATGTGTTCGAGGTGCGGCCCGGAGTCCCGGCCACAACGCAGACCGGCATCCTGACCGATCTCACGGTCCCCACGAACCAGGTCGAGGGCACCGTCACCACAACCCTCGACGCGCAGTACGCAACACCGGACAAGTACGCGAACGCCACGGTTGGCATCAAGGTCGGTGACTCACTGATCGTCGCGGGCCCGGCGATGGACTCCGCTGGCGGACAGGTCACGCGCCCTGTGCTGGACATCGTCGGGGAGACTCCGGTGGTGGGATCGGCCGCAGGCGTGAACCGGGACGTGTGGACCAGCCCTGATCAGCTGGGCCTGGAGTACACCGAGACCACGATCACCAGCGAGGGCGTGGCCTACCCGGCATGGGTGATCCCCGGCTCCACGACCACCTGGGCAGTGCTCGTCCACGGCAAGGGTGGGTACCCGGCGGAGATGCTCCGGATGGCCACGACGCTGCATGCGCGCGGCATCAACTGCCTGCTCATCAGCTACGTCAACGACCCCAGCGTCCCGCGCCCGCCGGACAGCCTCTACGGGTACGGCACCATCGAGGTGCCGCAGGTGGAGGCGGCCGTCAGCTACGCCCTGTCCCAGGGCGCGGACCGGATCGTCCTCGGCGGGGTCAGCCACGGAGCAGCTGTGGCGCTGGGTTTCCTCGAGACGGGGGCCGCGGGCCGAGTCGATCGACGCGGTGATCCTTGACTCGCCGCCTGCTGACCTGGCCTCGAACATCGATGCCATCGGGGACAGCCGAAGCCTGCCGGTTGTCGGGCTGCCCATCCCGGAATCACTGGAGTCCCTGGCCATGCTGATCACCCAGTGGCGCTTCGGCCTCGACCTCGACGACTACGACCACCTCGCGACGGCCGACGCCATCACCGCTCCCACCCTCGTCTTCCAGGGTGGGCTGGACACCACCGTCGATGCGTCGGTGGCCCGCGACCTCGTGGCCGAGATGGGTCCGGGGGCCACCCTCGTCGAGCAGCCCCAGGCTCAGCACGTGGGGAGTTGGAACGTCGATCCGACGGCCTACGCGCGGGCGATGGAGAGCTTCCTCGACAGCGCCGGTCTCTGATCCTTCGACAAGCTGGACGCCGACCACGACGGAACAACCCGCGATGTCGGCGTCCAGGGGGTAGTTTTCCTCCCAGATCCACTTCTGGGGCGTGACCGGCCGCGAGAGGAGCGCCGATGAAGGTCCGCGACAAGGTCATCGTGGTCACTGGTGCGGGCAGCGGAATGGGCCGCGAGGTGGCCCTGGAACTCCTGCGTCGCGGCGCACGGGTCGCCGCTGTCGATGTCCGACCCGAAGGACTCGAGGGCACAGCGGCCCTCGTCGATGTCGGCCCCGGCTTGTCCACCCATGTGCTGGACATCACCGATCGGGTGGCGATCGGAGCCCTGCCCGACGTCGTGATCGCCGCACATGGAGCCGTCGACGGCCTGATCAACAACGCGGGGATCATCCAACCCTTCGTCAACGTCGAGGATCTCGACTTCGACACCATCGAACGGGTGCTGGACATCAACCTGATGGGCACCCTCAACATGGTCAAGGCATTCCTGCCCTACCTGCGCCGCCGCCCTGAGGCGCACCTGGCCAACGTCTCGAGCATGGGCGGGTTCCTGCCGGTCCCCGGGCAGTCGATCTACGGCGCCTCGAAGGCCGCGATCAAGCTGCTGACCGAAGGGCTCTACGCCGAGCTGCTCGACACGGACGTCAGCGTCTCAGTCATCATGCCCGGCGCCGTGGCCACGAGCATCACCGAGAACTCCGGGGTGACCATCCCCGGCATGGACCAGGCCGCGGCAGCCAGTGCTCGCACCACGTCCGCCCCTGAAGCAGCCCGGATCATCCTGGACGGGATCGAGGCCGACAAGCTGCACATCTTCGTCGGCCGCGACGCCAGGCTCATGAACATCGCCAGCCGGGTGGCCCCGCGCCAGGCAACCCACATGATCCAGAAGAAGATGAAGGACCTCATGCCCAGCGCGACGGAGACCACCACCGGAAGCTGAGAGGTGCCCGCCACCAGTGTGACCAATGACCCTTTCGGTTGCTGACCAGGCTGCCCAGACTTGAGGTGAGCAGGCCTTCCGATGGGAGGTGCCTTGGTGAGCACGCGCGACCTCCTCGAGCGGTGGCGCCCGAGTGCGACGCCCGGAGCGCCGTCCGCGGCAGGAGTGCCCGCAGATCGCGTCGCTGAGCGCTCGGCCGAGCTGGAGGTGGTGCTCACCCGCCTCGAGGACGTCCAGGCCGAGGCAGACCGGATCAGGTCCGACGCCGTCGCAGAGGCAGCCCGCCGTAGGGCCGCGGCACATGAGCAGGGGCAGGCGCTGGTCAACGAGGCCCACCGCCGCGCGAAGGCGGAGCGATCGGCCGCGGCTGCAGCCGCCCATGCCGCCGGCCAGGAGTCGGCGCAGCAGATCATGGAATCGGCGCACAACGAGGCGCTGGCGATGGCAGCCCGGGCTCGCACACGGGAACCGGGCCTCCTCACGCGGATCGTTGCCCAGGCCCGCGAGGAGATCCTTGCCGCGGCGGGAACGGCGACCTCATGAGCACCGCCTGGGTGGCGGCCAGCGTCCGAGCACGCGCCCTTGCCCACAGAAGGGTCGGTGGAGCCGGGGCGCGGGAGCTTGCCACCAGTCCGAGCCTCGAGCGAGCACTCGCCGTCCTCGCCGACTCGCCGTACGGCCGTGACGTCCGCCCCGGTCAGTCACTGGCACGGGCCCAGCACTGCGTGGCCGAAACGCTCCTGTGGCACCTGCGGGTCCTGGCCGGATGGCTCCCCCGCGGGGACGCACGGTTCCTGCGGGTGCTCGCCGGGGGCTTCGAGGTGGCCAACGTCGATGAGCGCCTGCGGGAGATCGCCGGCGGGACGCACGAGCCGCCGTTCCGGCTCGGCGGGCTGTCGACCACCTGGAACTCACTGGCGGGCGCGACATCCGCCGAGCAGATGCGCACGCTCCTGACACGCTCCGTGTGGGGCGACCCCGGGGTGGATGACCCCGACGGCATCCGGCTGGCCATGCGCCTTGCCTGGGCCGGCCGGGTGTCGGCCAACGTCCCCCGTGCCCGCACCTGGGCTGTCGGCGCTGCGACGCTCGTGATCGCCCGCCCGCACCTGCTCGGTGACCGGACCATCCCCGCATCGACCGCCCTGCTGACGACTCGGCTCCTGGGCACCCACTGGTTGGAGACCAGGACCCTGACCACCTTCGTCACCAGCCTGCCCGCAGATGCTCGCTGGCCCCTGGACCCGATCGACGACCCTGCGGATCTCTGGCGGGCAGAGGCGTCGTGGTGGGCACGTGTCTCCACCGACGGCTTCGCCCTCCTGCGTCAGCCCGTGGGGTCCCCGGATCCGGTGATCGGCGCGGTGGCGGTACTGGCCGCGGACGCCTGGCGCGTCCGGGCGGCCCTCGAGGTGGCCGCGCGTGGGGGCACCACGGCACCCGGAGGATTGGAGGCCTTCGATGCCGTGGCGTGAGTCCCTCGAGCCGATCCGCATGCGCCGGGTGGCGATCCTTGCGCCCTCGGAGAGCCTGCGCGACGTCCTCGTGGAGGTGGCTGGCCGTGGTTCCACGGAACTCGAGACCGCGCCCGAGGCGGATACCGGACCAGCGGGCCGGGCCCGGGTCCGGATGCCGGGCATCGAGGACGCAGAGCCCCTCCTGGCCAGGACGCCGCCTGACATCACGATCCTGGCCGATGCCGGGCGCAGCGACCTGATCGCCGGCGAGGCCCAGCTCGAGCAGCGCGCTGCCGCCGCCGTGGATCGCGGGGCGGTGTCCGGCGTGCTCGGGTGGGCCCCTGCCGCCGAGGTGGAGCCGCTGGCCGCGCTCCTGGCTCCACACGGCGGCGCAGTCGTACCGCTCGCGACGCCCCGCGGCGTCGACCCACCCTCGCTGGTCCATGATCGCGGGCGGCTCAACAAGTCGTTCGCGCCGCTGGTGGACACCTACACGACGGTTCCCTACGCGGATGTCGACCCGACCGTGATGGCCGGCCTGGCCTTCGCCGTCATGTTCGGCATGATGTTCGCCGACGCCGGCCAGGGGGCATTGCTCCTGGCCGGAGGCCTCCTGCTCGCAGCCGGCCGGATCCCGCGGCTCATGGGGATCCGGCGGATCTGGCCCTTCGTCGTGGCGTCGGCGGCGATGGCGATCTTCTTCGGAGTCCTGTTCGGGCAGTTCTTCGGGCCCACCGGCGTGCTCCCCGTGCTGTGGTTCGACCCGCTCGAGGACCCCATCCTGCTGCTGCAGGTCGCGGTCGGCGCGGGAGCATGCCTTCTGGCTGGTGCGTACGTCCTGGGCACCGTGAACCGCTGGCGGGAGGGCGGCTGGAGGTTGGCCCTCGTGGCCTCCTCGGGCGTCGCGGGCATCATCGTCTTCCTCGCACTGGGCCTGTTCGCGCTCGGTGCGTTCACCGGGGACCAATGGCTGTTCGCCGCCGCCGTCGCGATCGGCCTGGGCGGGCTGGTGCTGTCCTACATCGGGCTGTTCGCGGCCTCGGACCGAGGCCCGGCCGGAGCCGCCGAGGCCGGGGTGGAGCTCTTCGACGGGGTGATCCGGCTGGGCACGAACCTTGTGTCCTTCGCCCGCCTGGCTGCGTTCGGCCTGGCCCACGCCGCCCTGCTGGCCATGGTCTGGGACGGCACGACCGCCCTGTGGTCCGCAGGCGGCCTGGCCCTGCTGGCGGCGGTGGCCGTGTTCGTCCTGGGCAACGCCCTGACCTTCGCCCTGGAGGGCGTCGTCTCAGGTGTGCAGGCCATGCGCCTGGAGTACTACGAGCTGTTCTCCAAGATCTTCGTCTCCGAGGGCCGGGCGTTCCAGCCCTGGCTCGTCCCCACAACCGAGGAGCGTGTCCCGTGATCGTCTGGCTGATCTGCCTTCCCGTGCTCGTCGTCGTGGCGATGGCCGTCCGGGTGGCCGTGCGCGCCGACTCCCGAGCAGCCCTGCGCGTGATCCTCGGGTCCACGGCGCTGATGAGCGCGCTGGCGTGGTGATCCTGGTCATGGCGACGAACGCCGACCCGGCAGCGGCCCAGGCCGCCACGGCCGACGCCACGACCACCGACGCAAGCTCCAACTGGGCAGCGCTGCTCGGCGCAGCGATCGCTGTCGCCGGGTCGTGCATCGGGGCCGCGATCGCTGTGGCGAGCACCGGCTCGGCGGCCCTGGCCACGATGAGCGAGCGGCCCGAGCTGTTCGGCCGGGCCATGGTGATCGTCGGGCTGGCCGAGGGCATCGCCATCTACGGGCTGATCGTGGCGATCATCCTCATGGGGTACGCCTGACATGGGCGGCATCGCCGCGATCGGGGAGGCCCTGCGCGTGCAGGGCCTGGGCCTGGCTGGCGTGCTGGTCCTGCCCGGCAACGATCCGGACGAGGTCCGCAGCAGTTGGGCCGAGCTGCCCGAGGACGTCGTCCTGGTGATCCTGACGCCGAGCGCCGCCAGCGCGCTCGAGACGCCCATCACGGGACCGCTGACGGTGGTGATGCCCCCATGAGCCCCGACCACGTCGACGCACCGGTCGATCCCCTCGCCCCGCTGGTCACCGCACTCATCGAGCGCGCGAAGCGGGACGCCGCCGAGGTCCTCGCGGCGGCGGACTCGGACGCTGGAGCGACCCTTGCCGGCGCCCGGGCCGAGGCCGATGCCGTGCTTGCCGATGCCCGGGCCACGGGGGCATCTGACGCCGCCGAGGTCCTGGCCACCGAGCGGGGCAGGGCGCAGCGGGAGGCACGGGCCGTGCTCCTGGCCGCCCAGGAGGAGGCCCACGAGCATGTCCGGCAGGCCGCCCGGGACGCGGTGAGCGCCCTTCGTGATGACCCGGTCCATCCACGACTGCTCACCGCCCTGCGGGAACGCGCCACGCGCGAGCTCGGACCGGGCACGTCCATCGTGGAGCTGCCGCGCGGCGGGCTCCTGGCGAGCCTGGGTGACAGACGTGTGGAGTTCTCCCTGGACGGGCTGGCCGACGACCTCCTGGACAGCATCGGCGGCGACCTCGCGGAGCTCTGGGACCCATGACCGACCTCCCACGCGCACCATCGGCGGTCGGCCGGATCGTGCGGGTCAGCGGCCCGCTCGTCGAGGCCACCGGGCTGGTCGGCGTCGCGATGTCCGAGGTCGTCGAACTCGGACCGCTGCACCTGCCCGGGGAGATCGTGTCGATCGCCCATGGCGTGGCCACCATCCAGGCCTACGAGTACACCGGCGGCCTGGCGCCAGGGGACACAGCAACCCCCCTCGGTGAGCCACTGTCGGCCCTGCTCGGCCCCGGACTCCTCGGGGGGACGTTCGACGGGCTGCTGCGCCCCCTGGACGGCGCCGGCACATGGCTGACACCGGGCACAGGCGCGGGTACCGATGAGCGCACATGGGAGTTCGAGCCGGTCGCGAAGGATGGTGACAGGCTCGAAGCCGGCGAGACGATCGGGATCGTGCGTCCCCACGGACCGCTGGAACTACGCGTGCTGGTGCCCGTCGGACGGGCTGGGACGGTGGAGAGCATCGTCACGGCCGGCAGCTTCTCGGCCGACGAGACCCTCGCCCTCGTCGGCGGGCAGCCCCTCCGGATGGCCCAACGATGGCCGGTGCGGCTGCCCCGCCCGCACCGGGGCCGCATCGATGGCGGCGCACCGCTGGTGACCGGCCAGCGGGTGCTCGACCTGCTCTATCCCGTGGCCCTGGGCAGCTCTGCTGCGGTCCCCGGCGGTTTCGGCACGGGCAAGACGGTGCTGCTCCAGCAGGTGGCCAAGTGGTGCACGGCCGACGTGATCGTCTACGTGGGCTGCGGCGAGCGCGGCAACGAGATGGCCGATGTCGTGGCGGAGCTGGCCGACCTCGTCGATCCGCGGACCGGGGGTCGCCTGACCGATCGCACGGTCGTGATCGCCAACACGTCGAACATGCCGATGATGGCCCGGGAGGCCAGTGTCTACACGGGGATGACTGTTGGGGAGTACTTCCGTGACATGGGCCTGCACGTGGTGGTGATCGCGGACTCCACGTCCCGATGGGCCGAGGCCCTGCGCGAGTTCGCGTCCCGCTCAGGTGCGCTGCCCGCGGAGGAGGGCTACCCGGCCAGCCTCGGCTCCGCGCTGGCCGCGTTCTACGAGCGAGCGGGTCACGTCCAGACCTGCGGTGGGCGCCAGGGGTCGGTGACGGTCATCGGAGCGGTCTCGCCGCCCGGGGGTGATGCCACCGAGCCGGTGACAGCCAACACGGAGCGGTTCGTGCGCAGCGTCTGGTCCCTGGACCGCGACCTCGCCTACGCCCGGCACTACCCGGCCGTCTCGTGGACCACCTCGTTCTCCCGTGATGCCGCACCCGTGGGGTCCTGGCATGCAGCGCGTGGTGATCCGCAATGGGCGCGCCGCCGGGGTCGCGTGCTGTCCCTGGTCGCCGACGCCGACCGGCTCGCAGCACTCTCGGACCTGGTGGGGGTCGGATCCCTGCCGGGTTCGGAGCGGATGGTGCTGCTGACCGGCCGGCTGGTGCGCGAGGCTGTGCTGCAGCAGAGCGCGCTGTCAGCCAAGGACGCCGTCTGCTCGCCGGACAAGGGCGCAGCGCTGGTCGACGCCGTGCTCGCCGTGCACGACCGGTGCCAGTCCCTGATCGAGTTGGGCGTCCCGGCGTCGGTGATCGAGGAGGTCGACTGGGGTCCGATCGTGCGCGCCCGCGACGAGACGGACCCGGCGGACGTCTCCGGTGTCGAGGAACGGCGCGACACAGTCCTCGAGTCCCTGGACCTGCTGGCCACCCCGGGGTTGGTGGCGCCATGAGCCGTTGGGGTGCGCTGGACTACGGCGGGATCACAGAGCTGCGCGGACCGCTGCTCATCGTCGCCGGCGTCCGTGGCGTCGGCTGGGACGAGTACGTCACGGTGCGCCTGTCCGACGGCCAGGACCGGCACGGAGTGGTCCTCGAGGTGGACGGTGACCTCGCGATCGTGCAGGTGCTCGAGGGCACCGACGGGCTCGATCCCCAGGGCACCCGTGTCCGGTTCAGCGGCGCACCACTGCGCGTGCCCGGTGGGTCCGGACTGGCTGGGTCGGGTGTGCAACGGCCGCGGGGTCCCGATCGACGGCGGGCCACCCATCCACGGCACCGGCACCGCGGCCACCACCGGCGCACCGCTGAACCCCCTGCTGCGCGAGCCACCGGCCGATCCGGTGCTCACCGGCATCTCGGCCATCGACGGGCTGGCGACACTGGTCCGCGGGCAGAAGCTGCCCATCTTCTCCATCGCCGGGCTCCCCCACCTGGAGCTGGCCACCCAGATCGCCGCACAGGCCCACGTGGGCGGCGAGCCCTTCTCCGTGGTCTTCGCCGCGATGGGCCTGACGCATGCGGACGCGGCGGCGGTCCGCGACGGGCTGGAGGCACGCTCACGGGCAGGTGAGCTGTCGCTGCTGGTGAACACCGCCGATGATCCAGTGATCGAGCGGATCCTGACCCCGCGGATCGCCCTGACCGTGGCCGAGCACCTCGCCTTCACGCTCGGGCGCCACGTCCTGGTCGTGATGGCCGACATGACCAGCTACGGCGAGGCGCTGCGCGAGGTCTCGGCCGCCAGGGGCGAGATCCCGGCCCGACGGGCCTACCCGGGCTACCTGTACAGCGACCTGGCATCCCTGTACGAACGCTGCGGACGTGTCCGCGGACTCCCGGGATCGGTCACGATCCTGCCGGTGCTGACGATGCCCGGGGGCGACATCACCCACCCGGTTCCGGACCTCACCGGATACATCACCGAGGGCCAGGTCGTGCTGTCCCAGGACCTGCACTCCCGCGGCATCTACCCACCAGTGGACCCGCTGCAGTCGTTGTCACGCCTCATGCGCAAGGGCGCCGGGCCGGGGCGCACACGCGCGGACCACCTCGACCTCGCCGGCCAGGTGATGGCCGCCCTGGCCCACGCACGACAGGTGCGCGAGCTGGCAGACCTTGTCGGCTTCGAGACGCTCAGCGGCACCGACCAGCGCTACCTGAGCTACGAGACCGCGTTCGAGAAGCTGCTGCTGTTCCAGGGCGCCACCGAGGACCGCAGCCTGGACGACACCCTCGACCTGGCCTGGGACGTGCTCGGTGAGCTGCCCCGGCGCGAGCTCACGATGCTGCCGTTGGCCCTCATCTCCGAGCACGACGCCGAGCGTGCGGCACGGGCCGACCATGCGGGAGGCGCCATGACCACCATGGTGCGCGGACAACCTCCCGGACGAGCTGGGCTGCCGTGGCTGGTGCGCCGGCAGGTGGTCGCCGAGCGCGGCAGCGACCTGCTGGAGCGCAAGCTGCGCATCCTCCTGGCCGAGGAGCAGGACTACGCGCTGCGCGTTGCGCGCACCCGCGAGGAGTGGGAGCGGGCTGTCGCGGCACTCGATGCCTGGATGCTCCGGTCCGCCCTGCTCAGCGGTGAGCGGGGCGTGCGCCTGGCCACCGACGGGGCGGACGCCGTCATCGAGGTCGACTGGCGCCTGACCATGGGCGTGCGCTACCCCGCCGCAGCCACAGCCGAGCTTCCCGGGTCACCCGGTGGGTTCCTGCCCGACAACACAGCCCTGCACCACGCCGCCACGGCCGCGCAGGGGGCGGTGCGTGCGGGTGTGGAGCATGCGGTGGCCAGCACCGCGCAGGCGGCCATCACCGCGGAGATCGCCTCCACCCGCAGGCAGCTGCGCGCCCTGCAGCGGCGGTGGCTCCCGCGCCTGGAGGACGCCCGGGCACACCTGCTGATCCAGCTCGACGACCTCGAGCACGACGAGCACGTCCGGCTGCGATGGGCAGCCGATCCGACCCGCGCAGGAAGGCAACGGCGATGACCCGCATCCTGCTGGCCGTGAACGACTCCCCCGCGGGCGTCGCGGCCGCACGCACCGCGATCAGGTTCGCCCACGAGTGCCACGGCCAGATTCTGGCTGTCCACGTCGTGGCCAGCGCCTCGCGACCCGACTCGCGCAATCGGGGAGGGAAGACAGACATCGCCTCCGACGACCAGGCGCCCAGGGCCCTGCTGGGCTACATCACGAATCTCGCCGGACAGTCCGATGTCCCGATCGAGACGACCATGCTGCCCGGCCGCCCCGCCGAGGTGATCCTCGATCAGGCTGCTGCGTGGGGCGCCGACATCATCGTGCTCGGGCGGTCGGGGGTGCGGCACGTGGGCCAACCGTTCGTCGGGTCACAGGTCCTGCACGTGATCGAGTTCACCGACATCCCCGTGCTCGTGGTGCCCGCGGCCTGACCGGGCCGACCGCGCCGCCGACCGCGCCGCCGACCGTCAGCCGTCCGCGTCGCCCCGACCGCGCATCCGCTTCGTCTCACCGCGCCGGCGCTTCGCGGCAAGCCTGCGTTCGATGGAACCCCTCGAGGGCTTCGTTGCCCGGCGCGGTCTCGGTGCGGGAGCAATCGCGGCGGAGACGATCTCGCCCAGCCTGCGCTCCGCCTCAATCCGGTTCTGAAGCTGCGATCGCTGAGCGCTCGCACTCACCGTGAGCACTCCGTTGACCAGGCGCGGGCCCAGCCGATCCAGTGCCCGGCGCTTCAGGTGCTCAGGCAGAGCCGTCGTGTGCGCGAGGTCGTAGACCAGCTCGACCCGCGAATCGGTGGTGTTCACCCCTTGGCCCCCCGGCCCTGACGACCGCGAGAAGCGCCAGCTCACCTCGGCCGCGGGGATCGACCAGGACCCACGCAGGGGAATGGCGGCCGGCATGGGACCACACTCTCAGCGCGGCTGGGTCGGGCGCTCGCCCAGCGCCACAAGCCTCACGCCCCAGCCGTGCAGTGATGTGTCGTCGATGCTGGTGGTCCACTCCCTGGCCGTGATGGTCATGGTCTGGGCGGCAAGACGCGCCGCGAGCGGGTCGCGGTGGCACTGTTCCCAACAACCGCCCTGCCCCCGGTCGTGGCCACCACCGCGGTGGCAGTCCAGTCCGGGCTCATGCTCTGCCCCTGGGCATGACGGTGCGGGGGGCGGGGACGCCCTTGCCGGGCATCCGCGCCTCGCTCATCCGCCGCCGTGTGGCGTGCTTGAGTCGATCATGTGGAGAATGTGTGGAGAGGCACTCCGGGGGCTCAAGTGGTCATCGGGATCTGCCGAGTACTGCGGTAGGGGGGAGGTGACGGGTCTGTCGGCCCCGATCGGTCGTTCAGACAGCCATGGCAACGGTCCTTGTGGTCGAGGATGAGCGAGACATCCGCGACATGCTGCGCCGGTTCCTCGAAAGGGCCGGCTATTCCGTCCTGACCACGGGAGCGGGGGCGGAAGCACTACGACTTCTGCAGGAGGCGCAGGTCGACCTCGTCCTCCTCGATCTGGGCCTCCCTGACATCGACGGGTCAGAGATCCTGGGACTTGCCACACCCGATGTCCCGGTGATCGTCCTCACCGCCCGCTCGGAGACGAAGGATCGCATCGCCGGCCTTCGTCTGGGGGCAGATGACTACGTCGTCAAGCCGTTCAGTCCCACTGAGGTGGTGTTGCGCGTGGGCGCGGTCCTGGCCCGCAGCACTGGGCATTCCCCGCAGGACGGCACCCGGACCTTCGGGGACCACCGTCTGTCGATCGACTCCGGACGCCATCTTGTGACGTTGGATGGCAGCCCGCTGGTCCTCACGGTGACGGAGTGGGATGTGCTCGCATCGCTGGCCGACTCCCCCGGGCGCGTCCTGACCCGCAAGGAACTGGTCAATCGTGTCCGTGGATACGAGTTCGAGGGGTACGAGCGGGTCATCGACTCCCACATCAAGAACCTGCGACACAAGCTCGATGATTCCGAGCACCAGATCGTCGAGACGGTGGTCGGGATCGGCTATCGGTTCGGGATGACGGCCGATGCCTGAGCTGCTCGGCCTGGGCTCCTACGGTCGTCGATCCCTGGCGGCCCTGCTCGCCGTCGCCCTCACCACGATCACGGTGCTTCTGGTCGTCACGATCGTGGGCATCGATCTCACGCGGTCGGCAGCGACCCGCACGCAACGGGAGGGGCTCACCAGGGACATGGCCCTGGCTGCGGCGGCCGCCTACGAGACCGGCGGACGCTGGGAACTCACGGCTTTGGACCAGGCCCAGGTCCAGGCGACCGAGGCCGGCGGCCACCTCGTCGTGCTCGACCAGTCCGACACGATCGTCTTCGGGGGCCCCCTTGGTCCCGGCTTCGGGACACGTGCGCTCGCCGAGCCCATCGTGGTCGAGGGCCAGCAGGTCGGAGAGGTCAGCGTGGGGTTCCCGACAGGAGCCGGAGCTCAAGCAGCGCCCAGCCCCAGCCTCGGCTGGCTCGTGGCCGCCACCACCTTCGCGATGGGTGTCGCCCTCCTGCTGGCGATCCACCTGACTCGCCGGTTGACCACTCCCCTGACCGACCTGACCGAGACCACCCGCGCCTTCGCCTCAGGTGACCGGGCCGCTCGCGCCAGCATCTCGGGACCCGGCGAGATCGGCGAGCTGGCCGTGGCGTTCAATGCGATGGCCGATGAGGTCTCGCACGTCGAGCAGGCGCGCCAACACCTGTCGGCCGATGTGGCCCACGAACTGCGCACGCCGTTGACCGCCCTGCAGGGAGGGCTCGAGGAGCTGTGCGTCGATCCGGGCCTTGCCGATGAGCGGTCCCTGGAGACACTTCACGATCAGGCCGTCCGGATGGGCAGGATCCTCAACGACCTCTCGGAGTTGTCCCAGGCCGAGGGCGTCGGCCCGGACCTGCAGCCACGCGAGCTGGACCTGGCAACGCTGGTCGACCAGATCCTGGCGGCATGGAGCAGCCGTGTGCGAGCGGCCGGGCTCCAGATCAGGGCTGAGCTGGAGGAAGGTGTGCGGACGCGTGCAGATCCGGACCGCATGCACCAAGTTGTGGGCAACCTCCTGGCCAATGCAGCCAGGCATTGCCGTTCCGGGGATCAGGTCGTGGTCTCTGTGCGCTCCCAGGACGACACCGCCCTGATTGAGGTTCGGGACAGCGGCCCCGGGATCGCATCAGATCAGGTGCCCTATGCCTTCGATCGGTTCTGGCGCGGCGCCTCCGAGGAGACCCCCGGATCGGGACTGGGCCTGCCCGTGGCGCGCGCCCTCGTCCAGGCCCAGGGCGGTCGAATCGTACTCGCCTCCACGCTCGGTGAGGGGACGACCGTCACGATCCGGCTCCCCCTCGTCCGCTGACTAGTCGACGATCGGGCCGAAGAGGTTGCTCTGTCCGATGTTGCCGAGCGCATCGGCCTGGGTGGCGCTGGCGTACCACGTCCCCGTACCGCTCGCGCCGACCCAGCCGGTGTCCCACGTTCCGCCCGAGACCGTCACATTGGTCACGGTCTGGGTCGCGTTGCCGGCGTTGCAGGGCGGGCCGACGTCCGTGCACAGGTAGACCGTGACCGGGCCCTCCGCATTGTCGGCAGTACCGGTGACCCGCACCAGGTTGAAGAACCAGAAGTTGAGCCTCTCAGGTCCGTCACCGTGACCACCGGCCCGGTCGTGTCGATGACCAGGGCCTTGGCCCTGCCCAGGGAACCGTTCGCGCCGGGCGCTGCCAGGGTCAGGGTCGCGGTGTTCGTCGCCAGATCGGTGATCGAACCGCCGTTGAGCACGAGGGCTGCGGTCGAGGCGTAGTCCAGATCGCCCGAGGTGTTGCCGGCGGCGACCACGTAGGTGAACGTCAGGGTGGTCGTGCCCGACCCGGCGGAATAGTCCACAAGCGTCGTGGCTGGGGAGCCGGTCGACAGCCGCAGCTGCGGCGTCCCTGTCACGGTCACCGGCTCATTGAAGGTGACAGTCACCGGCACCGCCTGGCCGACCGTGTAGCTGCCGTTGGCCAACGGTGAGGACACGCCCGTCACGGTCGCGTTGGTGGTGTCGTAGGTGTAGGTCTGCCCCGTGAAGGACGTGGTGCTCAGCGTGTTGCCCACGTGGTCGACCACCGCCCCGCTGCTGGTGAGGTTCAGTCCGATGGAGCCGGCGTTCGTGCCCGTCGCCGTGCCCGTGCTGGCAGTCACCGTCCAGGTCGCACTCGGCACCGCACCGACGGGCACGGCCTCGGTGATCGACGTGGTGCCCGAGATCCCGCTCCTGGCCAGCGCGAAGTTCGACGTCGCCACCGCACTGACCGGCTCGGAGAACGTCACCGTCCACGACAACGGCCCGGACTTCACCGACTGCGCAGCACCCGCCCGCACGATCGAACTGACGGTGGGTCGGGTCCTGTCGATGGTGACCGTCCGGCTCGGCGCCGTACCGGTGTTGCCTGCCGCATCGAGCTGTGTCGCGGACAGCGTCCGGGGCCCGTCGGTCGACAGCGCCGAGGAGAGCGTCAGGTTCCACACGCCCGATGAGCACGTGGCCGTGGCCGGGTTCGTAGCTGCCCCGTTGATCCGCGGGCTGACCGTGGCCGCATCCCCGGCGCTCGTTCCGCACGATCCTCCGATGGACGTGACGTGGACGTTGGTGGCCCACGGGAACACCCGGACCGAACCGTTCACGCTGGTGACCGACACGACGGGCGGGGTCGTGTCGATGACCAGGGCCTTGCTGGCACCCAGGGAGCCGGTAGCGCCAGGGGCAGGCAGGCCCATCGTCGCCGTGTTGGTCGCGTCGTCGGTGATCGTGCCCCCGCTGAGGGCCGCCGTCGAGGCGTAGTCAAGATCCACGGAGGTGTTGCCAGCAGCCACCGTGTAGGTGAAGGTCAGGGTGTTCGGCCCCGAAGCGCCCGCGTAGTCGACCGCCGTGGTCGACGGTGTGCCTGTCGACAGGCTCAGGCGCGGGGTGCCCGTCACTGTGACGGGCTCGTCGAACGTCACCGTGATCGGGACCACCTGCCCAACCCGGTAGCTGCCGTTGGCCAGAGTCGAGGAGACTCCGGTGACGACCGGGCGCGTGGTGTCGTAGGTGTAGGCCTGCCCGGTGAACGACGTGGTGCTCAACGTGTTGCCCACCGCGTCCGCGATCACGCCGCTGCCGGTCAGGTTCAGCCCTATCGAGCCGGCGTTGGTCCCGGTCGCGCCGTTGGAGTTGGCGCTCACTGTCCAGGTAGCACTCGGCGATCCCCCGGGAGCTGTGACCGTGGCAATACTGGGTGTGCCCGAGGTGATCCCGAGGGCCAGTCCGAAGTTCGACGCCGCCACCCCGGTCACCGGCTCGGAGAACGTCACCGTCCACGACAACGACCCGCCGTTGACCGCCTGCGCGGCGCCCGCGCGAACGATCGAGCTGACCGTCGGCCGCGTGGTGTCGTAGGAGTAGGCCTCCCCGGTGAACGACGAGGTGCTCAGGGTGTTGCCGACCAGGTCGACGACCGACCCACTGGTGGACACGTTCAGCCCAATCTGACCGGCGTTGGTGCCAGTCGTGCCGGTCGCGCCGGTCGTCACCGTCCAAGTCGCGCTGGGTGACCCGCCGGTAGCCGTGGGGAGCGCGATGGTCGGCGCCGTCCCGCCGATCCCATTCGTGGCCAGCGCGAAGTTGGTCGCCGCCACCCCACTCACCGGCTCGGAGAACGTCACCGTCCACGTCAGCGGTCCGGACTTCACCGCCTGGGCCGCACCCGCCCGCACGATCGAGGCCACCGTGGGCCGGGTCTTGTCGATGGTGATCGTCTGGCTCGGCGCCGTGCCGGTGTTGCCTGCGGCATCGCCCTGTGTGGCCGACAGGCTCCGGGGACCGTCCGATGAGAGCGGCGCAGTGAGGTTCAGCGTCCAGGATCCCGACGTGCACGTGGCAGTGGCCGGCGCTGTGGGAGCACCGTCGATGAGCGGGGCGACGGTTGGGGAGTCCGCAGCGCTCTGGCCACACGCGCCGCCGATGGATGTGACGCTGCTGTTGGTCGCGTACGGGAACGCCGGAGTCAGGCCGTTCACCCTGGTGATGGTCACATCCGGCGCGGTGGTGTCGTAGGTGTAGGCCTGGCCGGTGAAGGACGCGGGGCTCACCGGGTTCCCGGCCGCGTCCGTGCTGGATCCCGCCGCGACGAGGTTCAGGCCGATTGCCGCGACGTTGGTCCCGGTCACACCGGTCGTGGTCGCCGTCACTGTCCAGGTCGCGCTGGGCGCTCCGCCAGTTGCTGTGACCGCGGTGATCGTCGGGGTACCCGCGATCCCGGTACCGGCCAGCCCGAAGCTGGACGCGTCCACACCGCCGACCGGCTCGGAGAAGGTGACCGTCCACGACAGCGGCCCGCTGTTCACGACCTGCGAGGCGCCAGCCCTCGCGATCGATGTCACTGCGGGCGGCGTGGTGTCGTAGACGTAGGTCTCTCCTGTGAACGAGTTCGTCTGCAGGGCGTTCGTCGCGGGGTCGGTGATCGATCCCCGACCGTTGAGGTCCAGCCCGATCGACCCGGCGTTGGTGCCTGTCACGCCGCTCATGTCGGCAGACACGATCCATGTGGCGCTGGGCCCACCGCCGACCGGTGTGGCGCTCGACACTGTCGGTGCCCCCATGAGCCCACTGGTGGGCAGGTCGAAGTCAGACGTCGTGACCCCCACCACGGGCTCGGAGAACGTCACCGTCCAGGACAAGGACCCAGCGTTGGTCGACTCCGACGCCCCGGTGCGCGCGATGGAGTCCAACGTGGGTCGGATCCGCTCGGAGCTGATCGTCTGAACCGGTGCGGTGCCGGTGTTGCCTGCAGCGTCAGCCTGGGTGGCCGACACGATCCATGTCCCCGGGCGCGGGAGCCGCGTGGCGAAGGTCAGCGTCCAGGATCCAGCGACGCACGACGTGGTGGCGGGGTTGGTGGCTACGCCGTCGATCAGCGGGCTGATCGTGGGCAGGTCCCCGGGGGCCGTCCCGCAGGTACCACCGATCGAGCGGATGAAGGCCCGCGTGGCGAAGGGGAACGTCTCGACCGAGCCGTTCACCATCGTGACAGTCACTATCGGTGCGGTGGTGTCCGAACCGACGGAGACCGAGTTGCTGTCGGAGCTCACGGCCGTCCACGACCGGTACACAGCGGTGACGGTGTAGTGGTAGTCCCCAGAGGGAACCAGCAAGTCCGTGCAGGAGACCGCAGTCAGCAGCGCAGCAGGCGAGCTGCCGCACGCTGGCGCCACTGAGTTGTCGCTGTCGTCGATCCGCGTGACGTAGTAGCCCTCAGGCGCCAGGCCGGTGGGCGCGGTCCAGGCCAGGTCCACATCGGCCTCGCCGGGTGCGTTCGTCGCGGTCACGGCCGTCGGTGGGTTCAGAGTGGCTGTGGCGGCCAGGCCGGTCCCGTTGCCCGTGCTGGTCCAGTACGCCCACGCGGTGTTCGCCGCTCCGGCCATGAGGGCCAGGAGCAGCAGGGCTGTGCCGACGATCCGGCTCTGAGGCGTCATCGGGTCACCACCCGGCACCGCGTGAGGCTGTCGCGGTAGTACCGCGCCGCCGACCCCCGCCAGTCGCGCGGCGGGATCGGCAGGATGCAGCGTGCGCGGGTGCCACCCCGGCGTGCTGTGACCTTGTTGTAGCGGCCCATGCCGAGCGTGACGCGGTTCTTCACGCCCTTGACCTTGACGAGGTTCCTCTCGCCATCGCCGATCACGATCCGGTTCCGGTTGCCCTTGCGGACGAAGGCCCGGTTCAACGAACCGTCGCCCACGGACATCACGTTCCCGCTGCCGCGCCGGACCCTGATCCGGTTGCCATCGCCGTCACCCACGGCGATCAGGTTCTTCTTGCCCTTGCGGATGAAGATCCGGTTCCCGGCACCCTCACCCAGGGCCATCACGTTCTTGTTGCCCCGGCGGACCCTGATCCGGTTCCGGTCACCGTCGCCGATCGAGATCTGGTTCCGGTAGCCCCGGCCGATCTTGACGCGGTTCGCGGCACCGTCGCCCACGGTGATCTGGTTCTTCTTGCCCTTGCGCACCTTGATCCGGTTCGCCGCGCCATCGCCGACGGCGATCTGGTTGCGATTGCCCTTGAGCACCGTGATCCGCGTGCCGGAGCCGTCGCCCACGGTGATGCGGTTCCCCGACGAGTTCCTGCGGATCTTGGAGCCGCGCTTCTTGGTGCCCTTGGCGGTGATGTTGTTGCCCGAGCCGCTGCCGACGATGACCGTGTTCCGGCTGCTCAGGACCTTGATCGTGTTGCGACCGTTGCCGGCAATCACGACGTCGGAGCCCGACCCGTCGCGGATGATGTTGTTCCCATCACCCACCACCACGCAGTCGTCGCCCTTGAGGCTCTTGATCCGGTAGTCAGCCCCGACCGCGTAGATGAAGTCATTGCCGCGGGTGCCCTTGATGACGGGCGAGGCTGGCCTGCCGATGATCGACGTCGTGTAGGTCCCGGTGCACTGCGGCGGCGGAGCGATCACGGCCTGCATGGTGATCGGGGAGGTCGATCCGGCGAAGACGTCGGTGCCGTCGTACACCGCGTACAGGCCGATGTCGCCCGCCGGCAGCGACGTGAGCTGCAGAGTGGCGGTTCCGTTCGCATCCAGCGTCCCAGTCCCCAGCAGGGTCTGGCGCCCGGATGCGCTGCGTGAGTAGAAGCTGACGCTTCCGGTGGGCGTCGACAAGGAGTCGAGGGTGCCGGACGACGTCGAGCGCGTCCCCGACCCGGGTGACCTTCGCCGTGACGGCCACGGACCCGCCCAGGGCCACGGCCGTGGGCGCGGTGGCCACCACGGTTGCCGTCGCGATCTTGGCGGCCGGCTCGGGGGCGTCTGAGACCCGCGCGCTTCCGCTGAACTGGAAGGTGAACGTGACGTTCTTGCACGCGTCCTGGTTGATGGTCGGGTGGTTGACCAGCGTGATCGGCTTCGGCGCCGGAACCGTGCTCGTGGCACCAGCGGGGACCACGAAGGACCCCGTGAACGTGGGATCCCCGAGGTCGAGGTTGCTGGCCGGACACGCCGCAGGGGCATCGACGCGGTCGATGCCCAGGGTGGTGACGGTGATCGGTTGCGGCAGTGGATTGGTGACCGCGTACCAGAGGTAGCGCGTCACCCCCAGGTAGAGCAGGGCCGGCGGACTCGGTGAGGTCGCCGAGCTGCTGATCGTGCTGGAGATCGAGAAGTCCGTCCCGGGGACGAGTGGGGCGGCCTCAGCCTGCGGGGCCTGCCCCGGGAGCGTCCCGGCGAAGACGGCGAGGACGACGGCGGCCAGGGCAAGAACCCTGACCCGACCCGTCGTCCTCGCCCTGCCCGCCATCGATACTCCTCTCGGTAGACTCCGCAACCGCTCGCCGATGCAGGTCGGCTGACGTCGCGACTCAGCGCGCCACCGGCGAGGCCGCCCCGGCTCAGCGACGCTACTAGCTCGAGGCGTCGTAGCCTGCAGTCAGGCGACGGTCAGCAGCCCTTGCAGTCGTCCTGGTCGTTGCCGTGTCGGTCATCTGACATTGCACGGTGAACGCGGTATCGGCGCTCTCGTCAGCACGCGAGCTCCGCGGCAGTCCACGTCGAGGCGTCGACGGAGCACCCAGTCGGCAGCGTCTCCGGCAGCCAGAAGTCGCTGCTCGTGAAGTCCGGCATCGACGATGTCAGCTGTGCCGACCAAGTCCGTCGCGTGCATCGACGGCGACCGAGCTGACCTTGGTCTCAACTGCTCGACGCCGGTGTCCGGTGTTGGTGACGGTGACACCGAGGTCTGTGCGGGGCCGCCGGGCGCCAGAGTGCCCGGCGTGCACAGTGCCGCTGACGGTGACAGTCGCACGGCGTCGTCCCGCGTCGTGGCCGATGCCGGCGCCCGAACCGTACTGGTCCAGTAGGCCACGCCATGCCGCCGCCCAGCAGGGTGGCTGCGGTCACTGCACTGATGGCGGCGACCCGCTTCTTCGAGGAGAAGATCTTCTTCATTTCCCGTTCCCTTCGTGTGTGTCGATCTCATCTGCGTGATTGGGCCGAGCGGGTGTCGTCCGATCGGTGCCAGGCAATCACACAGTGCAACCGCCCGGTCGCTTTCCGATATCGGCGAGGCCTGGGACGCACTTGAGACATGGCGTCGATTCGTGGTGGAGACAACGGATTCCGCATGTGTGAGCACGGATGGACGAGCTCCGCCTGCCGCTGACCCGAACGTGTCAGCGGCCACTCCACATCGCGACCCGACCCCCTCGGGCACAGTCGCGGAGCTTCAGTCCTGGATGTCGTCGATCTCGGCCAGGAGCCAGCCCGGGCCGACGGCCTGCGGGACTCTCCCGTCCGGGGCGTGGAGGAGCGCCAGACGGCTCCGCAGGCCGCGGTCGGCGGTGACCACCAGGACGCCCGTCCCCTGCTCGAGAAGTCGAGCCGCAGTGGCTACCACGACGTCGTCCCCGCTCACGTCACCTCCACGCGGCGCACGGGCCGTGCGCACCCACGCCGGCTCAGCAGCCGCCGTGCCCGCGCCCTCCAGGACAGCAACGACCCCGCTGATCACCAGCGTCGCGCCGTCGGGGCCGATCACGACGGCCCCGCGCAGGGACTCGAGACGCGCGAGCAGTCGCGTCGTGGCGCCCACGCGGTCGCGCCACCAGCCATCCGGGCGGGAGCCCACCACGTTGGCCGTGTCGACGACCAGCACGGTCGGATGGGCACGCGCCTGCAGCCACGTGGCGGCGAACCCCGGATGCAGGCGACGCTCGGTGACCTCGTGGACCGGCACCCACTCCAGGGCCACGCTCTCGCGGTTGGCCGTGGTCACCAGCGGCACAGCGGTATCAGCGCGGACGGTGGTGTAGGCCCAGCCGCCATGGTCGTCGACGAACGTGTGTCGCGTGCGCAGCAGGGCGGGGTCCAGCGCGGCCTCCTCCACGGCCTCGCGCACGGCCGCGGTGGCCACGTCCTCGTGGCTGTCCCGCGCTCCACCGGGCAGCCCCCACGTGTCGCCGTGGTGGCTCCAGGCTGCGCGGTGCTGGAGCAGGACGCGCACCACACCGGCGTCATCGACCGCATGCAGCATCAGGCCCGCAGCGCCGAACATCCCCCAATGGGTGTGGCCCTGGGCACACTCGACCCACCCGTTGCCGTCGCGCTCCACGGTCCTTGAGTATCACGCAGTGCGCGGGCCCACCAGTCGCCGGCGATTGGCGAGGGTGGCACCGAGCAGGACGAGCAGCGCCGTAGTCAGGGACAGGACGATGACGGTTGCCATGGCGACGGCACCACCGCCGAGGACTCCGACCATCGAGCTGACCAGGCCAGCGACACCCGCCTGGGTCGCGCCGATCACGGCGGCAGCAGTCCCTGCGCGGTCGCCGCGCCGGCTCAGGGCGATGGCCGACGCGTTGCCCATGACGAACCCGAGCAGGAAGAGCATGAACCACAGCGGCGCGAGGATCCCGAGCACGCCTGCCGCGCCGGTGACGGCGAACCCCAGGAGCAGGAGTGCGACCGCGACGGCCAGCGAGAGCGCGACCCGCAGGATGCGGCTCGGGGCGATCCGGCGAAGCAGCGCCGCATTGACCTGCGCGCCGATCACCAGCGCCATGCCATTGACGGCGAACACGAGCGCGAACTGCTGCGCGGTCAGGCCGTAGCCCTCCTGCAGCACGAACGGGGAGCCGAGGACGTAGCTGATCAACGCACCCATCCCGAGGCCCGGGATCACGGCAAGGGCGAGGAACTGGCGGTCGCCGATCAGGGAGCGGTAGCCGCGCACGGCCTCACGCGGGCCGGCTGTGGCGCGGCGGGCCGGCGGCAGCGTCTCGGGCAGCCAGCGCCAGACCGCTACCCACAGGACGAGGCCGAACAGAGCCAGGACGGCGAACACCGCGCGCCACCCGGCCGCCCCAGCGATCAGCCCGCCAAGGGTCGGGGCGAACAGTGGGGCGACACCGATCACGAGCATGAGTCGGGAGATCACCCGGGCGGCCGGACCGCCGGACAGCCGGTCGCGGATCACGGCCATCGCGGTGATCGCTGCCGCCGCGTTGCCGAACCCCTGGACCACGCGCAGCCCGATGAGCAGGCCGATGGTCGGCGCGATGATGCACAGCAGCGAGGCCACGACATGCACGGCGATCCCGGCCAGCGCGGGTCGGCGCCGACCGAACCGGTCCGAGAGCGGGCCCATCACGAGCTGCCCCAGCGCGGCTCCGAGCAGGACCCCGGAGATCGTCAGCTGCACGCCGGCAGCCGTCGTGCCCAGATCCGCGGCCACGGTGGGCAGCGAGGGCAGGTACACGTCGACCGTGATCGCCCCGAGGGCTGTCATCGATCCGAGGAGGCCCACCATCGCCGGCCGGAACGCCGGAGATGAGGTGACAGCCGGCGCCGCGGGCAGGGCCGGGGCCGTGACGGTCGCCGTCATCGCGCCAGCCGGCTGCGCCGACGCCTCGACCAGAACGCCGTCGGCCTCCGGCTCCATCCCGGTCGAGGTGGACAGACTCGTCCCCTCGCAGGTGGTGGGCGTTGCCATGGGTGTTCCTTCCGCGTCCCCGAGGGGGACGAGCGCGTTCGCGGTGCACGCCGACTATGCCCAATCCCCGGGCGTCTAATCACATTCCGGTCAGATCCGGCAGATTGGCGTCCCCGTCAGCGCTTCGGCGCCGGCTCCGCGTCGACGATCACGGGCATCTGACCCGCCCAGCGCTGCCATGTGTCCTGATCGAGCGCCAGTTGGCACATGAAGTCCGCCACCTGGGCCATCCTCGTGCTGTCGGGGCGGGCCAAGCTGGCCACGAGATGGTCGTGGACCGTGTACTCGGCAAGATCGCCCTCGGTGAGCGTGTCCGGCCGGACCACGACCCAGCTGAGATTCGGGTCGGCAGCTCCGACGTCGCGCCCCAGGAGGTCGGCGGCGCGCTGGTTGTCACGCGCGGGCGGCACGACGACGCGCAACCCGGACAGGAAGGCGCGTTCGCCCTTGCCCCGGCGCGCATCCGCATGCCCGTACTGGGTCACCGAGACACTGCTCATGAGGATGAGTCGGACCGGGCTGGCGGGATGCACGGCCGTCGCGGCCCCCCACACGTTGCGGACAGCACGTTCCACCAGGTCCCGTGGCGGCCCGAGGATCCCGCGGGCGGTGATCGTGTGACCCAGGCAGGAGATGACGGCGTCGCACCCCTCGAGGTGCGCCTGCATCTCGGCCGGCGGCAGGGCGAGCAGGTCGGCCTCGACGACAGTCAGCAGCGGATTCCCGACAACCTCCGCCGGCAGCCTGTCGGACGAGCGGACGATGGCGCGCACCGGAACCTCGCGGTCCAGGAGCTGGCCCACGACACGTCCCCCGGTGCGGCCGGTGGCGCCCAGGACCAGGACGGTGCCGGGGACGTCCTCGTCGTTGGGTCGCTCGGAGCCGTTGCCTGCTGGGTTCATGAGCCCTCCTCCGGGCGGTCGAAGACCTCGTCGAAGGGTACGCCGAGTGCCCGGGCGATCCGACGGCCCGGCGCGCCCTGGCCTCACCGGCGCGGATCGACCACCACCCGCCCGGTGACGCGGCCCGAGCCCTGACGCTCCCAGCCGTCACCGGCATCAGAGAGGCCCACGACGTCGACATCGGCTGTCATCTCCCCCGAGGCAGCCAGTCGCAGGATGCGGTCCATCGCCTGGGTCTGCTCCGCCCAGGTCTGCGACAGGTTCGTGTATCCGAGGATCTCGATCGAACGGCTGCGGACCACTGCCGAGGACAGGAGGGCATCGGCGCCCGCCGCGTCGCCGAGGTTCACCAGCCGACCGCCCGGTGCAAGTGTGGCCACCGCCGCGCGGGCCGGGGCGCCCCACACGGGATCCACCACCAGATCGATCCCCTCGGGAGCAGCGGCCGCCAGCGCCGAGGCCAGGGCCTGATCCTCCAAGCCGGCTGTGTCCACGGCCACGTCGGCACCCAGTTCCATGGCCCGGGCGGCAGCGGCCTGCCCCCGACTGGCAGTGACCACGAGGCCGGCTCCCCCGGCCCGGGCCAACTGCAGCGCCACCCGCCCCACCACACCACCCGCGCCGAGGATCAGGACGCGTTCACCCGGCGCGAAGCGCCCCCTCGTCAGGGCGCCGCTGGCCGCGACCGCCGACAGCCCAAGCCCAGCGACCAGGGCGTCGTCGACCTCGACGGGGATGTCCCAGGCGCGGTCCGCCGGCACGAGGCACCACTCGGCCATGCTGCCATCACCTGGCTGCATGCCCGCGTCCGTCGTGAACCAGACACGACGCGATGGCTCACCGACCACTCTCCCGACCCCCTGGACGCCGGGAACGTAGGGAAGCGCTGGTGGCCCGAAGTAGGAGGTGCCCGACGCGGCGAGCAGGTCCAGGGGGGTGATCGGCGCGGCGCTCACCTCGACCAGCATCCCAGGGCCGTCCGCCACGGGTTCGGGCGCATCACCCACGATGGGCGGACGCCCATGCTCGACGATCAGGCAGGCACGCATGGGCTCAGGTCGTGATGTCGGGGTAGGGCATCGAGTACCCGGCGAGCATCTCCCCGTAGCGCTTCTGGTACTCCAGCGGCTCGGTGTTCTCCCGCTCGAACATCGCGATGAACAGCGTCAGGGTCAGGAACGGATGGGCGCCCAGGCCGAAGAGCGTGACGTGGTCATGGCTGGCCAGCGCCTCACGCTCCTCATCGGTGAAGGCCAGCCACGTGCTGGCCTCGGCCTCCGGGACGTTGAGGATCCGGTTGGCCATGGTGGCCTCCCACCACTGCACCGTGCCGCGCGGGTCGTCGCGGTAGCGCTCGACGAGGTCGGGATCGCGGTCCACCGTGAAGAGGAACTTGTCCACGAGGTAGCGACTCATGCCGCACCTCCCTTCGGGTACCAGGTGAAGTAGGCCTCCATCGTGTGGAACAGGTCGTAGGTGTCCACGTAGTCGGCGGCCACCCCGTCGCCGGCGACTCCCATCATGAGCATGAAGTCCATGAAGCCGTGGGTGGCGTTGCCCGGCAGGTGAAGGCTGTCGAGGGTCACCTCGGCCAGGCACCCCTCGATGTCGCCGGAGGCGATCCACTCCACGGCGCGGGCATCGAACTGCGGATCGGGGCCGTGCGGGCCGAACTGCCGCGGCCCGCCGAGCTCCAACGAGAGATGACCAGTGCCGATGATGGCCACCCGCTTGTCCGACTCCCACGACTCGACGAACGAGCGCAGCGCCCGGCCCAGTTCCACGAACCGCCTCGGCTGCGGCAGTGGCGGGGCGAAGATGTTGGTGTAGACCGGAACGATCGGCAGGTCGTTCTGCGGGCGAAGGGTGATGATCGGGCAGGTCACGCTGTGGTCGATGCGCAGCTCGTTGCTGAACGCGAGGTCGAAGCCCGCGTCGAGCCCGGCGCGCAGGATGTGCCCGGAGAGCTCGCGGTCGCCCATCATGTGCATCCGCGGCAGGCCGAACTCGCGCTCCTCGTTGTACCAGTTGGCGTCGTACTGCTCAGCGTGTCCCACGAGGAACTGGGGCATGTTGTCCAGCCACAGCTGGTGGAAGTGGTCCGAGCCCACCATGACCAGGACGTCGGGGTTCGCGCGCGTGAGCGTCTCGCGGAACGCCTCGATCTTGCGCACCCACTCGGCAGCGAACGGCGGAGCCTCCTCCGGCGGCGCGGTGCTCGCCTTGTAGTAGAAGGGGTGATGCGTCGAGGCGATCACGGCAACGACCTCAGCCATACTCGGGCCTCCCTATTCCGGGTTCTCGGTGACAGCGGGAAGGGGTTCGTACACAGCATTGCGGTCGACCATCATGTAGACATCCATGCCCACCGGGCGGCGCATCTCCTCGGCGAGGTGCCCCAGCAGCCCCGCGGTCCGAGCCAGGAGCGCCACCCCACGCAGCATCGGCAGCGGGAGGTTCAGGTCGCCCAGCGCCGCCCCGCACACTCCCGCCCCGTTGAGGGGCAGCTCACGTCCGAGGATCTCCGAGTGGGTCCGTCCGATCGCCTCGTACAGGCTCAGTTGCGGACCGAAGCAGCCCTCCTCGCGGGCGATGGCGAACAGGACCGGCGTGCGTGGGTCACCGTCCTTGTGCACCGGATGGCCCAGGCCGGGCACGAACCGACCGGCTGCGCGCGTCGCTGTCACGGCGCGGCGCGCCAGGTCGTCCCAGCCCGCGGGGTCGCTCGGCAGCGTGTCACCCTCCTCAGCCAGCACACCGGCCAAGTAGCGCGCGGTGTCCTCGGTGACCCCCAGGAAGCGGGACCCGCCCCCGAGGAGTCCGGCGGCCACAGCGCCCTGCACCGACTCCGGGGCGCTGGTCAGGGTGAGTCGCGCGGCCAGGGCGGTAGGCGTGAACCCGTGGTCGGCCAGGGCCACCAGAACGGCTTCGAAGACACGCTGCTGGCCCGGGGTCGGCTGCTCCTGTGCCAGCAGCCAGAAGGCCAGCTCGGCGAAGCCCACCTTGCCCATGAGGTCCTGCGCCACGTCCTGGCCGAGCAGGTTGATGTGGTCACGGTCGGAGGTGCCCAGCGAGGTCGGGAACTTCGGCACCGACGGGTTCGTCTGCGTCACGGGGCCACCTCCGATGCGTCGCCGGCCAGCCATGCCCGGATCTGTGCGCCGTCCTGGTCGATCTCCGGGGGCGCCAGGTCGTAGCGGGCAGGGGTGTTGCTGAACGTGATGGGGTTGCGGATCATCGGCAGGCCGGAGTCGCCGACCTCGACGACCGGCGCCAGTCCGACGTCCTGCGCGTAGCGGACCCCCTCGTCGATCGTCTGGATCGGCGCACACGGGACTCCGGCGGCCAGCAGGATGTCGAACCACTCCGCGGACGTCTTCGCAGCCAGCGCCTGGACCAGCAGCGGTTCGAGGTCCGCGCGGTTGGCCGTTCGATCCTGGTTCCGTTGGAAGCGGGGGTCCTCGCGCCAGGTGCTCGAGGCCGAGCACACCGCACAGCGACCGGAACTGTCCGTCGTTTCCCGCGATCACCACCAGCTCACCGTCGGCCGTCGGCAGGGGCTCGTAGGGGAAGAGGCTCGGGTGCGCGTTGCCCATGCGATACGGGACGGCGCCGCCGGCGACGAAGGCCGACGAGTGGTTGACCAGCCCCGACAGCGCCGAGGACAGCAGGCTCACCTCGAGCTGCTGGCCCTCCCCCGTCTCGTGTCGGTGGTTCAGCGCGGCAAGGATCCCGATCGTGGCGTGCAGTCCAGCCATCACGTCGAACACCGAGATCCCGGCCCGGTAGGCAGGGCCGTCCGGTGACCCGGTAAGGCTCATGAGCCCGCTCATCGCCTGGACCATCAGGTCATATCCCGGGATCGCGGCCGCTTCCTCGGAGGACCCGAAACCGTTGATCGAGGCGTAGACCACGCCCGGGTTCGTCGCTTGGACGGTCGCGTAGTCCAAGCCGAAGCGCCGCAGCCCGCCGGGCTTGAAGTTCTCGATCACCACGTCCGCGCGCCTGGCCAGTTCCTGCGCGGCGGTCAGGTCCTCGGGCGCGCGCAGGTCGAGGGCGATGGCGCGCTTGTTGCGATTGATGCCCAGGTAGTAGGTGGACACCCCGTCGCGCACCGGGGGCATCCACGTCCGGGTGTCGTCGCCGGAGGCGGACTCCACCTTGATGACCTGGGCGCCCATGTCGGCCAGCAGCATGGTCGCGTACGGGCCGGCCAGGATGCGGGAGAAGTCGGCGACCAGGATCCCGTCCAGGGCACCACGCGGTGTCTCACTCATGGCTCTGACCGTAGAACGGACACTCGTCCGACGCAAGTGGAGGTGCCCCTCACAGGGTCCCCGGAGCGACCTGGGGCAGACGACCCCGCATGGCGACATCGGCGCTGATGCGCCCGGCTGCCTGCAGGAGCCGGGGCAGGTGGTGATCCATCAGGACCTCCACGGGCGTCTCGGCAGCGTGCGTCGAGACGTTGACCGCCGCGACGACCCGTCCGGAGCCATCGCGGATCGGGGCGGCCACCGACCTGATCCCGCGGGCGAGCTGCTCGTCGGTCAGGGCCCACCCCTGGGCACGGACACGCGCGAGCTCAGCATCGCGCTCCTCGGGTGCGGGTTGCCACAGCGGCGCGATCCCGCTGCGCCCGGGCAGGGCGAGGACGGTCTCGAGCTGGTCGGCGGGGAGGTCAGCGAGCAGGACCTTGCCCAGTGAGGTGGGCAGGGCCGGGAACCGGGTCCCGATGCTCACCTGAAGCGTGATGATCTTGGGAACCGCGACCCGGCAGACGTACACGATGTCGCTGCCATCGAGTTGTGCAACAGACGTTGACTCGTCCGTGCTCGCGCTCAGGTCTGACAGATGCGGACGCACAAGGTCCCAGATCCCCGTCTGGCCGATGTAGGCGGTGCCCAGTTCGAGCACCTGGGTGGTGAGCTCGAATCCCGTCTCCGTACTGCGCACGTAGCCCAGCTCAGCGAGCGTGTAGAGCAGGCGCCGGGCTGTGGGCCGTGCCAGATCCGCGCGCGTGGCCACGTCGCTGAGCGGGATCGGCCCCGTCGCCTGCCCAAGGACCCGGACGATGTCGAGGCCGCGGGCAAGGGCCTCGACGAAGTCGGGCCCACTGTCCGAACGTCCTGTTGCCCGTGCCATCCACCCACCTCGATTCATCGACCCGTCGCTCCGGTTGACAGGCTTCGCTGAAGCCATACAGTAGTCGATCACCAGACCACTGTCCGTACAGCGGACCAGTGTCCGAATTGTTCAGGAGGAGTCATGCCCGACGCGCCCCGCCCGGATCAGCCGATCGTCTTCCGCAACGCGACCATCCTCACGATGGACCCGACACACACCGTGCTGCACGACTCCGACGTCCTCGTCACGGGGTCCAAGATCGCCGCGATCGGCCCGGCGCTGACGGTTCCCGACGGCACCTACGAGATCGACGCCAAGGGCGGCATCCTCATGCCCGGCATGATCGACACCCATCGCCACCTGTGGCAGACGGCGATGCGCGGCTACGGTGCGGACTGGACCCTGACCCAGTACTTCGTCTGGTACTACCTCGAGTGGGGCAAGGAGTTCCGCGCCCGGGACGTCTTCGCGGGCAACAAGCTGGCGGCCCTGGAGGCCGTCGACGCCGGCGTCACGACCACAGTCGACTGGTCCCACGGTCTGCAGACCCCCGAGCATGCCGATGCAGCCGTCGATGCACTCGAGTCGGTGCCGGCCCGGTTCGTGCTCGCCTACGGCAACATCCAGCAGGGTCCGTGGGAGTGGGCCACCTCGCCCGGGTTCCGCGACTTCGTCGCGCGCCGCATGGACTCCCGTGGCGACAAGCTGGGCTTCCAACTGGCCTTCGACGTGACCGGGGATCCGGAGTTCCCGGAGAAGGCCGCGTTCGAGGTGGCCCGCGAGCTCGGCGTGCCCGTCACCACGCACGCCGGTGTCTGGGGTGCCACCAACGACGACGGCATCCGCCTCATGTACGACAACGGGTTCATGACCCCGGGGACCGTCTACGTGCATGCGGCGACGCTCAGCCACGACTCGTACCACCGGATCGCCGCGACCGGCGGCGTTGCGTCGGTGTCGACCGAGAGCGAGGAGAACGCCGGCCAGGGGTACCCGCCAACCTGGCAGCTGCGTAAGCACGGCATCGACATCTCCCTGTCGATGGACACGAGCGTCTGGTGGAGCGGCGACCTGTTCAGCGCCATGCGCTCGACGCTCAACGCCGACCGGAGCAAGATCCACGAGGAGGCCCACGCGCTCAACGAGACCATCACGCACCACCAGCTGCGGGCTGAGCAGGTGGTCGACTGGGCAACCATGGGCGGAGCTCGGGCGCTGGGGCTCGATTCGCTGGTGGGCAGCATCGAGGTCGGCAAGCGTGCCGACCTCGTGCTGATCAAGAACGACGACTCACCCGTGATGGGCCCACTGCTCAACCCGTACGGCCACGTGGTCTTCCAGGCTGGCCGTGGTGACGTGCACACCGTCCTGGTCGATGGCGACCTCCTCAAGCATGAGCATCGCCTCGTCGGACAGGATGTCGCGGCGGCGCGCGCCGACGCCGAGGCCACCGTCGAGCACCTGCGGTCCACGATGGGCGAGGAGACGTGGCTCGCGGGGATGAACCCCGACATCCAGGAGCCGTCCGTGATGGACAACCCCTACCAGTACACGGAGTTCGCCTCGGACTTCGCCATCTGGAAGAAGCACTGACCAGGAGCCGGCATGACCACCCCTGAAGTTGCCCTGCTCGGTGCCGGCCGGATGGGCGCTGCCCTGGTGGACCGCTGGTCGGCGGCAGGGCGCCCTGTCGTCGTCTGGAACCGTTCTCCGCAGGGCGCGGCAGCCCTGGAGCGGCAGGGGGTGCGGGCTGTCGGTTCCGTGGCCGAGGCGGTCGCGGGCGTCGACGTTGTCGTCACGATGCTCACCAACGGCCAGGCGCTGACGTCCGTGCTGCTCGAGCAGGGCGCGCTGGCGAGCATGCAGCCCGGTGCCACGCTCGTGGACCTCTCCACCGTGGACGTCTCGTCGTCGGGGCAGATCGCCGCCGCGGCCGAGGCGCGGGGCGTGAAGTACCTGCGGGGCGCGGTCAGCGGCACACCGGCGGTCGTTCGCGATGGTGCCGCGTCCCTGCTGCTGTCCGGTCCCGCTGATGCCCTCACCGCCGCTGCGGCCGTGCTGGCCGATGTCGCGTCGAAGCACTCCGTGGTCGGCGATGCTGAGCAGGCCCGCGTGGTGAAGATTGCGGTCAACTCGATGCTCGCAGGGTCCATGCAACTGCTCGCTGAGGCCACGGTCATGGCGGAGGCCGCGGGCGTCGAGCGAACGGTCTTCCTCGATGCGCTGGACTCGACCGTCATGGCCAGTCGGTTCGTCTCCTACAAGGGCGCGGCCATGCGCACGCGCAACTACCAGCCGACGTTCACCACCGTGGACATGAGCAAGGACATGACTCTCGCCTCTGACCTCGCGAGGTCATTCGGCGTCCCGCTCCCGGTCGGGGAGGCAGTGCTGGCGCAGCTCGCCGCAGCGGTCGACGCCGGCTACGGGGCGGACGACTTCCTGTCGCTGCTGCGGGTCGAGCAGGCCGCGTCGGGTCGGGCGGTCGACGGCTGAGCGGCCTTCGCTGCCGGGCACTCAGCCCAGGACAAGCGCGTCCACCCCCTGGCAAGCTCCAGGCATGACCGACGGGGGCATGGAACGCGGCATCTACGAGGACCTCGTGACCTCCGCGCTGGAGGAGCAACTCCGCCAGCTCCTCGACACGGATACCCCGGTGACGCGCAGCCTCCGGGATGCCGAGGCAGCGGACCGATTCGCCCTCCACGTCTCCGATGCCGTCCGCCGGGCCATCGCCGCCCAGCCCGACCACGGCCGTGCGGTGGAGTCCTCTCGTGTCGTGACCGCGCTGCTTCGTCAGCTGGAGCGCGAGCTGCACCCCTACTCGGCGGCCCCCGACCTGCCTGCCGCGCAACCCACCGTCCTCACCGGCGTGGTGACCCGCAATCCCGACGGATCGACCCCCGCGTTGGACTCCCCCATCACGCCCCTGCTCGACACGACGGTCCTGACCAACAGCAAGCAGGACCTGAACATGTCCGCCCACCTCAAATCCGAGATCCGATCCTCCTCAGGCATCGACGCCATCGTCGCCTTCATCCGTCGGCCCGGGGTAGGTCCACTGCTCGCCGATCTGCGCCGCGTCGTAGCGGCCGGCCATCAGGTGCGGATCCTGACGACCTCCTTCACCGGGTTCACCGAGGTCGAGGCGCTGACGATGCTGGCCGAGGCCGGGGCCGACATCCGGGTCTCCTACGACACCAGCAGTTCTCGGCTGCACGCGAAGGCCTGGATCTTCCACCGACCGGGGCGGTCATCGACGGCGTTCGTGGGCAGCTCGAACTTCACGTCACACGCGCTGGAGAGCGGCCTGGAGTGGAACGTCAGGCTCGCCCAACGGCGCAACCCTGACGCGGTCGACAAGATGATGCGGGTCTTCGACTCCTACTGGGAGTCCGATGACTTCGTCGAGTTCGACGCCGACGAGTTCCGCGACCACGCCAAGAATCCACGGCCAGGTTCGGCGGACCTTCAGCTGTTCGACATAGCAGCCCACCCATTCCAGGAGCGGATGCTCGAGGAGATCCGCGTGGCTCGCGAATTGGGCCACCACCGCAACCTGCTCGTCGCTGCGACAGGAACGGGCAAGACGGTGATGGCGGCGCTGGACTACAAGCAGCTACGGCAACGGCTGCCACGAGCGCGCCTCCTCTTCGTCGCTCACCGTGAGGAGATCCTCGACCAGTCGCTTCAGACGTTCCGCATGGTCCTGGGCGATGCGGCCTTCGGCGAGAAGTGGGTGGGCAACCACAGGCCCAGGCACTTCGAGCACGTCTTCGCCTCCATCCAGTCGCTGAGTCGCAATGGGCTGGCAGCCCTCGACCCGGACCATTTCGACGTCGTCATCGTCGATGAGTTCCACCACGCAGCGGCCGCCACCTACGAGCGGCTCCTGACGAAGGTGGAGCCCCTCGAGCTGCTGGGCCTGACGGCGACCCCGGAGCGCGCCGACGGGCTGAGCGTCCTGGACTACTTCGACGGGCGCATCGCCGCCGAGATGCGCCTGTGGGACGCCATCGCCGAGGGCCGGCTCGCCCCTTTCCAGTACTACGCGATCCACGACGGCGCGTCCCTGACCGAGGTGCCGTGGAAGCGGGGCAAGGGCTACGACGTGGGCACCCTCACCAACGTCTTCACTTCCGACCAGGCGTGGGCGCGGCTCGTGATCCGCAAGACCGCCGAACAGGCGGACGTGCACCGGATGCGAGCGATGGGCTTCTGCGTGAGCGTCGGACACGCACGCTTCATGGCCGACCAGTTCAACTCTGCCGGCATCCCGTCCGTGGCGGTGTGGGGTGACTCCCCCGACGAGGAGCGTCGACAAGCCCTGGCCGACCTGCGTGCGGGCAGGATCCGCGCCGTCTTCAGCGTCGACCTGTTCAACGAGGGCGTGGACATCCCGGACCTCGACACGTTGCTGATGCTGCGACCCACGGAATCGGCAACGCTGTTCCTGCAGCAGCTCGGTCGCGGCCTGCGCAAGACCGACGACAAGGTCGCCTGCACGGTCCTGGACTTCGTCTCCCAGCACAACCGCGAGTTCCGCTTCGACCAGAAGATGCGCGCCCTGATCGGTGGGGGCTCGCGCAAGGAGCTCGTACGCAACATCGAGCAGGGATTCCCGAACCTGCCGCCGGGCGCCAGCGCCACGATGGACGCTGTCGCCCAGGAGATCGTCCTGAATTCGATCCGCGACTCGCTGCCGTCGAACAAGCGGCAGTTCGTAGGCGAGCTGAGGGCGATGGTGGCCGCTGGCCACGAGCCGACCCTGCCGAACTTCCTCGCCCACACGGGGGTGGAGCTCGACGCGGTCTATGCGTCGGGCCGCAGCTTCTCCGACATCCTCGATGCCGCCGACCTCCCGGTCGCGCCCTCCGGTGGCCACGAGAAATCCCTGCGTCGGGCACTGGGCAGGCTGCTGCACGTCGACGACCTCGAGCGGATCGGCATGTATCGGTCCTTGCTGGCAGGGCCCTGCCCCGACGTCGCCGGGCTCGAGGAGAGACGCGCGCGGCTCTGGCGCATGCTGATCGCGCAGGTCACTGAGCAGGCAATCACGAAGGACTCCACGCTGCAGGCGGCGACCGACTTGCTGTGGTCCCATCCCCAGGTGCGCACAGAACTCGCCCAGATCCTGGAAGTCCTTGCAGGAGGGATCGACCATGAGCACCCTGCTCTAGATGCTGGCGCTCCCTGTCCGTTGCTCCTGCATGCCCGATACTCACGCATCGAGATCCAGGCAGCCTTGGGCGACGGGGACGGGGCGAAGGTACCGGACTGGCGCGAAGGGACGCGGTGGCTGGCCGACGAGCACGCGGACGCGTTCCTTGTGACCCTCAACAAGGCCGAGGGCACCTTCTCCCCCACCACTGCCTACCGCGACTACGCCATGACGCGCACCCTGTTCCACTGGGAGAGCCAATCGACCACCGGCCCCGACTCCCCCACCGGTCAGCGCTACCAGAACCACCTCCGCGACGGGTCGCGAATCATGCTGTTCGCTCGAATGAACCAGACCGACCGAGCCTTCTGGTTCTTGGGAACGGCCTCCTACGTATCGCACGAGGGGGCGCGGCCGATGGCCATCGTGTGGAAGCTCGACCATCCCATCCCGGCCGACCTCTACCCGGACTT
>CAVONS010000007.1:0-544613 GCA_963697345.1 uncultured Actinomycetes bacterium | reverse complement strand
GCCTGTTGCGGGGTACACCAGGCCCTGCGCGATGGGCATGGGGCCGCCGGAGTCCCGGTTCAGCAGGCAGAGCGCAGCAGCGAGGTTGCCCCCCGCACTGTCGCCCATGATGGCCACGGCACCGGGCCGGACACCAAGGTCGAGTGGGTGGTCAGGATCCGGCATGACCCGTCATGGGTGTCCAGGTCGCCGACGACCCAACCACCACCGTGCAGGTAGACCAGGGCCGGTGGTTGCGCCCTCGCCAGGGTGCTGCGGTAGACGCGCACCGGGACCGGACCCACCGGACCGGGAATGGTCCGGTCCACAGCGTGGACCCCTCGAGCTCGCGGCATCGCCAGGGCGCTGGATCGACGGATGCTGGCCCGTCGGGCCAACGCGTCCCCGTCGCCCCCGGAGTGGGTGTCGAGCTTCTGCTCGAAGCGCAGCATCAGCTGCACTGCCGGGTCCAGGGTCCGGTCGTCACGTACCACCGGCGGACCGACGATGCGACGGATCAGCGGCTGAGGAAGGGACAGGGCAGCCCGGGCCCGGAGAACCCGGGGTTGGGATGGAAGCCGCGCGACATGATCGTCGGCTACGCCCGCGCAGCGGCCGGCGATGCGGCGATCGCGTCAAGCGTGGTCGCGACCGCGACCGAGTCCGGCAGCGGCAGCAACCAGGCGTCGGCGCCTCGGATCCGTGCCGACATGGCCTCGACCATCAGCCGGTAGGGGTCACATGCGGCGAACTGCTCCTGGCGCTCGACACCTTCCTCGACGATGCGCAGGGCGCACGGCTCATGCCAGGTGGTGAACGCCTGCCCGAGGAACTCCACCGACAAGCCCGGCGCCTGGATGGTGATCCCCTGGGCCTCCGGCCGGTCGAAGGAGCCGGTCACGGTCGCGGTCCCATGGGCATGGGACAGGACGGCGGTGGTGGTGAGATCGACGCCGGTCGGCCCGACCTGCCTGTCCACCTCGGCAACCTCGACTGCGTCAGCACCGAGCGCGCTGAGCGCGGCAGATACGGCGTAGCAGCCCACATCCAGCAGCGCGCCACCACCGCGGGCCGGATCGAGGCGGTAGTTGCCCTCGGGGACCCCCCGGAAGGTGAACCAGGTCCGGACATCGCGCGGCCCGCCGTCAACGGCGGCCATGAGCTGCTCGAAGCGCCTCGTGCGCGGGTGCCAGCGGCTCCACGTCGCCTCCACCAGGAGCTGTCCCGAGTCCTGCGCGGCCCGGGCCAGCTCCGCCACCTGCGCGGCGTCCAGGCCCATCGGCTTCTCACACAGGACGTGCTTGCCGGCGGCCAGCGCCTCGAGCGCCCAGGGCATGTGGTCGTCGTTGGCCAGCGCGATGTACACCGCATCCACATCGTCGCTCGTGCAGACCTCGGCGTACGAGCCCGCAGTTCGCACCGGCTCAAGGGCCGCCGCACGCTCGACGTCGCGAGCCCCGACCACCTGCAGCACCGCCCCGTCCGCCGCATGCACGGCTGGTGCCAGTGCACGCGAGGCAATGAACCCCGCACCGAGGAAGCCCCAACGCACCGGACCTGCGTCGGTCACTGGGGAACCACCGGACGACCGGAGTCGGCGGCTGAGATCGTGGCCGCCTCCATGACCGACAGGACCCGACGCGACTGCTCGCCGGTCACGGTCATCGGCAGCCCCAGCCGGAGCCGATCGGCCAGCTCGCGATGGAACTGGTAGGCCGGCCCCGCCGGGGTCGCCACCCGGGTCGTGCTGCCGTCGGCGGCAAACATGTCCAGCAGTGGTGGTGAGTCAGCCGGGGCAAGCGCGTCCTCGACCAGGGTCCCGATGTCGCTGCGGGACACGATCGTCTCCGATCGCCACTGCCCGACGATCGCACCACGAGTGCCCAGCACGTACCAGCGGGGCTTGAGCGCCGCAGCGAGGTCGGAGTGGATGAACTCGGCCTCGGCCCCATCGACGAAGCGGACGGTCACCCGCGAGTGGTCGGCGTTGGTGACGTCGAACCACTGCAGCTTGTGGGAGGTGGCTGTCACGTACTCGATCGGAGTGCGGATCAGGTCCAGCACCTGGTCGAGCAGATGCGAGCCCCAGTCGTAGAACGCCCCGCCGGACACGGACTCATCGGAGTGCCAGAGGTTGCACGGGTGCCCATATCCCCCGACGAACGTCTCGACGTGGAACACGTCGCCGATCTGGCCACCCTGGACCAGTCGCTTGACCGCCAGGTGATCCGGGTCGAACCGGCGGTTCTGGTAGACGACGGCCTGGAGCCCACCGGCCCGCGCTGCAGCCAGGACCTCGTCGGCCTCGGAGGTCCGGATCGCGAAGGGCTTCTCCACGACCACGTGCTTGCCCGCCGAGATCGCAGCCAGCGCCCATCGCGCGTGCGCGGCCGGTGGCGTGGAGACCACCACGAGGTCCACGTCGTCGCGCTGGATGAGCTCCTCGGCCGACATCGTCGTGGCCACGCCTGGCGCTGCTGCCTGGGCGTGATCGAGCCTGTCCTGCGCCGTGTCGCAGACGGCCGTCAGCTCCAGACCGTCGATGGCGCGCACCGCGCGGCTGTGCTCATGGCCGATCGCCCCGTACCCCAGGAGTCCGACCCGCACGGCAGGTGCCGGCGTCTGACCGGCCATGTCGCCGAGCAGCTGCACCAGCAGGCGCAGCATGGTGCGGTCGTCGACCGTCTGGGGAGTGCTGGCCACGGTCAGGACGGCTGTACGTGTTGCCGGCCGCCAGGTCAGGGCCGCGTGGTCGACCAGGCCCAGGCGAGCTGTGCGCAGGACCTGCACGTCGCCGGCGATCCACTCGACCGGGGCGACCCGATCGCGCAGGTGCTCGTGCTCGTCGTGGTGCGCGTGGTCGCCGTGCACGTGGAACGCCGAGCCCAGATGTCCCCCGTCGGGGCCCGTGCGCAGCCGCACGTCATGCACCGGGGAGCTGGCCGCCAGCCCGAGTCCGGCGGCCTCGGACAGCACCCCGTCCGGGTCGCCGAGCGCAAGGCTCGGACCGGCAAGAAGCACTGCGACATGGGGGGCAGCCAGATCCTCGGCGAGGGCCAGCGGCAGTGGTTGGTCGGCCCAGACGATGACGAGGTCCGCTGCTGCCAGGTCGTCGGCGGTCCGCGGATCACCGGCGTCGGCGAACCCGGCGGCAGTGAGGCGGGAGCGCAGCTCGGCCACCGCGTCGGCATAGGGACCAGCTGCGAGACTCACGATCCAGGCAAGGTTCGGCACGCTGCGACAGTATCCGACGCCGGTCGGCGCCGCTCCGGTCAGGTCGAGGGGTCCACCAACGCAGAGTCCGCGAACACCGAGAGCCCGAGGTCCGGGTCATAGCCGTGGATCTCGTTGACGTCCAGGTGCTCCATGAAGTCCAGGATCTCGTCGCTGACCACCTGGCCCGGGACCAGCACCGGGAACCCCGGCGGGTAGGGAACGACCAGCGTCGTGGACACCAGTTCGCGACCGGCGCCGACCTGCTCGCGCGCCTCAGCCAGAGTCACGTAGTCGATGTTCTGCGGGTTGTACGCGTGGAAGAAGGCTGCGCGCATGTCGCCCTCGGGGCTGTCCGGGAACGGCCTGAACCGGTCGTGGAAGCGGCTGAAGTCAGGCAGCGGCGGCAGGGCGGTCGACAGGGCCGACACCTTGCGTTCGAGGACCCGCAGCTGCGGGGCGCTGGCCTCTGCCTGCTGCTTCTCGAGGTCGCCTGCAATCGTGGTCAGAGCCTCGAGCAGGTAGGTCAGGGCACCCCACGTCGCCCCGATCGTGACGATGAACAGCACGCTGTTGATCGAGGTCTTGTTCACCTGCAGGCCGAACTTGTCCATGAGGACCGAGTTCTTGAACGTGTCACCGTTCATCCCCGTCGCCGCGATGTACAGCGTGGCTCGTGTCGGTTCGAGGACGAACTCGTCAGCGTTGAAGGCCTCGCGGAGCAGGCGCAGGCTGCGGGCGCCGCCGAAGTCCGGGCTGGAGACCCGGGACAGTCCCGAGGGGCGGTACTCGGCCGGGATGAGGTCTGCGGGGTCGAGGACGAAGAAGTACTTGCTCAGCAGCGGGTCGGTGGCCACCGTGCGCCTGAGCAGGATCGCCACCTCGTTGGCACGCTCCACCAATCCGTAGCCCTCGAGGTCGACCTGTCGCCGCGCGAGATCCAGGGAGGCCAGGATCTGGTAGTTGGGTGAGGTGCTCGTATGCGTGAGGTAGGCCTCGTGGAACTCTGCCTCCGCGTCCCGGGCGAAGTCCTCGTCGCGGACGTGGATCATCGACGCCTGTCGCAGCGCGGACAGGGACTTGTGGGTGGAGTGCGTGGCATAGACCCGGACGCGCGCCCGGTCCGGGTCGGGCAGCAGCTGGTGGTCGAGCCACGTCGCATCATCCTCCGGGTCGAGCCCGGCCCGATCCGCCACGTACTGGTCGTGGACCGTGCGGTAGGCGGCACTGTGCAGGTCGTCCTGGAGCTCCTTGGCCGCAACCATCGCGGTCCGCCGCCGGGAGAACACACCCGACCCGGCGAAGGCGAACCACGCCTCATCCCAGAGGAAGACCATGTCGGGCTTGATGGCCAGCACCTCCTGCATCACCCGGTAGGGGTCGTAGGTGATCCCGTCGAAGGTGCAGTTGGTGAGCAGCAGCATGCGCACCGCATCGAGACGACCGGCAGCCTTCAGCTCGAGCAGCGTCCTCTTGATGGTGCGCAGTGGGACTGCGCCGTACATCGCGAACTCAGGCAGCTTGTAGGCGTCGAGGTAGACCGGATGGGCCCCGCCGAGGATCAGGCCGTAGTGATGTGACTTGTGGCAGTTGCGATCGATGAGCACGACATCGCCGGGCTTGGTCAGCGCCTGGACGACGATCTTGTTGGAGGTGGAGGTCCCGTTGGTCACGAAGTAGGTGTGGTCGGACCCGAACGTGCGGGCGGCCTTCACCTGGGCCTCCTTCAGCGAGCCCGTGGGGGCAAGCAGCGAGTCCAGGCCACCGGAGGTCGTGGAGGTCTCGGCCAGGAAGATGTTGCGCCCGTAGAACGTGACCATGTCCTTCATCCACGGGGAGTTGAACACCGAGTTCCCCCGCGCGATCGGCAGGGCGTGGAAGTTGCCGACCGGCTTGTCGGCGTAGCTCTTGAGGGCGTCGAAGAACGGTGTGGTTGCGCGCCTGCGCACACCATCGAGCAGGGTCATGTGCAACTCACTGCGTGACTCGTACCGGTGGAAGGCACGGTCGAAGGCCATGACCGTGGGGTCCTGGGCGTCGGGCAGCGCCTCGTCGGTCAACAGGTACAGGTCCAGCTGTGGGCGCACACGCCGGATGGTGGCGGCCAATGCTCGCGCGCGGACACGCTCCGGGGCGGCCGTGAGGCCGAACTCCTCGTCGTACTCATCGAGCAGCTCGTCGAACAGGCCGAACGCGGCGCCGGACCGCACTGGGATGTCCGGTCGCATGACGACTGCCTGGATCTCGTGGTTCAGCAGCACGCTCACCAGGGCCGCGTCGAATGCGCGGACCGTCGTCAGCTCGTAGACCAGCGGATCCTCAGCGCGCCGGAACGAGTGCAGCTCGGTGACCGTGGACTGCCAGACGCTGGCGTCCACGTCCGAGACGACAAGCACGGTGAAGTAGTGCGAGTGCGAGGCAGCCCCGTCGGATCCCACGTCAGGATCGGCCCCCGACAGGACGCTGCCCGCGTCGCCGTGCCGCCCCAGCTGCCACGCCAGGGCATGCACCTGGTTGGACAGCTCCTCCATGTGACCGACCCGGGCCAGGTCCTCGACGCGGTCAAGGGCAGCCAGGCCGGGGAACACCCAGAATCCCTCGACCCCCCGCAGGAAGGCGAAGGCCCCGGCGAGCTCCTGCTCCAGCTCGGCGGTTCGGGAGGGTTCTCCTTCCGCGATCCGACCCGCGATCTCCGCGAGTCTGTTCCAGGCGTCTCGTCGGGACTGGCTCAGGTTCGCAGCGTTGTGCAGGAACCGGGGATCCGGGGCGTCGACAGCGCTGTAGACCATGGATCGACAGTAGCCACAACCGTCCGTGCTCCACCTGTTCAACGGGGAGCACGGGCCCGCAGCGCCCGACGGTCGGTGCTCGCCACGGTCCAGGAGTGGATCGGACCCTTTTCTTGACTCATTCCAGAAACGGGTCCAGTATCGGAGGGTGCCACCGACCTCGGATGCCGTCGACTCGTTGCGGGCCGCGTCCCTGCGCGTGACGCGCCCCCGGGTCGCCGTCCTCACAGCGGTGCGTGACCATCCGCACGCCGACACGGACTCCCTCATCGCGGCCGTGCGTGATGACATCGGAGAGGTGTCCACGCAGGCCGTCTACGACGTGCTCCGCGCGCTTGCCAACGCCGGCCTCGTGCGGCGCATCCAACCGGCTGGCTCCGTTGCCCGCTATGAGTCACGGGTCACGGACAACCACCACCACGTCGTGTGCCGATCCTGTGGTGCCATCGCCGACGTCGAGTGCGCCGTGGGTCACCGACCCTGCCTGACCGCGTCCAACGACCAAGGCTTCACGATCGACGAGGCCGAGGTCACCTACTGGGGCATATGCCCTGAGTGCACCACCGGGGACAGCCCGTCATCCCCGCCCACCTGACCCACCCGAGTCCCGGAGGAATACCGTGACTGACAACCCAGCAGAATCCGAAGGAGAGAACACAGTGGAGAACGAGAGCAAGTGCCCGGTGGCCCACGGAGCGTCAGGGATGACGAACCGCGACTGGTGGCCCAACCAGCTGGACCTCAGCGTCCTGCACCAGAACCCGCCTGCGGCCGACCCCATGGGCGCCGAGTTCGACTATGCCGAGGAGTTCCAGACCCTCGATCTCCACGCGGTGAAGGACGACATCAAGGCCCTGATGACGACCTCCCAGGAATGGTGGCCGGCGGACTACGGTCACTACGGCCCGCTGTTCATCCGGATGACGTGGCACAGCGCGGGCACCTACCGGATCAGCGACGGCCGCGGCGGCGCAGGGGACGGCGAGCAGCGCTTCGCGCCGCTGAACAGCTGGCCGGACAACGCCAACCTCGACAAGGCACGCAGGCTCCTCTGGCCGGTCAAGCAGAAGTACGGCCGCAAGATCTCGTGGGCCGATCTCTTCGTGCTCGCCGGCAACTGCGCGCTGGAGTCCATGGGCTTCGAGACCTTCGGCTTCGCCGGGGGCCGGGCCGACATCTGGGAGCCCGAGCAGGTCAACTGGGGCAACGAGGCCACCTGGCTCGAGGACGAGCGCTACAGCGGCGACCGCGAGTTGGCCAACCCGCTGGCCGCTGTCCAGATGGGCCTGATCTATGTGAACCCGGAGGGACCCAACGGCCAGCCGAGCGCGCTGGCAGCCGCCCGTGACATCCGCGAGACGTTCCGCAGGATGGCCATGAACGACGAGGAGACCGTGGCCCTGATCGCCGGTGGGCACACGTTCGGCAAGACCCACGGCGCTGGCGATGCTGCCAACGTCGGCCCGGAGCCGGAGGCCGCACCCCTGCAGGAGATGGGCCTGGGCTGGACCAGTAGCTACGGTACGGGCAAGGGCGGCGACACCATCACCAGCGGCCTCGAGGGGGCTTGGACGCCCACCCCGATCACGTGGGACAACAGCTACTTCGAGACGCTCTTCGCCTACGACTGGGACCTGACCAAGAGCCCGGCCGGCGCCTACCAGTGGGTGCCGACCGATCCCGCCGCCCGGACAACGGTGCCCGACGCGCACGACTCGTCGAAGACCCATGCCCCGGTGATGCTGACCACCGACCTCGCCCTGCGGATGGACCCGATCTACGAGCCCATCTCACGTCGCTTCCTGGAGAACCCGCAGGAGTTCGCCGATGCCTTCGCCAAGGCGTGGTTCAAGCTGACGCACCGTGACATGGGGCCGATCTCGCGCTACCTGGGTCCAGAGGTCCCGGCCGAGCCGCAGCTCTGGCAGGATCCCGTTCCCGCGGCGACGGGCCAGGCGGTCAGCGACTCGGATGTCGCCGGGCTCAAGGACGCCATCCTCGCCTCCGGGCTGTCGGTCTCCGAGCTGGTCTCGACCGCCTGGGCATCGGCGGCCACCTTCCGCGGCACGGACAAGCGCGGTGGCGCCAATGGGGCACGCATCCGCCTTGCCCCGCAGAACGACTGGGCGGTCAACAACCCCGCGGCGCTGGCGCCGGTGCTCCGGGGTCTCGAAGCCGTGCAGGCTGACTTCAACGCGAAGGGAGGCGCGCAGGTCTCCTTGGCCGATCTCATCGTGCTCGGCGGGTGTGCCGCCGTGGAGAAGGCGGCCAGGGATGCGGGCTTCGAGGTCGAGGTCCCCTTCGCACCGGGGCGGACCGACGCCTCCCAGGAGCAGACCGACGTGGAGGCCTTCGCCGTGCTCGAGCCGACGGCCGACGGATTCCGCAACTACCTGGGCAAGGGGAACAGCCTGCCTGCCGAGGCCCTGCTGGTCGAGCGTGCGAAGCTGCTCACCCTCAGCGCCCCGGAGATGACCGCGCTCGTCGGCGGCCTGCGGGTCCTGAACGCCAACTTCGACGGCTCCGACCTCGGAGTGCTCACGAGTGCGCCGGGATCGTTGACGAACGACTTCTTCGTCAACGTGCTCGACGTGGCCACAACGTGGGCACCGACGTCGGACACGGAGGAGACGTTCGAGGGTCGGGATCGCCTCACCGGTGACGTCCGGTGGACCGGCAGCCGTGTCGACCTCCTGTTCGGGTCGAACTCACAGCTGCGAGCCCTGGCCGAGGTCTACGCCAGCCAGGACGCGCGCGAGAAGTTCGTGCGCGACTTCGTCGCCGCCTGGGACAAGGTCATGAACCTAGACCGGTTCGACCTGGCCTGATCCCCAGCGCAGGCCTGCCGGCGTTCGTGCTCCACTCGCGGCCTCGTGCTTCCGTTCGGACGGAAGCACGGGGCCGCGAATGAAGCGCTAAGGGTGAAGGGGGCGGGGCGGGGGCCGCCCGCGCTGGCACACTGGGCGTCGTGGCCTTCTTCGCGTACGCCCTCGACCAGCGCTGGGCGCCCCTGTTCGCGGTCCTGCGGGTCAAGGACACCGACGGGGTGCAGGTGGACGATGGGACGCTCCGCGCCACGTTCGGGCGGGTGTCGGTCGAGACGCCGATCGAGAACGTCGACCACACAGAGATCACGGGGCCCCATCGTTGGTACACGGCCGTGGGACTGCGCCTGAGCTTCAGTGACGACTCGATCACGTTCGGCACCAACCACCACCGTGGGCTGTGGATCGCCTTCGTCGAGCCGGTGCCCACGGTGATCGGCCTGCGCAACCACTGCGCGCTGTGGGTCAGCGTCGCTGACCCCGAAGGCCTGGCTGCGGCGCTCGGGCATTGACGTCCTGACGGGCAGGTTCGCCCGTGTTCAGGGCGGGCTCGCCGGGCAACCCGCGCCATGATGAGGCGCTGCCCACCGCCGCGGCGGCCGAACACCGTGGAGGAACCATGCCCGCACTCAGCGTCCAGCCCTCTGACGTCGAGCGGATGGCCAACCAGACCCTGCTCTCGTACGGCCCGACCTCCTCGGCCAAGTACTCCCGCTTCTGGATCCTGCTGACGCTTGCCGGCGTGATCGCCACCGCAGGTGTGGCCTCGGACAGCACCGCCACGGTGATCGGAGCCATGATCGTGGCCCCGCTCATGACGCCCATACTCGGGACGGCGTTCGCCCTGGTCCTTGCCGATCGGCGGCGGATGGGTCGTTCCCTGCTCGTGGTGGTGGGCGGAGCCCTCCTGGTCATCGCCCTGGGGTACGGCGTCGGACTCCTGGATCCGCTCAACGTCCTGACAGAGGGGAACTCGCAGGTCGCGGGGAGGGTGCATCCCCGCCTCATCGACCTCATCGCGGCACTGGCCACCGGCTTGGTCGGTGCATTCGCACTTGTCCGTTCCGACGTCGCCGACACCCTGCCCGGTGTCGCGATCGCCATCTCGCTCGTGCCGCCGCTGGCCGTGATCGGGTTGACCTTCGAAGAGGGTCTCTACAACCAGGCCCTGGGGGCCACGCTGCTGTTCCTCACCAACGTCACCGCGATCGTCTTCACCGCCACGATGGTCCTGCTGCTCTACAAGGTGCGAGACACGGCCAAGGAGATGGGCAGGCCCGTCGGGGACCTCTCCGGGGTCACGCTGACTGCAGTGGTCGGGGTCGTGGCGCTGATCGCCATCCCCCTGGGCTTCTCGACCCAGCAACTGATCCGGGAGAACACGCTGAAGTTCCAGGTGGGCCCGATTGCTGCGGAGTGGGCCGCATCGAATGACTGGCGAGTCATCGACTACGAGGTGACAGGGCGCACCTTGACCGTGACCGCGCTGGGAGCCCCTCCCACCATCTCCACCGAGGAATTGCGGACGACCCTGGACAGCTCCGGGTACGAGGACGTCGACCTCACGGTCGAGCTGGTCGTGGGTGGGACACAGAGCCTGCCGGGCGGCGGCTGAGGGTCTTCGGGTCCTCCCTAGGTCGTACACGCCGGTGGCCCATGATCATCCGCACGGAGGTCCTCGGGGACGGCCCGCGTGTCTAGCGTCGGTGCTTATCCCACTACGAGGAGGACCGATGATCCAGGTAGAGCACCTCACCAAGAGGTACGGCTCGACGACAGCCGTCGACGATGTGACGTTCACCGTGCGCCCCGGTCAGGTGACCGGGTTCCTGGGCCCGAATGGCGCAGGCAAGTCCACCACCATGCGGATGATCGTGGGCCTTGACCGCCCGAGTGCCGGGCGGGTGACCGTCGGCGGCATCCACTATTCCGAGCACCGCGCCCCGTTGCACGAGGTGGGCGCCCTTCTCGAGGCCGGGTCCGTTCATCCCGGACGCTCCGCCTACAACCATCTGCTCGCCCTCGGAGCCACCCACGGGATCGGCACGACGCGTGTGCGCGAGGTGATCGCCCTCGCCGGCCTGGAGAAGGTGGCGCGCAAGCGGGTCGGTGGGTTCTCCCTGGGGATGGGCCAGCGACTGGGTATCGCCACCGCGCTGCTCGGTGACCCGCAGATCGTCATGCTCGACGAGCCGGTCAACGGATTGGACCCGGAGGGCGTGCTGTGGGTGCGCACGCTGGTCCGCCAGCTCGCCGCAGAGGGCCGGACGGTCTTCCTGTCCTCGCACCTCATGAGCGAGATGGCCCAGACCGCCGACCACGTCATCGTGCTCGGGCGCGGCAAGGTGATCGCCGACGCCCCGATCCAGGACATCATCGACCGCGCCTCCCGCGGCGCGGTGAGCGTGCGCAGCCCCGAGGCATCCACCCTGGCGCAGCTGCTCCGGGCAGCGGACACGACCGTGACCCTCACCGAGTCTGGCGTCCTCGAGGTCGTCGGTCGCACGAGCGAGGAGATCGGGGAGATCGCGGCCGGCGCGGGGATCGTCCTGCACCAGCTCACCTCTGTGCAGTCCTCGCTCGAGGACGCCTACCTCCAGCTCACCGCCGGCGCGGTCGAGTACCACGCCGCCACCCCCACCCACCAGCACCTCGCCGAGACCTCGGCGACCCTCGAAGGAGCACTGCGATGACCACCACCCTCGACACTGCGCACAGCACCGAACCGATGCCGACCGCCACAGCCCCCGGTCGGGTCACGCTGATCGGCACCATTGCCGCCGAGTGGATCAAGTTCCGAAGCGTCCGCTCGACCGCCTGGATCCTGGGCACCACGCTGCTCCTCATGGTGGGCGTCAGCGTCCTGGCAGCGTGGGGAAGCACCGCCGGGATGGTCGACGGGGGCACCTCGCCCGGCGGGATGAACGCCGCTCAGCTGTTCAGCGCCGGCTACCAGCTGGCGCAGCTGGGCGTGGCGGTGCTCGGCGTCCTGATCATCACGAGCGAGTACTCGACCGGCATGGTCCGCTCGACGTTCACCGCCGTCCCCGGCCGGGTGCCGGTCCTGTGGGCCAAGGCATGTGTGCTCACCGTCTGCGTCCTGAGCGTGACGCTCGTTGCGATGGCGCTGTCGTACCTCGCGACGATGCCGTTCCACGACGAGCTGGGCGTGACCCTCGACCTCACCGACGCCGAGACCCTGCGGATGACGATCGGCCTGCCGCTCTACCTGGCCGCGATCGCCCTGCTCGCACTGGCCCTCGGCGCACTCGTTCGCCACAGCGCAGCCGCGCTGTCAGGCGTCATCGCACTGCTGCTGGTGATCGAGAACGTCCTGATGATGATCCCCCTGCGCGCCATCGACGTGATCAGTCCGTTCCTGCCGTCCACGGCTGGCCGGCGGGTCCTGTTCGACTCGGAGATGATCGCGACGGTCAACGCGGCCACCGACGGTGCGCACCTGGCGCCCTGGCAGGGCTATGCCGTACTGGTCGCCTGGGTGATGGCCCTGCTCGCCCTGGCCGCGGTGCTGCTGACTCGCCGGGACGCCTGAGCGGACGCAACCATGACCCTTGTCCGGCATGACCGACACCGCAGCGGTAGGGGATGGGACAGTGTGGAGGTGACCACAGTGACCAGCGATCCCGCCGGACTGGAACCGTTCAGCGAGCTCAGCGTCCGTCGTCCCGGTCCCGTGCGCCGGTACTTCCACCGCAATCCCTGGGCCATGGACGCGGTCGTCATGCTCGTCTTCGCCCTGCCTGCCGGCGCCAGCGTGCTGTTCCCCTACGACTTCGAGCCGACCCTGGCGGCCTTCGGATTCGTGATCGCCGGCACAGCCGCCCTGGCCTTCCGGCGGCGCAGCCCGGTGGCGGTGGCAGCCACCATGGGCGTCCTCGCCATCGTCTGCACAGCCTCCACTGGGCGGCTCAGCGGCTTCGACCTCGGGATCGGCCTGGCCGTCTACGCCGTCGCCGTGGCACGTCCCGGCCCGTACCGCCTGGACCACCGCCACCGTGCTTGTTGTCGCGACGACCCTGGCCGTGCTGCTGTGGGAGCAACCCGTCGTCGACGTGTCAGTGACCGGTGGCGGGGAGGGCGACCTGCCCCTCACCGACGACCGGCTCACCTCGGTGGCCGGCTTGATCATCTTCTCCCTGGCCGCCCTGGCGATCGGTATCAGCGTGCGCAACAGCCGGCTGCGCCTGAGCGAGCTCGTCGACCGGGCCAACGCCCTGGCCCGGGACCGCGAACGCCAGGCCGAGCTGGCCCGGGTGTCCGAGCGCAATCGGATCGCCCGGGAGATGCACGACGTCGTCGCGCACAGCCTCTCGGTCATGGTTGCCCTCTCCGACGGTGCTGGCGCGGCCCTCGATCGAGCGCCCGACGCCAGCCGGGCGGCGTTGGCCGAGTTGTCGAGCACGGGCCGGGCTGCGCTGGCCGACATGCGTCGCGTTCTCGGGGTCCTTGATGACGGCGGCGCCCCACGTGAACCGCAACCGGGTCGCCTGGACCTCGACGCACTCATCGAGCGGTTCCGTGCCGCCGGGCTGCCCGTGGTGGCCCAGGGGCTGGACGCCCCTCTGCCGGCGGACCCAGGGATCCAGCTCACGGTGTACCGGATCGTCCAGGAGGCCCTGACCAACACCCTGCGGTACGCCCCGGACACGGAACAGGCAGAGCTCACGATCCGCCGCGGTGCCGCCGGGGTGCAGATCGAGGTCATCGACCATGGTCCTCGCGAACCGGTGGTCGCGTCCCAGGGATCGGGTCGAGGGCTGGTGGGCATGGCTGAGCGAGCACAGGCCTACGGCGGGCAGGTGACCAGCGGCCCCCATCGCGATGGGTGGCGCGTGCACGTCGTCCTGCCGTGGGAGGAGCCCGACAGATGATCACCGTGCTGCTGGTCGACGACCAGGCGCTGCTGCGCATGGGCATGCGCCTCGTCCTGGAGGCCGATGACGACCTCACCGTCGTCGGGGAGGCCGGGGACGGGAACGCGGCCCTGACGCAGGTCGCCGCCCTGGACCCTGACGTGGTCCTGATGGATGTCCGCATGCCCGGAATGAATGGCATCGACGCCACCGCGCAGATCACCGCTGCACACCCACGCACCCGGGTGCTGATCCTGACGACGTTCGACCTCGACGAGTACGCGTTCGAGGGCCTGCGGGCCGGCGCCAGTGGCTTCCTGCTCAAGGACGCACCACCGGCCGAACTGGTCCAGGCCATTCGCACCGTTGCCAGCGGTGACGCAGTCGTCTCGCCTCGGATCACGCGCCGGATGCTCGACCTCTTCGCAGACCGGATGCCTGAGCCCAGCGCCACCACCGAGCAGCGGCCACCTGGCGATCCGCGCGTGGAGAGCCTCACGCCCCGGGAGAGAGAGGTGCTGGAGGCGGTCGCGGAGGGCCTGTCGAACCAGGAGATCGCCGAGAGGTTCGTGCTCTCGGAGACGACCGTGAAGACCCACGTGGGCCGGGTCCTGGCCAAGCTCGGTGTGCGCGACCGGGTGCAGGCTGTGGTGTTCGCCTACGAATCGGGCCTGGTCCGGCCCTCGTAGCCGCTTGCCGCGAGGGTGTGGCAGCCCGAGCTATCGCTTGTGCTTGCCGACCTCCTTCTGCATCTGGGACATCTTCCTGTGGTGCCGGCGCATCTGACGCGGGTCGGCCCGCAGCTGCGCGCTGGCCACCTCCCGTTGCAGACGTCGCCAGGACTCGTAGCGCGTACTCGGCAGCCGACCATCGGCGCACGCCTCCAGGACCGCACACCCCGGCTCTGCCACGTGGGCGCAGTCGGAGAACCGACACATCTGGGCCAGCTCCTGGATGTCTCCGAACCCGGCATCCACCGCGTGCTCATCGGTGAACAGCCCCAGGGAGCGCAATCCCGGCGTGTCGATGATCACCGCGTGATCTGCCCCGGGAAGCAGGTGCAGCTGTCGTGCCGAGGTGGTGTGGCGGCCCTTGTGGTCGCCGTCGCGCACTGCCCCGGTGATCATCTCCTCGCGTCCGAGCAGCGCATTGCTCAACGTGGACTTCCCCGCCCCGGATTCACCGATCAGCACGGCCGTCACGCCAGCGATGCGTGCGCGCAGTTCGGCCAGGCCGACCCCCTCGATCACTGAGGTCACCAGCACGGGGACGCCCGGTACCTCGAGTCCGATCCTGTCCAGGTCGATGTCTGCTGCTTCGGGGGCGTCGGACTTCGTGAGCACGAGCACCGGGTCAGCGCCGGCATCCCATGCCTGCGTGGCCGCACGCTGGATCCGACCCCCACGGATGGGGCGGTCGGCCCCGCACACGATGAGGACGACATCAACGTTGGCGGCCAGGGCCTGCGATCCCGTCCCGTCGGCTGACCGCCGACGCAGCAGGGATCGGCGGGGAAGCACGGCCCCGATCCGGGCGCCCTCCCAGGCGCGTGCGCTCGGCAGCCGGACAGCCAGCCAGTCGCCGACGGTCGGCACTGGCTCAAGGGCGACGGGGGCGGGCAGGGGCCGGGGCCCATCCGTGGTCACAGCCAGCAGCGAGGCGCCGTCGTGGCGCAGGACTCGAGCGGGCCACTCACCCTCGGACAGGGCGGCTTCCAGGTCTTCTGTGTAGCCGTACTCAGCGAGCACGGGATCGAGCTGGGGAACCATCGGAACCTCATCGAGAAGTGCCGCAGTGCGGCGATGTGGGCCCGCGCAGCGGGACCGAGGCCCAACTCAGGCGGCGCGGGAGGGACAGCATTCGACGACGGCAGTCATGGCGTGCCCTCCCTCCTGGCTCGATGTGGGTCTTCACGCTAGCAGCCCGCGCTGCCGGACGGGCACCGGAGAAGAGTTCGCCTCGTCGTCATCCAACGCCTAGCGTGGCGCCATGCAGCAGCCCCTTGGCACCACCATGGTCGCGGGCGCCCTCGCCCTGAGCGGTTTCGTCCATCTCGTCCGCCCCCAGGTCTTCGAACCGCTCATCCCACAGCAGCTTGGGCAACCCAGGGCCTGGGTGTACGCAAGTGGTGTCGCTGAGCTGGTGAGTGCTGGCGGGCTGGCGACACGACAGCCGTGGGCGCCGGCAGTCAGCACCGCGACCCTCGCCGTCATCTGGGTCGGCAACCTCCAGATGGCCGTCGACCTCCAACGCAGCAACCGCCCGACGTGGCAGAAGGTCGCCGGATGGGCCCGCATGCCGGCGCAGGTGCCCATGATGTGGTCGGCGTGGACCAGCCCGGTGCGCCCGACACACAACGGCTGACCACTCGAGGGCAGCGCACCGCCGGACACTCGCGGACCGGGCCCCGATGCGGTGGGTCAGTGGTCCGGTGCGGGAGCAGGCAGGCTTCGAGTCAGCGTCAGGTGCGTCGCCGCGGCGGCCAGGATCGGCACGATGAGCAGGGCGGCCAGGCCGGTGGTGCCGTAGCGGTCGAAGAGGAAGCCGGCGACTGGTCCGGCGACGGCCTGCGCTGCGAACAGGGCGCCGATGACCAAGGAGTACACGGCAGCCCTCTGCTCCAGTGGCAGCTGCATGGCCGCCACCGCGTTCGCCGGGCCAGAGGCACCGAACATGGCGCCGCACGCGATCAGCGCCACAGCTGAGGCCCACATCCCGCCGAAGCTGAACCCGACCACGCCGGCCGCCGCAGGACCTGCGATCAGGGCCGCCGACCAGGTGAGCAGGGCCCGTTCCCGCCACCGGGATGGGACGGCCGCAGCTGCGGCGGCGGCCACGAGGGTGGACCCGATCAGCAGAGCGGAGGCCACGGTGGACGCGGGCAGGTCGCTGATCGGCAGCGTGCTGGCCAGCGGGACGGCCTGGGATTCGATGGCCACCCCGGCCCCGAGCGCGATCGCCGACAGCAGCGCGGCCGCGGTCACTCCGGGCAGGGTCCGCAGCGCGCTCCACCCGGCGCGCATGCTGGGAGCGGTGTCCCCCGCTGCGCGGGTCCGGTTGGCCGGGTGCGTGATGCTGGCCAACAGCACCCCGGAGATGGCGAACGTGACCGAGGCGAACAGCAGCGCCCCGGACACGGTGAACAGCCCCACCAGGACCCCACCAGCGGCATACCCGACGAGAATGGTCAGGTTCTGGGTGACCTGAGAGATCTTGGTGGCCGACACCACCCGGTCCAGGCCGACGATCTCGGGGACCATTGCCGAGCGTTGCGACATGAAGGGAACGCGGACCAGACCTGTGGTGAAGGCGACCACGAGTGCCAGCGCGGTGGTGGGGAACAGCGCGAGCATCACCAGCAGGGCCGCTCGGGTGGACTCGGTGATCAGGAACAGCGTCCGTCGGGGCAGCGTGCCGGTCCGCACCGTCAACCACTGCCCCGGACCCAGGGCCGGCAAGAGGGACACCGAGAACACCAGGGCGGACATCAGGGCCGACCCGGTAGCGCTGAAGACGAGGATCGACATGGCCAGGCGTGCGGCCCAGTCACCGACCTCGGAGACCACCTGGCCGATCCAGATCCGCCGGAACGCCGAGACCCGCCACACGCTGTCGGACGCCCGCATCGCGGTACGTCCCACGGTGGTCACGGGCGTTCCCGCCGGGGCATCCCCGAGGAGCAGGACATCCCTGGGGGTCGCGACTTCAGGCAGGACCCAGCCGGATCGGGTGCCCGCGGAACCGCAAGGTCATCGTCCACCACCAGTGACCCCCGTCCTGTGTCCAGCATCACTATCCGTCATCGGATGGCGACAGCCTGCACATGATACTTCGCCGAGATCGGGTCAGGAAGCGACGCGGCGGCTATCGCCGGAGTGTCGAGGCTCCGGGGCACGGGTCCCAGGCGTGGGGTCACATGGCCCGGCGCAGGCTGACCATTGCGCAGTGCAGGGTGGTTAGGGCACCCTAGCCTGATCGGCGTGGTCGCGATTCCATGGCCGCCCGGGGTCTGACCCGTGACGCTGGAGGGCGATGGCAGACAAGAGCATCTCTACGCGCCCGCAGGTGGCCATCAGCGTCCTGGGGTCGATGGAGATACGTCTTGGCGACACCCCGATCCCTCTGGTGGGCCCGAAGGAGCGTGCGCTCATGGCGCACCTGGTCGTACGGGCTGGCCAGACAGTTCCCACCGACGAGCTGGCCGAGACCCTGTGGGGCAGAAGCCCACCGAGGACGGCGCACAAGGCGCTGCAGAACCAGGTCGTCCGCCTGCGGCGCCTGATCGAGCCGGAGCCCCACGGACGACCAGTACTGCTCCTGACGGACCCGGGCGGGTATCGGCTTGCACTGGCGGACGACTCGATCGACTCCCGCCGCTTCGAGTCGCTGGCCGAGGTCGGACGTGTGGCGTTCCGGGAAGGGCATGCCTCGCGGGCGGCGGAGGCACTGCATCCAGCACTGGGGCTTTGGCGCGGCCGTGCCTACCAGGGGCTCGAGTCCACCCCAGCGCTGGGTCTTGAGGCCAGGCGCCTGGACAGCCTGCGGGCGATCGCCCTCGAGGACCGGATCGCTGCCGACCTCGAGCTCGGACGGGCTCGGGAAGTAGTCGCCGAGGTGGAGGCCCTGGTCAACGCCGACCCACTTCGGGAACGGCTGTGGTACCTGCTCGTCCTCGCGCTGTACCGCGCCGACCGGCAGGCTGACAGCTTGGCTGCGTATCGCCGCGCCCGCACCGTCATGGTCGAAGAGCTGGGGGCTGAGCCCGGAGCGGCCCTGCGCCATCTGGAGGCCCAGGTGCTCCGGCAGGATCCGGCCCTCGACCTGCCGACACCCGCAGTCACTCTGCCAGCGGCACTCGTGCCACAGCCCGGTCCGTTCGTCGGACGCGAGGCCGAGATGGCCAGCTGCCGATCGGCGTGGCACGACGTCCTCACCGGCGGTCGGGCGGTGAGTGTGCTCATCACCGGTCCCGTGGGCAGCGGCGTGGGCCGGCTGGGCGCGGAGGTGGCGGCGGAGCTGGCCGACGCGGGGGTTCCTGTGGTGCACGTCACCGCGGCGACAGCGTTGCTCCTGCCTGCCGAGGTCCCCACCCTGACCGTGGTGGACCTGCGGGGCTCCACCCACTCCACAGGGGCATTCATGCCAGGAGCTCCCGCAGGAGGCGGAAGGCTCATCCTGATCCTGGCCCGCCAATCGACGACCGACCGGGTCGATGTGCACCTGCCCCTGGCGCCGCTGAGCCGGTCGGAAGTACACACGATTCTGGCCTCCTATCCGGGCGAGGCCCCGACCTCGTCGACTGCTGCCGATGCTCATCGGTTGTCTGGCGGCCTACCCGGCAGGCTCCACGCGTGGGCGAAGACGCGCGCGATCGACTCCGCCACCGCGCGCGTGAGCGAAGCCACCTCACGCGCGCAGACAGTCGGGCGCGAGCTGGCCGACGTCCGAGAGCAGTTGCGCGAGGGGGTGACCGACCTTCGGGATGCCGTCGAGCGGTCGCAGCAGGTCGAGATCGGCGTATGCCCCTGGCGTGGCCTGGCCACCTACGAGACGACAGACGCCCGCTGGTTCGCTGGTCGGGAGCGACTGGTTGCCGAGCTTCTGGCGTTGGTCGCCTCCGAACGGTTCGTAGCCGTCGTCGGCAGCTCAGGCAGCGGCAAGTCCTCCCTGCTGCGGGCGGGCCTGCTGGCAGCTGTGGAAGCTGGCGCTCTGCCAGGCAGCGAGTGCTGGCGCGTACTGATGATGCGCCCCGGCCCGCACCCCATGAGCGAACTGATCTCAGTCGCGGGCTCGCAGGTGGGTCCAGCTGCGGCGGGACCCGACGGATGGGGGGCGGTGGACACACTCACCGCCCGGTCCGACACACGCACCCTGCTCGTCGTCGATCAGTTCGAGGAGGCATGGACGGCATGCGACGACCCGGCCGAGCGTGCGGCCTTCCTTGGCGAGCTGTCCCGGCACATCGAGGCGCGGACCATGTCCACCGTCGTCGTAGCCATCAGGGCCGACCACATCGGAGATCTGGCCGACCACCTCGCCCTTGCTCGGGAGCTGGTCGAGGGGACCCTGCTGGTGGGCACGCCGACGGAGGCCGAACTGCGGCGGATGGTGGAGCGCCCTGCCCAGCGCGCCGGCCTCGTCCTGGAGGAAGGCCTTCTCGACGCCATCGTGGACGACTCCCGCTTCGAACCGGGTTCACTGCCCCTGCTGTCGACAGCACTGCAGGAACTATGGGACGTGCGCCAGGGTCGTCGGCTCACTCTTGCCTCGCACTTCGCGCGGGGCGGCCTCCCCGGCGCCGTCGCCCGCCTGGCTGAGGATGCCTACGGGGCACTGGACGACCAGGACCGCACCGCGACCCGGGCCCTGCTCCTACGGCTGGCTGGGTCCGGTGCGACGGGATCGGTGTCGCGAAGGCGGGTCCTGCTCTCCGAGCTGGACTCCCTGCCCGACCCGCGCGTGCGGGCCGTGGTGGAGCCCCTCACCGCAGCACGCCTGCTCACGGTCGATGCCGACCACGTGGAGGTGGCTCACGAGGCACTGTTCCGGCAGTGGCCCCGCCTGCGGGCGTGGTTGGAGGAGCGCTCAGCCGATCGAACGATCCGACGCAGGCTCAGCGCTGCGACGTCGGACTGGGTCGAGGCCGGACGTGACCCGGCCGAGGTCTGGCAGGGCAGCAGCCTGGCCGCCGGACTCGAACTGATGGCGGCCACCCCTGACGAGCTCACCGTCGGCGAGCGGGCCTTCCTTGAGGCGGGGCGAGTCCGGCTTGGGGCCGAGCGCGCCGCCATCGAGGGAAGGAGCCGGGAGGCGGCACAACAGAACCGGCACCTGCGCATCACCCTGGGCATCAGCGCGGCGCTCCTGGTGGTGGCCTCAGGCGCGGGAGTGATGGCGCTGCAGTCCCAAACCCGCGCCGAGGTCGCCCAGGGCGCTGCCGAGCAGGCGACCCGCGAGGCGCAGGCTCGGGAGCTGGCGGCCGCGGCAAACGCACAGTTGCAGGCCGACCCCGAGCTCTCCGTGCTGCTGGCGACCCGTGCGATCGCGACAACCAGGGGGGCCGGCGGTGTGGCTCTCTCCGAAGCCGTGGAGGCGCTGCACCAAGCCGTGGTCCACTCCCGCGTGGTCGAGGTCCTGCCCGGCATGGGGGGCTCCCTCGCCTCCAGCCCGGACGGATCGGTTCTCATCCCAGAGGGGCCCGAAGGATCAGGAGTGGTCGAGGTCCACGACGCCCGGACAGGTGAGTTGCTGCGCTCATGGCAGGCCCACTCGGTGGACCTCAACGACGTCGGCATGGGAGCCGATGGGACCCTGGTCACCGCGGGCGACGACGGGACGGTCATCGCCTGGGAGCTCCAGACCGGCCGGGAACTGGGCAGGGTCACCGGACCGGAGGCCGAGGAGGACGTGTACAACCCCCAGGTCAGCGCCGACGGGTCAGTGATCGCGGGCGGCTGGTCGAGCTCGCGGACGGTACGGGTCCACGACCTGCGCACAGGTCGCACGGTCCGCGTGTTCCCCGACCTGGACCGGGGATGGGTCCTCGCCCTGAGCCCCGACGGCACGCGGATCGCGCTTGCCCACGACGAGGGCCGCGTGACCGTCTTCGACGTCGCCTCGGGCCGGCGCCTCCTTGACCTCGCCGGGGAGGACGTGTGGGCCGCCGACCTCGCTTGGAGCCCTGACGGTCGATGGATTGCGGGGTCGCTCGACGGCAGGGGCGGCAGGGTGTGGGACGCACGCAGCGGCGACCAGGTTGCGACCCTCGGGCCGGGCCATGTGGGGTACGCCCCGGTCATCGGCTGGAGCCCCGACTCGGCGATCGTCGCGAGCGTCGGCCATGACGGCACGGCACGGGTCTGGCGGTTCGACGGCGCGGATGCGGAACTCGTGGGTGCCATGAGCTCGCTGAGCACCCGGGACGGGATCCTCGGCATGGCGTTCTCGCCGGATTCCCGGCTGCTGTACGCCTCGGGATTCGATGTCGCATCATCGATCACCGTGTTCGACGTCAGCGCGGGCGGTTCGGCCGAGTGGGCCACGACTGCCTCCCCCTCGGAGTGGACCGCCCTCGCTTTCAGCCCCGACGGCACGAGGCTGTACCTCGGCAGCGAGACCTCGGGGATCCGGGCCATGGACCCGAACTCCGGACTCACTCTCGAGTCGCTCGGTCGCACCCTCGACCCCGAACGGATCGGCGAGCAGCTTTCCCGCGAGCTTGAGGTCAGCCCCGGCGGCCTGGTGGCAACCGCCAGCGAGGACGGAGTCCGCGTCGTCGATCCGGCCACGCGACGACAGCTCTTCTCCTACTCCCCGCCGGACTGGTACCCGACGTCCATCGCGTGGAACGGCGACGGATCCCTGCTGGCCGTTGCCGGGCACAACGACGGTCGCACTGTGATCCTGGACCTGTCCGGTCGCGAGGTCGGCCAGGTCCAGGAGGACGAGCCGTACGTCTCGATCTCCGTGGCGTTCACCAAGGACGGCTCCCAGCTCGCGGTCGGCCGGGCGCCGCAGGCCGTCCAACTCGGGGTGTGGGGGGTCACCGTCTGGGACTGGCGTGCCCAGAAGTTGCAGATGACCATCGACGCCGAGGCCCAGAGGCTGGCCTACACCGACGACGGGCTGCTCATCAATGCCGACCGCCGAGGTCCGGTGATGGTGACAGATGCCGCGACCGGGGCAGTCCGTACCCGACTCACCGGGCACACCGGCGGTACCTGGGACCTCGCCCTCAGCCCGGACGGCGGCCGGATGGCCACCGTCGGCCGCGACGGAACCGTACGGGTCTGGGACACAGCCACGTGGACGCAGCTGCTGGCGCTGCCCGGTCACGATGGGTCGGCCGTGTCGGTGCGGTTCAGCCCCGACGGGCGCAAGTTGGCCACCCTCGGCGAGGACGGCCGAGCGCGCGTCTGGGCCATGGACCTCGAGGACCTGCTGCTCATCTCCACCCGGAAGGTCACTCGATCACTGAGCATCGAGGAGTGCCGCCAGTACCTGCACACCGACAACTGCGTCTGACGAGCCGTGACTGCGACGTTACCGATCGGCGGCCGCTGAGACCGCCGGGTTACCGCGCTCGGCCAGGGTTTCGGCCAGCAGCCCGGAGGGTCCGGGTTCGCCCGTCCAGGAGGTTTTCATGAGCCCCAATCCCTGGCTCGCACCAAAGTGCGTCGCGCTTGCCGGTGGCATCGCATGCGCCCTGCTGACCGTCGCGCCCGTGGCCGCCGAGCCCTACCCCTGGCATGCGGGGGACGGAACCAGCACGACGGCACCGACGGCTCCCTCCAAGGCGCAGGTCGAGCACCACGAGCAACTCGCCACGGCAACCACCGGCCTCACCAAGGCCCAGATCGAACACCACGAGCAACTCGCCACGGCAACCACCGGCCTCACCAAGGCCCAGATCGAACACCACGAGCAACTGGCCACAAGCCTCAGCGCCGACGCGGGCAGCACGAGCTAGCCCGGCGACTGTCGGCTGACTACCCGACGGACTGCCTCGCCGGGCTCTCCTGAGGCTGAACGTCGTAGCGGCGAGGGAAGGTCGACCAGAATGCAGGCAGCACTGCCATTGCGATGCAGATCACCGCGTACGTGAGGCGCTGGATGGAGCTGAGAAGGAGCTCGTCGACGAAGAATGCGTCTTGGCCCACCTGGCGTGCAGTGAGCGCATCGATCACGGCTATCCACAGGAACGGCACCGCAGCCAACCCGAACAGGACACTGACTCCCCGAAGCCACCCTGGAACAGCGCGCATGACACTCCTCCCCAAGCCGTAGCACGGCGACGATAGCGCCCGATACCAACTCAGTCTCCCCAGCCGGATCGGAGGTGTTCACCCCCACCATGGCGAGCTACGACGTCAAGAAGGACCTCACGGGGCTCTCAGCACCCACACCCGGCGGCCAGGTGGTCGGCGTGCCGGAGATGGCCTTCGCAGGAAGCAACTGCCGACCCTCGACCGGCTTCGCTTCCAGCACTTCACCGAAGGGCTCAGCGGGCAGATTCTGCACGTCGGCTCCTACGACGAGGGTCCGCCACTTGCGCAGCTCCACGACGAGCACCTCCCCACAACGGACTCACACCACGAGGACGCCACTACGAGGTGTACCTGTCCGGTCCTCGCAGGACCGAACCCGCCAAGCTGAGGATCATCCTCCGTCAGCCCGTCGCCGCGTCGCCCTGACCCTGATCTCCGTCGGAACCGAGCGCTGTGGCCGTTGTGCACTGGCTGCCGACCCCGGCGCAGTGCGCCAGACGCCGGCCCCGGCTAGGGTTCCAAGGACCCACCAACTCGCATGCAGGAGGACCACATGCACGCTCTGGCCAACTCGCTGGGTAAGGCGGAGAAGGACCTCCTGCGCGAGGCCGAACCGAAGCGGATGGCCAAGCTCACCGAAGACGAGCTGATCGACCTGCACAAGCGGATCCGTCGCGCCCGCAACAAGTACGCCGGCATCTACCGCCGACAGGGCAGCGCCAAGGTGGGCAAGAAGGGCGGACGCGGACTGGCCAAGGAGAAGAACTCCCGCAACGCAGGCCGGTCGGAGGTCTTCGAGGACGCTCTGGCCCGCGTCAGCGCACAGCTGGCGCAGGTGGCCGCCGCGAGCGCCGACAAGCTCAAGGCAGACCGGCTCGCCGCAGCCAGCAAGTCCGGAACCTGGCCCGGTGCCCAGGGCGCGGGGCCAGAAGGCGACGAGCAGGCGGCCGCCCAGGTCACCGACCGCAAACCATCAGGCCCCGGGCGCAAGAAGCGCAACGCCTCCAGCCAGGCCAAGGGTGCCCGCCGTCAGGCCAAGCGCGACGCCCGCTGACTCCTGATCGCCGAACAGGCGCGAGGCTCCTAGGGGGGCCGGGGAGATGGCACGCGATGCCACCAGACCCTGCTCCAACCCCTTTGCACTTCGTACTAAGTACGGCTACACTCCTGGAGTACTTGGTACGAAACAGAGGAGCGACGACGCCTCGTGTGGCCGCGAGCCGCCTCGATGGGCACCACGCTGGCCCCTGTCACTGCCCAGGCGGACACTCCTCCCGGACTCACGTCGACCGGCTAGGTAGCTTGTAACCAGTGCCTCACCATCCCGTGCCAGGCAGATGGCGGAGCCGGGGCGCTCGGGGAACGGAACGCGGGGATGGCGCGGGCGATGGTCGCGGCCCGGCCCACATGGGCGAGACGAGGATCAACCAACGGCCTGCAGCATCTGGAAGACAAGAGAGGTAACCATGTGGCGATTGCTCGCCGGTGTTGTGCTTGGCACCAGCGTCCTCGTTCCTGCAAGTGTTCCTGACGGATCGATCGAGGACTTCATCGCCACTGAGATGCCTTCCTCGGGGGTGCCGGGTCTGGCCTACGCCGTCGTGACCGACGGTGAGATCACTTCGGTCGGCGCGCGCGGGGTGGCCAGACGTGGGGGCGACGCGGAGGTCATGCCGGACACGCCGTTCGTGGCCGGGTCGATCTCCAAGAGCTTCACGGCGCTGGCCGTGATGCAGCTCGTCGAGGCGGGCAAGATCGACCTGGACACTGAGGTGTCGCAGTACCTTGACGGCTTCTCAGGCAAGCCGGCCGGAGGCGTCACGATCCGGCAGCTGCTCAGCCACACGAGCGGCTTCTCCACCCTGCAGGGAAACTCCTCGCACACGGACACCGCCGGTGGGGCCGATGAGCTTGAGCGTCGGGTGGACGGGCTGACAGGCGTGACCCCCGCCTACGAGCCTGATGAACGGTGGGAGTACTCGAACACCAACTACCAGATCCTCGGCCGGCTGATCGAAGTCGTCAGCGGCCAGGACTACCAGACCTACGTGACCACCAAGATCCTGGAACCGGTCGGCATGCAGGACAGCTTCGTGGCCGACGGCGAGGTCCACGAGTCCATGGCCACCGGGCACCGGCCGTGGTTCGGCACCAAACGACCGCTTCCCGAGAACACCACCGACCGGGCAACAGCCCCGCAAGGCGGGATCATCGCCAGCGCCAACGACCTGGCGCGCTACCTGCAGATGATGATGAACGGTCAGGACGATGTGCTCAGCGCCGCGGGCAAGGCGCAGATGATGCGCCCCGCCAGCACGGCATCGCCGTTCTACGGCTTCGGCTGGTTCATCGATTCTGCCAACCGGACTGTCTGGCACTCCGGATCGACTCCCGGTGTCGAAACGCTCGCGACGATGGTCCCCGCCGAGAAGAAGGCGGTTGTCGTGCTGGTCAACGGCGGCAGTGGGCTGGGCTTCGGGGAAACGACCCAGCTGCGCAACGGAATCACCGCCCTGGCGCTGGGCCTGGACTACGAGGGCGAGGGCTCGCGGATCTGGCAGAAGGTCCTGTTCATCTCCCTGGTGGCCCTGCCGATCGTCTACGTCCTCTCCATGATCTGGGCATGGCGGCACCGCGCCGCGATCCGCGCCAAGTCGCAGTCGGGCATCTCCGGGCGCTTCAGCCTGTGGTTCCCGCTACTCACCACGCTCGTCGCAGCCTGGGCCATCTTCTTCCTGGTGCCGAAAGTGGGGGGCGCGCCGATCAGCACGATCAGACTGTTCGCCCCCGACTTCGGATGGGCGCTCATCGCCACCGCCGTGACCGGTGTGCTGTGGGCCGTGTTCAGGCTCGCTGTCGCCTACACCGGACGCCCCGCACCTGCCTGATCGACCGCTCCCAGACGGTGGCGGCCCGGCCGCTGGCCTGAGCATCACACCTAGCTGTGGGAGCCCTTGTGGCCGCCATCGCCGCCGGTCTTGCGCTGCTGCCCGCCAGCAAGGCGGACCACACCCCGGAGCTCGTGCGCTGAGAGCCCATGCCCGGCTCACGGCGCAGTGGCCGGGGTGGGCGATCAGGCGCAGCGGAAGACATGGCGTCGGCCAGCCTGACGGGCGGCGTCCTGGACTCCAACCGTGTCGCGAATCGTGCCGAAGGCCTCTGCCAGGGGCAGTGGGCTGTCGGCCACCTTGAGGCGCGTGTCCGTGATGGCCACGGGATGCCACCAGATCCCGTCCGCTGTCAGGGTTGGCTCGGGTGCCACCTCGTCGATCGTGACGGGGACGCCGAAGTCAGCCGCGCCCTGCGCGGCGATCGGGCGGATCAGGCGGTCCTCGGTGGGGATCCCCATCTCGTCGAGGCGGGCATGCAGGGCGGCCGTCGAGGAGACCTCGCGCTCGTCGAGCGTGGCAGCGACCTTGACCCGGAATCCCAGGGAGCGGGCAAGACCGATCCCCGCCATCGCTCGCGCGTGTGCTCCCTGGCCCCGGTTCGAGTCGTGCAGAGCGGGCTCGGCAGAGTCGAGGCTGATCTGAAGCGTCACACGCTGGCGATCCATCGATTCAAGCGCGGCCCGACGGGCGCCTTTCCCGAACACCATCGCGTTGGTCAGGATCACTACGGGGGCCCGGTTCGACACCTCAGCAACCAGGGAACCGATCTCGGGGTGCAGGAACGGCTCGCCGCCCGTGATGATCACCTCACGCCCGCCCAGGGCGACGAATTCGTCCGCCGCGGCGGCAGCCACCTCCACCGGAAGGATGCGGGCCGCCGCCGACGGCGACGAACTGGCACAGCAGTAGCTGCAGGCGAGGTTGCAGTGGAAGTTCGAGTACATCCACAGCCGCTGCCCGAGGGGGGTGGCCTGGCCGGACGAGAAGGGATCCACCCTTGACGCCCCGTTGCGCCGGACCCGGACGGTCCAGCCCTCGCCTTCGGCCACCGAGTCGATCACCGTGTGGCCGGCAAGGCGGGCCCAGTCCTCGAGGTCGGCGGGCACGCTGGGTTCCACAGTGCGAACCGCTAGCACCTCCCCCGGCTCTACCCGGCGCAGGTTTCGGGTCAGCAGCAGCAGGAGGCCGCCCCCGCAATCCAGGTCGCCCCCATCGAACTCAGCGGCCACCACGATGCCGTCGTTCACGGGATCAGCCAACGTCACGGCAGCACCTCAGTACGAGATCGAGCCGGCGCCGTCAGCCAGGAGCGCGACGACTGCTGCCCCGCCGGCGAAGGCAGCCCCTGGGACCAGGTCGTCCTGACCGATCTCCCGACGCTTGGCGCATGGGGAGCACACGAGGATCTTCCCGCCGGCCTCGACGAACCCGTCGCGCAGGTCCGCCAGCGCGGCGAAGCCCGGCTCGTTGATCTTCTCCCCTTCGCCCTTGGCGCCGAGCCAGGCACCGTCAGCCGACAGGAAGAGCGTCGTGTCCTGCCCGGAGGCCGCGCTGGCGGAGGCCACGACGAAGGCGACCGTGGCACGGTCGGGGTTGTCGTGGGAACTGGCGAGGGAGACGAGGATGCTCATGGTGCTCCATTCATGGTCGGTCGATGGTGGTCGAATCGTGGTCGTCAGCGGCCAGAACCCACGGGCTCCGGCCGAGACTGCGCGGTGGGCCAAGACAAACGTCGTACGCCGCACGCTCGAGATGCCGCGCCGGGCCCTGGTATCGGTGCCCGGTCAAGTAGCACCACGCTGGTATGTCGATGGGAGCAGCAGGATCGGAGGCCACGATGCGCACCAAGGTGCCCTCCGGCAGGGACTTCACCGTCGCGTGAACGGCCAGGAGGAGCTCGCCACACCCCCGATCTCCCCCATCGATGAGGTGCAGTCCGTCACCAAGCAGCGGCATGGTGATCACGCTAGCCATTCGGCTGCGCCTGCACCCGTCGCGGAGCAGCGAGACTGGTGGTGAAACCTGAGAAGCACACCGATCCCTTCGATTCCTTGACCCTACCGAACCCACAGACCTGGTTCGTGGCAGGAGCCGCCGCGGATTGGTGGCCGCCAGCACCATTCCTGCAATCCCGTCATCCCGGGATCGTCGGGCCCGGGGCACAGCCAGCCGTGACCCCGTCAGCCGGCGCGTGAGGCTCGCGCGGGCAAGCCGTGCGAAACTTGTTCTCCCCTGTCAAGGAGTGACCTGTGAGTGGAAACACCGTCTTCCGATTCAACAACTCGGCGGTGCTGTCGGTTGTTGCCGTGGATGCGCCCGAGGTAGTCACCTCGGAGCACTTCGACGAGCGGCTGGCGCCCACCCTGCAGCGTCTCGGGGTGCGCGCGGGGATGCTGCAGCAGCTGGCCGGGATCCAGGAGCGCCGGTGGTGGCCCGAGGATGTGTCGTTCACCGATGCCGCCGCACAGGCTGGCGGCCTGGCACTGGCTGAGGCGGGCATCGCGCCGGAGCAGATCGGCCTGTTGATCGACACCTCCGTGTGCCGTGCGCGCCTTGAGCCGTCGGCGGCCGTGTCGGTCCACCACGAGCTGGGCCTGCCCACATCCTGCCTGAACTTCGATCTGTCGAATGCGTGCCTCGGCTTCGTCAACGGCATGCAGATGGCCGCCATGATGATCGACTCCGGGCAGATCGACTACGCACTGATCGTGGACGGCGAGGGAAGCCGGACGGTGCAGGAGCGCACCCTGGCTCGGTTGGAGTCGGCGTCCACGACGGTCGCTGAGCTCTTCTCCGACTTCGCCACGCTCACGTTGGGCTCCGGCGCCGCAGGGATGGTCATGGGCCCGGCTGATCGGCACCCGGAGGGGCATGCCTTCGTCGGTGGGGTGGGTCGGGCTGCCACCGAGCACAACGGGTTGTGCCAGGGCGACATGGAGCGCATGGTCACCGACAGCAATGGTCTGCTGCTGGCTGGCCTCGACGTGGCAGAGGCGGCGTGGAAGGACGCGGAGGCCGACTTCGACTGGACCGACGTCCAGCACTACGTGATGCACCAGGTGTCCACGGTGCACTGTGACGCCATGATCCAGCGGTTGGGCCTGGATGCGGACCTGGTGCCGCTGACCTTCCCCACGCGCGGCAACATCGGACCTGCGGCGATCCCGATCACGCTGGCGATGCACCAGGACAAGATCGAGCGTGGTGACCGTGTGATCCTGCTGGGCATGGGCTCCGGGATCAACGCCGCGGCCGCTGAGATCCGCTGGTGAGCCTGCCGCCTCCCGGGTTGAGTGGGCTCGAACCCCGCTGGTCGCGTGAGGTGACAGCCACGGACTCGACTGGTGCAGTCCGCACGTGGCACGTGCTCGACTCGCACGCCGGGCTCCCCGAGGGCACGCCCGAGCCCATCGGGACGCTGCTGTGCGTCCATGGGAACCCCAGCTGGTCCTACCTGTGGAGGCGGATCGTGGACCAGCCGCCCGAGGGCTGGCGGGTGGTCGCGATCGACCACCTGGACATGGGGTTCTCGGAGCGCACCGGAACCGTACGTCCGCTGGCGCAGCGCGTCGACGACCTCGATTCGCTCACCGACGCGCTCGGCCTGACCGGGCCCGGGAACACCGCCCCGGTCGTCACGGTCGCCCATGACTGGGGAGGGCCCATCTCGTTGGGCTGGGTGCTTCGGCATGTCGACCAGATGGCTGGTGTGGTGCTGTCCAACACCGCCGTCCACCAGCCGGCGAGCGCCAGTGCGCCGACCGCGATCCGCGCCGCCCGCCTGCCCGGCGTGCTGCCCGCGGTCACCTCGCGGACCAGGACGTTCATCCGGGCCGGGCTCTTCCTCTCCCGCCCCGTGCCGCCGCCCGAGGTCCGGGCCGGCTTCTACGCTCCCTACAGCGAGGCCGGTCGCCGGGACGCGATCGAGGATTTCGTCGCCGACATCCCGCTAGATCCCGACGACGTGAGCGCGCAGACCCTCGATGCGATTGCCGCGGGGCTGGGTGCCTTGGCCGACATCCCCGTGCTCCTGCTGTGGGGACCCCGGGACCCGGTCTTCTCCGACCTCTACCTGCGCGACCTGATCGGGCGGCTGCCTCATGCCGACGTGCACCGCTATGAGGGCTCGAGCCACTTCGTCGCGGAGGACGCCCCGACGTTCGCCGCCGATGTCGCCACATGGGTCCGCAGCCGGAGCCTGCTGGCCGACCAGGATGCGGGCGCCGCGACGGGGAAGGACGCGCCGCCGGTTCCCGACTCCGGACGGGCGCTCTGGGCTGGGATCAGTGAACGGGCCGCCGATCCGGCGACCAGCCGAACCCCCGCGGTCACCGCGCTGGGGCCTACCGGGGTCACGGGCGCCATCAGCTTCGCCGAGCTCGACGAGCGCGTCACCCGCGTGGCCGCTGGGCTCGCGGCGATCGGGGTGCGCCCGGGCGACCGCGTCGCCCTGCTGGTCCCTCCGGGTACCGATCTGACCGCCGTTCTGTACGGGATCTGGCGTGCCGGGGTGGTCGCCGTGGTGGTGGACGCCGGCCTCGGGGTCCGGGGCATGCGCGTGGCCCTGCGCAGCGCGGGCCCGGCGTACGTGGTCGGCACCGCCAAGGGCCTGGCCGCCGCCCGGCTCATGGGCACGGGAGCGCAGCTGATCTCGGTCGGGCCGCTGCCCAAGTCAGCCCGGCGCGGCCTCGGCGTGCGCTGGTCCCTGGCGGAGATCGAGGGGCGGGGCGCCGGTGTCCAGCCCCCGGACGCGCCGTCGGCGGGGGACCCCGCGGTGATCGCGTTCACCTCCGGGGCCACAGGGCCCGCCAAGGGCGTGCTGTACCTGCACGGGCAGCTCCAGGCCCAGCGCGAGCAGCTGGCTGCCCTCTACTCCATCACCCCGACCGACCGCCTGGTCGCCGCGTTCGGCCCGTTCGCCCTCTTCGGGGCCGCACTGGGAATCCCCTCAGCGGTTCCCGACATGAACCTCACCGCGCCCCGCACCCTGACGGCCAGGGCCATGGGTGACGCGGCGGCGGCCATCGACGCGACCATGGTCTTCGCCTCCCCGGCCGCTCTGGCGAATGTGGTGGCGACGGCCGACGACGTCTCCCCCAACGGTCGATCGGCCCTGTCCCGCGTGCGGCTGCTGCTGTCGACCGGGGCCCCGGTGCCCGCCGAGACGCTGCACGCGATGAGTCGGTTGCTGCCCGTCGCCGAGGCGCACGCCCCGTATGGGATGACCGAGGTCCTGCCCGTGGCCGACATCGATCTCGTCGGGTTGGATGACGCCGGTCTGGGTAACGGCGTGTGCGTGGGGCGACCCGTGCCGGGCGTGCAGGTCGAGCTGGCCCCCCTGGATGCCGAGGGCCTCCCCCGCGCCGAGCGGACCACGGCACCGGACGTGACCGGCGAGGTCTGCGTCCGGGCCGACCACACGAAGGCCCGCTATGACCGCCTCTGGGTGACCGACCGGGCCGCCACTCCCAGCCCTGGATGGCACCGCACCGGCGACGTCGGGCACTTCGACTCCGACGGGCGCCTGTGGATCGAGGGCCGACTCGTCCACGTGATCGTCACCGCCGAGGGACCGGTCACGCCGGTGGGGATCGAGCGTCGGGTGGAAGCCGTGCCCGGGGTGCGCCGGGCAGCAGTCGTGGGCGTGGGTCCACGGGGCGCTGCCCAGGTGGTGGTGGTCGTGGAGCTCGCAGGCATCCGCCGGTCGGGCCTGGCCCCGGCGTCCCTTCGGGATTCGGTCCGGGCCGCGGCTGCGGACACGCCGGGTCGGGTACCGGGCATCGCCGCTGTGCTCGTCGTGCAGACCCTGCCCGTGGACATCAGGCACAACTCCAAGATCGACCGGGTTGCTGTCGGGCGCTGGGCCCAGCGGGTGCTGGATGGTCGCAGGCCCGGCGCCCCATGAGGGTCCTGCTCACCGGTGGCAGCAGCCTGCTCGGCGCCGGGGTCGTCCGTGCCCTGCACGCCAGGGGTGACGACGTCGTCGTGCTGCAGCGCCGACCGGCGGCTGTGGCATCCGAGCTCGGCCTGACCGAACATCTCGCGGACCTCAGCGACGCCGCAGCCGTCGGGCGCGCTCTCGAGGGGCGGGAAGCAGTCATCCACCTGGCCGCGCGCGTGGGTGTCGTCGGCAGTGCGGGGCAGTTCCACAGGACCAACGTGGTCGGAACCCGCACGGTGCTCGAGGCCGCCAGGGTCGCTGGGGTCTCGAGGTTCGTCTTCGTCTCGTCGCCGTCTGTCGCGCACGCCGGGTCGGCCCTCGCGGGAGCGGGCGCGGATCCCGCAGACCCGAAGAGAGCGAGGGGCCACTACTCCAGGAGCAAGGCCCAAGCCGAGCTCGACGTGCTGGCGGCAGATGCCCCCGGGTTCGCCACGATCGCGATCCGTCCGCACCTGATCTGGGGCCCAGGTGACACGCAGCTGGTCGGGCGGATTGTGGATCGTGCCCGGTCCGGGCGGCTGGCCCTCGTGGGGGGTGGGCGGGCCCTGATCGACACCACCTACATCGACAACGCGGTGGACGCGGTGGTGGCGGCGCTGGACCACGCCGCGGTGGGTCATGGGCAGGCCTTCGTGGTATCCAACGGGGAGCCCCGCACGGTTGCGGAGTTGTTCGAGCAGATCTGTTCCGCAGGCGGCGTGGAGGCCCCGACTCGCTCCGTGCCCCGTTCCTTCGCGTGGGCCGCAGGCGCAGTCGCTGAGGGTCTGTGGTGGCTCGGGCGCCGGACCAGCGATCCACCGATGACCCGGTTCCTGGCCGGGCAGCTCGCGACGGCGCACTGGTTCGACCAACGGCGGGCCCGTGCGGTCCTGGCCTGGTCTCCGACCGTCAGCCTGGATCAGGGATTCGCGCTCCTGGCGCAGGGCGGCACCAGCGAGGTCGAGGCCGATCCGAGCCTTCAGGTCAACGACAGGACATCGACGGGCGCCAGTCGGGCCGAGAGCCGGACCCGGAACCACGCCATCAACGAGATGGCATCATCTGCCTCACCCCCGACTGGCCGGTAGCGACGCCTTCGCAGCCGAGACCAATCCTGCTCTCGACGCGGTCGAACTCTCCAGGGTTGGTACGTGGCTGGCGATGGCGTCGATCACGAGGTCGATGGTGGTGGTGAACGAGTCATCGACGTCGTCGGGGAGGCCGAAGCCGCCGCTGAGTTCGAGATGGACGAAGCCGTGGACCGAGGCCCGCAGCGCCCGGATGAGCGGGACCACGGTCGCGGGGTCGATGCCCATCCCGGTGAGCACGGACCCGACGAGGCTGACCGGTCGGGCGAGGGCGGCAGCCACCTCGGGATCGTCCTCCGGGGTGGGTGCTGGCAGGAACGAGGAGTAGAGCCCGGGGTGGCGATGGGCGAACGACCTCAGCTGCGTGGCGATCGCCCTGAGTGCCTCCGTCGACTCGAGGCGCGCAACGCAGTTGGTGACCTCGGCCGTGAGCAGGTCGCTGGCATGGATGCTCAACTGACGACGTAGCCCGGCAAGGCCGTCGACATGGCTGTAGAGCGAGGGAGAGCGGACCCCGAGCGTCGACGCGACCGAGGCCAGGCTGAGGGTGTCGAGGCCGTCGCGATCGGCTATCTCGGCCGCCGCCTCGACGACCTGTTCCCGCGTGAGTCCGAGCTTGCGGCCCATCAGAAGGCCTGCGGGGTCGGCGTCACCGGGACCGCCGTCCACCGCCAGGTCTGGACCCGCAGTGCAGTCATGCCCTGACCAGCCATTCAATGCGGTCCCACGAGGCGAGGTAGTGGCCCAGGATGGCCAGGGCGAACACCATGCCCAACTCGGGGCGAGTCGCGAAGGCGACAGCTGCAGCACCACCACCCAGGATCACGACTTCGAGGGCAAGGCGGACCCACCCGCTGACCTCGATGGGGGCGGCGCCGGATCGGCTGGGGTCGTCGAGCACGTTGAACCGACCCCAGACGACTGCTGCGGCGATCGGAACAGCCACCACGGCGACCCACCGGACCAGTCCCGAGCCGACCGTCCACGCGGCAGTGGCGAGCCCTGTCAATGCGGCGATCTCGAGCAGGAACCGGAGCGCCAGGTTCCATCCGCCCATTGTGGGCGGGGTCATGACGGATCTCCGACGGCGGCCTCGACGCGGGACTTCAGGGCGTCGTTCATGGCCACCAGCCCAGCCATGGTCTCCGCATCGAGCGACGAGCGCATGAAGCGCACCAGGACTCCGTCGAACTGCTCGCTGTGGGTCACCAAGGTGCCGCCGTCCGCGCTCGGGGCAAGCTGGAAGCGGTGCCGGCCGTCGAAGACCCCGGGCAGTCCCAGGTGACCGAGCCATTCGAAGGTAGCGGTCGGCTCGACCACGGTGACGGTGGGCTTGAACGTGATCGCCCTGCCGCCCGGAGGCTGCATGCGATTCGTCAGACGCTCGCCCACCTCGGCCCGGCCCTGAGCCGAGACGATGAAGGGGTTCCAGTCCGGGTAGGCCGCCAGATCAGTCAGCGTCTCCCAAACGGCGTCAATCGGTGCTGCGATCTCGACCTCGGTGTGCAGTTCGTGATGCATGGGGACTCCCCTACTTTGCCTAATGGTGTTAGATACTGTACCTAACACCATTAGGCAGGTCAAGCCCCAACGCAGTCACGGTCCGCTCTGGGCTTGTCACTGGGGCAGCCAGCCTTCGCGGGCGCCGTCATGGCTCGAGGGAGCTGCCGGTCAGCGCACGATCCGCAGGTTGAACGTCGGACCACCCACGGCACGCATCGTCCCGAGCCACAGCGGGAGCCACATCTCAGGGCCACGAGCGGTGCTGATGTTGCCGAGGTCGACGATGTCGATCCACCCCAACTCACGCAGCAGCCCATCGACCACGGTCTTGGCGCCGGCGTCGTTGCCGGACAGGAATACCGTCGTGGGCTCCGGGAGCTGACCGGGGTTGATCATGAGGGTCGCGGTCAGCGTGTTCAACGTCTTGACCACACGAACGTCCGGGAATGCGCGCTGCACCTGTTCGGCCAGCGAATCGGTGTTGGACACCGCGAGCGTGGGCGGGAACCCGGCGGAGAAGTCAAGCGGGTTGGCCACATCGATCAGGACCTTGCCGGTCAGGTTCACCACCCCTGCCTCGGCAAGCACCGCCAGGGTGGCCGCACCGCTGGTGGCGTTGACCACCACCTCGGACGAACCAGCGACCGATCCGAAGTCTGCCAGCGCCACGGACGGGTTCTGGGCGAACCATTCAGCCATCGAGCCGGGCGGGACCTCGAGCTCTCGGGTCATCGTGAGGTGGACGTCGCGTGTCCCCATCGAGACGTCGTTCCCTGTGCGCGTGAAGCCCTCAGCCAGGGCCCGACCGACCATCCCGGTGCCCAGGACTCCGATACGCATGTGATCCTCCTCTGCGGCGGGCCAATCCTGCCACCACCTGGGGTTCGACGGCGGCTCAGTGGGCTGCAGTGGGCCTGACGGAGGCGATGGACCTGGCCGCGGTGCGTCCACAGGCGGCGGAGGGACTCACTGCCTGAGTGGGCCCGGAGGCAGGCCGCGAAGTTCGGGGCGTCGGGTTGGCCGGACCCCCCGCAGAGCATCAGGTTCTCAATCTCGTCCTTGGTTGGGGTCAGGCCCCGGCCGGTGGGGCGGCAGAAGGTGCGGGTTGCCGACCATGCGGGGCGCGTGGTTGCCGACCAGGGAGTGCAGCAACGGTGCGGCCTTCCTGGAGGATCGGGTAGGCGTCGTCACCGACCGAGTGACTTTGGCCTCTGACCTTGGCGGGGTGACAGCCATACGTTGAAGGTGGGGATGATGGCGTCCCCGAGGAGGTGGCGAGTCATGGTCACCGAGCCAATGGTTGCCCCGGAGAACAGTCCTGCGACTCCGCCCAAGGGGGGGACGCACCGTCGGTGGTTCTGGGCATGGGTAGCGGGCTTGTCTGCAGTTGCCCTGCTCGTAGTCGCCGGTCTTGCAGTCTTGATGGCCACGGACGATGACAGCACAGTTCCCTCCGGCGACGCTGCTGCTGCGATCGCCGTCGTGACGCAACACAACGACGCCCAGAACGTCGCGGACGGCGAGCTGATGAGGGCGACCACCACCGATGACGGGCTCTACGTTATTGGTGCTGTCGAGTCCACGATGGACCAGTACATCAAGCTCATCGAGGGCTACGGCCCCATTCAGCAGACAGCCACGGGTGATCCGACTGTGGTGCGCGACCCGGCTGGCACCGGGGATCTGCAGGTGAGCATGCCGATGAGGTTCGGCTTCACCGCGGGCGACAGCGACGGGACGATGGTCTACACGGTGCGCAAGGTGGACGGCGAGTGGAAGATCGCTCGGTTGGACCGCCAAGTCTGAGTAGACCGTGAGCAGGGAGTTGACCGGCAGCACTGGGGTGCTTGGTGGCGTGTCGGTCGGACGTGTCGCCAAGGCTGTCCACAGCGGAGTGAGTCTGGCGATCGCGTTGTAGAAGGTGCCGCGGCCAGGGCGTTGCGCGGCGGTCTGGGGCGGTGTGGGGCGGTCTCCTCGCTGGACGTCTCGAGTCGGCGCGGATGATGGAGCGCTGGCTACGAGTCGGAGGCGATACCGGTGAGGATCTGGGCAGCGTTGTTGATGAGGGTGGAGAAGTGTCCTCCCTCTTCGTCGATGCGCAGGCTTGCATGGGGCAGTTCCTCGGCAAGGAACTCGCTCCAGCCCAGCGCCGCCTGCCGATCGCGGCGACCGTGCCAGACGTGGGAGTTCGTGGGCACGTCGCGCAGGTTGAATCCCCAGCCCGCGTGGTAGAGGCTCGCCTCGTGAACGATCCCGGAGACCCCCTGTCGGGCGCCTTCGGTCATCTCCGCGATGATCTCGGCGGCCACTTCGGGCTGTCGGCGGAAGAGTTCACCGTCTGCGGGCTGCATCCGACCCCACACTGACAGCCAACGTTCCGGTGACGTGGCCATCTGCTTGAGCTGGTTCTTGGCCATCGGCCGGTAGAGCGCTGGCGACGTGAAGAGCAGGTTCATGACTCGGAACGCCGGGTGAAGCCCTCGATTGGGGGCGGCGGGCGGCGCGGGCGACGACACGGTCGCCACCGAGTGGACACGCTCCGGATTGGCAGTATGCGCAGGCGAGGGCATGGGGGCCTCCGCCCGAGTGGCCCACGACCCGGTACCCGGTGATCCCAAGTTCGTCGGCGAGGCGGCTGACGTCGGTTGCCCAGTCCAGGAAGGTTCGGCCGGCTGAGAAGGTCGACGCCCCGTATCCGGGCCGGTCGGGGCAGATCAGGCGGACCTTGGCTTGAGTGGCAGCCTCGGCCAGCAGTCGTCCGGCGAGGCGGGAGTCGTTGCCGCCGTGGAAGAACAGGACACTGCTGCCGTCGGGCACTCCGTACTCGGCCCATGCCAGGGTCCGGCCGTCGGCCAAGGTCATCGTCAGGTTCTCAGATCGCATTCGTCCTTCTCCGGCGTGCAGTCGACGGCAAGGATCACATCGTGCCGGGGTCGATGGCCAGCTGCCCACCTTCTGCGGGGCTACCGGCGTTGGTCACTTGGAGGGCCTGGCCCCATGGCGCTCGAGCAGGTGCTCGATCGCACGTTCGCCCCTGACACGACCTCGGGGGTCCTGGCCGGAGCTTGCCGCCGCCATCGAGCCGGCGCGTCCCGACCGCCTCCACGCTGGCGCTGTGCCCACCCTGACCCATCCCGTTGCCGGCGTCGGGCACGCTAGTACCTGGGGCTGGGCAGGACTGGCGCCGAGGCGGCAGCACGTGACCGACCGCGAGACAACTCCTTGGAGGACTGATGGCCAACCCACCGGAGAAGCACCTTCGGCTTCGCGAACTCGATCACCACCAACGGCGGCGGGTGTCGATCGGGTCGGCGCTTCGTTGCGTGCTGCTGGTGGTTGTGCTGCTGCTGCTGTACGCCGTCTGGCCCTTCGATGCGGCGCCCAACGCCGTCTGGGACGTACTGCTGCTGGGGCTCGCGGTCGGGCTGTTCGTGTGGGTGCTGGTCCGGCAGGTCCGGCACATCATGGATTCCCGGCTGCCGGAGGTGAAGGCGATCGAGGCCCTCGTCGTGAGCGTCACCCTGTTCGTCGTGCTTGTGGCCGGTTCCTACCTGTACCTCAGCAGCATCGTCCCTGCCGCGTTCTCCGAGCCGCTGGACCGTGTGGGGGCCCTCTACTTCACAGTGACCGTGCTGGCGACGGTCGGCTTCGGGGACATCCATCCGGTGAGTTCACTTGCCAGAGCCGCGGTCACCGGGCAGATGGTGATGGATGTGGTCCTGGTCGGCGTCGTCGTACGGGTCCTGGTCGCTGCCGCCAGGATCAGTCTGCGGGCTGCGCCAGAGACGCCAGGAGTGGCATCCGGCGACTGACCGTCACATGGGCCTGGTGGCCCGGCGGGGCCTGGCCACGCAGGCGACGGAGACGATGTCGGACGCGCCGCCCGCAGAACGCGCGGTCAGTGTCATGCTCGTGACGGTTCAGGCCCCACCCGCGGTAGGGGCTACGGTGATGCGTCCGTCGTGGATGGCCTCGGTGAAGGCGGCAAAGTCGGCGTCGTTCTGTTGGGCGTATGCGCGGGCGAACTGGCCGACGGCGCGATCGAAGGTGTCGGAGTCGCCGAGGTAGGCGGCGATGGAGACGGCGTCTCCGGCACGGGCGTGGGCATGGGCCAGCGTCCCCCCGCACACGGCGGCGTACCCGAGCAGTTGGTCGGGGGTCATCGCAGCGACGTTGGCTGAGCCCTTCATGTCGTGGAACTGGCGCCAGTAGTACGTACCGGAAGAGCGGGAGCTTCCTGACCAACCGAGGAAGATGTCGCTGGAGGCCTGCATGAGCCGCCGCCCCTGAACCACCCGTTGGCCGTGGTTGGCGTAGGTGCTGGGGGGCAGGTGCTCCTCGAGGACCGACGCGGTGGCCTCCTTCACCTGCAGGATCAGTGGCTCCCCGTTGTCCACACCCTGGAGAAGGACGATGAAGCAGCGGGTGCCAACGGATCCGACCCCGACCACCTTCAGGGCGATGTCGATCAGGTGGAATCTCCGTAGGAGCTGGGCTCGATCATCGGGCAGCGAGGCCAGGTAGGTCGTGAAGCTCTCGTGGACCCCCCCGCTCAGTTCATCGGTGTCCGTTGTCGAGGCTCCGCGCTGGGCCAGTTCGCGCAGCGGCTCCAGCAGGGGTGGGTCGCTGCGGATCTGCAGCCGCCCGTCGACGGTCTCGGTCAGTGAGCCCAGCGCGCGCTGGCTGGTGCGTTGTCGGGCCTTCGTGGCGCCCTTTTCGAAGGCCTTGCGGTCTGCCTTGGAGGGCAGGGCCTTCCCAATGTCGGCGAGACCAACCTGCGCGTACCACACGTCCAGGGCCGGGGTAGCGGCCATCTTCGCCAGCGCCTGCCGGTAGGACGACAGTGGCCTGTACAGCGACCTCGGTGCCGGTGTCGTCGGGGAACCCGTTGTCCCGGGCGGCGAGGACGAAGCTGGTGGCCAGCCTCTTGACGTCCCATTCCCAGGGCCCGGGCAGGGTCTCGTCGAAGTCGTTGACGTCGAAGACCTGGCGACGCTCGGCAGAGGCGTACGTGCCGAAGTTGGCCAAGTGGGCATCCCCGCACAACTGCGTGGTCAGGCCCGTGGTGGGCGTGCCCGCCAGGTCGGCGGCCATGATCGCCGCAGCCCCCCGGTAGAAGGAGAACGCGGACTCGGCCATCCGCGCGTGACGCACCGGAACCAGCCACTGCAGCCGGTGGGCGTCCTGGGCAGTCAGGATCGACACCGGGTCCGCGCGCTGCGCTGGGGGCTCCCAGGCCGCGTGATCGCTTCGCCGCACATGGGTGCGCAGGGCGCGGGCGACCTGCGCCCTGTCGGCGGCGTTCGTCGTCGTCACGGGGTCGCCGTTCGCTTCATCATGGGACAACGATGTCGTGCCGCAAGGTCGGTGTCCCGGCGCGTCGGGGTCGGCGTGGTGTGTCCCTGCGAGTTTCGGCCCGTGCGTGCGGTGTGCCCGGTAGCGTACTTCGTGTTGCAGCCCGTGCGTGGACACGTCCGAGGCTGCATCGGACAAGGACGAGTGGCCCGACCCGCACGAGGGCCGCCGGTGAGTATGGAGGCGTGATGTCCGAACCAGACCAAGCGGCTGACGATCACCGGCCTGACGCTCTTGAAGGTGCGCCGGCGTGGGTGATGCCGGTCATCCGGCGGGCGACCTGGCGTGTGGCCAGCGTGGTGCTGATCATCACCGCCTTGGTCATCGCGTTCGAGCGGGCGCGTGGGCTGGTGAGCATGTTGGTGATCGCCTTCTTCTTCGGGATGGCGATGGACCCGGGGGTGACGTGGTTGAACCGCCGGTACGGGTGGCGTCGGGGTTCTGCCACGGGGGTGATCTTCCTGGGCCTGGTCGTGTTCGTGGTCCTGATGATCTTCGTACTGATCCCGGCGACTGTGCAGATGGCGCAGCGGATCAGTGACCAGCTGCCGGGGTGGTTGACCGAGATCGAGCGGACCTTCCACATCACCATCGGAGACGGCCAGCACTCAGCCGCGGCCGCGGACCTGCAGGCGGCGGTTCAGAATTGGGCGCAGGACTCGTGGAAGCAGGTCCTGGGCCTGGCCTCGGGAGTTGTGGGCTTGGTGTTCCAGTCCTTCACGATCGCGATGTTCACGTTCTACTTCGCGGCTGACGCGCCGAAGATCCGCCAGTCGCTGCTGCGACGGCTGACCCCGGAACGTCAGCAGCGCGTGGGCTGGTCATGGGACACGGCCGTCCAGCAGACCGGGGGGTACTTCTACTCGCGGCTGCTGCTGATGCTGATCAACGGCAGCCTGTTCTTCTTCGTGATGCTGCTGGTGGGCGTTCCGTGGCTGATCGCGCTGCCGATGTCGGTGTTCGAGGGGTTCGTTGCGGAGTTCATCCCGGCGATCGGCACCTACATCGGCGCTGCCGTTCCCATCGTGGTCACCCTCGGGCTGCAGGGCTTCGTCCCCGCCGTGTTCCTGCTCGTGTGGACGATCATCTACCAGCAGCTCGAGAACTACTGGCTCAGTCCACGGATCAGTGCCAGGACGATGGAGATCAACGGTGGTGTCGCGTTCGCCTCCGCCCTGGCCGGGGGTGCCATTGCCGGACCGATGGGGGCGTTCATGGCGCTACCGGTCGCGGCGTGGGTGACCTCGTTCCTCAAGCAGTACGGAGCCAGCTACCCGCTGGTCTACCACTCGACCTACGACGACCCGGTCGAGGGCAGCGAAACCGCGGACCAGCCGTCCACCGGCTGACACGGCCCAGCCTGCCCGGCCTTGGGCGTCGACCTCTCAGCCGGCGAGGTCCGCCTGTTCCACGGGCCGGTCCCGCTCGAGGTGCTGGGTCAGCCACTCGCCGCCGAATGCGGCCACGAAGCCCACGCCTGCTCCGAGGAGGTACTCGGCCAGGCGCATGCTCAGGGCGAGCCCGCTCTCCGGCCCCAGCGAGGCCGCCGCCATGATCACTGCCAGGGGCGTCAGGAGCAGCTTGGACACCAGGCCGTTGCGCAGTAGGAGGACCGCACCGACCAACGCGAGGCCCATCGTCACTGCGAACAGCACCGGTGGCGACAGTCCCATTGACAGCAGCCAGGCGGCCACGAGGATGCCCGCCAGGGTTGAGCCCACGGTCTCCCACGTGGACCTGCGGGCCTCGGCTGAGGTGGGGGCAAGGACCCCGACGAGCGCGAAGACCGCCCAGAAAGGCCTGAACCCACCGGTCAGGGCGTCGACGACCAGCAGGACCCCGGACGCCAGCGACCCGAGCATCAGTGGATACACCCAGTCACTGATGGCCGGGTGGCGTGCCATGCGATGCAGTCGAGCCATGTCGACGGCCAGGGCCACTGGAGGGACGGGAACACGTGGGGCCCTGACGAGCCGCGGGACGACGATCATCAGGAGCACAGACCACAGCGACCCACCTGTGGCGATGACCGCGATCTCCCAGGGCGCCGTGGGGCCCGTCGAGAGGACGGAGGCTGCCATTCCCCCGGTCGCGACCGGATACCAGGCCAACTGGCTGACGAGTCCTGCCTCCGTCATCGCGCCCTGGGCGAGGTAGAGCAGGAACACCCAGATGGCTCCACCGGCTGCAGAGGGGCCCGCGACCGTCCCCACCACGATGGCCACTGGTGTCCCCACGGCGGCGACCGCGATCCACTGGGGCCGTGACGCCTCAGGGCCCAGGCTCGACATGGACACGAGGACCGCGACCAGAGCGCCCACGATCGTCGGTCCAGTCACGGTCCCCGTGCGCCAGAGTTGCACTCCGACGGGGACGAGGACCGACAGCCCGATCCGGATCGCCAGGTCCCAGCGCAGCAGCAGCCGGGTCGGCAGCGTCGACAGGTCCATGACCGGATGCTAGGCCCACGACGGCGCCGTTTCGGCTGTGCCCGGCGCCCGGCTTGGCGCTCCGCGGGGCTATTCTGGCCCGCGCGCGGGAGCCGCACCGGACGTGCCCCGAGGGCTGGAGGTGGATCGCGGTGTCTGCTCACGTCGCGCCGGCGGTTGGTGAGTCGTGGGCGATCCCCGGCAAGGCGCTGCGGACCAGTGTCGTGACGCTGGGGGTGCTGTTGGCGCCGGTGGTGCTGGCAGCTGTGGTCGTGGGACCGGAGGCGGCCTTGCCGATGGTGCTGGCCGAGGTGATGTGCCTGACGGTCGCCGCGAAGCTGACGCCCCAGTATGCGGCCCTGATGGTGGCGTTGGTCGCGGTGACAGTGGCGGTGGCGGTCTCATTGAACGGCCAACCGTTCCCGGCCGCGTGCTTCGCGGTTCTGGTGTGCTTGATGGTGGCGCCGGCGAACATGTTCGAGGTCGGGCTGCTCAGCGCCGTGCCGCCGATAGCCGCGGTCTTCCTGGCCTCGCCCGGCCTGACGTTGGACCCAGCGCTGACCGCATTGTGGGCGTTCCTCGGCGGGCTGTTCGTGGTGCTGCTGCTGGCACGCGTCGCGCCTCCGGACCGCCGGCATCCCATCGGCGCGGTGACGGCGTTCCGGCACGCGGCGGTGATGGCCGTGGCCATGGGTGTGTCGGTGTTCCTGGTCCTGCACTTCGAGGTGCCACATGGCTACTGGGTGCCGATGACGATGGCGCTGGTCCTGCAGCCGTTCGGCGTCGAGACGACGACCCGAGCCCGGCAGCGGATCGCGGGCACCATCGGGGGTGGCCTCCTGGCCCTGGGGCTGGCCCTGGTGCTCCCGACCGGCGTGGTCGCCGTCGCGGTGCTGCCGCTGATGGTGCTCGGAGTGGCCTACTCGATACTCGGCCGGTACTCCAAGTCGGTGATGTTCCTGACCCCGAGCGCGGTCCTGCTGGCCAACCTCGCCTCCCGGGACGCCGAGATCAGCGCCACCCTGCACCGGCTGGTGGCCACCCTGGTCGGCGGCATCGTCGCCGCCGTGCTGGCCCTGCTGCTCGAACACGCCGACACGGAACAGGCCTCGCCTGCTGACTCGGAACCCAGCCCGGTCGACTAGGCCTCCCAGGTCGGCGCGACGCCTCCTACGACTGGGCCTCACTGGGGCACGCTGGTGCTGGGGGCTCGGGACGTGGGGGAACCCCGGGGCATGTTGTGATTGCGCCATGCACCGACGCTCGGGACCCGGGCAGACAGGACGATCGACGTGACGAGTGCGGAGCGGGAGCGGGTTGAGGGCTTCGGGAGCCTCCAGGACGGGTTGCTCCAGGCCAGTGACTGGTACCTCTGGGGTCCCTACGTCAGTGAGCGGCAGTGGGGGACCGTCCGCGAGGACTACAGCGCTGACGGTCAGGCATGGGACTACCTTCCGCATGATGCAGCCCGGTCGCGCGCCTACCGCTGGGGGGAGGACGGGCTCGCCGGATTCTGCGACATCGAGCAGCGGCTCTGCCTCGGCCTGGCCCTGTGGAACGGTCACGACCCGATCCTCAAGGAACGTCTGTTCGGCCTGACCGGCGAGCAGGGCAACCACGGCGAGGACGCCAAGGAGTACTGGTGGTACTCCGACGCACTGCCCAGCCACGCCTGGAACCGCTGGCGCTACCACTACCCGCAGGGCGAGTTCCCGTACTCCGACCTGGTCGATGAGAACGGGCGCCGCGGTCGCCACGACCCGGAGTACGAGCTGCTCGACACCGGAGCCTTCGACGAGGACCGCTACTGGATCGTCGAGGTGGATTACGCCAAGGCCGATCCGCGCGACGTCCTCATGCGCGTCCGGATCACCAACGCCGGTCCCGAGGACGCTGCCCTGCACGTGCTGCCCACGGCGTGGTTCCGCAACACCTGGTCGTGGGAGCCGGGCGTCGAGAAGCCTGCGCTGCGGGTGACCGACACCGGAATGGCGCTGGCGCACCACCGGTTCGGCGACCTGGAGCTGCTGGCCGGGGCGGCCCCCGACGGGGGAAGGCCGCTGGCCCTGGCCTGCGACAACGAGACCAACGACGTCCGGCTGTTCGGCGCGGCGCCGCCAGCTTCGCCGGTGTACCCGAAGGACGGGATCGGCGACCACGTCGTGCACGGCAGCCCGACGGTCAACCCGGACGGGGTCGGGACCAAGGGCGCGCTCTGGTACCAGGCGAGCGTCGACCCGGGTCAGACCGTCGAATTCCGACTGCGCCTTCGACCGGCCGGCGGCCAGGAGGTGGGGGACGCCCTCGGCAAGGACTTCGAGTCCGTGATGGCGGCACGTGCGGCCGAGGCCGACGAGTTCTACGCCGAGCTGCGTCCCGCGGACGCCGGCGATGACGAGGCGGCGGTCATGCGTCAGGCCTTCGCCGGGATGCTCTGGAGCAAGAAGCTCTACTACTACGAGGTTGCTCGCTGGCTCGATGGGGACCCGGCCCAGCCCGCGCCCGCGACCTCCCGGTATCGCGGCCGAAACAGCAAGTGGCGGCAGTTCCGCGCGTTCGACATCATGTCGATGCCCGACGCGTGGGAGTACCCGTGGTTCGCTGCGTGGGACCTCGGATTCCACTGCGTGGCACTGGCCCACGTGGACCCCTCCTTCGCGAAGTACCAGCTGCAGCTTCTGTGCCGCGAGTGGTTCCAGGCCGGCAACGGAGCGCTGCCGGCCTACGAGTGGGACTTCGGTGACGTGAACCCCCCCGTGCACGCGTGGGCGGCCCTGAAGGTCTTCACGATCGACGGCTCGAAGGACCTGGCGTTCCTGGGCGAGGTGTTCGACAAGCTCATCGCGAACTTCACCTGGTGGATGAACCAGGAGGACTCCGACGGCAACGGGCTGTTCTCGGGAGGGTTCCTGGGCCTGGACAACATCGGCCCGATCGACCGCTCCCATCTGGCACCCGGTGAGGAGCTCGAGCAGTCCGACGCCACGGGATGGATGGCGTTCTACGCGCTGGGAATGGCGGAAATCGCTGGCGTCCTGCACCGATCGGGCGCCCGTCCCGGGCTCGGTCTGGTCATCAAGTTCCTCGAGCACTTCGCCGAGATCAGCGACTCGTTGGAGGCGCTGGGCGTCTGGGATGAGGTGGACGGGTTCTTCTACGACCAGCTGCGGACTTCCGATGGGGCCACGGTCCCGGTGAAGGTGCGCTCGATGGTGGGGGTGATCCCGCTGCTGGCCACCGCCCTGGTGCACGAGTCGGCCATCGACCACGCGGAGACGCTGGGCAAGAAGGCCGCCACTCTGGTGCCCACGAAGTCCGGCGAGGGCGCGGCGCCGGCCTCTGAGCTGGAGAAGGTCCGAGGCAAGCCCGGCCATCGCGAGTTCCTCCTCTCGGTCGTGACCCTCGACCAGCTGCGCAGGGTGCTGACCGCGCTGCTGGACGAGGACGAGTTCCTCTCACCCGGCGGGCTGCGGTCGCTGTCCCAGCGTTATCGCGGGCATCCCTACGAGCTGACGGTCGGGGGCACGACCTCCTCGATCGACTACGAGCCTGCTGAGTCCACCACCGCCATGTTCGGGGGGAACTCCAACTGGCGCGGTCCGGTGTGGTTCCCGCTGAACTACCTCCTGGTGGACTGCCTGGCGTCCTTCCACGACTTCTACGGAGATGAACTGCAGGTGGAGTACCCGACCGGGTCGGGCACCGTGCGCGACCTGGGTGCGGTCGCCACGGATCTGCGCCGGCGCATGGTCTCCCTGTTCCTTGTCGGTCCGGATGGGCGGCGGCCCTGCTTCGGCGGGGTCGAGCGGCTGCAGACCGATCCTGCCTGGCGGGACCACGTCCTGTTCCACGAGTACTTCAACGGGGACAACGGTGCCGGGCTGGGTGCCTCGCACCAGACCGGCTGGACCGGGTTGGTGGCCGACCTCATCTGCGCCCGCCGCCAGGCAGCAAGTCCGCAGCGAAGCGCCGCGTTGCCGGAGAGTGAGCTGTGACCTCGCCGGACGCTCCGGCCCCGACCGGAGGGAAGCCCGGATGGCTGATGCCGTGGCGGGCAGGGTTCCAGACCTCGTGGATCCCGCGGGACGTGGTGGCCGGCATCGCGCTGGGTGTGGTGATGGTCCCCCAGGGCATGGCCTATGCCACGTTGGCTGGGCTGCCACCCGAGGTCGGGTTGTACGCGACGATGGGTGCGATCGTGGGCTACGCCCTGCTCGGCTCGTCGCGGCAGCTGGTGGTCGGGCCGGACTCCTCGACCTCGACCCTGTTGGCTGCAGCCCTGGTCCCGATTGTGGGCGTGGGGGCTGCCGCCGACGTGCTGACGGGGACTGCGGCTCTGATCGCGCTCATCGCTGGCGGCATCCTGGTCCTGGCTGGCCTGCTGAAGGCAGGGATCATCGCCAACTTCATCTCCAAGCCGGTCCTCGTGGGCTACATGAACGCCCTGGCCGTCACGATCATCGTCAAGCAGGCACCCAAGATCCTCGGGTACGACGTTGATTCCGAGGACGTCATCCCTGCGGCTGTTGAGTTGGTGAAGAACCTCGGTGACACGTTCGGGCTCTCGCTCGCGGTTGGTGTCGGATGTCTGGTGATCATCTTCGGTCTTCGCCGGTTCGCGCCCCGGATCCCGGGCGCGCTGGTGGCCGTCCTGGTCGCGCTGGCCGTGTCGGCGGTGTTCGATCTGGCGGCCGACGGGCTGGCCGTCGTGGGTGCCCTGCCCCCGGGGCTACCCTCCATCGCGCTGCCCACCGCGGAGTTCGGCGAGTTGGGCGTCCTGCTGCTCCCGGCCTTCGCAGTGGCCCTGATGGGGTTCGCCGACACCACCGTGACCTCGACCGTCTTCGCCGAGCGGAACAAGTACCGGGTCAACGCGAACCGCGACCTGTTCGGCCTGGGGACGGCCAGTGCGTTCTCCGGGCTCGTGGGCGGGCTGCCCGTCTCGGCCAGCGACTCGCGCACGGCTGTGGCAGCCGATGCTGGGGGCAAGAGTCAGGTGGCCAACCTCGTCGGCGTGATAGTGATCGGGGTGATCCTGGTGTTGTTCGCCTCTGCCCTGGCCCCTCTGCCGTCGGCGGCGCTGGGTGCCGTCGTCATCGCGGCGGGAGTCGGCCTGCTCGACGTACGCACCTTCCGCGCACTCTGGCGGCAGAACCGACAGGACTTCTGGACCGGAATCGTCGCCTTCGCCGGTGCCCTGGTCTTCGGGCTTCTGCAGGGGATCATCATCGCCGTCGTCCTGTCCCTGTGGAACGTGCTGATGGCGGCCGCCCGTACCTCGGTCGTGGTCCTGGCGCGCAGTGATGTGGGCAATGCCTGGCAGAACATCCAGCGACTACCCGGGGGGCGCACCCTCCCGGGCCTGGTCGTCGTGCGGTGGGAGAGTGCCCTCTTCTTCGGCAACGCCCAAGGGTTCGCCGACCAGCTCAAGGCGATGCTTGAGGCGACCGACGAGCCGGTCAACTGGGTGGTGCTCGACGCGGAGGCAACCGCCTACGCGGACTTCACGGGAACCTCCACGTTGCTCGATCTCATCAGCTACCTGCACGATCGCGAGATCACTTTCGTCGTGGCGGAACCGAACGGCAGGCTCAGGGAGGTTCTGCAGGTCTCCGGCGTCGAGTCCGGGATGGGCGCCGGACACGTGTATCCGTCGGTGGACGAGGCGGCCAAGGCCTACATGACCGCGCATCCGCAGGTGGCCCCGGCCCAACCGGAGACGCCGAAGACCGGCCCAGAATCCTGAGCCCGATTCGCTGCTCAGGGTTCGCCGCCCGGGTTGTGCGCCGGGCTGGCCGACTGCCCGACCTCCGTTTCGAGGGCGCGCATGGCCGCCGGGGGGACGTTGTACGCGGCCGGGATGGGTGACCGCAGCTCTGATTCCATCGCCCGCAGTGCTGCCGCCGGGACCCCCGCCGACGCTCCCAGCGTTGGGGCGCAAACCAGGAACCGGCCAGCGCCGCATCCGGAAGGGTCCGGGGTGGTGGTCTGCGTTCCAGCCCCAGGCTCGGGAGCGATGAGACCTGGTGGCGTGGGACGCCTGCGGGCGCGGCAGCAGCTCCGGGAACCGCAGCGAGGCTGGCGGCTGCGATGATCCTGATGGAATGCATGGTCACGAACACGAGCTTCTCCCTGCTCATCGCCGCCGCAGCCGAACTCGCTGGGCTCACCGTGCTACACGTGGACAAGGGCTTCGACCTGATCGCAACCATGAACGCGACCGCCTCCTCGACCATCGCGTCGATCGACGCTGGTTCCGCGACGTGTCGGTGGGTCCCCAGCGGAGCCGGCGGACGTGCGGGTTGCGATTTCAGTGCTCTCGGATCCAACCTGGACGTTCCATCGGGCGCGGGTAGGTTGGCCTGATGAGTCCCCCTGACGATCCGATCGACGCTCCGGAGTTGCGCTGGGGGGTTCTTGCCCCTGGTGGGATTGCCGGCGCGTTCACCGACGCCCTGCATCGCTACACACGCTCGCGTGTGGTGGCGGTCGGGTCTCGGTCGCGCGAGCGGGCGCGGGGGTTCGCTACGGCGCACGGGGTACCCACGGGGTACGGCAGCTACGCCGAGCTCGTCGAGGATCCTTCCGTGCAGGCGGTGTACGTTGCGTCGCCCCACTCCGAGCACCTGGTGCATGCCCTGCTCGCGATCGGCGCGGGCAAGCACGTCCTGGTCGAGAAGGCCTTCACCCGTAACGCCGCGGAAGCCGGGCAGGTGTTCGACGCCGCCCGGGCCGCCGGCGTCTTCGTCATGGAGGCCATGTGGACTCGGTTCCTGCCACATGTGGCGGCCCTGCGCGAGGTGCTGGCCAGAGGGGAGATCGGCGACGTGGTCGGCCTGATCGCTGACCATGGCCAGAACATGGGGCACCTTCCCGACGCCCATCGGCTGCACAACCCGGAGCTGGCCGGGGGTGCGCTGCTCGACCTCGGGGTCTATCCGGTGTCGTTCGCGCACGACCTGCTGGGAATGCCGGACCGGGTGCGCGCGCTCGGGTCGCCGACGCCCACCGGGGTGGATGGCCAGGTGAGCGTGGCGCTCGGGTTCGGTGGGCGTGCACAGGCCTCACTGCACACCACGCTGTGGGCCCGCACCCCGACCACGGCCGTCGTCTTCGGATCCGCGGGTCGGATCGAGGTAGCCGGGGCGTTCTATGCCCCAACCACCTTTGACGTGGTGCGCGACGACGGGAACGGCTGGACTTTCGACGGCCGGATCGAAGGCGGCCTGCAGTACGAGGCCGCGGAAGTGGCACGGTGCGTGACGGCTGGCCTGCCCCAGAGCCCGCGCATGAGCTGGCAGGCCTCCCTCGAGGTGATGGGGACGATGGACGAGATCCGTCGCCAGGTCGGGCTCGCCTACCCGGGGGAGTAGGGCGCGACCCGTCCCGGGCAGCCTCGGCGTCACGCCTGTTGCGGATCGGCGCCCCCGGACCGGGGCTCCACGGATGGACCTCACGACGAAGGCCCCCAAACCAGAGGGCGGTGACGCGCCCGGCCGGCAACTTCGGGCCGGCGCCGCGGACCTCCCGCTGAGCGTCCTTGAGCGGGAGGCGAGTCGGCGGCCCAGCCTCAGTCGGCATCAACGGCGCCCTCTAGCTCCTACCGATCGGATGCTCCGTCTGGCGGGTCCGCCGGAGCCTGCGCGAGCCGAGTCGCCAGGGCGGACCTGTTCGAGATTCCGAGCTTCCGGTAGACCGACGACAGGTGGTATGCCACCGTCCGCGGTGACAGGAACAGGTCGGCGGCGGCCTGCCGGTCCGAGGCGCCGCTCGCCACAGCCTCGGCGACACGGCGCTCCTGCGGGGTCAGCGTCGTGAGCGCGTTCGGGGTCGGGGCCGGCACGCGGGCACCGGTGGCGCGCAGCTCGCCCAGGGCACGAGCTGCCCAGATGGGTGCTCCCATGTGCTCGAACGCGGCTGCCGCGAGGCGCAACTCGTGGCGGGCCGGCGCGATCTGGCGTTCCCGACGCAGCAGCTCGCCGAGCAGCAGGCGGGTCCGCGCCTGCTCGAACGGATCACCGCCTGCGCCGAAGGCGGCGATGGCCAGGCCGAACGCCCGGTGCGCGAGATCCCCCTGGGTGACCAGACCTTCCAGCCGGGCCACCAGGGCGCGGGCGAGGGGGTCCGGCGAGTGGCCAAGGATGCCGGCCAGCGCGGCTGCGACCTCGGCGGCGCGGTCGTCCTCCCCGGAGCGACTCAGGGCTTCCACGAGGTCGGCTCGGCCCAGGGGCACCGAGTCCCACGGCCCCCTGCCGAGCAGGGGCACGTCCGCCACGGGCTCGAGATGGGTCAATGCGTCGTCGAGGCGACCCTCGGATAGCGCCAGCACGCCCTGCGCGCGATCCGCGGCGATTACGAGTTGCCGCCAGCCCATGCGCCGCGCGCCAGCGCGCAGCTCGGCCGCCTCGGCCGCCACCTCGGCGACGTCTCCCATGGCGGCCGCGATCCGCACGGAGACACTGAGCCGGTCGACCGCGTAGGCCCTGGAGGCTGCGCCGAACCCCAGCAGCCGGGCCTCGTCGATGAGCGAGCGCGCCGCGCTCAGGTGGCCCCGGCGCAGGGCCCGCTCAGCCTGGATCCTGCGCAGGAATCCCAGGGTCTGCCCCGGATCAGCGACCAGCAGCCCGGCCAGCTCCTCGATCCGCCCGTCCACCCATGGATCCAGCTGGCTCATCTCCGCGTCCACGGCGGCCACCTGCAGCCGCTCGACCAGGTTGCCGCCGGTGGTGGGCCGCCAGCGCCGCGAGCTCGCCCGGACCGCCTCGAGCCCGGCATGGGCGGCCTCGACGTCACCGACCTGGAACAGGGTCAGGGCGTCCATGGCCCGACAGGCCCAGACCGGCATGCGCCCCTCGTCGTCGGAGTTCGACCGGTCCGCCAGCAGGAGCATCGCCCTGGCGTGGTGCAGGGCGGTCTCCCCGTCCAGCATCCCCCAGGCCCCGGTCAGGGCACTGAACCTGATCCATGCCAGCATCGGGCTGTCGATCTCGGCAGCCCGCTCGATCGCGGTCTCCAGAGCCAACTCGGCGCGCTCGACGTCCTCCTCCGCGAGCCACTCGCTGTGCAGCCACTCCACCCAGAAGCGCTCCCCGGGCTCAAGCAACCGGAGGTCGGCCAGGGCGAGGATCCGGCTGACGTCAGTGCTGGCGGTCGAGAACTCCATCAGCGTGCGCGCCGCTCGTGCCGCCAGCCGGCTGCGTTCTCGGTTGGTGAGGGCGAGCTCGGCGGCGGCCACCAGGGCGTGCACCGCGGGATCGCCGAGGCCCGCGGCCTCCGCGCGTTCCGCCTCGACCAGCAGCCGGGCCCGCGCCGTCTCGTCGCCGGGTTCCGCCGCGGCCACCACATGAGCGATGACAACCGACGGCGGCAGACCGATGGCCTCGGCGGCGTCAGCGGCCCGCATGTGCATGTCGCGCACGGCAGGCCTGCCGGCCGCGGTGAGGACGGCGTCGCGGATCAGCGGATGGGCCATGCGGGCGCGGCCCTCCCGGCTGTCCGCGCGGGGGTCGAGCAGCCGGTCGGCTACCGCCGGATCGAGGGCATCGGCGGTCAGGCCCAGGTCGTCGAGCAGCCGGACCGTCAGCGCTCGGCCCGCCCCCTGGGTCACGGCCAGGGCCAGCAGTGCGATCCTGGTCGGCTCGGGCAGGGCCGACCAGCTGCGCCCCCACGCCGCCTCGAGGCGCTCCGCGAGGGGCAGTGGGTCGGGCAACGCCGCATGGCCGGTCAACTGGTCGGCCGAGAGCAGTCGGCCGGCCTCGACCAGGGCCAGCGGGCAGCGACCGAGCGCCTCCGCCAGTAGTTCGGCCTGCCGCTCGTCGGGCAGCGTGGCGGAGTCCCGATCAGTCAGGCTCCGCAGCAGCAGGCCGCTGGAGGCGTCGAGCGCCAGAGGTCCCACGTCGATCCGCTGCCACGTGTGCAGGCGCGGGTCGAGTGCTGGTCGCGGACGGGCCGCAGCAATCACGGCCACCCGATCCTGACCCAGCCGCCCGACGGCGACGAAGATCGCGGCCAGAGAGCCGGAGTCTGCCCAGTGCAGGTCGTCGACGAGCAGGAGCAGCGGTTGGGCGGCGCCGGCGACTGAGAGGAGGCGCAGCAGGGCCGCGGCGACGGGAACCGGACCCACCGTCCCGTCCCTGGACGCCGCACGCAGCAGGCGTGCGTCGTCCTCGGCCAGGCGCTCGACGTGCTCGGGCAGGCAGTGGGCGAGGTCCTCCACCACCGCAAAGGGGCTCACCTCACCCCCCTGCGGAGCAGCGGCCCTGGCCACTCGCCAGCCCCGGCGCCGCGCTGCCCCGGCGAACTCATCGAGCAGGGCGGTCTTGCCCATCCCCGCCTCCCCAACGATGAGCTGCGGGTCGGCGCGGTCGACCTCCGCCCGGTCCAGCAGGGCCATCAGGGCGGCCATCTCATGGGAGCGGCCCAGCAGCCGGCTCCCCCGGCGAGGCACCTCCCCACGGTACCGCGGCAACTGGCGCCGCGACCGGGAAGGAGGTCCCGATCCCGGTAGTCCGACGGATGTGAACGACCGCTCCCGCCAGCAACCATGGAGGTGGAAGGAGTTGGAGGTGAGGAAGATGACAACGATCCAGACAGGATCTGAGGTCACAGTCCCTGAGGTGCTCACCGAGGAGCACCACGAGGCGATCAGGGCCTCGTGGGAGCTGCCTGCGTACGGCCGGGAGGCACCGCCGACCGCAAGGTCGACCAAGCCCCTCGTCGTGGGGATCCTGGCAGGTGCGGTGAGTCTCGCGGTCGGGTTCGGGGCCGGCTACTGGGCACACAGCCAGACGGTCGAGGCTCCGGCACCGTACGTGATCTCGCGGGTGGCGGGCCCCGTCGACGCCAATGGCCTGAACTTCGGGCGCCGGCTCGCACCCCTCGAGACCAGCCTGCCGATCGGCATCACAATGGCTGGCCCGGTGGACGCCAACGGCGCGCCGCTCGGTCGGCGGGTGCCCCCGTTCGAGACCCAGAGCCCGAACGAGTTGCCGGTCCGGGTCGCGACGGACGCCAACGGGATGACCCTCGGACGTCGGGTGACCCCGTTCGACTAGATGGCGCCGACGCAGGCACGGGTCGCCAAGGCTGACAACGTCGCCTTCGGCCATCACGAAGGGGGCAGTGGAGCAATTCTGGCGATCAGTTCTCCCGGCGCCCCAAGAGCCGACCCACCCGCCCACGGACGACGCCCACACCAGTGATGTCCAGTCGCTGTCCCGGGAGCAAGTCGCGGCACCTGCTGCTTGCGACGAGACTGGGGGCATGCCATCCCCGCCGCCCGCGTCCTGAGCCCGTCTGCGTCGAACGCGTCGTCCCGGCGCCCCCGGAAGCGGTCTTCGACCTGCTCGCCCGGCCCGAGCGCCACCGCGACTTCGACGGGTCGGGGACGGTGCAGGGCGCCCGCAGCCAGGGGCGCCGACTGGATCTGGGCGACTCCTTCGGGATGGACATGCACTGGCGGGTCCCCTACGCGACCCGCAACGTCGTGACGGAGTTCGAGGAGGGTCGCCGGATCGCCTGGCGAACGCTCGCGCCGACCCCCTTGACGCTGCTGTTCACGGGACGAACATGGCGCTACGAGCTCGAGCCCGTCGAGGGCGGCACCAGGATCCGGGAGACCTGGGACGTGAGCACCGAGGCCCTGCCGACCCGCTTCCTGCTCAAGCCGCTGCTGGCAGAGCACACCCGGGAGAGCATGGAGCGCACCCTCGCGCGGATCGAGGAACTCCTGCGGGACTAACCCGCGGCCCCACCCCTGCCCCGCATCTCATGCCATCGGACCGAGACCGGAGCCTTCCCCGTTCCGCGTGCGAGGTAATCGTGGACGTCGACCCAGAGCGCTTGCGCGAAGTGTGCGAGCGCTACGGAGTCGCTTCCTTGGAGGTCTTCGGCTCGGCCGCTCGCAACGAAGATCGGCGCGACAGCGACGTCGATCTGCTCTATGTGTTGAAGCCCGATGCCCGACTGGGCTTCAGCCTGTTCGATCTTGAGGACGAGCTTGCAGCTCTGTTCGGCCGACCGGTCGACCTCGTCTCCCGCAAGGCAATCAACAAGTACATCCGCGAGCAGGTGCTCGCCGACGCGCAGCCGCTCTATGCAGCGTGAGCTCTTGCTGCTGCGCGAGATGCGCGACGCAGCCGTGTCGATCCGGGACCTGATCAGTGGTCGAAGCGCCGAGCAGGTTGAAGCTGACGAACTTCGGCGTTCAGCGCTCTTGTGGCACTTCACCGTCCTCGGGGAGGCCGCCAGTCAGGTCCCTGTCGAAACCAAGGCGCCCACTCTCAGATCGCGTGGAGCGCTGCAGCGCGTCTGCGCAACCGCATCGTTCACGGCTACTGGGATATCGACGTCGAGACCCTGGTCGCGACGGCTATCGACGATCTCCCTCAGATGATCGCGCAACTCGAGGATGCCCTCAGCACCCTGCTCGCCGCCGAAGACCACGACCCGAACGCCTGAAGCCGGCTCACGGGAGCCATAGAGGTCACTTGCGGCCAGGAAGTTCCGCGCTCCAGTGCGCGACTCGCGGCGAAGTGCCGCTGACCGATGTGCATGGCTGTTGACCTGCGACGGCAGCGCCCTCAGCGGGCTGCGCGAGCCAGTGACTCGATGTCCGCGATAGTGATGTGACGCCGACCGAGTCGTACGCTGCCCTGGTCCTCGAGGTGGCGGAGCACCCGGTTCGCCGTGGGGCGCGACACACCCGCCATCGCGGCGAGGTCGTCCTGGGTCAGCGGCAGCGGCTCGCTCCCCTCGGTCCCGAACGAGAAGCGGCAGTCGAGCAAGCGACGCGCGACGCGCTGCTCCGCGTCGAGGAAGAGCGCGTCCGCGAGCAGCGCCGACATCCGCTCGAGCCTCTGGGCGAGGGTCTTGAGGAGCCAGTCGGTCAACTCAGGATGGTCCGCTCGCAGGTCGTGGAACCGTGTCGCGAGGACCGAAAGGACGTGGACCTCATCGAGGGCCACCACGGACGCGGTGTGGTGATGGTCGGAGCGGATCAGCCCGACCTCTCCGAAGGCTTCCGGGGCTGTGATCAAGCCGATGGTGACATCGTCGCCATCCGGGGTGAGCATGCTCACCGACACACGGCCTCTGCGCAGGAGGAACAGTGAGTCGCATGGATCTCCTTGATGGAAGACCACCTCACCGGGACGGAACTCCCGCGGCCGACCGGCCCGCAACAGTGCCTCGCGTGCCGATGCCGAGAGCGTCTCGAACAACTCCCCGCTCACATTTCCATGCAAGCACCCACTCGCGGCGTTGCACCAGAGCCGAGAGTCACATCTCCGGGAACGGCGGGATCGAGATCTCCGGGATCGACATGTCGGGATCGACATGTCCGGGATCGACATGTCCGGGATCGACATGTCCGGGATCGACGGGATCGACATCGCCGGCATCGGCGAGATCGCGGGGATCGGCGCGATCGAGATATCAGCGATCGACGGGATCGCCGGGATCGACAAGTACGCGATGTACGGCAGCGCCGGACCTTCCAGCGGCCCCGAGTAGACCGACTCGGACGCCGGCTCACCAACGTCGGACCCCACCGGGGGAACGACGGTCAGGTCCGGGTCTCCTGTCGACGAGTACTGCGTGAACGCGAAGACCCCCGCGACCACCAGCAGCAACCCCATCACGCCAGCCAAGGCCCACGCCCACATCCGACCCCATCCATCCCGGACCACCGGGAGCGGCTCCACCTGGGCCGCAGGCCCGAACTCGATGTGCTCCTGCGGCGGGATGCCCTCAGTCACGACCTCCAGCGGGGGCATGTCCGCCACGTGCGTCACCTGTGAAGCCGCTAACGGCTTCTCGAACTTGGTGGTCATCTCGGCCTCCCCTCAACCGATCCCCCAACCCTTGGGGGCCACTTCCATCGTCTGGCCACCGCCCCCCGCCTGCCATGCCCAGGACGACACCGGGAATGTGCCCGGGGCGACACTGCCGGTAACTGCCCAGCGCGGCGGACCCCTCTGCTTGTCCTCCACAGGGCCGGGATGCGACCACCCCGACCAGCCCGACGACGACCACCCCGAGGACCAGGAGGAGCGCCCTGCGAACCGCGGCGAACGAGAAGTGGGCGAAGCAGCGCTCTGGACCCCGACCGGCACCTCACATCAGGATGGCCAACTCGCGAGGGGGTCGCGATCGGAGTCCGACGTCAGGCGGGCTCTCCCCCTACGCAAGGCCGGCACCGGCCCGTCGCCGACGCCAGGGAATCCGCGTCCGAGCCCGCCTGAAGGCGCCCAGCTCGCGGCGCTATGACGCGGCGATACTGGTCGGTCCAGGATGCGCCGGCGCTGGTGGACCTGGCAAAGGCCGGGTCTGTCGACGGTATGCAGTTCGAAGCGCAGGCTGAGGGCGTTGGTGACCTTCAGGTTGGCTGCCCAGGTCGGGTTTCCGTCGGCAGAAAGGGCTCTCTGCCTGGGCCGTCGCGGTTCCCCTGTCGGGCGATCCTGACGTTACTGCGTGACGAGGAGCTGGGAAGGTCGTGTCCCGCTGAGAGCGACCCAGAGGTCCTCGTGGTCGCACATCAACCGGATGCGGAGCATGCGCCCGGCGACGATGGTGTGATCGATTGAGCCCACGACGATGTCGCGAGTCACCCAGTCGGCCACGCCACCGTTCCACTTGTCGACGTGGACGTTCACGCTGCTGGCGATCGTTGTGCAGCCTGTCCCGTCGGCGGCGCAGTCGAGCACCCAGATCGAGTAGTCCACGGCCTTGCTCGACTCGAATTGTGCGACGGTGCTCCAGAGCCGGAGCGAGACGGGCCCGTTCAGGACCAAGTCCGAGGACGTGGTCATGCTCCAATGCTGGAACTCGTCCGGATTCGCGTTGGACAGCATCTCGTTGCCCTGCCTAATCGTCAGGCCTTCGAGGGTGTCGCCATCGTGGTCGGGTTCCGGATCGGCGGCGCTCGGTGCCGTGGTCGTGAGGTCCCAATCGCTGGCCGACGCGCCAGTCGTGCCCAAGTACAACGAGGTCCCCGAGCTTGAACTGCTGACGAGAATCGTCACGGTCGCGGTGTCAGTGCGGCCGCTGCCATCATCGACCGTGTACTCGAAGCTGTCGGTCCCGACGAACAACGGGTTCGGCGTGTACACGAACGAACCGTCGACCGCCAGCGCGACACTGCCGCCCGTCGGCGGTGTCGACACGCTGGGGGTCAGCGTGTCGCCGTCCTCGTCACTGTCGTTGGCCAGAACGCCGGGAAGGGCGGTCGTGAGCGTCCCCCCGGCGACGGTGGAGTACGCATCATCACCAGCGACCGGTGGGTCGGGGGTGGGGGCGACCGTGATGATCACCGACGCTGACGCGGCCAGGCCGGTGCCGTCCTCGATGGTGTAGTCCACGGTCTGGGTGCCGGTGCTGTCCGGGGCCGGGGTGTAGCTCACGGTGCTGCCGTCGGTGCTGGCGGTGCCATCCGTGGAGGACACCCCGGTGATGGTCAGCGGGTCACCGTCAGCATCCGAGTCGTTGCCCAGCACCAGGATCCCGGACACGGTGGCGTCCTCATCGACTACCGCCACATCATCAACGGCCACCGGGGCGTCGGGGGTGGGGTTGACCGTGACGACCACTGTGGCTGACGCGGTCTGGCCGGTGCCGTCGGCGATGGTGTAGTCCACGGTGTGGGTGCCGGTGCTGTCCGGGGCCGGGGTGTAGCTCACGGTGCTGCCGTCGGTGCTGGCGGTGCCATCCGTGGCCGACACCCCGGTGATGGTCAACGGGTCACCGTCAGCATCCGAGTCGTTGCCCAGCACCAGGATCCCCGACACGGTGGCGTCCTCATCGACCACCGCCACATCATCAACGGCCACCGGCGCGTCGGGGGTCGGGTTGGCCGTGACCACTACCGTGGCCGAGCCAACCTGGCCGGTGCTGTCCTCGACGATGTAGTCCACGGTCTGGGTGCCGCTGCTGTCCGGTGCCGGGGTGTAGTCGACGGTCACGCCGTCGGTGCTGGCGGTGCCATCCGTGGCCGACACCCCGGTGATGGTCAACGGGTCACCGTCAGCATCCGAGTCGTTGCCCAGCACCAGGATCCCGGACACGGTGGCGTCCTCATCGACCACCGCCACATCATCAACGGCCACCGGCGCGTCGGGGGTCGGGTTGACCGTGACCACTACCGTGGCCGAGCCAACCTGGCCGGTGCTGTCCTCGACGATGTAGTCCACGGTCTGGGTGCCGCTGCTGTCCGGTGCCGGGGTGTAGTCGACGGTCACGCCGTCGGTGCTGGCGGTGCCATCCGTGGCCGACACCCCGGTGATGGTCAACGGGTCACCGTCAGCATCCGAGTCGTTGCCCAGCACCAGGATCCCGGACACGGTGGCGTCCTCATCGACCACCGCCACATCATCAACGGCCACCGGCGCGTCGGGGGTCGGGTTGACCGTGACCACTACCGTGGCCGAGCCAACCTGGCCGGTGCTGTCCTCGACGATGTAGTCCACGGTCTGGGTGCCGCTGCTGTCCGGTGCCGGGGTGTAGTCGACGGTCACGCCATCGGTAGTGGCCACCCCACCAAACGCCGACACCATGGCGACCATCAGCGGGTCACCATCAGCATCCGAGTCGTTGCCCAGCACCACGATCCCGGACACGGTGGCGTCCTCATCGACTACCGCCACATCATCAACGGCCACCGGCGCGTCGGGGGTCGGGTTGACCGTGACCACTACCGTGGCCGAGCCAACCTGGCCGGTGCTGTCCTCGACGATGTAGTCCACGGTCTGGGTGCCGTTGCTGTCCGGTGCCGGGGTGTAGTCGACGGTCATGCCGTCGGTGCTGGCGGTGCCATCCGTGGCCGACACCCCGGTGATGGTCAGCGGGTCACCGTCAGCATCCGAGTCGTTGCCCAGCACCAGGATCCCCGACACGGTGGCGTCCTCATCGACCACCGCCACATCATCAACGGCCACCGGCGCGTCGGGGGTCGGGTTGACCGTGACCACTACCGTGGCCGAGCCAACCTGGCCGGTGCTGTCCTCGACGATGTAGTCCACGGTCTGGGTGCCGCTGCTGTCCGGTGCCGGGGTGTAGTCGACGGTCACGCCGTCGGTGCTGGCGGTGCCATCCGTGGCCGACACCCCGGTGATGGTCAACGGGTCACCGTCAGCATCCGAGTCGTTGCCCAGCACCAGGATCCCGGACACGGTGGCGTCCTCATCGACCACCGCCACATCATCAACGGCCACCGGCGCGTCGGGGGTCGGGTTGACCGTGACCACTACCGTGGCCGAGCCAACCTGGCCGGTGCTGTCCTCGACGATGTAGTCCACGGTCTGGGTGCCGTTGCTGTCCGGTGCCGGGGTGTAGTCGACGGTCACGCCGTCGGTGCTGGCGGTGCCATCCGTGGCCGACACCCCGGTGATGGTCAACGGGTCACCGTCAGCATCCGAGTCGTTGCCCAGCACCAGGATCCCCGACATGGTGGCGTCCTCATCGACCACCGCCACATCATCAACGGCCACCGGGGCATGGGGAGTCGGGGTGACCGTGACCACATGCGACGCTGGCCCGGGTGGGCTGGCCCTGACTTCCACCGTCGCGACGTCCTTGTCGTTCGGTGTGTCCTCAGGGCTCGCCGCGGCCTCGTCGTTCGGGGTGGGGCTACGGAGGGGGGCGGCCGTCGGCTCCACAGCGGGGGGCATGGCGGGAGCCATCGTTGGTGACGGTTCCGGAGTCGTGGGCTCGACGACCGCGACGATCTCGGTCGAGGCCCCGGGCGGCAGGGAGCTGGGCACTCCGATCGGCTCGCTGAGCACGCCCGTGGCGAGCAGAACGGCGGCGGTCGCCGCGACACCAGCAGCTGCGCCAGCTGCTGGACTGAGCGGGATTCGGCCGACCACCGGGAGATTGGCGAACCAGGACAGCGGACCCATGGCCAGTCGGAGACGACCCAACGAGATGTTGAGGAATGCCCGCACCACCGTGGGGTCGAAATGGGTTCCGGCGCATCGGGCGAGCTCCTGGCGGGCCTCGACAGGACCATTCGCCGCCTTGTACGAGCGAGCGCTCGTGATGACGTCGAAGACGTCGGCAACCGAGACGATCCGCGCGGCAAGGCTGATCTCGTCCCCGGCGAGCCCGGCCGGGTACCCCCTGCCGTCCCAGCGTTCGTGGTGCTCACCGACGCCGTCGACCCAGCCGCCGAGCCAACCGCGCAACGGTGCGCAAAGCTCTGCGCCCAGGGCGGCGTGCCGCTTGATGACCTCGTACTCGTCGTCCGTGAGCTGACCGGGCTTGTTCAGGATCTCCTTGGGGACGAAGATCTTGCCCACGTCGTGGAGCAGACCGGCCCAGGTCAGCATCTCGAGGTCCGCGGGTCGGAGGTTCAGCTCATCGCCGATCATGTTGCAGTAGGCGCGCACCCGGTCGGCGTGACCTCGGGTGATGTGATCGTGCTGGCTGAGCGCCGCGACCAGCTCGATCAGGACCTCGGCTGCGCGGACCGGGTCATCGGGCAGCCCGGTGCGCTTGATCTCCGCCACCCGTTCCTCGAGCTGTTCGACGGTCTGCGTTCGCATGGCGGACTGGAAGCGTGAAGGCGCCCGGTCGGGGAAGACCAGCGACAGCTGGAGCAGGGCGGCGAGTGGGAGCAGACGCCTGGCCAACCTGTCGACCACGACGAGGACGCCCGTGGCCACCACGGTGAGCGCCGCGAACCAGATCAGCGCCGGGCCGAGGCCGTACGGCCGGGGCACGGCCCGGGCGATCAAGTACGTCACGAGCGAGGAGATGATGATGGGCGACACCCAGGCGACGGTTCGGAGGATCGCGGAGGCACGCGGGTGGCTGGCCCACCGTCCCGCGTTCGGATGCTCGTCCGACCCCAAGCTCGTACCCCCTCTCGAACACCGGCGCCATCTGGCGTATCGGCATTCCGCGCCGGGGACATGAACGGCCGCTGGCCTGCACGCGACGCTCCAGGATCCACTGACGGTGGCAGTCGGGTGACGGCAGCAGTAGCCGGTGTTGAACTCACGCCAAGGACCGGTGTGTGCATCGATCTGTGCGATAGAACGCCCGAGAATGACAACCCTTCGGGTCAATGAGGGCCGTTCCCATCCCGGCGGGCAGCGTGCCACAAGACGAACCCTCGACGAGTACGCCCCAGGTCAGCAGGCGCACTCCCGCTCGAGCGTCGCGCAAGCCCCCGCCCGGAGCGATCACCGGCCGACCGGAGGCAAACCGCCTCGCCGGGTCCGCGTCAAGCCGCGTCATAGTGGGCGCATTGATGCCGCCCCAGGGTGCGCGATAGGCGGCGGTAGGCAGCGCCGCTGACCGGGACGGTACGCGGCACCGGAATGCCGCACTGCCGCGACCGGGACGGTACGAGGCGATGCGACGCGGTCGGCGTCGTGTGGCCGGAATCAAGCCCACATATCAGCCTGTTCGAGAACGCCTGCGCCGCGGGCCGGACCTGCCGCGTTCATCGACCGCCGGGTTCTCGCTGGTCGGCGAGGCTGTTGAGTTCGGTGAGGGTCTGCTGGACTGCGGCGGCCACGAGGTGGACGCGTTGGCCGATACCTTGCCCGCCGGTGAACCCGAAGTGGAGCTGGCCGTCGTAGGAGACGACGCCGGTGGTGAGCCGCCAGGGTTGGCCCAGCGGGATCGTCGGAGCCACGGTGCACGCCCGGCAGCCGGCAAGGTAGATCGGGAAGGGGGGTCCGGGCACGTTGGTCACCAGCGTCTCGGTGAAGGCGGTGCCGACCTGCCCGGTGAACCGGCGCACCGCGATGGTCTGCACGAACGCGGGGACGACGCGGTCGATCGAGTCGAGGACGGGTGCGGCCAGCCCGGCGGCGCCGAGGTCTTTGACCGCTTGGAGGTGGGCGCGGATATCGGCGTATCGGGCGGCGGTGCTGCCGGCCAGGGGCAGGGTGACCAGCAGTGCGCTGATCTGGTTGTTCGCCGAGAGGTCCCCCGGGCTGCGCAGGGACACGGGAACCAGGACACGCACCGCCTCCTGGTCGGGGTCGTCGCCGAGGTCGGCGAGCAGCGCACGGTACGCCCCGGACATCAGCGCCATCACGACGTCGTTCACGGTGCCGCCGAACGCGGCGCGGATCCGCTTGACGTCGCTCATCGGGACCATCGTGGTGGTCCATGTGCGGTCCGGGCCGGGGTCCCCGGCCAGGACACCGGCGGTACCGGGCAGGTGCGCGGCGACCGCACCGGCCGACCTCTGCAGCGACTCAGCGGTTGCCGTCGCCGTGGCCAGGGCCCCCGCCACCAGGTCGCCACCCCGCCGGGCGGCCTGGACCACCCGGAGTGCGGCTGCGGACCGATCGCCGGAAGGTGCAGGCTCCTCGGACGGCGTGAGCTCCGGGTCGACCGGGTCGGGCGTGCTCCCCGACTGGCCACCGTCTCGGACGGCGGCGCGGGCGGTGATCAGCTGGTCCAGGGCCTCGGTGAGCGAGGTGGTGCCAGCGGGATCGGCGTCGATGAGGCGGCCGGTGAGCATCAGCGCGCCGTGGCCGTCTGCCACGGTGTGGTGCAGCCGGGAGACGATTGCCCACCGTCCGTGCTGCAGCCCAGTGAGCATGGTCAGGTCCCATAGCGGGCGGTCGTAGTCCATGGGTGCTGACAGCAGCGCAGAGACCGCCCGCTCCAGCTGGGCATCATCACCGGGATCGGGCAGGTCCATGGCGCTCACGTGGTGGTCCAGATCGGGCTTGGCCGGCACCCAGCGCGGGTGCCGCAGGCCCCTGGGGTCGACCTGCAACCGCTGGCGCATCCGTTCGGCGTCACCGAGCCGATCAGCGACCAGGGTACGCAGGTCGGACAGGCTGGGCCCCGGACCCTCCAGGACCACGAGCGCGCCGATCGCGAAAGGTGGACCGGCTGGCTCAGCGTTCATCCAGAAGGCGTCCGTGGCACTCAGGCGCGACATGAGGGCACCCTGCCATCTCCCGCCCTCGGATGCACGGGCGCGCTAGGCAGGTCGCAGTGGTGCTGCTCGCTGATGCGGATGCCGACCCGTTGGAGGGCTGCTAGCCTCCCCGGCACAGGAAGCGCACGAACCTCCTGCGATTCGAACTGGGCCACTGGAGGAGTTCTGATGAGTGACGTGGAATCTGCTGATGTGCTGGGCCCGGTTGACCACCTGGTGGTCGAGTTCCCCGCTGGTGCGGTGACAGCGCAGGCGTTCGGTGGGTTGCTGGACCTGGTCGATCGGGGCCTGGTGTACGTCCTGGACCTCGAGTTCGTGGAACGTCCCGCGCAGGGCGCGCCCCGGGTGATCGACGTGGCGGCGGTGTCCGACGACCCGACCCTGGCCGTCCTGGCCGGGGCGTCCAGCGGGTTGCTGGACACAGATGATCTGCACGCTGTGGCCGCGTCCCTGGAGCCCGGCACGGTCGCCGCGGTGGTGATCTTCGAGAACCTGTGGGTGCTCCCGATGCTGGCATCTCTGCGTGAGGCCGGCGGGCGCGTCGTCAGCGAGAACCGGGTGGATGTGGACGACCTGCTCCACGCCTTGGAACGCGTCGAGCAGTCCGACGCACCGACCGACGCCTGACTACGCCAACAACCCCTGCCCCCCCAGACCACCCCGAACCGGCGAGGAGCACTGCTCATGGGATTGATCAAGACAGCCGCCAAGGTCGCTGTGGCCAGCTCCGTGCACGGCCGGGTTCAGCGCCGCCAGCAGCAGAGATGGGCCGCACAAGACGCCATGAGCGGCACCGGGCCGGCCCCCGCAGCGCCCATTGCTGGCGACCCGATGTCCACCCAGATGGCACAACTCGCCCAGCTCGGCGAGTTGAAGGCCGCCGGCATCCTGACCGAGGCCGAGTTTCAACAGAAGAAGGCCCTCATCCTCGGCCAATGACAAGCACGGCCGGCATACGCAGCCAGCCTGGATCCTGCTTGTCCATCCTCCGCCCCGTCGCCATACCGCGTCCTACGGGGCGCTGCCACGCCCACCTGAAGGCGCCCGCCTTCGCGGCGGTGTGACCGCACGCTCAGTGGCGCCGCGACTATCGGATGTACTCCCTCAGCGGGCTCTCCGACTGGTGAACGTCGTACCCGCGAGGGAACATCGACCAGACTGCCGCCAGCACTGCGATCGCGATGCAGATGACCGCGTACGTGAGGCGCTGGATCGCGCTGAGGATGAGTCCATCAACCATGACGCTGGGTTGAGTCATCTGGGTGGCGGTGTGTGCGTCGATCACCGCGACCCACAGCAACGGCACCGACGCCAACCCGAACAAGACGCTCACCCACCGCAGCCACACTGGAACAACGCGGAGGTTGCTACACCGACGGGGGGATCAGGCTGAGGACCATCAGGACTGCGCCGACGGTCAGGTTCTGCCACATCGCGATGGTGGCGGCCCGGCCGCCGCCGGCCTTCCGCGATCTGGCTCCGAAGGCGGCCCCGACCCAGTTGGGCAGGGCGAGCAGCGCGTACAAGGCGACGTTCGCCAGGCGTCCGGTGAAGCCCTGGTCGGACAGGTCGGCGCTGACGACCGGCTCGTCGGAGAACATGACGAGCACCACGTACCAAAGGGCGAGAATGACCGGCAGCCACGGGATGTACGCCAACTGCACCAGGTACGCGTTCCCCGTGAGCCTGCGGGATGGGCGTACCGACTCTCTGGGAACCACTGCATATCCTGAAGGCGACATGGTACGCACCTCTTCTTCTCACACTCGCACGAGGATCCGGGCAGGTGGAAGGGCCCAAGGACCCTGGCCGTGCCCTGCGATGTCTCCCGCAAGGTGCCCGACAGGCGTCAGTGACGCCGCGCCGCTGACCGCGACTGGCGGCGAAACGCTGCGGCTCCGTCTGGACCCCTCGGATCGCTGGTAGCAGGGCGAGCCTGGGGCCCGACCCACCGCATCCTGGTCCTCGTGGGCGGTTCGGCGACCGGCCCCATGTGCACGCTGCGCGGCGATGTGGGGCAGTCCCATGCGAGTTGATCGCCGATCTGCGAAGTCCGCCTACTGACTCACCATCCGAGCTCACGTAGCCGCGCGTCACCGATCCCGAAGTGATGACCCAACTCGTGGACGACCGTCCGCCGAACCTGCTCAACGACCTCGGACTCGCTGTCGCACGCCGAGCAGATGGCATGACAGTAGATCGTGATCCGGTCAGGCAGGGCGCCGGCGTAGAACGTCGATCGACGCGTCAACGGCACCCACTGGTAGAGCCCCAGGAGCTTCCGGCCCACCTTGGGCGCGTCAGTACCTTCACAACCGCCGCATGACAGCAGGCGCTCGAGCGCCCCCTGTGGGTGGCTGAGGCTCGTGGGGACATCGGCGGGCCACGGTGTCGTTCCGGGTTGGGTTGGGGCTTCGGGCCGGGGCCGCTCGCGGGGGCGGGGCACTGCGATCTTTGGGACCTCCTTCTCTGACGTGGCGTGGTGTGGCGGGGCGATCATGGAGGTGAGGGTGATGGCCCACGACTTGGTCGTGGTCGCCCGGACGGGGCCGTTTCCCGCAGGCCGGTCGAGCGTCGCTGGGGCTTCCGACGACGTTGGGCCTTCGGTGAGGGAGGTGCCTGATGAGCGTCCAGGTCCCAACGGCTCCGCACCGTGGGCGGGCCGGGATACGTCGGTTGGCCGTGGTGGTCTGGGCCGGCCTGATGGTGGTGGTGGCCGCCTGCGGTGGTGATGGCCAGATCGCGGAAGATGTGGTCTCGTCCCCGGAAGGCCAACCGGCGCAGGTTGTCGTCGAGCGGGGTGTCGAGTACGCGACCTTCAACGGCATGCCGATGACGCTTGACCTGTACGTGCCGGCTGACCCGGGTGGTGCCCCGATCGTGATCGAGCCGTGGGAGGACTTCGCCGAGTCGATAGCGCAGGAGGGGGCGTTCGCGGTGCTCGGCCAGACCGGGCTCCCGGATCCCGAGGAGGTCGCCGGTGAGGACATTCCGCATCTGCGCGACCACGGTGCGCACATCCGTGCGCAGGCCGAGGCGTATGCCTGCGCGATCTTGTTCGCCCGTGCGCGGGCAGCCGAGCTGGGAAGTGCTGACCCGGTCGTGGTCGCCGGAGGGTTCAGCGAGGGGGGTGGTGTGGCGGCCCACGTCGCGTTGTTCGGTGCCACGCTCGAGCGGGCGTGGGACCAGTTCGCCACCAGTGCCGGTGGCCCGCCGCGGCAGCTCCAGTGCGTGATCCCCGACGGGTCCACCCACGTCGATGCCCTGGTCGGCGGGGCCGGGGCGTACGACCTGTACGTGCCGGTCATCGACGGGTTGTTCGGCCGTGCCTACCAACAGGAGTTCGATCCGGAGTTGCAGCAGTTCCTGGCCAGCGCGGTCGACCTCGACCCGGCGCTGAAGGTTCGCTTGGTCCACGGCACTGCCGATTCGATGATCCCGCTGACCAACTCGGTCGATTTCGAGGCAGCTCTGTCCGATGCCGGCTATGACGTGGAGCTGACCACCTTCGAGGGAGGTCATCAGGACCCGCCGACGACCCTCAGCAAGGAGATCTTCACCGAAGCGCTCGGACTCTAGATCCCCGCAGGAGCAAGCGTGAGGAGCGCGGATTCGGAAGGCCCCACGCGCGTGATAGGGGAGCAACGCATCGCGGGGCCCACGGCCACGGTCGACCCACGTACAGGCCGGCGTCGACCCCGACGGGAACTACGTCGATGGTCGGGTTCAACCGGGCGGTCGGCAGGTTCGCGTACGGCAGAAGAGCTTGCCCGCGCGGTCCTGTCGAGCACGGAAACCCCGGGTTGGGGTTCACTGTTCGCCGACCCAGATATCGATCACGTGTCGGGCTTGGAACTGCACAACCGTGCCCGGTCGGAACTCGCTGGCGCAGGCCTAGCTGTCCAGGTATCCCTGACGTCGCCATGTGGCCGACGAGCTGCTCAGGGAGAGTGGGAGCCCACCACACGCTCGTCGACGGCAAGGGCGGTTCGCTACCGACATACTGGCCGCGTGGCCGACTGCTGCGATCCTGAGGACTACCGCTCCGTCTTCTCGGAACGGTTCGCCCGACGCACTGCGAAGCGGTACCGCAAGCGCGGCTTGACCCCCGCGGCCCAGTGGATGGTGCAGTTCGCGACCGACAACGACCTCCACGGCGCCTCTGTCCTGGAGATCGGCGGGGGCGTGGGGCACATCCACGTGGAGCTCCTGCGTCGTGGAGCGGCCCGGGTGACCAACCTCGAGCTGTCCACCGAGTACGAGGCCGAGGCGGAGCGGCTGCTGGCGAGCTCGGGCATGGGCGACCGCGTGGACCGCCGCTGTCTGGACATAGCCGCTGAACCGGAGGGAGCCGAGCCGGCCGACATCGTGGTCTTGCACCGCGTCGTCTGCTGCTACCCGGACTACGAGCGGCTCCTGAGCGCCGCAGCTCGGCACGCCACGCGGCTGCTCGTATTCAGCTACCCTCCTGCCAGCCACCTGAACCGGACTGTCAACTGGTCGGACAATGCGCTGCGCCGGATCAGGGGCAACGGGTTCCGGACCTACATCCATCCGCCCGACTCCATGATCGGAGTCGCCGCGGCGGAGGGGTTGCGTGCCACGTACCGGGAGCACTCGCGCGACTGGGATGTCGTCGGCCTCGTCCGGTGACCCGCTGGCAACCTCAGCATGCACTCACGTCCTAGCCGCGTGCCGTCCCGGTGTCGCGGCGCCCGATGCGTCACATCGCCGCGAAGGACTCAGAGGGGTAGGTTGCCGCGCGCCCGGTGCTCGGACCCACCGCCATCCGGCACGCCGGACCCACACCGTCGCCACCCGTCCAGCACGTCCATGCAGTTCCGCCCAACTCCGCACCACGAGGTGACGTAGTGACAACGTAGTTACAAATCGCACCCACGCAGGGGCAGGTCAGGTACCCCCTAACCGCCCCCTGACCTGCGACGATACAGAGCCGACGCCCGGACTCGAACCGGGAACCCCCTGTTTACAAGACAGGTGCGCTGCCAATTGCGCCACGCCGGCAGACCCTGATCGTCACAGCCGGAGGGTCGTGGACCCCCTTCGATGAGGCAGCAGGGACGGCTCCGACCTGCCAGGCGTGCGAACCACTCACATGCCCACTGCCGGAACCGCGAGCCAAGAATACCGGCATCGGCGGGCCTGTCCCTCCGGCACGCGTACCATGGCACCAGCGTCGGTTCGCGAACGAGAGCACCCGACGATCGTCAGACCGCGACGGGGTTGATATTCGCATTCCATCTGTTTCGGTGGCGATGCTCGCCGCTACCCTCGCCCTGGCGGCACCAGCGGCGCCTGCGGCCGCAAGGGGAGCAACCCAGACCCCGCCGCCCGCATCCACCACGAGCATCTCAAGCCTCGTTGCCGGTGCCGCCAAGCCAGCCGCCTCAGTCGTCGCAGTTCACCGAACCCAGGCCAACGGCAAGGTGCGCGTGAACGTGACCACGAACGCCAAGAAGGTGAGGATCCGGTTCAGCACGGCGAAGGTCAAGAAGCGCCTCGTGGTCCGGAAGGTGCGACAGGGCACCGCCCGAACAGCCCTCCCAGCCGGAGCGAGATCGATCAAGGTCCGCGCGAGAGGTTCGTCAAAGCTGCGCGCCGGCAGGTGGGTCATCTCCCAACCGGTCCCGCTTCCCGTCAACCTGCCGACAACGCCGCCTGCCGCGCCGCCGCAGACCATTCCGAGTGCGCCGCCGGCCACAGCCCCCGTGATCACCACCCCGGTAACACCGGTGGTCGTGCCCCCGCAGGCTCCCTCAATCGGCTTTGACGTGTCCTGGCCCCAATGCGCCGCGACGCTGCCGACGGGGCAGGCGTTCGCCATCGTGGGCGTGAACAACGGGCTGGCCAACAACACAAACCCGTGCCTCGCAGCGCAGCTGGCCTGGGCACACACCTCGTCAGGGACGACCAGCCAGCCCCGAGCCGCCCTCTACGTCAATACCGCCAACCCCGGACTGCTCGGATCGTGGTGGCCGACATCGAATGTGTACCCGGACGGTTCGCTCACGCCGGTCCCCAATCCGTATGGCACCTGTGCCGGCGACGAGGACGCGGCCTGTGCCTACATCTACGGATACGCCAAGGCATACGACGACGCGACCATACGTGGCGTGGTTGACCCGGCCAGCTACTTCTGGTGGCTCGATGTCGAGACCGAGAACAGCTGGAAGGGCAGCCCGACTGCCAACCGGGCCGACCTCGAGGGCATGGCCCACTACTTCACTGAGGTCTTGGGCGCCGCGGGCGTGGGGATCTACTCGACCACATATCAATGGACGCAGATCGTGGGTAGCACCGGTCCGGTCATCTCCCCCACGATCCCTCCCGCGGCAAGCATTCTCAACGGCCTGCCGAGCTGGATCGCGGGAGCGACCAGTCTGGCGGGAGCCCAGGCGAACTGTTCCACGGAACCCCTGACCGGAGGGCGGGTCACGGTCACGCAGTACCTGCTCAACGGTCTCGACCACAATCACGCCTGCGCGTAGCCTCGCGGTCTGTGGGCCTGGAGCGCCGCCAAGGGCCCGTGGCCGCGACGACGAAGTCGGATGGCTGCTGAACACGTGAGCCAGACTCTGGCCTTACCCCCGCTCGCGCGGCATGATGCGAGACGTGCCCGGGACCGGGCGGGGCGGGTAGGACGGTGGGCAGCATGATGCGCAGGACTGCGACACTCGTGGCGGCAGGGACGACGGCCCTGCTCCTGGCCGCGTGCGGCTCGGCCAGTGACGTGGCTACGCCATCCCCCAGCGTCACCGACACCCCCAGCGCGTCGGCCAGTGCCACGTCCTCGATCCTCATCTGGTCAGATCCGGCCCACGCGCCTGCGCTGCAGGCCAGCGCCGGGCCCCACCAGGATGCGACTGGGGTCGAGGTCCTCGTCCAGACCGTCGGCACCGACCTGACCAAGATCCGCGATGACATCACTCGTCTGGCCCCCCAGGGTCAGGGGCCCGACCTCTTCGTCGGACAGAGCGACTGGGTGGGGGCACTGGTCGACTCCGGCCTGCTGGCCCCGGTCGACATCGGCACCAGCACCGACAGCTTCCGACCTGTGGCCCTCAAGGGCTTCCTCTACGAGGGCAGGACCTTCGGCGTGCCCTTCGCCACCGAGAACCTGGCCCTGCTGCGCAACACGGACCTCGCGCCGAAGTCGCCAAACTCCATCGAGGCCATGGCTCGCACTGGCCTTGCCCTGCAGGGCAAGAACAAGAAGGTGCTGCCGATCGCACTTCCGGTCGGGCGGCAGGGCGATGCCTATCACTGGTACCCGATGTACAGCGCCGGTGGTGGCGCGATCTTCGGGCAGGACGCCCAGGGTGGCTACTCGGCCGAAGAACTCGAAGTGGGCCAACCGGGCAGCGTCGAGGCAGCCAAGCAGTTGGCCGCCCTGGCCGAGCAAGGTGCCCTGGACCCGAAGACGACTACCGACAGCGCCCTGACAGCCTTCACCTCCGGCACGTCGCCGTACTTGATCTCCGGCCCGTGGAGCATCGACCCCGTTCGCCAGTCGGGAGTGCCCTTCGTCGTCGAGCCTGTCCCCGGATTCGACGACGTCCTTGCCTCCCGGAGTCAGGCCATGGTCACCTCCCAGGGGCTGCTGCAGTCCGCCTTCGCGCGCAATGCCATCGGTGCGGCCCAGTACCTGAGCACCACTGCCATGACCACCGAGGTGATGAGCGCCTTGGCCTCACCCGGCGGACTCGGCCCAGCCTGGAACGCGTCCTACGAGCTGGCCGCGACCGACCCCGTCATCGCGGGCTTCGGTGCGTACGCCGACGCCTCGGCCCCGATGCCCAACCTCGCGCAGATGGCGATCGTGTGGCCAGTCCTGAGCCGGGCCCAACTTGAGGTGATGTCCGGAAAGGATCCGGCGAAGACCATGAGGGCCGCCGGCCGCGAGATCCAGGCGGCCATCGACGCAGGCTGAGTGCCTCCCTGCGTTGCTTCACACCTGCCCGCCCAAGAGACTGCGCGTATAACAATCTCATAACAGGGCCGGGGAGCGCTCTCGCGCGGGGCGCGGATTGAGCGGACGGTGCATGCTAGGCCCAGCGGGCGTGAGGCCCGCATCCCACTCACCAGAAACGGAGCATTCATGCGCCGCACCACCAAGATCGGGGCTACCGCAGCTAGCCTCGCCCTCCTGCTTGCCGCTTGCAGCAGCAGCGATGGAGAGACGACCGACACTGCCTCGAGCGCGGCACCTGCAGCCGGTTCGGGCACCTTCACGATCTGGGCCGACGAGGTCCGGACCGCACCCATCAAGGCTGAGTGCGACGCGTTCGCCGAGGCCAACGGCATCACCTGTGACGTCGTCCAGATCGACTTCGGCGAGATCCGCGCCAAGGTTGTCCAGGGCAACCAGACCGGAGACGTGCCCGACCTGTTCATCGGCGCCCACGACTGGCTCGGCGAGCTGGTCACCAACGGCGTCGTGACGCCGTTCGACCTGGGTTCGAACTCCGCGAGCTTCAGCGAGGTCGCGGTCAAGGCTGTTGCCTACGACGGCAAGAGCTACGGCGTCCCCTACGCCGTGGAGAACGTCGCCCTGCTGACCAACCCGGAGCTGTCCCCTGAATGCCCGGCGACCTTGGACGACTTGATCTCCCAGGGCGAGCAGTTGCTCAAGGACAAGAAGGCCTCGTTGCCCCTTGCCCTGCAGATCGGTGACATGGGTGACGCCTACCACTGGTACCCGCTGTACAGCGCCAACGGTGGCTACATCTTCGGCGAGAACGCTGATGGCTCGACGAACGTCGATGACATGGGCGTCGGCCAGGCCGGCTCCATCACTGCGGCCGAGAGCCTGCAGGAGATGGCGGACAAGAAGCTGATCAAGGCTTCAGTCACCGGCGACATCGCCAAGGAGTCCTACAACGCCGGAGACTCGGCCTGGTTCATCACCGGTCCGTGGAACGTGCCCGACGCTGTGGCTGCCATCCCCGACACCGTGATCTGCCCGGTGCCGGACGGTGCGTCGACCTCGTCGGCGTTCATCGGTGTGCAGACGATGTTCATCCCCACCAAGGCGGCCAACGCCCTGATCGCGCAGACGTTCCTCAACGACTACGTGATGACGACCGAGTTCATGGACGCCATGTACGCAGCCGATCCGCGCCCGCCGGCGTGGACCGAGTCCGCCAACAAGGTGTCTGCTGACCCGATCGTCGCCGGGTTCATCGAGTACGGCCTGCAGGGCATCCCCCAGCCGTCCGTCCCCGAGATGGGCTCTGTCTGGGAGTCCCTCGGCCTGGCCGAGTTCAAGGTCGCATCGGGTGAGGACCCGACCAAGACCATGACCGAGGCTGGCGATGCCATCAACGCGGCGATCGCCGCAGCGGGCAGCTGATCACCACCTGATCACGAAGGGATGAAGAACCCGATCATGAGCACAGCCACGAAGTCCGCACCGGACGAGGAAGTACGCAAGAAGTCCAGCACCGTCACCGCTGGTGGCCTGGCCGTCAAGCTGATCCTCGTGGGCATGGTCGACGCGTTGTTGGTCTTCGCCCTGATCCAGTGCATCACCGACGGGTGGCGGCTTGGGATCGGGTTCTTCATCTTCGCCCTCATCGCAGTCAACCTGGTGTACTTCACCAGGGGGCTGCCCATGAAGTACCTGCTCCCGGGGCTCATGTTCCTGCTGGTCTACCAGCTCTTCACGATGGTCCTGACCGGGTACTCCTCGTTCACCAATTACGGCACCGGCCACCTGGGCGACCAGGACGATGCGATCTCTGCGCTCCTCTCACGCGAGGAGCAGCCGGTACCGGACTCCGCGGAGTACCCGGTCGTGCCCATCGAGAAGGGCGGCACGGTCTCGATGCTGGTCACCTTCCCCGACGGCACGCAGTTCCCGGGCCAGACCTTCATCGGCACGCCGGAAAGCCTCGAGGCAGTACCACCCACCGATCTGCAGACTGACGGAACCAAGGTCACCGGGGTCAACGGATACGAGTCGTTGAACCTGGGCACGCTGTCCAACGATCCGGACTTCACGGAGCAATGGGGCGAGTTGCGGGTCCCGTTGAACCCGGAGGCGGGGACGTTCCTCAAGTCGTCGAGCATCTTCGAAGCCAAGGAGTTCAAGTCGGGGTTCGTCTACGACCCGGACACGAACACGATGAACGACACCAACACCGGTGTGGCGTATCCGGCGAACCCTGCCACCGGGAACTTCGAATCGGCCGACGGCGTGGTCCTCCAGCCCGGCTGGATCGTCGGAGTCGGGTTCAAGAACTACACCTCGCTGTTGACCGACCCGACCATCCGCAACAACTTCCTGCCGATCACGGCATGGACCTTCGCCTTCGCCTTCCTGACTGTCTTCATGACGTTCGCCCTCGGCCTGCTCCTGGCAATCGTGATGAGTGACCGTCGCATGAAGGGCCAGAAGTACTACCGCGTGCTGCTGATCCTCCCCTACGCGCTGCCGATCTTCCTGACCGCGATCCTGTGGAAGGGCATGCTGAACGTCGACTTCGGCATCATCAACCAGATGCTGCCGGGCAATACGAACTGGCTCGGTGACCCCTGGCTCGCCCGGTTGTCCGTGCTCTTCGTCAACCTCTGGATCGCCTACCCGTACTTCCTGCTGGTCTGCACCGGAGCACTCACGGCCATCCCCGGCGATCTCAAGGAGGCGGCCTTCGTCGACGGAGCCAGCGGCGCACACGCCTTCCGCACCGTGGTGCTGCCGCTGCTGATGATCTCCGTTGCTCCCCTGCTGATCGCATCCTTCGCCTTCAACTTCAACAACTTCAGCCTGATCGAATACCTCACAGGAGGTGGGCCCTTCCCGGGCCAACTCAATGAGGGCGGTCAGACAGACCTGCTGATCAACTGGACGTACCGAAAGGCCTTCAACCAGACGAACCAGCAACTGGGCCTGGCCTCGGCCATCAGCCTCGTGATCTTCCTGGTCGTTGGGACAATCTCGGCGGTCTCGTTCCGGGCCACCAAGAAGCTCGAGGAGATCGGCGCATGAGCACCGTGACGACAACCGACCCCACCCCGGTCAAGGTCGAGAAGATGTCGCCGGGCCGCTGGATCAGGGTGGTCGGGTGGCGCCACCTCATCCTGGTGATCGCCGTGCTGTTCGCCCTGTTCCCGATCGGCTACATCCTCAACCTGGCCTTCGCAGGCGGCAACACCCTGACGTCGGCCTGTCCCCTGGACTACCAGGGCATCAAGGCGGTCAGCTGCCTGATCCCGCAACCCTGGGAGTGGTCGACTCAGAACTTCCAGGACGTCATCAACAACGAGCAACGACCCTTCCCGATCTGGTTCAAGAACACACTCATCATCGCCACCACGGTGTCGTTCGTCTCAGTGTTCATGGGTGCGGCCGCGGCCTTCGCCTTCAGTCGCATGCGCTTCAAGGGTCGCCGTCCGGGCCTGCTGGCCCTCGTGCTGGTGCAGATGTTCCCCCAGATCCTGGCCCTGACTGCGATCTTCCTGCTCCTGAGCCAGATCCGCGACGTCTTCCCGCTGCTCGGCCTGAACTCCATCTACGGCCTGATCCTCGTGTACTTCGGTGGGACCCTGGGGGTGAACACCTACCTGATGAAGGGCTTCTTCGACACCATCCCCGTGGAGATCGACGAGTCCGCCCGGATCGATGGCGCCAGTCACGTGCGGATCTTCTTCGGGATGATCCTGCGTCTGGCCGCCCCCATCCTCACGGTCGTGTTCTTCGTGACCTTCACGGGCATGTTCAACGAGTTGGCCATCGCCTCAGTCATCCTGCCCAACCAGCAGGACACGACTCTTGCCGTCGGCCTCAACACCTACGTGAGCAACCCGATCAAGCAGGAGTGGGGATACTTCGCCGCTGGCGCGATCATGGCAGCGATCCCCATGCTGATCGTGTTCGCGTTCGCTCAGAAGCAACTGGTCACTGGCCTCACCGCCGGATCAGTGAAGGGCTAACCACATGACCACACACGAGAACCACCGTCCGCTGACACCGAGGAGCATCCATGGCGAGCGTTGAACTTGACGGCATCAACAAGGTCTACGACAACGGCTTCCACGCCGTGCAGGACCTGTCGATCGAGGTCGCAGATGGGGAGTTCCTCGTCCTCGTGGGCCCGTCGGGGTGTGGCAAGTCGACTGCGTTGCGCATGGTCGCCGGGCTGGAGGACATCTCCAGCGGTGAGCTGCGAATCGGCGGCAAGCGGGTGAACGAGCTGGAGCCCCAGGACCGCGACATCGCCATGGTGTTCCAGTCCTACGCTCTCTATCCGCACATGAGCGTGGGCGACAACATCGCCTACGGGCTCAAGCTGCGCAAGATGCCCAAGGACGAGATGAACGCGCGCATCAAGAAGGCCGCGGACATGCTCGAGCTGACCCCCCTGCTGGACCGCAAGCCCAAGCAGCTCTCCGGCGGCCAGCGCCAACGTGTGGCGATGGGCCGTGCCATCGTGCGTGAGCCCCAGGTCTTCCTGATGGACGAGCCCCTGTCGAACCTCGATGCCAAGCTGCGCGTGCAGATGCGCGCCGAGATCTCCGCGGTCGTGCGATCCCTGAACACCACCACCCTCTACGTCACCCACGACCAGACCGAGGCGATGACGATGGGCGACCGGATGGCCGTCATGAAGGCGGGCATCCTCAACCAGCTCGGCACGCCCAGTGAGTGCTACGACGCACCGAACAACATCTTCGTGGCACAGTTCGTCGGCTCGCCGCCGATGAACCTCGTGGTCGGCACGCTCAAGCAGTCCGGGGAGGGGCTGGCCCTGACGATCGGCAGCGACAACGAGGTCACCATCCCCGAAACCACACTCACCGATCGCCCCGCACTGGCCTCCTACGTCGGCAAGAGTGTGGTGGTCGGCCTGCGCAGCGAGGACATGGAGGACGCGAGCCTTCCCACCGCGTCCCACATGCCGAGCCGGCTGCAGGCCAAGGTCACGCTCACCGAGGCGTTGGGCTCAGAGATCATCGTGCACTTCACCTTCGACGGCGAGACCTACGTCTCAGAGGACACCAAGCTCCTGGCCAAGGAGTCCGGCGAGGACGAGTTGCACACGATGGCAGGCGCGGGGGTCAAGTGGGTCGCCTCATTCGGGCCCCGGTCGCGGGTGCGGATGGGTGACACCGTGGAGATCGCCATCGACCTCGAGCGGGCTCACTTCTTCGACCCGGACACCTCCGAGGCCATCCGTACCTGACCCGAACATCGAACGTGCGGGGCCCTGACTCTGAGAGTCGGGGCCTCGTCCTTCCTCGGGCACAATGAACTCATGACCGACATGTACACGCAGCCCGCGCCCGAGCAGCACGACACGACGGCCATCCCGAGGCCCTACCCACCGAACGCGCAGGCACCTGGCTATGCGCCCGGATACGACGCTGGATACGCCGGCAACCCGGCCGCCGACGCCTGGGAGGCCAAGTACCTTCTCCAGCGCACGCGGACCCGCGTGGCGATCAGCGTGGCCGCGATCACCTCGGTCCTCGCCCTCGTGCTGGGGGCTGCTGCCTGGCAGTTCTCGCAGGCCAACCCACTGCTGTCAGCGGCCTCGGACCTTGCCTCAGGGCTCGGCAACGGTGAGCTCAACCTCGACGGGCTGCTGCCCGAGGGGACCACGCCGGATGCGGCAACCCCCGACTCGTCGACCCCCGTCCCGCCGGGCGGCTCGGCGCTGCCCGATGTCCCGATCTCGGAGCTGCCACTGCCCGACTCCGTGAAGGCCATCGCCTCCACCCTGGGCATCACCGACGTCGGCCAGCTGCTCGACCTCGCCGTGGCCAACGGCTTCATGTCCGAGGCTGACGCCGAACAGCTGCGCGCCGCCATCGCCGCCGGCGCCGTCGCCCAGGGACTGTCGCAGACCCAGTAGCAGTCGATCCGCTGGTCCCCAGTCACTGGGTGAGCGTTGCGGAAACCCCAGCCACGAACTCGACCGTTGCGTTTGAGATCAGCGTCCGGGCCTCATCGTGGCTGATTGTCGGCTGTCCATCGCCGGGTTGTGGACCGTAGTCGCCGAAGTAGGAGTGGATCGCGCCCCCGATGGCGTCGAACGCGGAGCCCTCGGGAAGGTTGGGCACCGAGGCCTCGATGTCAGCCGGGGTCGCCAGCCCGTCGTTGGTACCCGAGATGCTCAGCACGTCGGCGGTCAGCGACTCGCTGATGTCGCTGGCGGGGTACGAGGCGTGCAGGAGGAGCCCGCGTGCCGGGCCGGTCGCATCCTGGTCATGCTCGTCGGCCTGGATCGCAGCCACGGTCCCGCCGAGGCTGTGCCCACCCAGCACCCAGGCCCGCGTCTGCGGATGGGCCGACTGCACATCGGAGAACGCCCCGAGGGCGAGGAACGCGATCCCCAATGGCTGCTTGATGATCACGACCCGATGGCCGGACTCCGCCAACGGCCGCAGCACCGCCGCGTACGCCCGGGCCTCCACCTTGGCGCCAGGCTGGAAGAAGACGCCTACCTCGGCCACCTGCCCGTCGGCGGGCTCCATCACGACCCGGGATGCCGACTCGGTGACGAGCACGTCCGCGTCGGACTGCATGGCTGCAAGGGCGGGCTCCTGCGCGGAGAACGGCCGGAAGTACCACGTGGCCGCCAGCCAGCCGACTGCCCCGACACACAGGGCGACAGAGCCCGCCCTGCGCCACCCGTGCAGCGGTGGCCGGCGGCGTCGGTGCAGCCACAGTGCGCCCAGGCACCCGGTCGCGGTCAGACCGAGCATGACCGCGTACGCGGGATTGCCATGGACCACCGCTGGCAGCTGCGTGATCAGCGCCCAGGCCACGACCACGAGCCCACACGCTGCCAGGATCCTCGCAGTCCACGTCATGCCCGGATCCTAGGGAGAGCAGGACACCTCTGCATCGCTGCCCGATGCAACCCAAGGGGCTGCGGTCCTGCCATCGCCGGCCCTTGTGACCTAGTCTGAACAGTGGACCGCAGACCCGTGGTTCGTTGTGCCTTCCACTCGGATCGTCCGGCACGTACCTGTCGGTGAAGGGATGTTGATTTCTGATGGCCACTGTGACGTTCAAGGGAGCGACTCGGATCTATCCGGGGACGACCAAGCCGGCGTTGAACAAGTTGGATCTTGAGGTTGCTGATGAGGAGTTCCTGGTCCTCGTCGGGCCGTCGGGGTGTGGGAAGTCGACGTGTCTGCGGATGCTCGCGGGTCTGGAGGAGGTCAACGAGGGCCGGATCTTCATCGGTGACCGGGATGTCACCGACCTGGCCCCGAAGGACCGCGACATCGCGATGGTGTTCCAGTCCTACGCCCTGTACCCGCATATGACGGTGCGGGAGAACATGGGCTTCGCGCTGTCGATCGCGGGGATGCCCAAGCCCGAGATCGAGGAACGTGTCCAGGAGGCCGCGAAGATCCTGGACCTCGAGCCCTACCTGGACCGCAAGCCCAAGGCGATGTCCGGTGGGCAGCGCCAACGCGTGGCCATGGGCCGGGCGATCGTGCGCAAGCCCCAGGTGTTCCTCATGGACGAGCCACTGTCGAACCTGGACGCCAAGCTGCGCGTGCAGACCCGCACCCAGATCGCCAAGCTGCAGCGCGACCTCGGGGTGACCACCGTCTATGTCACCCACGACCAGACCGAAGCCATGACCATGGGCGACCGGATCGTCGTGCTCAAGGACGGGTTCCTCATGCAGGTCGGCACCCCCCAGGAGCTCTACGACACCCCCGACAACGTGTTCGTCGCCGGGTTCATCGGCTCCCCCGCGATGAACATCATCGAAGCCACCGTCTCCGATGGCAACGTGCGCCTGGGCACCAAGTCCGTGCCCCTGCCCCCCGCGACCGCCGCCGCCCTGAACAAGACCGGGGCCACCAAGGTCATCCTCGGGTTCCGCCCCGAGGACCTGCGCATCAGCGACAGCGAGAACGCCTGGCCCGTGGAAGTCCTCATCGTCGAAGGCCTGGGCGCCGACGCCTACGTCTACACCGAAGTCGAACTCCCCGGCGGCAAACAACAAGTCGTGGTCCGCACCGACGGACGCACCCACCCCCGCCGCGGCGAGATCCTCGGCCTGGAAGCCGTCGCCCAACACCAACACATGTTCGACGCCGAAACCGGACAACGCCTCCCCACCGAATAGCCACCACACCGCGAAGGACCTCGGATGGCGCTGCGTGCAACCGCGACAGCGGCCGAGCCGGACCTGCTGTTCCTCCCGTGGGACATCGCCCTGGAGCGTTGGCCCGCGGAGGACACGGTGGCACTGCCGCGGGGCATCTCGCGGCACACGGTCAGGTTCGTCCGGGTCAACGGGTCGGTCTACGCGGTCAAGGAGATCGAGGAGTCGTTCGCCCGCCGCGAGTACGGGTTGCTGTTCGACCTCCGTCGGCTCGGCGCTCCCTGCGTCGAGCCGATCGGGGTCATCGCTGGCCGGGAGGACGCCGACGGCGAGCCCCTCCCGGCGGCCCTGATCACGCGCCACCTGTCGTACTCGTTGCCCTATCGCGCCCTGGTCACCACCACCCTGACCTGGGCCACCGGCGAGCGACTCCTCGACGCCCTGGTCCTGCTCATCGTGCGCCTGCACCTGCTCGGCTTCTCATGGAACGACTGCTCGTTGTCCAACACCCTCTTCCTGCGTGATGCGGGCGCGTTCTCCGCATATCTGGTCGACGCCGAGACCGGCGAGCTGCACGAGTCCCTGTCGCGGGGCCAGCGGGCATATGACATCGACACGGCAGCCATGAACATCATGGGTGAGTTGATGGACCTGCAGGCCGGAGGTTTCGTGCCCGAGGAGTACGACCCTCTCCTCGTCGGCGACGAGTTCCGTCGACGCTACGAGCACCTCTGGATGACTCTCACCGAGCCGGTGATCATCTCCGGACGTGACCGCCACCACATCCACACCCTGCTGCGGACCCTCAACGGCCTGGGCTTCGACGTCGCGGAGATGACAGCGGAGGCGATCGAGGGGGGTTCGGAGATCAAGGTCCACGCCAAGGTCGTGGATGCTGGGCACCACCAGGGGCGGATGCTGCGCCTCACCGGGCTGGAGATGCACGAGAACCAGGCCCGTCGACTGCTCAACGACCTGGACACATTCCGGGCACTTGCCGACCCCGATGAGGACGAGCAGATCGTCGCCCACGAGTGGGTGACCCAGGTGTACGAGGCGGTCCTGCGCCGGATCCCGCGGAACATGCGCGGCAAGTACCAGGCCCCCGAACTGGTCCACGAGGTCCTCCAGCACCGCTGGTACTCCTCCGAGCGCGCTGGGCGTGACGTGGGCCTGGACTGGGCGACCGACAACTACGTCGGCATGCACCTGGCGCACGCGCCCAACGAGGCGGCGGTGCTCGGCACGCCCGTGGACGCCGACGAGGTGCCCGACGACGTCGACGTCCCGCCCACGTGAGCAGGGGTCCGATCGCCGACTGGCAGGGTTGCGCGCACCCTGAGCCGGTGACCCTGCAGGGCACCTACGCACGTCTCGAACCGCTGGCACCCGACCACGCGGCGGAGCTGGCTTCAGCCACGGCAGGCCACCCGGAGCTCTACGAGTACCTGCACGACGAACCGCCGTCGGACCTGGCCGCGATGCACGCCTGGATCGAGCAGACCACGGCGCGCACGGACCTGCTCATGTGGGCCGTGGTCGATCGCGCCACGGGTGCGGCCGGTGGCCGCCAGGCCCTCATGCGCATCGACGCGGGCAGCGGCGTCGTCGAGCTCGGCTCGATCCTGTGGGGGCCCGGCGTCGCGCGGACCCGCATTGCGACACAGGCCTTCGCCCTGCACGCCCACTACGTCTTCGACGTCCTCGGGTACCGCCGCCTGGAGTGGAAGTGCGACAGCGCCAACGAACCCTCCCGGCGCGCGGCACGGCGCTTGGGCTTCACCGAGGAGGGGACCTTCGCGCAGCACATGGTCGTGAAGGGCCGGAACAGGGACACCACATGGTTGGCCCTGCTGGACCACCAGTGGCCCGACGTGCACGCCAGGATCGCAGCATGGCTCGAGCCCGCCAACTTCGACGACCACGGTCGCCAGCTCCAGCCCTTGGGAAGGGCGTGAGCCCCGGAGCCTGAAGCCGCCGATGGCGGGCGGGCACCGTGCTGGAGCCAGGCCCCCGCGGCGCGGCCGCGAGCCGTCAGCGACGCGCCGTGGCCACCGTGAACAGCGCGATCCCGGCAGCCACCCCAGCGTTCAGGGACTCGGTGGCCGAGTCCATCGGGATGGCCACGAGGTGGTCGCAGGTCTGGGAGACCAGGTGGCCCAACCCCTTGCCCTCGCTGCCCACCACGATGACCAACGGGCCGCTGGCGGTCTCCTTGTCGAGGTCGGGAAGCTCCATGTCCCCACCCATCGCCAGGCCGATGACGGTAGCCCCGGACTTCTGCGCAGCGACCATCCACCGGACGAGGTTGGTGGCTCGTGCCACGGGGACCCGCGCGGCAGCACCGGCCGAGGTCTTCCACGCCGAGGCCGTCATGCCGGCAGCCCGCCGCTCCGGGATCACGACGCCGTGGGCTCCGAAAGCCGCAGCCGAGCGCACCACCGCGCCCAGGTTGCGGGGATCGGTGATGCCGTCGAGCACGATGAGCAGCGGTTGCTCGCCCGCGTCGAACGCCCGAGCCATCAGGGTGTCGGGCTCGGCGTACTTGTAGGCCGGCACCTGCAGGACGATCCCCTGGTGGACCGCGCCACCGCTGAGGCGGTCGAGATCACCGCGGGTGGTCTCGAGCAGCGGGATGTCACGACCCACGGCGAGCTTCATCGCCTCGCGGACCCGCTCGTCAGCATCGAGGTACTGCTGGACCTGCAGCGCCGAAGCCGGGATGCCCGCCTGCAGCGCCTCGAGCACGGAGTTGCGCCCGGCGACCGACTCGTTGGCCGGCTTCTTGCCGCTGCGCCCGGAGCCGGACCCGCGGCCCTTGCGCGGCCCGCCCTTGCCGGCGTGCTTCTCCGCCGAGCGGGCCCGGCGGTAGGCCGTGTGCCCGGGTCGATCCTCGGCCTTGGGCGTCGGGCCGCGGCCCTCGAGCTTCTGCCGGGGCTGACCACCGGAGCCGACGACCGCGCCCTTCTTCGTACCTTCCTTGCGGGTCGCCCCACGCCGTTGCGAGTTGCCTGCCATCACGCCTCCAAGGACCAGCGGGGGCCGGCCGGAGTGTCCTCGATGAGAACACCGGCCGCCCGCAATGAGTCGCGCACCGCGTCTGCGGCAGCGAAGTCCCGAGCCTCGCGGGCGGCCTGTCGGGCTGCGAGGCGCTCGTTGATGAGCGAGTCGAGGGCCTCGTGGGCGGCATTCGCACCACCGGCATCCCCGGCCCACTGCGGGGCGAGCGGATCCACGCCGAGCACGTCGAGCATGCGTCGCACCGATCCGAGAACACCGGCAAGGTCCGCGTCCGAGCTGGTCGAGTCGGCCAGCAGCCGGTTGCCCTGCGAGACCGTCTCATGGATCACAGCCAGCGCGGCGGGCACCCCGAGATCGTCGTCCATGGCCTCAACGAAGTCACTCGGCAGGTCAGTGCCCGTTCCCGAAGGCGCGGCGCTGCCCAGCCGTTCGCCTGCTCGGACCACAAAGCCCTCGAGCCGCCGGTAGCCGGCCGCGGCATCGGCCAGCGCGCCCTCGGAGAACTCGATGTGCGAGCGGTAGTGCGCGGCCCCCAGGTAGAAGCGCAGTTCGACCGGGCGCACCCGCTTGACCACCTCGGTCACCAGCAGCGAGTTGCCCAGGGACTTGCTCATCTTCTCCCCGGCGGTGGTCACCCAGGCGTTGTGCATCCAGTACTGCGCAAATCCGTCGCCGACCGCCTTGGACTGGGCGATCTCGTTCTCGTGGTGCGGGAAGACCAGGTCCAGCCCGCCACCGTGGATGTCGAATGAGCTTCCCAGGTACATCCCCGCCATCGCCGAGCATTCGAGATGCCACCCCGGGCGCCCCACCCCCCACGGGGTCTCCCAGCCCGGCCCGTCGTCGCGGGTGCCCTTCCACAGGGCGAAGTCTCGCGGGTCGCGCTTGCGGGCATCCGGGTCGGCGTCCTCCGCCGCCAGCATCTCGGAGATCCGCTGGCCTGACAGCGCCCCGTACTCGGGGAAGGACGCGACGTCGAAGTAGACGTCACCCTGGGAGGCGTAGGCATGCTCGCTGTCGATCAGGCGCTGCATGAGCGTGATCATCGCCGGTACGTGGCCGGTGGCCCTCGGCTCCAGCGTGGGCGTCAAGCAGCCCAGGATGGCGTAGGCCTCGGCAAAGGCACGCTCGTAGTGGGCTGCCACAGCCCACCACGGCCGACCCTCATCCACCGCCTTGGCCAGGATCTTGTCGTCGATGTCGGTCACGTTGCGCAGGAACGTCACGTCGTACCCGGAGACCGCCAGCCACCGGCCGAGGATGTCGAAGCTGACCCCCGATCGGATGTGCCCGATATGGGGGGCTGCCTGCACGGTGGCACCACACACGTAGATCGACACCCGGCCCGGCTCCAGGGGGACGAAGTCGCGCGTGCTGCGCGTCGCGGTGTCATGCAGTCTCAGGCTCACCCGGCGATTCTACCGGCGCCCCGTGCCGACGTCTGTCGCTTCTCGGCGCCGTCCCCTTCGCCGGGCCCCGAACCTGCGGAGCAACTCCGCACCAGTTGTGGTCGATAGCGACCCTGGCGCCGGCCCCGGACGGCAACACCGCGCCTGTTGTGGTCGATAGATCGCAACATTGGTGACCGGGATCGACCAGAACCTACGCGAACCTCCGCCTCGCCGTCCGTCACCAGGGCCCTTTCGACCACAACCACCGCGAAGTCAGCGCCGGCCCCGAATGGCGCATGGCGTTCGGCGCCCTGGCGTTCGGACACATGGCGTTCGGCGCCCTGGCGTTCGCACGCATGGCGTTCGGCGCCCTGGCGTTCGCAGGCCTGGGCGGCGATCAGCGCGGACCGTCAGGTTCGTCGTCGCGCGGCACTCACACCGGGCCGCAGGCCACGTGGTGCGCGAACCCGAGGTCAGGGGCTGACGGGCACGACCAACGCGGTGGCGATCGCCGCCAGGCCCTCGTCGCGGCCGGTCAGACCCAGGCCATCGGTGGTCGTTGCCGACAGCCGGACAGTCGCGCCCCCGAGCGCGGCCGACAGGGCACTCTCGCCCTCGCGGCGGCGCGGCCCGATCTTCGGGCGGTTGCCGATCACCTGCACCGACACGTTGCCGATGGTGAATCCCGCACTCGTGAGCCGACGCAGCGTCTCGCCCAACAGCGCCACGCCCGAGGCACCGGCCCACTCGGGCTCCGACGTCCCGAAGTTGGACCCCAGATCCCCCAACCCCGCAGCCGACAGCAGTGCGTCGCAGGCAGCGTGGGCCGCGACGTCAGCATCCGAGTGGCCGGCCAGCCCGTTCTCGCCCGGCCACGCCATGCAGGCCAGGGCGAGCTCGCGCCCCTCACCCGGGTCGGCCCAGGGATGCACGTCGACCCCGACGCCCACCAGCGGAAGTGCACTCATCGTCCAGCCTCCTGCGCGAGTATTGCCTCAGCCAGCACGAGGTCCTGGGCTGTGGTCACCTTGAAGGCGCGCGCATGTCCGGGGACCAGGACGACCGGCAGCCCCAGAGCCTCCACCATGCCCGCGTCGTCGGTGGCAGTGGCATCACCACTCTCGTGTGCCCGGCGCAGGACAGCCAACGGGAACCCCTGCGGGGTCTGCACCGCTCGCAGCTGGGATCGATCGAGGGTGTGGGACCCGCCGGAGTCACGCAGCTCGCGGATCGTGTCCACGACTGCGGCACCGGGAACGACCGCATCAGCGCCGCCGAGGACGGCGTCGATCACGGCCCCCACCACGGGCGCGGGAACCAGGCAACGAGCAGCGTCATGGACCAGGACCACCTCGAAGTCGTCGGGCACGACAGCCAGGGCCCGCGCCACGGACTCGGCACGCGTCGCACCACCAGCGATCGCCACCACCGGGGCTGCACCTGCGTGTGGCGCAGCGAGAGCAGCCATGGATTCCTCGAGACCATCAGGCGTCGCCAGCACCACGAGCCCGATCCGCGGGTCCGCCACCAGGCTGCGCACGGCGTGCACCAGGATCGGCTCACCGGCCAGCAGGGCCAACGCCTTGGGCATGCCTGCGCCCAGCCGCTGGCCGCTCCCAGCAGCGGGGACGATCGCAACCACGGGCCGGGTCTCCACGGCGCTCACGCTATCGACACGAACGCCCACCGGCCGGGATCGGCGGTGGGCGTCGTGGAAACTGCGGAACGGATCAGGACTGAAGGACCTCGTCGAGGATCGCTTCGGCCTTGTCCTCGTTGGTGTGCTCGGCCAGGGCCAACTCACTGACCAGGATCTGGCGGGCCTTGCTCAGCATGCGCTTCTCGCCGGCCGACAGGCCACGCTCACGCTCGCGGCGCCAGAGGTCACGCACGACCTCGGCCACCTTGATCACATCGCCGGAGGCCAGCTTCTCGAGGTTCGCCTTGTAGCGGCGCGACCAGTTGGTCGGCTCCTCGGTGTAGGGCTGGCGCAGGACGTCGAAGACCTTGTCCAGGCCCTCAGCGTTCACGACGTCGCGGACGCCGACCAGATCGACGTTGTCTGAGGGGACCCGGACTGTCAGATCGCCTTGGGCGACGCGCAGTACCAAGTACTCCCGGTCGACCCCCTTGATGGAACGGACCTCGATGGACTCGATGAGTGCAGCCCCATGATGCGGGTACACGACGGTGTCGCCAACCTTGAACGTCATTGTGCGGGAGACCCCTTCCGGTGGGCCCCCAGTCTAACACGCTGGGCCCGGACCCCCTGTGACACCGATCACCCGGTAGGGTGCCTGCGTGATGCGCTCCCGTGCTGCGACTGTCCTCGCTGTCTGCCTGGTTGCCGTGCTCCCCACAGCCGGCTGCTACCAGGGTTTCGACAACACCGTGAACTCCCAGGGTCCCACCGGAAACGGCACCGACTTCATCGTCGGGGACATGCTGGTCCAGGACGCAACCCTGGTGACCGACCCCGCTGGGACCAGCGGTGCTGCCTCCCTGGTGGTGACGCTGATCAACGAGGGCGACACCCCCGAGGCGCTGCTCGAGGTCACTGCCGAGCCCGCCGCGAGCTCATCGCAGCGCACCCCCATCACTGTGCTGCCCGGTCAGTCGGTCAGGGTGGGTGGAGCAGCCGTCGACCAGGTCGAGCTCACGGGCCTGGACGTCGAGCCCGGGTCCTACGCCACGGTGACCTTCAGCTTCGAGCGGTCCGGGTCCGAGACGCGGGCCGTCGTGGTGGTACCTGCGCAGGGCTACTACGAGGGGTACGGCCCCGTCGAGTCCGCCACGTCCTGACCCCCGCCGGGCCGGTCGGCCGGCCGGGCGGCCAGCAAGGCGGGCCATCACCCGACGTCGGAGTCGAGGGCCTCAGGCCTCGAACTTGTAGCCCAACCCACGCACCGTCTGCAGGTGCTGCGGGTGCGACGGATCAGCCTCGACCTTGGCGCGCAGGCGCTTGATGTGCACGTCGAGGGTCTTGGTGTCCCCGACGTAGTCCGCGCCCCAGATCCGGTCGATCAGTTGCCCCCTGGTGAGCACCCGCCCGGAGTTGCGCACGAGGTACTCCAGAAGGTCGAACTCCTTGAGCGGCATGCTCACCGCCACGCCGTTGACCAGGACCTGGTGCCGCTCGGGGTCGACCCGCACCGGCCCTGCCTCGACCACGGGGCTGTCCTCCAACTCGTCGATGTTGCGCCGCAGCACGGCGCGGATGCGTGCCACCAGCTCACGACTGGAGAACGGCTTGGTCACGTAGTCATCAGCACCGAGCTCGAGGCCCAGGACCTTGTCGATCTCGGAGTCCTTGGCGGTGACCATGATGATCGGCACGCGGGACGTCGCACGGATCGTGCGGCAGACGTCGGTGCCCGACATCCCGGGCAGCATGAGGTCCAGGAGCACCAGGTCGGCCGGCTCGCGGTTGAAGTGCTGCAGGGCGTCGGGTCCGGTCGTGGCGATCGACACCGAGAAGCCCTCCTTGCGCAGCATGAAGCTCAGGGCATCGGAGAAGGACTCCTCGTCCTCCACGACCAGGATCCGGGTCACTGCTCCTCCTTGGGAGTGCTGGCGTCTTTGCCGCTGGGACGGGCCGAACGGCGGCGGGCAGCCTTCGCGGGCTTCAGGCCGGGCAGCCGGATGGTGAAGGTGGAGCCCTCGCCGACCTTGGACCACACCTCGCAGTCACCGCCATGGTTGGCCGATACGTGCTTGACGATCGACAGGCCCAGACCCGTGCCGCCGGTGACTCGGGACCGCGCGGGGTCCACGCGGTAGAACCGCTCGAAGATCCGGTCGAGCTTGGCCGGGGGGATGCCGATGCCCTGGTCGGTGACCGCGATGGTGACGGAGCCGTCCGCGGTGCCCGTGGTCACCGCGACCTTGGTGGAGGGCGGGCTGTAGTTGATCGCGTTCACGATCAGGTTGCGCACCGCCGTGGCCAGCTGCTCGGGGACGCCCTCGACAAGCAGCCCCGCGACCCCTCCGCGCAGGAACGTGATGTCCTTGTCCTGGGCCAGGGATCGGGCGTCGTCGCACGCCTGCGCGACGACGTCGTCCACGGGCACCGGACCCATCGGCTCCAGGGGTTCGACTCCCTCGAGCCGCGACAGGTCCATCAGGTCGTTGACCAGGGTCGTCAGGCGTCGGGTCTCCACCAGCATCCGGGCAGTGAACCGATCGAGGGCCTCCGGCTCCCCCTCCGCATGGTGCACCGCCTCAGCCAGCAGCGCCAGGGCCCCGATGGGGGTCTTGAGCTCGTGGCTGACATTGGCCACGAAGTCCCGACGGGCGTTGTTGAGGCGCTCCTCCTCGGTGATGTCCTGGATCAGGACCAGCGCCGCGGAGTCGGCCATGGGTGCGACGCGCACGCGCAGGCGCACGCTGCCCTTGCCGCGACCCGGCCGGCGGATGGTCACGTCGCGACCGGCCGGCTGGTCCGAGCTGATGCACCTCTGCACCATCCGCGTGATGTCCTGGCTGTTGATCGCACCTCGGGTCACCACGCGCAGCCCCTCCAGGGACGGGTGTGCCCACACCACGGACCCGGTCGGCAGGACCCAGAGGGCCGGCGTGGTCAGGGCGGCCAGGATCCGGGCGACGTCCTCGGGGAGTCCATCGGCTGCCCCCTGCTCCGGCTGCCCGCCTGCCCGAGAGCCCGCGATGGCCGGACCATCGCCATAGGGGCCACCGGCCGTTGCGTCGGTGCGGTTCGCCCCGCCGCCTGCCGCAGGCATCTTGGTGCTGCGCGGCGTCCGGGCGAGGCCACCGACGGCGGGCACACCGAAGCGGCGCCGTCGACCCGACGGCTCCTCGGCCTCGCGAGACTGGTTCGCCACGTCCGTCAGGATAGGGGTGCGCCGGACTGCCCGGTACTGACCGTCGCGGACACCAGACCGTGTTCATCCCCCCGGCGCGCTCCATTCACCTGATGATCACCGGGTGGCCACGTGAGTGCGGTCCAGTGCATGCAGCGCCCTAGACTGCCCACGGGAGGACACCATGCGCGCAGCATTCCACGAACAGCTCGACGAGATCAGCGACCTGCTCGCCGAGATGGCCGTCGCGGCCGGGGCGGCGATGAATCAGGCCACCCAGGCACTTCTCAACGCGGATCTGTCGGTCGCCGAGGCCGTCATCTCCGGCGACGACCACATCGACGAACTGACCGGTGAGGTCGAGCGTCGCTGCTACGACGCTGCCGCGCTGCAGCAGCCCGTGGCCACCGACCTGCGCCTGGTGATCGGCTCGTTGCGGATCTCGTCCTCCCTGGAGCGGATGGGAGACCTAGCGGTGCACGTGGCCAAGCAGGCCCGGCTGCGCTACCCGAACTCCAGCATCCCCCACGAGCTGCGCGCTACCTTCGCTGAGCTCGGCGCCCTCGAGGATGCGATCGCGGCGAAGACTGCCTCAGTCATCTCGACCAAGGACGTGACCCTCGGACCGGATATCGAGCGCTACGACGAGGAGGTCGATCGGCTGCACCGTGAGCTGTTCACCACCGTGCTGTCACCCTCCTGGTCCCACGGGGTCGAGGCCGCCATCGACGCCACGCTCCTGTCCCGCTACTACGAGCGCTATGCCGACCATGCGGTGAGCATCGCCCGCCGCGTCATGCACGTGGTCACCGGGGAGCCCTACTCCGACACCTCACTGGAGGTTCCCCCCGGCACGTGATCCGGTTGGCCGAGTTGCCGGACAACCCACGCTCGGCGACAGTTGCCCCCATGGACGCCCTGCCCCTGCGCCGCGCCCCCAAGCGCATCGCGATGCTCAGCGTCCACACATCCCCCCTGGACCAGCCGGGCACCGGCGACGCCGGCGGCATGAACGTGTACATCGCCGAGGTGGCCACGCGCCTGGCCGCCCGGGGCACCGAGGTCGAGGTCTTCACCCGGGCCCGGTCCAGTGACCAGCCGCGCGAGGTCCAGATGGCCCCTGGGGTCGTGGTCCACAACGTGGTGGCCGGTCCCTTCGAGGGCCTGCCGAAGGAGGACCTGCCCGGCCAGCTCTGCGCGATGACCGCCGGGGTCCTTCGCCGCGAGGCCGCGCGCCGGGAGGGCTGGTTCGACCTGATCCATTCGCACTACTGGCTCTCCGGCCAGGTCGGATGGTTGGCCAAGGAACGTTGGGGCGTGCCCCTGCTGCACACCATGCACACGATGGGCCGGGTGAAGAACCTGAGCCTGGCCCCACACGACCGGTCCGAGCCGGAGCTGCGGATCATCGGCGAGCAGCAGGTCGTGGATGCTGCCGATCGCCTGGTGGCCAACACCGACACCGAGCGCCGGGAGCTCGTGGAGCTCTACGACGCCGATCCCGATCTGGTGGACGTCGTCCTCCCGGGGGTGGACCTCGACGCGTTCCACAACCGTGAGCGCGAGCTGGCCCGCGCTGCCCTGGGCCACGGGCCCGACGAGCTCGTGGTGCTGTTCGTGGGCCGGATCCAGCCCCTCAAGGCCCCGGACCTGCTGGTCGAGGCGATGGCACGGCTGGCGGTGACGGATCCCGCCCTGGCATCGCGTGTGCGCCTCGAGTTCTGCGGTGGCCCCTCGGGCTCCGGCACCGAGCACCCCTCGGCGTTGGCCGACCTCGCCGCGGAGCTGCACGTACCGGCCTCGTTCCACGCCCCCACGGACCGGGCACGGCTGCGCCAGCGCTACGCGGCCGCCGACGTCGTGGTCGTCCCCTCGCACTCGGAGTCCTTCGGACTCGTGGCCGTGGAGGCGCAGGCCTGCGGGACGCCGGTCCTGGCCGCCAACGTCGGCGGGCTGCCGGTGGCCGTGGCCGACGGTGTCTCCGGTCTCCTCGTCGACGGCCACGACCCCCAGATGTGGGCAGCGGCACTGGGTCGGATCCTGGGCGAGGACTCCCTGCGCGCCCGCTTGGCCGCCGGGACCCGGGCCCACGCCGAGACGCTGTCCTGGGATGCCACGGTCGAGGGCCTGCTCACCAGCTACTCGTCAGCACTGGCCGCACCTCGCGATGCGTTGGGCCGGGCCGTGTGATGCCCCAGAGTCGCGCCGTGGCAACCCACCTGGCCGAGCTGCTGGCGGCCGAGGAGCTCGAGTATGAACGCCCGGACCCCAACCGGTTCGTCATCGTCCTGCCCGGCCGGGCCAAGCTGCGCACGACGGTGAGCATGACGATCGGACCCCAGGCACTGGTGATCAATGCGTTCGTCGCACGTCGGCCCGATGAGAATGCCGAGGGCGTCTACCGCTGGCTGCTGCAGCAGAACTCACGGATGCTGGGCATCGCGTTCGCCCTCGACTCGCTCGGCGACATCTACCTGGCCGGCCGGATCCCCGTCGGCGGGCTCGGGCCCGACGATCTCGATCGGCTGCTCGGCTCCGTGCTGCGAGCCTCGGACGAGTCGTTCAATGCCATCCTGCGGCTGGGATTCGCCAGCGCGATCCGCCGGGAGCACGCCTGGCGGGAGGCCCGTGGCGAGTCCACGGCCAATCTCGAGGCCTTCGCCGACCTCACAGGGTCCCCGAGTCCTGAGCCGCGCGGACGCTAGCCGGCGGCCCCCGGATCGCGGCGCGCCTGGTAGCGGCGCAGACCGGATATGGCCTGGTCGCGGATGCGGCGCTGCATCATCGGCGTCCAGCCCAGGACTACGCCTGCCGGGCCGATCGCCTGCCGGGACCAGGCCCACAGGTCGAAGGTGTCGCGATGCTCCTGGATCAGCCCGTCGGCGCAGACGAAGCTGGCCCGGATGTCGTTGCGGACCCTGCGCCCGGTCGACGGGAATGAGTAGCTGGCGACCCAGTGGGCCGATTCGTCGGTGACCGAGTCGAAGTCCAGGCTGAGATCCGTTGCCGATGAGCACAGCATCCGCCACATGTCGCCCACCTGAGGACCCCGCAGGTCGGTGAACACCGGGTCGCAGAACCGGGCGTCAGGTGCGTAGCACGCCGCCATCGCCTCGGCGTCCCGGGACGTGAACGCTGTGTAGAACGTGGTGATCAGCTCGGCGCTCACGTCCTGGCCCCACACGCGGCCCCACTCGTCAGCGGAGGGTGTCGGGTGGCGTCCACAGCCACCAGAGTGGCAGCCGCCCGGGCCCGGCACAAGCAGCAGAGGGAGCCGGCTGGCCGCTGGTCGGGGCCATGGCGGGACTTCATCGGATGGGCGATCGTCTCACCGCGCGCCGGTCACGTCCGCTGGTCCAGTATTGCTCCATGACCTACACCCTGATCCTGCTCCGCCACGGCGAGAGCGAGTGGAATGCACTGAACCTGTTCACCGGCTGGGTGGACGTGAACCTCACGGCGAAGGGCGAGGCGGAGGCCACCAGGGGTGGCCAGATGCTGCTCGAGCAGGGCATCCTGCCCGACGTCGCGCACACCTCGCTGCAGAAGAGGGCCATCCGGACGACGAACCTCGCGCTGGAGAACTGCGAGCGGCACTGGATCCCGGTGCGCCGGTCGTGGCGGCTCAACGAGCGGCACTACGGCGCACTGCAGGGCAAGGACAAGAAGGAGACCCTGCAGAAGTACGGCGAGGAGAAGTTCACCGAATGGCGTCGCTCCTATGACGTCCCACCGCCGCCGATCGACCCTGAGGACCCGAACGCCCAGACCCACGATCCTCGCTACGCCGACCTGGCACCGGAGATCCGGCCGGCGGCAGAATGCCTCAAGGATGTCGTGACCCGGATGCTGCCCTACTGGTACGACGGCATCGTGCCGGACCTGCGGGCGGGGAGCACCGTGCTGGTCGGTGCACACGGCAACTCGTTGCGCGGACTGGTCAAGCACCTCGAGGCGATGAGCGACGAGGCGGTCATCAAGCTCAACATCCCCACGGGGATCCCGCTTGTCTACCGCCTCGACGAGGACCTGCGCCCCACCGTTCCCGGTGGTGAGTACGTGGACCCGGAGGCGGCCGCAGCAGCTGCAGCTGCGGTGGCCAACCAGGGGAAGTAGGTCCCACAACGGGGGATCACGCGGGCTCGGGCGAGGTGATCGCGCCCGAGCCCGCGTGCTGTTCCAGGAGGTGAGATGAGGGCCGTCATCCAGGACCAGTACGGTGCGCCGGCGCTGTTGCGGGTCGCCGACGTCGACCGACCCGATCCCGGTCCGGGGCAGGTCCTGATCCGCGCGAGCGCGGCCAGCGTGCACGCCGACGTCTGGCACATGATCCGTGGTGTGCCCATGGTCCTGCGCGTCATGGGGGGCGGTCTGCGCCGCCCCTCCGAGCCGATCCCCGGCACGGATGTGGCGGGCACCGTGGAGGCCCTCGGGCCGGGGGCCACGAGGTTCAGGCCCGGCGACCGGGTCTTTGGCGAGGTGATCGAGGGCTTCCAGTGGCGCAACGGGGCGACCTATGCCGAGTACGTGGCCGCCGACGAGGCGGCCCTCGAGCTCATTCCGGAGGGTATGTCGTTCGTGGACGCGGGGGCGCTGCCCACATCGGCGCTCATCGCGCTCTTCACGGTGCGCAACGAGGCGAAGGTCCAGCCCGGGGAACGTGTGCTGGTCAACGGGGCCGCAGGCGGAGTCGGCCAGTCGGCCGCCCAGATCGCTCGCGCTGACGGGGCACATGTCACGGGGGTGGAGCGCACGGATCGGCTCGACCTGCTCGAGCAGGTCGGCGTCGACACGATCATCGACGGGACCCAGACCGACTACACGGCGGGTCCGAGCCGGTACGACGTCGTGATCGACATCCCGGGCAACCGGTCCTTCTCCTCGGTGCGCCGGATCCTCAGCGACCGCGGGCGCTACGTCCTCGTCGGCCACGACCGGTACGGAGCCGGCGGGCATCGGTGGCTGGGCAGCATGCCCCGCGCGATGGGCCTGATGGCTCGCTCAGCGGTGAGCTCGCAGGTTCCCCGGCCGGACTTCGGTGGCCCTGGGCCCGACGCGATGCGCGAGGTGGCCCAGATCGCCGCTTCCGGGGATCTCCACCCTGTGATCGGTCGGACCTACCCGTTGGCGCAGGCCACGGCCGCGCTGGAGTACCTCGAGTCCGGTCAGGCGCGCGGCAAGGTCGTGCTCACGATCGACGACCCTCCGGACTAGCGACCGCTGGTGATCTCAGCGATCTTGGGCCGGATGTCGAGAAGGTAGACACCCGCGATCACGATCGAGGCGATGCCGAGGATGCCGATCGGGCTGAAGGTCGCCAGGGAGACGAGCGTGGCACCTCCGGTGAGGGCCAGCCACATGCCCTTGGACTGGCGACCGATGGCCGGGAACGCGTCCGGCCGTGCGCGGATGCAGTCGATGAACGCCCAGGCGCTGACGACAAGAGTGCCGAGTCCGATGATCCACAGGATCCAGTCCGTCAGGAAACTCATGATCCAAGAGTAGGTCACCCGGGCGGCGTGAGCCATCTCACGTCGCCACTGCTTGCTATCCGCTTGCAATTGCAAGCACTCTGGCGAATACTTGAGGTGTGGCCAAGATCGACGCAACGAAGCTCGGCGAGTACATCCGCGAACAGCGGGGTGCTGCGCAGATCTCGTTGCGTCAGTTGGCCAAGGCAGCGGACGTCTCCAACCCCTACCTGAGTCAGGTGGAGAGGGGATTGCGCAAGCCGAGCGCGGAGATCCTAGGTCGGATCGCCGTGGGGCTTCGCATCTCCGCAGAGACGTTGTACGTGAGAGCGGGCCTGCTCGAGGAGCACGTCGGTGACCAGACGGTCATCGAAGCTGTCTCGGCGGACACCACACTCACCGAACGGCAGCGCCGAGCGCTGTTGGAGATCTACGCGGCCTTCCAGACCGAGAACGTGGCCCAGCAGAAGCTGGCCAACACCACCAAGGAAGAGGAACTGACATGAACGACAAGACCCCCGTGACCGACAGCGTCCAGGAGACGCTGGAGTCCGTGACCACCGCCGCGACCGCCAAGGTCGAGAAGGCTGAGAAGTCCACGACAGCGGCCAAGAAGACCGCTGCCAAGAAGACCACCACGGCCAAGAAGACGGCTGCCAAGAAGACCACCGCCGCCAAGAAGACCGCCACCACGCGGACCAACGCCGCCCGCAAGACCGCGGCCGCGAAGATCGCCCCCAAGAACGAGGGCCGGCACATCCCGACGACCGCCGAGCTGCGCGAGCTGGTGGGCAAGATCGAGGTCCCCAACGTCGAGGAGATCCGCGGCTACGTCACCAAGCTCGAGGTTCCCACGGTCGCCGACGTCCGTGACCGCGCCTCGAAGGTGGAGCTGCCCAAGGTCGAGCTGCCGACCGTCGCCGATGTGCGCGATCGCTTCTCGAAGGTGGAGCTGCCCAAGGTCGAGCTGCCCAAGGTGGAGCTGCCGACCGTCGCCGAGCTGCGTGCCGACGCCTCCGAGCTGGCCGGTGACGCCCAGGAGCAGGCCACGGCGTTCTACCGCAAGGTGCTCTCCGCGATCAAGTGATCCCGGCCCGCTGACGCGGGTGCACCCTTCATGACCCACGAGGGGTCCGACCACGACCTGGTCGGGCCCCTTGTGGCCATTTCTGGGCGGTTGCGTGCAGTCGCCCGGGGAGGTTCAGATGAGTCCCTCGACGGCGCCCACGGGTCGCCCTCCACCCAGGATCGGTGCCGGGCGCGAGGCGTCGAGCACCGCCTGATCGACACCGAGGTGGGCCAGCAGCGCCACGACGACCGCAGGTCGCGCTCGCTCGGAGCCGTCGGCAACCTTCAGGGCCCCGGCACGGCCGTCGGGAAGGGCGAAGGCATGCACCCCTTCAGCCCCGTCCTTGGCGATCGCCCCCGGCAGGGCCAGCATGAACTGGGTGACGTCCCGGCCGGTTCCGCCGACGTGCATCGGGTGGGCCGACATCGCCGCGGCGACCCGACCCTCCGGGCTGTCGACCGGCGCGAGAACCATCCGGGAGAACGCCCGCGCCAGGCCGAGCAGGCTGATCGCGGCGACCGGAGCGCCACACCCGTCGACGCCGAACGCAGCAATCCGCTCGCCCGAGAGCCGCTCGATGCCCGCCGCGGCAGCACGTTGGACCGGGTGCTCCGGGTCCAGGTAGCCCTCGGTGGGCGCACCCATGGCCTGCGCGGTGCGCAGCATCGCCGCATGCTTGCCTGAGCAGTTCTGGGTCAGGGAGGTCGGACCGCCCCCTGCCCGCAACCAGTCCGCCTGGGCGGACGCGGCATAGGGAAGCGCAGCCACGTTGGCCAGATCGTCCTCGCTGAGCCCACCCTCGGCCAGCACGGCCCGCACCGTGTCCAGATGGAACTGCTCACCGCTGTGCGACGCCGCGGCGATCGCCAGCTGCGCGCCGACCAGTCCCAGGCCGGCTGCCACCATCCCGGATGCCTGCAGCGGCTTGTTCGACGAGCGTGGCAGCGTCGCGTCCTGCGGACGGCCCCACGTCCGGACGACAGACCCGTCGGGATCGACCAGGACCGCGTGTCCGGCGTGCACGGACTCGACCCACCCGTTGCGGGTCACCTGGGCAAGGCGCACCTGACCGTCCACGTCGCTCACGCCTGGTCCTGCGCGCTCAGACCGAGCATCCTGCGCGCATCGTTCGGGGTGGCGGCAGGGCGGAACGCCTCGGCGGCCAGCCGTGCAGCACGTTCGACCAGTTCCGCGTTGTCGCGAACCGGGCGCTTGGGGCCGTAGGTGAGCGTGTCCTCCATGCCCACCCGCAGGTTCCCGCCCAGCGAGAGCGCGGCGAACATCACCGGCAGGCTCGACCGGCCCACGCCGGTGGCCGACCATGTGGCGCCCTGCGGCAGCATCGCCACACCTGCGGCCAGCGCCTGCGTGGTGCCGGGCATCCCACCGGGAACCCCCATCACGAAGTCGGCATGCACATGCCCGCCCGCAGGCGGGCCGAACGTGTCGAGCAATCGGTTCATCGCGGTCACGTGCCCGAGCTCGAAGAGCTCGAACTCGGGAAGGATGCCCCGCTCCTGGGTGCGCTGGTAGAGCTCAACGACGAAGGGCCATGGATTGCTGAACACGTCATCGCCGAAGTTGACCGTCCCGGTGGTCAGGGAACACGAATCGGGCTCGGCATCGAGCACGGCGAGCCTGGTGTCCAGCGGATCGGTCACAGCGCCGCCGGTGGACAGCTGCACGATGAGGTCGGTTTCGCCACGTACTGCCAGGACCGTCTCGCGCAGCCGGACGAGGTCGAGGGTCGCGCGGCCGGCATCGTCGCGGATATGGATGTGGATCATCGCCGCACCGGCGTCCTGGCAGGAGCGGGCAGCCGCCACGAGCTCGTCCAACGTCACGGGGAGGGCGGGGTTGGCGTCCTTCTGACTCTCGGCCCCCGTGGGCGCGACGGTGATGAGTGTCGGGGCCGGCATGGTGGCCATCTTGGCACCTCCATGGGCTCAAGACCCACCTGCGCGGATGCCGACAACACCCCTGACACGGTTCCTGCTCTGTGAAAGGACCTTCATGTCCGTCGAGTCGTCGTCACCTGACAGGTCGTCGATGGCCGAGCCCCTCCTTCGTGATCTCGGCCGGACCGGCGCCTCCGGTGTGCTCGAGATCCGCCACCCCGCCGAGGGGCTGTCCTACGTCTGGGTCCGCGAGGGCCGCATCTACGCGATGCAGGTCCCCGGCTACCGGCCCGCACTGGGCATCCGCCTGCTCTCCGGCGGGCTCGTCTCACCCGAGCAGCTGAGCACTGCCGCGGCCGAGCAGCGCGAGCGACGTCCGGGGCAGCTGATCGGCGAGGTCCTGGTCGGCATGGGCTTCGTCAGCACCGACATCATCGACGCGTTCGTCCGCGAGCAGGTGCTCGACCAGGTTGCGGACCTGCTGGACCTCGAGATCATTGAGGCCGAGTTCCACGCCGGGCGGCACATCCGTCAGGGAATCGCGGAGCCTGCCGAGGTCGACATCCTGCTGGTGGAGGCCTACGAATGCCGGACGCGACGCACCGATGCACTCACGAGGGTCGGCGGACCCGGGGTGATCCCGGTCCTCGGACCACCACAGAGTGGACCGACGCAGACCCCGCTTGGTCCCTACGACTGGGCCCTTCTCTGCCGCGTGGACGGCAACCGAGACCTCACCGAGCTTGCCCGGGTGTGTGGCTTCACCGTGGTCGAGGCCGCCCAGGTCGTGGCTGATCTCACGATGACGGGGCTGCTGGCGCTGCCCGATCCCGAGCCCACCGCCGAACAGCCGCTGGCTGCGGTGGTCGCCCTGCACCCCGGCAGCGAGCCCGAGGACCCGTCGTGGAGCTTCGACGGCACCGACGCGGGTGAGCCCGATCCGGTGGCGAGTGCCGAACCTGACCCGCGGGCCCAGGCTGCGAGCAGTGAGCTGCTGGCCGAGTTCGGTGCCCTGCTGCGCGACGAACCCGAACCCGCGTTCATCGAGGTCCCGGCCCCTGCCGTGCCGGAGCCCGAGGTTGCCCCCGAACCTGAACTGGTCACCGAACCCGAACTGGTCACCGAACCCGAACTGGTCACCGACCCGAGTTGGCGCAGATGCAGGCCGCGCCCGAACCCGAGTTGGCGCAGATGCAGGACGCGCCCGCGGAGCCGGACCCACAGACCACAGCCCTGGACCACGACGAGGCCCCCGCACCACCCGCCGGGCTCACGATGGTCGCGGCCCAGCCCAGTGACCCAGCGCTCTCGCTGGTCCAGGGGGCGCCTCCCAAGCCCCTGAGCCTGGTCGACAACTCCCCGCGGGCGGCGTTGACCGTGGTGCAGGGTGCCCAGAAGGACTCATCGACTCAGCCCGCGGCAGCCGCCTCCCCCGCAGACGCCGGCAGCGACACCACGGCGTTCATGCGCGAGTTGTCCAGCCTGAGTGACGACCCGGACAAGACCGAGTCCGTCGTCACACGGTTGGTGGTCCCGCTGACCGAGCAGCGACGCAAGCGTCGGCCCTGGAGCCGCTGACCCGCCCACGAGTGTCCCGCCGAGCGGCTCAGACCTCGACGATGATCGTCACGGGCCCGTCGTTGATCATCTCCACGCGCATCATGGCACCGAACTGCCCCTCGGCCACGGTCGCACCCCTGCTGCGCAGTCGTTCGGCGAACGCCGCCACCAGGGGCTCGGCCACCGGGCCCGGTGCGGCCTGCTCCCATGTCGGCCGACGGCCCTTGCGGGTCTGGGCGTAGAGCGTGAACTGGCTGATCACGAGGACCGGGAGTCCGGCGTCGGATGCGGACAGCTCCTTGGCCTGCTGCCCCGAGGGCAGTCCCGCGACCCGCTGGTCGAGTGCAGCGGCGTCGAAGAGCCGCATGTCGTAGACCTTGTCGGCCAGCTTCGCCGCCGTCATGTCGGTGTCCTCGTGCGTGGCACCCACGAGCACGCAGAGGCCAGGTCCCTCGATCTGGCCGACCACAGCTCCGTCGACGAGCACACGAGCGCCATCGACACGCTGGACGACGGCCCTCACGTCACGGATCCCGGGTGCCCCATGTGGACATCATGTCAGCGGGTCCCACACCGACAGGTGCACCAGGAGGCTGCGTGCCGGGACCACGACGGAATCGCCTGCCCGCACGATCCGGGTGGAGGCTGGCTCCGGGCCGGGCAGGGACGTGTCCACCTCAAGGCGCCAGAGGTCGGCCTGCCTCCCCGCAGGAGCCGTCTCGGGGATCCGGTACTCCACCGGTTCCAGGGCGCCGTTCACCAGCACGAGCACGTTGCGATCGACCAGCGGGCTGCCGAACGGATCACGATCCGGCGCCACTGTCCCATCGACGAACACGACCACACTGCGCCGCGAGCTGTCCTGCCACATCGCCGGCGTCATCGGCTGGCCGTCCGGGGCGAACCAGACGGAGTACCCGGGATCGGCCAGGTAGCGCCGTCGGCGCAGGACCGGATGTGCCCGGCGCAGGGCGATGATCCTCGTCACGAAGGCCAGCAGGTCGTGGTCGACGTCGGCCCAGTCGAACCACGAGATCTCGTTGTCCTGGCAGTAGGCGTTGTTGTTGCCCTGCTGGGTCCGGCCGAGCTCATCCCCACCGAGGAGCATCGGGACCCCCCTGGACAGGAAGAGCGTCATGAGCATCGCCCGCACGTCACGGTCCCGAGCCCGCTGGACCACCGGATCCGAGCTCGGCCCCTCCACACCGTGGTTCCACGAGATGTTGTCGTTGGTGCCGTCCCGGTTGTCCTCGCCGTTGGCGTCGTTGTGCTTCTCGCAGTGGGACACGAGGTCGCGCATCGTGAAGCCGTCGTGGCACGTGACGTAGTTGATGGAGGCGTGCGGGCGCCGGCGGCTGGGGCCGTAGATGTCGGCGGACCCCGCCACCCGTGTGGCGAGCTCGGGCAGGGTGCCGGGCCGACCCGACCAGAACGCCCGGGCGATGTCGCGGAAGCGCCCGTTCCATTCGCTCCACGTGTCCGGGAACGCGCCGATCGAGTAGCTGTCGGCCTGCCCGACATCCCACGGCTCGGCAATCAGCTTGACGTTGCTGAGGACCGGGTCCTGATCGATGAGCGCGAAGAAGCTGGACAGGCGCTGGAACCCGCCGTCCTCGCGTGCGAGCGCCGTGGCCAGGTCGAAACGGAATCCGTCGACGTGCATCTCAGTGACCCAGTAGCGCAGGGAATCCATGATCAGCCGAAGGCAGGTGTGGTCATCGACGTTGTAGGAGTTCCCCGTCCCGGTCGTGTCGAGGTAGCGGGACGGATCCACCGGATCGACCCGGTAGTAGGCATGGTTGTCGATCCCGCGGAAGCACACCGTCGGGCCCCACTGGTCACCCTCCGCCGTGTGGTTGTAGACGACGTCGAGGATCACCTCGATGCCCTGGGCGTGCAGGGCCAGGACCATCTTCTGGAACTCCCGGACCTGGGCGCCGGCCCATCCCGCACGGGCCCCGGCGGAGTAGGCCGCGTGCGGGGCGAAGAAGCCGATGGTGTTGTAGCCCCAGTAGTTGGGAAGGCCAGCCCCGGCCTGTGCGCTGGCCGTGATGTGCTGGTGCACCGGAAGCAGCTCCACGGCTGTCACGCCCAGCCCCGTGAGGTGTTCCAGGGCCGCCGGGTGCGCCAGCCCGGCGTAGGTCCCACGCAGGTCCTCCGGGATCTCGGGGTGCTTCGCAGTGAATCCCTTGACGTGCATCTCGTAGATCACTGAGTCCGCGTAGGAGATCCGCGGGGACACATCCTGGGACCAGTCGAAGCTCGGGTCGACCACCAGGGAGGTCGGGACGTGCCCGGCTGAGTCCGACGTCGACATCTGCCCGGGATCGTCCCAGCGGTAGTCGAAGAGCTCGGGGCCCCAGGTCAGCTCACCAGCCAGGGCTCGGGTATAGGGATCCAGCAGCAGCTTGTTCGGATTGCACCGCAATCCACGACTCCGGTCATAGGGACCGTGGACGCGGTAGCCGTAGCGCTGGCCCAGGCCCACCCCCGGCAGGTACCCGTGCCACACGCCGCTGTCGAACTCGCCCAGCTCGAAGCGGGTCTCGACCCCCGACTCATCGAACAGGCAGAGCTCAACGGCCTGCGCCACCTCGCTGGCGAGGGTGAAGTTGGTCCCACCAGCATCGGGAGTGGCTCCGAGGGGAACGTGGCTGCCTGGCCAGACACGGCGCTGCATGTGCTCAAGCCTGCCACCGCGCGCACGCCGATGACAGGGTCGAACGGCACTCAGGGAACCACGACCACCTCTTGGGCAGCGACCACGTCACCCTCGGCGCAGCGGATCAGGAGATCCACCTGTGGGTCGGTCGATCGCTTGACCACCACGGTGGCCACCGGGCCCAGCTCGTGGTGCTGGACAGCAGTGCCCACCCATCCCACGACCCGATCCCCGACGAGGACCGCGTCCCCGTGCGCGGGCAGGACGCCGGCCGATCCATCGACGTGGGCAAGGGCCAGTCGCCGGGGCGGCCGGCCCATGTTGTGGACCCTGGCCACGGCCTCCTGGCCCCGGTAGCAGCCCTTGGCCAGGTGCACGCCGGACCCGATCCAACCCACCTCATGGGGCAGCGTCCGGTGATCGGTCTCGCGCCCGATCCGAGGAACGGCGGCGGCCACGCGCAGCGCCTCCAGCGCCCACGTGCCCACGGGGCGACCGGCGGCCATCCGCGGCGCCACCGCGTCGCGGGGGACGAACACCTCCCGCCCGGCGAAGTCGGCGGGCCGTGAGGCTGTGTAGCGGGTGGCGTCCCCACCACGGTCGGCTCCCGACGGGGTCGGCTCCCCACCGCTGCGGAAGTCGCCGGGCACGAGCCACGTGGGGGCCCCCGCCGGGTCCGCCACGGGCAACGGCTCCCAGACGACGGCCAGGTCCGGGCGGGGCATGACCTCGACCCGCATCATGAACCGCATGGCGTCCAGGTGCGCCTGCAACGCTCCACCCATACCCGGCTCAACACTGATCAGCACGGTCTGGCCCGTCTCGACCAGGTGCATCTCATGCTCGACGTGGCCGTGCGGGCTGAGGATCAGGACCAGCCGGGACTCCCCCGCCGCCAGGTCGAGCAGGTGCGCGGTGGTGAGGCTGTGCAGCCACGTCAGCCGGTCGGCCCCCGAGACCTCGAGGACGTCGCGGTGCCCGAGGTCGACCACTCCCGTGCCTGCAGCCAGGTCACGCTGCTCGGCCAGGGGGTCTCCGTAGTGCCACGCGACCGCCTCGTCGACGGATCCGGGGGGCGCCGGGATCGCGCTCAGGGTGCTCATGGCTGTGTCAACGCCGAGTGGGCGCCAGGACTTCCCTGGCACGCGGCGCACTGCCCGTGCACGGCCAGGTGCGCGAGGTCGACGACGAAGCCGGTGGCCTCCTCGAGCTGCTCGGCCATGCCCCGCGCGACCGTCACGGGCTGCTGCTCGACAGCACCGCACTGGGCGCAGACCAGGTGGACGTGGGGCTCCTCGTCGACGGAGTGGTAGGTCGGGGACCCATGGTGCAGGTGGGCATGGCTGACCAGCCCCGCCTCGTCGAGCGACTCGAGCGTGCGGTAGATGGTCGAGAGGTTGACCTCGGGCCTGGTCACCTGGACAGCCACCGCCAACTCATCGACTGTGGCGTGCCGCGCCTCGAACAGGGCCTGCAGGACTGCCCTGCGCGCCTCAGTGCTGCGCAGGCCCGCAGCACGCAGGCGGGCGTCCCAGTGCGGGCCGTCCTCGGCCATGACTACGGCGTGGGCCCGTCGGTGATGGGCTCCAGCGAGATCGCCAGATGGTTGACCAGCCGCTCCCCGACGGCAGCCATGTCGTAGGTGGCCAGCAGCCGACCCTCGACCAGCCCGTACAGCCGATGCCCCGCAGTGACCTCCTTGGCCGACTCCGTGCGCACGATGGCATCGGTCGTCAGCTCGATCCGCGCCCCGATGACGCGGGCGTCGTGGATGCCGGTCACCTCGACACGACCCACCCATGCCTCGACGAAGCCGGTCGGGTGGGCCAGGAGAAGCTCCACGCCGTTGTCCGGGCGCGGCCGCCAGTAGCCGGACTCAGTGGCCGCACGGCGCACTCGGTTGTTGTCCTCATCGACGATCCACGACACCGACCGGTACTCCAGGAACGGGCGGCCGTCGCAGGCGAACTCCACGACCTGCTCGTAGCGGAACGGATCGATCGTCGGATAGCCACCCTCACCGATGCCGCCCCAACGCCCGATCAGCCAGGACAGGTGCGCCAACTCAACGGGAGGACCGTCGGACATGCTCAGGCCTGGCCCTTGTACAGCTTGTACACGACGTACCCGGCGAACCACACGATGACGATGCTGACCAGCACCAGCAGGGAGGTGAAGAAGATCTCGATGGCGTCCACGCACGGAAGTCTAATGCCGGACGCCGCCCACGCAGCGTTCAGCCTAGGCTGCGTCCATGACCCGTGCCCTGGTGGTCAAGTGCACCACCACCGACCCCGAGCCCTGCTCCCAGGCATTCACCGTCGCGGCCACGGCTCTGGCCTCAGGAGCCGAGGTCTCGCTGTGGCTCACGGGGGACGCGACGTTCCTGGCCACCCCGGGTCGCGCCGAGGCCTTCGCACTTCCCCTGGCCGCACCCCTGGCCGAACTGCGCGACGCGGTCCTGGCCGAAGGGACCCTCACGGTGTGCACGCAGTGCGCTGCGCGCCGGGAGCTCACGGCACAGCACCTGCTGCCCGGGGTCCGGCTGGCCGGCGCAGCATCGTTCGTCGACGAAGTCCTGGCCGAGGGCGCCCAAGCTCTGGTGTACGGAGCAGGCGGACCGACGCCCTAGCCGCGCGACGCCGATCTGCTGCCGATCAGCTGCGGCGAAGGCGCTGGGCGCGCAGGTAGATCTCGCAGCCCAGGCAGAAGTCGAACGCGGCGTTGAGGAAGGCGGCCGCCAGCGCGAGGGCGATGGCGCCCAGGGCCAACCAGGACGCGCCCAGGGCGAAGCCCAGGAGCCCGACGAGGCTGAAGGCGAGCCCGCAGGCCTGTGCGAACCGCGGGGCGGCCGGATCCTCGAGGTGGTCCGGCGCGGACAGCCTGGGACGTAGGACCCGCTTGAAGAGGAGGCCGTACGGCTGGCGCGCCGGCCCGGCGATCACACCGACCGCGAAGACCAGGGCCTGGATCGCCAGGAGGACCGGCGAGGCGAGCAACAGGGCCGCGGACAGCACGACCGTGGTGATCGCGGCGCCGAACCGTGGACCACGGGGGTCGATGCCCGCCGGCGCTGCGGGGGCCGACGTCGAGGCCGCGGTCTGGGGGGACGTGGAGGATGACACAGTGCTCACGGGAGTTCTTCTTTCGGGTCTGTGGATGCCGGGCCGGGGTCGCGCTGGGGACGGTCTCAGGGCATTCGACACAGACAGGTGCCCATGCGGCAGTGGTCAACGACCCTCCGCTTGGTCAGCAGCACCCGATACATGAAGGCAAGGCTACCCTGTCGCACCACGAGGTGGGTGCACTGTCCGCATCGTGAGACACGTGCGGGTGGCCCGGACCCGACGGTGGGCATGACAGGCTGACCTCATGGCGACACCACGACGCACCCCGAACACCGACACCGACGACGCACCGCTGCGCCTGGCCGTGCTCATCGATGCCGACAACGCCCAGGCCGCGGTCATCGAGCCACTCCTGGCCGAGGTCGCCCGCTATGGCGATGCCACTGTGCGCCGGATCTATGGCGACTTCACCTCGCCCACGAGTGCGTCCTGGAAGAAGGTCCTGCAGCGCAACGCGATCAAGCCGGTGCAGCAGTTCGCCTACTCAACGGGCAAGAACTCCACCGACAGCACGCTGATCATCGACGCGATGGACCTGCTGTACACGGGCAACTTCGATGGCTTCGCCCTGGTGACCAGCGACAGCGACTTCACCGGACTGGCCATGCGCCTGCGCGAGGAGGGCCTGTCGGTCTTCGGGTTCGGGGAGAAGAAGACCCCGGAGGCGTTCCGCAACGCCTGTCACCGGTTCGTGTTCGTCGAGGTGCTGCGCAACGGCGAGCGAGCAGCAGAGCCCGAGGTGCCGGAGAAGTCGGGGGCGGGGTCGACGGCATCCCAGCCGGCGAAGCCGACCGAGCCCTCGGCCAAGCCCAAGCTGCCGAAGAAGTTCGTGCTCAGCGCCCTCGAGCAGTCGGTCGACGACGAGGGCTGGGCGCATCTGGGCACCTTCGGCAACTACCTGAACAAGCTGCAGCCGGACTTCGATCCGCGGCTCTACGGCTACCGCAAGCTCTCCGACCTCGTGCGCGACCGCAGCGACCTGTTCGACACCCAGGAGCGCCGCCAACAGGGCTCCAGCCAGATGGTCCTCTACCTGCGGGCGCGCTGAAGCCGACAGCCGACGCGCCGCGCTCACCCGGCGCTGCGAGCAGGATCGGTGCTAGCAATGGCCCATGGCGCCCCCCGATGATCCGACACCCGTTGACATCGATCGCCTCAGCCTCGATGACATCCCGCACATCGCGCGACGAGGGCGCAGCATCCGGATCCCCGAGCAGACCATGGCGCGAGTGGCCGCCGGGCGTCTCCACATCGAGGACCTGGCCGGTCGACCCGAGCCCACCTACGGGGTGTCCACCGGGTTCGGCGCACTGGCCACCATCGCCATCCCCCCGGAGCGCCGCGCCGCACTGCAGGTGAGCCTGACCCGGTCGCACGCGGCCGGCAGCGGTCCCCTCGTCGAGCCCGAGGTCGTGCGCGCCATGATGGTCCTGCGCCTGCACACGCTGTGCACGGGCCGGACCGGTGTGGGCACGCAGGTCGTGACGACGCTGGCGGGCCTGCTGAATGCCGGGATCACGCCCGCGGTCCACGAGTACGGGTCGCTGGGCTGCAGCGGCGACCTCGCTCCGCTGGCACACGTGGCGATCGTCCTGCAGGGCGAGGGCCGGGTCCGCAACCCCGACGGCAGCACACGACCCGCCGGTCAGGCACTGGCCGAGGCCGGGCTCGACGTGGTCACCCTCGCAGAGAAGGAGGGCCTGGCCCTCATCAACGGCACCGACGGCATGCTGGGCATGCTGGCCCTGGCGCTGGCCGACCTCGACCTCCTGCTGAAGGTCGCCGACGTCACGACCGCCATGAGCATCGAGGCCCTGCTGGGCACCGACCGCGCCTTCGCGGCCGACCTCATCGCGATGCGCCCGCATGCCGGCCAGGCGCGCTCGGCGGCCAACCTGCGCAGCCTGCTGGCTGGGTCGGCGATCGTGGCCAGCCATCGCGACGACCGGGCCCACCTCGTGCAGGACGCGTACTCCATGCGTTGCGCCCCGCAGGTCGCCGGCTCGGCACGCGACACCCTGGACCATGCCCGCGCCGTCGCCCAGCGCGAGCTGGACTCGATCATCGACAACCCGGTGGTCACCGAGGACGGCCGCGTGGAGTCCAACGGGAACTTCCACGGGGCACCGGTCGCACACGTCCTGGACTTCCTGGCGATCCCCGTGGCCGACGTCGCCTCGATCAGCGAGCGGCGCACCGACCGGCTCATGGACCACTCGCGCAACCAGGGGCTGCCCGCCTTCCTGGCCCACGAGGTCGGCGTGGACTCCGGCTACATGATCGCCCAGTACACCGCGGCCGGGATCGTCTCGGAGCTCAAGCGGCTGGCGGTGCCGGCCAGCGTCGACTCGATCCCCAGCTCGGCGATGCAGGAGGACCATGTGTCGATGGGCTGGGCGTCGGCGCGCAAGCTGAGCACCGCGGTGCGCGGTCTGCGCCAGGTCCTGGCGATCGAGCTGATCTCGGCGGGCCGGGCGCTGGACCTGCGCGCGCCACTGAGGCCCGCTCCGGGTACCGCAGCAGCGCTGGCGGCGCTGCGGACCGCGGTGGCGGGCCCCGGCTCGGACCGGATCGTCGCCGACGAGATACGCGCGGCCGACGAGCTGATCGCCTCCGGGGCCATCCTGGCGGCGGTGGCCGAAGCCGTCGGGGACCTGCAATGAGCGCGACGAGGAGCTGACATGGCACACGATCTCGGCACACCCGTACCCGTGCGGGCGCCCCGCGGCACGACCCGCTCAGCGCTCGGCTGGCCCCAGGAGGCCGCCCTGCGGATGCTGCAGAACAACCTCGACCCCGAGGTCGCCGAGCATCCCGACGCCCTGGTCGTCTACGGCGGCACCGGTCGAGCGGCACGGGACTGGCCCAGCTACCACGCGCTGGTGCGCACGCTGCAGACCCTGCGCGACGACGAGACGATGCTCGTCCAGTCCGGCCGGCCCGTCGGGGTCATGCGGACCCACGAGTGGGCGCCACGGGTCCTGATCGCCAACTCCAACCTGGTCGGCGACTGGGCCACGTGGCCGGAGTTCCGCCGACTGGAGGCCCTGGGCCTGACCATGTACGGCCAGATGACGGCGGGCAGCTGGATCTACATCGGCACCCAGGGCATCGTCCAGGGCACCTACGAGACGTTCTCCGCGGTTGCGGCCAAGCGCTTCGGCGGCACGCTGGCCGGGACGTTGACCCTCACCGCGGGCTGCGGCGGGATGGGTGGGGCCCAACCCCTGGCCGTGACGCTCAACGGGGGCGCCTGCCTGATCGTGGACGTCGACGCCTCGCGCCTGGCACGCCGCGTGGAGCACAGGTACCTCGACGAGTGGACCGACGACCTCGACGTCGCCGTTGCCAGCGCCCTGGCGGCCAAGGACGAAGGGCGCGGCCACAGCGTCGGCGTGGTGGGCAATGCCGCCGAGATCCTGCCCGAGCTGCTGCGCCGCGGGGTCGCGATCGACATCGTCACCGACCAGACCTCGGCCCACGACCCGCTGTCGTACTGCCCCGTCGGGGTGTCGATGGAGCAGTGGCATGACCTGGCCGCTGCCGATCCCGAGGGGTTCACGACCCGGGCACGGGAGTCGATGGCCAGGCACGTCGAGGCGATGGTCGGGTTCATGGATGCCGGCGCGGAGGTGTTCGACTACGGCAACTCGATCCGCGGCGAGGCCCAGCTGGCCGGGTACGACCGCGCGTTCGACTTCCCGGGGTTCGTCCCCGCCTACATCCGACCGCTCTTCTGCGAGGGCAAGGGGCCCTTCCGCTGGGTCGCGCTGTCCGGGGATCCACGCGACATCGCCGCCACCGACGCGGCTGTGCTGCGGCTGTTTCCCGACAACGAACCGCTGGCCCGCTGGATCCGGGCGGCCGGGCAGCGCATCGGCCCGCAGGGGCTGCCCGCGCGCATCTGCTGGTTGGGTCAGGGCGAGCGGGATCGGGCGGGCCTGGAGTTCAACTCCCTGGTCGCCTCGGGTGCGATCAGTGCGCCGATCGTGATCGGTCGCGATCATCTGGACACCGGGTCGGTCGCCTCGCCCTACCGTGAGACCGAGTCGATGCTCGACGGCTCGGATGCGATCGCCGACTGGCCCTTGCTCAACGCCCTGGTCAACACCGCCTCGGGGGCGTCCTGGGTCTCGATCCACCACGGCGGCGGGGTCGGGATGGGACGCTCGATCCACGCCGGCCAGGTGTCAGTGGCCGACGGATCACCGCTGGCGGCCCAGAAGCTGGAACGGGTGCTCACCAACGACCCGGCCATGGGGGTCATCCGACACGTCGATGCCGGCTACGACCTCGCCTCACGTGTGGCCCAGGAGCAGCACGTGCGGATCCCGATGCAGGAGGGCGGCGACGCGTGACGTCCCTGCTCATCGACCGGATCGGGCAACTCGTCACGAACGTGCCCGACGGCCCAGCACCGGCCGGCACACCGGACAGCGCCGAATGGGCCCTGGGTGTGCACGAGGACGCCGCGGTGGTCGTGACCGACGGCCGGGTCTCCTGGATCGGACCGTCGGGGCGGGCTCCAGCCGCCGACCACCGCCATGACTGCGGCGGTGCGGCGGTCCTGCCCGGGTTCGTGGACTCCCACGCGCACCTGGTGTTCGCCGGGGACCGTGCAGTGGAGTTCGCCGCGCGGATGGCCGGCCAGCCCTACGCGGCAGGGGGGATCAACTCGACCGTGTCGGCAACCAGGGCAGCCGGCGACGACGTGCTGCGCGCCGGCGTCTCGGGCCTGGTGGCCGAGCTCGTGGCCAACGGCACCACCACGTTCGAGATCAAGTCCGGCTACGGACTCGATGTCGAGCAGGAGGCGCGGGCCTGCCGGATCGCCGCGGAGTTCACCGACGAGGTCACCTTCCTCGGCGCGCATGTCGTCCCCGCCGACCACGCCGATGATCGCAGCGGCTACCTCGACCTGGTGACCGGGCCGATGCTGGACGCGTGCGCCCCGTACGCGCGGTGGGCCGACGTCTTCTGTGAGCGCGGGGCCTTCGATGCCGTGGAGGCCCACGTCGTCCTGGCCGCGGCCACCGACGCGGGCCTGGGCCTGCGCGTGCACGCCAACCAGCTGGGACCCGGTCCGGGGGTGGCCCTGGCCGTGGCCCACGGTGCCGCGTCCGCCGACCACTGCACGCACCTGAGTGCCACGGACATCGATGCCCTGGCCAGCTCGAGCACCGTGGCGACCCTGCTCCCCGGCGCCGAGCTCAGCACCCGCTCGCCCTTCCCGGACGCGCGCCGGCTGATCGATGCCGGCGCCACGGTCGCGCTGGCGACCGACTGCAACCCGGGCACGTCCTTCACCACGTCCATGCCGCTGTGCATCGCCCTGGCGGTCAGCCAGATGGGGATGACCGTCGCGGAGGCGGTGCTGGCCGCGACGACCGGTGGCGCGGCTGCCCTGCGCCGGACCGACGCGGGCCGGATCACCGTCGGGGGGCCCGCTGACCTCATCGCACTGGCTGCCCCCAGCTACATCCACCTGGCCTACCGTCCCGGCGTGGACCTGATCGACCAGGTGTGGCGCGCCGGGCACCCAGTGCGTGGGCACGACCCGCAGGGAGGCACACCATGACCGACGACCCGCTGTGGCCGCGCGCGTCAGCCTGGCTCGAGGCCAACACCCGCGAGCACGCGTGGCCCCGCGCGGACCACCCGCGCCGGGTCCAGATGGCGCTGCTGGGTGTGCCGGCCTTCCGGACATCCTTGTCACCCACGCGAGCAGACACGACCCCGGCTGCGGTGCGCGCCGCGCTCGCCCGGTTCTCCACCTACGTGACCAGCCAGGACCTCGACCTTGCCGACCTGATGCTGGTCGACCTCGGCGACGAGCTCGACCCCGACACACCTGAGGGGGAGCGCCGGACCATCGAGGCCGTGCGCCTGTTCCCGGATGCGGTGGTGCTCGCGGTGGGTGGCGACAACTCGATCACCTACGCCGTCGCGCACGGGTCCTGCGCCGACGGACTGATCACCCTCGACGCCCACCACGACCTGCGCGACGGGAGGTCCAACGGCTCACCGGTGCGCCGGATCATCGAGGAGGGTGGCATGGACGGCCGCCGCGTGGTGCAGGTCGGCATCAACGACTTCGCCAACTCGCCGGCCTACGCCGCACGGGCCCGGGAGCTGGGCATCACGGTCATCAGCCGGGCCGAGCTCGAGCACCGCCCGCTGGCCGATGCCATGGCGCAGGCCCTCGAGATCGCCGGCGGTGGGCCGACCGGGCGGGTCCACGTCGACCTCGACGTCGACGTCTGCGACCGCAGCGTCGCCCCTGCCTGCCCGGCCTCGCTGCCCGGTGGGCTCAGCGCCGCACAGCTGCTCGCGGCGGCGCGGGCAGCAGGTGCCGACCCGCGTGTGGTCAGCATCGACCTCGCCGAGATCGATGCCTCCCGGGACGCACCCGACGGGCGCACCGTGCGGCTGGCGGCACTGTGCATCCTCGAAGCAGCAACCGGCGTGCTGCTGCGGGCCTAGATGACCTCGCCGAGCGCTGCGATCACATCGGCCTTGCGCGGCGCTCCCGTGGCCCGCGACCGGATCCGACCGGACCCGTCGAGCACCAGGACGGTGGGAGTCCGGGTGACATCGAGCCTGCGGACGAGGTCCAGGTGTGCCTCGGCGTCGATCTCGACGTGCGTCACGCCCTCGACCATCGTGGCGACGTCGCCCAGGACCACGCGGGTGGCCCGGCACGGGGTGCAGAAGGCCGAGGAGAACTGGACCAACGTGGCGCGCCCACCGAGCTGGCCGCCGATGTCCTGCGCCCCGAGGGTGTCGGCAGCGGGGACGATGCTGTGGTCGGCGACCTCGAGCTCATGGCCGTCCACGATGAGGGGTTCCGAGTCATCCATGACGCGCATGCGCCCATCGGTCTGCCGTCGCCAGAGCCCGAATGCGGTCGCCACGACCAGCACTCCGAGCAGCACATACACCTCGGTCATGGTCGTCCAACACCTCCGACCCCGGTAGGGATTCCCATACTGCCGTATCCTTGAGCCCTCGAACCCCCCATGACGAGCCGACGGAAGGTGGGGCCAGATGAGCCGGCTGCTGCTGATGACAGCCTCCCTGGGTCCCTCAGGTGAGGTCCTGCCCGCGCTCGGCCTGCTGGCCCACCACGTGCGCGTCCTGCCCGCCGAGGCCAGCGCCCTGCTCAGCGCGCCGCCAGCCGACGTCCTGCTGGTCGATGGCCGCCGCGATCTGGCACACGTGCGCGCGCTGACCAGGTTGATCCGCCAGACAGGCGTCGAATGCGCCGTCATCCTGATCACCACCGAGGGCGGGCTGGCCGCGGTGAACGCGGAGTGGGGCATCGACGACGTCCTGATCGACACCGCCGGTCCCGCGGAGGTCGAGGCCCGGCTGCGCCTGGCGATCGGCCGGGCGGTGGTGGCCGATGAGGCCGAGGTCGATGGCGAGATACGCCTGGGCGACCTCGTCATCGACGAGAGCGCCTACAGCGCACGGATCCGCGGGCGCAGCCTGGACCTCACCTTCAAGGAGTTCGAGCTGCTGAGGTTCCTGGCGACGCACGGCGGTCGGGTCTTCACGCGGGCCCAGCTGCTGCAGGAGGTCTGGGGCTACGACTACTTCGGCGGAACCCGTACGGTCGATGTGCACGTGCGCCGCCTGCGCGCGAAGCTCGGCGCCGAGCACGAGGTCCTGATCGGTACCGTGCGCAACGTGGGCTACCGCTTCGTACCACCACGAGAGGTCGAGGCCCTGGACGTGGCGACAGCAGCCACCCTGCGCACGCCCGCGCAGTGACCGACCCCCAGGTCCACGTCCGGGTCACCCCCACCCTCAACGACGCCGAGGTGACTGCGGCACTGGCGCTGGCCGATGCAGCGGCCCGCACCGACGGCGCCTATCCGCTCAGCGAGCACGTGATGCTCCACCTTCGCCATGGTGGCGGGCACTCACTGCACCTGTTGGCCGAGCAGCCCGGCTCCCCTGAGCTGCTGGGCTACGCGCACCTGGATGTCAGCGACGCCGCCGAGGGGCCGGCGGCAGAACTGGCGGTGAGCCCCACCGCGCGGCGTCGAGGCGTGGGCGGCGCCCTGCTGCATGAAGCCGTGCTCCAGGCGCAGAGCCGCCCAGGCCGGCTCCGGCTCTGGGCCCACGGAGCCGACGCCGCTGCCAACGAGCTCGCTGCAGCCCAGGGCTTCCACCAGGTCCGCCGGCTCTGGCAGCTGCGACGATCCCTCTTCGCGCCCCTGGACAGGGTGGTCCTGCCTGCCGGGGTGACCCTGCGGACGTTCGACCCGGAGCAGGACCTCGGACCCGTGCTGGACCTGAACGGACGGGCCTTCGTCGACCTGCCGGACCAGGCCGGCTGGACCCGGGCCGACCTCGAGCAGCGGATGGCCGAGACGTGGTTCGACGCCGCCGGCTTCCTGCTCGCCCACGATCCGGGCGGCCGGCTCGTCGGCTTCCACTGGACGAAGGTGCACGAGCACGACCACGGCCGCGCCGAGGTGGCCGGCGGGCACGCCCACGAGCCCATCGGGGAGGTCTACGTGGTGGCCGTCGACCCGTCGCAGCGCGGGCGGGGCCTCGGGAGGACATTGACACTCGCCGGCCTGCACCACCTGCGCGATCGCGGCCTGTCCACGGCCCTGCTGTACGTCGATGCGGACAACACTGCCGCGATCGGCCTGTACCAGTCGATGGGATTCGCCTCGTGGGACAGCGACACGCTGTTCCGTCGATAGACTTGGCCAACCCCATCCGGCGAAGGGATCGTTGTGTCCGACATGGCCCTTGAAGCGCTGCCTGTCGAGGAGCAGCCACTCGAGCCGCTGCCCGCCGACCGCTTCGCGGACCGCGAGCTGTCGTGGCTTGCCTTCAACGAGCGCGTCCTGGAGCTGGCCGAGGACGAGGACCTGCCGCTGCTGGACCGGGCGAAGTTCCTGGCCATCTTCGGCTCCAACCTCGACGAGTTCTTCATGGTCCGTGTCGCCGGGCTCAAGCGCCGTATCGATGCCGGGATCGCTGTGCGCGCTGCCAGTGGGCTGATGCCGCGGGACCTGCTCGAGCTGATCCTCACCCACACCCGCGCCCTGATGCGTCGGCACGCCACGTGCTTCGCGGACTCCGTCCTCCCCCAGCTGCGCGCCGAGGGCATCCAGCTGCTGCGCTACCACCAGGCCAGCGAGGACGAGCGGGCGGCGCTGCAGCGGACCTTCGTCGACAAGGTCTTCCCCGTCCTCACACCCCTGGCCGTCGATCCAGCACACCCGTTCCCCTACATCTCGGGCCTGAGCCTGAACCTCGCGGTGGTCGTGCGCAATCCGGGCACCGGGACTGAGTTGTTCGCGCGGGTCAAGGTGCCCCAGAGCCTCCCGCGCTTCCTGCAGGTTGGCCCGGAGCGGTTCGTCCCCCTCGAGGACGTCATCGCCGCCAACCTCGATGACCTCTTCCCCGGCATGGAGATCCTGCAGCAGCACTCCTTCCGCGTGACCCGCAATGAGGATGTGGAGGTCGAGGAGGACGAGGCCGAGAACCTCCTCAAGGCGCTGGAGCGCGAGCTCATGCGTCGCCGCTTCGGCCCGCCCGTGCGCCTGGAGGTCGAGCGCTCGATCGATCCCTACGTCCTCGAGCTGCTCGTCCGCGAGTTGGGCATCTCCGACGACGAGGTCTTCTCGCTGCCCGGCCCCCTGGACCTGACCGGCCTGTGGACCATCGTCGGGCTGGACCGCGAGGACCTCAAGGAGCGCCAGTTCCTGCCCAAGACCAGCCTGCAGCTCAGCGAGGTCGAGACCGCCGCCCCGCTGGACGTCCTGGAGGCGATGCGCGACCACGACGTCCTGCTGCACCACCCCTACGACAGCTTCTCCACGAGCGTGCAGCGCTTCCTCGAGCAGGCCGCCGCAGATCCCAAGGTCCTGGCAATCAAGCAGACGCTGTACCGCACGTCTGGGGACTCCCCGATCGTCGACGCCCTGATCGACGCCGCGCAGGCGGGCAAGCAGGTGCTGGCACTGGTGGAGATCAAGGCTCGCTTCGACGAGCGGGCCAACATCTCCTGGGCGCGCAAGCTGGAGCGGCAGGGCGTGCACGTGGTGTACGGCCTGGTGGGCCTCAAGACGCACTGCAAGCTGAGCATGGTGGTGCGCGACGACGGCGAGCGACTGCGGCGCTACGTGCACATCGGGACGGGCAACTACCACCCCAAGACCGCTCGGCTCTACGAGGACATGGGGCTGCTGACCACCGATCCGGCAGTCGGCGAGGACGTCTCCAACGTGTTCAACGTCCTGTCCGGCTACTCGATGAACACCACGTACCAGCGCCTGCTGGTCGCTCCGCACTCGATCCGCACGGGTCTGGTGGAGCGCATCGAGCGGGAGGTGGCCAACCACCGCGCCGGGCTCGAGGCCCGGGTCAGGTTCAAGTGCAACTCCATCGTCGACGAGGGCATCATCGACGCCCTCTACCGGGCCAGCCAGGCAGGGGTGCCGGTCGACATCTGGGTGCGCGGGATCTGTGCGGTGCGACCCGGGGTCCCCGGACTCAGCGACAACATCCGCGTGCACTCGGTGCTCGGCCGGTTCCTCGAGCACAGTCGGGCCTTCGAGTTCGCCAACGGTGGGCAGACCGAGACGTGGATCGGCTCCGCGGACCTGATGCACCGGAACCTCGATCGGCGCGTGGAGGTGCTCGTGAGCCTGAGCCCAGGACATGCCGCGCAGGTGTCCTCGCTGATCGACATGGGATTCGACGACCGGACCAAGGCGTGGATCGGGCAGCCCGACGGCAGGTGGACACCCCACCTGGTGGACTCCACCGGCGAGCCCTGCCTGGACCTGCAGGACCATCTGATCGACCGCCGTTCGGCCGCCCCACGGCGCAGCGCAGGATGATCTGATGGAGCGCACCCTTCGCGTCCACGCCCTGTTCCGGATGCCCGAGCTGGTCGGCACCGTGCCCGGTCTCGCGGGGACCACGATGGACACCGGGATCGCCCGGGTGGATCGGCACGCACCGGTCGAGGTCGTCTCGGAGTACCACGACACCGAGGAACTGCGCCTCATCCGCTGGGGGGTGACGCTGCGCAGGCGCTCCGGGGGCAACCACGAGGGGTGGCGCCTGTCGTGGCCGGGCGACGGCGAGCAGGAGGGAAGCGCCGAGCAGATGGACCTCCCGCTCGATGACGGCGGCCCGGGCCAGGTCCCGCCCGTGATGGCCGACGTGGTCACCGCGCTGGTGCGGCGCAGCCCGCTGGTCACGGTGGCCACACTGCACACGCAGCGCACTGCCCACCTGCTGCACTCCGCTGAGGGGATCACGGTTGCCGAGCTGGTCGACGACGTGGTGTCGATCATGGACGGCGAGGTGGTGGCCGGGCGGTTCCGGGAGCTTCGGATCACCCCGCTGACCGAGGACGCTGCGGCGATCGACCCGGTGATCGACCTGCTCATGGCCCACGGCGCCATGCCCGGGGCCTCCTCGACGGCCATCAGCGCCCTGGGCCCCATGGCCAAGGCTCCCCCGGACGTCCTGGCGCCCTTCCCGGTCTCCCCCCTGGACCCCTCGGGGGACGCCGTTCACGCCCACCTGCTCACCCACGTGCGCCGCTTCCTGTTCCAGGACATGCGCGTGCGCATGGACCTGCCGGACTCCGTGCACCAGATGCGGGTGGCCGCCCGTCGGCTGCGCAGCGGGCTGCGCGTCTTCTCCCCCCTGGTCGACCCGGCGTGGTCACGGCATCTGCGCGATGAGCTGGGTTGGGCGGCCTCGGAGCTGGGGCTGAGCCGCGACTCCGAGGTCCTGCTTGCCCGCCTGGACGCACATGCCGACGAGCTGGACGCCCCCAACTCGGCGGTGATCCACTCCCACGTCGATCCGCTGATGCAGGCCAAGGTGGAGGCGGGGCGCGTCGAGGCACTCGACGCCCTGCGCAGCGAGCGCCACCTGGACCTCCTCGACGCCCTTGTCGACGCCGCGGCGAACCCGAAGCTCACCGAGGCCGCCTCGATCCCGGCCCGCGAGGCGCTTCCCCCGCTCTTCGACAAGGCGTGGCGCAAGCTGGCCAAGGAGGTGTCCGCGCTGACCCTCGATGGGCCCTCCGACGACTGGCACGAGACCCGGATCACCGCCAAGCGGGCGCGGTACGCGGCTGAGGCCCTCGTGCCCGTCTTCGGTGCGCCGGCCAAGGGCTTGGCCACGTCGCTGAGCAATGTCACCGAGCAGCTCGGTGAGCACCAGGACGCGTTCATCGCACAGGAGACCTGCCGCGAGCTCGCCGAGCACTTCGACGGACCGACCGGATTCGCCCTGGGCCTCCTGCATGCCTTCGAGGTGGAGTGCGAGCTGATCGCCCGCATCCGGATGAAGGAGCAGTGGCCGCTCGTCAAGGACCAGCGCAAGCAGACCCGGCTGGCCTAGCAGATGACAGCTTCCTCGAGCGACGTCATCCACGCCGCGGGCGTCGTGCTGACCCGCGGGCTGGGCAAGGACCTGGAGATCGCTGTCATCCACAGGCGCCGACAGGGGGACTGGTCGCTGCCCAAGGGCAAGCATGAACCCGGGGAGCACTCCATCGAGGTGGCCGTGCGCGAGACCATCGAGGAGACCGGCTTCACTCCCGTGCTCGACATCCCGCTGCCCACACAGCGCTACCAGGTGAACGGGACGCCGAAGACGGTCGAGTACTGGCGGGCACGGGCGGCAGGCGGTCGCTTCGCGGAGAACCGGGAGGTTGATCACCTGCGCTGGCTGCATCCCAAGGAGGCAGCCGCCCTGATGACCTATCCCCGCGACGGGGAGCTGATCCGCCTGGCCGCCCGAACACCGCCCACGATCCCGTTCCTGCTCGTCCGACACACGCGGGCGGAGAAGCGAGCGGACTGGGAGCGCCGCACGGGCGGGGACCGATCGGATCCCGCCCGGGGCCTGCTCGAGCGCGGTCAGTGGGAGGCCATGCGGTTGATCCCGCTGCTGGAGGCCTTCGGCGTGCGGCACCTGCACTCCTCGGACGCCGAGCGCTGCCTGGCGACGCTGCGGCCCGCGGCTGAGGCGATCGGGTCCGGGATCCGTCTGGAGCCCACCATCAACGAGGACAACTTCAGCCTCGACCCCGAGGCCGGCCTGGCCCGCACCGTCGAGCTCTTCAGCCAACCGTGGTCGACGGCGCTGTGCTCCCACCGTCCCGTGATCCCCGCGCAGCTCGACATCCTGCGCTCAGCGGCGGGTGGACCGAAGTTCCTGCACCGCGTGGCGCCGGGGAGCTTCTTCGTGTTCCACCGCACGTGGGTCAACGGCCCGACGGACCAGACCGTCGGCACGGTCGCCGCGGAGCAGCACGACCTGCCCCCGACCCACGACTGAGCCCTCGGGCCACCCATTGGACTTGATCCACGCTTGCTCCGCCGCCGTCGATTTCGTCCAAGTCTCAGGCGCACAATACGCCTGAGACTTGGATCAAATCGTGATCTGGGGGGCTCAGCCGAAGCGGCCCGAGATGTAGTCCTCGGTGCGGGAGTCCGACGGGTTGGTGAAGATCTTGCCCGTGTCGTCCATCTCGACCAGCGTGCCGTACCGGGTGTTGGTGTCAGGCTCCACCTCCGCGGTGAAGAACGCCGTCCGGTTGGAGACCCGCGCGGCCTGCTGCATGTTGTGCGTCACGATGATCACGGTGTAGTCGGTGACCAGCTCGGCCATCAGGTCCTCGATCAGCGCGGTGGCGATCGGGTCCAGGGAGGCGCACGGCTCGTCCATCAGCAGGATCTCGGGCTTGTTGGCGATGGCCCGTGCGATGCACAGCCGCTGCTGCTGGCCACCGGACAGGGCGAAGCCGGACTGGTCGAGCTTGTGCTTGACCTCGTTCCAGAGCCCGGCCCGGGTCAGGGCCTGCTCGACCATGTCCTTCTCGTCGGCCTTCTTCAGCTTCCAGCCGTTGACCTTGGGCCCGTAGGCGATGTTGTCGTAGATCGACTTGGGGAACGGGTTGGGCTTCTGGAACACCATGCCCACCCGACGGCGAACCTCGATCGGGTCGACATCCGGTCCGTACAGGTCCTGGCCGTGGTAGAGGATCTGGCCCTCCACCCGGGCGCTGGGCACCAGGTCGTTGGTCCGGTTGATGCACCGCAACGCCGTGGACTTGCCGCAGCCCGAGGGCCCGATGAAGGCGGTGATCTCGTTGGCCCGGATCGTCATGTCCACCTTGCGCACGGCCCAGAAGTCGCCGTAGTGGACGTCGAGGCCCTGGATGCCCAGGATCGGGGGGTGCTCGCCGGGCAACTCGGTGCCCGCAACGTCGATGTGGGTGTCAGCGTTCATGTGGTCCTCACCAGCGCTTGGCGAACTTGTTGCGGATGTAGATGGCGATGCCGTTCATCGCCAACAGGATGGCCAGCAGCAGGATGCTCGTGGCCGCGGCCAGGGTCTTGAACTCCTCCTGGGGAGCGCTGGTCCAGTTGAAGATCTGGATCGGCAGCGTGGTGAACTGCGACAGCAGGCCGTTGGGGTCGAAGGAGATGTACACCGCAACGCCCAACAGCAACAGCGGGGCTGCCTCGCCCATGGCTCGGGACAGGGCCAGGATCGTCCCGGTCGCGATCCCGGGCGTGGCCGCCGGCAGGGTCTGCTTCCAGGCTGTCTGCCACTGGGTGGCCCCCAGCGCGAGCGACCCGTCCCGGATCTCCTGGGGGACCGCCCGCAGCGCCTCGCGGGTCGTGATGATGATCACCGGCAGGATGAGCAGGGCCAGGGCCAGTGCGCCGCCGAAGACGATGTCGGTCTGGCTGAAGCCGACCGCCGCCATCACGCCGAGGGTCAGCAGGCCGTAGAGGATGGCCGGGACCGCGGAGAGGTTCTGGATGTTCAGCTCGAACAGCCGGTTGTACCAGCGGTCACGGTTCGAGAACTCCTCGAGGTACAGCGCGGCACCGATCCCGATGGGGATCGCCATCACCGCCGTGAACGCGATGACCATGATCGAGCCGAGGATGCCCGCGCGGGCCCCGGCGTCCTCGGGGGTCGTGTTGTTGTAGCTGGTGAACATCCGCATGTCGTAGCGGCCGATGCCGTCCAGGAAGGTGGTGACCAGCAGGACGACGAGGAAGCCGAAGGCAACCAGGAGGCTGAACCACAAGATGCCCAGGAAGACCAGGGACTTCTTGTTGGTGTCGCTGTTGCTGGCCCGGCGACCCGCAAGGCTCACCTCGGGGCTGTACTTCTCGGTGGGTGCGGGCATCAGTAGGCCTCCCGGAACCTGCGGACCAACCGGATGCTGATCATGTTGACCACCAGGGTGAAGAGGAACAGCAGCAGTCCGACGGCGAACAACGTGTTGTACTCGATCGACCCCACCCGGGAGTCTCCGAGGGCTGCGTTGGCGATGAACCCGGTCATCGTCTGGCCGCCCTCGAACGGACTGGTCACCATCGTGGGCTTCTGCCCGGCGGCCAGGGCGACGATCATCGTCTCACCCAGGCCTCGGGACAGGCCCAGGACGATGGCCGCCGAGATGCCGGAGATCGCCGCGGGGAACACCACCCGCAGCGTCGTCTGCATGCGGTTGGCCCCGAGCGCCAGGGACCCCTGCCGGATGGCCAGGGGGACCGCCGACAAGGCGTCCTCGGACAGCGACGCGATGGTCGGGATGATCATGACGCCCAGGACGATCCCGGCGGACAGCACGTTGAAGGTTCCGACCGGCAGGCCCAGCCACCCCTGCAGGACCACCTTGGTCATGAACTCCAGCGCGAAGAAGCCGTAGACGACCGACGGGATGCCGGCCAGCAGCTCCAGGATCGGCTTGAGCCGCCGGCGGGTGCCCTCCTTGGCGTACTCGGCGAGGTAGACCGCCGCCCCCAGGCCGAACGGGACCGCCACGAGCAGGGCGATCCCGGTGGTCCACAGCGTGCCCATGACCAGGGGCAGCACGCCGTAGGACGGCGGCTTGAAGCGCGGGGCCCACTTGGTGCCGGTCAGGAACTCCCGGACCGACACCACCTGGAAGAACTCCAGCGCGGGCACGATGAGCGCGATGCCGATGCCGATCGTGATGAGCACCGACAGCGCCGCGCACACGAAGATGCTGGCGATGATGACCTTCTCGCCCAGCCTCCGGTTGGTGCTCCTCAGCGAGAACCCCTCGGGCGGACCCAAGGGTCGGGGACCCGCCACTGGCGGGCCCCCGACCTGGTCGATGCTCACGATCTGCCTCTCCCTGTCACGTCACGCGGGCGTTTGACAGGACCCTACTGAAGGGTGGCCAGCGCCGCCTCGGCGGCCGCCTGCTGCTCGGCGTTCAGCGGGACGAACAACGCCTTCTCGGTGATCGACGCGTCGTTCGTCACGTAGAACTCCACGAAGGAGGCCACCTCGGGGCGGGTCATCGACTGCTTCGACGGGTAGATGAACAGGGGCCGGGACAGCGGGGTGTAGCTGCCGTCGGACGCGGTCTCGAGGGTCGGGGCGACGCAGCCGTTGCCGCCGTCGATCTCGACGGCGATGAGCTTGTCGGCGTTCTCCTCGAAGTAGGAGAACCCGAGGTAGCCCAGGGCGCCCTTGGTGCCCTCGACGCCGGTGATCGTGATGTTGTCGTCCTCGCTGGGCGTGTAGTCCGTGCGCGAGGCGCCCTCCTCACCGTTGATCACGTCGGTGAAGTAGTCGAAGGTGCCCGAGTCGGTGCCCGCGCCGAACAGCTCGAGCGGCACGTCCGGGAAGCCGTCGCGGACCTGGTTCCAGTTGGTGATCTGGCCCTCGGCCTCCGGCGCCCACATCTTGTTGAGCTCCTCGACGGTCAGGCACTTGGCCCAGTCGTTCTCCTTGTTCACGATGACCGTGAGTGCGTCGTTGGCCACGGCGATCTCTGCGTACTCGATACCTGCCTCGGCGCACGTCGCGGCCTCCTCATCCTTGATGGGACGGGAGGCGTCGGAGATGTCGGTCTCGCCGGCGCAGAACTTCTGGAAGCCACCGCCGGTCCCGGACTGGCCGACCGTGATGTCGATGCCCTCGCCCTCGGGAGTGGCGTTGAACAGCTCCTTGGCCGCCGCGCTGAGCGGGCCCACCGTGGACGAGCCGTCGATGCGGACCGTGCCGGAGGCAGCCGCTCCGCCGTCGCTGGCGTTGTCGGTGGTCGAGCTGTCCTGCCCGCCGCAGGCGGCCAGGAACAGCGTGGGGACGGCCAGCCACGCTGCCATCCGGATTCGGGTGTTGCCCATGGTGATCCTCTTCTTGGTCGGTGGATGTGCGAGGTATGTCTTCACGCGTCGCACCGTAGGCAGGCTTTCCGACGTGCAGGGGGGGCGTACATGAACGGAGGGTGAACTCACCCTGACGAGTCCGTGCCCGGACCGCCGGGCCCCTCCGGGAAACGGATTGATGTGACGCGGTTCACATGGCTCAGCTGCTCGGGAACCCACCGGCGCGTGGCAGGTACGCGGGCAGATCCCGGCCCAGCTCCGCTCCCAGCCACCGGCTGGCCTCGATGGCCGCATCGAGGTCCACGCCGGTCCGGTGCCCGCTGCGGTGAAGCGCGTAGACCAGGTCCTCGGTCGCGATGTTGCCCGTCGCCCGCGGCGCGAACGGGCAGCCGCCGATCCCGCCCAGGCTGGCGTCCAGGACGCTGACCCCGGCATCGGCGGCGGCCAGGGCATTGGCGTACCCGGTGTTGCGGGTGTTGTGGAAGTGCGCCCTCAGGGGCAGGTCGTCGATCACCTGACGGACGGCCGCCACCCGTTCGCCCACATCCCGGGGAACCCCGACCCCGATCGTGTCGGCGATCGCGATCTCTGCAACGCCGGAGCCGGCGACCGCCTCGACGACCCGTCGGAGCTGATCCACCGAGACCTCGCCGGAGAACGGGCATCCGAACGCCACCGACAGGGTGACCGTGGGCACGATCCCCGCGGCCCTGGCCAGCGGCACGACCTCAGCGACCACGGCGACAGCCTCATCGGTGCTCATACCCTGATTGGCCCGTGAGAACTCGTCGGTGACGCTGACCACGCAGTTGACCTCGTCGACGCCCGCATGCGCGGCGCGGTGGAAACCCCGGGTGTTGAGGACGAGCCCGATCCAGGAGGCCGGCCCAGCCACGCTGGCGCGCACGCCGGCCACCACCGCCTCGCCATCGGCCATCTGGGGCACGAGCTTCGGGTTGACGAACGAGGCCACCTCCGCCCGACGCAGGCCGGCGGCAGCGCATCGCGCGATCAGCTCGACCTTCTGCTGAGTGCTCAGCCGAGCTGAGTCGTTCTGCAGCCCATCGCGGGCGCTGACCTCGACGATCTCGATGGCCGCCATGGGTCAGACCAGCACGTAGCCGGCCTCGTCCACGGCCGCGGCCATCTGCTCGCGCGTGGGGTCCGTCGAGGCCTCTACCGCCACGGCACCGGTCGTCAGGTCGACCTCGACCGACTCCACACCCTCGATGCCGGACACCTCCTCGGTCACGGCACTCACGCAGTGCCCACAGGTCATTCCGGTGACAGTCCAGTTGCTCGTCGTCATGGGTCAAGAGTACTCGCGGGCTTGCGAGACGTACTGTGTCCCCAGGAAGGTAGGCAGCGTGAGCAAGCATGACGATGTCGACAAGGGCGACGGCCCCTTGCGACTTGTGGAGAAGAAGGGTTTCACCCAGGCGCGGTGCGAGTGCGGGTGGGAGGGCGCCGGTCGCCGGTCCAGGAAGAAGGCCAGGGCTGATGCAGCCGCGCACGCCGAGAAGGGCTGCAAGGCGACCAAGAAGAAGTGACACCGGGCCGCGGTCGTCGCGCGGTGGACCTGGCGCCACTGGCGCCACGCCGCACCCCTGCCGAGGACTAGATCGAGATGCCCTTGCCCACCGCGACGATCCCGCCGTCGGAGACCGTGAACCGTTCCCGGTCGGCGTCGAGGTGCACGCCCACCTGGGCGCCGTCGGGAACAACGACGTTCTTGTCCAGGATCGTGTTGCGCACCACGGCCCCACGCCCGATGCGCACCCCCGGCAGGAGCACCGCACCTTCGACGTAGGCGCCCTGGTGGACGCGCACGTTCTGGGACAGCACCGAGGAGCGCACGTGCCCACCGGCGATGACCGAACCGGCGCCGATGATCGACTCATGGGCGTTGCCGCCCTCCACGAACTTCGCAGGCGGCGGGGAGCCCAGGCTCGAGGCGATGATCGGCCATTCCCGGTTGTAGAGGTTGAAGACGGGGTGGACGCTGACCAGATCCATGTGCGCCTCGTGGTAGGCGTCGATCGAGCCGACGTCCTTCCAGTACGCCTTGTCCCGTTCCGTCTCTCCGGGGATGAAGTTCGTCCCGAAGTCGTAGACGTGGGCCAGGCCCTGCTCGGTGAGCGCGGGGATGATGTTGCCGCCCATGTCGTGGACTGAGGCGTCGTCGGCCGCATCAGCGCGCAGGGTGTCCACCAGCCAGTCGCGGGTGAACAGGTAGTTCCCCATCGAGATGAACGACTCGTCCGGGGAACCCGGGATGGCCGGCGGGTCGGGCACCTTCTCATGGAAGCCGGTGATCTTCGTCGAGGTTGCGTCCTGCTCGATCACCCCGAACTCGGTGGCCTCAGAGCGTGGCTTGCGGATGCCTGCGACCGTCACCGCGGCACCGGTGTCGATGTGCTGCTCGAGCATCTGGCGCGGGTCCATCCGGTAGATGTTGTCCGCACCGAAGACCATCAGGTACTCGGGATCCTCGTCCTCGATGAGGTTCAGGCTCTGGTAGATCGCATCCGCCGAGCCCGTGTACCAGCGCGGCCCCAGCCGCTGCTGGGCCGGAACGGCAGTCACGTAGTTGCCCAGGATCCCGGGCATCGCCCAGGTCTGGGTGATGTGCCGATCCAGCGAGTGCGACTTGTACTGCGTGAGCACCGCAATCCGGTGGTAGCCGCCATTGACCAGGTTGCTCAGGACGAAGTCGATGAGCCGGTACGAGCCGCCGAAGGGGACGGCGGGCTTGGCCCGATCGGCGGTCAGGGGCATGAGTCGCTTGCCCTCTCCGCCGGCAAGGACAATTCCGAGGACGCGAGGATTCGTCATGCCTCCACGCTAGCCACTGGCCCCAGCCGAGGCGCGGCGGGCGGGCGGTGCCAGCAATCCTCCGGGCAGCGCGCATCCGAGGACCCCCGGACCTAGGCTGCAGGTCATGAGGATCGGACTGCTGACAAGGGAATGGCCACCCGAGGCGTACGGCGGTGCCGGCGTCCACGTGGAGTACCTGGCGCGTGAGCTGCGCAAGCTCATCGACGTCGACGTGCAGTGCTGGGGAGCGCCCCGTCCCGATGCCACCGCGCATCTGGTCCCGGCCACGCTCAGCAGTGCCAACGCGTCCCTGCAGACCATGGGGATCTCCCTGGCCATGGTCGCCGAGAGCGAGGGCGTCGAGCTGCTGCACTCACACACCTGGTACGCCAACTTCGCCGGGCACACCGGCGCGCTCTACCTCGACGTGCCGCACGTCATCTCAGCGCACTCCCTGGAGCCCAAGCGGCCGTGGAAGGCCGAGCAGCTCGGCGGTGGCTACCGGCTGTCGTCCTGGATCGAGAAGACCGCGTACGAGGGGGCCGACCGCATCATCGCCGTGAGCCACGGCATGCGCGCCGATGTCCTGGAGTCGTACCCGAACGTGGATCCGGCCAAGGTCGACGTCGTCCACAACGGCATCGACACCGCGCTCTACGAGCCGGATCCGAACACCGACCTGATCGAGTCCGTGGGGATCGACCCGAGCCGCCCGTATGTCCTGTTCGTCGGGCGGATCACCCGCCAGAAGGGCATCGCTCACCTGCTGAAGGCTGCGGCCCGGATGGACCCCGACATCCCGCTGGTGTTCATCGCCTCATCGCCGGACACGGTCGAGTTGGGTGCGGAGGTGGAGGCCGGTGTGGCGGCCCTGCGTGCCAGCCGCGGCGAGGCCAACGTGGTGTGGGTCAACGAGCACCTCAGTCGTGCGCACCTGGTCCAGGCGCTCACCCACGCCGGGGTCTTCGCCTGCCCGTCGGTCTACGAGCCGCTGGGGATCGTGAACCTCGAGGCCATGGCCTGCGAGACCGCGGTCGTGGCCAGTGACGTCGGAGGTATCCCCGAGGTGGTCGTGGAGGGCGAGACCGGCCACCTCGTGCACTACGACGAGGCAGATCCGACCGGCTTCGAGACCTCCTTGGCCGAGTCGCTGAACGCCGTCATGTCCGACCCCACGAGGGCCGCCGCCATGGGTGTGGCCGGCCGGGCCCGGGCCGTGGGCCAGTTCGGCTGGGACGCCATCGCACGGCAGACTGTCGACGTCTACCAGACTGCGATCGACGCCCGCGGCTGAGCGCACCGGAGGAACACATGCCTGAGTTCGACCCCCAGCGCGGGATCGACTTCCCCGTCACCGACGGCCGGCTGTCGTCCATGGACACCGGACGATCGGTGTTCGCCGACGCTGCCCGAGCCACCGAGCCTGAGCTCGCTGAGCGCATCGAGAGCACGAGCAACTGGCGCAAGGGCTACATGGAGCCTGCCCGCGATCTCGTCGCCCTGGGCATGGCGACCGACGGAGGCACGGTGACGATGTCCCGTGACGCGCTGGCCAGCCTGTACCGGCAGTTCACGTTCACCCGCGACGGGCGGGCGACCAGCGTGACCGAGGCGTTCGACACGAACATCGAGGCCCAGTTCGCCACCGCCGAGGTGGTCGGTCACGGGGCCGCGGTCACCGAGCTGAGCATCCCGTACCACGGGCGCCCGCTGGCTGGTCCGGACCTGCGCCACCAGTTGGATGTGTGGGTCGCCGACGGCATCGTGGAGCCGAGCTTCGCCCATGCTCTCGAGTGGGTCATGGCCCACCCCGAGATGCTGGACCTCACGGGCATCGATTTCGCGGTGCTGGGCGCCGGTGCGGAGATGGGTCCGGCGTCCTGCCTGCTGGACTGGGGTGCGACCGTCTGGGCCGTCGACCTCCCGCGCCCTGACCTGTGGCGGCGCATCATCGCGGATGCCGAAGGACGGGCCGGTCGCCTGCACATCCCGGTCCCGGCAGACGGCCCCGACCGCACCCAGCTCGAGGGCCCAGCCCTGGCCGCCGTGGCGGGCGCGGACCTCCTCACGCAGGCACCCGAGGTCCGCACGTGGCTGGCCGGGATCGGGCGCCCGTTCACCCTCGGCAACTACGTGTACGCCGACGGCCCCCTGCACGTGCGGGTGTCCCTGGCCATCGATGCGATCGGCACGGACCTGGTCGCCGCTGGCCACGACGTCATGCTGGCGTGGCTGGCCACCCCGACCGACGTCTTCGCCGTTCCCCTCGAGGCAGTCCAGGAGTCCCGGCGCAGGTGGCGTGATGCCGGGATCTGGCGATACGGCCGCTCACCCCTGCGCCTGGTCGGCCAGTTCGAGAAGAACTACCCGGACACGGTGTTCACCGCCACGGGCGTCGAGTACGGCATCAGCGACTGCCTCGTCAGCCAGCAGGGACCCAACTACCTGCTGGCCAAGCGGCTGCAGCGGTGGCGGGCCATGGCAGCCCGTGAGGACGGCGTGCGGGTCTCGCTCAACGTGGCTCCCAGCACGCGGACCAAATCGGTGGTCAAGAACAAGGCGCTGGCCGCGGCCTACGCCGGCGCCGGTCGCTTCGGCCTGGAGATCTTCGAGCCCGACACCTCGAACGCGATCATGGCCGCGCTGCTCGTGTACGACCTTCGCAACGACGAGTCGACGGCTAACCCGCAGGTGCCGCTAGCGCACCCCATGCAGTTGTTCATCGACCAGTCGTGCCACGGCGGCCTGTGGCGATCGGAGTACTCGGCTCGCTCGGTGCTCGGCTTCGCTGCGGTGGCCGGGATGTTCGAGCGCAACGCCTGAGGGTCCGTCGTCGCAGGTCAAGGGGACGGTGCGGGGCCAACCTTCGGGGCTGGCCCCTCAAGGTCATTCGTCGGCCCGGGAGCTACTTCTCCAGGTACACCTCAGAGGACATCACGCCCTGGTAGCCGTACTTCGGCTTGACCCACACCCGGTAGGTCCCCTGCTTCCGGTTGAGCTTCCGGGTCTCCTTCTTGCCCTTGGTTCGGTAGGTCTTCAAGGACTGCCACGTTCCGTCCGCGCTCTGCTTCTGGACCTGGAACCTCCAGTACCCCTTGCCCTTGTTCGGATTCACATTCACGTGCAACGTGGACCCGCCCCTGATTGCCTTCGCACGGACGACCACGGTCGAGGGCACCAGGACGAGTCCGTGCGAGTCGCTGGTCGCAAGTTGGGTCGCAGGCTGGGGAAGCGCGGACGGCGGAGTGACTGCGGACTCATTGCCCGGGATGGCGATGCCCCAGCCGATGGCCTGCCCTGCGCTGATCGCATGGAACACGCCCCCGGTGTGGATGATCGATGGGCCGCCTTCGGGGCTCATGGAGCTCCAGTTGCCCCCCGACGCAGCGATGGCGGTTGCACCGGACTGCGCCTGGATGGGGATCACGCTGAGGCCATCCCGCGTGTCGCCCCAGATGATCACGCTGCCTCCTTTGAGGGCCATCGCCTGGCTGCCGTTGGTGTCTATGGCGGTGACCCCGGACTGCGCTTCGTCCGGCACTTGGAGGAGGGGGTCGCCTTCGGCCCGGCCCCATGTGATGACCTGCCCGGTGTCCTTGAGTGCCATCGAGAAGCCCTGATCGGTCGCTACATCCGTGACGCCGGTCTGAGCCTCCACAGGGACGACCATTTGCGAGACCGTTCCACCGCCCCAGGCGATGACGCGTCCACCCTTCACGGCCAGGGAGACTGTGTGGCTCGTTGCGATGGCTGTGACATCTGACTTGACCTCGGCCGGCAGGTACCGCGCCGGATTCATGTATGCGAATCCCCAAGCGATGACTTCCCCGTTTCGCAGGGCCAGGGCCTGGCAATCCCCGGCAGCGATGGCATCGACTTCGTCGAGCTCAGGTTGGGGCACACGGTCGATGTAGTCGCCGGTCCACGACTGGCAGCCCACATCTCCCCACGAGATGACTTTGCCGTTCTTGAGTGCCAGGGAGAACCCATACCCCGCCGCAACCGCGGTCACCCCAGACCGGGCTTGCGCCAGCACGTCAAGCTGGCCCTTGGTGTTGTCACCCCACGCGGCCACCCCCATCACCGCCGGTCTCACGTCCTGCGCCCCAGCCGAGGTTCCAACCATGCCTGCGGGCGCGAGCATCCCCGCCGATGCTGGAGCCGAAGAATGCGCGGCCAGCAACCCCGCTGCCATCAGCGCCAGCGCGAATCGCGACCACCTCAAGAAACTCATCTCAGCCCCCAACCTCCCGGCCCGCGTCCTCATCGACGGCCCGATCCAATACCGCGACACCACACCTCAAGAGTTCACCTGCTGCGATGGCACCAGTAGAGGCCTACGTCCCGGGCGGAGGGCGCTGTCAGAAGCGGCCCCACCGTGACCCTGCCGACACAGGAATCCGGGAAACCAGGTTCCGCCCGCATCCACAGATTGCGTGTCCTGGGGTGCACGGACTTCCCGATCCACTAGTATCGAACATATGTTCTAGTAGATGCCGCGCCACGATGGGGCAGGACGGGGGAAGCCATGCTGGAGGTTGTGCTGTCGGTCCGCGACGACGCGGGGCGGTTGATCGACCCGGCGGAGGTCAGTGTCGATGAGTTGGTGTCGATGATCCGGGAGCGGCCGGGCACCCCCTCAGCGCCGCTGGCCCCAAGTCCGCCGGAGCCGGGGATCGTCCCCTCCGTCTCGGTCCTGCAGTCGCTGGCCGCACTGAGCAGCCAGATCGCAGCCCTGCACACCGCCGCGGTCTGTGCCGTGGCCGATGACGTTCCCAGCAGGCCGGACCTGGACCCGGTCGCCGACGAGTTGGCGGCCGTGCTGGTCCTCTCGCGCAGATCGGCCTCGTTCCAGCGCGATCACGCTGAGACCGTGCGCGCACATCCGGAGGTCTGGTCCGCCCTCGCCGTCGGGCACCTCGATCCGACCAGGGCCAGGATCCTCGGCCGCGCGCTGCTCGAGATACCCCGCACCGATGCCCGAGGGGTTTCGCGGGACGGCTACGAAGCCGACTACCGGACCATCCGCGACCGCGGGCTGGCCTACGCGCGCGACCACACCTCGATACAACTCGACCGATATCTGCGCCGCCTGCTGGCTGAACTGGGCCTGGACGTGACAACCCGACGACGAAAGCAGGCGCTGGCTGAGCGCGGCGTGTGGATCAGCCACCGCGGCGATGGCACGGCAGACCTCGCCGCCGTTCTGGCGTCCGAGGACGCGGAACGGGTCTACGCCACAGTGCGCGCCATGGCGATGGCCGACCGGGGCCGTGCGACCGGATCGGTAGGTGAGCAGAGCCAGCCACTCCTGGTGTTGATGGCCGATGCCCTGGTCGACGTCATTCTCGGGACAGGCGGGTCATGCGCGGGCGACGCAGACCCCTCGGTCGGTCAGGACAGTGCGATACCTGCCGCCGGGTCCGTCCGCCGGGCCACCGTGACCACGCAGATCCACGTCACCGTTCCCATCGACAGCCTCGCGGGGCTCACTGACGAGCCGGGGCAGATCAATGGTTTCGGCGCCATCCCCGCTGACGTGGCGCGCAAGCTCGCCGCCGGTGATGCTCGCTGGCGCCATGTGTTCGTCCATCGACGATCCGGCGCGGTCCTGGACGTGGGAACGCTGTCCTATCGACCACCAGCGGCACTCGACCGGCACGTGCGGCTGCGCGACGGGAACTGCCGATTTCCTGGGTGCAGCGTTCCGGCTGGGGAATGCGACCTCGACCACCTGGTCGCGTTCCCCGATGGCCCCACCTCGGCGGCGAACCTTCACGCCCTGTGTAGGCACCACCACCGGCTCAAGCACGACGGTGGGTGGCAGGTCGAGGCCCAGCCCGACCACGCGCTGCGCTGGACCAGTCCCCTCGGGGCCGTTGCTGTGACGCACCCCGAGGACCGGGACCAGGCGCGATGGGCGGCGTGACCCCAGTGGTACACGATGACCCCATGACCCAGAACACGTCAGGCGAGCCGACCCCGGCCTCCGATCTCCGCGACGAGGTGATCGCGCTGACGCAGACGCTGCTGCGCATCGACTCGACGAACGGCAACGAGACCGCGGTGGCCGAGGCCCTGGCGGAGTACCTGGCCGCCTCGGGGGTCACCGCCGAGCTGGTCGGGCCCGATCCGGCGCGCCGGAACCTGATCGCGCGACTGCCGGGGTCCGGCACACGGGAGGGCGGCACAGCACCGAGCCTGGCGTTCGTCGGGCACAGCGACGTCGTCCCCGCCGATGCGCGCGATTGGACCCACCCGCCGTTCGAGGCGGTCCTCGATGACGAGGGCTACCTCTGGGGGCGTGGCGCGCTGGACATGAAGAACGAGGTGGCCGCGCGGGCCGTGGCGATGGCGAGCCTGGCCCGCGAGGGCTTCGCGCCCCGGGGTGACCTCGTCCTGATCATCGCCGCCGACGAGGAGGACGGGTCGGCCGGAGTCGGGATGAACTGGCTGACGCCCCACCGCCCCGACCTCGCCGTGGACTACGCCCTCAACGAGGGCGGGGGCCTGCCCTACACGTTGGCCGACGGGCGCCTCATGGCAGCAGTGGGCGTGGGGGAGAAGGGCACGTGCCCCGTGCGAGTGGACGTGCTCGGTGAGGCCGGGCACGCCTCGATGCCGAGCATCGGGCACTCCCCCTTGCCACGCCTGGCTGAGGTCCTGGGCAGGATCGGGCTCGGCGTGGCGGAGCCGGTGGATCACGCTTCCCTACGGTCCACGCTCGAAGCCCTGCTGGGGCCCGGTGCAGCCGACGGGATGGGGCTGGCAGGGGCACTGGAGTCGGCCATAGCCCTGCACCCGGTGTTCGCCCACCTCCTGCCCGCGCTGGCCGGAACCACCATGGCCCCGACGATGCTGCACGGGTCGTCGGCCTCCAACGTGATCCCCGGGCGCGTCGGGGTCGGCCTGGACTGTCGCACCCTGCCAGGCACGTCGGACGCCGACGTGCTGGAGGCGGTCCGAGCACGCGTGGGCCCGGGCGATGACCTCGAGCTGTCCCAACCGCAACTGTCGGTGGCGGGCAACGCCTCGCCGGCCGAGGGTCCCTTGTGGGAGGCGTGTGCCGAGTTCCTGGCCGGGACGACCCGGGCCCAGCCGCTGCCCCTGTTGTGCACGGGCTTCACCGACTCCGTCTACCTGCGCCGGGACTTCGGCACCGTGGCCTATGGCTTCAGCCCGTTCGCCACGACTCCCCCGGAGGTCGTGGAGGCGGGGTACCACAACCGCGATGAACGCATCCACGTCGACGACCTGGTCCTGTCGGTGGCGTTCCACCGCACGGTGGCCCAGCGCCTGCTCGGCTGAGGGACCTGGGCCCGGCCCCAGCACGTCTAGACTCACAGCCCAGCCCACCGGGAGGTGCCATGAGCACGGCCATCAGGACCGCCGACTCACCCCAGCCAGCGCTGCCGAGCCCCTGGGGCGGCTCGGACGAGGCTCGCCGGTCCGGGCTGCGACGCATGAAGTTCCTCGCCACGGGGCTGTTCGTACTCGCCGCAGTCATCTACGCCGTCACGATCATCACCGTGGGGTCCAGCCCGGACGGCTGGCTCGGCTACCTGCAGGCCGGCGCGGAAGCGGCGATGATCGGCGCGCTGGCTGACTGGTTCGCCGTCACGGCCCTGTTCCGCCATCCCCTGGGCCTGCCCATCCCGCACACGGCGATCATCCCCACCCGCAAGGACCAGATGGGCGAGACGCTCGGCGAGTTCGTCGGAACCCACTTCCTCACCGACGATGTCGTGCGCGAGAAGGTCGGCGCCGCTGAGGTCACCCGACGGGGCGGGGAGTGGTTGGCGGATCCGGATCACGCCACCCGCGTGTCCGGCGAGATGGGCCGCGCTGTGCGCGGGCTGATCGCCGTCCTCGACGACGACCAGATGCGCACGATGATCGAGCGGGTCATCGGCGAGCGCGTGGAGCGCACCGAGGTCTCCCCCGCGCTGGGCCACCTCCTGGGCCAGGTGGTCGCCGATGGCGCACACACCGGCATCGTCGACGTCCTGGCTGACCGCATGTACGCGTGGGTCGTGACCAACCGGGGCTCGATCATCGAGGTGGTCACCAAGCAGGCACCGAGTTGGAGCCCCCGCTTCGTCGACGGCGTCGTGGGCGACCGGATCCACCTGGAACTCGTCCGCTTCCTGGCGGCCGTGCGAGATGACCCGCACCACGATGTCAGGATCGCGATCGACCGGATGCTGGTGCAGTTCGCCGAGGACCTTCGGGCCAACCCGGACACACGTGAGCGGGTGGAGCGGGCGAAGGTCGACATGTACAACCATCCCGACGTCCAGCGTTCCGTGGGCCGCATCTGGGAGACAGCCCAGCGGGTCCTGCTCGAGGCGGCTGATGACCCAGACAGTGAGCTGCGTGTCCGGGCCTCCGGGGCCCTCGTGCAGCTGGGCCAGACGCTGGCCACCGACCCGGATCTGCAGGCCAAGCTGGACGGATGGGTGACCGACACAGCCGTCGGCCTCGTCGCGGACTACAGGGTCGAACTCACGAGTGTCATCAGCGACACGGTGGCCAGGTGGGATGGCCCGCAGACCGCCACACGCATCGAGCTGGCGGTGGGACGCGACCTGCAGTTCATCCGCATCAACGGCACAGTCGTCGGGGCCCTCGCCGGCCTCGTGATCCACGCATTCACACAGCTCGCCTGAGGCACGGGCGAACACCGGGAATCCTCAAGGTGAACGCGGGGTGAACAATCTGACCACGTCCATGCCGGAGGTGACCTCCAGGTGAATGCTCGGCGAACACCGGCCCTAGCCTGAGCCCAGCAGGCTCGCGCCTGGAACTCGTCTCTGAGGGGTCCGAGATGGACATGGTCCTGTTCGCCGTGGTCGGGGTGGTCCTCCTGGCCCTTCTGTTCGACTTCACGAACGGCTTCCACGACGCAGCCAACGCCACATCGACCGTTGTGGCCACCAGGGCGATGAAGCCCAAGCACGCGGTCTACATGTCCGCGTTCTTCAACTTCTCGGCCCTGTTCATCGTCGGGACGGCTGTAGCCAACACGGTGGCCAAGGCTGTGGACGTCGAGGCGCTGGGCAATCAGTCGGGGGGCGTGCCGGTCGGGCTCGGCGTCGCCTTCGGAGCCCTGCTCGGCGCGATCTTCTGGAACTACTTCACGTGGTCGATCGGGATGCCCTCCTCCTCGAGCCATGCCCTGATCGGTGGCCTGATCGGCGCTGGGCTGTCCGCCGGCGGAACGGGCGTGATCAAGTGGAGCACGGTCGAGAAGACCGCGCTGGCGATCCTGCTGTCCCCCCTGGTGGCCTTCACCGTCGCGTTCCTCGCCATGTTCCTCGTCGGCCTCCTGCAGCGGGTGACCTCGTGGCCCGACGACGCCAAGCCCTTCAAGTGGCTGCAGATCGGCTCCGCGGCAGCGGTGTCCTTCGGCCACGGCGCCAACGACGCCCAGAAGACCATGGGCATCATCGCCTTCGCGCTGGTCGCTGGTGGCTACCTGGGAGTCGATCAGTCGATCCCGCTCTGGGTCGAGCTGTCGGCCTACTCGATGATCGCACTGGGCACGGTGTGGGGCGGCTGGCGGATCATCGAGACGATGGGCCTGCGGATCACCCGGCTGAACGCCAACTCGGGAGTCGCTGCCAACGTCGGCTCCATGACCGCGATCTTCGGGGCCACGGCCGCGGGGATCCCGATCTCGACCACGCAGGCGGCCGCCGCCTCCGTCATGGGTGGTGGCGCAGCCTCAGGGGCTGGCCTGAACTTCCGCAAGATCGGCGAGATGCTGGTCGCCTGGGTGTTCACACTGCCTGCCGCGGCCATCGTGGGATTCGTCGCCTTCAGGCTCACGACGTTCCCGGACCCGTGGGGCTGGGTGGCCAGCCTGTCTGCGATCGCCATCCTGGGTGTGTGGGCCGGGCGTCTCATGCTCAACGCCGTGGATGCTGACGACGTCGCGGAGATGCTGCCCACGGAGGCAGAGCTGCACCAGTTCCACACGCTCCCGCACCCCGATGCGCACCCGTACGATGGCCCGCCGCACGTCAACCATCACGAGGCCGAGCACAGGGAGCACCAGAGCGAGGACCCGCAGGACCTGACCCAGACCTGAGCTGCCCTTCAGGAGGCGAACGTCAGGAAGCTGCTGTTCACCCCGAGCGCGAGCCGGATCGCGGAGTCCGACGCCAGCTGGCACGACCGGTTGGTCCCCACGATCTCCAGCTTTGCGATCCGACCACCCCAGGGGCCTGCACCCTCGCGCTCGAGCACCCGGACGGCCGTGACGGGCCCCGAGCCGGAGCACTGCGCCGACAGCTGGCCGGCACTGACTGTGTCCGTCCAGGCCAGGCGAGGGTTCTTGCTCGCCGCGGCATCCCAGGGGTCCACGGCGGCAACCATGTGCGGCAGCGGCGACGTCGCGGTCGCCCCTCCATTGGACGAGGAGAACTGCGTCAACGCGGGAACCCCACCGGTGGTCACATATGTGCCCGCGGTATCGGCGATGGCGGCATCTGTCGCGCCGTACTCACGGGTACGGGTCACGCGCCAACCGGAGCCGTACTCCACGGCTCCGGGGTAGGCCTGCGAGCGCACCCAGTCGTACACATCGAAGGCACTGGAGACACGACCGCGCATCTCCGTGGCCGCATAGCTGCGGGCAGCCACCGCCTGGGCGCGCAGAGACTCCACCGGCCACGAGGGCGAGACCTCCGCGGCCACCACAGCACGCAGGTACTGCTCCATCGGCACCGTGTTCACGACCCGGACTGATGTGCGTGCCACGTAGGTGGCTGACACGACACCGCGATAGCCGCGCTTGGACCCCCTGTTCGTCGTGGCCACAATCTCCCCGGGGACCTCGAAGGAGATCGTGGGGCCGAGCTTCCTTGCGACCTTGGTCCAGCTCCCGCAGCGCGCGTCCAGGCGCATCCGGGTCCCGACCGAGCGGGCACGCCACTTCGTGGCCGGGCGGGTGCAGCCCTCGGGCTGTGAAGGCAGCGCGAGGGTCTGGCCCCCGTCCTTGTCGAAGGTGGCGGTCAGCCCGGGGACTGCCCGGACGACGAGGTTCTTGCCCGTGTCCGAGCTGAGCAGCACACGCACCACCCCACTGGGCAGCTTCGCCAGGGACGTGCCCGGGTAGTAGAAGCTGAGGATCTCCTGGTGGGTGCGACCCTCACTCGCCGCCTGGTAGGCGCCCCATTGACTCATCCCGCGCCCGTGGCCCCATCCGGACCCCGTCATCTTGAAGACGCCATCGGCGGGGACGGGGTAGACCTCCGGATCCGCGGCGGACACCGGCACGACCATCCCCAGGGACACGAGCGACACCAGCGACACGACAGCCATCGTGCGGGCAGCCAGGAGAGGGGCGGGGAAGCGCATAGGGGAATCATCGGCCACGAAAGGGACGAACCCAAGTAAACCGGGGATGTTGCCAGCAATATCACGCGGCAAACCCAGGACGGCCAATCGCGCATCCAGCGTGGCCAGCGCCGTCTCAGTGCGTGGTCGCGTGCCCCCCGGCGGCATGCTCGGCGGGGTCGCCACCGGGCTCCAGCAGGCCGTCAGTGATCTCGAAGACCCGATCGGTGTACTCGACCATGCGCAGGTCGTGGGTGACCATGATCCCCGTCTTGCCACGCTCCTTGATCTCGCGTCGGAGCAGCTGGACCACTTGGCGACCCATCTCCGTGTCCAGTGACGCGGTCGGCTCGTCGACGAGGACGAGGTCCGGATCGTTCATCAGGGCGCGTCCGATCGCAACCCTCTGGCGCTCGCCGCCGGAGAGCTTCTCGGGCACGTTGCCCGCCCGCTGGGTCAGGCCCAACTCCTCGAGCAGCTCATCAGCGCGCTTGGCTGCGGCCTTGCGAGCGGTCCGTCCGTGGTCCTTGCGCAAGCCGGCCACCCACATCAGGTTCTCGCGTGCGGTCAGGAACGGGACCAGGTTCGACGCCTGGAAGACGAAGCCGACCTTCTCTGCCCGGAAGGACGTGAGCTGCTTGGACTCCAGGTCGCTCACAGCGACGTCACCCACCTGGATGCTCCCGGACGTGGGCGTGAGCAGCCCACCGATCATCGAGATCAGGGTCGTCTTGCCAGAACCCGACGGCCCCAGCAGGGAGACGAACTCACCCTGGCTGACCTGCATCGAGGCCTCATGGACGGCAGTGACCGCGGTGTGGCCCTCGCCATAGGTCTTGGTCACGGCGTCGACCGTGAGGATCGGCGAGGCCGTCGTTGCCCCGGTCGAGATCTCTGATGTGGCCGCGGTGATCACAGGGTGCCTCCTAGGGCGGTGGCCGGATCGATCCGGCTGATACGGCGAAGGGACAGCAACGCGCCCACAACACCGGCGGTCACGGTCAGGACGGCCGAGAACAGCAGGGTCTCGGGGCGGAACAGGAAGGGGATGTCACTGGGGAGCAGCTGGCCCATGAGCCAGGCAGCGCTGGCACCGATGATCACGGCCGTGACCGTGGCGCCGATCGCCTGGAGCACGACTCCGCTGCCGAGCTTGCTCGTCGAGGCTCCCAGGGCCTTGAGCGCCGCGAACAACTCGCGCTTCTCCAGGACGACCAGGGCGAAGAACAGGGCCACGACGAGCCCCGCGACAGCCAGACTGGCGTAGATGATGGCGTCCAGGCTCGACTTCTGCTCACGGGTGCCCGGGATCGACAGGTAGGTCTCCTCGTTGCTGGTCACCACGACCTCGGCCGGCGGCACGACATCCTCGGCCGCCACTGAGTCCGCGAGAGCCAGGCCGAACACCGAGGGCAGCACGGGCTGGCCGGCGAACTCCGGGCGCACAGCAGCACGCATCTGGGCGTAGGTCTCCAGGGACGTCCATGCCGTGGGCAGGCCCTGGTAGCCGGCATCGTCCACGATTCCGACGACCTTCTGGCTGACTCCCCCGACCTCAAGGGTGGTGCCCAGGCTCAGGCCCGCATCAGCCAGGGCCTTGTCGACCGCGACACCCGTGGGGTCCTGCGGCCCGGGCAGCTGGCCCTCGAGGACGGTTCCCGGCACACCCGCCGGATCCTCCTCCGGCAGGAAGCCCATCACGACCAGGTCCTCACCGCCCGGGACACTGGAGGTCGTGGTGATCAGCGCGCCGATCGCCGTGGCCTGCTCGACGCCGTCCACCGCCTCCAACTCGGACTCCGCCGCCAGCGGCAGGCGCGACCGGATCAACGACCCCTCGGCATCCGCGGAGAACGCATAGGCCTGTGCCGTGCTGGAGCGGACGGCCCCGGTCCCGCCGAAGAACAGCCCGTCACCGAGGGCACCGAGGATGAGCACGAGGAAGACGATGAGTGACAGGGCGCCCGTGATGGACACGAAACGGCCCTTGGCGCGGCGGAACTCCGCGACGGCGAGATTCATCGCGCACCTGCCGCGGCCGCGGGGTCCAGCTGGGCGATCCGTCGGACGGACAGCAACCCGGCACCCAGGCTGGCCACCATGACTGCACCCACGATTCCTGCGATGCTCAGTGGGTCGATCGACACGGGAAGCCCCGTCGCCAGGCCCTGCAGCGCACCCCACGCCAGGGCGACAGCCAGAGCGGAGGCGAGCAGGATCACCGCAGCGATCTGGCCCGTGACCGAGCCCGCCAGGGAGCGCGTCGAGGCGCCCGTGGCTCGCAGCAGTGTGAACGTCCGGAGCTTCTGGACCGTGAGGATGAGGAAGAAGAAGCCGACCACGACGACGCCGATGACGAACGTGATGCCCACGAGCAGGCCGAACGTCTGGCTGACCGACTCCACGCCGGGGATGGAGGCGATGGCTGCGCCGATCTCCAACGCCTGGGTCCCCTCGACGGCCTGCTGGACCTGTACCGCCACCGCAGCAGGATCGACCCCCTGCACCACGGTGAAGGCCACCGCGTTGATGGGCACGGCACTCAGCCCCGGGTTGAGCTCGGTGAGCAGCGCCTCGTAGCCCTCGGTCGTCATCCATGCTGTGTCCGTGCCGAACTGCGTTCCGACCAGGGTGCCGGTCACCACGTAGTCACGCTCAGATCCAGTGACCCGGATCGTGTCGCCGATGCCCACCTCGGCCTGGCTCGCGTCCACGGCCACCTCGGTCGGCGTTGCCGGGAACGTCCCGGAACGCATGCCCTCAGGCTGGCTCGGGCTGCCGGGCGTGACACCGATCAGCTGCAGCTCGTCGGGCTCGCCTGCCACCGTGGCATTGGCCGACAGCACAGCCAGTGGTCCTGCCTGCGCCACACCCTCCACGGCTGCCACCTGCCCGGTGACACTGGGATCCAGGCGGCTGGCCTGAACGTTGGCCCGAGCCGCCTCGGAGTAGACCAGACCATCGGCCGGCAGGGACTCGATGGCCCCGGTGAAGGCCCGAAGCAGAGCCCCCGACAGGCTGGACAGGAAGACGATCAGGAAGACCAGGAGGGCCACAGCGGCGGTCAGCAGGCCGAAGCGCAGCTTCGCCCGCTTCATCTCCGTCAGCGCCATATTCACGTGAGCAAGTCTGCGGGAGGCCCTGTCTGATGTCAAACGAACTTATCCACAACTTGTGCAATACCTGTGCACAACGTGTGTCCGGCGGCGTTCGCCCTCGTTCACGTTGGGTGACGCTGCGTGTGCAGCGGGCGAGTCTGGACCGGCGAACCGGGCCGCGTTCGCGTAGATTCGTGTTCGTGGTACCCACGTGGCTCGACGGCTTGACGTGGTGGCACGTCTATCCACTGGGCTTCTCCGGTGCCGAACACCAGACCGGTGCGGTCACTGGCGTCGTGCACCGGTTGCGCCATCTTGCCAACTGGCTGGACTACGCCCATGACCTGGGCTGTCGCGGCATCCAGCTCGGACCGGTGTTCGCCTCGCAGACACACGGCTATGACACCACCGACCACCTGCACATCGACCACCGTCTCGGCGACGAGGACGACTTCAACGCGCTCGTGCGCGGGTGTCACGACCGCGGGATGCGCCTGCTCCTGGACGGCGTGTTCAACCATGTCGGCACCGGCCATCCCATGTTCCAGGTTGCGCGCTCGTCCGGACCGAACCCGACCGGTGCCGGCGCGCAGGCGGCGCGCTGGTTCAACCTGCGCTGGAGCCCGGAGCGGGCCGAGGCGGACTACGACGTGTTCGAGGGCCACGGCGGGCTCGTGCAGCTCAACCACCGGGACCCGGCGGTCATCGACTACGTCGTCCACGTGATGGACCACTGGCTGCAGCGCGGCGCCGACGGGTGGCGGCTGGACGCTGCCTACGCTGCACCAGCGGAGTTCTGGCGCGAGGTGCTGGCCCGCGTCCGGGCGCTGCACCCGGACGCCTGGTTCCTCGGCGAGTACATCCACGGGGAACCCCCTGAGATCCTGGCCGACACCACCCTGGACGGCGTGACCGCCTACGGGCTCTGGCGGCCCCTGTGGCGCTCCCTGAACGACGGCAACTACTTCGACCTCACGTGGCAGATCGAGCGCCTGGCCGAGTACGCCAGCGAGCACCCGCCGATGACGTTCGTGGGCAACCACGACGTCACCCGCATCGCGAGCAACCTCGAGGACCAACGCCACTTCGGCCACGCGATCGCTGCCCTCTTCGTCCTGCCGGGGTCCCCGTCGGTCTACTACGGCGACGAGCAGGCCTTCCGTGGGGTCAAGGAGGAGCGGTTCGGCGGGGACGACGCCGTGCGCCCGATGTTCCCGGACCATCCTGAAGGGCTGGCGCCCTGGGGCTGGCCCATCCACCACCTGCACCGTCAGCTGATCGAGATGCGCGCCCGGCACCCCTGGCTCACGCGATCCCATCCGGTGGTCGAACACGTGACCAACACGTCGCTGGCTCTTCAGGTCACTCCCCTCAGTGGGTACGGCAGGCGCATCACCGCGTTGCTCAACATCAGCGACGAGCCCACGACCTTCCCCGTCGAGCTCCCCGACCCGACCGTCGAGGTCCAGTCCGCGGAGTCCGCCGCGGAACCTGATCTGCTCACCGTTCCGGGTCACGCCTGGCGGGTGCTCTCCCATGGCGCCGAGCACTGGGGCTGAGCTTGCCTCACACGTGCACAACCATGGCCCCGCCGCCCCGCCGACCATCGGCCACGGCCATGACACCACCGTCGGGGGTGCGCTGGACTGCGTTCACCCCGCCGAAGAACAGGTTGTGCGTGGGCCACACGTTGACCGGGCCGTGCCGCCAGCCGGCCAGCCCGTCGATGACCTCCGCCGTCAGGTAGGGCTCGACCTGCAGCCCGCGGGCATCAGGATGGATGCGCGCGGCGGAGACGGCCTCGCTCAACGACTGCCCGGCGTCGACCATGCGCAGGACCACCTCGACCATCGAGGAGCGGATCCGCTCCGAGCCGCCGGTGCCCAGGGCCACGACGCCGCCGTCGGGCGCAGCCAGGATCGAGGGGCACATCATGGAGCCCATCCGCTGGCCCGGCGGCGTGGCGTGGAAGCCGTCGGGGTTCAGGTCCGCCTCGCCCAGCATGTTGTTCAGCTGGATGCCCGTCCCCGGGATCACGAAGCCTGAGGTGACACCGTTCGACGTCGTCATCGAGGCCACCATCCCGTCGGCGTCAGCGGCGCTGCAGTGCGTGGTGCCGGTGGAGGTCAGCGGTGTGACGGCGCCGGCCCGGCGGTGGGTCGTCGCTGCGACGAGCGCCTCGAGCAACCCCATCCAGCCCAGAGCCTGCCCGGGGTCGAACAACGGCGCCGTTGCCAGCGTGTCAGCAATGATCGAGCCCCCGAACGAGGGCGGGGGGTTCGTGAAGAAGTGGTGGCCGGCACGCTCAACCACCACGGGCTCACGGTGGATCACCGAGTACGCGTCGAGGTCGGCCGCGGTGACCAGGCCACCCTCGGCCATGGCCCGCAGCACCGGGCCGGCGAACGGTCCACTCTCCAGCGACGAGATCGACCCATCGGCGACCAGATCCAGGAACGTGGCGAGGTCGGGGTTGAGCACGACATCGCCCGTGGTCAGCCAGCGGCCATCGCGCTGCACCAGGCGACGGCTCTCCGGGGAGAGGCCGACCAACTCCCGGACAAGGCCCGTGAGCACGCCCTGCGCCGGTTCGATCACGACACCCTCGGCCGCGTAGCGCCTGGCCGGTGCCACGATCGCCGACAGTGGCAGCCGGGCGAACTCATCGTGGGCCTCGAGGATCCCCGCGAGCAGGCCCGGCACGGCCACCGACCCCAGGCCCACGTGGAAGGTCTGCACGGTGCTGGGGTACTGGACGTCCATCGGCACGAAATGCAGGTCCAGCTCCTGCACGGGCAGGCCGCGACCCGGGGTGTCGACGAACGCATCGCGCACATGCACCTGGCCATCCGGCGTGCGCACCGTCAGGAAGCCGCCGCCGCCCAGGGAGGCCACGGACTGCTCGGCCACAGTCGCCGCGAACGTGGCTGCCAGTACGGCGTCCACGGCATTGCCACCGGCAGCCAGCACCTCGGCCCCCGCCCGGGCGGTCGCCACGCTGCCCGCGGCCACCGCCGCACAGCCGGGACCACCCTGCGCCACTGCGCTGCCGACGGGATCATGAACCACATGCAGAAGGGTAGTGGCCATACGCTGACCCACAGCCACGCGTCACCCAGGGTGGAGGACCATGCCGATCCCCTTCAACAGCTCACCAGCCCACACCCTCGGTGTGGAGATCGAGATGGGGCTGGTCCATGACGAGACCGACGAGCTCGAGTGCGCCGCCCCGGTCGTCCTGGCCGAGGTCTGCGCGCCCTACCCGGACGGGGCCCATCCCCGGATCCACCGCGAGCTGTTCCAGTCCACCCTCGAACTCGTCACCGGGGTGTGCGCGACCCCGGCCGAGGCCCATGCAGACCTCGCGGCGACTGTCGCCGAGCTGGATCCGATCCTGCGACGGCACCACCTGGCCCTGATCGGCACCGGGGTCCACCCGTTCTCCAGCTGGAACAGCCTGCGCATGACCGAGGACGAGCGCTACACCCGGCTGGTCGAGCGGATCCAGTGGCCGGCCCGCCGCATGATGATCCACGGTGTGCACTTCCACGTCGGGGTGCCCTCGGGCGACCACGCCGTCGCGGTCACCAATGCCCTGACCGCGCTGCTGCCGCACTTCGTGGCGCTCTCCGCCTCGAGCCCCTACTGGTTCGGGGAGGACACCGGCCTGGCGTCGATGCGGACCAAGGTGTTCGAGTCCATGCCCTCGGCGAGCCTGCCACCGAAGCTCGTGGACTGGGCGGAGTTCGAGGACCTGGCCGCGGTCCTGGTCCGGGCGGGCACGATCGAGACGGTCAAGGACCTCTGGTGGGACATCCGCCCCAGCCCGGGCTGGGGCACCGTCGAGCTGCGCATGTGCGACGGCATGGCCACGCTCACCGAGCTCAGTGCCCTGGCAGCCCTGGCCCAGGCGGCCGTTGCCCACCTCTGCGAGCGGATCGATGCGGGGCAGATCTTCGATCGCGAGCCCGACTGGGTGCTGCAGGAGAACAAGTGGCGGGCTGCCCGGTACGGGATCGACGCGATCCTCGTGCACGCCGACGGCTCCACCTCGCGGCTCGCCGAGGACGTGCGCACATGGGTGTCGCGCGTCCGACCGCAGGCCCGTGCCATGGGTACCGAGGGCGACCTCGATCGCGTCCTCGATATCCTTGATCACCAGCCCAGCTACATGCGCCAGCGCGCCGTGGTCGCGCAGGGCGGCACCCTGCGTGACGTCGTGGAGTTGCTGCGTCGGGAGTTCGCCCATGATCGCGTCGGAGGTTGACCGTGAGTGTGACAGTGCCCGGTCCGCCGGTCGAGGAGCTCAGGACCGAGGACGAGCAGCCTGACATCGCCCCCGAGCTGATCCAGCTCGTGCGGGCCATGGTCGATCACCGTGCTGGCGAGCTGGTCTACACGCGTCGCTGGCTGCACGCCCGGCCCGAGGTCAGCCGCGAGGAGTTCGCGACGACCGATGCGCTGCGCGAGCGACTCCAGGCTGAGGGACTCGACCCACGCATCCTGAGCGTCGGCACCGGCCTGGTCTGCGACATCGGCGACTCGGGGCCCCTCGTGGCCCTGCGGGCAGACATCGACGCACTGGTCATGCAGGACGCCAAGCACGTGCCCTACCGCTCGATGAACGACGGCGCGTGCCATGCCTGCGGGCACGACGTCCACACCGCGGTGGTGCTCGGTGCCGGGCTGGTCCTTCGAGAGCTGATCGAGTCGGGCCGCCTGGAGGGTCGAGTCCGGCTGATCTTCGAACCCTCCGAGGAGCGCCTGCCCGGCGGCTCGCTGGACGTGATCGAGGACGGCGGGCTCGACGGCGTGACCGGAATCTTCGGGGTGCACTGCGACCCCAAGCTGGACGCCGGACAGCTCGGCTGCCGGATCGGTCCGATCACCTCGGCCTCCCACCACATGGCGATCACGCTGACCGGCCCCGGCGGGCACACCGCGCGGCCCTCGTTGACCGTGAACCTCGCCGATGAGGTGGCCCGCGTCGTGCGCGAGCTGCCGGCCGCCGTGCAGTCCGCCGCCCAGGACCTGGTCACCGATCCGGCCCACAGCGAGGTCCGACTCGTCTTCGGCACGATCCACACCGGGTCCGCGTCCAACGTGATCCCCTCGGAGGCCGAGCTCACCGGATCGGTGCGCACCCCGGATCCCGACGTCTCCGACGCCCTTCTGCACATCGTGCCCAGAGCGATCGCTGAGGTGCTGGGCACCGACGTCCGACCCGAGGGTGATGACCACCGCGGTTCACGACCGGATGGACTCGAGTGGCACCTGCGCCACCGGCCCGGAGTGACCCCCGTGGTCAATGACGCCGCTGCCACCCGCGCCATGGCCCGGGCCGCCGTCGCCGCCGGTGGCCCGGGCGTGGTGCAGGACACCGAGCACTCGTGGGGTGGCGACACGTTCGGCTGGTACCAGGGACTCGTGCCCGGGTGCTACGCGCGGCTGGGGACGCACTGGCCGGGCCGTCCCGATCGGCTCGACCTGCACCGACCCACCTACGACATCGACGAGAAGGCCATTCCGTTCGCGACCAAGACCCTCGTCCTGGCGGCCATGGGGTGGCTGTCCCTGCAGCAGTGAGGCGCGCCTGCGCGGGAGCGCAGCGGATGCGACCATACTCGCATGGCTGAACTCACTGTCTACGGCGGCGACTGGTGCCCCGACTGCCGACGCTCCAAGCGACTGCTGGACCGCCTCGGGGTCCCCTACACCTACCTCGATGTGGATGAAGATGAGGCGGCCATGGCCGCGATGATGACCGTGAACGGGGGGCGGCAGTCCATCCCCGTCGTCGCGTTCCCGGACGGCCACTTCCTCGTGGAGCCCTCGGACCCGGAACTGCGCGCCGATGTCGAGGCCGCGGGCCTGCTGCCCTCCTGACCCGCCCGGGGGTGGCCTCGCGGGCTGATATTCTTCAGTCCGATCTCATGCGCGGCCCTCGTCGCCGCGACCACCCGAAACCAGTCCTGTTGAAGGGGTAAGTCCACCATGTCCCGCAAGCTCCTTGCCGAATTCGTCGGCACGTTCCTCCTGGTCTTCCTCGCCGTCGGCGCCGCGGTCTTCGGCATCGCCGGCGGTGTCGGCGTCGACGGCGCCGGCCCCGCGTCCGGCACGCTCGGCGTGGCCCTGGCCTTCGGCCTGGTCGTGCTGGTGCTGGCCTACGCGTTCGGGCCCGTGTCCGGAACACACGTCAACCCGGCCGTCACGTTGGGCGTCCTGCTGGCCAAGCGCATGCCGGGCAAGGAGGCCGGGCTCTACGTCGTGGCCCAGTTCGCCGGGGCCATCGCGGGGGCTGCCGTCCTCAAACTCTTCGTCAGCTCGTTCGGTGTCACGGACCAGACCGGGGCCCTGGGCACCAATGCCTACGACAACGGCGCGATCAACATGCCGGGCGCTTTCGTGCTCGAGGCCCTGCTGACCGCCGCCTTCGTCATGGTCATCCTGCTGGTGACCGAGCGGGTGGCCTCACCGGGCTTCGCCGGCATCGCGATCGGGCTGACCCTGACCGCCGTGCACATCGTGGGCATCCCGCTGACCGGCACGTCGGTGAACCCCGCCCGCTCGTTCGGACCTGCCCTCTTCGAGGGCGGGACGGCCCTGTCCCAGGTGTGGCTCTTCATCGCGGCGCCGCTGGTGGGTGCGGTGCTCGGGGCCCTGGCATGGTCGTTCACCCGCGTGGATTCGCTGGAGGACCAGGACGCGCAGGAGAAGGCCGAGTCCGTGACCGCAGTGAGCGACGCCGCGAGCGGCGCCTGATCGCGGCGAGTTCATGCCCCTCACCCGGCCCGACTGGGACGACTACTTCCTCGGGATAGCGTCGGCGGTCGCACGACGTGCCGACTGCCGACGTCGTCAGGTGGGGGCCGTCCTCGTGGACAACAACCGGATCGTGGCCACCGGCTACAACGGCGCACCCTCGGGGGGGCCGTCGTGCCTGGCCGGGCAGTGCCCGCGGGGCCTGCTGGACTCGGCCACGGTCGCCCCGGGAAGCTCCTACGACACCGGGGCCGGGGCCTGTGTCGCACTGCACGCCGAGCAGAACTGCCTTCTCTACGCCGACCGCAGCCGCGCCGAGTCCGCCACCATCTATGTCACCCATGAGCCGTGCGAGGGGTGCCGACGGATGATCGCCGGATCCGGGGTGACCCGTGCTGTGTGGCCCGACGGGCAGTGGCAGGTGCGCCCGGCCTGAGGCCCCTCAGCGCGCCGGGGTGCCTGCGTTCACGGACAGGTGCTGGCGTGCCTCCCAGACACCACCGCCGACCAGGACCACCGGGACCACTGAGGTGGGTTCGATGCACACGAAGCGTGCCTCGTCACCGGCCGCGACGTCGGGCAGCGTGTGGCCCGGACCGGGATTCCACACGACGCGGTTGCTGAAGCCCTCAGCCGCGACGTGCACCTCACCGAGGACGTCGTCATGAAGCACGACCGGGGCCACCGCGCCGGTGACCACGTGGTCCTGGGTGTCCAACGCCCGCAGTGGGCCGGTGATCTCCTCGGAGAAGTGCGGCGTCCGGGTCGAGACCCCGTCCCAGACGTGGCAGCCCTCCAATCCGGTGATCCATGCCGCCGGGTCAGCGACAGCCAGATACGTGTGCAGACCGCCGGTGAACCGCGCCACCTCGGGGCTGTGGTTGGCGATCGTCAGGACCATCACGAGGTCCTGCGGGGACGCCGAGACGTCGAGGCGCGCGTGGAAGGCGTGCGGCCAGACCGCGCGGGTGGCGGCTGAGTCGGTCAGCTCGAAGGAGAGCGCCGCGCGGCCGGGACTGCTCGGGGCCGGTACCTCCAGCCAGTCGGCGGTGCGCGCGAAACCGTGCTTGGGCAGGTCGCCGAACGTACCGAACTGCGGGAACAGGATCGGCACCCCTCCACGCAGGGCATCGGGCTGGCCGGGATCGGAGCCGGGACTCATCCAGAGGCGTTCGATGCCATCGGTGGTCCAGCTCATCAGGTGTGCGCCGCGTGCGCGTGCCGTGATCTGCACGCCCGGCGCTTCGGCGACGATGGGGCTGTCCGGGGTGGTCGTCGGCCCGTCTGGCGTGGCCTGGTTCGCCATGTTCAGCGCCCCTCGAAGGTCGCGGTGCGGCGCTCGACGAAGGAACGCAGGCCCTCGACCGCATCAGCGCTTGCCAACACGCCGGGCAGCAGCTCCTGCAGCTGCGCGACGGCCAGGTCGGGGCCCTGGTCGCGGGCGGTGCGGCTGTTGGCCAGGGTGCCCTGGACTCCCAGCGGTGCCTGCGCGGCGATCCGGGTCGCGATGGCCAGGGCCTCCTCGAACTGGGCACCGGGCTCCACGACGGATTGGACCAGGCCGATGCGCAGCGCCTCCTGGGCCCCGAACTCCTCGCCGGTGAGCAGGAAGCGCATCGCGTTGCCCCACCCGAGGCTGGACTGCGCACGGAACGTGGCACCGCCGAAGGGCATGATCCCGCGGCCCACCTCCAACTGGGCGAACCGCACATCGGAGGCGGCCACCACGATGTCGGCAGCCAGGGCCAGCTCGATGCTCAGCGTGTAGGCGATGCCCTGCACCGCCATCACCACCGGCTTGGGGACCGGCGGGCCCCAGACCCCGAACGGATCGAAGTCATGTCCGCCGGAGAGCGCGGCGGGGCCCTGCGTCGCCACGACCGGCCCGACCTCGGCCAGGTCGAGCCCTGCGGAGAAGTGCTCCCCGATCCCGTGGACGACACCCACGCGCAGGTCCGGGTCCGCACCGAGCTGCTGGTAGGCCGCGCCGACCCCATGGATCGTGGCCAGGTCCCACGCGTTGCGCTTGTGCGCCCGGTTGACCCCGATCGTCAGGACATGACCTCGGCGCTGCACCAGGACCGGTGCGTCTGTCGTGTCGTCGCCGTGAGTGCTCTGCATGTCAGCCATGCCCTGATGATGGCATCACGACAGGCGGGTGGACACAGCCAGGACCAGGGCACCGGCAGCCAGCACCATGGCCACGGGATCGACCCAGGACCAGCGGACAGGTCGAGCGACTGTCCGTGGGGCCCCGGACCGCAGACCGCGAGCGTCCAGGGCCACTGCCAGTCGCCCGCCCCGGCGCAGCGCGGCCACCAGGAGCCGGAACGTCATCGAGACGAACTGGCGGACACGTGATCCCAACCCGGAGCCGCCCAGGCCACGCGCCCGGCTGGCCCGGCCGAGCACGGCCCACTCGTCGGCGAGCAGGGGCAGCAACCGCAACCCCGCCAGCACCGAGTAGGCCGCACGCGCGGGCACCCGCAGCCGCGCGACCAGGGAGTCGGCCAGCCCGGTGGGATCGATGGACACCGCGGCCACGAGCCCGGGCAGTGCGACGGCGAGCACCCGGCTGGCTGGCAGGGCGGCTGCCGACCACGAGGCCGGATCGGTGATCCCGGTGCTGCTGAGCAGCGCGTTGGAGAACGCCACACTGGCCGAGGCCACGAGCGCGGGTGCACCGAGCAGGGCCACGCGCCCTCGGGGCAGCCCGCCGACCAGCGCCACCAGCACGGCCACCGCCGCGAGCCCGAGGTTCAGGGCGACAGAGCCCGACAGCAGCGCCGCGACGCTCACGGTCATGGCGCAGGCAAGAAGTGCCAGGGGGTCCAGGCGCCGCAGCCGGTTCTCCCTGGCCGGGGACGGTGCCTGGGTCGGGTGCCCGCGATCGGGCACGGTCAGTCGGACCGTTCGTGCCGACAGCACACGCACGAGATCCGGGTCGTGGGTGGCCATCACCACGGCGCCGCCGGCATCCCGATGCCCTGCGATCACCTCGACGATCTCGTCCCACGTGGCAGGATCCTGTCCGAAGGTCGGCTCGTCGAGCACGAGGATGCCCGGATCCAGGGCAAGGGCGCTGCCCACGCTGAGCCGTCGCTGCTCCCCACCGGACAGCGTGAACGGGTCGGCCCGAGCCAGGTGCGTCAGGTGCAGGCGGGCCAGCATCCGATCGGCCCGAACGCCGGCCTCCTCCTGGGCCACGCCCATCCCGCGCAGCCCGTGATGCACCTCATCGGACACAGCACCCGTGACGAACTGGTGCTCGGGGTTCTGGAACACGACGCCGAAGGTGCTGGCAACGTCCGCCGAGGACCACGTCCAGGGATCACGTCGACCGCTTCCCGGCAGCTCGACAGTCCCGGTCGTCGGCGTGAGCAGGCCCGCGAGACAGGCCAACAGGGTCGACTTCCCCGAGCCCGGTGGACCGGTGATCGCCACCACCTCCCGGGTATGGACCACCAGCTCGGTGTCCGGCAGCCGTCCGGCACAGGACAGCCCGCGGGCGCGCAGCACCACCTCCCCGGGTGCCGCCCTCGGGGGACGCAGCGTGAGGTGCGCATGGTCGACCCAGACCCGGCGGGCAGCCCCCGGACGGGCGTCGAGGAAGGCCGTCACCTCATCCGGGGCCAGCGTGACCACATGGCCGTCCTCGACGAGGAGCACACGGTCGGCGCGCTGCAACCACGCCTCGACCCGGTGCTCCACCACCACGACCGTCCCCCCGTGGGTGGCGCGTGCCTGGTCCACTGCGGCCAGCACCGCCGCGGCAGCGCTCGGGTCGAGGTTGGCAGTCGGCTCATCGAGCAGGAGCAGGTCGGGGCGACCGACGTGGGCAGCGGCAACCGCCAGGAGTTGCTGCTGTCCGCCGCTGAGGTGCGCGGTGTCCCGGGACCGGTCCACCGACAGGCCGACACCGGTCAGGGACTCGTCGACCCGGCGCCAGATCTGGTCGGGCGGCACGGCGAGGTTCTCCAGGGGGAAGGCCACGTCGTCGCCGACGCGCTGCATCACGATGTTGCCCTCGGGCTCCTGTTGGACGAGTCCCACCCGGGCCCTCGGGCCACCGGGGCCATCGGCCTCGACGTGCAGGACTCCGGACTCCCCACCCTCAGGCAGGGTCCCGGCCATGGCGGCCAGCAGGGTCGACTTCCCGGAGCCCGACGCCCCCATGAGCACCACCAGCTCACCGGGCTGCACCGTGAAGGAGACGCCCGCAAGGGCTGCGTCCACCCGACCGGGGTACCCGAAGCCCCAGCCGCGCGCAGAGATCCGCGCGCCCACCCCGAGGCCCATGGTCGTGACTCCCGAGGGCCCCTAGACGCCGACCCGTTCACGCCCCAGGGGGAAGGAGTCCAGCACGCCCGTGCGGGCCAGCCGCCGGGCCAGGACCCAGGACCCCCAGCCCGCGATCAGCGCCGAGGACGCCATGCTCGCGGCGAGGAACGCGGCCTTCCACGCCAGTGTCCACTCCGGGTACCAGAAGACCGGATCGAGGATCCCGGGCACTGCACCCGCAGCAGCGCCAGCCACGATGGCGATCCTGGGACCGAATGCGCGGTACCGGCCCGAGGCGAACACCAGCTCGGGGGCGAGGCCCTGCAGGACGCCGTACCAGAGCACGGAGAGGCCCCACCAGGCACCGAGCAGCCAGGACACCGACGCCGCGAGGAAGGCCGTGGCCACAGCCGCACCGGGGCGGCGCACGATCAGCATGCCCAGGACTCCGGGCACGAGCCAGATGCCGTAGAGCAGGGCCTGGGCCGGGGGGAAGGCCGCGAAGGCCGGTCCGGTGGCCGTCCAGACGAGGTTCCAGGCCCAGAACACCACGCCGGAGACGACCGCCAGCACTGCGACGGTCACGATGTCGATGGTGCGCCACCCGCGTGACGGGCTCGACTGGTCCATGGCTCTCCTCCTGATCGGGACGGGCCACGCCAGGTGGGCGAACGACTTCCTTCGCCGGCATGACCCGGATCAGGTTCGAGGGTCTGCGGTCGGTCCCGCACTCTCAGCGCACGTGGCGCTCCCCTGTCGTGGTGGCACAACCGTAGCACTGCCGGTGGCCCCCGACACTGGACTCGGGGCACCTCGGAGGTCCATGGTGGAACCACGGACGAAGGGGGCTCACCATGAGCAGACGTGCGGCAGTTGGAGTCGTGGCGGGGTTGCTCATCGCAGGATGTGCGTCGTCGGTCGATGAGCCGGACACGGCCAGCAGCCCCAGCGCAGCCCCGTCGGCCTCCACGCCAGCCACCGCCCCGGCAGGTGGGAACGGGAATCTGTTCACCGTCCAATGGGCCGCGAACATCACCGTGCAGTCCCATCCGATCAGTACCGACGGGGCCATCGGGGCGGCGGAGAGGATCCTCTCCGAGCCAGGCGACGACCAGACGTTCCCCGCCCTGATCGACGGCGTGGCCGAGCTGGCGCTCACCGGCACCTTCGAGAACTACTGGACCACCGTCCTGCAGGTGCGTCAGGGCAGCGCGGTCATCACCGAGGTGGCCGCTGCCCGCTGGTGTGGTGGCGAGGGCCTGTCCTACGCCGCCTGCGTCCTGCTCGATGAGACGCGCATGGCCCGCACGACCGAGCTGGGCCGCGACCCGATGACCGGCGACGGCCCCGACGAGGGGTCCATCCTCGTGAGCGCACTGTCCGACGGGCAGACGCTGGCCGAGTACGGACCGATCGCAGACCTGTCGACGATCCTGGGGACAGCCTCCCCCGACGAGGTCATCGTCGTGACGGCCCCACCCGGTGATGGCGATGAGGCCAGCGTCAGCACGGTGCTGCGGATGGATCTCACCGATGGCACGACCGCACAGGTGGGCACCTCACCCGAGGGGTGGGGACCCCTGTGCCCGATTGGGGCGGACTCGGTCCTGGGATACACGACCAGGGACACCTCGAACGGGGAGGCGATCGACACGGTCTCGACGACCGCCGTCGTGGGGCCGGCCACGGTCGCCGAGGTCACCTGGGAGATCCAGGACGCAGTGGGCTGCTCCGCTGATGGCCGGTTCCTCTACCTGAACCCGACGACGGCACCCCCCACGGGGGAGAACGACAACGAGGCACCCAATCCCCCCACCACGGTGCAGCGCATCGATCTGGCCAGTGGTGCCCGCGACTCCGTGCTGGTGCTCGAGCCTGGCGTCACGCTCGCCCTGGTCGGCCGGTGAGCCGGGCCGCTCAGCCCAGCAGATGGCCCAGGGACATCCCCAGGGCAACAGCTGCGAAGGTGGCCACGATGGTCACCGCGGCGTAGGCGAGCATGCCCCGGGGCCTGCCCTCGTTCGCCAGTCGGAACGACTCCCACGAGAACGTGCTGAAGGTCGTCAGACCACCGGCGAACCCGGTCCCGATGATGAGTTCGATGGCCAGCGCGTCCTCAGCCTGACCGGGTGTCGCGCCCGAGGCTGTGACAACCGCAGCCGACCAGCCCATCACCACGCCCAGGATCAGGGAACCGAGCACGTTCACGGTCAGCGTCGCCCACGGCAGCCGGGTGGGTCCGACCCGTCGGATGACGTTCGCGTCCAGCCCGCCACGGCAGATCGCACCGAGGCCCGCACCCACGGCCACGCCGACGAGATGCAGGTTGCTGATCTGGTCCATCACGCTCATGCGCGGATTGCCTCCTCGATCGGGGGGACAACCCTCTGCGCCGTCCACCAGCCCGCCCCTGCTGCGAGGATGCCCAGTGCCGTGGCGCCGAGCACGAAGACAGCCGCCACCAGCTCACGACCGGCGGCGGCCAGGTCGTAGGTGTCGGCGATGAACGTCGACCACGTCGTGAACGAGCCGAGCAGCCCGGTCGCCAGGAAGGGCCGCCACGGGTGCGCCACATGCCCACGCCGGAACCATCCAGCCAGGAGCAGGCTGATCACGAAGGCACCGAGCAGGTTGACCAGGAGGATGGCCCACGGGATCTCACCGGGCGTCGAGGGCAGGGCCAGCTCGACCAGGTACCGGGTCGTGCCGCCGAGCAGGCCGCCGGCGAAGATCGCCGAGTAGAGCAGCCACCACGGGGGTGCGCTCCGCGGCGCTCCAGGCGGGATGGCGGGCGACATGGGCCCATGATGTCCCAGCCCCGCGCACTGACGCCGCAGGTCCGCCACCCCGCAGCGACGTCGCCGACCGCCGTCAACTGCCTCGCAGGGCCGCAAGCAGGACGTCGGCCGCTTCGGGGTGGTCCAGCAGGGCCATGTGGCTGGCGTCGTCGATGACCACACGCGTGGCCACCAGCCGGTCATCGACTGCGTGGGCGCTGTCGGTGGTGACCAGCCCGTCGCCGAGGCCCGCCAGCAGCGCCGAGCGGGCCCGACGTGCCGCACCTACGGCGTCGTGCTGGCGCAGCGTCGCCGCCACGAGGTGCCACTGGGGCCCTTCGGTGGCCGGTGCCACATCAGCCAGGCCCAGCTCCTTGATGCCCACGCTGCGCTCATCACCGAGCGCCACGATCGGGGCGGCCAGCGGGATCGAGGAGGCCAGCGAGAGGCCACGCACCGCGACACGCTCCAGCGAGGCACCCCTGTGGGGTGTTCCCAGGGTGATCACATCGGAGACGAGCTGGTGCCAGGGCCCGCCCGCGGCCAGCGCCTCGCGAATCACCAGGCCACCCATCGAGTGCCCGACCAGGACGATCCTGTCCACGCGGACGGGCCAGAGGGCTGTCACCTCGGCAAGGACCTCAGCGAGCTCGGCACCGGAGTCCGCGATGGCCTGGCCGGTCGTGTAGCGGACCGTCAGCGGTGTGGCCCCGTGGTCCACGGCGAGGTCCAGGTAGGACTGCCCCCAGACGGACTCGTGGTTGCCCAGGCCGTGGACGAAGACCACGAGCGTCGGGCTGGGCGTGGGCGCGGCGCCCGGGTCCACCGGCTGCCCCTGATGGCGCAGCGCCATGGGAACGCTCAGGTCCCTGACCCGCTCATCGGAGACCAGCTGGTCACCGAAGGCCGCCCCGAGGGCCGCAAGCCAGTTCACTGCGGGGGGATGGGTGGACGCCGGCTTCGCGTCCGGCGGCGTGGCGGCGACCAGGACCGGCGCGGCCAGGGTCGCCGCACCCCGCGCGGCGGACTCGACCATCGCGAAGTTCGCCCTGGACATCAGCGCGCTGGCCTCCAGCGGCAGGCGCCCGGCCTCCCCCAGGGGGGTCAACCCCTTGCGCACGGCATCGGTGACCACCTCGTGGGTGCCTGCCACCGCCCTGGTCACCCGGGCGATGGCACCGCCGGCTGCATGTGCCGCCGCGGCACGCTCCCTGGCGTCCATTCAGGCCGCCTCGCTCGCCCCGTCGATGCCGCCGACCGCCTCGATCGGGCGTGTCCCGAGTGCGATGACCGCACCCACGGAGGCCACCGCAAGGCGCTGGCTCATCCGGACCCAGCCATGCACGTCGGTCACGGCCACCCGGGGGAAGCGCGAGGTCTCCACGATCGGCCACCCCCGCTCCTCGGCCAGCTCGCGCAACTCCGCCTCCGGGTTGACCACCACGGGGTGGCCGACGGCCTCGAGCATCGGCAGATCACTCATGGAGTCGGTGTAGGCGTAGCTGGCCCCCAGGTCATAACCCTGCTCACGGGCCACGGCACGCAGTGTCTGCGCCTTGCCCTCCGAGTAGCAGAACGGCCCGGCCAGCCGGCCGGTGTAGCGACCGTCATCATCGATCTCGGAGGTGGTCCCGGCACCCCGCTCCAGACCGGCTGCCTCGGCGAGGCGCGACACGATCTCCGTGGGGCTGGCCGACAGGATCACCCGGTCACGGCCGGCCGAGGCGTGCTCGTCGAGCGCCGCGCGCATCGCCGGCGTGATCGAGGCGACCAGGTCCGGGATGAAACCATCGGACAGGGCGACCATCTCGTCGGCGCGGCGCCCGGCCACCGCCGCCAGGATCCGGTCGCGCACCGCCTCGGAGCGCTCATCGCTGGCCCCCTTGAGCAGGAACGAGGCCCCGTGGCGCAGGTCACGGACGAGCTCGTGCGGGGTCACCATGCCCGCGCGGAACGCGGCCTTCGCCAGCGGGACGTTGGCCGAGCCGGGGATGAGGGTCCCGTCGAGGTCGAAGAAGGCAGCAGAACGGGCGGAGCCTGAGGTCCCACGGTTCCTGGGGGTGCGCAGCGCCTGCGCCGGTGTCATCGTCATGGAACAATCATCCCCCCGATTCGGGCAGGCACACCCGCTCCGAGCCAGAAAGTGTGGCACCTGTTTATCATTTCGTGATAGGTCCAGTGGGTCACCGCCCAGTGGATAGCATCTGCAGATGGACTCACCCGGTGCGCGCGCCCCGGCGCTGGGGCCATCCGTGGATCCCGAGACCCATGAGATCACGTTCCGCGTTCCCGCGGACCGCGGGGCTGTCCCGCTGCGCGTCTGGTTCCACCTGCGTGACTACGGCGCCGACCCCACGTTCCGCCGCGAGGGGCAGCACTGGGTCGCGCGAATCCCGCGCCCCCCGGTCGACCGCCTCGAGTACCTGCTGGTCATGCAGTGGCCCGACGGTGGGGAATCGATGGTGCCCGATCCGGCGAACGCCCACCAGATCCGCACCGTGTTCGGCGACAAGTCCGTGATCGAGTTCCCCGGGTACACCAGACCCTGGTGGATCGCGGTCGCCGATGCCACCGACGCCCAGAACCGCAGGGACGCACAGTCGGTGACAGCTGCGCGGCGCCGCGCCCTGGGCAGCGACCAGCCCCGGATCGCTCGGCGGCGGGGTTCCTCCGGCCGGGCGGGAGACGGCCTCGTGCCTGTGGCCATGTCCGCCTCGGGCGTCCCGGGCGTGCGCACGCCACCGGCCGAGGGGATCGCCTCGGTCCAGGTGCGGTCGGGGTCCCCGGGGGTCGATGACCGGGCTCGCCGCGCCGCATGGGCTTCGGGCACACCTCGCGACACCCTGGTACCCGAGCCGGCCGCCGAGGACGTGATCGACCCCGAGGCGGACGTCGCGGTGACCGGCCAGCTGCACGTCCCGGCCGACTCGGTGCCCACCCAGCCCCTGCCGCTGCTCGTGGTCCACGACGGACCGGAGTACGCCGACCTCGCCCAGCTGCTGCGCTACGTGAACACGATGACCCACCTCGAACCCGAGCTGCGGTGCCGCGTCCTGCTCCTGGCGCCGGTCGACCGGGACCGCACCTACTCGGCCTCCCCTGCCTACGCCCGCGCCCTGGTGACCGGGATGCTCACCCAGGTGACCAGCTCTGTGACCACCGTCGGGCCGCCCATCGGTGTGGGCTCGAGCCTGGGCGGACTGGCGATGCTGCATGCCGCTGTGACCTACCCGGGCAGCTTCGGCGGCGTCTTCACCCAGTCCGGGTCGTTCTTCCGGCCCCGGACCGACGGGATGGAGCGCGGCTTCCGGTTCTACCAGCGCACCGTGCGCTTCGTGGACGACGTCGTGGCAGACCCGGATCGGCTGGTGGGGCTGCACGTGAGCATGACCTGCGGGACCGGCGAGGAGAACCTGGCCAACAACCGGTCCCTGGCCCGCCGGCTGCGGCGCGCGGGGGTGCCCACCGAGCTGATCGAGAACCCCGACGGCCACAACCACACCGGCTGGCGCGACTGCCTGGACCCCGGCCTGCGGGTGCTCATGCGCACGGTGTGGGGCCGGACAGGCAACACCTGCACCTGACCGACCAGACTGCGCCCCATGCGTCGTGACGAGTGGCAGGTCTGGGCCCCCACCCTGGGAACCTCCGGACACGTGGTGGCCTATGGGCACTGGGGGACACCGGTCCTGATATTCCCCTCCGAGCGCGGCAGCGCCTATGACATCGAGAACAACGGCATCATCCACGCGCTGGCCCCGGCGATCGAGGCCGGCCAGCTCAAGGTGTATGCCGTGGATGCCAACGACGGGTCGTCCTGGTCCAACAACTCGATCCCCACCGAGGAACGCGCCCGCAACCACGACGCCTACCACGCGTGGATCACCGACCAGGTCGCCCCAGCCATCCATGGCGACTGCGGCGGCTGGGTGCCGATCGTGGCCTGCGGGGTCAGCATGGGCGCCTACCACGCGGTGAACCTGGCACTGCGCCGCGCCGACCTGTTCCCGCACGCGGTGGGCCTCTCGGGGAACTACGACCCGGGCACGTGGCACCCCTGGGGCGAGATGGGCGACGCCCTGTACTTCAACAACCCGCTGGCCTACGTACCCAACCTGTACGGCGAGCACCTCGAGTGGCTGCGCAGCCGCGTCTTCGTCCAGCTGGCCGTCGGCTCCGGGGCCTTCGAGGAGCATCCGACCGCTGCCCTGCAGTCCAGCTGGGCCCTGGCCCAGGCCCTCTGGGACAAGGGCATCCCCTGCAACCTCGACGTGTGGGGCACCGACACGCCGCACGACTGGCCCTCGTGGCAGCGCATGGCCGTCAAGCACCTGACCCACCTCTAGGAGGACACGATGGACGCCACCACCCGATCCCACCTCGTCGGACTGCTCCTGGGCACGGAGAACGACTGGCCTGTCGCGTTCGAGTCGTTGGTCCGGGCGCTGGGCCCCATCGAGGACGCACACGGCGTCACGCACGAGATCGCCACCGAGCGGACCACCATCGAGCCGTTCAACCTGCGCGACAAGCCCCGACAGGACCTCGTCATCGACCGCCTCGCGTACTGGTACTACGTGCCGCGCGAGTGGCTCAAGAAGGCGTCGCTCATGGACGACGTCTACCTGCTCAACAGCCCGTTCACGTTCCAGTCCATGGAGAAGCACTCGGCGTACTGCGCGATGATCCGCCTGGGCCTCAAGATCCCGGAGACCGTGCTGGTCCCGTACAAGAACCCCCTGGACCACGCGAAGTACGCCTACACCGCCGAGCGCTACAACCAGCCCTTCAACCTCGACGCCCTCGCAGACCAGGTCGGCTATCCGTTGTACATGAAGCCCTTCGACGGCGGCGGCTGGCGCGGCGTCTCACGCGTCGATGATCGAGATTCCCTGTACCGGGCCTACGACGACTCCGGCGAGATGCTGATGCACCTGCAGGCCGCCGAGGATCACGACGTGTTCGCCCGGTCCCTGTCGATCGGCCCCGAGACCATGGTCATGCGCTTCCAGCCCGACCAGCCGATGCACAACCGCTACGCGGTGGACCACAGCTTCCTGTCCGCGCAGTCCGGCGACGAGTGCGTGACCATCAACCGGACCGTCAACGCCTTCTTCAAGTGGGAGTTCAACTCCTGCGAGATGCTGGTGAAGTTCGGCGGCGAGGGGCAGCCCGATCAGGTCTACCCGATCGACTACGCCAACGCGTGCCCCGACGTGGCCGTCACGTCCCTGCACTACTACTTCCCCTGGGCGATGAAGGCGCTGGTGAAGTGGAGCGCGTATGCCATGGTGACCCAGCGCCCCCGCTCGGTGGACCTCGAGACAACGCGCTACTTCGAGATCGGCGACCGGGAGGACCTGTCCTACGAGGAGAAGCTCGCCGCCTACCGCAAGCTCGCCGACGCGCACTTCGACACCGACCGGTACTACGACTGGTGCGACTCCCGGCTGCGCAACTTCGACGAGGTCGCCCTCGAGTGGTTCAGCGGTCCGGGGATGGACTCGGTCATCGTCGACACCGTGCGGGCGATGTTCCCGCCGCACGAGCACGACCACTTCATCGAGCACTTCCGAGGGCTGATCGCCCTCTGGTGCCGAGACGAGACCACGCGCCTGTCGGAGGGCCCCTTCGTCCACCCCTAACCCCGCCCACCCCACCCCACCCCACCCGCGCCCCACCCACCCGCGCCCCGCCCACCCGCGTCCAATTCCCTCCGCGTACGCCGATTTCCTCCGCGTGCATGCGGAGGAAATCGACTCAGGCGGAGGAGATTCGGGGGGGTGGGGGGTCAGCCTGTGACGACCATCGCGACCGCGACGTACTGGACCAGGTAGGCGGCGATGGTGAAGGCGTGGAACAGCTCGTGGAAGCCGAACCACTCGGGGTGGGGGTTGGGGCGCTTGAGCGCGTAGACCACGCCGCCGAGCGTGTAGAGCACACCGCCGACCGCCAGCAGCGCCACCGTGGCAGCGCCGAGGTCCCGGTAGAAGGCTGGCAGGAAGAACACCGCCACCCAGCCCAGGGCGATGTAGGAGCCCGTGACCAACCATCGTGGCGCACCCGTCCAGGCCACCCGCACGATGAGTCCGACCAGGGCGATCCCCCAGACCAGCGCGAGCACCGTCCACCGCAGCCGCGCGTCGGGCAGCGCCGCCGCGAACGGGGTGTAGGAACCGGCGATGAACAGGTAGATGTTGGCGTGGTCGAGCTTGCGCAGGAAGGCGTTGACACGTGCTGACCCAGCGCCGAGGTGGTAGGCCGAGCTGACGCCGAACAGCAGCACTGTGGTCAGCACGTACACCGCCACGGCAGCGCGCAGGCCCTGCGTCGGGGTGACCACCATGAGCGCCAGTCCCAGGACGAACGCCAGCGGGGCCGCGCCGAAGTGCAGCCAGCCCCGCAGCCTGGGCTTGAGGGCGGCGACCCCGTGATCCCTGGGCCCGTGATCCGTGGGCACCGAATCGGACGGATCAGGGCCAGCAGCCCCAAGGGCGCTGGCAGCAGGGTCCGGTTCCATCGCCCCAGTGTGGACCGCGCGGGGGCCAACCGTCATCGCGAACTCCTCCGTGACGCCGATGCGTGGATACGTCACGGCTTCGCGTCATCGTAGGTTACGTTCGCGTAGGTTCCCAAGAAGACCCTGGCGGGCGGCAGCCCGGACGTGGCCCCTCCGGGGGTCAGTACCGCTTGGCGATGTGGTCCGGCAGGACCGGCACGGGAGGCGCATCGGTCATGTCCGTGACCATCGCATGCATCGCTGGGACGGGCACCGGGACCGCCGACTCCACCACACCACCCGTGGACACGGCCAGCGAGCTGACCTCGGCATCCAGTGCGCGCATGGCGGCCGCCGGAGCCTGGGCGGGGACCGACGTTCCGGCCGGAACCGAGCAGTTGACGGCGAAGCGACCCGCGCCGCAACCACTGGTCGACGAGTCACCGGTCTCAGAACCGGGATCCGGGGCGATGAACGTGGAGACCTCGTGGCGCGGGATCAGCGTCGGAGCCGCCGATGCTGCCGGGGCCACCGCGAGCCCTCCCATGACGAAGAACGACGATGCGACGGCGATCCTGCCAACGATGCGATTCATGTCTCTCCTCCAGTGGCGACGAGCTGATGCCGACCACACTCGCGCTCCCCCGTGGCTGGTCGCATCAGGGGTTCCCCTAGTCCGGCAACGACACCCATCGCTCTTCCCCAGGCATCGCTGCGCTGCTACGTTCGTGGACGTGCTCGTTGGGCGCGACGGGGAGATCAAGCAGATCGGGGCCGAGCTCCAGCGCGCTCGCGAGGGCAGCGCCTCGGTGATCCGCATCAGTGGCGACCCGGGCATAGGCAAGACAGCACTGCTGGACATCGCTGAGCAGATGGCGACCAGCAGCGGCATGTCGGTGGTCCGGCTCACGGCGATCGAGTCCGAGTCCGCGATCCCGTCCTCGGCCCTGGATCTCCTTCTTGACCGGCTCGGCCATCGGCCTGAGACGCCAGGCTCCCCGGCGGCCCTCCTGGAGGCACTGTCACTGGCCAGCCGTCGGGGTCCGCTCGCGGTCCTCGTCGACGACATCCAGTGGCTCGACGACCGATCGATGACGGCGCTGGCGTTCGCCTGCCGACGTCTGCTTGCCGATCCCATCGCGGTGGTGCTCGTGTGTCAGCCGAGCGCTGCGGCTGACTCCCCCTACGACGCCTTCCCACTGGTCACCCTCAAGCCCCTCTCGATCGAGCACTCGGTCGAGGTGCTCGGGCATTCGGCACCTGAGCTGGCCCCAGACGTCGCCGGCGAGGTCGCGCGCGAGCTCGCCGGGGTGCCCCTGGCCCTGGTCGGGGTCAGGGACCTGTTGACACCCCATGAACTGGCTGGCAGCGCCCCGCTGCCCTCGCCCGTGCCGGTGGACCGCGCCGTGCAGGTGCGCTACGCGAGCGGATGGGACGCCCTCGACGTCCAGGGTCAGCGTGCCGTGACCCTCCTGGCTGCGGACGACACCGCCGACCCGACGGTCATCCTGGCCGGCTTGGGGAAGCTCGGGCTGGGCATGGAAGCCCTGCTCCCCGCTGAGTTGCACGGGCTCGTGCGCCTCGATCGGATCCCTCGGTTCACGCACCCGCTGGCCCGGGCCGCCGTGCACGCAGTGGCACCCCCGCAGTGGGCTCGGGAGGCCCACGCAGCCCTCGGGGAGGTCCTGCGCGAGCGGCGCGATGTACGGGGGCTGCGCCACCGAGCCCTGGGCTCGGCCGGGCCCGACGAGGAGATCGCTGCCGACCTGGAATCGGCCGCCACCCGGCTGGCCCCGCACTCCCCGGGACGGGCGAGCCTGCTGGCCCAGCTCGCCGCCGACCTGTCCGCTGACCCCGCCGACCGTCAGCGCCGGCTCCTGCAGGCGGCCGAGGCGAACCCCGACTCCGACAGCGCCGTGCGCATGGCGACTGCGGTCTTCGGGAGCGTCACCGACCCGAACATGCGCGCGCGGGCCACGTTCGTCGTGGCAGACAACCTGCACGGCGCCGATCCCGCAACGGTGATCGATCTGCTCAGCACGGTGGATCACGAGCACGTGGACCCGGCCCTCGCCACCGCCCTGCTCAGCCGGCTGGCCTGGACCGCCATGGAGGACGCCGACGTCGACCTGCTCAGCCGGCTGATCTCGGCGATGGACAGGAAGGGGTCCGGCGACGACTGGGTCCTGCTCGCGGCGATGGGCAGCGCCCAGATGTTCCTCGGTCGCAATGAGCCCGCAGTGGCGGCTCTGCGCCGGGCAGAGCAACTCAGCTCCGCGCGTGACCCGACCACCTTCTCCATGGACCTCCTGACGGCGTGGGCCATGGTCCCCAACTGGCTGGGCGCCGACGATTCGGCAGCGCGGTCTCGCTTCCACCTGATGGAGAAGCTGCTGCGCACCCACGGGCGACCGATCGACCTGGTGTACGCCGACTTCTTCGGCGCGGAGCGCGCTCGCCGCGACGGGGGTTGGGATCGAGCCGTCTCCCTGCTCACCCATGAGATCGCCATCCTGCATGCACTGGGGTACCCCGACGGGGTCGACCAGGCCCGACTCGCCGGCCTGCACGCGTATCGCGGCCACGAGGAAGCGGCGCTGAACCACCTTGCGGCTGCCCAGGTGGCGTTCGCCCGCCGCCCCTCGCCCTGGCTCGAGCTGTGGTCCACCCAGGCGCGGGGCGCGCTGGCCCTCTCCCTGGGGCGCACCCAGGAGGCGATCGGAGTCCTGAGCCCACTACGTGCCGTGCCGTTCCTCGGTCGTGGGTGTCGGGACGCGCTGATCACGGGCCTCGGGGACCTCGTCGAAGCGCTGGTCGAGACAGGTGATCGGGGCACGGGCGCGGCCGTGGCCGACGAGGTCGAAGCCAGGACCCGGGGCCTGGTCGATCCGCTGGGTGCGGCGCTGGTCGCGCGATGCCGCGCCCTCACCCTGCCGGCCGACGCCGATGAGCTGCTCGCCCACGCCCTCGAGGAAATCGAACGCACGGCTGACGCCTTCGAGTACGCGCGCACGCACCTGCACCTCGGCGAGCACCTGCGCCGCACCCGGCGCCGCCTGCTGTCCCGAACGCATCTCCGGGAGGCCGACGAGGCGTTCACCCTTCTCGGCGCCACCCCGTGGGCGGCGCGGGCCCGGCGCGAGCTGCTTGCCTCGGGGGAACAGATGGGCAACCGGATGCAGCATGCGCAGGCCATCGACCAGGCGCTGACCCCGCAGGAGCTCCGGGTTGCCCTCGAGGTCGCACACGGACAGTCCAACAACCAGGTCGCCGCGCGCCTGTTCCTGTCCGCCAAGACGGTGGAGTTCCACCTCGGCAAGACCTACCGCAAGCTCGGGGTTCGATCCCGCGGTGGCCTGGCCCAGGCCCTGTCGGAACGCGGGCTGCTCGACCTCGGCCAGTGACCGTTCGAGAGCTCAGACGAGTGTGGCCATCTCATGGCGGACAGTCTCCACCCAGCCCTCAGCCAACGGGCGCGGGTCGTACCCCAACTCGCGGCGGGCCTTCGCGTTCGAGCCGAGATACGTGGTCCCGGCGACCACACGCAGGCCCTCGGGGGTGTACTCCGGGGGGACCGGCAGCACCTTGCCGAGCAGTCCCGTGACCGGGCCCATCGCACGCATGGCCCCCGCCGGGATGCCCACGGGGGCGCGCCGGCCGGACACCTGCGCTGCCATGCTCATCGCGTCGAGCAGCGTCGCGCGCTCCCCGGCCACGATGTAGGTCTCGCCCACCGGGGCCTGGTCCATGGCCAGCAGGTGAGCATCGGCGATGTCGTCCACGTGTGCCCACGAGTACTCCGTGCCGGTGGGCAGCGCCGGCAGCCGTCCGCGCAGGAGCTCGCGCAGCGACGCCCGGACGCTGCTGGTGTCATCCGGGCCGTACACCAGCCCGGGCATCACGATCACCAGCGGCAGGCCCTCAGCGATCCGGGCACGGGCGATCCGATGGGCTTCGGCCTTGGTGGTGTCGTAGAGGCTCAGGTGCTTGCCCACGAATCGGTAGGACTCGTCGACCTCCATCCCGTGGGTGTCGGAGTTGATGGCCACCGTCGAGGTGTAGACGCCCTTGGCGATGCCCAGCTCACCCATCGTGTCCAGGACGTTGCGGGTTCCTTCCACGTTGGTGGCCCAGGCCGCCTCCCGGTCGTCCACCCCGACCTTGTACCAACCGGCGATGTGGAACACGCCCTCCACACCCGACATCGGGTCTGCCAGGGACTCACGATCCGACACATCACCACGGGCCAGCTCCACGCCCTGGTCGGCCAGGTGCCGAGCGCGGCCGGGATCGCGCACGAGGGCCACCACCTCGTCACCCCGCTGGCGCAGCTTGCGCACCACCACCCCACCGATGAACCCGGTTGCACCCGTGACGAAGTACCTCATCGCTTGATCGTAGGAGCAGCGGTGGACTGTGGCCAGTTGCTGCGCCCCGTGATCACGGCCACGATGGGTCCGTGACCGAGCCCTGTGCGCGCTGTGGCCGCGACTCCGAACTCGAGATCGCGGACCTGTGGTTGTGCCTGGACTGCTACCACGTGGCCGGCTCGACCTGCGCCGGGATCGGACGCGTGCGCAGTGCGGCCGCGGTCGGTTCCTCGGTCCCTGGCTCGGATGCCCAGCCCATCGATGGCGGGCCCATCGACGACGGGCTGGCCTGCTGACTCAGGCGAACCGTCAGCCGGCGGCGCGGCACTGCGCGCACAGGCCGAACAGCTCAAGCTGGTGGCTGACGTCGCTGAACCCATGCTCGGCGGCGACGGCGTTCGCCCAGGTCTCGACCGCCGGCCCCGCGATCTCCACCGTGCGCCCACAGGTCCGGCACACGAGGTGATGATGGTGGACGTCGCTGCACTGGCGGTAGAGGGTCTCGCCATCCTCGCGGACCAGCGTGTCCACCTCGCCGAGCTCGGCCATGAGCCCGAGGTTGCGGTACACGGTGGCGAGCCCGACCGAGGCACCCCGATCCCGCAGGGCGGCATGCAGGTCCTGCGCGCTGCGGAACTCGTCGGACTCAGCCAGCAGTTCCGCGACCGCCACCCTCTGCCGCGTCGTGCGCTGGCGTGGGTGGGTGGGGCTGGTCATGGTGGCTAGCGTAGCCGCAGCCAGCGGGGCGTCAGCACGCTCCACCAGCGCCCGTTTGGCACTACCCCCCATCTAATCTAGACTGATTCTCATTCGTCTCAACGTGTACGTAACGTCGTCTCCAGGAGGGCTTCCATGCGTCGTCGCCTCACCCCCGCCATCAGCCTTGCGGCTTCGGCGCTGCTGGTCGCCGGGTGCGCCGACGCCGGCGACGGCTCGACCCCTGACGCCTCCGGGGCCACGGACGGCGCTGTCTCCGTGGTGGCCACGACCACGTTCTGGGGCGACATCACCAGCCAGGTGCTGCTCTGCACCGGAGCCGGAGCCGCGGACATCCTCATCCCCGTCGGCGCGGACCCGCACGACTACTCCCCGTCCTCCCAGGACATCGTGACGATCGTCTCCGCCGACCTTGTGATCGCCAACGGCCTGGGGCTCGAGGAGGGCCTCACCGAGACCCTGGCCTCAGCAGCACAGGACGGCGCCCGGATCGTGGAGCTCGGGCCACAACTCGATCCGCAGCCCCTCGGCGAGGAGTCGGACCCCGACCACGAGGAGGCCGAGAATCAGTCCGGGGAGGATCACTCCGGGGACGACCCGCATGTCTGGCTCGACGTCCAACGTGCTGCCCGCGCCGCGGCACTCATCGGCTCAGAGCTGACGGCGGTCACCGGCGATCCCGCGTTCGAGGGTTGTGGGGCCACCGTCTCCGATGAGCTGACCGAGCTGGACGAGGCGGTGGCAGCAACCCTGGCGGCCGTGGATCCCGAGCGCCGGATCCTGGTCACCGACCACGACGCGCTGGAGTACTTCGCCACCGCCTACGACTACGAGGTGGCCGGGGCAGTCATCCCCGGCGGATCAACTCTGGCCGAGCCGAGCTCCGCCGAGCTGGCCGCGCTGGCCGCGACCGTCCAGGACTCCGGAGTGCCGGCGGTCTTCGCCAACCTCGCCAATCCGCAGGCCCTGGTCGACGCGCTGGCGGCCGAGGCCGGTGACGTCGAGGTGGTCGAGCTCTACATCGGCAGCCTGGGGCCTCCCGGGTCCGGGGCGGACACCTACCAGGGGATGATGACCACCAACGCGCAGCGGATCTCCGACGCGCTGGCTGGCTAGGCTGCCCCCGTGATCGAGTGGTTCGTCGAACCCTTCGCGCTGGGCTTCCAGCAGCGAGCACTGCTCGGTGGCATCCTTGCCGGCCTGATGTGCTCCGTGGTGGGCACGTGGCTGGTCCTGCGCGGCATGAGCTTCTTCGGTGATGCCTTCACGCACGGGGTCGTGCCCGGCATCGCGGCCGCGGTGGCCTTCGAGTTCAACCCCCTGCTCGGGGCTGCCATGGCAGCGGCGGTCATGCTGGTCCTCATCGAGGTCGTGAACCGCAACTCCCGGCTCAGCGAGGACACAGCGATCGGCCTGCTCTTCGTCGGGATGCTCGCGCTGGGCGTGGTGATCATCTCGAAGGTCGACAGCTACACCGGCAGCCTCACCTCGATCCTCTTCGGCAATGCCCTGGCCGTGACCTGGTCGGACCTCCTGTGGCAGCTGGCCCTCGGTGCGATCGTGATCCTCGCCTCGCTGCTCCTGTACCGGCCACTGCTGGCCCTGGCGTTCAACGAGGACAAGGCCGAGCTGCTGGGCCTGCATCCCCGTCTGGCCCACACGGCCCTGCTGATCCTCATCGCCACCGCCGTCATCGGCAGCTTCCAGGCGGTCGGCACGCTACTGGTGTTCGGCCTGCTCGTGGGCCCTCCGGCGACCGCCGCCCTGATCACTCGGACCGTCCCGCGGATGATGCTCGGGGCGGCGCTGCTGTCGGTCTTCTCCGTGTGGCTGGGCCTCCTGCTCAGCTACCACCTGGGCACCGCCGCCTCGGCGACGATGGCGATCATCCCCGTCATCCTGTTCTTCCTGGTCCTGCCCATCTCCAAGGGACTCCACGCCCGCCGCCGGACCGCCGACGACGTCCCCGGGAATCAGTCGACCGAGCCGGTGCCGGCATGAGTGCGACCCGCGACCTCATCGTCGAGGCCCAGGACGTCGAGCTGCGCTACGGCAGCTACGTTGCGATCTCCGCCTCAACCTTCCAGATCCCGAAGGTGGGCGTGGTCTCGGTGATCGGACCGAATGGGTCGGGCAAGTCAACCCTGCTCTCCGCGCTCGCCGGACTGGTCCCGGTCGCCTCCGGCCAGTTGCGCGTGCTGGGCCAGGAGCCCGAGGTCGCCCGGGGCCGGATGAGCTACGTCATGCAGTCAACTCCGGTGCCCCGGGTCACGCCGATCACCGTGCGTGAGGTCGTGGGGCTGGGGCGGCTGGCCAAGCTCGGGATGTTCGGCCGGTTCCGCCGTGCGGATCGCGACGCGGTGCACTCGGCCATGGCACGGATGGACATAGCGGCCCTGGCGGGCCGGCACATGCACGAGCTGTCCGGCGGGCAGCGGCAGCGTGTCCTGATCGCCCAGGGCATCGTGCAGGAGCACGACCTGCTCGTCCTCGACGAGCCGTTGACCGGTCTGGACATCACCTCCGCAGCCACGATCGATGAGCTCATCCACGAGCAGCGTGCCGACGGCTGCACGGTCATCCTCACCACCCACGACCTCGACGAGGCCCGCGCCGCAGACTGGGTGGTGCTCGTCAGCGGCCGGGTCGTGGCCAGCGGACCACCGGCCACCGTGTGCACACGGCGCAACCTCGAGGTGGCCTACGGGCTGGGGAGCATGCACGACTGGGAGGGCTTCCTCGACGACCCGGCGCACGACACCCACCTGCACTGAACCGCCGGACAGGGCCGGGTGCCGGGTACCCCCGGCCGGCCTACCTCAGGGGCAGGTCCACCATCACCATGTTGTGGTCCGAAACGCGGTACTTGTTCATGAACTTGCCGTTGCGCTTGAGGAAGAGGACCACCTCGTGCCGCTCGGCGGGAACCGTGGAGAACACGTAGTCGATGCGCGTGGGGATGATGTACCGGTAGAAGTAGGGCTTCGGCGGGAAGCCCTTGTACTTCTGCGTCGAGGGCGTGTAGTTGATCGTGCCGAAGTTCGGGTTCACCTTGACCGGAGCCGTGTAGCCATCGATGAGTCCCGCACTGCTCAGGGCGTGCTGCGCACCGAACGGCTGGCGCAGCTCATAGGAGTTGAGGTCACCCCCGACGACGATCTCCACCCCGGACAGGCCGCTTGCCTGGATCAGGCCATCGGCCCAGGGCCGCAACTGCCGTGCCACCGCGAGCCTCAGTTCCTCGGCGAAGGCCGTCTTGTCGGAGGGCAGGTGGACCGAGATGTACAGGGAGGTGCGTGGGCTGTCTGCGGGCGTCAGGAACGCCCACGACGCGTTGCGGTCCTGTACACCCCCGAAGGCCATGAGTCCGACCGTCGAGATCCCTGCCATGCCCGACGCCGGAGCGCCCGTGGGCAGGGCCGGCATCCGCATGCGCGCGGGGTTGTAGAAGATGTGGGCACCACGCGTGCACCCGGCTGTGCAGGAGTCATAGTCGGTGGACGTGATCCTGTACCCGGCGTTCCAGAGCACGCGGTTCACATCATCGATGTGCCGGACACCCCGCCACTTCTTGGTGCTGGCCTCCTGGATCAGCAGCACGTCCGGAGTCGTGGCGTTCACGACGCGGGTGAGGGCAGCGCGCCGCTTGGTCCACGCCCGCTTCCCGCCGGCGCCCGTTGCCTTCAGGATGTTGTAGGTGGCCACGCGGACTGACTGTCCCGCCGGGGCCGGGCGGTCGTCGGCCTGGGCGCTGGTCACCACGGGGCCCGCCATCAGGGCAACCGCCGTGGCGCTGGCCACAGCGAAAGTACCAATAGTCCGGCGCACGTCGACCGCCCTCCCGAAGTCGGCACACCACGGGGCGTGGGTGCAGTGATCGCTGTCTCGACACCCCAGGCGCCGGTCTTGACCTGCCGTGCGGAGCGTCACCCTAAGGCAGCAGTGCCCGCTTCTTGGGGACCTCGCGACTCGATGCGGACAATGAGCGTGCGGGCCGCGGGTAGAATCGGGCGCCTGATGAGTGAGTCGACGATCGGCCAGGACGCCGGCCACCACGCGGCATCGGTGGGTGAACAGGCAGCTCGGCGCCGCACGTTCGCCGTCATCAGCCACCCGGATGCCGGCAAGTCCACGCTCACCGAGGCGCTGTCGCTGCACGCCCGGGCGATCGGCCAGGCCGGCGCCGTGCACGGCAAGGCAGGGCGGCGATCCACCGTGTCGGACTGGATGGACATGGAGCAGGCGCGGGGCATCTCCATCAGCTCGTCCGCGCTGCAGTTCACCTACCGGGATGTCGTGTTCAACCTGGTGGACACCCCCGGGCACGCGGACTTCTCCGAGGACACCTACCGGGTGCTGACCGCGGTCGACAGCGCCGTGATGCTGCTCGACGCAGCCAAGGGCCTCGAGCCCCAGACGATGAAGCTCTTCGAGGTGTGCCGCAGCCGCGGGGTCCCGATCGTCACGGTCGTGAACAAGTGGGACCGCCCCGGCATGGACCCCTTGGAGCTCATGGACGAGATCCAGGCCCGAACCGGCCTGCGCCCCACGCCCCTGACCTGGCCGGTGGGCATCGCAGGTGACTTCCGCGGCGTCGTGGACCGCTCCACCGGCGGGTTCATCAAGTTCACCCGGACCGCAGGCGGCGCGTCCATCGCCCCCCAGCAGTTCCTCGACGAGGAGGCCGCGGAGGCCAGCGAGGGCCAGGCCTGGCTCGATGCTGTTGTCGAGCACGAGCTGCTGGCCGCCGACGACTACAACCACGACGAGGCCGCCTACCTGGCCGAACGCACGACACCCGTGCTCTTCACGGCCGCGGTGCTCAACTTCGGGGTCGGGCAGCTGCTCGACGTCCTGTGCGACCTCGCACCGCCCGCTGGGCCACGCCCCGACGTGGACGGCGCAGCCCGCCCGGTCGAGGCGCCGTTCAGCGCACAGGTGTTCAAGGTGCAGGCCGGCATGGACTCCGCGCACCGGGATCGGCTGGCCTTCGCCCGGGTCTGCTCGGGCATGTTCCAGCGCGGCGACGTCCTCACTCACGAGCCGACCGGCCGGGCCTTCGCCACCAAGTACGTGCACGCCGTGTTCGGCCGGACCCGGGAGACGTTGGAGGTCGCCTACCCCGGCGATGTGATCGGGCTGGTGAACGCGGGCTCGCTGCGCGCCGGGGACACGCTCTACGCCGACCTCCCCGTCCGCTTCCCGCCGATCCCGAGCTTCGCACCCGAGCACTTCCGGGTCGCGCGCTCCAAGGATCCCTCGCGGTACAAGCAGTTCCAGCGGGGCATCGACCAGCTCGACCAGGAGGGTGTCGTGCAGGTGCTGCGCTCCGACCTGCGCGGGAACCAGTCCCCCGTCCTGGCCGCGGTCGGCCCCATGCAGTTCGAGGTGGCCGCACACCGGCTGGCCACCGAGCTCAACGCCCCGATCCACCTGGACTCCCTGCCCTACACGATCGCCCGCCGGACGCGCCGCGAGGACATCGGGGCCATCGAGGCTCGGCGTGGCACAGAGGTGCTCGAGCGAGGTGACGGAGCCCTGCTCGCGCTGTTCACCGACCGCTGGCAGGTGCAGTGGGTGCAGCGTGACCACCCGGAGGTCATGCTCGACCCGCTGGTGGCCGAGGTCGACACCTTCGCCCAGTAGCCGTGGCAGTGGGCTTCGGCGCAGGTGACCCAACCCCGCAAGGAGGACTCATGGCCCGGTTCGACCATGTCGAGGTGGTGGTGCTCGCCGATGCCCAGCTCGGCGAGGGCCCGGTGTGGGACGCCCAGCACGCAGTCCTGGCCTGGGTCGACATCCCGGCCCGACTGGTGCACCTGACCGATCCCGAGAGCGGCACCACGCAGGACTTCGAGATGCCCCTCGACGTGGGCTGCGTCGCGCTACGGGAGTCCGGCGGCTTCGTGGCCGCCCTCGAGGACGGCTTCTGGGCGGTCGACGGCGCAACGCCCCGACGCATCGCCGAGGTGCCGGGGATGCGTGCGGCGGGGATCCGCTTCAACGATGGGGCGTGCGACCCGGAAGGGCGCTTCTGGGCCGGGACGATGGCCTACGACCAACGGCCGGGTGCTGCCAGCCTCCACCGGCTGGACGTGGACGGCAGCGTGCACCAGGTGCTCGGGGGGCTGACCATCGGCAACGGACTGGCCTGGGATGCCTCGGGCCGGGTCATGTACTACATCGACACCCCGACCCAGCGCGTGGACGCCTTCGCCTTCGATCCGGCCACCGGCTCGCTGTCTGATCGCCGGACGGTGATCCACATCCCGCCCGAGTCAGGGGCTCCCGATGGGATGGCCATCGACGCAGAGGGCGGCCTGTGGATCGCCCTCTGGGGTGGTGCGGCCGTGCACCGCTACGTGGACGGCCGCCTTGACCGCGTGGTCGACCTCCCCGTGACCCAGCCCACCAACTGCACGTTCGGCGGCCAGGACCTCGACGAGCTCTTCATCACCAGTGCCAGCATCGGCCTGACCCCCCAGCAGCGCCGGGACCAGCCGCTGGCTGGTGCAGTCCTCAGGGTCCGGCCCGGCGTGCAGGGCCTGCCGGCATCGGCATACGCCGGCTGAGCTCCCCAGCCCCCTGCTCCTGACTCACCGACCCTGGTCGCGCTCTGCCCGGCGATCAGAACTTGACGACGGGTGGAGCCTCATGGCCCTCGGGCGCCTCGTAGAAGTCGCGCTTGTGGACCCCGGCCATCCCGGTGAACCACAGCCACGGCAGCGTCGTGACGGTCGTGTTCAGCTGGCTGACCGCGTCGTTGTAGTACTGACGTGCGAACGCGAGCTGGTCCTCGGTCCCGGCCAGCTGTCGCTGCAGGTCGGCGAAGTTGGTCGAGGCCTTGAGGTCCGGGTAGGCCTCAGCGACCGCCATGACGTTGACCAGCGCCTTGTCCAGGGCCCCGGCTGCCGCCGCCCGGTCGGCGACCGAGTCGCCGCGGGATGCCGCGCTGACTGCGGCACGCGCCTGGGTCACCTCATCGAGCACCCCACGCTCGTGTGCGGCGTAGCCCTTCACGGTCTCCACGAGGTTGGGGATCAGGTCGGCCCGACGCGTCAGCTGCACGTCGATGCCGCCGAGCGCCTCCTGGGCGCGCACGTCCAGTCGACGCAGCTTGTTGAAGCCCACCACGATCAGTCCCACGAACAGGACCACGATGACGAGCAGTGCGATCACGATCTCCACGTGTGTTCCACCTTCCTGATGCCGGTCACCATGATCCGCCACCACCCCCGCCTCCGCCGCCACCACCACCCCCGCCACCGCCGCTGCCTGAGGAGGACTGCGATGCCGTGTAGGCCGAGATGGACGAGGACAGCGTCGAGGAGAAGGTGTCGAAGTCCCCGCCGGAGTAGAAGCCGCTGGAGCTGGCGCCGTAGTAGTACGGGTACCAGGCCGGGATGGGGGCATCACGGCCGGTCGCCGAACGGTACTTCTCCGCCCAACGATCAGCCACCCCGAAGGCCACGGCATAGGGGATGTAGGCGATGAACAGGTCCGTGCGGGCTGCGAAGTCGAAGCGGTCCTCCGCCGAGGGCGTGGAGAGAAGGCGCTCGAAGCCACCGGCGCGAGCCCACACAACCCGCCCGGAGGTCGTGCGGCGCCGCCCGACCCCTGTGGCGAGCAGGCCCACACCGCCGATGACGAAGGCCGCGAAGGGCAGGCCCCACATGGTCGGCCACAACAGCCCGAGGAATCCGAGGATGGCCAGTCCCGCGCTCAGGACCCAGACCACCCGGCCCCAGAGCTCATTCGGTGCGGTCCGCACGAGACCGGCGGAGTGTGCCCAGCCCTTCACGGCCGGCCCGATCTCATCACGCGCCTCGTCCAGGGTCTTCCCGGCCGTGACAGAGCCACTGCTCACCGAGACGGTGGACCCGTGGTGCAGGCCCAGCGAGTTGGCCACGGCCTGGGTCACCGGTCCCTGCGCCTCCCAGGCGCCGGGCGCGGCGATTCCCGTGATGCTCCACGAGTCCGGGCTCGGGCGCTCCAGACGCACCAGCCCTCGCTCGGCCATGTGCAGCAGCGTGGCGACCAGGGGATTGGCCCCCGTGCCCTCCGTGTCCATGAAGACGACCTGCACGGGGCCCAGGCCATCCGGGGGGACGTACTGGACCGGGAAGCCGGGTGGATCCTCGTGGCTGACCCGCGCCCAGCCGATCCCCGCGAGCAGCGCGAGCCCCGAGCCGACCATGACCAGCAGGACCACAGGCACCGAACGCCCCAGGACCGGGTCCCACGTGATCGACCAGGGGAGTGAGGCACGCGCCGGGGCGGCCAGGGCCATCGATGCCCGCATCGCCATGCCGCTGCGTGGTGGCAGGTTCTCGGCTGCCAGGGTCACTTCTGCGGTACCTGCGCCCTTGATGGCACAGGCCTGGGCCGCGCCGGGCCGCCCCGCCGAGCACTGCACCTGGCCGGTGACCCCCGGCAGGGCGATCGAGACGACGGCCCGCTCGATGCGCATCTCCCAGCCCTGGGCCACCACCGTCCACAGGAAGGTGGAACCGACGGGCCCGGGGTCGTTGCCCTGGCTGGAGGCGAACTCCGCCTGGGCGCCCGCACTGGCCGGCGAGATGGCCCCGGGGATCGTGTAGCTGATCCGGTAGCGGTGCTCACCGGGATCGAGGTAGCGGTCGGGATCACCGATCTTGGCCACCAGGAACCGGTCGCCGGACTCCCAGAACGTCTCGTAGGGGGCCGACCGGTCGTCCATGGTGATCCCTGTGACGGTCGGGATGTACCGGATGCCGGGGTCGGCTGCATCCACGACGTCCCAGTACCGGAAGATGCCGTGCCGGCCGGACGGGAACGCCGCGGTGATGTCCTCCGTGGCCGTGAGGCTCCCGTCGGCGTCGATGTCGAACTGCGCGCGGTACTCGGTGATCACCACGGGATCGTTCGCCGGGCTCGACGAGGTGGGGAACAGCCCACCCAGCAGCGGCCAGAGGAGCCCGACGGCCGCCACGAGGACCAGGAACCCGCGTGCGAAGAACCTCCCGACGCTGCTACCCACGTCACCACCGTAGCCCGCGGGCTCGCCGATGGGGTTCCCGGCGGCCGGGCCGGGCGGCGCGGCCACGGCCCTGCTCGATCCGCTGACCCGGGCTAGCCTGAGAGCATGTCCGGTCGCGATGGGGTGCAATTCGACACGACCGCCCAGCCGGCGCGGCTGGCCTGGGGCCGACGCCTTCGAGCTGCGGCCCTCACCTCATGCGCGCTCGTCGTGCTGGCCGCCTGCGGGTCCGACGCACCGGACTTCTTCGAAGTCTCCTCAGCGCCCTTCCCCACCGGGCCGGCAGCATCGGCATCGGCGGACAGCAGCGCCCCGCCGGCCAGGCTGGCCGGGATCACCGTGGCCAATGGTCTCGGCGGTTTCGCCACCCCGTGGGACCTGCGGTTCCTGCCCGACGGAACACCGTTGGTCACCGAACGCCCGGGGCAGCTCACCGCAATCCTGGACGGGCGCCGTGTCGTGGTCGCCGATGTCCGCGACGTGGTGGCCGCCGGCGAGGGTGGCCTCATGGGGATGGCGATCGACCCGGACTTCGACTCCAACCGACACATCTACCTGTGCTACGCGGCCGGGACGGGCGGCTCGGTCCGCGACGTGCGCGTGGTCCGGTACCGCCTGGCCGAGGACCTCGACGCGATCAGTGATCCGACCCCCCTGGTGACCGGGATCCCCGCGGGTGCGGGAAACCGGCACCTCGGCTGTCGGCTGGAGGTGGGCCCGGACGGCATGCTCTGGATCACGACCGGCGACGCCGTCCAGCCCGACGCCCCCCAGGACCCCACGAGCCGGGCCGGCAAGGTGCTGCGCGCCCAGCTGGACGGCCGGCCGGCGCCCGACAACCCCGGTGGGGCGTGGGACCCCTACGTGTACACGATCGGTCACCGCAACATCCAGGGGTTGTCGTTCCGCTCCGCCGACGGTGCGCCCTTCAGCGTGGAGCACGGAACCAACTGCGACGACGAGATCAACCTGCTGCGTTCGGGAGCGAACTACGGGTGGGACCCGGTCGGACCAGGTGGCAGCTACGCCGAGGGTGCACCCATGACCTCCCCGGACATCGCGGGCGCGCAGCAGGCCGTGTGGTCCAGCGGATGCCCCACGATCGCCCCGTCGGGGGCTGAGTTCATCGCCGACGAGCAGTGGGGCCCCTGGTCCGGGGCACTGGCGGTGGCAGTGCTCAAGGACAAGCAGCTGCTTCTGGTGCAGCTCGAGGGGGACTCAGTCATCCGGACCCGCGTCGAGCTGGACGGGGACGTCGGACGGCTGCGCACGGTGCGCAACGCGCCGGACGGCAGCCTCTGGTTGACCGCCGACGCCAGCTCGGGCGCTGTGGTCCGGGTGATCCCCGGGACGTGAGAGCGGGCTGAAGGCGGCGCGCCGGTCACTGGCCCGCTCGCTGGCCGCGCGAGGGGGACCCAGTGGGGTCCATGATGGTGCCAGCCCCGCCTGCTCGCCCATCTAGCGATCGGTTGGGTCAGCCCCTCATCGGCCCACCACGGTCGGCGGGGGGCGACTTCGTCGCACCCCACCATCCGGCTCAGATCGTGATCGCCACCTTGCCCCGGGCGTGATGGGCGGCGACCAGGCGCAGCGCGTCGGCGCCCTGGTCGAGCGGGAAGCTCCGCTCGATGAACGGCACGACGGACCCGGCCTCCAGGAGTGCCGCGAGCTCATCCAACCCGCGGTTGGCTGTGGCCGACACGACCACGAGCCGCTGCGGGCGCGCGATCACCGACCGGGCAAGGACACCCATGATCGCCGGCAGGGGCCCCAGCGGCCCGCCCTCCCCGGGCCCGGTCGCCGGAGAGGTGCCCACCGACAGGTAGACGCCCGAGGGCGCGAGGGCCCGGCGAGTGTCTGCCAGGGAATGGGTGACCACCGCGTCGAAGATGACGTCGTACTGCTGCCCGAGCGACGTGTAGTCCGACTCCCGGTAGTCGATGACGTGCTCGGCGCCCAGCGCCTGCACCATCTGCGTGTTGCCCCCGCTGCAGACTGCCGTCACCTGCGCCCCCAGCGCCCTGGCGATCTGCACCGCAAAGTGCCCCACCCCGCCGGAAGCGCCATTGACCAGGACCCTCTGCCCCTGCTTCAGGCCCGCGCGGTCCCATGCCTGCCAGGCCGTCACCCCGGCCAGGGGGACCGTTGCCGCCTGCTCGAACGTCAGGTTCGCCGGCTTGGGCGTGACCTGCGCGGGCCGGACTGATGCGTACTGGGCGAAAGTCTGGCTGGCCTCCCCGAACACCTCGTCACCGACACGGATGCCGGTGACCTCGCTCCCGACCTCCTCGACGACCCCTGCGAAGTCGCGTCCCAGGACCTGTGCGCGCGGGCGGCGCAGGCCGGAGGCTGCACGAATCAGGGCCGGACGTCCGGTCATGACTGCGATATCGGCTGGATTCGCCGAGGACGCGTGCACAGCCACCAGCACGTCCTTGGCGCCGATCACCGGGGTGGGGACCTCGGCGAGCCGCACCACCTCAGGGCCGCCGTACTCGGCGTGAACGAGTGCCTTCATCGGAGGTCCTGCGTGGTTTCGCCCATCACGGCCTGCTGGCGTCGAGGTGATACCGGACCTGCAGGGCCACGGACGCGCCCTCGCCCACCGCCGAGGCCAGCTGCTTGGTGGACCCCTCGCGCACGTCGCCGGCTGCGAACACCCCCGGGACCGAGGTCACATGCATGCGGTCGGTCACGATGAATCCGCGCTCGTCGAGCTCCACCATGCCCTCCAGCCAGGCCGTGTTCGGGTCCAGACCCACGAAGATGAAGGCCGCCGAGGCCAGGAGCTCACGTTCCTGCCCGTCAGGGCCGACCAGCGTCACTGCGCGGAGCTTCCCATCCGGGGTCGCACTGAATCCGGCCACCCCGGTCTCGGTCAGGACCGTCATCTTCGGGTGCTGCGTCACCTTGTCCTGCAGCAGCCTGGATGCCCCCGGTGAAGCGCCGCGCTCGATCACCGTCACGTGCCCGGCGAACTGCGTCAGGAACAGGCCCTCCTCGAAACCCGAGTTCCCGCCGCCGACGACCACCACCTCCTCAGCGTCCCGGTAGAACGGCCCGTCGCAGGTGGCGCAGAAGTGGATGCCGGCGCCGATCAGGTCGTCCTCACCGGTCGCGCCCGTGCGTCGGTAGGTCGATCCGGTGGCGATCACCACCGCGCCGGCGGCCAGCTCCTGGCCCGTCGAGGTCCGCACGGTCGTTCGCCCGTCGGCGGAGTCCAGGCCCACCACGCTGACCGCGGACAGCGTCTCCACGCCGTAGCGCTGCGCCTGGGCGACGAAGCGCGAGGCCAGCTCGGTCCCGCTGATGCCCTCCGGGAAGCCGGGGTAGTTGTCGAGCCGGTCGGTCACGCCGGCCTGGCCGCCGAGCGCGGACCGATCGATGACGAGGGTGCGCAGGTTCTCCCGCGCGGCATAGATCGCAGTCGTCAGGCCCGCCGGCCCCCCGCCCACGATCACCACGTCGTAGGACGTGGCCGCCGCCTCGCGGGACAGGCCCAGCTTCTCGGCCAGCTCCTCGTTCGAGGGCTCAGCGACGTGGCTGCCGTCCGCGAAGACGATCGTCGGGATGATCATCTTCCCGTCGTTGTACCGCTCGACGGTCGCGCGCTCCTCGGGGAACGCCTCGAGGTCCACGTACGTGTAGGCCACCCGCTGCTCGCTCAGGAAGGACTTGCTGCGCCGGCAGTCCGGGCACCAGGACGCGCCGTAGAGGACCGGCTGGGGGGCAGGAGATTCCGTCATCCCCCGAGTCTGGCCCAGTCGGCCGCCATGCGCGCACCGAACCTGATTCCCGGTGGGACAGGCTCGCGCGCGCTGCCCTCAGGCGCGCCACTTGATCGAGCAGCCCATGCTGGGCCGGTGCGGCTCCGGAACGGGCCGGCCGGCCAGGACCTCGGTGATGGCGGCGTCGAGAAGCTCGCCGGTCACGGGATGGCCGTTGCCCGGCGTGGAGGTGTCCATCGCACCGCGGTACGCCAGCAGCCCAGCCTCGTCGTACAGGAAGAAGTCCGGCGTGCACGCCGCCCCGTACGACCTGCCCACCTGCTGGTCCCGGTCGATGAGGTAGGGGAAATCCCAACCCGCCCGCGCAGCCTGGGCAGCAAGCCCAGCCGGCCCATCCTCGGGGTACGCATGGGCGTCGTTGCTGCACACCGCGACGACCGCCAGGCCCTCGTGGGAGCGCACCACCTCGGCGAACCGGTGCTCCACGTGCTGGACGTAGGGGCAGTGGTTGCACATGAAGGCCACAAGCAAGGGCCGTCCGGCGAAGGACTCGCTGGCAACCACCGAGCCCGACAGGTCGGGAAGCGTGAACGCCGGCAACGGGGACCCCAGGGCGACCATGGTCGATTCGACAGCCATGGGACCAGCCTAGGTCGTTGCCCTGAGCCCGGGACGAGGCGTCAGCCCGCTGTGTGCTCGAAGCCGATGAGCCAGTGCAGGCCGAACCGATCGATCACCTGACCGTCCGAGGCGCCCCACGCGCGCTCCTGGAGGTCGTCCACGATCCGGCCGCCCTCGGCCAGCCCTGCGAACCAGGAGGTGAGGGTGGCCGGGTCCGAGGCACCCAGCAGCGACAGCATGAGGCCCTCGCACTGCAACGGCGCATCCTGGCCGACGGCATCGGCGCCGTAGAGGGCCACCGGGCCGTCGAGGAGGCCGTGGGCGATGGCATCGGGCGGACCGTCGGTGCGGCCGAACTCAGCCAGCGTGTGCACCTGCACGGTGCCCCCGAAGACCTCCGCGTAGAAGGCCAGGGCCTCCCGAGCGGTGCCGGGGAACAGGACGTAGGGCTTCGGGCCGATCATTGCCGAAGCCTACGTCCGGCACCTCCACGCGCGGCGCCCGTGCACCGCCCCACCGCCGAGCGCGCTGTACGGTGGCCGAGCCCAGCCCCAATCCCTGGAGGTAGCCGTCATGGCACGTAGGAAGCCCAAGCGCATCGGGATCCTGACTGCGGGCGGCGACAGCCCCGGGCTCAACGCGGCGATCCGCGGCGTGGGCAAGACCGCCATCGGCCACTACGGGATGGAGCTCGTGGGGTTCCGCGACGGCATCACCGGGCTGGCGCTCAACCGGCACTTCCCCCTGGACAGCGCGGCCCTGTCCGGGATCCTGACCCGCGGCGGGACCATCCTCGGCACGAGCCGGGACAAGGTGCACCGCATGGAGGTCGACGGACAGATCCAGGACATGGTGCCCACCGTCGTGGAGAACTACGAGCGGGAGGCGCTCGACGGGCTGATCGTCATCGGCGGTGGCGGGACGGCCAAGAACGCGATGCGACTGCAGAAGGCGGGTCTCAACGTCCTGACGCTCCCCAAGACGATCGACAATGACATCGCGGGCACGGACACCAGCTTCGGCTTCGCCACCGCCACCGAGATCGCGACCGAGGCGATCGACCGGGTGCACAGCACCGCGCACAGCCACCACCGGATCATCCTCACCGAGATCATGGGACACCGAGCGGGATGGCTCACCCTGGCCGCCGGGATCGCCGGCGGCGCCGACGCGATCCTCATCCCGGAGATCCCCTACTCGGTGGAGAAGGTGGCCGAGACGATCCGGTCGCGCACCGCCCGGGGCAGCAGCTTCAGCGTCGTCGCCGTCGCCGAGGGCGCGCGTGACACCGAGGACTCCGCCGACTACGAGGCGGCCAAGCTGCTCGTGAAGGCGGCCAGCACCCCTGAGTCCAAGCGGGCCGCCAAGTCCCACCTGGCACACGTGGAGGACTCCCAGCGCGAGCACACCTTCCGGCTGGCCCGGGAGCTCGAGGCGGCGACCGGGCTGGAGTCCCGGGTCACGATCCTCGGGTACGTCCAGCGCGGTGGGACGCCCTGCGCCGCGGACCGGCTGCTGGCCACCCGCCTGGGCGCTGCCGCGGCCGACCTGGTGGCCGACGGCGAGTACGGCTACATGGTGGCCGCGCGTGGCGACGGCGCGGTACCGGTCCCCCTGGCCGACGTGGCGGGCAAGGTCAAGCTCGTTCCGCCCGATCACGAGTGGGTCACTGCTGCCCGCAAGGTCGGCGCGGGGCTGGGCGACTGACACCGGACCAGGCGTCGGGCTTCGGCGCTGCCAGCGGCTAGTGTGCAAAGAAGGCCACCCGTCCGGTTGGCAGAAGGTGGTTCCCGTGCACGAGTTGACCTATCCCCCCGCGATCGACCTCCCGATCGAGGACACCCTTGCCTCGATCCCCGCCACGCGGGCCGCGAAGTTCCCCGACAGTCCGATGTACGCGCTGCGCTCCGGGGACACCTGGGAGGACGTCACTGCAGCCCAGTTCAACGACCTGGTGCGATCTGTGGCTCGTGGGCTGGTCGCCCGCGGGGTCCCGGCCGGGCAGCCCGTGGCCATCCTGTCCCCCACGCGCTACGAGTGGACGGTCCTGGACTTCGCCCTGTGGACCGCCGGGGCCTTCGCCGTGCCGATCTACGACTCCTCCTCCGCCGAGCAGATCGAGTGGATCCTCCAGGACAGTGAGGTCGTCGCAGTCATCACCGACTCGCGATCGTCCGCGGATCGGGTGCACGGATCGACCCTCGGGACGGTCCCCCCGGTCTGGGTCATGGACGACGATCTCCTCTCCGCCCTGCAGGCCGAGGGCGCCTCGGTCGCCGATGAGGTGCTCGAGGAGCGGATCGCCTCCGTCTCGGTCGGTGACCCGGCCACCATCGTGTACACCTCCGGCACGACGGGGCGGCCGAAGGGCTGCGTCATCTCCCACGAGAGCCTCATGTACGTCGCACGCACCCTGGCTGTCGGCACGGCGCCGGTCGTGAGCGAGCCCGGGGCCAGGACCGTGCTCTTCCTCCCGCTGGCGCACGTCCTCGGGCGGGGCGCCCAGGTGTACAGCGCATTCGGCGGGATGCAGGTCGCGCACTGCCCGAACGCCAAGCTCCTGCCCGGCGACATGATCAGCTTCCGACCGACCTTCCTGGTGGGCGTCCCCCGGATCTTCGAGAAGATCTTCACCGCCTCCCAGCAGAAGGCGCACGCCAGCGGCAAGGGACGCATCTTCGACCGCGCGACCACCGTGGCCATCGCCTATGGGCGAGCGCTGCACGACGGCGGCCCCAGCCTGCCCCTGCGGGCCGAGCATGCCGTGTTCGATCGGTTGGTCTACAGCCGCCTCCGCGAAGCGATGGGGGGCCAGCTGCGCTACGCGATCACCGGTGGTGCCAGCCTCGGGGAACGTCTCGGGCACTTCTACGCGGGCATCGGCCTGACGGTGATGGAGGGTTACGGCCTGACCGAGACGACGGCATCAGGCACGTTCAATCGTGCCGATTCGCCCCGGATCGGCTCCGTCGGCCAACCCATGCCGGGGACGTCAGTGCGGATCGCCGACGACGGTGAGATCTGGCTGCGCGGGCCGTACATGATGTCCGGCTACCACCACAACCCCGACGCGACGGCGCAGGTGATCGACGCCGAGGGGTGGTTCCAGACCGGCGACCTGGGCACCCTGGACGCTGAGGGCTACCTGCACATCACCGGGCGCAAGAAGGAGATCATCGTCACTGCCGGCGGCAAGAACGTCGCACCGGCGGTCCTGGAGGACAGGATGGGCGCGCATGCCCTGATCAGCCAGGCGATGGTGGTCGGCGAGGGCCAGCCGTTCATCGGCGCGCTGGTCACCCTCGATCCCGACGCCCTGTCGGCGTGGGCCTCGGCGCACAACAAGCCGGGTAGCACGTCGGCCGAGCTGCACGACGACCCGGACCTGAACGCTGCGATCCAGGCGGCCGTCGACGACGCCAACGCTGCTGTCTCCAAGGCGGAGTCGATCCGGGCCTGGCGCCTGATCGACGCGCAGTTCACCGAGGAGTCGGGGCACATGACACCCACGCTGAAGCTCAAGCGCTCCGTGGTCACCACCGACTACGCGTCGCAGATCGAGGCGCTCTACACCCGCTGAGCGCGCCGGGCCGTTCGATTCACGCGGACCCACCGGTCAGGAATACGAGCCCGGTGAGCACGGCCAGGATGATGCTGATCTGGCTCATGACGATCCCGGCAATGGCCATGCCGCGGCCGCCCGCCTCGTCGCGACTGCACTCGCGCAGGGCCTGCACACCGAGGATGAAGGCCGGGATCGCCGGCACCACGCCGATGAAGCAGAACAGGGACAGCACCAACCCCAGGATGCCCAGGGCCATGGACGTCGTTGCCCTGCCCGTGGGAAGGGGGACAGGCTCTGCGGGGGTGTCCATCAGGGTGGAATCTACTGCCCCGGCGAAGGCGGATGCCGCTCTCCCACGCCGCCTCGACCGGGGCCTGCATGGCAGGCTGCGGGCCATGAGCACCCTCTGGGGACCGGGTGCGGCGCGAGGTCCGGGATCGTGGCGGACCGCTGCCCGCCACTGGTCCCGAGCACTCGCGCTGGCCGTGGTGGTCCTCGCCGTGGCGCTGGGGGCCGTGGGCACGGTCACGGCGACACCCCTGCCCGCCCCGGCGGCAACCGACGCGCCGGCCGATCCGGCACAGAGCCTCGCCCCGACCGAGACCGCTGACGCCACGGCCAGCGCCTCACCGTCCGCGTCCAGCGCACCGTCAGCCTCAGGCACGCCGACGGCGTCGAGCTCACCGTCCGCGTCGAGCTCACCCTCGGCGTCGAGCTCACCGACTGCGTCGGCCTCCGCGGACAGCACGCCGACACCGTCGAGCAGCCCGCGGCCAGCGACGCCTCCGGCGGTCACGGACTCCGACGTTCCGCTCGGCATGGTCCTGATCGCCGTCCTCGTGCTGCTGGCAGCGGCGCTGGCCATCCGGACGATCGCGACCAGGTCAGCCAGACGTTCTGAGCCACCGGGGGCTGTCCCCGGGGACCCGGGCTCCGCCGAGGAGCCCTCGAGCACCACGTGGTCCGATGCCGTGGCACTCATCGTGCCCGCCCACTCGCCAGGGCCTGCGATGCCAGAGCCCGCTGCTGGCCTGCCCACCCAGACCGGTGAGGTGATGAGCTTCCTGATCGCCCTGGGCGAGGCCATGGTCGAATCCTCGGACCCGGTCACCCACGTCGAGGTCACACTCAAGAAGGTGGCTGCCGCCAACGGCGTTCCCGAGGCCGAGATCGTGGTGATGCCCACGGCGTTGTTCGTCTCGGTCCCATCACAGGGCACCGTGCAGACCGCCGTGTCCGCGGCCGGGAGCGCACCGCTGCGCCTGGACCAGGTGGACGCGGTGTTCGACGTGGTCAGCGACGCCGAGCGCGGCCGGATCGGACCCGTGGTGGGTCTGGAACGCCTTGCACAGGCCCGCTCGATGGCCCCGGAGTTCTCTGCCCGGTCCCAGGTGTTCGGGTACATCGTGATGACCCTCGGGCTGGCGCTCATCCTGGGTGCGTCGTGGACTGGGCTGGCCATCTCGGCCGTGCTGGGCGCTGCCGTCGGGTCACTTCAACGGTGGGCGGGTCGGTTCTCGCAACCCTTCCAGGTGTTCGTCCCGGTTCTGAGCGCGTTCGGGGTCTCAGCCTCCGTCTTCCTGCTGGGCAGGGCGGGCATCGACATCAGCGGTCTGAGCCCCCTGATCGCGCCGCTGGTGGCCCTTCTCCCCGGCGCCCTGCTGACCACCGGCGTGATTGAGCTCGCGACAGGGCAGATCGTCTCCGGGGCGGGCCGGCTCGCCGCGGGCGGGATGCGGCTCGTGCTCCTCGCGCTGGGCCTGCTGGCCGGCTCCCGGCTGGTCGGAGTGCCAGCCGGGAGTGCTGCCGAGGTGGCGACCGAGCCGCTCGGTGCGCTGGCAGCGTGGCTGGGCGTGGCGATCTTCGGGGTCGGGGCGGTGGTGAACCGGTGTGCCCGGCGGGCGTCCCTGGGTTGGATCCTTCTGGTTCTGTACGTTGCCTTCGCCGGCCAGGTGATCGGCGGCCTGCTGCTGGGCAGCGGACTCGCAGCCTTCTGCGGCGCCCTGGCCATGACCCCCGTGGCGTTCTTCGTGGCCAGCCAGCCGTCCGGGCCGACGACGCTGGTCACGTTCCTGCCGGCGTTCTGGTTGCTGGTCCCCGGCGCCGCGGCACTGGTCGGCGTGACCAGCATCCTGGGGGAGGAACAAGCCCTCGGCCTGACGACGCTGGTCAACGCGGGAGCGACCATGGCCAGCATCGCGCTGGGCATCATGCTCGGGCTGGTGGTCTCGATCGGGCTGTCCGCCGCAAGGGTCTCGCTGCCGAGGCGGGGCGGCGTGAACCCCTCGAGCGCAGAGGTTGACTCGCCAGAGCGCTAGGCCGTCGGGTGATGTCCCGACTCCGGGGCCACCGAGCCGGGTCAGCGCAGGCTGTCCAGGGCGGCCAGCACACGCGCGGGGTCGGTGTCGGGGTTGACGAACGCCAGGCGCAGCACGGTCTGGCCGTGCCACGTCGTGGGCACGCACAGGATCGCCCCCCCGAGCGCAGCCCGGCGCGACCATTCCCGGTACTGGTCGGCGCTCCAGCCACGGCGGGCGAAGAGCAGGACGGACAGCTCCGGGGGCTGGACCAGGGCGAGGTGCTCCTGGGCCGCGATGCCGGCAGCCACCTCCCGCGCGATCGACAGGGTGGTCTCGATGGCCGCCCGGTAGCGGTCGGTGCCGTGCACCGCCAGGGAGAACCAGAACGGCAGTCCCCTGGTCCGGCGCGAGAGATGAGTGGCGTAGTCGGATGGATTCCACTCCTCCCGGTCGATCTGGTCCAGGTAGGTGGCGTGCTGGGCGTGGGCGGCCCGCCCTGCGCGGGGGTCGCGGTACAGCAGTGCGCAGCAGTCGTACGGGGCGAAGAACCACTTGTGCGGATCGACGATGAAGCTGTCCGCCCGCTCGATCCCGGCGAACCGGTGCCGAACGGTGGGCGCGACCAGGCCGGCACCCCCATAGGCCCCGTCCACGTGCAACCACACGTCGTGCTCGTGGCAGACATCGGCGATGTCGGCCAGGTCGTCCACCACTCCGCCGTTGGTCGTCCCCGCCGAGGCGACCACGGCGAACACACTCGGGTGCTCGACCAGGGCCGCGCGCAGGGCCGACCCGGTCAGGTGGCCACGCTCGTCCTGGGGGATCTCGACGATCCCGACATCCAGCACCCGGGCGGCACCCTCGATGGAGGAGTGGGCCTCGGAGGTGCAGGCCAGCAGCCAGCCACCCTCCGGGACGCCACCACGCCGGGTCCGGGCGGACTCACGGGCTGCCACGAGGGCAGAGAGGTTGCCCATCGTCCCGCCCGAGACGAACGTGCCCCCGGCCGACTCCGGCCAACCCAGGAGTTCGACGATCCATGCCAGCGCCTCGTTCTCCGCGTGGATGGCCCCGGCACCAGCCTCCCAGATCCCGCCGAACACGTTCGCGGCGCTGGTGGCCAGGTCGAAGGCGATCGCTGACTTCGTCGGGGCGGCCGGGATGTAGGCGAGGTTCAGGGTGTCGTCCTGTGCGCGGGTGGCGGGGACCAGGACACGGTCGAAGACGCCGAGGGCCGCCTGCCACCCGATCCCGTCGGCGGTGACCGTGGCACCGGCAGCGGCAGCCAGCTCCGACTCCGGGCGGGCCGTCGTCTTGGGATCGCTGGAGCGGGCCACCCGGTCGGCGACCCAGGCGAGAACGGCGTCCACCGCGGGGCGCTCATCGCCCCAGAAGTGATCGTCCTGGCCCGCCACAGTCAACTGCTCCTCCTGGCCCGCTGGGCCACTCACGTCACCCGGGGACACCGTACGGGAGTTGGCCGGGTTTCCCAGGGCAGGGCACCGCAGGGTAGGCCGGTACCGGGACAGTCCCTCCACGCGATCGAGAAGCACGCCGAGCTCAAGACGACGTGGGTGGCGCTCTGACCTGCTCACCTTGCCCGCAGTCGACATAGGGTCGGCTCGGAGGTGCTGGTCGATGGCGCATGACTTCGACGCGGTCGTCGTGGGTTCCGGGCCGAACGGGTTGTTCGCCGCGGTCGCGCTCGCGCAGGCCGGATGGCGGGTGCTGGTCCTCGAGGCGGCGGCTCAGCCCGGCGGCGGGCTGCGCACCGAGGAGGTGACCCTGCCAGGGTTCCGCCACGACATCTGCTCCACCGCACACCCGCTGGCCACCTCCTCGCCGGCCTTCGCGGCGGTGGACCTGGCCGGTGAGGGGCTCAGGTTCGCGCAGCCCGAGATCCCGCTGGCACATCCCCTGGCTCCGGGCCGCTCGGCGCTCCTGTACCGCGACGTCGCCGAGACGGCCGCAGCCCTGGGGGTCGACGAGGCGCGTTGGCAGCGGCTGGTGGGGCCGATGGCCGCGAACGCCGATCGCATGGTGGCCGGGGTGCTGGACCCCACGGCGATGCCGCCCCGCGAACCGGTGTGGACCGCGGCCTTCGGGGCGACCGGGCTGTGGCCCGCCACCTGGATCGACAGAGTGGTGCTGCGTGACGAACGCTCCCGGGCGCTGCTGGCCGGGTCTGCGGCGCACTCGGTGCTGGACCTGTCCGCCCCGCTGACCACCGGCGTCGGCGCACTGCTGCTGGCACTCGGGCACGCCCGAGGGTGGCCCTTCGCCGTCGGCGGGTCGCAGTCGATCGCCGATGCGCTGATCGCGCGCCTGGAGTCCCTGGGCGGTCAGGTGCGCTGCAACCATCGGGTCCGGTCGATGGCCGACGTACCCTCGGCGCGCGCGGTGCTCTTCGACCTCACGCCCCGCCAGGTGCTGGCGATCGCGGGCGACCGGTTCCCGACCCGGTACCGGCGGCGCCTGGAGCGCTGGCGGTACGGCTCAGGGTCCTTCAAGGTCGACTGGGCCCTGGACGGCCCTGTGCCGTGGGCTGACCCAGCGCTGGCCGGCGCCGGGATCCTGCACCTCGGGGGCCCGTCCGAGGAGGTCATCGACGCCGAACGCACCGTCGCCCGAGGAGGTGTCCCGCGCCGGCCGTTCGTCCTGTTCGCCCAAGCCACCGTCGCCGACCCCACCCGGGCGCCGGCAGGCAAACACACCGGCTGGGGCTACTGCCACGTCCCCCACGGCAGCACCGTCGACATGACCGCGGCGATCGAGGAGCAGGTGGAGCGCTTCGCCCCGGGCTTCCGCGACCGCATCCTGGCCCGACACTCCATGGGGCCTGCTGCCCTCGAAGCGCACAACGCCAACGAGATCGGTGGGGACATCGCCGGCGGCACCGCCGACTGGCGCCAGCTCGCTGCCCGCCCCACCCTGTCGCTGTCGCCCTGGGCCACACCCGACCCGCAGCTCTTCCTGTGCTCCTCCTCGACGCTGCCCGGTGGCGGGGTGCACGGCATGTGCGGATGGAACGCCGCACGCACGGTGCTCAGCCGGCTGGAGCAGCCTCGCCGGTGAGGGTGGGACTGCTCAGCGCGTGTCGGACCCGGTCGGCGAGGATGTCCACCAGCAGCTGCTCGGTGTTCCAGCCGCTGACGTTGATGACCTCGAGCGCCGTTCCCTGCGCGCCCTTGCGGATCAGTTCCGGGGTGTCGTGCAACGAGTGCAGCGAATCGGCGCTGATCGTCACGGGGACCCCGATGACGACCGTTGCGCCCTTGGCCGCGATGTCGCGGACACGATCCGGCACCTTCGGGGCGCGGAAACTCATCCAGGCGTCCGAGACGAGATCGTGGCGGAAGCCGTCGGCGATCAGCAGAGCTCGGATGTCGTCGCGGAACTGCTGCTCCTGCTGGGTCTCCGTCGGGTGGGTCGCATCCCACTGAAGTGGCTGGCCATGCCCGACCAACATCACCCCCACGGTGCGCAGATCGCGACCCGCGGCCGCGCGCTGCACCTTGTCGGCGATCATCCTGGCCAGCCGTGGATCGTCCCAGAGCACGGGAGTCCGGATCGATCGGACACCGGCCTGCGTGAGCCCCATCGCCTCGTCCATCGCGTCGGCCTCCGCGGTGTGGTCGGAGTCGGTCAGGAAGACGGTGAGCAGGACCAGGTCGGTGGCGCCGTCGTGCACGGCCTGGGCTATAGCGGACCTCAACGGTGGGTCCGCGTCGAGGAAGGAGACATACCAGCGCAGGTCAGCTTGGCCGACCGATCGTTCGACCGCGTCCATCGTCTCGGCGTGGATGGCGCAATGGGGGCTGAGCACGACTACGTCGAACGAACGCTTGATGCCGGCGAGGATGAAGGGCCAGACCGGTCGGGGCGGGAAGCTGGGCACTGTGCGCTTGAGCTCGAAGAGCATGTTGACCCAAGGCTCAGGCTCGTAGGTCGACGGTTCGCCGTGGGTGAAGTAGACCACGGCGGTCCGGCGCGGAGCGGTGTCGGCCAGAGTGGTGACGGGTACAGGGGTCCGGTCCGGTTCCCGCATCGCCCGGTAGGTGGCAGCTGTCCACCCGCCGAGGGCTCCGAGGCCCACTGAGCCGAGCGCGGCGACAGGTGCGACCGGCCCACCTGTGGCCGCCAGTGACGCGATGCCGGCGCCCACAGCAATGGGCGTGGCAGCTGTCAGCCGGCCCGTCCCGGGGCGCACCATCAGGTGCACCGAGGCCCATCCTGCGGTGGCTCCGAGGCCGCCGAGCCCGACAATCCATGACCTACTCATGTGCGTGCACCTCCTCGTGTGTCGCGTCCGCACTCGCGCCGCTCGCTGGCGTGGTTGCTCCCGCTGGGCTGATCACCGTCACCAACCCCTCGGAGCCGTCGATCCGGATCTGTGCGCCATCCGCGACCAGGCGTGTCGCGTCGTCGACCCCGACGACCGCCGGGATCCCGATCTCTCGGGCGACCACTGCTGCGTGGCAGAGCATGCCACCGGCCTCGGTCACCACTCCCGCCACGACGGAGAACACCGGGGTCCACGCGACGTCGGCGTGAGCCACCACGAGGATGTCGCCCGGGCCGAGGCCCGTGGTCGGGTCAGACAGGCTCAGAACGCGCGCGCGGCCGCTGACGACGCCGGCGCTCACCGGGATCCCACGCAGGACACCTGCATCGAGGGGTGCCCGCTGGGCGTCGGCGAGCATCCGCTGGCGCGGCGGCAGGCGCAGGTTCCAGACCCGGTGCGGAGGGGAGATCTGCGCATCGGCCTCGAGTTGGGACCTACGTTGGGCGACGGCTGCCGGCAGCGAGTCCACCGGCTCTCCGCGCAGCGCATCGAGGAGTTCCGGGTAGCGCAGGAAGAAGACATCAGCCTCGGAGTCCAGCACCGCGGGGGTGAGCAGGGCACCAGCCGCCCGTGCGGCATGGCGAAGGGCGTCGTACGTGCGCGCCAGAGCGTCGTTCACCTCGTCGCGCGCTGCCACGAACGTGGTCAGGGACTCGATCCTGCCCCGGACGATCCATCCCCGAAGGCCCGCACCGACCGCCGCACTGGGATCCGCCGCAGCTGGGGCCCGCACACCCCCGGGCGCTGCGCCGGGGCGCGATGCGGCCGCGAGGCGCCACAGCGCACCCGGATCGTCGGCCCACGTGGGCGCCGAGAAGTCAGTGTTCACGGTGGCGATGTGGCCCCACCGGCTGAGCAGCTCCTCCATCGTGCGCAGCGCCCTGTGTCCCTCGGGGCTCGACGCCAGCGCGTCGGCGATGCGCGCCGGGTCGCCGCTGGAAACGGCGTCGAGTTCTGCCTGCGGGAGTGCCAGCACCGCGCTCGAGAGCCGGTCGAGGGCCTCCACGGGTGCGGACCTCGACACCGCTGGCATCGCCGCATCCACCACCCTCCCCCGACAGGCGGGCCACGGCCGTCCTGGCCCCCAGTGCGCGCATCTGCATCGACACCATGGTCAGGACGCTCAGGTGCGCCGCGTCCTCAAGGACGTCGAGCAGGACCTCGAAGCGCTCCGCCAACTCGACCGGAGTCAGGTCCGCCGTGCCCTGACCGGCGGCGGCAATCCGTGCGTCGAGGGCGGGCAACTCACTGGCCACGTGTCGCAGCAGTCGTGTGTTGCCGGCGAGGAAGCGGCTGAGGCGTCCCGCGCTGGCGGCCAGCCGCACCGAGGACCCCTGCATGACGTGGGGCCGCTCCCCACGTCCCACCACCTCGAGGGTGTTCTCCGGCAGGCCGGCCCGGGTCAGCACGCTGCCCAGCAACGTCTCATTGAAGTAGGCACGGGATGCCACTTGGGCGGCCATGCGGCGCCAGTCCACCTCCATGGGCCCGGCGATCGAGGTGAGGATCCGGCCCCACGCCGCGTTGACGGCCGCATCCCCCACATCGAAGACGAGTGGGCGGATCAGACCCGGCCACACCTCGGAGGACCACGTGTCCGAGTGGATCTCAACAGTGTCGAACCCGGTCAAGGGGCGCACCTGAACCAGCCACATCTGGTCACCGTCGTGGGCCCATTCCACATCCACCGGTCCCCCGAACTGCCGCTCGCATTCCAGGGCAAGTTGGGCTGCATCCCGCAGGATGCGCGAGGCAACAGGGTCACGCTGCTCGAGGAAGAGGACCTCCAGGGTCGCCGCGTCGAGTGCAGCGCGGGTCGGGGTGCGCACTCCCCCGAGGAGCCCGTCGGCTCGACCTTGGACGGCTTCAACGACGACCTCCGGCTGGTACGTCACAGGGTTCCGCGAGAAGGCGACGCCAGCATGTCGAGCCTGGATCATCGGTTGGACGAAGACCGCGAGACGCCCGACGTTGCCGGACGTCGCCGCGGCGTATTCAGCGACGCGGGTGGCACCGCCACTGGCAGCGACCGCGTCGATCGCGTCATGCAGGGCCCCGATGCCCACGACGTCGAGGCGGGTGTCGAACTGCCCCGCGAACGACAGGTCTCCATCCTCAACCTGCGCTGAGGACCGCACAGCCACAGGCCCGGCACCGAGTCGTGCACAGTCGGCGTCCACGCGTTGGGCCACCGACGCCCGGGGTGGCCCGCCATCCACGAACAACGCAACCTCGTCCACATCGATGGACACCAACGGCGGCACTGGCAGCCCCACCTCGCGCGCTGCGACAAGCGCCGCGGCCTTCCCGCCCAGTCGGGGCCTCAACTCGGAAGCCCGACTGGCCGCCGCACCTGACACGCTGTTCACGATTCGGCCACAGGTGGAATATCGAGGACCCCCACCAGGATTCCGTAGCGCGGCCCCAACTGGAGACGCACCGCCGAGGCGCTGATGGCGTCGGCCAGCAGATGGCCCTGTCCATCAGGAGGGACCAACTCGATGGGAGAGACCTCACCACCGGTCCTGGCCCGGACACACGATGCGCGCGAAGGAGATCGCGCCAACCAGGTACCCGGTCAGCACAGCAGCACACGCGACCAGCAGGTCCACGGTCACCCCTCATGCGAGAGTTTCTTCAGGCTAGGTGCTCCAGGGCGCATGTTGCGCACTCGACGGCCCGCGCCCCCGTTCAGATCGGCGGGGACATCGCCAGCGGCACCGCCGACCGGCGCCAGCTGGCTGCCCGCCCCACCCTGTCGCTGTCACCCTGGGCCACGCCCGACCCGCAGCTCTTCCTCTGCTCCTCCTCGACGCTGCCCGGTGGCGGGGTGCACGGCATGTGTGGATGGAACGCCGCACGCACGGTGCTCAACCGGCTGGGCTGATATCCCGCCGGGCATCGCGTCCTGGTTCAGCAGCCGGACGACGGGCTCGGACGAACGCACTGACGAGGGCACCATCCACCAGACCCGAGTCAGCCGGATCGAGGCCGGCCGCCGAGAGGACAACCCGGGCGTCTTCTCGCGTGTACTCCCGTGTCGGCACGATCGAGACCTCCTCGAACCCTGCCTCACCGAGCAGGCGGAGGAACTCGGACTCGGTCAGCGCCCCGGCGATGCAACCGGCCCAGAGCTCCATCGAGCGGCGCAGGTCGGCCGGCAGCTCCCGGCGTGCCACGACGTCGGACACCGCGAAGCGGCCCCCGGGGCGCAGGACACGGAAGGCCTCGGCCAGCACTGCTGACTTGTCTGCAGCCAGGTTGATGACGCAGTTCGAGATGATCACATCGACCGACTCGTCGGGAAGCGGGATCGCGTCGATCGACCCCTTGAGGAAGTCGACGTTGGTGGCCCCCGCCTGCTGCGCGTTCGACCTCGCGAGATCGAGCATCTCGTCTGTCATGTCGACGCCGTACGCGTGGCCTGTCGCGCCGACCCGGCGCGCGGACAGGAGCACGTCGATCCCTCCACCCGAGCCGAGATCCAACACCACCTCGCCCTCGTGCAACTCAGCCAGCGCCGTGGGGTTGCCACAGCCGAGCGAGGCCAGGACAGCTGCCTCGGGAACCTCCGCAACCTCCTCGATGGCGTAGAGATCGCGGCTGATCGGATCGACCGGCTCACACCCGCCGGATCCCCCGCAGCAGCCCGATCCGCCGGCCTCACTGACCTGCGTCGCGGCGGCCGCGTAGCGATCCCTCACGATCTGATGGATGTCCCCGTCGGTGGTCATGTCGGCCTCCCGTTCTCGAGCACTCAGCTCGGTGCATATTGATGTCCGTCGATGTATTATTCTCACACCATATCGATCTGTGTCAATACGCACTCGAGGAGGACCGAGATGTCGACACCGCTCCCAGTCATGCAGGGGCCCGCGTGCTGTCCGACAGGGCTGTCCGAGCCCCTGGATCGCGGTGCCGCCGAGGACCTCTCGGCCCTGCTCAAGGCCGTGGCTGATCCGGCGCGCCTGCAGCTGCTGAGCCTGATCGCCGCAAGCGCGTCAGGGGACAGCTGCGCATGCGACCTGGTCGACCTCGTCGGGCTGTCACAGCCGACGGTGAGCCACCATCTCAAGGTACTGGCCGAGGCTGGCCTGATCCGCCGGGATCAGCGGGGCACCTGGGCATGGTTCTCGATCGTCCCCGAACGATTCGCCGAACTCGGCCAGATGCTCACCGACCTCGCCCAATCGACGACCTCTGCCTAGTCCAGGTCCCAGCGGAGTCCGGTGCCCAGAGCGACCGGCCTCAAGCGACTCACTCCGAGATGCGGATCAGACGTGAAGGAAATCGCGACCATTCGTCGTCGTAGGAACAACCAGCGTCGGGCTCGGGCCGGCACTCCCAGCCCTGACGGGACCACTCCCCCGACATCTCGTTGCGTCCCTGGAGGACACCCACGAAGACTCGCCGTCGTCGGTCACGAACTCCACCTCCACGAGCGAGGCATCCGCTACACCTTCGGCGTCACTGGGCGCCGCTGTCGTAGCCGAAGCCGTCCCAGGGTTCGGCCCTGCCCTTGATGCCGGGGCTGTCCTGGCTCCACATGGTGACCGGTCCGGCGGCACCGTCGCGGGTACCCCGCAGCACCGCGACAATGCCGCCCGGGTCGGGATCATCCCAGTAGTACGGGCTCGAGACGAGCCACGCGTGATCACCGCCGCTGAGTGCACGCACCTCGACGAAGTAGTAGACCGCCCCCGGTACAGCGTCTGGGTCGACGGTCCATGTGGTGAAGCTGGCTCCCAGCCCGGCATCGGTGCCCAGGATCAGCCGAACGGTTGACTTGGCCGCCGGGTCTGGTCCCGCTCCCAGGACAAGGTCGGGGTTCCCGTCACCGGTGACGTCTCCGACGGCCACGTCCTGAGTCCCCCAGGTCTCGAAGTCGCCGCGAACGGGCCACCAGGCATCCTCGCCCGGCGTCGTCGCCTGGGACAGCTGGGCCGGATGCAGGCCGTCCGGGTGGCCATGCAGGACCGCGACCAACGGCTCCACGTCGGCCAGCACCAGGTCCGCGCGCCCATCCCGGTTGAAGTCGCCGAAGGCCAGCGTGAAGCGGAATCCATCGGGGAGATCGACGATGTCTTCGGCCAGGATGTACTGGCTGCCGGTCGAGGTCAGCCCAGTCGGGCTGCCCTTCAGCAGGTGCACCGCGGAATCTCCTCCGGTAGTAGCTGGGTCGGGAGTCTGCCTCGCCTGCCACCTTGATGGCCAGATCGTCGTGGCCGTCTCCATTGACATCGCCGACGGCCATCCCCGCGCCGAATGTCTCCCCTTGGCTGGGCTGGCTTGCGATGCCGTTCTGCCCCTGCCGCCAGGACTGGGCGCCCGTCGCGGTCAGCCCGCCGGGCGCCCCATTCAGGACCACCACCCGCCCCGCGCCTTCAACGCTCCCCACGCTCTCCCGGCTCACCCCGATTGCCAGGTCGTCGTCGCCGTCGGCGTCGAAGTCACCAGCGGCCAAGGCATACCCGAAGGAGTCGTCCCGCTCGCTGTTCCCGGGCACACCCGGCGTGCCCTGATGCCACACCTGGTCTCGGGCGGTCAGTCCTGCGGCGCTGCCGTAGAGCACCTGCACCGCGCCAGCGTCGCGCACTGACCCGAGATTCTCCTGGGGGACTCCCACCGCCAGATCGGCATACCCGTCGGCGTCGAAGTCCCCGGATGCCAGGACCTGGCCGAAGTGGTCGTTCTTCTCGAGCTTGTTCTTGATGCCCTCGCGGCCCTGATGCCACAACTGATCCCGAGCAGTCACCCCTGAAGCCGACCCATACATGACCTGCACAGCCCCCGCACCTACGACACCCCGGACATCCTCCCCGGCAACGCTGACCGCCAGATCCTCGTACCCGTCTCCGTTGAAGTCGAAAGGCATCGCCACCCGCGTGGCCGCTGAGGCGCTGTCCACGCCGACCGGCACCGGTGTCACCGCTGGTGTGACCACCCCCGCGACGAGAACCAGACCCGTGCCAACCAACAGCGCACGCTGCATGACGCCACCCCGCCCTCGCGACCCCTGTCCGAATGTTCTACGTTTCGACACTAGCCGGGCGATAGAGCACCGAGAAGGGCCAAACGACCCGCCCCCGTGAGGCGAGCCACGAATCCCGGTCGGGCGAGTTCGTTCACCTGGTTGCCGTTACTGGCGGAGGCGGTAGAAGCGCCAGAACCCTGCGTCGATCGGCAGGATCTCGACGTCGGAGAACCCGGCCTCCCGCGCGTAGCCCTCCAGCACGGAAGGCCGCATCACGGTGCCCGTGCCCACCGAATCGGGGTGTGACATGCCGTCCGGCAGGCACACGAGAGTGCTGAACCCGTACATGATCCGCTCCACCTCGTCGCCGGGCGCGACGAACTCCGCTTGGACGTTCTCGTCCATCACCAGGACGGTGCCGTCCTTCCCAGCCATCGAGCGCATGGTCCGCAGGACCGGGACGGGTTGCGGGAGATCGTGGATGCACTCGAATGCGGCCACAAGGTCGTAGGCGTCACCATGCCCGGCCTCCGCGGGGTCTACCGCGTGGAACGTCACCCGGTCGGCAAGGCCCTCAGCCTCCGCGTTCCTGCGCGCACGTTCAATGGCGGGCACGTCCAGATCGAACCCGTCGATTGACACCCCAGGAAGGGCCCGCGCGATCGCGATGGAGGACCAACCCCCGCCGCAGCCCACATCGGCAACTCGGGCGCCGGCCGACAAGCGCCCGTGGAGGTCATCGACGCTGGCCAACCAGTCCGCCAGGGCATTGATGTATGTCGGTCGGTTCCCCCATTCCTGGCCCTCACTCATGTCCGGTCCGTAATCCCGCCAGTTCACGCCACCACCGGTCCGGTAGGCGTGCATGATCGCGGGCAGCTGTTGTGCGGCGGCGACGAACATCCGGGTGTAGGGCGTGAGATAGGTCATTGCGTCCCGGTCGAGCAGCACCTGGGCGTGTTCCTCGGACAGCCGGTATCGGCGCTCGGTCGGCGTGGCGCCCACGTCATCCACGTGGAGGAAGCCGGACACCGACTGCCCCGTACAGGGGACCACCCCACGCCGCCCGCCCTGACGCCGCATCGCTCCCCTGAACGTGCCGAGACACCGCGGCCTACAGGGCGCCGGTGCCTGCCCCGACGTGCGCGACTGGCGGCGTTAGGACGCACCCGCTGAGTGGGCCACGATCCACGTCGCGATCTGCGGCACGTCGAGCTGGCCAGATGCCGCGCTGAGCATGAGGTCCTCGGCCTCATCCACGGTGTACGCCAGATCCCGGCCGTTGAGCAGGCAGAAGATGCGCGCAGCCGACCACGCCAAGCGCTTGTTGCCATCTACGAGGGCGTGGTTGCGGACCAGCGAATGCAGCAGCGCTGCGGCCTTGTCCTCGAAGGCCCGGTAGGCGTCCTCACCGAAGACCGTGACCCGGGGGCGGGCTGCGGCTGCCGCCAGAAGGCCGGCGTCCCTGACCACCACGTGATCGATCACGCCAGCGGCGATCTCGAGTAGATCCTCGACCGAGAGGTAGTCGATCTCCTCGGCGCTCACTTGCTCAGTCGGTCGAGCAGCTCGCGATCCTCGGTGCGTACACGCTGGATCGCGCCCAGCAGTCGCTGCGGGCGGTCCGAGACGTACTGGGCGATGGCGGTTCGCGCGACCTCCTGCATCGAGCGCCCCTCCTGCTCGGCCCTGGAACGCAGGGCATCGCTCTCGGCGTCGCTGAGTCGGAGGTTCATGGCCATAGGCCAACGGTACCACGGCGGTACCGAGCAGCTCTCGAGTCCGCAAGGCGCTCAGTCGCAGGTGCCTCGCCGGAAATGTCGGCGTGGAAGTGCTATCCCAAGCCCTGCGCGTCGTGGACGATTGTGGCCTGGCAACCAGTGCAGCAACCAGGACGCGACGGACCTACGTGCCCTTCGTCCGGTTCGAGGGAGTCGGCCGTGCCCGTGCGGGTGCGCGAGCTGGTCCTCATCCGGTCAACGGTGGGGTCAAGATGGACCTGGGGTGGAGTTGAATGCTGCGCTGTAGCAGCCGTGCCCGAGCCATGATGATCTGCCGTACCTGACCAACAGCGCGCACGTCCCCGGCCGTGGCCTTGTCCCACAACGCGTCCTGCATCGCATTCAATCGGGCCACCTCCAGCGCCAGGTAATCCCCGACCACCTCGCCCTGGCGTTCGGCCGGTGCCCGTTGATGCGCCTTCCACGCCCCCGACCGACTTGAGATTCCGAGTTCTGCGGCAATCTGGTCGTAGTCGTGGCCATTAGCCGTCCGCGGCGTTCTCCCGAGTCGACCTCCGGCCCGCCATGGACGGCCGCGAACGCTGCCTCTGATATCGGGTCCTATGCTCGTTGGTGTATTCCGTTGGCGTAGTTCCGAGCTGGAACAGTCCTGTTTGTGCTCAGAAGTAGGCCCCGCGGGGCTCGAACCCGCAACCTACGGATTAAAAGTCCGCAGCTCTACCATTGAGCTAGAGGCCCTCGGGGAGCGGCGAGATCACGGTGGAAGGTCACCCGGCGCACCCGTTGCCGCGATTCTAGGTGACCGCGGGCAACCAGCCGGCGGACCGTGGGGACAGTCACGCCGAACCGACGAGCGCGCACTCGACGCAGTACCGTGGTCAGAACTCTCAGACTGGAGTACCCATGACCGATCAGGCCCAAGAACCCGACGAGCAGGCGGACGCAGCAACTCCTGCTCCAGATCCCGACGAGGACCTCAAGGCGAAGTACCGGGAGGCGCTGGCCCACAAGCACGCGTCATCCGGGGCAGCCGACACCTCACACGGGGACTCCGGCACGTCTGCCCACGCCCAGACCACCGGCCCCTCGCAGCGGATGTTCCGACGCAAGTCCGGCGGCTGAACCATCGAGTGGTTCCACGCGAGCTCATCCGCCGCTGCACGCCCGTGCTGCCCTGAGCGACGACGGTCGCGATGACCCACCTCGCCCTCCTGCGCGGCATCAACGTCGGTGGCAAGCACCGCGTGCCGATGGGAGACCTGCGCACCTCGTTCGAGAGCGCCGGGATGACCGACGTCAGCACGTACATCAACACCGGAAACGTCCTGTTCACCGCGCCCGACGCGTCGACGCCCGCCGAGTTGGCCGCACATCTCGAGGGCCGGTTGGCCGAGGACTTCGGCTTCCCGATCCCCGTGCTGGTCGTCACCGGGAGCGACCTGGCCACGGTTGCGGCCGCGATCCCGTCGAACTGGGCCAACGACGACACCCAGAAGTCCGACGTGATCTTCCTCTTCCCGGAGCTCCACGGGCCCGACGCGCTGACGCACTTCCCGGTCAAGCCCGGGATCGACGAGGCGATCTACGAGTCCGGCGCAGTGATCTGGCGGGTGGCCCGCGCGGACCAGCCCCGCACCGGGCTCGTGACGGTCGTGGGCACCTCGCTGTACCGACGATGCACGATCCGCAACGTGAACACGGTGCGCAAGCTCGCAGCCCTGGCCTCCGCCCGCTGAGCGGAGCCTCAGAGCCCGACGAGAACGTCCAACTCGCTCACCCCACCGGACAGGTAGGCGATCCACACCCGCGAGGCCTCGGCCTCCTGCCGCTGCTCGAGGTCGCGCCGCCACTTCGTGTCGATGGCGCTCAGATCGGCGCCCGGGTCGGCGCGCAATGCCCGGCGCAGCTCCAGGAGGACGGCCATCCGACCCTCGAGCTCCTTCGCGGTGGTGGCCGATCCATCCAGCCGGCACAGCGCCTGCCCGCCGGTAGCACGGTTCAGCGCCTCACCCACGTCGCCGAGTCGTCGCTCGATGTCGGTCAGGGTGGTCACGCAGCCTCCTCAGATATACCCCCTAGGGTATCACTGCCGGCACGGGGCTCGAGATGGACGGTCTCCCGACGGGGACCTGCTGGGTGATGCAGTGCACGTTGCCGCCGCCGAGCAGGATCTCGCGACCCGGCACCGTGACGACTCGACGGCCCGGGAACATCTCCTCGTAGGTGGCAATCGCCGCGGCGTCATGGGCGTCCTCGAACACCGGCAGGACCACCACGCCGTTGCCGATGAAGGAGTTGACGTACGACCCAGCCAGGCGCTCCCCCTCGACCCGCGGCTGCGAACCCGGGACGTGATCGACGCCGGCGGCCTCCGCGGCCGAGATCGTGATCGGACCGGGTTGGTGCAGCGTGACCACCCGCAGGCTGCGACCCTGCGCATCGGTGCTGGCCTCAAGGATGGCCAGGGCCTCGTGACAGATCTCCCACATGGGGTCCTCGACGTCGTCGGTCCAGGTCAGCATCACCACCCCGGGTTCGACGAAGCGGGCGAAGTTGTCGATGTGCCCATCGGTCTCATCCAGGTACACCCCACGCGGCAGCCAGATCACCTGCGAGACCCCGAGGTGCTCACGCAGCCTGTCCTCGATCTGCTCGCGGCTCAGCTCGGGATTCCTGTTCGGGTTGAGCAGGCACTCCTCCGTGGTCAGGACGGTGCCCTGACCGTCCACATCGATCGCCCCGCCCTCGAGGACGAAGTCCGGCAGGTAGCGCTGCACCCGCTCGAGGTCGCAGACCTTCGGCCCCACCAGGTCATCGGCATCCCAGGGGAAGTACAGCCCGCCCCGCAGGCCACCCCACGCGTTGAACCGCCAGGAGACTCCGCGCAGCTCGCCGTCGTCGTTCACCACGAACGTCGGGCCGGTGTCGCGCACCCACGCGTCGTTGGTCGACATCTCCACCACGCGGATGTGCAGGGGCAGCCGCTCGCGGGCGTTGACGTACTGCCCGGCCGATGCGAGAACCGTCACCGGCTCGGCCTGCGCGATCGCCTCAGCCACACGCGCGAACGCAGCCTGTGCCGGCTTGCCCCCCAGGCGCCAGTTGTCGGGGCGCTGCGGCCACACCAGGTAGCACCCGGCGTGCGGCTCCCACTCAGCGGGCATCCGGAAGCCGTCCTCCCGTGGCGTGCTGGCCAGGGCGTGTCCCATCAGTCACCTCATGCGCTGCGTCGATCCGCCAACGGTCCTGCCGTCACCGGTGGTACTTGGCTGAATCCTGCGGGCACGGTACCCCCGACGGCAAGACCGGGGGCTCACGGCGCCTGCAGGACTAGCCTGTCGCCGTGAACCTGACTCCCACGGAGGTCGACCGGCTGCTGCTCCACCTCGCAGCCGCACTGGCCCGCGCCCGCCAGGCCCGCGGGTTGCTTCTCAACGTCCCTGAGGCGACGGCGATCGTCGCCGACGCCGTGGCAGAGGCCGCCCGCGACGGGAGTTCGCACGAGCAGGCCGTCGCGGTGGGGCTCGCCGCCCTCGGCCCGGGCGATGTCCTTCCGGGGGTCGCCGACATCGTCGACACCGTCCACGTCGAGGCCGTGTTCGACGACGGTTCACGGCTGGTCACGATCGTTGACCCGATCGGCGGGGGGCATCTCGGCGACGACGCCCCGGGGGCGCTGCTGGCCGGCGAGCACCGCGACAGCTCGGGGGCGCACACGTCCGGGGTCCACAGCGGGGGGGTGCACAGCGCGGGCGCCCCGCCAGCCGCCGGGTCCGTGTCCATCACGGTCAGCAACGAGGCGCCGGTCCCGATCTCCGTGTCCTCGCACTTCCACTTCTTCGAGGTGAACCCACGCCTCAGGTTCGACCGGGCCGCGGCCTACGGGCGGCACCTGGCTGTGCCGGCCGGTGCCACCGTGGCGTTCCCACCCGGTGAGTCCATCGAGGTCGGGCTCAGCCCGATCGGCGGGGCGCGGGTGATCATCGGCTTCGCGGGCCTGGTCGACGGGCCGCTGGACGCGCCCGGAGCGAAGGAGGCGGCCCTGGCCAGGGCACGCGCCTGCGGGTTCGCCGACTCGGGCAGCCCGTCGCAGGACACCGGCGACCCGGAGTCGGCGGTCCCCACGATGATCCGCGACCTCGCGGACCGACGTGGCACAGGGTCGGTGCGGCCGTGAGTCGCGGACCGGGCAACGACCTCGCGGTGCACGGCCCACGCCTGGGTGATCAGGTTCGCCTGGGCGACACGGGTCTGCGCCTGGAGGTGACGGCCGATGACCGTTCTCCCGGCGACGAGCTCCTCCTCGGCTTCGCGAAGACCGGTCGCGACGGCATCGGGTTCAAGGCCGTGCGCACCGACGAGTCGTGCGACGTCGTGGTCACCAACGTCCTCCTGCTCGACCCGGTCCTCGGGGTGCGCGTCACCTCGATCGGGATCCGCCAGGGTCGCATCGCGGCGATCGGTCGATCCGGGAACCCCGACACCACCGACGGCGTGGACGTGGTCGTGGGCAGCGGCACGATCGTCATCCCGGGCGAGGGCCTGATCGCCACGCCGGGGGCTGTCGACCCCCATGTGCACGGCCTGTCCCCGCGCGTGATGGAGGCGGCGCTCTCCTCGGGCGTGACCAGCCTGCTCGTGCAGGAGTTCGGGCCGTTCTGGGGTGTGGGCGTGGGCTCCGGCTGGGCGCTGCGCCAGGCGTACGCGGCCTTCGATGCGTGGCCGATCAACGTGGGTGTGCTGGGCCGCGGGTCCTCATCGGAACCGGGGCCGCTGATGGAGGCACTCGAATCGGGTGTGTGCGGGTTCAAGGTCCACGAGGACACCGGGGCGCACCTGCGCACACTCGACACGGCGCTGTCCGTGGCCGAGGAGCACGACGTCGCCGTCGCCCTGCACACCGACGGGCTCAACGAGGGACTGTCGGTCGAGGACACCCTGGCGGTCCTCGACGGCCGGGCCGTGCACGCGTTCCACGTCGAGGGGTGCGGCGGCGGGCACACGCCGGACGTCCTGCGGCTGGCCGGCGTGGACAACGTGCTGGCCTCCTCGACGAACCCCACACTGCCCTTCGGCGTCAACGCCCTCGCCGAGCATGTGTCGATGATCATGGTGTCCCACGGCCTGCACGCCGAGGTCCCCAGCGACGTGAAGCTCGCGCGGGATCGCGTGCGTGCCTCCACGATGGGTGCGGAGAACCTGCTCCACGACCACGGCGTGATCCCCATGACCAGCTCGGACGCCCTCGGGATGGGCCGCGCCGGCGAGACGTGGCGGCGCACGTTCGCGCTCGCCTCGGTCACCAAGGGCGCCGAGGGTGGGTACGTCGATCCCGACGACGCCGCCGACGACCACGACAACGACCGTGTCCTGCGCTACCTGGCCAAGCTCACGATCAACCCCGCCCTCGTGCACGGGATCGCCCACGAGGTGGGGTCGCTGCAGCTCGGGCGGATGGCCGACATCGTGCTCTGGCGCCCCTCCTACTTCGCGGCGAAGCCGGCCCTGGTGCTGAAGTCCGGCCTGCCCGCCTGGGGACCGACAGGTGACCCGAACGCCTCGATCGACACCGTCGAGCCGCTGCGGTTCGGTCCGCAGTTCGGCGGGTACGGTGCGGCGCCGGCGCAGCTGTCGGTGCTGTTCACCAACGGCGCGGCCGATGAGTCCCGGTCGCCGTTCCCGACGGCCAGGCGGCGGGTGCCGGTGCACGGCACACGTTCAGTGCGGCTGTCGCAGCTGGTGCGCAACACGAGGCTCGCCGACGTGCGGGTCGACCCCCGATCCGCCGAGGTCACGATGGACGGGCGGCCCCTGCGGTTCGGCCCCGTGGCCAGCACCCCTCTGCAGCGGCTGTACTTCCTCTGATGGACGTGCGGCTGTTCGCGGCCGTCTGGCCCGATCAGGCAGCGCGTGAGGCACTTGCGGGCCAGTTGGACCGCGTTCGCCCCGAGGCATCGGGCGTCCGCTGGCAGCCACCGCACCGGTGGCACATCACGCTCGCGTTCCTGGGCCCGGGCGACCCGGACATCGTCACTGGCCGGATCAGCGCGACTGTGGCTCGCGACCCGCTGCCGCCCGCCGCGCCAGTGCACCTGAGCGGCTCGGGCACGTTCGGCCCCGTCGTGTGGGTCGGGGTGGAGCACGGGCCGTGGCTGCCTGAGGTAGCTGCCCGGCTCCAACGGGCCATGCGCACCCGCGATCACCGCTTCCGGGCCCATGTGACCGTGGGTCGGGTCCGCGGCTCCGAGGCGCTCCCGCACGCGCGGGCTGCCGCTGCGCTGTTCGACGGGCACGCAGGTCCCTCGTGGCTCCCCGCGGAGGTGACCCTGGTCGCCTCGACAACCGGGCCACAGCCCGAGTACCACGTCCTTGATCGGTGGGCGCTGCCGGCGGCGCGTGCGTGACTCGAGCGGGACCGTCGCCGTGGCCACGACGGCGGCGCCGATGCCACACTGCGCGTGAGCCGCGCGACCCGCTGGACGTGAACGACGATTCGGAGGCCCGATGATCGACCTGCCCGACACTGAGCGCGTGCTGCACAAGACCGTGCTCGTCAGCGCCCCGGTCGAGGACATCTGGTGGGCCTGGACGACCGATGCCGGGATCCGGACGTGGCTGCTGGACGACTCGCGCATCGAGTTGCGCGTCGGCGGACCCTACGAGTGGTTCTTCGACGCTGATGTCCCAGCAGGGCTGCGCGGGTCCGAGGGCTGCGAGGTCCTGGCGTTCCAGGCCCCCACGATGCTCACGTTCACCTGGAACGCCCCACCCCACCTGGCCGAGGCACGGGCCCAGCGCACGGTGGTCCTGCTGCGCCTGCGCCCGGACGCCGAGCACCTCGGCACCCGCGTCGAGCTGACCCACCTGGGGTGGGGCGACGGCGGCCAGTGGGATGAGGCATTCGACTACTTCGACGCAGCGTGGACCCGCGTCCTGCAACGGATGGAGGCCTACTTCGCAGGCAGCGCGGACTCGCCCGACGCCTGAACACGGCGGGCCGAGCGTTCCGGGCGCGGGGAGCGCTACAGGCTCAGGACGTCAGCCTGCTTGGCGCGCACCGCCTCCGCGGCCTCCTTGAGCCCAGCGAGCTCGGAGTCGGTGAGGTCACCCTCGACGACCTTGCGGATGCCGTTGCGCCCGATCTCGGCCTCGACGCCCAGGTACACACCCTCGATGCCGTACTCGCCGTCGACCCACGCGCAGACGGGCATGACCACACCCGAGTCCTCGATGACGGCCTTGGCCATGCGGGCCGCCGCAGCCGAGGGCGCGTAGAACGCAGAACCGGTCTTGAGCAGGGCCACCACCTCGGCACCGCCGTTGCGCGTGCGCACCACGAGCTCATCGATCTTCTCGGCGGGCATCAGGTCGGCCAGCGGCTTGCCGTCGACGGTGCAGCGCGAGGGCACGGGCACCATGGTGTCGCCGTGTGATCCCAGCGTCAGCGTCTTGACCGAGCCGACGGGCACCCCGAGCTCGACGGCGACGAAGTTCGTGAAGCGTGCGGTGTCGAGCATGCCGGCCTGGCCGATGACCTTGTTCTTGGCGAAGCCGGAGGCCAGCTGGGTCAGGGCGGTCATCTCGTCCAACGGGTTGGACACCACGACGATGACGGCGTCCGGCGAATGCTTGGCCACGTTCTCCGCCACGCTGCGCACGATCTTCGCGTTGACCTCGATGAGGTCCATCCGGCTCATCCCCGGCTTGCGCGGCAGGCCCGCGGTGATGACCACGACGTCCGAACCGGCAGTGGCCTCGTACCCCGCGCCCGTCGCGGGATCAGTGGTCTGGCCGACCACCGTGGTCTCGAAGCCCTCAACCGGGCGCGACTGGTTCAGGTCCAGGGCGAGGCCCTCGGGGCGACCCTCGAGGATGTCGGTCAGGACGACCGTCTCGAAGACGTTGTACTCAGCCAGGCGCTGGGCGGTGGTGGAGCCGTAGAAGCCGGCGCCGACGACGGTGACCTTGCCGTTCAGGGACATGGATTTCCTCTCTCGTGCGCCGGTCCGCCGGCGCTCACAGGTGCTCGATCAGCCTACTGCCCGGGTCCGGGCGCCCCCCACGGACCTACGGCCTTCGCTGGATGCCGCAGGACCTGACCCGACCTACGACGGCGGGGGAACGATCAGTGCGAACACCGACAGGCTCAGGCCGAGGAATCCCAGGCAGGCAAGGTCGACCCCACGGCTGCGCACGGCCAACCAGCCGGCATCGCGGTCCGGGAGGATGAGGCGCAGGAAGAACGCACCCACGACGAAGGCCGCGAACAGCACCGCACCCCGGCGGAAGTGGTCGTCGGCCACCACGATCAACGAGCCGACCAGACCCGTGAGCACGAGCATCAGCGGCCACTGGAACCGTGGTCCACCAGCGTCCTGCTGGGCCACGACCGAGGCCGCGGTGTCCTCCTCCACGCGGTCCGCGGTGAAGTCCGGCGGCGGGGGGACGGCGTGGTCCGAGGCCCGGCGATCGTGCCGGGGCGGCGGCTGCCCACCACGCGTGGGGTCCCCAGTCATGCGCGGCCTGCGGCCTCGACGACGTTCGCGAGCAGCATCGCCCGGGTCATCGGCCCGACGCCACCGGGCATCGGGGCCACGAACGCGGCCACCTCGCGGACGTCGGGATGGACGTCTCCGACCAGCCCATCGGCCGTGCGCGTGATGCCCACGTCGAGCACCGCCGCCCCGGGCTTCACGAGGTCTGCGGTGATCAGCCGCGGCACCCCGGCCGCAGCCACCACGATGTCCGCGCCGCGCACGTGGGCGGCGAGGTCGCGGGTCCCGGTGTGGCACAGGGTCACGGTCGCGTTCTCGGACTTGCGCGTCAGCAGCAGGCCCAGGGGCCGACCCACGGTGACACCACGGCCGACCACGCACACCTCGGCGCCATTGATCGGCACGTCGTAGCGTCGCAGGAGCTCGACGATGCCGCGCGGGGTGCAGGGAAGCGGTGCGGGAGCGCCCAGGACCAGTCGCCCGAGGTTCACAGGATGCAGCCCATCGGCGTCCTTGGCCGGGTCCATCGCCTCGAGCACCGCGTTGGCGTCCAGGCCCTTGGGCAGCGGCAGCTGGACGATGTACCCGGTGCAGGCCGGATCGGCGTTGAGTTCGTGGACAGCAGCCAGCACGTCGGCCTGGGTGGCGGTGTCCGGCAGGTCGACGCGGATCGACTCGATCCCAACCTCGGCGCAGTCGCGATGCTTGCCGGCGACGTACGCGCGGCTGCCCGGGTCATCACCGACCATCACCGTACCCAGCCCGGGGACGATGCCACGAGTCCGCAGCTCAGCCACCGCTCCCGCGAGGTCGCGCTTGACCGCCGCTGCGGTCACCTTGCCGTCGAGGATCGTCGCAGTCACGGGCGCCATTGTCGCAGGCGCCGCGGTGGTTCCCGGGCACCACGGCATCGCTGCGACCGCCGCCCTGGTCACCACCCGTTCTGCGTCGTCGTTTCGACCCCGAAACCAGTCGGAATCGACGACGCAGACGGTCCTGACGCTCAGACCAACGCGGGCACCACGTAGGTGGCTGTGACGCCGCCGGTGGCCAGGGCGGCATCGACGCGAGCCCGGTCCACGCCACCGCTCGCGTCGAGCAGTGCGTCACCGTGCATGCCGCCGGCGATGAACAGGGCGTCGAGCCCCTGCCGGTTGGCGCCCAGCAGGTCGGTGCCGATCCCGTCGCCGATCGCCAGGATCCGTTCGCGCGGCACGGGCCGCCCCACGAGTCCGTCGAGGACCTCCCGCGCCCGCTGATAGATCGGTGGGTGCGGCTTGCCGCCCTGGACCACACGCCCGCCCATCGCGGCATACTCGTGTGCCACGCTTCCGGCGCACCAGGTGAGCACACCGCCCGTGCGGACCTGAAGGTCGGGGTTCGCGCAGAGGAGCTCGAGGTCCCGGGCGCGCGCCTGCTGGAGCTCGGCGGCGTAGGCGCCGGGGCTGTCGGCGCGGCCCCGCAGCCCCGCGATGGCCACGAACCCCGCCTCGCTCAGGTCCTCGACGAAGGTCAGGCCGAGGTCATCCCAGAGCCCACGATCGGTGCGACGACCCAGGCGGTGCACCGGGCCGGGAGCGCGCAGGGCGAGCTCCGCGCGGATCACGTCACCACTGGTGACGATCGCGTCCCACGCATCGTCCGGGAAGTCCATGCGGGCCAAGGCCTGGGGCATCGTGGTGCTCGGTCGCGGCATGTTGGTGACCAGCACCACCGCCAGTCCGGCCGCGCGTGCTCGGCGAAGCGCTCGGGCCGCACCTGGGTACACATCCTGGCCATCGTGGACCACGCCCCACACGTCACACAGGACCGCGTCGTACTCCCCGGCGACCTCGTCCAGGCTCCCGATCACACGCACGGGGCCATCCTGCCAGCCACCGCGGGAACCGTGGACCGTCCGCCGTTCGGACCAACCGGTCCACGCGCGGCCAGCCGCCGCGGGGGACACCCGCCGGCTGCGTCCGCCGACCGCGCGCGAAATGCACGGTTCCGCAGCAGCCCCATCGGCCGGTGCGGACAACCGCGTGCGAGATGCACCGATAGCCCTGCCCTGCGGGGGCCAGACGGTGCATCTCAAGCGCGGTTTGCCGACGGAGGCCCCAAGGCTGTCCCCTTTGGGTGCAATTCGCGCGCAGGTCGCAGGATTGTGCGCCCGAGTGACGCTTGGGTGCACCCGGGCCGCGGTGGCCGACGTCATGGGCGTAATCGGTCTGTGGCCGCACTCCCGTGCGGCAGTTCACCTGGTCAGTGGAAGAAGTGCCGCGTGCCCGTGAGGTACATCGTGACGCCGGCAGCCTCCGCGGCCGCGATCACCTCCGCGTCCCGCACCGATCCACCCGGCTGGACCACAGCGCGCACCCCACCCTCGAGGAGCACTTCGAGCCCATCGGGGAACGGGAAGAACGCATCCGAGGCCGCCACGGCTCCGCGGGCCCGCTCCTCACCGGCCCGAGCGACGGCCAGCCTCGCGGAGTCCACACGGTTCACCTGGCCCATGCCGATCCCGACGGCCGCCCCATCGCGAGCCAGCAGGATGGCGTTGGACTTCGCGGACCGGCAGGCCCGCCAGGCGAACGTCAGGTCGGCCAGTGTCGCGGCATCGGCCGGCTCGCCGCAGGCCAACGTCCAGGCGGCCGTGTCGTCGCCCGGGGCATCGACGCGGTCGCGGGTCTGCATGAGCAGGCCGCCGCTGATCGGACGGATCTCGGCACCCGATCCGGCCGGCACCGGCGGTGCCACGAGGATCCGCAGGTTCTTCTTCGCGGTCAGCACCGCCAGGGCGTCCTGGTCGTAGGCCGGTGCCACGATCACCTCGGTGAACACCTCGGCGACCTGGGCGGCCATCGCGACCGACACCGGGCGGTTCGCCGCAATGACCCCGCCGAAGGCCGACACCGGATCGGTCTCGTGGGCCCGGGCGTGCGCCTGGGCCACATCGGCGCCGACAGCGATCCCGCAGGGGTTGGCGTGCTTGATGATCGCCACCGCCGGCTCGGCGAAGTCGTAGGCGGCGCGGTAGGCGGCATCGGCGTCGACGTAGTTGTTGTACGACATCTCCTTGCCGTGCAGCTGCTCGGCCGAGGCCAGCCCGCCTGGGAAGTGCGCCGAGGTGTAGAGCGCCGCACCCTGGTGCGGGTTCTCGCCGTAGCGCAGGATCGCGGCACGGTCCCAGGCAGCGCCGACCCACGCCGGGAATCCGGAGCCCTCGTCGGTCGGGGCCACGACGTTGCCCATCCATGAGGCGACCGCGATGTCGTAGCTCGCGGTGTGCACGAAGGCCTCGGCCGCCAGGCGCGCGCGCTGGGCGAGCGTGAAGCCGCCCGCGCGGACCGACGCGATCACCTCGCCGTACGCGTCAGGTGAGGTCACGACCGCCACACTCGGATGATTCTTCGCCGCGCCGCGCACCATGGACGGCCCGCCGATGTCGATCTGCTCGATGCACTCGTCGGGACTCGCCCCGGAGGCCACGGTGTCGGCGAACGGGTACAGGTTGACCACGACCAGGCCGAACGGCTCGATGCCCAGCTCCTCGAGCTGGCGCTTGTGGTCATCGAGGCGCAGGTCGGCCAGAACACCGGCATGGACCCTCGGGTGCAGGGTCTTCACGCGCCCGTCGAGGCACTCGGGGAAGCCCGTGAGCTCCGAGACCTCGACCACCGGGACGCCCGCGGCGGCGATACGGGCCGCGGTCGAGCCGGTCGACACGATCTGCACGCCGGCTGCGTGCAGAGCCACCGCGAGCTCCTCGAGGCCGGTCTTGTCATACACGCTGACCAGCGCGCGACGGATGGGGACGGTCCCGTCGGTGGGGCTCATGCCAGGGTCACCTTCCTGCCGGAGATGTGCACGTTGTGTGTGGCCAGCCGCCGGACGACGTCCACCAGGAGCTCGCGCTCGACGACCTTGATCCGCTCGTGCAGCGTGGCTTCGTCGTCATCGTCGTCCACCGGGACCGGACGCTGGTCGACGATCGGGCCGGTGTCCACACCCTCGTCGACCAGGTGGACCGTCGACCCGGTGACCCGGACCCCGTGGGCCAGCGCGTCCCGGACGGCGTGGGCGCCGGGGAAGCTGGGCAGCAGCGCAGGGTGCGTGTTGACCACGCGCATCGGGTAGGCCGAGAGCATGTCCGGACCGAGGATCCGCATGAACCCGGCGGAGACGATCCAGTCGGGCTCGAAGGACTCGACGACATCACGAAGCGCGCTGTCCCAGGTGGCCCGGTCGGGGTGGTCGGACAGCGGGACCGCGACGGCCGGGACCCCGGCCTCCCGCGCCCGGCCCAGCCCTGCGGCCCCTGCGGTGTCCGCGACGACGGCGACGACCTCGGCCGGGTAGTGGGGATCGGTCGCAGCGTCGAGCAGGGCCTGCAGGAGGGTGCCCGAACCGGAGATGAGAACGACGAGTCGGGTGCGCGGCACTCGCTCATCCTAGGTGGGGGGCCCGCTCACGGGGGAACGGGTCATCCGGTGTTCTCCGCGACCGCCCGGCCCTGCGCGCTGCGGGCCACACCCCCAACGTCGGCCGGGCGTGCGGTGGACCTCGATGAGCCGCCGGGAGGGGTCCAGCGAGCCAGACCCGCGCGATCGCCGACACCACCGCGGGTCCACACTGGTACACGTGATGAGACCCGACGCCGAGGCCCCCTACCCGCACCTGCTCGCCCCACTCGACCTGGGCTGGACGACCCTGCGCAACCGGGTCCTCATGGGCTCGATGCACACCGGTCTCGAGGATGAGACGAAGCGGTTCGCCGACCTCACCGACTACTTCGCGGAACGGGCCGCCGGCGGCGTGGGCCTCATCGTGACCGGCGGGTTCGCACCCAACATCGAGGGCTGGGCCAAGCCCCGCTCGGGAACGCTGTCCACCACCGCGGCGGCACGCAAGCACGAGCCGATCACGCGCGCCGTGCACGCCGAGGGTGGCCACATCGCGCTGCAGATCCTGCACACCGGTCGCTACGGGTACCACCCGCTGGCGGTGGCCCCCTCGCGGGTGCGCAGCCCCATCTCGCCGTTCACGCCGCGAGCCCTCACGGGCCGAGGCGTGGAGCGCCAGATCAAGGCGTTCGTCAAGTGCGCGATGCTGGCGCAGGAGGCCGGGTACGACGGGGTCGAGATCATGGGCTCCGAGGGCTACTTCATCAACCAGTTCCTCGTCACCCACACGAACAAGCGCGACGACGAGTGGGGCGGGTCCTACGAGAACCGGATGCGACTGCCCGTGGAGATCGTGCGGCGCACACGCGAGGCCGTCGGACCGGACTTCATCCTGATCTACCGGCTGTCCATGCTCGACCTGATCCCCAACGGCAGCACGTGGGCGGAGGTCGTGGCGCTGGCCAAGGCGATCACCGAGGCGGGTGCGACGATCATCAACACCGGAATCGGATGGCACGAGGCGCGCGTCCCGACCATCGCGACGAGCGTCCCCCGGGCGGCCTTCACCTGGGTCACCCAGAAGATGCGCGACGAGCTGCGCGCCGAGGGGATCGACATCCCCCTGGTGACCACGAACCGGATCAACACCCCGGAGGTGGGCGAGCAGGTCCTGGCAGCAGGGTCCGCGGACATGATCAGCATGGCCCGACCCCTGCTCGCCGACCCCATGTTCGTGCGCAAGGCACAGGCCGGGCAGGCCGACCGGATCAACACCTGCATCGCGTGCAACCAGGCCTGCCTGGACCACGTGTTCCAGCGCAAGACCGTGTCGTGCCTGGTGAACCCGCGAGCCGGCCACGAGGGCGACCTGGTCATCGCCCCGACGACCCAGCGCAAGAAGGTGGCGGTCGTGGGCGCAGGACCGGCCGGGCTGGCCGCAGCCACGACGCTGGCCGAGCGCGGGCACGAGGTGGACCTCTTCGACTCGGCCGACGAGATCGGTGGGCAGTTCAACCTGGCCAAGCAGATCCCCGGCAAGGAGGAGTTCAGCGAGACGCTGCGCTACTTCGCGAACCGGATCGAGGACACCGGAGTGCGTCTGCACCTCTCCTCGCGCGCGTCCGTCGGCGACCTGCAGGCACTCGCCGTGGACGAGGTTGTCCTGGCCACCGGCGTGACCCCGCGCGATCCGCACATCCCGGGCCAGGACGGCCCGAACGTCATCAGCTACCTGGACGTGCTGGCCAAGGGGGTGCCGGTGGGTGAGCGCGTCGCGATCGTCGGTGCCGGTGGTATCGGCTTCGACGTGGCTGAGTTCCTCTCCGTCGAGCCCGGCGAGTCGCCCACCATGGACCTCAAGGAGTGGCTCGAGGAATGGGGCGTCGCCGATCCGGACGAGGTGCGTGGCGGCCTGGGCACTGCGCACCCGGCGCCGGCGGTCCGACAGATCACGCTCCTGCAGCGCAAGACCGGCAAGCTCGGCGCGGGCCTGGGCAAGACCACGGGCTGGATCCATCGGGCCACTCTGCAGGCCAAGGGCGTGACGATGATCCCGGGGGTCAACTACGAGCGGATCACACCCGAGGGACTGGTCATCTCGTTCGGCGAGAAGCACGAGCGCGAGCACCTCGTGGCGGCCGACACGATCGTGCTGTGCGCCGGGCAGGAGTCGCTGCGCGAGCTCGAGCCGGCGCTGGTTGCGGCCGGCATCCCGGTGCACGTCGTCGGCGGCGCTGATGTGGCCGCTGAGCTGGACGCCAAGCGCGCCATCGATCAGGGCACCCGGGTGGCCGCGGCAATCTAGGGATGGCGGGCCCTGGCGAGCGCGCCCCGGGGTCGCCTCGGCGGTTGTCCACAGATCTGCCTGAGAGCCCCTCGGATGTCGGACGTCTCCTCTAGAATTCGAACAGATGTTCGGACGAAACGGGGGGCTCCGATGAGTGTGACACTGGACGAAACGGCGGTCGTCGATCCACGGGCCGCGGGGGCCCTGCCGGACGCCTCCGAGGACGCAGCACTCGTGTGGTCGAGTGCCACGCGGATGGCTGCCGACGGGCTGCCGGGGATGGGGCTGGCCGCCGGCGAGCGCCCTGCCGCCGACGTGGAGGTCCTGTGTTCGGCGGTGGCGGTGGTCGAGTTCGAGTTGGCGCGGCGCATGCACGCTGCCGCCGCGTCAGGATCCCTGCCGCTGGTGGGCGCCGGCGCGCTGCCCATGGCGCGGGGCTGGTCCACCGGGTGGGCCAGGCGGCTGGCCAGGGCCGGCGAGTTCGCTACTGGGCATCCGGACCTTTCGGCGATGTGGGCGGCTGGGGTGATCACCAGTGAGCACGTGTGGGCACTGGGCCGGCATGCGCAGTCGCTGTCCGCGGCGCAGATGTCGGCGGTCATCGCGGAGCTGGCGCCTTTGTGGGGTCGGCTGTCCCCACGGGCGGTGGGCCTGTTCGTCGAGCGCGTCATCCGGATGCTGCATCCACCCAGTGATCCCGAACCCAGGGAGTGGGACGCCCACGAGGGGCGATTCCTGTCCTTCGCCATCACAGACGACTCCGTGATCCTGTCCGGCAGCCTGCCGCGTGTGGAGGGTGAGGCCGTGATCGCCGCGATCGAGGCGTTTGCTGACCGTCTGCGCAGCGAAGCCGATCACGTGCCCGCGGCGGCCAGGCGGGCCGATGGGTTGGTGGCCCTGGTCAACGCCGCCCACGCCACCGGCAGCATCCCCACCAGAGGCGGGTTGCCCGTGTCGGTGTCGGTCATGGTGGAGTCCTCGAGCGCAGGCGACCAGCAATGGATCACCAGCCGCGGGCACACCCTCACCAGCGCTGAGCAGCGGTTCACCAGTTGCGACGCCCAGGTCACCCCGATCGTGGTGCAGCCGACCACTCCAGCCTTCGACCGCCACGAACGAGCGACCGAGTCTGGGGGCATCGACCCACCAGCCGGCACTCCCGAGTCCAGCGCCGCACACCGGATCTGGGCGCTGGCCACCACCCTGCTCGGCACCCGGATGCCGCTGGCCGTGGGCAGGACCGCGCGCACTGCAACTACCGCCCAGCGTCGAGCGCTGGCTGCCCGAGACCGTGGATGTGTCATCCCCGGTTGCGCGATACCCGCCGAGGCCTGCCAGACCCACCACCTGCACGAATGGGCCGCCGGCGGACGTACTGACGACCAGAATCTCGTGCTTGTCTGTTGGGCGCATCACCGGCAGGTCGACCTCGCGATGTGGACGATCGCACCTGCGGTTCCCGACGACCCCCTTGCGACCCCCGCGCCGGGCGCCCCCGCCGGGACCCCGTGGCCGGCCAACAATGGCGCCCCCTGGATCATCACCAGGCAACCCCGTACTCGATGGCGAACCTGACCGAGCGGGCCAGCTGTCACACGGTGATGAACCCCTCGCTGACCAGCACCGATCCTCCGCCGATCCGCACGGAGGTGACCTCCCCTGCCGTCTTGGCGGCGCGAGCCTGCAGGAGGCTCGGACGGCCCATCTCGACGCCCTGCGCGATCCGCCACGCGAAGTCGCCTTCGGGCGCAGGGTCCAGCTGGGCCAGCAGCCCCGCCAGCGCGCAGTTGGCACTGCCCGTCGCGGGGTCCTCGTGGACACCGTCGAAGGGGGCGAACATCCGGGCGCGGAGGTCCACCTCGCCGAGCTCATCAGCGCGGACGTAGACATGGACGTCAGCGACCTGCGACCCGGCGTCGAGCAGACGCTGCAGTCCGCGGACATCGGGACGGGCTCGCTCCAGGGCGTCGAGGTCGGTCAGTTCCACGATCACGAAGGGCAGGCCGGTCGAGGCGACCAGCGGAGGGTGCACGTCGGTCCGGATGTCAGTCACATCCAGACACAGCCCATCAGCCACGAGCGCCACCGACACATCGATGCCTCGTGTGAAGGCCTGCGGAGCAGTCAGCTCGCACCACAGGCCCGCGTCCCCACGGGCTTCGATGGTCACCCCGACGAGTCCGGCGTCCTCCTCGAAGACCACCGCCCCCGGCACGTCACCAGTCCCCAACAACCCCTGGGATGCCAGCACGAAGGCAGTGCCGATGTTCGGGTGCCCCGCGAAGGGCACCTCCCGCGACGGCGTGAAGATCCGCACGCGGCGGTCGTGGCCACGCTCCGCGGGGAGCACGAACGCCGTCTCGGAGTAGTTGAACTCCCGCGCCACCTGCAGCATCTGCGCGCCCGACAACCCGGTCGCCTCGGGCAGGACGGCCAGTGGGTTGCCGCCGAACCGGACATCGGTGAACACGTCACACGTGACGAATCGGTAGCGCATGCCCCCTGACGATACGGGGCCGCGACCGGCGCCCTCAGCCGACCGGCGTGACAGACCCGTCGTCCTCGATCGTGGCGATCCACAGGTCGGTCCGGAACCGGACAGGCGACAGCGACGGGAAGAGGCTGTGCGGCCAGCGCGCCATCCGTTGGCTCAGCCACGGCTCGGGCGCCTCATCAGCCCAGGGCAGGACCTCCCCGGCGTCGGAGAGCACCCATACGTCCTCACCCCAGACCGCGCGGATGCTCGCAAGGTCCGCTGCGCTCGTCCCGGGCCCGACCTCGACCACGTCGGCATCGCACATGATGCGCACGGTGGGCAGCCAGGGCGGGCCTACCTCCCGTACGACGACCACCCGCTTGCCCTGCAGCACGTCACACACCTGGGCGACCTGGGCAGCCCGTCCCCCGTACTCGGCCGTGATCACCAGCGAACCCCACGTGACCATCGGCGCCACGAGCATCGACCCGACGACCACCCACAGCCCGATGCGCTCCCACCGGGAGTGCGACGCACGCGCAATCCTCGGCAGCGTCCACCCGGCGAACAGCAGGACTGCGGGGATCACTGCCGGAAGGAACCGACGCATGGCCCAGATGTGGTCCGGGGTGATGGCCGGGCGCAGCAGGTAGAGCAGGGAGGGCACGATCAGGGTGGCCAGCAGCACCAGGATCTCCGGATGCCAGCCCACGATCGACCGCCGCACCAGCAAGGCGGCACCGACCACCGCCAGCACCAGGGTGACCGGCCCCAGGTACCACAACAGCCACGTGACCGTCGCCTCGTCGTAGCTGCGGGTGCCATCGACGGCCACGCCGGCGGCGCGCTGGGCGGAGGCTATGAACCACTCCTGACCGGAGCCCGGCTCGATCAGGTTGCGCTGCATCCACAACGGGCGACTGGCCAGGATGACAGCCCCGAGAACGACCAGCGCCGCTCCCGCCGTGCCCAGCGCGCCGCGCCGGGCCACCAGCCAGGAACGCGCACGCTCCCAGCGCAGGAGGACCACGAGTCCCCCAGCAAGGAGCAGGCAGACCACCAGGAGGCCGAGGAGTTGCACGTACAGCCCCTGATGGTCCTCCAGGTAGCCGGCGCTGTTCAGGGCGAGGTCCAGGTACCCCAGGCCCACCATGGCCAGGGCCGATGCTCCAGCCGCCAGCAAGCCGCCCACGCGGGCACGGCGCTGGCTCGGGCCGCTGACGGCCGCCACCAGCCCCAGCCCCAGGATGAGCCCAGCGGACACCGCCGCACCGTCGATCCGGCTCAGGGCCGTGGCCCCGACCATGGCCCCGCCGAGTGCGAAGCGCCACAGGTGTGGGTCGCGGTAGGCGCTCCACAGAACTGCGAGGCCCGCGAACGTGAGCGCGAGGTTGGTCGGCTCCGTGAAGGCGCTGCGGCTGAAGTAGATCATCGGCGTGGACAGGGCCAGCGCACCCATCGGCACGAGGCCCCACCGCGGACCGATGAGGCGGCGGGCCACGTCGAAGAAGGCCAGCAGGGCGATGGCCCCGATGAACAGGTTCCCGACCAGCACGCCACGTACGCCGGCGATCCAACCGGCCATCGCGAGCAGGCCGGGGAACGTCTTGGCGCCCTGGGCGTGCAGCTCGTCACCGAACAACCAGAAGGCGTCAGAGATCACCCGAGCGCCGCTCACCTGGTCGGCGACCTCGGCAGCCGAGCGGATCGGGATGGCTGGGTCGGCGTGCGTGGTCAGCCAGACACCCTCGAGGGCCAGGAAGCCAGGGTCACGCTGGACGAGCAGGATCTCGCCGGCCCAGAACAGGTTGATCACCGTCCATGCCACCACCAGCCCCAGGGCCCACAATGCCCCGTCGCGGTGGGCGCGAGTGGCCGGGACGGCTTCGGGGGCCATCCGCCAGGTCAGGGCGGTCACCAGGCCCAGCGCCGGCAGCACGACCAGGGGCCGGAACACCCCGAGGATGGTGGCCAGACACACCACGAGGGCAGCCCAGAAGAACAGCACGGGCAGCCGGGACGGCAGCGCGACCGCCAGCCGCACGGGCCAGGCATGGGAAGGGGCGTGGGAGCCGGCGCTCACCACGCCCGTTGGTCCTGCGCTCACCTCGCCCCGGGGTCCTGCACCTCGAGGCTCGCCGGGGCGATCCGCTGGTCGGCGTAGAGGGTCCCGTAGTGCATCTCCCTGGTCTCGCGCAGCGTGCGGATCGAGATCGAGCGCAGGCTGGAGATCTGGTCAGCGATCACCCCGAGCGCGAACAGCTGGACTGACGAGATGGCCAGCACGGCGCCCAGGATGATCGACTGCGTGTGCCCGTCGGTCCTGCCCTCACGCAGCCAGTCCAGCGTCCAGGGCAGCCACGCCACGATCGCCCCGCAGGCAAGGACCACGGCCAGCGCCCAGAAGAAGCGCAGAGGCGAGTAGTACGACAGGACCCGGAAGAGCGCCAGCGAGTTGCGTCGCACGTACCCCCACATCGAACCGAAGAGGCGACTGGGGCGCACCGACTCGTTGCGGGTCACCGGGACGTTGGCCAGCGCCAACCGGGCGTTGCCAGCCTGGATCAAGGACTCCAGCGTGTACGTGTAGGGCGTCGTGATCACCAGCGACAGCGCGGCCGCGCGCGAGTAGGCGCGGAACCCGCTGGTGGCATCACCCACGGCGAGCCCGGAGATGGAGCGGACGACGCTCGTACCCGCCGACTGCAGGGTGCGCTTGATGAGTCCGAACTCCGAGACGCTGCCGGTCTGCCGGTCGCCCACGACGATATCGGCCTCGCCTGCGACGATCGGGGCCACGAGGGCCGGGATGCACGACGAGTCGTACTGGTTGTCGGCGTCCGTGTTGACGATGACGTCGGCCCCCCGGCGAAGCGCCTCCTCGATGCCGAGCGAGAAGGCCGCCGCGAGCCCACGGTTGCGGGGGAATCCGATGACGTGCTCGACACCGCCGGCCCGGGCCACCTCGCGGGTGGCGTCGGTCGACCCATCGTCGATGACCAGCCACTCGACCACATCGAAGCCGGGCACCGCCCTGGGCAACGTGGCCAACGTGGCCGGCAGGTGCTCGGCCTCGTTGAGGCACGGGATCTGGATGATGAGCTTCACTACGACCTCGCTGGCATCACGCGCCCAGCAGGGATGGGCGCCTGCATCGAGGATAACGGCCCGGCCGAGCACTTCCCTACCGCTGAGCGGAGCCCACCGCGCGATGCCGGACCGTGCGGGCCGCGCCGCCGACCCCGAACAGCGCGGCCAGGAACAGGTCCACGCCGAGCAGCACCAGGCGGGAGACGAGGCTGACCGTGAGTGCGGCCGGCGCACCGATGGATCCAGCCAGCGTGGCCACGAGGACCCCCTCTCGCACGCCTGCCCCCGCCGGCAGGGGCACCACGAGCAGCCCCGCCACGAAGGCCAGCGCGAAGGCCCCCGCCGTGGGCACGAGGTCCGCGGGGTCCGCCCCCAGGGGGCGGGCCACCAACCAGACGTGGAGGCCGAAGAACGCCCAGCACGCGATCAGCCAGGCGACCGCACCTGCCAGCGACCGCCCGGGCAACTCGGTCGGCGGCGGAGTGCGGCCGGCCCTGGTGAATGCCCAGGCCAGCGCCCGGTTCAACCAGCCGGGCCAGATCAGGGCTGCCCCGACGATCCCCGCCACCAGGAGCATCCACAGTGCGGTACCCCGCGCCGCGTCAGGCCCGAGCAGGACCAACATGCCGACGAGCCCGCCGGTCGCCACGGCGATCATGAGTGAGATCAGGTAGCTGACCAGCATGGTCGAGCGTGCGATGTTGCGGCGACGGCCCAGCTCGGCCTGGATGGCGGCGGTCCACACGGAGCCGGGGACGTACTTGCCCAACTGGCCGGCAGCGAACATCGTCAGCGCGGGGTGCACGGGCACGCGCTCGCCCAGGCCGGCCAGGACCACGCGCCACCCAAGCCCCGAACAGGTCACTGCCAGGGCGCCTGCGATCCCAGAGGCCACCAGATCCTGCCAGGACAGCGCGGCCAGGTCCTCGCGAACAGCCTCCCAGTTGTTCAGGACGGCCACGACAAGGAAGACGCCCACCACCGCCACGAGCACGGTCGACAGGACCCGGCTTCGCCAGCCGATCCGGGCCGGCGAGAACTCCGGAGGCGGGCTGGGACCGCCCGGGTCAGGATCGCCCGGGCCGGGATCGCCCCGGTCGGGACCGCCCGGGTCGGGATCGTCCTTGTCAGGATCGCCCGTGCTCACCGGGGTGCGCGTGCGCTGAGGACCAGGCCCGTCCCGCGGTCAGGACGTCGACGCTGCCACCAGATCCCGGGGGCGGACACGAGCTGCGTCGCGCGACCCGACCAGGAGGGCGGCTGCAGGAATGAGCTGCTCTGCTCCGTGGCGGCGGCCACGGCATCATCGCTGTCGACGTCGCGCTCGGCGCGCGCCAGCCGCCGGCCCGCGACCGTGTTGCGCACCTTCTCCAGGGCGTACCCCACGGGATACCCGACGTGGGTCACGTGGACGTCCACCAGCCCGCACTCCGCAGCCATCGCTGCCAGGCCTTCGGCTGAGTAGCGGCGGAAGTGCCCCGCGATCTCATCGGCGGCACCCATCCGCTCCGGGCCCGAGGGAGTGGACACCAGCAACGTGCCTCCGGGGCGCACCCGGCCCGCCCACTGGGCCAGCGCCGCCGAGTCGTCCTCGATGTGCTCGATGACCTCGAAGGCGCAGACCAGGTCGAACCGCTGCTCCTCAGCAAGGTCCTCCAACGAGGCAACCAGCCGACCCGGGGCTCCCAGGCCCTCCAGCCGCCGCACTGTGATCTGACGCGTGCGGTCCGAGAGCTCCACCCCGGTGTAGGCGCGGCCGGGGGCCAGGCGACACGCCACCGCTCCCTCCCCCGGTCCGATCTCCAACACGTCGTGGACATCACGGGATGCGAGCTCGCGGGTGATCACGTCCCAGCGCAGGTGTGCGTTGAAGGTCAGCGGGGGCAGCGCCGCGCGACCGTGACGGGAACCGTGGCCCAGGCGGTCGTCCAAGCGGTCATCCAATGCCTGCGTCGCAGGCTCGGGGGAGAACTGCGCGGCGGCAGCACGGGCACGATCACGGGCCACGGTGAGCAACTCCTTGTCGGACACGAGGCGGCGCAGTTCGGCGGCCAGCGCCTCAGGATCTCCCGGTCGCACGGTCAGGACTGCGTCCCCGAGAGTACCTGCTGCCGGGGTGGCCCCGGTGACGATCGCGCACCCCGCAGCCATCCCCTGGTAGACCTTCGTGGGCACCACCCGTTGTGCCTTGGGGCCGGTCCCGAGGATTCCCAGGCTCACGTCGTGACCGGCCACAAGGTCGGGCAGGTCCGCCGGGTCGACCCAGTCCAGCCACCGGACGTTCGTGCTGCCCCGGGCGAGCCGGCGCGCCTCCTCGAGATCCTGACCATGGCCGACCATCGTGAACTCGATCGGCTCATCTGCCAGCAGGTCGATGGCCGCACCGATCGTCGGGGTCCCCTGCAACGGGGTGAACAGGCCCACGAACACCACGCGCAGAGGGCCGTCCGCCTCGTGCGGCCCCCCATCGGCCGCAGCCTGCGCGGTGGCCGTCGCGGCGCGCTCACCGGCGACGAACCACGCCCGCGTCGCCCCGACCGGCGTCACGACCGCCTTCCCCCGGGCACTCGGCGGCAGCATCTGAGCCTGCAGCGCGGTGTCGACGACCACCACATCCGCAGCTCGCAGCGCGGCCCGATCCACCAGCTCGAGGATCCCCTGCTTGGCGCCGCCCCCCAGGTCACGGTCGCGGATCGTGTCGGCCAGGCCGACCAGATGGTCCAGGACGACCAAGGATCTGCGGTAGCGGAGTCTGGCCAGATGGACGTCGGCATGCCCCATGTACCCGACCAGGACCACGTCAGGCGAGGCTGTTGCCCGGGATCGCCGCATGAGCCGGCGCCACGCGGTCAGCTGTCGTCCGGCAAGCCGCAGGGCGGCCCGCGGGGATCCCGCCGCTGCCACCTTGTCGGCGGTGGCGGCCCCCAGGGGCTCGTTGATCTCCTCGACGTCCCACCCCCGGGCGGCCAGACCATCACGCAGCACCGCGACCCGCGGGTGCAGGGCGGCGTCGTAGGACCCGAAGACGAGCAGCCGCCCGGATCCGTGGTCCATGACTCCGGCTCCCTACGTTGGTCCGACGAGGGTTGGACGCTACCGCTCAGGCGGCGTGAGGATCCCATCCGGGCCATCTCGTAGTCCCACGTGGTCGGCCAGCGCCGCCCCCACACGTGTCATCGCTGCGCGCAGACGCTGGGCTCGCAACGACTCCACCGCGTCCGGGCGCCGCATGGCGATGTCGGCCAGGCGCGTCTCGGCCCGGACCACCTGGCCGTCCGGAGCGGCATGCATGTCGGCGTACACGAGGGCGTCGGCCAGCAGGGACCTCTCCCTCGGGAATCTCTGTGCCAGGTCGAACACACCATGCTGTGGCCCGAGCATGTCAGCCTCTGAATGGTGCGCCACCAGGCTGACGAGCCGCTCAGACACGCCCCGGGACCGCAGGAACACCGCACCATCGAGGGGATGGAAGCCGGTATGGGCGATGGCGGGGGCATAGCCGACATCGTGCAGGGTGGCCGCCGCCACGAGCAGGGCCGCCTCGAGGTCGTCGAAGAGCACAGACACGCGGGCCGCCATCGCTCCGGCCGTCTGGACGTGGGCCCACCGGGTCCCGACGTCGCCGAGCAGCTCGCGGGCAAGGGCCTGGGCCTCGGCCGCGTCAGGCACATGCCCATCGGGCATGGCGATGCCGAGCTCCTGGGTGTGCTGGTCGAGTGCCATCACAGGAATCATCGCGGAGAACCGTCGCACCGACAAGGGGAGACCGGTTGGCGCAGTGGAGTCGATCGGCGACGCCCGGGCGCCTGGGGTCCCGTCAGAGAACGCCGGTGTACCCGCGCGCCCGTACCCGCACGCTGCTAGCGTCACATTCGTGACCACGAAAGAGGAGTTGCGGCGGACCATCATCGACGCCGCCGCCGAGCTCTTCGCAGAACACGGCTACGAGGCGGTCGGCGTTCGACAGGTGGCCCAGGCTGCCGGCGTCTCCCAGTACCGCGTGCGCAACGAGACCGGCGGGCGGGCTGAGCTCTTCGCCTCCGTCATGGCAGAGAAGGTCAGTTCCGATGCGGCCTCACAGATCGCTCGTGCGGTCGAGGCGCCCAACGAGATGCCTCCGCTGGCCGCGATCGTCGCCGCTGGTGCGGCCGTGTTCGCCTCCCCGGAGCGCAGCTGGGACCTGCTCGAGCTGGAGGCGCTGACGCGGTCGCATCGCGACCCGCAGCTCCGGAAGATCGAGACCGAGCGAATCCAGGCCCGGTGGGACAACATGCGCACCGTCGTCGAACGGGTCCGAGCCGCTGGCGGTGTCGACGAGGACGTCGATGACGCTGCCCTCGCGCACTTCTCGCTGGCCATGTCCGCTGGGCTCGCCCTGGTCGATCCCGTGATCATCGACCAGCCCCAGCAAGCCGCCTGGGACTCACTGATGGCCCGGATCGGGATCTCGATGGCACCCCTGGACATGCTGCTGGAGGCCCAGCACGAGGCCCGCAGCCACTGGCGCCTCTTCACCGACGTGCCTGACCGGCCCGGTGGGGTCGATCGCTTCATCCGCGCCATGGCAAGCCTGCACGCCTACACAGTCGCCCTGGATGTCGTCGGAACACACGACGGCATGCGCACCCTGGACCTGCGCATGACCGCACCGGAGTCGGTCACCGAGGAGACCCTGCTCGCCGCTGCGCTGTCCGCAGGGACCAACGCGTACATCACCCGCGGGTCCCCCGATGACGCCCTGGACCTGACGACCACCCTGCTCGACGAGAGCGCCGAGCTGATCTCCAACCCGGGTTGGGCCCCCTTCGCGGCGATGCGGATGGTGTCAGCCGATCAGGTCGAGGTGGTCAAGGCCACCAAGGGGGCCAAGGACGCCAGCGACGTCCTGCGCCTCCAATGGACCCCCGAGCGGCACGTGCTCCTGCGCCGGGAGTGGGCACCCTTCAGCCGCGTCGAGCAGGCACGCGCATCCGCCCTGCTGCGACTCTCGGCCGCCATCGCGGTCGCGGCCGGAGATCCCGACGCCCAGGGCTGGGTCGAGCAGGTCAAGGACGGCACGGTCTGGATCCGTCTGGCGCACCCCGACGACGCCGAGGCAGTCACCGCCATGCATCACCGGTGCTCGGACCGGACCCTGTACCTGCGCTACGTGTCACCGGGGGACTGGCAGGAGATCCAGATGCGCCGGCTGTCCGGCGGGCACAGCGGTGCCACGCTGGTGGCCACGGGTCCCGACGGCACCGTCATCGGCCTGGGCAACGTGTTCCCGGAACGACCTGACGACGAGCACACGGCCGAGATCGCCCTGCTCGTCGAGGATGCTCACCATGGCGAGGGCATCGGAACCGCCCTGCTGCGCAGCCAGCTCCGGATGGCCGATCGGATGGGATTCCAGGAGGTGGTCGCCGTCGTGCTCGCAGACAACGGCGCGATGTCCAGGATGCTCGAGCGCACAGGGCTGGCCTGGTCCAAGGAGTACGAGGAGGGCACGCTCACCATGCGGGCACCCATCCAGGGTCCCGGATAGGCCCTGCTAGAAACTCACGCTGGCTCCGGCCGGACCCCGCCACATGCTGGCAGACGTGGCCGATTCCGGTGGCTGGGATTCCTCGGAGTAGGCATGGAACAGCGGATTCCATTCCGTGCGCCTGTCCGGCACAGCCGGCGGGCAGTACGGGTCGTGCGGGACTCCCTTCGGCCGCGGATCCGCCAGCAGCGTGATCGCGTCCACCCCCGCCATGGCGGCCCGCCACCAGGCCTCCTCGTCGCCTGTGGCCACCCAGGTCATCGTCAAGCCGTAGATCATCGAGTCCAGCAGCGCCATGATCAGGGCGTCCGGCAACCGGTAGTGCTCACCTGCTCGGTCGCCGATGGCGACGACCAGCCGGAGGTCCTCGACGGGGTCGACCTGACGGGGCAGCCGGCGATCGGAGACCACTGAGCGGATCGAGTAGCGGATCAGTGCGGAGCGCGCTCGATCACCGATGCCATAGAGGAAGTAGCGCCGCGTGACTGCCTGCAGCTCCTCGCGCAGACCCGCATCCCCCACCTGGGTCACCATGGCCTGCCACATGTTGACCGCGTGCTCGCGGGCGAGATCGTCGAGCAGTGCCCCGATCGTCGGATAGACGTAGGTCAACGTCGAGGTGGACGTGCCCATGGCGTGCGCAATGTGACGCAGGGTCAGGGAGTCGAGCTCGCTCCCGTTCTGCAGGAGTTGAACGGCCACGGCCCGTGCGCGAGTCCGGCGCTCATCGGCCCTCAGGTAGTCCCCCACGACCTCACCGTACTCGACCCGGGGTCTGCCCACTGCCGGAGGCAAGGCTTGGCTTCGTTGCGCTCGATCCATGGCTGTGCTTCACTCAGGCCAGGAATTCAGACTGGGATACGAAAATTTCGTGGGCTGACGCCCGGTGGGCGCACCAGGACCACCGATCCAGGAACGCAGATGGGCACCGAACCCACGGGGGTGGCTCGGTGCCCTTATGCGTTCCATGACCCCAGGACGTGACGAAGATCGCGTTGATCACCCCGGTTTGGGTGGTTTCCGCGACACGTGCGCAGGGCAGGGTCTCGACGTGGACGCCGTGGTGCTGGGCTGGGTTCCTGGACCCACCGACCGCTGGGCCGGGTCCTATGACCGGTGCGTCCAGCGCACACGGGACGGGGTGGGTGTGCTCGAACGTTGGCCCGTCGGCGACGGCCGATCGACCCCCGTGGGGACACCGGTCCACCTCCTGGCTCTCGACCGTACGCCTGGCCTGGTGGGCCGGGGCATCGTGCGGTCCACGAGTTGGCTGTCCGCAGATCCGAGTCGTCCGGGGCAGGTGACACGGCACACGATCATCGAATGGACCACGCTGCTTCCACGCGCCGAACGGATCCCCACGTCAATCCTGGCGGTCCAGGTCCCGGGGTTCCCGTGGCGCAGCTCCCACATCGGGGCCAGGCCGCTGGACACTGCGGCAGCCGCCCAACTCGACCTCGTCTGGGCCAGGCACGAGGGGCCCTCCCGCGGGCTCACCCACCAGTGGGGCGATGTGTCGCGGGCCATCAGGTTGCCGGCCGGCCTTGCCACCTCGGTGGCTGGAGGGATCAGTCGTCGGGCCCAGGCTCTGGCGCGGTCCCACCGAGATGCGCCGGCTGCCACCACTGCCCTGTCCCGTCCTGCGGGTAGTCCGCCCGCGCCCGGTCCACCAGTCCGATGACCGCCTCGCGCAGCCGCGCAGTTGCCACCTCGGGGTCGCCCGTGGCATCGACTGGCTCGCCGAGGCGGATCTCCACCGGGAGCCCACGTTGGGCCATCGTCGAGCGCCCGTCGTAGCACCAGAGGCGCTGGGTGCCCCACACGGCCATCGGGATCAGCGGCACGCCAGCCTGGTCAGCCATCCGGACCGCCCCGGTCTTGAAGGCCTTCGGCTCGAACGAGCGACTCATCGTGGCCTCCGGGAAGACACCCACCACCTCGCCGGCGATCAGGGCATCGACAGCGTGTGAGTAGCTGGCTGCGCCGGCCTGTCGATCGACCGGGATGTGCTTCATGCTGCGCATGATCGGACCGGCCACCGGGTGGTGGAACACCGATTCCTTGGCCATGAACCGCACGAGTCGGCCAGAGGGCCGTGCCGCGAACTCCGCGAAGATGAAGTCCAGGTAGCTGACATGGCTGCTGGCCAGCACTGCCCCACCGCTGCGCGGCAGGTTCTCAGCGCCCTGGACCCGGACCCTGAGTCCCATGCCTGCGAAGAGCCCCCGTCCCAGGAGGATCGCCGGTGGATACACGAGATCGATCATCCCGACAGCCTAGGTGGGCGAGCCGTCCTTTGGCGGGCGAGGACTCCACCGGCCACCCTCACCCCGTTCCGAGGACCAGGACCACGCGCGCACCTCCGAGGCCTGCTTGGCCCCTCTCGATGTGCCCGCCTGAGGCCCTGGCCAGCCGCTCAGCGATGGCCAGCCCGAGGCTGGTCGACCCGGTGCGCTCTCCCGGTGCCCGCCCTGAATCAAGTCCGTGGCCGGCGTCCTCGACACCGATCCGGATCGACCCCCCCGGCTCCCCCTCGACGGCGAGCCGAAGAGCCACCCCCTCGTCGGTATGCACGAACACGTTCTGCAGCAGGATGTCCACGGCCGTGGTGAGGTCGTACTCGGTGAGGCGCACGGGCAGCGGTCCCGGTGGCACGACGACCTGCATGGCCCGGCCCTGGTACTCAGCCAGGACGGCCCAGAACTCCGCACGCTCGGCGACCACCGCCGCGGCGTCGCACACAGCGTGCAGTCCCTCACGGCTGGTGCGCCGCGCGGAGGTGATGATCTCGTCCGTGGTGCGCTGCAGGGTCAGCACGTCCTCGGTCAGGCGCTGGCGCACGTCCGGGTCCTCCACGGCGTCGACATCGGCCGCCAGGACGGTCAGGGGCGTGCGCAACTGGTGGGCGAGCTCGGCCGCCGCTGCGCGCTCCTCCTCGAGCAGTTCCTGGACCCGGCCGGCGAGGCGGTTCAAGGCACCCGCCACGTCATCGACCTCTGGGATGCTCGAGGGTGCGGCGCGGGCCGTGAGGTCCCCGGCGGCCATGACGTCGGCCGTGCCCGCCAACTCCCGGATCGGGGCGGCGGTCCGGCGCGCCAGTTGCCAGGCCGCCACACCGGCGCCCCCCAGCAGCAGGGCGACCAGCACCGCCAGCGCAAGCAGCCGTGGCTCGAGCCCCTCCTGCATCCGGTCGGCATCGGCCACGGTCAGCACTGCCCCGGTCTTCTCGTCGCCGAAGGTCGCCGGGGCCGCGGCGTAGCCCGCGCCGCCGGTATCGACCGACGCGGCCCGGCCCGCCGCGGCTGAGGCAACCACCTCGGTGGCCGCCTCCGGGACCGGACCGCCCACCACAGTGCCATTGGGATAGACCAGGATCACCTGGCCTGGCTCACCGGGCGGGTCGACGATGGGCACGTCGTCGCTCGAGTCATCGGAACCACCACCTGCAGCTGCCGACTCCCAGCTGCTGGCCACCGAGCGCGCCTCGTCGGCCAGGACCGACAGGGCCCCGGCGCGCACGAGGTCACGGGCAGACAGCGCCAGGGGGATCACCAGCACCGTTGCCGCGACCGCGACAACCAGCAGGGCGAAGGTGATCAGCCGGCGGTACATCAGCCCTCAGGGGCGGGATCGGCCCGGTCCTCGAGCATGACGCCGACGCCGCGATTGACGTGGATGAAGCGCGGCTCGGCGGGGGTGTCGCCGAGCTTGCGACGCAACCAGGACAGGTGCACGTCCACGGTCCGGGCCGCGTCGGTCCGCTGCCAGACCTCCCGCAGCAGCTCACCCCGGCTCACGACCCGCCCCGGGTTGGCGGCGAGGTAGGCCAGCAGGTCGAACTCCAGCTTCGTGAGCTCCACCGGTTGGCCATCCACGTCCGCGGTGCGCCGGGAGCGGTCGACGCGAAGGCCACCCACCCGCAAGGGCGGCTCTGCCACCTGGTCGGCGACAGCCGACGACCGGCGCAGGACCGCTCGGATGCGAGCCTCGAGGTGCGCGGGTTCGTAGGGCTTGATGACGTAGTCATCGGCCCCAGCATCGAGCAGGCGCACGATGAGACCCTCGTCATCGCGGGCGGTTGCCACGATGACCGGGACCTGGCTGACGGCGCGGATCATCCCGAGCAACCGCTCACCGTCCACATCGGGCAGACCGAGGTCAAGGACAACAGCCTCCGGGTCACCGGTGAGCATCGCCTGCAGGCCATCGAGACCTGTCCCGGCAGAGTCGACGGCGTGGCCACGGCTGAGCAGCGCACGAACGACCGCGGTCCGGATGCCCGCGTCGTCCTCGATCAGAAGGACATGTGCCACAGGACGAGCCTAGGCCCTGTCCGCTGCAGACAGCCTGAGTGCAGCCGCCGGGCACGACGAGACAGCGAGCCGGGCGGCCCTCACGAGGCCGTCTGGAATGGCCTGGCCCCGGCTGGAGACACCGGTGGGGTACCCCCATGTGTCCAGGTCGATCCGCTCCCCGAGGGCAGCTGCGCATACTCCCTGTGCGGTGCAGCGGGTCCAATCGACCGACAGGACGTGGGAGGTGCGGGCAGCCTGCCCGGTGCGCGGGGTCATCGCTGCACCTCGATCAGGTCCAGCGCGCTGCGCAGCGCGGCGACTGCCGCACTGGGATGCGCGCAGATCCCGCGACCATCGACCTGGCCCAACAACGCCTCAAGGTCGGCACGCGGGACGGGCGAGGAACCCGACGGGTCGGCACCGACCCGCGCGATGCCCTCGGCCACCGCAGGCAGGCCGCGCCAGCAGGGCCCACACTGACCAGCCGTTCCCAACGCGAGCTCCTGGGCGACCGCAGCCAGGGCCTCCCACGGCGATACGTCCTCAGGGATCCACACGAAGGCGCCAGCACCCCAACGCCCTCCGAGGCTGGTCAGGGAGTCCCGCGACAGGCCAGTGCTCGCAGCCGCAGCGTCCCAGGTCACCCATCGCCCGTGCCAGCCACCGGTGACCAGCACCCGCGGGGAGCCGACGAGTCCACCGGCAGCGTGGGCCAGGTCGGCAAGGGTGCTCTCGAGCGGCAGTTCCACCACTCCGGGAGCCGACACCGCACCAGAGGCGCTTGCCAACGCCGATCCGCCGTACTCGCCCCGGGTCGCCACAGCCACCCGCGCGAAGGTCTCGGCGTTGCTCAGCAGCACGTGTGCGCGCCGGCGACCGAGCCGTGCGGGTGCCGCCGGGGGAAGACCCAGGCTTGTCGGCAGGGCCGGGCCACCGGTGACCGCGCTGATCACGGCCGTGGCCTCCCCCGCGACGAACGAAGCTGGCCCCACCGACAGCTCGATCGGGATGCCATCGCTGCGCTCAGCCAGGGCGACGGGAAGCAGCGCCGCCAGATCGGGGCGGTCGGCGCTGATGCGCACCACGATCCGAGGCGCCCCGAGGGCTCGCGCGGCGCTGACCGCACCGTCGAGCACCAGGTGCGGGACGTGGCTGAGCAGCACGCCGTCCTTGCCGCTGGCCGACTCGCCCTCGGCCCCGTTGACGATGACCATCGAGACCCGCGAACCGGCCAGTGACTCCAGCTTCCGGTGGGTGGGGAAGGCTGCGCCGCCGGCACCGACGACGTCCTGGGCCTCCACACGGGCGATGAGCTCCTCGAGGGTGAGCGTCGCGCTGTGCCCCCAGATCCGCAGGTGGTCAGTCCACGATCTGGTCAGACCTGGCTCGGCGCCGGCAAGCAGCAGCAGGCCCGGGGCAAGGAGCTCACGAGGCATCTGTCCCGCCAGGCGGCCTCCCACGCCCAGCCCGGGCAGGCCGGGGCGGTTCCAGCCGCGGCGGACGTCAGGGGCGCCAACCATCAGCGGATCGACCAGGGATGCAGTCATCGGGCCAACTCCTTCGCGAGGGCTGGGGGTGGGGCCGGCACGGAGCGCGGCCGGGTCAGGAGACGCACGGACAGGGCCAGGGCCACGATCCCCGCGCAGACGAGCGCCAGTGCGCGCATCACCGCTGCGTCCGAGCCGACGAGCAGTCCGTGCCCCACGGCCAGGGCCCAGATCGGGTAGGCGAGCAGGTGGACCCGCCGCCAGATGCGTGGGCTGCGCATCCGCGTGGCGGTCGTGACCAGGAGGGCGATCAGCAGGTCGACGGCCAGCGCGCCGAGGGCCACGCCCCATCGTTCCCACTGCGCCACGCCGGGGACCAGCGCCGCCGGCCAGTCCAGGACGATCCACTCGTCCAGGACTGCCAGGACGATGTGAGCCACGATCAGGATCGTGCCCACCGATGACGACGCCCGATGGACGCTGATCGCGCTGAGCCGCAGCGTGGGCCGAAGCCGCGGGCCGATCAGCCCAAGGACCACGGCCACGGTCAGCAGCGCCACGGCCACGAGCCCGCTGGACCTGATGACGAACCACATGACAGGCATGTCGGTCACGCTGCAGTCCCCGTCCCGGGCCACCGGCCCACGTGCTGTGCCTTCGCCGATCCAGTGCCCGCCCACGCCGTGAACAGGCCATCCAGGCCGTGGGCCACGAACCAGTCCGGTCCACGATCATCGAGGAGCATGCCCGCCGTGGCCGCGACATTGGCCGACGTGGCGCTCGAGGCAAGGGCCGAGACCGCCCACCATGACGTGCTCGCGCTGCGACCCGTGCGCGGGTCGATGAGGTGGTGTGCCGGCCCGAGCGAGGTCAGCCACCGTCGGCGACCCTGGCCGCTGGTCGCCAGGCCCGCATCGGTGACCTCGATCTGCCGGGCCGGCATCCCGGGGACCTCGTGGTCCGCGGTCAGCACCCACGAGTCCGCATGGGAGATGGCACGCAGGTCACCGCCCATGTTGGCCACGACATCCAGGCCGGTCTCCTCAGCGATCCTTTCAGCCACCTCGTCGGCCAACCACGCCTTGGCCGTGGCCCCCAGGTCCAGCGCGACGCCGGAGGGGATCCGCATTCGGCAGGGCTCCACCTGCACCTCACGCCAAGCCCCTGAGCGCACCGGTGCTCCGCCCGGGGTCAGCACGCCGACCTCCGCGGCCGCCCAGCTGCGATAGCCGGCTGCGTCCACCTGATGACCGAGGCACGGGTCAACGAGTCCGTCAGTGGCCTCGGCAGCCGCGAGGGCAACCTCGACCAGCTCCACGAGCTCGGAACCGACCCGCACCCAGTCGCCCGCGCTGCGGTTCACTGCCGACAACTGCGAGTCGGTCCGGAACCTGCTGGCCACGACGTCGAGCTGGTCGGTCTCGACACGCAGGATCCGCCGGGCCCGGATCACCTCGCGGGGATCGGGCTCCTGACCCGCGGCCCCCCGCAGGGTGATCCCGAGCGTCGTCCGCCAGCGATCCTCGACGATCTCCACGGTACTCATGAGGTCTTGGACGTCGTCCCGCCCGAGACCGGCTTCGGGGCGGGGGGCTGGGGTGCGGGGGGCTTGGGTGCGGGGGCGGGGGCAACCACCCTGCGTGACGGCTGGCTCCTGGTCGTCGAGGTCCGCGGTGCGCTGGCCACCCTGGGGGCCGGGGCCTGGTACTGGGGTGCGGGTGCCTGGGCCGTCGGGGACTGCACGTAGACCTTCTTGTGCACGACCACCGGGTCCGGTGTGATGCGGCGGACCTTGATCCGCGTCACCACGACAGGTCGGGGGACGTTGAAGTCAGCCGCAGGATCCACGACGACACTGGCCGCTGCCTCCAGGGCTGCCTGCGTGGACCATTGGTCGGCCATCTGCGCCGCCAGGATCCCGACTGAGGCGCCCGCGCCGACGACGAGGGCCCCGCTGCTGACCACGGCGATACCTCGCCGGACTGACTGGTGTGCACTCATGTCACCATCGTCGGCCCCGGCGCGACAAGCGATCAGGGCCTCGTATGTCAAGGCTCTGTCAAGCCATGTATGACACGTCCTTGACGGGCTTCTGGGCCCGTCATTCCTGCGCCCCGGGCACAATGGCAACCATCATCACCAGTTGAGGGAGAACTCATGCGCACTGTGATCGGATGGATGGCGGCCCTGTTCGCCAGCGCACTGCTGGGTGCGGTCGTGTACGAGACAGTCCTGAGCGAGCCCGCCCTGGAGCCCGACGCCAGCGCCTACGTCGAGACCACCACACGCAACCCCACGCCCGGCCCGATTGTGTACCGGACCGAGGTGCGCAAGGTGGTCGAGCCGACCCCGACGGTCACCGTCCTCGAGGAGATCGCAGTACCGGCGGCACAGGTCGCACAGCCCGCACCGACCAGGACGAGTCAGGCCGCCGCTGCGAGCCCGCGACCCAGGGCCACCTCCGACGACAGGTCCGCGAAGGCATCACCCTCCAAGAGCCGCGAGGACTCGGAGCGCCGCGAAGCCGAGGACCGCGAGGACCGTGAGGACGGCGAGGACGACCACAAGCCAGAGAAGCCCGAGGATCACGAGTCCGAGAAGCCTGAGCATCCGGACGACGACTGAGCACCAACCGCAGCTGCGCCAGCCCTGGCCCGAGGTGCCGGGGCTGATGCACGGTCGCTAGGTCTGATCCACCACACCGTCAGCGGGCTCGTGGACGGTCTCGTCCCGGGCGACGACCTCGGCCGGATCCGCGTGGACAGCCGCGCGGATCATGGCCATGTCGGCCTCGTCGACCACAAGGTCCACGGTGGAATCGTCGGGCGGCGGCACGGCGATCACCACGGGGATGGCGATGCTCTGGCGGGTTGCACGAGGCGCCGCCCGCTCCTGGACGGCGACGGGGGTACCGGCTGCCCCTTCAACCGCCGTACCGCCATCAGCCGTACGTCCAGCGGCTTCATCCCGACCAGCCGCGCCCTCGGCGGTCTCCTCGGCGCTCACTTCTGTGTGATCGACCGGTTCCACCGGATCCGCGGCATCCACGGGGGCGTGGGCATCAGCGCCGTCCGCCTCGTCGCGCTCGGACCGGCGGGCACCGCGGATCTCGGCGCGACGCTGCACTCGGTACAGCGACCAGCTCAGATGCAGGGATTGATAGGCAGCTTCGGCGAGGAAGCCCAGCAGGACCAGGCCCGCTGCCGCAGCAGCTACGGGAAGTGGCTGGGGCCCGACCTCAGCCAGTCGGCCCCCGCCCAGGGAACCGGACGCCAGCAGGCACAGCCCCGCGACCAGCAGTGCCACGACTCCCGCAAGTCCGGCGCCGGAAGCGATCGTGCCGGTCAGCGTCGGCAGGTCACGCCCCCATCGGATGCGAGCGGCCAGGACCCCCAGCAGGACCGGGACACCGAGCAGCAGCGGGGCCCAGCCGGGCATACCTGCCGGGATCGCGGCAAGGACCGGCAGGGCGGGCAGGATCTCCACCTCCCCACCAAGGATGCTGAGCCCATTGCCCGAGCCGAGCTCGAATCCAGGACCGACGATCACACTCAGGCCCCAGATGTCCAGGGTGGGCAGGCACAGGGCGCCCACAACAGTCAGCGCGAGTTGACCCACGGGTCCCGCGTCGAGATCAGCCATGGTGGCGGTGATCTCGCTGAAGTGTCGGGCCACGCTGATCGTGACCAGGAACCCACCGGCCGCCACCAGGCCGACGACGGCCGCAACGCCGCCCATCAGGGTCCGCCACGCGGCGTCCGTGGTGCGCGCCCGCACCCGCGCCACCAGGTCGCCCTCCTTGGCGATGCCCCACGTGACTCCGAGCGCCGCCACGACAGCCGTGAACAGGAACGCCTGGACGGGGTCAGCGCCAGTCCCGGGGCTCTCGGTCAGCCACGCCACGCCAGCACCACCGGCGCCGTACACAAGGGCGCAGGCAGCCACGATCCCCGCAACCTCACCCGCGCTCGGCGCAGGCAGCAACCGGCCTGCCCACCGTCCGCCGCGACGCGTCAGCAGCAGTCCCAGCAGCAGGGCACCCAGCGGCAGGAGGGACAGCTCACGGCCGCCGATCTCCAGCGGTACCTGATGGGCGCCCAGCCATGCGTACCCGGCGGCGCGCCATGCAGCTGCCGAGTCACCGGCCGAGTTGGGTGAGATCGCCCACGCGAGCAGGACGAGGCAGGAGACCAGCGCCACGCCCACGGCCAGGGCCCACAGCCCTGCGGCAGCGCCGGCGACCACGGGCCGCCGGGACGGCTCACGATCATCGGGCTCGACGTCGAGAACCTGGGACTCCTGCACACTCACCCCCGGATTCTCCCGCACCGGGACCCCAGCCCCGGACCGCGAGCGGGCGTGTCGCCCGTGACGTGCCGACTCATCCGGGAACCCGTCGCCTCATCCTGGACGAACCGGGCATGCGCCCCGATGGCCTAGCGCCCCAGCAGCTCCCGCATCAGCTTCGCCGTCTCGGACGGGGTCTTGCCCACGCGCACACCCACCGCCTCAAGGGCCTCCTTCTTGCCCTGTGCCGTGCCTGACGAGCCGGACACGATAGCGCCCGCGTGACCCATGGTCTTGCCCTCCGGCGCCGTGAAGCCGGCCACGTAGCCCACCACGGGCTTGGTGACGTTCTCGGCGATGAAGGCCGCCGCGCGTTCCTCGGCGTCCCCGCCGATCTCACCGATCATCACGATCGCCTCGGTGTCGGGGTCAGCCTCGAACGCGGCCAGGGCATCGATGTGCGTGGTGCCGATGATCGGATCCCCACCGATGCCGATGGCCGTGGAGAAGCCGATGTCACGCAGCTCGTACATCATCTGGTAGGTCAGGGTCCCCGACTTGCTCACCAGGCCGATCGGGCCCGCCCCACTGATGCTCGCGGGGATGATGCCTGCGTTGCTGGTGCCCGGCGTGATGATGCCCGGGCAGTTCGGGCCGATGATCCGTGTGGTGCCCCGGTTCGCCGCATCCTGGAAGAACGACGCCGTGTCATGCACCGGAACGCCCTCCGTGATGACCACGACCAGCGGCATGCCGGCATCCACAGCCTCGGTCACCGCACCCTTGGTCCCGCCCGGGGGGACGAAGACCACTGAGACGTTGGCCCCGGTCCTGTCCATCGCCTCGGCAACCGTGCCGAACACCGGCAGCTCGGTGTCAGGGAAGGTCACCGTCTGGCCAGCCTTCTTGGGGTTCACCCCACCGACCACATTCGACCCGGAGGCCAGCATCAGCGTCGTGTGCTTCATGCCCTCCGAGCCGGTCATCCCCTGCACGATCAGGCGCGAGTCGCCATCAAGGAAGATCGCCATGGTCCTACCTCACTTCCCTGCCGCGAGCTGGGCCGCGCGGCGTGCGGCCTCATCCATCGTCTCGACCAGTTCCACGCCGGGGATCTGCGCCTCGCGCAGGATTGCCCGGCCCTCCTCGGCGCGGTTGCCGTCAATGCGGCACACGAGTGGCTTGTCGACCGCCTTGCCCGCAGCCTTCAGCATCTCCAGGGCCTGCTTCACCCCGTTGGCCACCTCCACGCAGGAGGTGATCCCACCGAACACGTTGACGAACACCGACTTCACGCCCGGATCCGTCAGGACGATGTCCAGACCGTTGCTCATGACCTCGGCGCTGGCGCCTCCACCGATGTCCAGGAAGTTGGCCGGCAGGACCCCGCCGAACTCCTCGCCGGCGTACGCCACGACATCCAGCGTGGACATGACCAGGCCGGCACCGTTGCCGATGATCCCGACTGAGCCGTCGAGCTTGACGTAGTTGAGGTCGAAGGACTTGGCCCGCAGCTCGATCGGGTCGGTCGCTGACACGTCGACGAGGTCCGCGTGCGACGCGTGCCGGAAGTGTGCGTTCTCGTCGAGGGACACCTTCCCGTCGAGGGCCAGGACCCGGCCGTCGGTGGTCTTGACCAGCGGGTTCACCTCGACCAGCGTCGCATCCTCGCCGATCAGCACATCCCACAGCGCGACCAGGACGTTGGCCACGTCGTCGGCGACATCTGCCGGGAACTTCGCGGCCTCGACGATCTCGCGCGCCTTCTCCGGCGTGCAGCCCTCGAGGGCATCGACCGGGATCATCGCCAGGGCCTCAGGGTTGTCCACGGCCACCTGCTCGATCTCGACCCCACCCTCCACGGAGGCCATCGCCAGGAACGAGCGATTGGCCCGGTCGAGCAGGAAGGAGACGTAGTACTCCTCGGCGATGTCCGCGGCCTCGGTGACCAGCACCTTGTGCACGATGTGGCCCTTGATGTCCATCCCCAGGATGTCGCGGGCGCGGTCGCTGGCCTCGTCCTCACCGTCAGCGAGCTTGACCCCGCCGGCCTTGCCGCGACCACCGACCTTCACCTGCGCCTTGACGACCACCATGCCGCCGATGCGGCGCGCGGCCAGCCGGGCGGCGTCGGGCGTCTCGCACACGGCACCGGGAACGACTGGCACATGGTGCTTTCCGAACAGGTGCTTGGCCTGGTACTCGTACAGATCCACGGGGACTCCTCACTGACAACACCGATGGTCGCCAGACTAGTTGGGTGCCCCATGCCGACCGACGGCCGGTCCCCCCTGGCTCCTACGAACCTCGCCCGGCGCCCGTCAGGCTGCGTGTGCGACGTTTTCGCGCACCCACTCGACGATCTCGTCGGTGCGGGTGCCCGGCGTGAAGACGTGGGCGACACCCATCGCATAGAGCTGGGGGATGTCGGCCTCGGGGATGATCCCACCGCCGAAGACCCGGATATCGCCGGCCCCACGCTCGCGCAGCATGTCCACCACGGCCTGGAACAACGTCATGTGCGCCCCGGACAGGATGCTCAGGCCGATCCCATCGGCATCCTCGGCGATCGCGGTGGCCACGATCTGCTCCGGCGTCTGGTGCAGGCCCGTGTAGATGACCTCGATGCCGGCGTCACGCAGCGCCCGGGCGACAACCTTCGCGCCGCGATCATGGCCATCCAACCCGGGCTTGCCCACGATGACCCTGATGTGACCGACACTCGATGTGCTCATGGCGCAAGAGTAGCCCCGCCCCCTGGGGCCGATGCCACCGGAGATGCGCTACCGTGCGACGGTGCTGAGCAGCAACCGGGCAGCCCGAGCCCACGACTCCAGTGGCCCGGACGCCGGGACTGCCGGGGCCGGCGTGCTGCGCCGGGCCACCCGAGCCACGGGGCGTGGAGTGCGCCGGGCCACCACCCCGTCGGTCATCCGCGGAACAGCGGTGGAGATCGCCTGGACTGCCACGCATGTGGTGACCTACCCCCTCGGCGTCCTCGAGGAGCAGGTGCGCCACCCGGAGGAGCGCCTCAACCTCGAGGGCCTGGACCCCATCAAGCGCGGACTGATCATCGGTGACGTGGAGAATGCCGGCACGCCGATCATCCTGATCCACGGCGTGGTGGACAACCGCTCAGTGTTCACGATGATCAAGCGCGGCCTGCGCCGACGTGGATTCGGCCGGATCATCACGCTGAACTACTCACCGCTGACCGACGACGTGCGCGTCGTGGCCGAACGGCTCGAGGCGCTGGTCGAGGCGCTGTGCATCGAGACCGGGTACGAGCGCGTGCACGTCATCGGACACTCCATGGGTGGGCTGGTCGCGCGGTACTTCGTCCAGCGCATGGGCGGGGACTCCCGGGTGCACACGCTGGTCACGCTGGGGACACCACATCAGGGCAGCGAGCTGGCGAAGCTGGTGCCCCACCCCGTGGCCCGCCAGATGCGCCCCGGATCGGACATCCTCGCCGAGCTCGCCGCACCCTCACCGGGCTGCCGGACCCGGTTCGTCGCCGTCTGGTCAGACCTCGACCAGATGATCGTCCCGAAGGCGAACGCCCGCATCGAGCACGGGGACCTCAACGCGCGCAACGTCTTCGTGTCCTCCGTGGGGCACAACTCGCTGCCCGTCGACGGCCGGGTCGTGCACGAGATCTGCACCACGCTGGCTCACGTGGACCGGGACGGATCGACGGTCGCCGAGGGCGCGACGTCCATCGCCAGCGCCACGAGCCGCCAGCGCCGCCAGCCACCCGGGCAACGCCCCACCACCTAGCGCCACACCCCGCCGGCCTCGGCGCCTCGTGCTTCCATAGCGCGCTGGTGCTTGCGTTCCGTCAGAAGAACGAGCGGCGGGGGGAAGCACGAACCGCCACGGGGAGGGCGAGCCGCGCGCCTCAGAGCTTCTCGACCGGGGCGTAGCGCAGCAGCAGACGTTTTGTCCCCTCGGAGCCGAAGTCGACCGAGGCCTCGGCCTTGTCCCCGGAGCCCAGCGTGCTGACCACGGTGCCCATGCCGAACTTGGGGTGCAGCACGCGGTCGCCCGCCGACACGGAGATCACCGCGCGGGCGGCCGGGGTACGCGACGTGCGTTCAGCGGCCGCGGACAACGACGGCGACGAGCCGTACCCACCTGAGGACGGGCTGGAGAACCTGGCCGGCTCCTCGCGATCCCACCGGACCAGCTCGGGCGGGATGTCGGCCAGGAACCGGGACTCGGGGTTGTAGCTGGGGGCGCCCCAGGCTGACCGGCTGATGGCCCGGGTCACATAGAGGCGCTCCCGGGCCCGGGTGATTCCCACGTAGGCCAGCCGGCGCTCCTCGGAGAGCTCGAACGGGTCGGACATCGCCCGCATGTGCGGGAAGATCCCGTCCTCCATCCCGGTGAGGAACACCACGGGGAACTCCAGGCCCTTGGCCGTGTGCAGCGTCATCAGCGTGACGACGCCCTCGTGGTCCTCACCCTCCGGGATCTCGTCGGCATCGGCGACCAGGGCCACCCGCTCGAGGAAGTCGGCCAGGGTGCCCGGGTCCTCACCCGCGGTCTCGGCCTCGCGGACGAACTCCGCGGCCACAGCCTCGAACTCCACGACGTTCTCCACCCGCACCTCGTCCTGGGGATCGGTGGACGCCTGCAGCTCGGCGAGGTATCCCGAACGCTCCAGCACAGCACGCATCACATCCGCTGGCCCAGCCCCCGAGTCCACGACGGCGGCGAGGTCATCGAGGATCGCCACGAACGCAGCGATCATCGAGGCGCTGCGCCCGGCCATGCCGGGGATCTCGTCGGCCCGGCGCAATGCCGCACCGAAGGTGATCCGCTCCGCCTCGGCGAACCCGGACACGTAGGCCTCGGCCCGGTCCCCGATCCCACGCTTGGGCACGTTGAGGATGCGCCGCAGGCTCACGTCATCGGCCGGATTGGCGATCACCCGCAGGTAGGCCAGCACATCGCGGATCTCGCGACGTTCGTAGAAGCGCGTGCCGCCCACGACCTTGTAGGGCAGGCCGGTCCGGATGAACACCTCCTCCAGCGCCCGTGACTGGGCGTTGGTCCGGTAGAACACCGCCACATCGCCGGGCTTGGCCAGGCCCTCGTCGGAGAGCCGGTCGATCTCGTTGCCCACGAACGCGGCCTCGTCGTGCTCGGAATCGGCGACGTATCCCACGACCTGCTCACCGTCACCCGCGTCGGTCCAGAGCTTCTTGGCCTGCCGGTCGGAGTTCTTCGCGATCACCGCGTTGGCTGCCGAGAGGATCGTCTGCGTGGACCTGTAGTTCTGGTCGAGCACGATCTGGCGAGCGTCGGGGTAGTCGGTGCTGAACTCCACGATGTTGCGGACGGTGGCCCCGCGGAAGGCGTAGATCGACTGGTCGGAGTCGCCGACGACCACCAGCTGCCCCGGGGGGATGGCGCCATCCGGGCGGCCGACGAGCTCCGAGACGAGCCGGTACTGGGCGTGGTTGGTGTCCTGGTACTCATCGACCAGGACGTGGCGGAAGCGTCGGCGGTAGTGCTCGGCGACGTCGGGGAACCCGACCATCAGGGCGACGGTGTGCCCGATGATGTCGTCGAAGTCCACGGCCTGGGCCCGCACGAGGCGCTGCTGGTAGGCCGTGTAGACGTCGGCCAGGGTCGCCTCGGTCTCATTGGCGGCCTCTGAGCGGAACGTGTCCGGGTCGACGAGCTCGTTCTTGAGCCCGGAGATCCGGTTGAGCAGCCCCCGCGGGGGCATCCGCTTCGGGTCGAGGTCGAGGTCCCGTGAGACGAGGGTGACCAGCCGCAGGCTGTCGGCCTGGTCGTAGATGGAGAAGGAGGACTTCAACCCCAGCCGGTCGGACTCCCGGCGCAGGATCCGCACACACGCGGAGTGGAACGTCGAGACCCACATCGCACGCGCCCGCGGACCGACCGAGGCCTCGACCCGCTCACGCATCTCGGCCGCGGCCTTGTTGGTGAACGTGATGGCCAGGATCTCGCCCGGACGGGCGTCGCCCGTGGCCAGCAGGTGGGCGATCCGGCGGGTCAGGACCCTGGTCTTGCCCGAGCCCGCACCGGCCACGATGAGCAGGGGGCCGCCGCGATGTTCGACAGCGGCACGCTGCGGTTCGTTCAGCCCCGCGACGAGGTCGACGATCTCGGTGGCCCGCTGCGCCTCGGACTGGGCACGGCGATCCGCCTGCTGTGCCTGCGACCCACCCTTCGCCGCGGCCACGGCTGCGCGCACCATGTCAGCGGCGCGTCCGGCCTCCGAGCCGCGATGGGCAGGGACGGGGGCCGGGGCGGGGCCGGGGCGGGGGACGGGGCGGGGGCGGCGAACAGCACTCCGGCGTCGGCCTCGCGGTCGGCCTCGTCATCGATGTCGGCTGCGGGCATGGTCGTCCTGGGGAGGCGGGGCAGTACATCGTCCGCGAGCACCCAAGGGATTCTAGGTGCCCCGGCAGACACTGCTCGGACGCCCCTGCCTCGGACGCCCCTGCCTCGGACGCCCCTGCGTCAGACCCCCTGCCGCAGAGCAGCCGCGGCCGGCTACCTGAACCGGACCTTCTTGCGTGTCGCCCAGGTCCAGCCGGCGTCATTGGACACCGACACAGACATCCAGTAGGCCTTCTTCCGCTTCTTGAGGTCCTTGATCCGGCACTTGAGCACGGTGGGCTCGGTGTAGCAGGTGCCAGCCACCGTGGCCCCGCGCTTCTTGCTCTTCAGCGCCTCGACCCGGTACTGCAGCAGCGCGGCACCGCCGTCGGACCTCGGCGCCTTCCACGTGGTCCTGACCGCTCGGCTCAGGGCCTTGGCCCGGACCTTGCGCGGCTTGGTCGGACGGGCCACGGCCGCAACCTCCGGTGCCGGATCAGGCTCGGTGACCACCACCAGGGAACCGCTGCCGGGGGCGAACCCGATCACCTGTGCGGTGATGTTCGCCGCACCCAGTGAGGTGCTCAGACCGATGCTCCCGTCCGAGGCGAGCGGCACGACCATCGTGACCGTCGTGGACCCGATCCCGGTGACTGCCTGGCCCCAGGGCCGGGTCCCTCCCGAGGACCACGCCGACAGCCGTGCCGGGGCGTTGCTCGATGACGTGACCCGAAGCACGACGGCCTTCGCGCCCGTCGGCACCGACCCGCCCTTGGCGGCCGCGCTCGGGAACAGCGAGCGACCCGCCAGGGCTCGGCACGTCGCGCTCAGCCCGGCGCCCGACCCTGCCGCGGTGTCCAGGATCGTGTAGGGCTTGACACTGACGAAGCCACTCACCGTCGTGGGCTCGGCGATGACCGCCGGATCCCCCGAGCCCGGCGTGGCCGAGGTGCTGGCAGACGAGCAGTAGGGCTGGGTCTGGGCCGCGCCGGTCCACCAGCTCGTGGCCGCTGCGGCGCCGTCCCATGACATCGAGATGTGCACGTGGTTTCGGTGGCATGACGTGTCCAGGCCGGATCCAGCCCTCGAGGACGACATGCAGCTGCGATAGTCGGTCCAGCCGCGGCCCGGGTCATACATGCGGATCATCTGGTTGTTCCAGATGATGTACATGATTCCCAGCCGACGGGCCATCTCATGTGGGGTTCCGTCCGCACCAGGTGCCAGGAGCCAGTTCACGAACGCGTCGGCCATCTCCTTCTCGGCCGGGACGCGCACGTTGCGCATCCAGTCCACCGCGCGGCCGTCGAAGTGCTCACTGGTGCTCGAGCTGCAGGTGCGCGGGATGTAGATGGTGGCCGGGCCGTACGTCGCCAGGAGCAGGTTCTTGAGCGCAGTCGTTCCGGGCCGCTCGACCGGATCGCACACGCTCTGCGCCTCGTAGAAGGACGCACGATCCAGCGCCGCGGGAAGCACCACCGCGGCCGTGGGCACTGGCGCGACGGCCTGGGCCGGGGCACCGACGAGGGTCACGAGCAGCGCAGCGCTGGTCGCGGCAACAAGCAGACGTAGTACCCCCACACCCCACCCCTTCGACACACACGCCCCCGCGCTTGAATCAACCTACGATGTCTTCCGTGGATATTTCCAGTGATGTGACGCGAGTCCTTGTCGTTACTGCCCACCCCGACGACGTCGATTTCGGGGCCTCCGGCACTGTCGCGACCCTCGTGGCGGCCGGGGTCAGGGTCACCTACTGCATCGTGACCGATGGTGATGCCGGCGGTTTCGACCCCGACGTCCCGCGCTCGCAGATCCCCGGGATCCGCCGTGGGGAGCAGGTTTCGGCCGCTGCGGCGGTCGGCGTGGACGACGTCCGGTTCCTCGGGTACAAGGATGGGGAGCTGACCGTCACCCACGAGTTGCGCCGCGACATCACTCGGGTGATCCGCCAGGTCCAACCCGAACGCGTGATGACGATGTCACCGATCAGGAACTGGGATCGCATCGGCGCGTCGCATCCCGATCACATGGCTGCTGCCGAGGCCACAGTGCAGGCGATCTACCCGGATGCCCGCAACCAGTTCGCCCATCCGAGCCTCATGAACGACGAGGGCCTGGGCGAGTGGCACGTCTCGGAGCTGTGGATGTTCGGCTCGCCGACCCCCAACACCTATGTCGACGTGACCGACCACATCGAGGCCAAGCTCAGCGCGCTGAGGGCGCACAAGAGCCAGACGGAGCACATGGAGGACCTCGAGGGGATGATCCGGGGCTGGATGACGCAGTCGGCGCAGCGCGGTGGCCTTCCCGAGGGTCGCCTGGCCGAGATGTTCCACGCGGTCCGCACCGCCTGACCCGCACCGCCAGCACAGCCCGCACAGCCAGCACAGCCAGCCCCGCCAGCACAGCCGTCGGGATCACCTACCCTTGGCGCATGTCCTTCGTCTTCGAGTCCCTGGTCGTTCTGCACTTCATCGGCCTGGCTGCGCTGCTGGGCGGGTGGCTGGTCCAGATGTCGACATCGCCGAAGGTGGTCAACCGAGCGATGGTCGACGGCGCCTTCACCCAGCTGGCCACGGGCCTGGCCATGGTCGGCCTGGCCGAGACGGTCCTGTCCGACGACGAGGACGTCGACCACATGAAGATCGGCATCAAGCTGCTGATCCTGCTGGTGATCACCGTCCTGGCCTGGGTGAACCGCAAGAAGGAGTCGGTGCCGACCGGCGTGTGGGGCATCATCGGCGGGCTGACGATCCTCAACATCGTCATCGCGGTCTTCGTCTAGCCCAGGGCGCCACAGGGGCCTCACCGGCCGGGTGGACCTGCCGCTGAGCACGCTCGTAGCCGCGCGAGATCGGCTCACTCCTCCCACCAGCGCCCGACCCACGTCGCCACGCAGGCCTCGTTGCCCTCGGCATCGGCCAGCACCCACCACGACGGCGCGTGCGAGTCGGTGATCAGGACGCCCCCGGCGGCCAGGGCAGCCTCGACCCGCGCCTCGGCCTGCTCGTGGGGCACGGCGACGTCGACGTGGATCCGGTTGCGCTGCGGCCGGGGGGCGTCCATCTGCTGGAACCAGATCGACGGACCGATGCCGTTCGGGTCGATGAGGTCCTCATCGCCCTCGGTCCGGTAGGCCAGCACGGCACGCCAGAACGGCATCACGTCGCCGCGGACCATCGCGTCGATGGTGAGGTTCATCTGCTGGGTGGCGCTCGGATCGGCCGACACGCCGAGCTCACGCGCGGCCGCCGAGATCTCCCGGGCCAGGTCGAGGTCGCGTGTGCTCAGTCCGCCGACATCGTGGGTGGACAGGCGCACGGTGACGCCCTGATATCTGAGGTCGACATCGGGGTGGTGGTTGGCCGCATCGGCCAGTGCGCCGATCGCATCAACCAGCGCCACGCCCGTGGCGAACGACCCGGTGCGGAAGTGGGCCATGGCACGGCCGTAGAGGACGCGCCAGTCCCCGATGCCCTCGGACTCATGGAAGTGCCGGGAGTTGATCCGTTCGGTCATCCCGCGAATCTAGCTCCACCGGGCTGCGGAGCCCCGGCTCACACCACGCCGCGGGCCTGCGCCCAGCGCGCCAACTCGTGCCGATTGGACAGCTGCAGCTTGCGCAGCACGGCCGACACGTGAGTCTCGACCGTCTTGACCGACAGGACCAGCTCCTTGGCGACCTCGCGATAGGTGTAGCCCCGGGCGATGAAGCGCATCACCTCGCGCTCACGGGGGGACAGCTGGTCCAGCTCATCGGAGGCCGGTGCGCTCTGCCCGGAGAACGCGTCGAGGACGAATCCGGCCAGCCGCGGGGAGAACACGGCCTCCCCGGCTGCGACCCGGTGGATGGCGTCCAGGAGCTCGGCGGCCGTCACACCCTTGGTGACGTACCCCCGCGCACCACCACGCACCACACCGATGACGTCGTCAGCAGCATCGCTGACACTCAGCGCGAGGAAGCGTGTGTCGGGCAGTTCGGGGACGCAGGCATCGAGCACGGCACGCCCTCCGCCACCGGGGAGGTGGACATCGAGCAGCACGACATCGGGTCGGGTCGCGTGGATGACCACAACGGCCTTGGGAACGTCGCCCGCCTCGCCCACGAGGTCGACCGACCCGGCCAGCTCATGGGCAACACCTGCGCGGAACAACCCGTGGTCGTCGACGAGCACGACGCGAGGCAGCACGGCATCCGGACCGGGGTCGCTGTTCGGGTGGAGCTCAGGCATCGCGGCCACCTCCGATCGGCAATGTCAGGCGCACCTCGGTGCCGGCCCCCGATTCGCTGCGCACCGTGGCCGAGCCACCGACGGAGTCCATCCTGGCCACGATGGACCCGCGGACCCCGTGGCGATCCTCGCCCACAGTCTCGGGATCGAAGCCACAGCCGCGATCCCGCACGTTGACCTCCACCTGCTCCTCGTCGACCTCGGCGTACACGGTTGCCGGTGCACCCGCATGCTTGGCGGCGTTGACCACGGCCTCGCGGGTGGCTGCCACCAGTGCCGTCATCCGATCATCCACCACGGTGTCACCCACTGTCACCAGATCGATCCGCACGTCGTAGTCGGCCTCCGTGGTGGCCACCATCGAGGCAAGCTGCGCGGTCAGTGAACCTGAGGCACCCGTGGGGGCGTACAACCACGAGCGCAACGCCCGTTCCTCGGCGCGAGCCAGGCGGGCAACCTCATCGGGATCATCGGAGCGCCGCTGGATCAGGGTGAGCGTCTGCAGCACCGAGTCATGCACACGCGCTGCCATGGCCGCACGCTCCTGGGCGCGCACCGCCGCATAGCGCTGCGCCTCGAGGTCCTTGATCCACGTGGAGATCCACGGCAGCGCGATGATCACGACACCGGCCAGCAGCGCGCCGACCGCTGCCAGCGACCAGCCGGTTTGGACCAGGTCCACCCGCGGGCCGATCACCGCGACCAGGCCGATCATGACCAGTGCCAGACCGACGAGGACGCGGACCCACCCCTGCCGATCGGCACGACCCGAGGGGTCCTCGACACCAGCACCGACGAGGATCCCCGCGGTGCCCCCGCGGACCTCATCGCTCTGGCGCCACAGGACCACCGCGCCCGCCGCGACGATGAGCACCGGGCCCCACAACGAGACCCGGATCGGCAGCCCCAGGGCCGCCAGCGCCAGCAGGATCCCCAACCCCAGGGCCAGGATGCCGAGCACCCCGGTGAGGTCCCAGCCCCCGGCTGCCCGTGACCGGACGTCCGTGGAGCTGCCGCGATCCGGGTCAAGGGGCAGCAGGAGCCACATGAGGGCATAGGCCACGATGCCCATCCCACCGACCAGGGCCGCGAGCAGGAACAGGATGCGCACCACCCAGGACGGGATCCCGAAGTGCTCAGCGATCCCGCCGGCCACACCGGCGATCCACCGATCGGACACGCTGCGCACGACGCGGCGGGATCCGGCTGCGTTGTCCATGGCCCCATGATCGCCCGCCCACCCACGGGCTGTCCTCAGGGACTCACCCTGAGAGGGACTCAGGGTGCGCTCAGGGTCCGTTCAGGGGGAAACCTGCTACCGGCCGGGGTTCCCCAGCGGGACAGTGAAGACATGAACGAAACAGATGACACCCAGCCCCCCGTCCCCCACAACAACTCCACCGGAGGCACCCCGGACGAGCAGCCCACCCAGGCCCTCGGCCAGCCGACGGCGCCCAGCCCCACACCCCCGGCCGCCCCGGAACAACCCACTCAGGTGTTCGGTGCCCCAGCGCCCGCGGCTCCGCAGTACGCCTACCCGCCGCAGGGAGCCTCCTATCCCCCGCCGGGCGCGACCTACCCGCCGCCCGGCGCGTCCTACCCCCCGCCCGGGGCGTCCTATCCCCCGCCGGGATCCTCCTACCCGCCGCCCGGGACCTCGTACCCGCCTCCCGGCTACCCGGCTCCGATGACCCCGCCGGGGCCCACACGTCGGCTCACCCGCAGCCGCAACGAGCGTGTGCTCGGTGGTGTGTGCGGCGGACTGGCCCGGTACTGGAACACCGACCCGCTGCTGCTGCGCATCCTCACCGTCGTGCTCACCCTGGCCACCGGTGGAGCATTCCTGGTCGGCTACCTGATCGCCTGGATCGCCATCCCTGACGAGCCGCGGGCCCCCATGGCCCCTTTCGGGCAGCCCGCTGACCAGGTCGGCTACGCATCGGGCGGCAACCCCTCCTACGCCGACTACACCACCGAGTACGTACCCCCCGCACCACGCGAACGCTCCTACCTCGGGTGGCTCGTCCTCTCTGCGGCGATCCTCGCCGCCGGCCTCCTGGGCCTGCTCGGGTTCCTGGTCCCGGCAAGTGTCGGCATCTGGGGGGTCATCCTCTCGGTGGCCCTCATGATCATGGGTATCGGCCTGCTGGTCGGCACCAGGTACGGTCGGGCCCGCTGGCTGCTCTGGCTGGCCATCCCCCTGGCCTTCATCTCCTTCGCCACCGTGTCGGCCAGCAACTTCGTGCGCGACAACCCGAACTGGGAGCGCTGGACCGCCTCGACCCAGGAGGACGGCGGGTGGGGTGGCCTGACGATCGGTGACCGCACCTGGACCGTCGATCCCTCCGAAGCCACCGAATCCCCGCTCGAGTTCCAGCTGTCAGCGGGCTCAGCAGTCCTTGACCTCACGGAGCTGACGACCCTGGGGGTGCAGGAGCCCGCCGATCCGGCACAGCAGGTGACCATCGATGTCGGCGTGGGGGTCGGCGAGCTGATCATCCGCATCCCGGCGGACATGCAGGTCGACATGAACGGCAGCGTCAACCTGGGGCAGATCAAGGTCCCCGGCCAGTCCCTGGCCGAGGGCAGTGACCTCGACGTCCAGACCACCATCAATCCCGTGGCCGGTGCAGAGCCGGCCTATTCCGTCACCATCGACGCCGCCATCGGCGCCGGAAGCCTGGAGGTGCGCCGTGAGGCCGCATGAGAACGACTACCTGTCCCTGGCCGCTGGCCTCGTCTTCACGATCCTGGGAGCCCTGCTGGCGATCAGCGCGGCCACCGGGTGGCAGATCGACGGGCGCTGGATCGCCCCCACCGTCCTGATCGCCCTGGGCGCCGGCGGGGTGGCAGCATCCCTGGCAGCCTCCCGGCGCCAGGAGCAGGAGCTCAGGGCCGTCGCCCCCGCCGAAGGCACGGACAACTGGCCGACTGACCCGTTCGCCTGACATCCCGGAGCTGGGACCCGGTTCGATCACCTGATCGGACCGGGTCCTTCCACGTGCGGAGGGCTACTCCCACTCGATGGTGCCCGGCGGCTTGCTCGTGACGTCGAGCACCACGCGGTTGATGTCACGCACCTCATTGGTGATCCGCGTGGAGATGCGCGCGATCACGTCGTAGGGCAGCCGCGACCAGTCCGCGGTCATCGCGTCCTCGCTGGAGACCGGGCGCAGCACGACCGGGTGGCCGTACGTGCGGCCGTCGCCCTGGACCCCCACCGAGCGCACGTCGGCCAGGAGCACGACCGGGAACTGCCACACGTCGCGATCGAGGCCGGCGGCCGTGAGCTCCTCGCGGGCGATCGCGTCGGCCTCACGCAGGATGTCCAGGCGGTGGCGGTTGACCGCCCCGATGATCCGGATGGCAAGGCCCGGCCCCGGGAAGGGGTGCCGCCAGACCATCGGCGCGGGCAGGCCCAACTGCTCGCCGACGTGGCGCACCTCGTCCTTGAACAGGGTCCGCAGCGGCTCGACGAGCTGGAACTGCAGGTCGTCGGGCAGCCCACCGACGTTGTGGTGGCTCTTGATGTTGGCTGTGCCGGTGCCCCCACCGGACTCCACGACGTCGGGGTAGAGCGTGCCCTGGACGAGGAAGTCCACCGTCCCGCCCTGCTCGCCCCGTTCGGCAACCACCTGGGCGGCAGCATCCTCGAAGACCCTGATGAACAGCCGGCCGATCGTCTTGCGCTTCTCCTCGGGATCCGTGACACCCTCCAACTCGCCCAGGAACCGGTCAGCGGCATCCACGACCACGAGGCGGATGCCGGTCGCGGCCACGTAGTCGGACTCCACCTGCTCGCGCTCGCCCTTGCGCAACAGGCCATGATCGACGAACACGCAGGTCAGCTGATCCCCGACGGCCTCATGGACCAGGGCAGCGGCCACCGCGGAGTCGACCCCGCCGGACAACCCGCAGATCACCTGGTGGTCACCGACCTGCGCCCGGATCGCCGCCACCTGCTCATCGACGATCGAGTCGGTGGTCCAGTCGCCGTCCAGGCCGGCGATGTCGTGCAGGAAGTGCTCGAGGATCGCCTGGCCGTGCTCGGTGTGCAGCACCTCCGGATGGAACTGCACTCCCGCGCAGCGGGTGTCCGGGTTCTCGAAGGCGGCGATGGGGGCTCCGGAGGTCGAGGCGCTGACCGTGTAGCCCGCGGGAGCCGAGGCCACCGAGTCACCATGCGACATCCACACCGACAGCTCGCTGGGCAGGCCGGCGAACAACGCACCGGGCTCACGCACCTCCAGTGGGGTCCGGCCGAACTCGCTGAGGCCGGTCTGGGCCACCTCGCCGCCCAGGGCGCGGGCCATCGCCTGAAAGCCGTAGCAGATCCCGAACACCGGGATCCCGGCCTCGAACAGGGCGGCGTCGATGGCGGGCGCGCCCTGCGCGTACACGCTGCTCGGGCCACCGGAGAGCACCACTGCCACGGGGTCCTTGGCCAGCATCTGGTCGACCGGCATCGTGGAGGCCACGATCTCGGAGTACACGTGCGCCTCGCGCACGCGACGGGCGATCAGCTGGGCGTACTGGGCGCCGAAGTCGACAACGAGGACAGGACGAGGGGTGCTCACGGGCGAAGCCTACGCGGGCCCGCGACGGTCACGGCCGCGTGTCGTCGGTCCGGCCCGGGACCGCCCGGCTCGACGACCCAACCGCCCGGGCGGCTACGAATCCTGGCGGACCTGGGGCATCCCGAGGTCGACCCCCAGGCGCAGCGCGCCCGGGGCGTGCTCCGGGACGACCGGGTTCTTGGGCATCACGGCCGCGAGGCGCGTGTACCCCTCGCCCTGGGCTGGCCGCGGGTCGGCCTCGCCGGCGTTGGGCCACAGCGACATTGCCCGCTCGGCCATCGCCGTGATGGTCAGGGAGGGGTTCACCCCGACGTTCGCTGTGATGGTCGAGCCGTCGGCGATGTGCAGCCCCGGGTAGCCGTGCACCCTGTGGTACGGGTCGATGACACCGTCGTCGGCGGTCAGGCCGATCACAGCTCCGCCGATGAAGTGGGCCGTCATCGGGGCATCGACCACCTCACCCCAGTTGCCCCTCGGGCTTCCACCGATGATCGTGGCCAGGCGGCGCATCGCGTCATTGGCGACCGGGATCCAACTCGGGTTCGGTGCCCCCTCGCCCTGCCTGCTGCGCAGGCGGAACCGCCCTGATCGCGTCCGCTCACCGGCCACGGTGATCGAGTTGTTCACGTTCTGCATGACCAGGGCGATGATGCCCTTCTCCGAGGCCCCGCGGACATACACCGAACGCACGACGTCCCACGGGTGCTTGACGGCCTCTCGCGCCCACTGCCTGTAGCGCGGGACCCCCTCCACGCCATCACTCATGACGGTCTCGAGCAGGAGCATCGAGTTCGAGCCCTTGCCGTAGCGGACCGGTTCGATGTGCGTGTTCGGGTCCGGGAAGAACGACGACGTGATGGCCACGCCGTGGGTGAAGTCGCCCTCACCGGGCGGGGTCGCGTTGACGACCCCCACCAGCGACTCGGAGTTGGTGCGCGTCAGCGAGCCGAGCCGCGGGGAGAGGTCGGGCAGGACCCCATCGGCACGCAGGCGGTGCAGCAGGCTCTGCGTCCCCCAGGTGCCGGCGGAGAACACGACGTGGTCGGCGGTGAAGGTGCGCGCTGTACCCTCGGCGCTGCCCTCGGCAGCGACGGCGTTGCCGGACCTGCGCGCTGCCACCTTCCCGCGCACCTTCCCGGTCGCCTTGGTCGCCAGGGACTCCGTCGAGCGGGTGTCGACCGCCCAGCGACCATCGGGCAGTGGCCTGACCGTGGTCACCGTGGTCAGCGGATGGACCTTCGCGCCAGCGCCCTCGGCCAACCCGAGGTAGTTCTTCACCAGCGTGTTCTTGGCGTTGTGCCGACACCCGGTCATGCACTCGCCACATTCGATGCACCCCGTGCGCTCCGGTCCGACCCCGCCGAAGTACGGGTCGGGCTCGGTCACGCCGGGAGCAGACCCGAAGTACACACCCACGGGGGTGCGCTTGAAGGTGTGCCCCACTCCCATCTCGTCAGCCACGGCCTTGAAGGCCACGTCAGCGGCAGTCATGGTCGGGTTCGTGACCACACCCAGCATCCGCTTGGCCTGGTCGTAGGCGGGGGCCAGTTCCTCGGCCCAGTCGGTGATATGGCCCCAGTGCGGGTCCTGGAAGTAGCCGTCACCCGGGACGTAGAGGGTGTTGGCGTAGACCAGCGAGCCGCCGCCCACACCGGCCCCGGCGAGCACGATCACGTCATTGAGCCGGTGGATCCGCTGGATCCCGAAGCACCCCAGCTCAGGGGCCCAGAGGTAGTCCTTCACCCGCCAGCTGGTCTTGGGCAGCTCGTCGTCGGCGAACCGCCGGCCCGCCTCGAGCACGCCGACCCGGTAGCCCTTCTCGGTGAGGCGCAGGGCGCTGACCGAGCCGCCGAAGCCGGAACCGATCACCAGGACGTCATAGTCGCTGGCGGGAGACTCGGGCCCGCCCCCCGTGAGGTCTGCGGGTGTACTCATACACCGACGATAGCGCCGACCGGGTGGGCGTTCACACGCAGGCGCGGCTACTTGAGGCCCGCGGCCCTCATCAGCTTGAATCCGCGGACGATGATGTCGGCCCAGTCGTCATGCTCCATGCCGAACGGGGTGCCGAAGCCGATCCCCCGTTGGATGGCGATCGTCTGCTCCTCGGTGAAGCGGGTGAGGCCACGATCGCCGTTGCGCCGACCCACACCTGAGAGCCCCCTGCCGCCCATCGGCGCACTCACGGAGCCGAAGGTGGCCTCATAGGCCTCGTTCACATTCACCGATCCAGTGCTCAACCGCCTGGCGATCTGCGCGCCCCGGTCGTCGTCCTCGACCAGCACCGAGGCGTTGAGCCCGTAGGGAGAATCATTGGCCAGGGTGATGGCCTGCTCATCGGTGTCCACCCGCTGGATGGCCACCACCGGGCCGAAGGTCTCCGACCCGTGGCACACCATGTCCTCGGTGACCCCGGTCAGCACCGTGGGTGCGTAGTAGTAGGGGCCGATGTCGGGCAGCGCGTGCCCGCCGGTCAGGACGGTGGCGCCCTTGGCCACAGCGTCGTCCACCGCTGCCGAGACCCGCGTGACCTGCTCGGAGCTGATGAGCGAACCGAAGTCCGAGCCCCAACCGATCGACGCGTGCATCCGCAGGGAGCCGATCCGGGAGAGGAACCGATCCATGAACTGGTCGTACACCCCGCGATGGACGTAGATGCGCTCCATGGCCACGCACAGCTGCCCGGCGTTGTCGAAGCACGCACGCACGGCGATCTCAGCCGCGCGGCCGGGGTCCACGTCATCGGCAACGATCATCGGGTTCTTGCCGCCGAGCTCCATCGAGCAACCGATGAGGCGCTCACCGCATCGCGCAGCGATCTGGGCTCCCACCGCACTGGACCCGGTGAACATCACGTAGTCGGCCCGATCGGTGATCTCCGGTCCGAGCTCGGGGCCGAACCCGAGCACCACCTGCATGGCCCGGTGCGGGATCCCGGCCCGGTGCATGAGGTCGACCGCCCAGAGTGCCGTCAGCGACGTCTGGTGGTCGGGCTTGAGCACGACCGCGTTCCCAGCCATCAGCGCGGGGATGGCATCGGCTGCGGCCAGGAACAGCGGGTAGTTCCACGGGGCGATGTTGCCGACGACCCCGACGGGGTGGTGCTCGACACTCACCTTCGTCAGCAGCGGGAACAGACCGCGCTTGCGGTCCGAGCCGAGCAGGCGCTTGGCATCACGGGCGTAGTGCCGCGCGACGGTGCACACCCCGAGCAGCTCCTTGAGCGCATCCATGCGCGTCTTGCCGGTCTCCCACTGGATGAGATCCAGGCCCTCCTCGCGGTGTGACATGACCAGGTCGTGGAAGCGCAGCATCACTCGCTTGCGGTCGGCCATGGAGGTGCCGGCCCACCTGACCTGGGCCTCTCGAGCCGTGTCGAAGGCCATGGCCACGTCCTCGACCGTCGAGTAGGGAACCTCGATCAGGGGCAGTCCGTCGAACGGCGCCAGCACAGCATGGCGCTGCGCTCCGGGGTGCACCACAGGGATGGTCAGCAGCGCCTCGGCCAGGTCCACGTCGAATCCGGGGCGGGAGGTGGTGGAGGTCCAGGCGCTCATGCTGGGCAGGCTACAACGGGATCCGCCTCATGCCTCCGGTGGGCGGTGGGCCGGGACGGCCGGCTGCTCGGAGCGCAGGTTCGCGATCTCCGCGGCGATCCGCGCCTGGTCCCAACCCAGGATCGGGGCCACGAGCTCGGCGGTGTCCCGCGCTGCGGACTGCGCCCGGTCCCGGGTCTGGACCGCCAACCGGGTGCGACGGATGAGGATGTCACCCAGGGTCCGGGCACCTTCGTCGCGGGCAGCGATCACGGCCTCAGCGCGGATCACCCGGCCCCCGGTGTGCAGGGGCGCGGCCAGCTGCGGGTCTGCGGCCACCAGTTCCAGGACCTGCTCGGTGCGATCCCCATGACGTCGCAGGAGCCGCTCCAGGCCGGCCACCTCGAGGCCTGCGGAGCGGGCCCGGCGGACGCGGCCCGCCCACTGCTCCCGGAAGGCGTCGGCGCCGACGAGCGGCACGTGGTCGGTGCTGCACGACTCCACCTCCCCGGGGATCTGGTCAGCCACGGCGTCCACCGCGTCGGCAGCCATCACCCGGTAGGTCGTGTACTTGCCCCCGGCGATCGCCACGAAGCCCGGCACCGGCTTCATCACGGCGTGCTCGCGGGACAGCTCAGTGGTGTCACCCTGCCCGGATGACAGCAGCGGGCGAAGGCCGGCGTACACCCCCACGACGTCCTCGTGGACCAGGGGACGGGACAACCAGCGGTTGGCCTGGCCCAGCAGGTACTCGACGTCGGCGCCGGTGACGCCCGGGGTCTCGCGCGGGCCGTTGTCGTCGGTGTCTGTGGTGCCGATCAGCCAGTGCTCGCTCCACGGCAGCAGGAACAGCACGCTGTGCGGGGTCCTGGTGATGACGGCCATGGTCGAGCGGAACCGGTTGCGGGGCACCACCAGGTGCACACCCTTGCTCCGACGCACGCTGCTGCTGCCCGCGGTGGACCCGGTGGCCATCGCGACCAGGTCGTCGGTCCAGACACCTGCGGCTGACAGCACAACCCGGGCGTGCACCACGATCTGCTCACCCGTGGCTTCGTCACGCACCACGGCGCCGGTCACGCACGGGCCCGCATCGGACTCGTTGTGGGGGCCACGGTGCAGGTGCGGCAGGTGCGGGTCCGGGGCATGGGCATGAAGGTGCGGGCCGTGCTCCCGGACCAGCTCGACGACCCGGACGCCGGTGGCCACACACGCACCCCGGGCCACCGCGGTGCGTGCCAGGGCCATGGTGTGGCGCGCGTCGTCGATCTGGGCATCGTGGAACCGGACCGCACCCTGCATGGCGTCCGCGCGAAGCCCGGGTGCCAGTCCATGCACGGCCGCCGGCGAGAGGGTCCGCGGCCGGGGCATCGCGCCGCCATAGGCGCCGATCCTGGAGAGCATGTCGTAGAGCGCCACACCGGCGCCCATGTACGAGCGCTCCACGCCCCCGCTCGCGGGCAGCAGGAACGGCACGGGGCGCACGAGGTGCGGGGCCAGGCGGTCGAGCAGCAGCCCACGTTCGGTCAGGGCCTCGTGGACGAGCGCGAACTCGCGCTGCTCGAGGTAGCGCAGCCCGCCATGGGCCAGGCGCGAGGACCTGCTCGACGTCCCGCCGGCCAGGTCGCCGGCATCCACCAGGCCCACCGACAGGCCGCGGACCGCGGCATCGAGGGCAGCACCGCACCCGACCACACCACCGCCCACGACCAGGACGTCCAGGGGCTCCTGCGCGGTCGTGCCACGCAGCGTCGACAGCGCGGTCTCGCGCTGCTCCGGACTCAGGCGCGAGGGATCCTCGGTGTGATGTGTCTCACGCACTGCCATGGAGCCCATTCTTCCCATGCCATAGGCACTTTCGCCGCTCGGGACCATTGTGGATGACTCCCCTCGACGTGTGGACGAATCGCGGGATCCGTGCTGCCCTGAGCCCCGTTCGACCTGTGGACAACAACCCCGGAGAGGTGGCCGTCAGCGGCCCGGTGAGACGGTGACGTCGACCCGCTGGAACTCCTTGAGCTCCGAGTAGCCGGAGGTCGCCATGGCTCGGCGCAGGGCCCCGACAAGGTTCATGGTGCCATCGGGGACCCGACTCGGCCCGTGCATGACCTGGGCCAGGGACCCCACTGTCCCGGTCCAGTGCCGCTCACCGCGCGGCAGCTCGGAGTGCACCGCCTCCATCCCCCAGTGCCACCCCCGACCGGGTGCCTCGGCTGCGCGCGCCAGCGGCGAGCCGACCATGACCGCATCAGCTCCGCAGGCGATCGCCTTCACGATGTCCCCGCTGCGCCCCATGGCGCCATCGGCGATGACGTGGGCGTAGCGGCCACCCGACTCGTCCATGTAGTCCCGGCGCGCAGCCGAGACGTCGGCCACTGCGGTGGCCATCGGAACGCGCACACCCAGGACATCTGCCGTCGTGTGCGACGCGCCGCCGCCGAAGCCGACCAGCACCCCGGCGGCCCCGGCACGCATGAGGTGCAGGGCCGCACGGTAGGTGGCCACGCCGCCGACCACGACAGGGGCATCGAGGGTGTAGATGAACTCCTTGAGGTTCAATGCATCGTCCTGGGAGCTGACGTGCTCGGCGGACACTGTGGTCCCGCGGATCACGAACAGGTCGATCCCAGCCGTGGTCACGATCGGTGCCAGCTCGGCAACACGGTTGGGCGGCAGCGCCCCGGCGACCGTCACGCCGGAGGCCCGCATCTCGGAGATCCGCCGCTCGATGAGCTCGGCGCGGACCGGCTCGGCATACAGCTGCTGCATCCGGGCGTTGGCCTGCAGCTCGGGCAGCTGGCCGATCTCCTCGTAGGCGGCCGAGGGATCGTCGTACCGGGTCCACAGGCCCTCGAGGTTGAGCACGCCCAACCCGCCGAGCTGGCCCATCTGGATCGCGGTCTGCGGGGACATGATGGAGTCCATCGGCGCCCCGATGATCGGGTTGTCGAACCGGTAGGCATCGATCTGCCACGCAGTGCTGACCAGGTCGGGGGCACGGGTCCGCCGGTTCGGCGCGATCGCGATGTCGTCGAAGGACAGCGCCGCACGTCCCCGCTTGCCCAGACCGATCTCGATGTCGTTCATGTGCTCCTCCTCGACGGAACGGCCCGCGCGTCAGCGGCCCTGGTAGTTGGGCGCCTCGACGGTCATCTGGATGTCGTGCGGATGGGACTCCTTGAGCCCCGCGGGAGTGATCCGGACGAACCGACCGCGCTCCTGCAGCTCGGGCACCGTACGGGCCCCGACGTAGAACATCGACTGGTGCAGGCCGCCCACGAGCTGATGGGCGACGGCCGCCAGCGGACCGCGGTAGGGGACCTGGCCCTCGATCCCCTCCGGGACGATCTTCTCGTCAGTGGTGACGTCGGCCTGGAAGTAGCGATCCTTGGAGTAGGAGACCCGCCCGCGTGAGGCCATCGCACCCAACGAACCCATGCCGCGGTAGTGCTTGTACTGCTTGCCGTTGACGAAGACGAGGTCCCCGGGGCTCTCCTCGCAACCGGCCAGAAGGGAGCCGAGCATCACGGTCTCGGCCCCCGCCACGAGGGCCTTGGCGATGTCGCCGGAGTACTGCAGGCCACCGTCACCGATCACCGGCACCCCCGCAGGTCGGCAGACCCGAGCAGCCTCGAAGATCGCCGTGACCTGGGGCACGCCCACACCGGCCACGACACGCGTGGTGCAGATCGAGCCCGGACCGACCCCGACCTTGACCGCGTCGGCACCCGCGTCGACCAGGGCCTGGGCCCCACCCCGCGTGGCGATGTTCCCGCCGATCACCTGCACGTGAGCCGTGGCCGGGTCGGCCTTCAGCCTGGACACCATGTCCAGCAGCAGGCGGGCCTGGCCATTGGCCGTGTCGGCGATGAGCACGTCCACACCGGCCTCGGCCAGGGCGTTGGCCCGCTCCCACGCGTCGCCGAAGAAGCCGATCGCCGCCCCGACGCGCAGCCGGCCCTCCTCGTCCTTGGTCGCGTTCGGGTACTTCTCGGTCTTCACGAAGTCCTTGACCGTGATCAGTCCGGTGAGCCGACCGGCGGCATCAACCAGGGGCAGCTTCTCGATGCGGTGCTTGGCCAGCAGGGCCGCGGCATCCGCCCGCTTGATCCCCTCCGGTCCGGTCACCAGCGGCATGGAGGTCATGACGTCGCGCACGCGTGTGGTCGTGAACTGCTCGGCAGGCAGGAACAGGATGTCCCGGTTGGTCACGATGCCCAGCAGGGTCCGGTCAGCGTCGATGACCGGAAGGCCGGAGACGCGGTACCGGCCGCACAACTCGTCGAGCTCGGCGACTGTCGCTTCCGGGCTCACAGTGACCGGGTCGTGGATCATGCCCGACTCACTGCGCTTGACCGTGTCCACCTCGGTTGCCTGGTCCTCGATCGACAGGTTGCGGTGCAGCACCCCGATGCCGCCCTGACGGGCCATGGCGATGGCCATGCGCGCCTCGGTGACCGTGTCCATCGCGGCCGAGACCAGCGGGACCGCCAGGCTGATGGTCGCGGGTGAGGCGCGTGGTCGTGTCCACCTCGGAGGGCACGACGTCGGAATGGTCGGGCAGGAGCAGGACGTCGTCGTAGGTCAGGCCCGTGTAGCCGAACATCGCCTCGGCGGCGGCGCGGTCTGCTGGATCGATCACTGAGGACCCCTCTCCCATGTGGGATCAGGGTATCGGCACCACCACGTGGGCGGCGCCGGCGCAGGGCCGGCTCAGCTCAACAGCCCCCAGCGGAAGCCAAGGGCAACAGCCTGGGCGCGATCGGCCGCCCCCATCTTGCGGAACATCCGCCGTGCATGGGTCTTCACGGTGTCCTCAGAGAGGTACAGCTCGCGGCCGATCTGGGCGTTCGACTTGCCCCGGGACATCCCCTCGAGGACCTCCACCTCGCGACCGCTCAGCGCGGGCCCGCCAGCCATCGGACGGACCGGCAGCGGCACGACATTGCCCGTGCGCGGCGCCTGCGGTGTGGCCGCCAGGCTGAGGATGGTGGCGGTCTCCTCGCGGGAGGCGTCCTTGACCATGTAGCCACGCGCACCGACCGAGACCGCTGCGGCCACTCCCTCGATGTCCTCGCCCATCGTGAGCATGACCACCACGGCACCTGGATGCTCGGCGACGAGGCGACGAGTCGCCTCCACACCACCCATCCCCGGCATCCGGACGTCCATGAGGACCACGTTCGGGCGCTCCATCGGGTACCGCGCCAGCACCTCCTCGCCAGATCCCGCCGCACTCACCCGCTCGACGCCGGGGACGGATGCGACGGCGCGCCGCACAGCCTCCCTCGCCAGCGGGGCGTCATCGCACACCAGGACCGTGGTCATCGGGTACCTCCTCCCCGGTCTGTTCGACAGCACCAGGGGCGCACTTGAGCCCAGGGCGCCTCAGGGGCCGCGCGCAGGCGAAGGCACCCCGTGCAGCGGGGGCTGGGTTCAGCCCAGGCGGGTTCAGCCCAGGAGGGCGGGTTCAGCCCAGGAGGGCGCGGATGTCCCGACGGGCCAGCCACTGAGCGGCCAGCACCGGGGGCAGGTCCTCGGCGATGGCCCGGATCACCGAACGTGCCGTCTGCAGCGAGCGCTCGGACTCCTCGGGCGCCGAGGCGGCCAGCAGGGCGCCGAGCAGCCCTCGGCTGGGCCAGACCAGGGGGCGGGCGCCCAGCCCCTCGGCCAGGACAGCGGCCCTGGCCAGCAGATCGATGGCGGCGGCCTGATGTCCGTGCTCGGTCGCGGCCACACCGGCGAACAGCAGGGACTTGGCCACGTGTCGTGGAGCGTTGGCGCCCTCGGCCGCGTCGAGTGCACGCTCAGCGGCTGCGCGGGCCTGTGCCGGCTCATCCTCGAGCAGGGCCACCTCGGCGCGCAGCCAGTCGAGCCGGATCTGCTGGCGCCACCAGAGGGGGCGCTCAGCTGCCAGGGTCGCGGCCTCGCCCAACGCCTCGCGGGCAGCCTCGACCTCCCCCAGCCCGACGGCGTCAGATCCGAGCCCGAGCAACGCCTCACACCGCGCCTCGACGTTGTCCGCAGCTGACTCCAGGGCGCCACGGTCCCACTCACGGCCCTCGGCATGGCGGCCGAGTTGCCGCTGGATGGCCCCCACCGCCGAGGCTGGCAGGGCGCGCAGGTCGGACGGGGTGCTGGGATCGCTGGCTGCGGTCGTCAGGCCAGCCAACGCCAGCCCGTAGGAGCCGATCGCGGTCCGGCACACACCCAGCAGCCACGCGGCGCGGGTCTGCCGGGCGATGTCCCCGAGTTCCCCCGCCAGGACCTCCGCCCGCTCGAGCGGAACCAGGCCCTGCCCAGGGACGCCTCGGAACACGGCCCGCTCCCCGGCCGCGAGAAGACCAGAGAGCTCCTCGTCGACCACGGGCCACAGACTAGGAGGTCACAGCCCCATCGCGGTGCGCACCGCGCCGACCGCATCACCAAGATCAGTCACCTGCTGGGCCTGCGCGGGGATCTCGGTCCAACCCGGACCTCCGACGAGCAGCAGGGGCGCTGGGCGCACCGGCGGGAGTTCCGGCGCCTGCGGCCCGGGCATCTGCGCCCACAGGAAGACGACCGGTGGCCCCAGCCTGACCACGGCATCGTTGAGAGCCACCGAGGGCGTGCGCGCGCCCAGGACGTGGCTTCGGATGCCCAGGTCGGCCAGCGCCGCCTGGAGGATTGCCAGGGGCAGGTCATGCAGCTCGTCGGGCACACTGGCCAGCAGGGCAGGCCGTCCGTTGCGTGGTTGCGCCAATTCTGCCGAGTGGGCGGCCAGCGCACCCATGAGCACTGCTGAGAACGAGTGCTCGACCTCGACCCCGCGGGCTGTCTCGGCCCAGCGCTTCCCGATGGCCACCAGGACCGGGCGCACCAGTTCCTCCCAGGTGACCAGGGCACCACGCTCGCCCAGCGAGCCCATGATGATGCGCTGGCAGGCCGCGGAGTCCAGGGCCATCGCGGCGCGAGCCAGCCCACGGACCGATCGCGGCTGGTCCGGCGTGGGCAGGACCCGACCTCCACCAGACGAGTACGACGTGCCGGACTCGTCCTCGCCGTGGCTTCGCTGCGTGGACCGCCAGCGAGTCGCTGCCCGCCGCCGACGCCGCAGGGGTGTCCGCTGCACGTCCCTGGGAGCCCAGCAGCGCGGAGTAGGGGCTGGCCGCATCCACGGCTGCACGATCGATGTCGGCCCGGATGGCCGCAGCAGCAGCCTCGGCCGGCGGCGCCCCCTCCTGGACGAGTCGATGCATCAGTCCGAGCCGGGCGAGGTCGACCGGCCCGTACCGGCGGTGCCCCCCCGCGGTATGCATACTCGGTCCCAGTCCGTAGCGCCGCTCCCAGCTGCGCAGGGTCCCCGGCGCGACTCCCAGCCCACGCGCAGCACCGGCGACGCTGAGAGCGATGGTCGCCGGGGCCGGCGCCTCAGGCGCAGCCATCTCCCCGCCGACCGGCCCCGGAGCTTCCGTCCCCGGAGCTTCCGTCCCCGAAGTTTCCTGCCCCGCAGTTTCCGGCCCAGGCGCGTCCAGATCGGCGGCTGCATCAGCGGCGTGCGTGGCGGGATCGGCGACCGGGTTCCTCGGATTTGGTGGACCGCTGAGGCCGGCCTGGGGTAGGGACATGTCGATATTGTGCAAGACCTCTGCAATTCTCGCCTACTGACACTCCCAGTCGTCCTGGTGCGACCTCGGGAACACCGGGCCGTCGCCGGGCGTTATTGCCACCAGCAGCGGTCACACTCGATCACCAAGGTACTTGCACAACCTACGCACAACTTCTAGGATGAGGGGACACCGTCGATGAGAGGACCAGCCATGGCTGACGTATCGCGACTCCCCGGTCCGAATGCGGACTTCTGGGACTGGCAGATGGACGCTGCGTGCCGCGGCGTCGATTCGGAGATGTTCTTCCACCCCGAGGGCGAGCGAGGTGGCGCGAAGGAGGCACGGGAACGTGTTGCCAAGGCGCTGTGCGAGAAATGCCCCGTGATGGTCCAGTGCCGAGCACACGCGCTCAAGGTGCGCGAACCGTTCGGAGTGTGGGGTGGCCTGACCGAGTCCGAGCGCTCAGTCATCTACCAGAGGAGCAGCAGCGCCCGCCAGACCCAGCGGGCAGCCTCCGCCTGAGCGGCCCTGCCCCGCCAGCCTGACCCCGCGGCTCACGCGACGTCCCCCGCATGCACCGGCCCCGGTTCCTGACGATCGCTCGTCGGGAGCCGGGGCCGTTCTGCGTTGGACAGGGTCAGTGCGTGTGCCCGCCCGGTCCGTGGCTGTGGCCGTGGGAATGCCCGGCGCCGTCGTCCTCGGCCTCCTCGGGCTTCTCGACCACCAGCGCGTCGGTGGTGAGCAGCATCCCGGCGATCGACACGGCATTCTCCAACGCGGAGCGCGTGACCTTGACCGGATCGATGATGCCTGCCGCGACCAGGTCGACGTACTCACCGGTGGCGGCATCCAGGCCCTTGCCCGGACCGAGTCTCCCGCACCTTCGAGACGACGACGTAGCCCTGCTCGCCGGCGTTCTCGGCGATCCAGCGCAGCGGCTCGTCGAGCGACTTGCGTACGACGTTGACCCCGATGCGCTCGTCACCCGAGCGCCCCAGGCCGTCGACGAGCACCCCGGCGGCGTGGACGAGGGCCGCGCCGCCACCGGCGACGATCCCCTCCTCGATGGCTGCCCGTGTGGCCGAGACACGCGTCCTCGATGCGGTGCTTCTTCTCCTTGAGCTCCACCTCGGTGTGGGCACCGACCTTGATGACCGACACACCGCCGGCCAGCTTCGCCAGGCGCTCCTGGAGCTTCTCGCGGTCCCAGTCGGAGTCCGACTCCTCGATCTCGCGCCGGATCTGCGCCACTCGGTCGGCGACCGCGGCGGTGTCCCCGCCCCCGTCGACGATCGTGGTCTCGTCCTTGGTGATCACCACACGACGCGCGGAGCCCAGGACCTCGAGTCCGACCTGGTCGAGCTTGAGGCCGACCTCCGCGGACACGACCTGCGCCCCGGTGAGGGTCGCGATGTCGGCCAGGATCGCCTTGCGGCGGTCGCCGAATGCCGGAGCCTTCACAGCCGCGGAGTTGAACGTCCCGCGGATCTTGTTCACCACGAGGGTGCTCAGCGCCTCACCCTCCACGTCCTCGGCGATGATCAGCAGCGGCTTGCCGGACGCCATGACCTTCTCCAGGAGCGGGAGGACCTCGCTGATCGCGGCGACCTTGCCCTGCACCAGCAGGATGGAGCTGTCCTCGAGGACGGCCTCCATGCGCTCGGGATCTGAGACGAAGTAGGGCGACAGGTAGCCCTTGTCGAACTGCATCCCCTCGGTGAACTCCATCTCCAACGAGGTGGTCGAGGACTCCTCGACCGAGATCACGCCGTCCTTGCCCACCCGGTCGAAGGCATCGGCGATCAGTCCGCCGATGATCGGGTCCTGCGAGGAGATCGTGGCGACCTGTGCGATCTCGTCACGACCCTCGACCTCGCGTGCGAACCCGACCAGCGACTCCGTCACTGCCTCGACAGCCGCATCCATGCCGCGCTTGACCAGGACCGGCGCTGCACCGGCGGTGACCACCTTGAGGCCCTCGCGGACCAGCGCCTGGGCCAGCACCGTGGCGGTGGTCGTCCCATCACCAGCGACATCATTGGTCTTGGTGGCAACCTCCTTGGCCAACTGCGCGCCGAGGTTCTCGTAGGGGTCGGGCAGCTCGATCTCGCGGGCGATCGTCACGCCGTCGTTGGTGATGGTCGGCGCGCCCCACTGCTTGTCGATGACCACGTTGCGGCCCTTGGGGCCGATGGTCACCTTGACGGTGTCCGCGAGGGCGTTGACGCCGCGCTCGAGGCTGCGTCGGGCAGCCTCGTCGAATTCCAGGATCTTGGCCATGTGTGCTTCTCTGCTCTTCTCGTCTGCGATGCATCGAGCCCCGGCCCCGACGTTGGCGGAACCGGGGCTCGATACGGAACGGGATCTACTACTTCTCGACGATCGCGAGGACGTCGCGTGCCGACAGGAGCAGGTACTCCTCGCCGTTGTACTTGATCTCGGTGCCGCCGTACTTCGAGTAGATGACGACGTCATCGACCTTCACGTCGAGCGGGATGCGGCTGCTGCCGGCATCGTCGAAACGGCCCGGACCCACAGCAAGGACCTTGCCCTCCTGGGGCTTCTCCTTGGCCGTGTCCGGAATGACAAGACCCGACGCAGTGGTCTGCTCGGCGTCGAGGGGCTGGACGAGGATGCGATCCTCGAGTGGCTTGATTTGCGCCACGATCTGACCTCCCTAGAGGTGATTCGGCGGTACGGATGTGTGCGGCGAGCCGATACGTATCCGTCGTCGCGGTACGGGACGAACCTGCGTCGCTGCTAGCACTCACTCTCCTCGAGTGCTAGGCGGGACATTACCACCTCTTGGCACTCGGTGCACATGAGTGCCAGCCCGCTGGCCGCCTCCGGCGTGCACGCACCACGAGCGCCCACCGCAGGCCCCCGCGTGCACTCGTCCGGGTCTCCCGCGGGGCGACAATGGACCCGTGCCACCCGAGACCCACGGCGTCGTGGAACCTGCGCTCGACCTCCTGCTCACACCTGAGGGTCGCGCCCTGGTGAGCTCGATGACCCCCTATGACCCGGGCTCGGCCATGGCTCGGATGGACTCGGCACGCGCTGATCCGCACTGGTCCGGTGCGCCCGGTGTCGTGTCGGCTGCCGCCACCCAGGCCCGGCTGCGCACCCGGGCGACCGCGCGCTTCCCCGGTCCCTCGCGCTGGTGGACCCCGGACGGGCTCGAGCAGGCCACCCGCCCCGTCGTGGCCGCCCGGCACGCCCAACGGTTCGTCGAGGCAGGGGTGGGGCGCGTTGCCGACCTCGGGTGCGGGGTGGGCAGTGACGCCCTGGCGCTGGCCGCGGCCGGGATGCAGGTCCTGGCTGTGGACCGGGATCCTGAGGTCCTCTGGGCGCTGTCGGCCACCGCGGGCGACCTGGGCCTGCCGATGACCACTGCCTGTGGCGACGTGCGCACCATGTCCGGGCCGTGGAACGAGACCCCGCCCAAGGACGTGCCCGGGGACTACGGCTGCTTCGTCGATCCCGCCCGGCGCACCGGCTCCGGGCGGACGCGCGCCCCGGAGTCATGGTCCCCGCCGTGGTCATGGGTCCGCTCCCTGGCCGGGCGCGTGCCGGCAACCGGCGCCAAGGTCGCCCCCGGGATCGACCACGCGGCAGTACCCGCCGAGGCGCAGGTCGAATGGATCAGCGTGGGTGGCGACCTGGTCGAGGCGGGGGTCTGGTGGGGACCGCTGCGCAGGGGCTCGGCCCACCGTCAGGCAACGGTGCTCACCGGGCACGATCCCGAGCCGGGCGCCCTCACGGACACGGGCCGCGCCACGGTGCTCGACGATACCGACGGCGTTCCCGAACCCCAGGTCGGTCCCGTGCTGGGCTGGCTGGTCGAGCCGGATCCGGCCGTGATCCGAGCAGGTCTCGTCTCGGTGCTCGCAGGCCGGATCGCGGGCCACCTGCTGGATCCCCGGATCGCCTACATCGTTGCCGACGCAAGGCCGGAGCCGGGAGCCCTGGGCACCACGTTCATGGTGATCGACGAGCTCCCCTTCGCGCGCAAGGCGCTGCGCGCAGAGCTGCGCGCCCGGGGGTACGCCGACGTCGTGGTCAAGAAGCGCGGGGTCAACGTGGTGCCCGAGCAGCTGCGGGCCGCCCTGCGTCTGCGGGGGAGCGGTCCCACGGCGCTGCTGATCCTGACCCGGACGGACGCTGGTCCCCTGGCGCTGCTGGCCGAACGGGCTGACCCAGCCTCAGGAACCGGGCGTGGACCCGGGCGGTCCAGCAGCCCGGAGGGTGAGGAAGCCCCGGGCGAGTCCCGGCCACTGCCCTGAACCAACCGCGTCCCCGAGGGGTGCCCCGCCTCGGGCCCCCGGCCAGGCGGCTTCGGGGCCACGTGCTCGATGCGCCGGCGGCCCACTGCCGACCAGGCCGATCATGACCTCTGCGCTCTCGCCCTGCGCGAGGTCGAGCATCTCCGGGCCGTCGAACCCGCTGCTCTGCACCCACTGGACGGGGAGGTAGTCGGCATTGTCGGATCCCGGGAAGACCACCACGGAGTACCGCCCCGGCGGCACCGGACCGATCACGAACGGCTCGGCGGAACCCGGCGCAGCACCGGGATCCTGACCGACCCTGGACCGGAAGGACCGCAGGGGATTGTCCACGGACAGCAGGTCCACGGTGACGCCGGAGATGGGCTCCCCGCTGCCCGCGTCGACGATCGCGCCGGTCACCAATGCCCCCACAGTGAGCGCGAAGTCCACACCATCGAGCACCTCGCCCTCCCGGAGGTCGAAGCTGGTGTCACCGATGCCCTGCGCTGAGGAGTACCACCCGTTCAGCAGGCGGACGTCACCGCCGTCGGCATAGGCGCGCAGTCCGGGCCCCGCGGGAATCGCTGGGATCCGGTACCTGCCCGCTGCGTCGGCCACGCCACTCATCGGGCACAGTCCGGGGCAGCCCACCACAGTCACGGATGCACCCGGGACCGCCTCACCGGCCGAGCTGCGCACGACGCCGCTGATCTGCCCACCCTCGGTCAGCTCGATCGTGACCCCGGACGCACCCGGGGCCACCTTCGTCGCGCCACCGAAGTAGCCCGCCCCGTCGTGCCACTGCCCGAGGTGGTTGCCGCCGCTGGGCGCGCTGACCTGCAGCGCCACCGGGACGGGCGGGATGCCCTCGAGCACGAAGTCGCCCGTGCTTGAGGCCAATCCCGTGCCGCCCACGGACTCCCACCCCGGTGGTGCATCCACGTGCGCCAGCACCCGAGCCCCGACCATCGGCGCCCCGGTCCCCGCCTCGACGACACGCCCGGAGATCCTGGCACCGGGCGGCAGCTGCACGTCAGCGGTGGAACCCGACGGGGCCACCTCGAGGATCCCGGCGGTGGCGAACGAGTACTCCTGCGGCCAGTAGGCGTCGGCCAACCCGCTGAAGGAGGGTGCACGGACCTGGACCTTGACATGCAGCGAGCCGGGCTCGGCGAAGGTGAATCGGCCCGCCTCATCCGTGGTGCTGGTGGCCGGCCGGCCAGCCCAGTCCCCGGTCGGGGTGACCGGCATGAGGGTCACCCAGGCATGGGCCACGGGACCACCGCCGGCCCGAACCGTCCCTGAGATCGGACCCAGGACCTCGGCCGCGGCAGGAACCGGTCCCGCCGCGATCAGCAGGAGTCCGAACACGAAGTGAGCCAGGGCGAGAGGCAGCCATCGGCGAACCGGGACCTCGGCGCGCATCGGACCCCCAGACATCAGGCTGCCCCCATAGTGCGCCGGGCCAAGGCCGTCGGCAACTGGCCCGGCGTCACCTGTCCCGGGGCTTGAGCCGACACTGCCGGGCGATGGGAGCGATCACAGCCTCGAGGTCGGCGACGGTGGCACCCGGGTCCTCGAGGACGGCCACGATCCTGCTCGCGGCCGCGGGGTTGGTCGCCCCGGCACCGCCGTCCTGGCGTCGGGAGAGCAGGTCGGCAAGTTCGGAAGCCCGCTTGGGCAGTACGGCCTGGTCACCCAGCGACGACCCGTCCAAGGCATCGACGACGTCCACCAGGGCCCTGCACACCTGCTCGCCGGTGGCCCGGGGGGAGGGCTCGGACCAATCACGCCCGATCCACCCGATGGCCACCAGTGCCGCCAGAACGATGAGCGCCGAGGCGATCCGGGACTGGCTCACCGCTGCGGCGCCTCCGCACCCGGCTCGACAGCGAGGAACCCGTCCTCGACCGCAGCACGCCGCATGTCTGACTTCGTGTGCACGTCGCGGTGAGCCTGCGCGTACTTCGCGCGGACCCGATCGAGGTACTCCTTGGCGGTCGCCGGGCTGACGTTCATCCGACGGGCCACGGAGTCGAGCTTGAGTCCGGATGCATAGAGCCGCAGAGCGGACAGCTCCTGGATGCTCAGGTTCGGTACGTCCTGGGGGGCCTCGGCAAGGATCGAGGCCATCTCCGGGGTCAGGAAGCCCTCCCCCGAGGCCACGGCCCGGATGGCCCCGAGCAGGGCCTCGGGGTCCTCCCGCTTGGACATGTAGCCCAGGGCACCGGCCGCCAGGCCCTGGCGCACCACCCGCGGGCTGCCCAGGGCGCTGACGATCAGCACGCCACATCCCGCCTGTTGGAAGCCGTCGACCAGCTGCGGGAGCGGAGGCGCCTGTGGGCCCAGGTCCAGGTCGAGAAGGACCACGTCGCACCCACGGGCGGAGGTCAGGGCCTCGGACACGTCGTCGCCGGCGTAGGCAACCTCGATGTCCGGTCCCTGGGCCTGCAGCCAGGACATCAGGGCCTGGTGGAAGAGGGCGTGGTCATCAAGGATGACCACGCGAGTGACTCCAGACATGTCACGAATCTAACGTGAGGAGGCCGCCTCCGCCGGGATTTGCCCTGACCAGGACCACTCCAAAGTGACTTCGTCAGTGCCCACCTCGACCCAGGCACCCTCTGCGCTGCGCTCCACCCGCTCGAGCAGTGCCGGCTCCGCGCCGCCCACAGCGGGCCCCTCGGCAGCGATCACCATCATGGGCTCCGGGCCCGGCCAGGCCGAGAGGGTGACCGCCGCCCCCGGCGATGCCGAACAGATCGCGTCGACGACGCCGCCGACCGATCCGATGGTCGCGCTGGGGACATCGAGACCGGTGAAGGAGCCGCGGATCTGGACACGGCACCCGTGGGCATACAGCAGGCGCAGCCAGATCCGGGCAGGTCGTCGCAGGGACAGGGGTGCGTGGCCAACCGCCAGGAGTGCGCGAAGGTGCTGGGCCTCTGCGGCACAGATGGTCCGCGTCCTGGCCTCGCGGGGCGAGCGGCGGCCCTCGGCGATGTCGTCGAGCAGCTCCTGCGCCGATCCCAGTGTGTCGGCGACCCACAGTTCCTCCTCGGCCCGGAATGCCAGCTCGGCTGCGATGCGGGCCTTGACTTGCGCCGCCTGGGCGCGCGCGCCGGCCAGCTCGGTGGTGACCCGGTCGATCCGCCCGACGAACAGCCAAGCCGCGCCAAGCGCCGCCACGACGTACACCCCCGCCTGCGCGGTCTGGGGGCCACACAGGGCCCACTGCTCGTTCCAGGCCAGCGCGGCCCCGACGTGGGACAGCCCGACGGTGGCCATGACGACGGCCACCACCCCGGGGCGGGGAGCCAGCAGCAGCAGCACCGCCATCATGGGCGCGCGCGCATCGAGCATCACGCCCTCACCCAACAGGGCTGAGCAATAGGGATCAGCCAGTATGGCGATGGCTCCGACAAGGACGTAGGTGGCACTGGCCGCCACCACCTGGGTGGGTCCCACCCGGTACCCGGCCCGGGCCCGCTCCAGGATGCCGGCAGCGACCAGCACCGGTGCGGCCGCACCCACAAGGGCCAACCAAGGGGCGGAGTATGCCGGCCAACCAAGGACTGTCAGGGCGGTGGCGGTTCCGGCGAGAAAGGTGGCCACGTAGACCACCACGCGCGCAGTGCCGAGCAGGAGGTCCGCCCCGATCTCCTGCTGGGCAGGCTCCTCGTGCAGCCACTGCATCAGGACAACCGTGCCACGCCCCTCCGGGCCGGGCCCAGTCATCGCTGTGCCATCCACCGATTCCATACGCTCCTGGATCGAGCGGGCCACGCCAAAGCCCGGAGCCGCGCCCGGCGCTGCCCCGACGCCCTCGTCGGCGACGAACAGCTGCACACCGTCCCGGTCATGGCGCAGCAGCAGGATCGCCTGCTGGACCCCGGAGTGCTTGGCCACGTTGTTCAGCGCCTCGGCCCCGGCGCCGGCCAGGGCAGCCAGGACTGGCTCCGGAACTGCCGGGAGATCTTGTGCTGCGCCACCCCCCGGGGGGCCCGGGTCCCGCACCTCGGCGACCTCCAGCTCCAGGTCGAGCCGCTGCGCGTGGGCCGCCAGGAGCTCCGTGACGTGGGCCAGGTTCGTCATCTTGGCCTCCTCCCGCCATGCGGACAACTTCTCGTAGTCGGAGCGGCACCGGCGGGTGACCACCTCGGGGTCGAGGTGGTCACCATGCGCCGAGATGGTCTCGAGAGTGTTCAGTGCGGTGTCGTGCAGGGAGCGCTCGATCTCCGCAGCCGCCTCAGCAGCCTCCCGCACCGCGCGCTCCTGCACCAGCACCGCATCTCGGACATCCAGGTTTGCCTCCAGGGCACGAGCGGCCCGCCCCAGCGCGACCAGGGCCAGTGCGACGGAGAAGCCCGCGGCGAGCATCGCCACCGACGGGATCGCCTGCGCCAACGAGGTCCGCAGGGCAGGGTCCTGGCCAGCGGGATCGAGAGGGGCTACCAGCGCGAGGGCCGCCATGACCACCGCCGCGGCGCCACCCACCACGGGCCCGCGCCACACGGTGACCGACGCCACGAACAGCCCACCCACCAGGAGCTCGGAGTTCCAGGGGCCCGGTTGACCGGCCGCAATCCGCACCAGTTCCAGGGAGACCAGGCAGCCGGCCGTCGTGACAACCCCGAGCCAGGCGGGAGGAGGCTGGTCTGCCCCGTCCGGGCGCTTGCCGCGCAGGATGCCCATGCCCAGGCAGAAGGTCGCCCAGACCAAGCAGATGAGCCCGGTGATCACACCCACCGCTGCAGCCCCCTGCGGTGGGCGCAGGACCGAGGTGGCGGCCTGGCCGAGGAGCAGCAGGATCACCAGCCAGTGCACGAGGAACGCAACGCCGTCGGAGGCGACGGAGGTCAGGGTGCGGTTCTCCGCCGGCACCACCTCCACGGTCACAGCGACACCACCTCGACCGGCAGCGACGAGTCGGCCGGCATGTCCAGGGGTGAGGCCGGTCGGCCGCGGGCCACCACCTGGGCGCCCAGCGCCGCCACCATGGCCCCGTTGTCCGTGCAGAGTCCGGGGCGCGGGATCCGCACCCGGATGCCGGCCGAGGCACAGCGCGCCTCGGCCAGTGCACGCAGGCGCGAGTTGGCCGCGACGCCACCGCCGATCTGCAGGTCGGTCACGCCATGCTCGCGGCACGCGTCGATCGCCTTGCGGGTCAGCACGTCGACCACGGCCTCCTGGAACGAGGCCGCGACGTCGGCCACGGGGACCACCTCGCCCTCGGCCTCGCGAGCCTCGACCCAACGAGCCACCGCGGTCTTGAGCCCGGAGAACGAGAAGTCGAACCGGTGGCGGGCCATGTCCTTGCCGGACGTGAGACCGCGCGGGAACGTCACGTAGGCGCGATCGCCACCGACCGCCATGCGGTCGATGTGCGGGCCGCCGGGGAACGGCAGTCCCAGCACCCGCGCGACCTTGTCGAACGCTTCTCCTGCAGCGTCGTCGATGGTCGAACCCAGGGGCTGCACGTCGGAGGTGACGTCGGGGACCAGCAGCAACGAGGAGTGCCCACCGGAGACCAGCAGCGCCATCGTCGGCTCGGCCAGGGGCCCGTGCTCGAGGGCGTCGACGGCCACGTGGGCTGCCAGATGGTTGACGCCGTGCAGCGGCACGCCCAGCGACAGGCAGAGCGCCTTGGCGGCTGCCACACCGACGAGCAGTGCCCCGGCGAGCCCGGGTCCGGCCGTGACGGCGATCGCATCAACATCGGCCAGTCGTACCCCGGCCTTGCGACATGCAGCCTCCAGCGTGGGCACCATCGCCTCGAGGTGCGCCCGGCTGGCCACCTCGGGCACGACCCCGCCGAATCGGGCATGCTCCTCGACGCTGGAGGCCACCACATCAGCCAGCAGCGTCATCCCCCGCACGATCCCGACCCCGGTCTCGTCGCAGGAGGTCTCGATCCCCAGGACCAGGGGTTCGTCAGCCATCGCCGCCCCCCAGGTCACGTGACATGAGCACGGCATCCTGGCCGCGACCATAGTAGTCCCGGCGTCGTCCATCGACCATGAACCCGTTGCGGCCGTACAGCGACAGGGCGGCGGTGTTGTCCGCGCGCACCTCCAGGTGCAGCACCCGGGCGCCACCACCGCGGGCCCGCTCCACGAGGGCCGCGATGAGCGCCCGCCCGATCCCCATGCCCTGCTGATCGGTGGCCACGGCAACGGTCTGGACGTCGGCCTCAGGCCCGATCAGGTGGATCCCGGCGTAGCCGACGATGCTCCCCCGGCGACGTGCCACGACGTACCAGCGCGACTCCGGGACGCGGGCCAGCTCGGACCAGAACTGCCCGGGTGACCAGGCTCCGTCGGTGAACAGTGCGTCCTCGAGGGCCTGGACGTGCTCGAGGTCCCACCACCGCAGCCGCTCGATCACGAGATCACCGGCCGCCAGGGCGCCCTCGCGAGCCTGCGCAACCGGGGACGCCTCGGCGCCGGTGGTGCTCATCGGGGCGTCACCTTCTTGCGCTGGGCCGCCGCGACCGCGTCCGGGCGGCGCAGGTACAGGGGTGTGAGGTCCGCTGGCTCACCGGCCCGGATCATCCGTGCGGCGATGCGGGCCATGACCGCAGGATCCGGGTACAGCGGCTCGCGGTGGTCGACAAGGTCATCTGGATAGGCCGCCGCCCCCGCCCCGAAGGCGGGCATCGACCGGTCCGGGATGTCGCGGGCCGGACCGACATGGGGGCCGTCCAGGCGCTGGGCGTCCGCGCCGTACCGGGCCCAGTAGACCTCCCGACGGCGGGCGTCGGTGGCCACCAGGAACGGCCGCCTCATGCCCTCCCCGTAGGCCTGCTCGGCCAGGACATCGAGCGTGCAGACGCCGTGCACCGGGATCCCCAGGGCCCAGCCCATCACCGCAGCATGCACGAGCCCCACGCGAAGGCCGGTGAACGGGCCGGGGCCGCGTCCCACACCGATGCCGGCCAGGTCCCCCGGCCCGGCTGAGGCCTGAGCCAGGGCCTTGGCCACCGAGGGGGCCAGCTGCTCACCGTGGGACGCGGGGCCAAGGAAGGAGCCGCGGCCCCGCACGACACCCGAGTCGGTCTCGACCACGGCAGCCGCAACGGCCTCCGTGGCGGTGTCCAGGGCGAGGATGAGCACGATCCCAACCTACTGGGGACCGAGCCGCAGGCCCGCCCAGCGGGAGCCGACCGGGCGCACAAGGACCGTGCGCAGGCCACCCGAGGGATCCTCGGGATCGATGGGGGCCCCGACGTCGCGACGGATGACCACATCCAGCCGATCCGGTGAGAGGCCCTCAACCTTGCCCGCACCCCACTCGACCACCGTGACGGCACGGTCGAGGTCGGCATCGAGGTCCAGGTCCTCGACCTCGATCGAACCGCCCAGCCGGTAGGCGTCCACATGGACCAGGGACGGGCCGGGGCCGGGGTGACTGCGCGCGATGACGAAGGTGGGGCTGGTGACCGACCCGCGCACGCCGAGCGCGCGGCCGATCCCCTGGGTGAATGTCGTCTTGCCCGCTCCCAGGGGGCCGTCGAGCACCAGGATGTCGCCGGGGCGCAGAACGTGGGCGAGATCCGCGCCCACCTCGCGCATCTGATCAGCGTCGCGCGCTGTGGCCGACCAGGCCTGACCATCGTGGTGCCAGGTCCTCACGGGTGGTCCACGCTCGCATCCCGCTGACTGGCCGCCGCGGCGTCGCCGACCACCACCTCGGCGGCATCGGCAGCCAGTTCCGCACGGACGCGGGCGAGCAGGCCGCGCAGCTGGTGGTTCACCTGCGGGTAGTGCTCGAGGATCATCATGTGCCCCGAGTCGGCCATGATCTCCAGCTCGGAATGGGGCAGGCGCCGGGCCATGTCCAGCGAATGCTCGGCCGGGGTCATCCGGTCGCCCTGCCCGACCATGACCAGCGAGGGAACACCAGCCAGCGCATGCAGCGCGGCTTGGCGCTGGTGGCGCTGCAGGGTCGGGAGGAACTCGGCAACGACCTCGATCGACGTCTCGCCGAGCATGCGGTGGGTGAAGTCGGCCACGGCCGGAGAGGCCGATGAACCGAACGAGTAGAGCCGCGTGAACAGCAGGCTCAGGTCGTTGACCCTCGAGCGACCCATCTCCACGACGTCGGCATTGCGCACCAGCAGGGCCGCGGTCACCGGAAGGACGCGGTGCAGGGACCTGGCGGCCATGGGGGGCAGGCCGAGGGAGATGTTGCGGATCCCCCCGGGTGAGGTTGAGAGCAGCGCGACGCCGCGGATACGGGAGCCGAACAGCTCGGGGTGGTCCAGCGCGAGCTGCATGATGGTCATGCCACCCATGGAATGCCCGACCAGCACGATCGGGCCGGTGGGTGCCACGGTGTCCAGCACCGCCATGAGGTCGCGGCCGAGCTGGTCGATGGTGTTGGACTCGGCGACCGATCGACCCGAACGCCCGTGGCTGCGCTGGTCCCAGAACACGAGGTCGCCGAGGGCGCGCAGGTCCCGGCGCTGGTAGTGCCAGCAGTCCTGGTTCAGTGCGTACCCGTGGCAGAACACCACGGTGATCCCCTCGGGGTTGTCGCGCGTGCATGGCTCGACCTCAACATGGAGCGTCGCCCCATCGGACTCGACGGTCAGCGGCTGCCCGCGCAGATGCCCGAAGGGCTCGTCGCCCTCCCGGTCCGCCCGACCGGCCTTGGCCACGACGGCCCGCTCAGCGACCACACCTGCGACGGCACCGACTGCCATGAGCCCAGCAGCGACTCCCAACGCCCGGGCAACACCGGTGAACTCCGGCGGGCTCACGACTGCACCCCCACCCAGCTCCGTTCGATGCGCGGACCGAGCCGGGTGATGATCTCGTAGCCGATCGTGCCCGCGGCCTGCGCCCACTGCTCAGCCGATGGTTCCCCCCGTGCCGGATCACCGAGGAGCACCACCTCATCACCGGGCTGAGCCGGGTCGTCGCCGAGGTCGATCACGAACTGGTCCATGCACACGCGCCCGGCGATGGGACGCTGTCGCCCGGCCGCCAGGATCGGAGCACGACCCCCGGCCGCGCGGGGGATCCCGTCGGCATACCCCAGCGGAACCAGGCCCAGGGTGGTCGGGGCCTTCGTCACGTACTCGTGCCCATAGGAGACCCCCTGCCCAGCGGGGACACGCTTGACCCCGGCCAGTCGGGCGCGCAGGGTCATCGCGGGCCTCAGGCCGTACTGCTCCGGGGGCCCGAGCTCACCCCCGGGAGAGACCCCGTACACCGCGATGCCGGGTCGCACGAGGTCGTAGTGGGCCTGGGGAGCGGCCAGAGTCGCTGCGGAGTTGGCGATGTGGCGCAGCTGCGGCGTCAGCCCACTGGCGGCCACCACCTCCAGCGCCTCGTCGAAGGCCACGAGCTGCTCGGCCGTCACCGCACTGCTCGGGGAGTCGGCGACCGCGAAGTGCGACCAGACGCCGGTCACCTGCACCGTGCCGGAGGCCTGCAGGCTGGCGGCACGCTCCACGAGGACGGGCCACTCCTGCGCAGTGGCGCCGTTGCGACCGAGGCCCGTGTCGACCTTCAGCTGCACCCGGGCACGGGTCCCGGTCGCGTGGGAGGCCGAGGTCAGGGCCTCGAGCTGCCACAGCGAGCTGGCAGTCACGTCGACCTCGTCGCGCACGCAAGCCACCAGGTCCGGATCATCCGGGGACCACAACCAGGCCAGGATCGGGGCGGTGACCCCCTGTTGACGCAACAGCACAGCTTCGGCGAGCAGGGCGGTGCCCAGCCACTGCGCACCCCCGGCCAGTGCCGCGCGCGCCGAGGGCAGCAGCCCGTGGCCATAGGCGTCGGCCTTGACCACCGCCAGGAGCGCAGATGAGGGCGCGAACCCACGCAGCACCTCGACATTGGCCGAGATCGCCTCGAGGTCGACCTCGCACTCAGCCCGCGCAACCACGTGCCCATCCTGCCCCACAGGGGGCGCCGGTGCGTGTCAGGTGCGAGCCAGCGCCGCGGCGGCGTGTGCGTCGCGCAGGCGATCAGCCACGTCGGCACTGGTGACAGGTCCACCCGATGCCCCAGCAAGGCGACCGGCCAATCCGTGCAGCCCCACCGCACGCGCCGCGATGAGGGCGGCGGTGGACGGCGTCAGGGGCCGTGATCGCGCCGCAGAGGCCAGGAGACCCGCGATGAGCCCGGCCAGGACATCACCGGTGCCGGCTGTGGCCAGGCTGGAGTCCCCGAAGGTGTCGATGTACGTGGACCCGGGGGCCGCGATCACGGTGCCCGGGCCCTTGAGCACCACGACCGCACCGGTCTCCTGCGCGGCCCGACGGGCAGCGACCAACGGACCCCCAGCGGCGTCGAAGCCCAGTCGGTGGAACTCACCTGTGTGCGGGGTCAGCACGGTGACCCACCCGGATCGGGTCCGATGGGCCAGCGCGCTGCGCCCATCCTGGCGGGCCAGGACCGGCAGGGCAGAGGCATCGACCACCAGTGGGGCGGGGTCGGCCATGGTCGCCAGGACCCGGTCGGCAACATCGCGGACCGGGCCGAGGCCCGGGCCGATGCAGCGCGCGTCGACCGGGCGGTCCTCGGCGAGCACCACGTCGGGGTATCGAGCCACGACCAGCCCGGCGACGGGGTCGATCCCAGCCGTCGCATCGGGCCCCGATGCGGTGGCCCCAGCACGCATCGGCGATGGGCCGAGACTGCGGGGCGTCCCGGGGCTGAAGGCCACCAGGCCGGCCCCTGACATCCGGGCGCCGGCCACGGCCAGCAGCGCGGCTCCGGGGTATGCAGCGCAGCCGGCGATCACCCCGACCACACCACGTGTGTACTTGTGGGCATCCTGGCCCAGGGATTCCACGGCCAGGTCCGCCAGGGTCAGGGCGCCGGCCACCGGCTCAAGATCAGCAGCATCCAGCCCGATGTCGACCACTGTGACGGTTCCTGCCAGATGGCGCCCGGGGCTCAGGACCAGCCCCGCCTTGAGCACGCCGAAGCACACCGTCACCGTCGCATGGACGGCCACCCCGACCACACCACCGGAGTCGGGGTCGACGCCGCTGGGAACATCCACCGAGACGACCGGGACGCGGGCCGTGTTGAGCACCTCCACCATCGCTGCCGCCGGTTCACGCACCCCTGCGCTGCCGCCGATCCCCAGGATCCCGTCAAGGACCAGCTCAGCTGCCCTGATCTCGTCGGCTGCCCCGGGGTCGTCCCACGCCAGCACGCGGCTGCCGGCCGCCCGTGCTGCCCGAGCCCCCTCGGGGTGCATGCGCCCGGGGTCCCCGACGACCGTCGTCCTGGCTCCACGCTGCGCGAGGAGGGACAACGCCCACAGGGCGTCCCCGCCGTTGTTGCCCGACCCCACCAGTGCCACCACGCGAGCACCGCGCACGCCGGACCGCCGCCCACTGAGCAGGTCGCGGCACACCCCGGCAAGGGCTGTGGAGGCGCGCTGCATGAGCACCGGCTCCGAAACGCCGGCAGCTGCCTCAGCCCGACGCACCACTTCCACCGCACAGATCGCGCGCATCTCCACCTCCGCGGGTCCTGCCTACCACACCAGTCCACCGGACATTCAACAACAACTGGGACTATCCAACCCACCTGTCACATTGGTAACGTCCGTCCCGGCCCCATCCGGGGTCACGCCGGAGGTCGCCGAATCCCGCCCCCTCCGGTGCTTCCCCGAGCAGGGCGGGAGCGGGGGACCCACGTCCACCCGGGCGCCGAACCGGCGATCCCTGCCGATCGGGCGCCCTTGGGGTCCTGCCAATGACCGGTCCCGGTTGCTGGCACGCGTCGCCATCCTGGCGGCGCGGACCCGACAGCTGACTTCGCAGGCGACGAGGGGCACACCATGAGCAAGGTCCTGGGCAGCACATGGCTGTGCGCTGCGCTCGTCGGCGCGCTGTTGCTGCCGACACCGGCGATGGCCGTCAGCCCGCCGACGACCGATGAGGCAGCGGGGCCCACAGCCTCCGTGCTCACGTCGAGCGCGCTGGCCCCAGCCGAGGCGGCCGCGCTGCGACCCCGGCTCGTGAAGGGAGCCCAGGGGCCGGCCGTGGTCTTCGTCCAACAGGCGCTGACCGTCGCCCCCGCCTCCGGCTGGTACGGACCACTCACCCGCACGGCGGTCAGGGAGTTCCAGGAGCGCAACAACCTCAAGCGCACCGGCCGGGTCACCGCCCGGACCTGGGCGGCGCTGCTTCCGACGACCACCGCCAGTTCCGCCGAACAGGCCGCTGCGACCCCCCAGGCTGCTGCCGCACTGAGGCCGACGCTGGAGAAGGGCGCCCGTGGACCGGCCGTCGTCTTCGTCCAACAGGCGCTGACCGTCGCCCCCGCCTCCGGCTGGTACGGACCACTCACCCGCACGGCGGTCAGGAAGTTCCAGGAGCGCAACAACCTCAAGCGCACCGGCCGGGTCACCGCCCGGACGTGGGCGGCGCTGCTGTCCGGCGAGGCGGTCACGACCCCCGAGTCGAAGGCCGGGGACGAGACGTCACCGGCACCAGCGCCCCTCACCCCGGCGCAGGCGGCCGCCAGCCGGCCCGCCCTGTCCCGAGGGATGGGCCCGGGGCACCCTGCAGTCATCTTCGTCCAGCAGTACCTGCGGGTGTCCCCGGACACGGGCTACTACGGGAACCTCACGACCGCCGCCGTGACGGCCTACCAGAGGGGCCTGTCCCTGGAGGCCACCGGAGCCGTGGATGGGCCCACCTGGGACGCGATCCATGCGGGGCGCACCGTCAGCGTCACCGCGCCCACCCAGGGGCCGAGCACGAGCACGACCCCCACGCCGACCTACAAGCTCCCCGCGGACGCCACGGCGCGCGACCGGGCCGTGGTCTACGCACTCGCCCAGGTCGGCAAGCCCTACGTCCTGGGCGGCAACGGACCCGACGTCTTCGACTGCTCCGGGCTCATCCAGCAGGCCTACCTGTCCGCCGGGGTCGCGCTGCCACGGCTGGCCTCCCAGCAGCGCTTCGCAGGCACCCGGGTCGATCTCGCCGACCTGGTGCCCGGCGACCTGCTCTACTACCAGGACGGGACGTCGCCACGCAGTGGTCACATCTCCATGTACGTCGGCAACGGGCTCGCGGTCGAGGCCGCCAACCCACGCCGTGGCGTGCGGGTTCGTGACCTGCACGAGCCCTGGTACCGCGACCGCTTCGTCGCGGCCACGCGCATCAGCTGAACGGCCCGCCGGACGTTCCGCGTAGTCGAACCGGCCCGGGTGGCGGGTCGAATCGCCGACGCAGACGTGGGGCTACTCCACGGTCACGGACTTGGCCAGGTTGCGCGGCTGGTCGACGTCGTGACCCTTGGCCGCGGCCAGCTCACAGGCGAAGACCTGCAGCGGCACCGTGGAGAGCAGGGGCTGCATCAGCGTCGGGCAGACCGGGATCCTGATGACATGGTCGGCGTAGGGGGTCACGCCCTCGTCACCCTCCTCGGCGATCACGATCGTGACCGCGCCACGGGCCCGGACCTCCTGGATGTTGGAGATGATCTTCTCGTGCAGGACCCCGCGTCCCTGCGGTGAGGGAACCACCACGACGACCGGCACACCGTCCTCGATCAGCGCGATCGGACCGTGCTTGAGCTCACCGGCGGCGAATCCCTCGGCGTGCATGTAGGCCAACTCCTTGAGCTTGAGCGCCCCCTCGAGTGCCACCGGGTAGCCCACATGCCTGCCGATGAACAGCACCGAGCTGGAGTCGGCGAAGTGCCTGGCCAACTCACGAACACCCTCGACCGTGTCGAGCACGAGGTCGACCTTCCGCGGCATCGTGGCCAATTGGCTGACGATGGCGGCCACCTCGTCACCGAACTTGTTGCCGCGGACCTGGGCCAGGTAGAGCGCCACCAGGTAGACGGCCACGATCTGGGTGAGGAACGCCTTGGTGGAGGCGACCGCGACCTCCGGGCCGGCCTGCGTGTAGAGCACGGCGTCGGACTCCCGCGGGATCGTGGAGCCGTTGGTGTTGCAGATCGCGAGCACCCGCGCCCCCTGCTCCCGGGCGTGCCGCACGGCCATCAGCGTGTCCATCGTCTCCCCGGACTGGCTGATCGCGATCACCAGGATCCGCCTGGTCAGGATCGGGTCCCGATAGCGGAACTCGCTGGCCAGCTCCACCTCCGTCGGGATCCGGCACCAGTGCTCGATGGCGTACTTGGCCACCATCCCCGCGTTGTAGGCCGTCCCGCAGGCCACGATCACGATCTTGTCGATCTCGCGCAGCTCGGCCACGGGGATCCGGATCTCGTCGAGGCGCAGCAGCCCGTCGGGCGTGATCCTCCCCAGCAGGGTGTCGGCGACGGCCTTGGGCTGCTCAGCGATCTCCTTGAGCATGAACAGGTCGTAGCCGCCCTTCTCCGCGGCGGCCGCATCCCATGTCACCGTGAACGGGCTGACCTCGACCGGTCGGCCGGCGAAGTCGGTGACGAGCACGTCGTCGGCCGTCATGTCGACGACCTGGTCCTGTCCGAGCTCGAGGGCATCTCGGGTGAACTCGATGAAGGCCGACACATCGGAAGCCAGGTAGTTCTCGTGCTCGCCCAGTCCGACCACCAGCGGGGAGTTGCGCCGCGCGGCGACCAGGCGGCCCGGCTCATCGGCACTGACCGCGACCAGGGTGAACGCGCCGGACAGCTTCTGGCAGGCCATGCGCATCGCCTCGGCGAGGTCCCCGGACTCGGCCAGTGTGGCCTCCAGCAGGTGGGCCACGACCTCGGTGTCGGTCTCCGAGGCCATCACAACCCCACGTTCGGCCAGTTCTGCGATCAGCTCCGCGAAGTTCTCGATGATGCCGTTGTGGATGACCGCCACCCGGCCGCCGCTGGACACATGCGGGTGGGCGTTGACGTCTGTCGGCCCACCGTGCGTGGCCCAGCGCGTGTGCCCGATGCCGGTCGTGGACTGCTGCATCGGATCGGTAGCCAGCAGCGCCTGCAGGTTGGCCAGCTTCCCGGCCTTCTTGCGCACGTCCAGGGCGGACTCGGCGATCACCGCCACGCCTGCCGAGTCATACCCGCGGTACTCCAGCCGGGTGAGCCCAGCCACGACCACGTCGACAGCCTGACGATGACCCACGTACCCCACGATTCCGCACATGGGCCCAAGGGTAGTGGCCCACAGCCACGGCGGGCCGGGGCGCCTACCGCAGCGGGATCTCCCGGGCGACGGCCGAGGCGAGCTCCTCGGCCACCGCGCGCGCCAGCGCGTCCGTGGGCGCCTCAACCATCACGCGCACGAGTGGCTCGGTGCCGCTGGGGCGCAGCAGGACCCGGCCAGCCTCGCCCAGGCGCGCCCCGGCAGCCGCCACGGCATCGTTGAGGCCAGGTGATGTCGCCACCGCCGAGCGGTCCACGTCGGCCACATTGACAAGGACCTGCGGCAGCGGCGTGAGGACACTGGCCAGGTCGGCCAACGACCGGCCGGTGTCGGCCATCCGGGCCATCAGGTGCAGGGCCGTGAGCGTGCCGTCACCGGTGGTGGCGTAGTCCAGCAGGACCACGTGCCCGCTCTGCTCGCCACCGAGCGTGTAGTTCTGGGCGCGCATGGCCTCCAGCACATACCTGTCGCCCACCCCCGTCTCGACCATGCTGATCCCGGCGTCACGCATGGCCAGCTTGAAGCCCAGGTTGCTCATCACGGTGGCCACGACGGTGTCCTGGGCCAGCTTGCCGTGGTCACGCAGCGCCAGTGCCAGGACTGCCATGATCTGGTCGCCGTCGATCACGTTGCCCTGCGCATCGACGGCCAGGCACCGGTCGGCATCGCCGTCATGGGCGATGCCGATGTCGTAGCCGTGCTCGACCACAGCCTCACGCAGGTCGTCCATGTGGGTCGATCCGCAGCCCTCGTTGATGTTGTAGCCGTCGGGGCTGGAGTGGATGGCCAGCACCTGGGCACCCATCCTGCGCAATGCCCGCGGCGAAGCCTCGGCCGCAGCGCCATTGCCCGTGTCGACCACGACCTTGAGGCCGTTGAGCCGGTTCGGCGTGCAGGACAACAGGTGCTCCACGTAGTCGCTGACTGCGTCCTCGTAGGGCACGACGCGGCCCACGGCGTCTCCGGTCGGGCGCTGCCAGCCCTCATCCAGGCGGGCCTCGATCTGCGCCTCCACCTCGTCGGCCAGCTTGTGACCACCGCGGGCGAAGAACTTGATCCCGTTGTCGGGCATGGGGTTGTGCGACGCCGAGATCATCACGCCCAGGTCCACGCCCAGCTCGGCGGTCAGGTGCGCCACCCCGGGGGTCGGCAGGACGCCGAGCACGAGCACATCCAGCCCCGCGCTGGCCAGGCCGGCCACCGTGGCGGCCTCGAGGAACTCACCGCTGGCGCGTGGGTCCCTGCCCACCACGGCGCGCGGCCTGGCCCCCGGTCGACCGGAGGGGTGGAGCTCACCGAGCTCGCCGAGCACGTGGGCCGCCGCCCCGGCCAGGTCCAGTGCGAGGTCTGCGGTCAGGTCGCGGTTGGCCAGGCCGCGGACTCCATCGGTGCCGAACAACCTGCCCACGTCCTACCTCCGTCGTTGATGCTCCCTGCGCGGAGCCTAGTTGTCCGGGGCAGCCGACGAGCCACCCCCACCTGATCCGGCATCGGCCCCACGAGACGACGCCGGTCGGCCGCACGAACCGGGCATGGGATCATGTGCGGATGCAGATCTGGCCCGGACACCCCTACCCCCTCGGGGCGACCTACGACGGCAGCGGCACCAACTTCGCGCTGTTCTCCAGCGTCGCGCAGCGCGTCGAGCTCTGCCTGCTCGACGACGACGGGGCTGAGACCCGCATCGAGGTGCTGGAGAGTGACGCCCATGTCTGGCACGTCTACCTGCCGACGGTGACCCCGGGCCAGCGCTACGGCTACCGCGTGCACGGGCCCTACGACCCAGCGGCAGGCCATCGCTGCGATCCCACGAAGCTCCTGCTGGATCCCTACGCCAAGGCCATCGACGGACAGATCAGCGATGACCCCTCGCTGTTCTCCTACCAGTTCGACGCCGAGCACGAGCGCAACACCGCGGACTCGGCCCCCCACACGATGACCGCCGTGGTGATCAACCCCTACTTCGACTGGGCACATGACCGTCCGCCGAAGCACGAGTACCACAACTCCGTGATCTACGAGACGCACGTCAAGGGCATGTCCCAGCAGCATCCCGACGTCCCCGAGGAGATCCGTGGGACGTACGCCGGGATGGCCCACCCGGCGATCATCGAGCACCTCACCGAGCTGGGCGTGACCGCCGTGGAGCTCATGCCGGTCCACCAGTTCGTCAACGACCCGATCCTGCAGGGCAAGGGCCTGAGCAACTACTGGGGCTACAACACCATCGGATTCTTCGCCCCGCACAACGCGTACTCGTCGATCGGGCAGCGCGGCGAGCAGGTGCAGGAGTTCAAGGCGATGGTGAAGGCCCTGCACGCGGCCGACATCGAGGTCATCCTCGACGTGGTCTACAACCACACCGCCGAGGGCAACCACCTGGGCCCGACGCTGTCGTTCCGCGGCATCGACAACGCCTCGTACTACCGGCTCGTCGACGGCGACGCGGCGCACTACTTCGACACCACGGGCACGGGCAACTCGCTGCTCATGCGCAGCCCACACGTCCTGCAGCTGATCATGGACTCGCTGCGGTACTGGGTGACCGAGATGCACGTCGACGGCTTCCGCTTCGACCTCGCCTCGAGCCTGGCCCGCCAGTTCCACGAGGTGGATCGGCTCTCCGCGTTCTTCGACCTCGTGCACCAGGACCCGATCGTGTCGCAGGTCAAGATCATCGCCGAGCCCTGGGATGTTGGCGACGGCGGCTACCAGGTGGGCGGGTTCCCGCCCCTGTGGACCGAGTGGAACGGCAAGTACCGCGACGCGGTGCGCGACTACTGGCGCGGGGAACCGTCCTCGCTGGCGGAGTTCGCCAGCCGCCTGACCGGCTCCTCGGACCTGTACGGGCACTCCGGGCGCCGGCCGATCGCGTCAATCAACTTCGTCACCGCGCACGACGGCTTCACCCTGACCGACCTCGTGAGCTACCACGAGAAGCGCAACGAGGCCAACGGCGAGGGCAACGCGGACGGCGAGAGCCACAACTCGTCGTGGAACTGCGGAGCCGAGGGCCCCACCACGAACAAGGCGGTCCTGCGCACACGGCGCCGCCAGCGCAGGAACTTCCTGACCACCCTGATGGTCTCCCAGGGTGTTCCGATGATCGCGCACGGCGATGAGCTGGGACGGACTCAGCAGGGCAACAACAACGGCTACTGCCAGGACAACGAGGTCACCTGGATCGACTGGGACCTCACCCCGGAGGACCAGGCGCACCTGGAGTTCACGCGCAGGGTCGTGCAGCTGCGCAAGGACCACGCCACCCTGCGCCGTCGCCGGTTCTTCCACGGCGCGGCCTCACACGGTGGCGAGTCTGAGATCGGCGACGTGGCCTGGTTCACGCCGGCGGCCGAGCACATGACCGAGGAGGACTGGAACCACTCCTTCGCCCGCTCGGTGATGGTGTTCCTCAACGGCGACAAGATCCTCGAGCCCGACGAGCGGGGGGAGCGGATCATCGACGATTCCCTGTTGATCCTGCTCAACGCCGATGCCAGCAAGCTCACGTTCGACATCCCGTCGGCCGAGTACGGCCAGAGATGGTCGGTCCTGCTGGACACCGACGAACGCCTCAAGCCCGCTGCGACCTTCCCCGCGGACGGTCGGATCACCCTCGAGGCGCACAGCGTCGTTGTCCTGTCCCGTCCCTCCCTGGAGCAGTGACCATGGGCGCACGCAACCTCCCCCGGGCGGGCCGCCGCCTGCCGATCTCCACCTACCGGCTGCAGCTGGGACCGGACCTCTCCTTCGATGACGTCACGGCACGGCTGGACTACTACACGGCGCTGGGCGTCACCGACCTGTACCTGTCGCCCATCCTGCAGGCCGCACCGGGCTCCACGCACGGATACGACGTGGTCGACCACGCCCGGATCAGCGATGTCATGGGCGGTCGCGACTCCTTCGAGCGGCTGTCTGTGGCAGCCCACGCCCACGGGCTGGGAATCGTGGTCGACGTGGTGCCCAACCACATGGCCGTCCCCACTCCCGCGTACCACAACCGCGCGCTGTGGTCGGTCCTGGCCGAGGGCACTGAATCGCCCTATGCGTCCTGGTTCGACGTGGACTGGGGGTCGTCGGAGGCGCGGGTCCTGATGCCGATCCTCGGCGCTCGGATCGGCGACGTCCTGGGCGCTGGGGACCTCACCGTGGACGAGGCAGTCCTGCCCGGCCTGGGTGACGAGCCCCAGACGGTGCTGCGCTATCACGAGCACGTGCTGCCGGTTCGGCCCGGGACCGAGTCGCTGCCCCTGGCCGAGCTCGTCGAGCGCCAGTACTACCGGCTGGCCTACTGGCATGTGGCCGACGAGGAGCTCAACTACCGGCGCTTCTTCGACATCGGCACCCTGGCCGCGGTCCGGGTCGAGGTCGACGAGGTCTTCGATGCGACCCACGCCCTCCTGCTCGAGCTGTTCGATGCCGGACACATCGACGGGTTCCGTATCGACCACCCCGACGGCCTGGCCGATCCCCGCAAGTACTTCGCGCAGCTGGCGCGGGCCACCGGCGGGGCCTGGGTCGTGGCCGAGAAGATCCTGGAGTCCGACGAGGAGCTGCCCGCGGACTGGGACGTTGCCGGGACCACCGGCTACGACGCGATGTGGCGGACCCAGTCGCTGTTCGTCGACCCGAACGGCGGTCGCCCCCTGGGCAAGCTGATGCAGAAGCTCGCAGGCGACGTGCGTGGTGACCTCGAGGCCCTGATCGATGAGGCCAAGGGGCAGGTCGTCACCGGCCCGCTGTACGCCGAGGTCGACCGGCTGACCTCACTCATGGCCGACATCTGCGACGCCGACGTCAGGTTGCGCGACCACACCTCACGGGGGCTGCGCGAGTGCCTGATGGCCCTGCTGGTGGCCTTCGACCGCTACCGCGCCTACATCGTGCCCGGTGAGCCACCGAACCAGACCAGCCAGAGGGTGATGGCCGCGGCTGCTGACCGCGCCCGGACCGAACTCGACGACGAGCGGCACGAGACGCTCGACGTGGTCGTCGACCTGCTGCTGGGACGCGAGGCGGGAAGTTCGGGCAGGGTCACCGAGCCCAAGCGGACCGAGCTCATCATCCGGTTCCAGCAGGTGTGTGGTGCCGTGATGGCCAAGGGCGTCGAGGACACCGCGTTCTACCGCTGGACCCACCTGGTGAGCCTGTGCGAGGTGGGCGGGGCACCCCAGCACTTCGGGATCTCGCCGGACGAGCTGCACACGTGGGCGCGCAACGCCGCCAGTTCGATCCCAGCCACGATGACGGCTGGGTCGACCCATGACGCCAAGCGCGGCGAGGACGTCCGCGCCCGCATGAGCGTCCTGAGTGAGTATCCCGACGACTGGGTGGAGCTGGTCGGTGCGCTGCGGGACCTCACCGCGGACGAGCGTCCGACGGGCCTGGACGGTCGGACGGAGAACCTGCTGTGGCAGACCCTGGCCGGGACGTGGACCGGGAAGGGCCCGATCAGCGCCGATCGCCTCATCGGCTACCTGGAGAAGGCCAGCCGGGAGGCCAAGACCTGGACGTCCTGGTCAGCCCCCGACACCGCGGCTGAGGAGGCCCTCGCCGCCTACGCCACACACCTGGTGACCGACCCCGAGGTCGCCGAGCTGTTCGAGGGATGGGTCAAGAGGACCACCTCGGCGGTGCGGGCCAACGTGCTGGGCACGAAGCTCATCCAGCTGACCCTGCCCGGCGTTGCTGACGTCTACCAGGGGACCGAGTCCTACCTCACCGCTCTGGTGGATCCGGACAACCGCGGCCCGGTCGACGCCGAGTCCCTGGCGACCCGGCTCGCCCGGCTCGACGCCGGGGCATCCCCCACCGGCCTGTCGGAGGAGAAGCTCGCGCTCACGGCGGCCGCCCTGCGCATACGCAGGGCGAACCCGGGCGCCTTCGCCGGGGCGGAGGCCGGCTACCGGCCACTGCCCACCTCCACCGGCCACGCCGTGGCCTTCGCCAGGACCCGGGCAGGCCAGGCCCGCGCCGTCACCATCACGACCCGGTTGAGCGCCTCACTGCATCCGCACGGGGGCTGGAACGAGAACACGGTCGTCCTGCCCGATGGGCAGTGGCGCAACGTCCTGGCCGGCGCCGACGAGCCGACCATCGAGGGTGGGGCGCAGGAGCTGGCTGACCTGCTGAGGTCGAGGCCAGTGGCGCTGCTCGAGGCCATCGACATCGCCGCAGGCCAGTAACGCCCTTCACACCACGGAGCAGCCGGAGACGACGGGACGGAAACCGATGACCTCAGACGACCTGACGCTGTGGGCCCCCCAGGCAGAATCGGTCTCGATCGTGCTGCCCGGTTCCGGGGAGGCCGCCCTGCCGATGCGGGCCACCGGTGGCGGCTGGTGGTCGACCCCCGCCCTGGCCAGCGGCACGGACTACGCGTTCAGCCTCGACGGGGCCGACCCGCTGCCCGATCCGCGCAGCCCCTGGCAACCGGCCGGTGTGCACGGCCCCAGCCGGACGTTCGACACCGCTGAGTTCACCTGGCCTGCAGAGGGCTGGTCAGGACGGCCCGCCCCTGGTGCGGTGCACTACGAGTTGCACGTGGGGACCTTCACGTCCGGGGGCACGCTGGACTCCGCCATCGCCGGGCTCGATCACCTGGCAGGCCTCGGTGTGGGGATGGTCGAGCTCATGCCGCTGGCGGCCTTCGACGGCGATCGCGGGTGGGGCTACGACGGGGTGAGCCCCTACGCCGTGCACGCGGCCTACGGCGGACCTGCTGCCCTGCAGCGGTTCGTGGCAGCCGCGCATGGCGCGGGGATCGGGGTCTGCCTCGACGTCGTCTACAACCACCTGGGGCCGGCCGGCAACTACCTGGCGAACTACGGGCCGTACTTCACCGACCGGCACCAGACCCCGTGGGGCGACGGTGTGAACCTCGATGGCCCCGACTCCGGCCCCGTGCGGGCCTACATCATCGACAACGCCCTGCGCTGGTTCAGCGACTTCGGCATCGATGCCCTGCGACTGGATGCCATCCATGCCCTGGTCGACGACTCCGGGACCCACATCCTGGCCGAGCTCGCCGACCGGACCGCCGTGCTGTCCGCAGAGCTGGGCCGACCACTGTCGCTTGTGGCCGAGTCGGACCTGAACCAGCCGGCGGTGGTCCTCCCCCGTCCCGCAGGCGGGCTGGGCATGCAGGCCCAATGGGCAGACGACGTCCACCATGCGCTGCACACGCTGATGACCGGCGAACGGCACGGCTACTACGTCGACTTCGGCACGCTCGAGGTGCTGGACAAGGCCCTGACCGGGGTGTTCGTCCACGACGGTGGCCTCTCGACGTTCCGCGGGGTGCCCTGGGGGGCGCCGGTCCCGGCGCAGGTCGGCGGCCATGCCTTCGTCGTGTCGGCGCAGAACCACGATCAGGTCGGCAACCGAGCCATCGGCGACCGGCCGAGCCGGGTGCTCTCCGACGGTCAACTGGCGATCGAGGCGGCGGTGATCCTGACTGGGCCCTTCACCCCGATGCTCTTCATGGGCGAGGAGTGGGGTGCCCGCACGCCGTTCCAGTTCTTCACGTCCTTCACCGACCCGGAGCTCGGCGAGGCCGTGCGCGAGGGGCGCACCCGTGAGTTCGGCTCACACGGCTGGGACGTCCTCTACGGCGAGGGTGTCGAGGTTCCCAACCCGCAGGCCGTCACCACCTTCGAGGCCAGCAAGCTGGACTGGACCGAGGCCGAGGAGCCCGCGGGAGCGCGGCTGCTGGAGTTCCACCGTCGTCTGATCGCCCTGCGCCAGGAGCTGCCCGACGTCGCGTGCGACGACCGGTCGCTCACGCGATTGGACCGCGACCCGGACGACGAGTCGTGGTTCGTCCTGCATCGGGGCGCGAGCGCGCTCGTGGTCAACCTCAGCGCGGACGCCCAGCTGGTACCGCTGCCGGGCGCCGACCGCAGGGACGTCCTGCTCACCTGGGACCCAGTGGTCTGCGTTGCCGAGGGCGTCCGGCTGACCGGGCATGGGGTCGCGCTCCTGGGGCCCTCCGCGACCTGAGCAGGTGCGCGCGGGGACACAGAACAGCAGGAGCGCCGTACCTGACCGCGGGGTCGGGTGCCGGCGCTCCTGGTGCGAGCTGACGGGTGCTGCGCGAGCCAGGCTCGCTCAGCGGATCAGCGCTTGGAGTACTGGGGAGCCTTGCGGGCCTTCTTCAGGCCATACTTCTTGCGCTCCTTGATGCGGGCGTCGCGGGTCAGGAAGCCGGCCTTCTTGAGGGCCGGCCGGTTGGCCTCCTCGTCGATCTCGTTGAGGCAACGGGCAATGCCCAGGCGCAGCGCGCCTGCCTGGCCGGTGATCCCGCCACCATCGATGCGCGCGATGATGTCATAGGCGCCATCGAGCTCGAGGGTGCGGAAGGGCTCATTGACCAGCTGCTGGTGGACCTTGTTCGGGAAGTAGTCCTCCAGCGTCCGGCCGTTGACGGTCCAGACGCCGCTGCCCGGCACGATGCGCACGCGGGCAACTGCTTCCTTGCGTCGGCCGGTGGCCTGGGCAGGAGCGGTCATGACCGGTCGCGGCGCCACAGTCTCAGCGCTCGCGGGGGTCTCGGTTGAGTAGTCGCCCTCGATGACCTCATCGACGGCCTGCGTGGTCTCGGTGCTCACAGCCACGGGTTCCTTTCGTTGGGACGGGTTCGCCGTGGCGCTTACTGCGCGACCTGCGTGATCGTGAATGGCACGGGCTTCTGCGCCGCGTGGGGGTGCTCTGCGCCTGCGTAGACCTTGAGCTTCGAGCCCTGGGCGCGACCGAGCTTGTTGTGCGGGAGCATGCCCTTGACGGCCTTCTCCACGGCGCGCCGGGGGTTCTTCTCCAGGAGGGCGCCGTAGCTGGTGGCGCTCAGGCCGCCCGGGTACCCGGAATGCCGGTAGTCCATCTTCTGCTCGCGCTTGGCGCCGGACAGTGCCACCTTCTCGGCGTTGATGATGATGACGAAGTCACCGCCATCCACGTGCGGGGCGAAGGTCGGCTTGTGCTTGCCGCGCAGCAGGATCGCAGCGTGGGAGGCCAGACGGCCGAGGACGACGTCGGTCGCGTCGATGACGTGCCACTGGCGGGTGATCTCGCCAGCCTTGGGGCTGTACGTGCGCACTGTGAGAGCCTTCGTTCGTTTCCGTGTGGTGGTCGAACGGGCCGGGACCGGCGTGTGGCCGCTGCCGCGACCCGTGGATCGCGCTCCGGGACCGTTCAACATGCGCAGGACGGACCCACGCAATGCTCTGTCTAGGGTACCGGGGCGAAGGCAGGCGGCCAAATCGTGCTGTGCGACCCGTCCGTGGCATCGGGGGCGTCAGACTGTGCGGGTGCTGCCCACCCCGTTCGCCGAACGTGTGCTGGACCTGGTCGCCACGATACCGCCGGGCCATGTGCTCACCTACGGCGATGTCGCCGAGCGCCTCGGTTCCCGGGCACCTCGGGCCGTGGGCACAGCACTGGCGCGCTTCGGCGGCAGCGTTCCGTGGTGGCGTGTGGTCCGCGCCGGCGGTCTGCTGGCACCCGGGCATGAGGTTGCGGCCGCCGAGCACCTGCGGGCAGAGGGCGTGGCATTCAGCGTGACCCGCGACGGTGAACGCGTCGATCTGGACCGCTACGGGTGGTCGGGCTGATCAGCAGCGCCACACACCGCCGGCGTCAGCCGCGAAGGGCGCGGGCCTCGTCCCAGACGGGTTCGTCGACCTCCCGAACACGCCCGTCGGCGCCGAACACCACGAACCGGTCGAAGCCGCGCGCGAACCAGCGGTCATGGGTGACGGCCAGCACTGTGCCCTCGAAGGCAGCCAGCCCCTCCTCAAGGGCCTCTGCCGAGGCCATGTCCAGGTTGTCGGTGGGCTCGTCGAGGAGCAGCAGGGTGGCACCGGACAGCTCGAGCAGCAGGACCTGGAAGCGAGCCTGCTGCCCGCCGGAGAGCAGCTCGAAGGACTGCTCACCGGTCCTGGCCAACTCATAGCGGTCCAGGACCCGGGCGGCAGCCTCCCGGCCCAGACCGCTGCGATGCTCATCGCCTCGATGCAGGATCTCCAGCAGGGTGCGCCCGACCCATTCGGGATGTGCATGGGTCTGGGCGAACCAGCCGGGCCGGACCCGCGCCCCCAGTCGTGCCCGCCCGGTGTGGACCACCGGTGTGATGACCACCTCGGACACCGGCTCGTGCTCCCGATCGGGCTCCGACCCACCCACGGCCAACAGGCGCAGGAAGTGTGACTTGCCCGACCCGTTGGCCCCCAGCACCGCCACGCGGTCACCGAACCAGACCTCCAGGTCGAAGGGCTCCACGAGCTGGGCACCGTCCGGGGTCGCCAGCGCCAGGTCCGTGCAGACCACGCTCTTCTTGCCCGTGCGCCCTCCACGCAGGCGCATCTTCACGGCCTGCTTCATCGGCTGGGCCTCGGGGGGGCCTGCCTCCTCGAACTTGGCAAGACGGGTGCGTGCTGCCTGCAGACGAGAGGCCAGGCCGTCGTTGTAGGCCGCCTTGACCTTGTAGTACTGCACGAGGTCCTTGAGCTTGGTGTGCTCCTCGTCCCAGCGGCGCGTGAGTTCGTCCAGGCGGTCGAATCGCGCGGCCCGCGCCTCGTGGTAGGTGCGGAAGCTGCCCGGATGGGTCCAGGCCGTGTTCCCGGCCGCGGACAGCTCGATCGTGACGATGACGTCGGCGGCATTGGCCAGGAGCTCACGGTCGTGACTGATCAGCAGCACCGTCTTGGTGGTCTCCTCGAGCCGCTGCTCCAACCAGAGCTTGCCCGGGACGTCGAGGTAGTTGTCGGGCTCGTCGAGCAGCAGGACCTCGTCCGGGCCCCGCAGGAGTGCCTCAAGGACGATGCGCTTCTGCTCGCCTCCTGACAGAGTGGACAGCTCCCGGTACTGGGCCTGCGCGAACGGGGTGGCCAGGGCAGCGACCGACACCACATCCCAGACGACCTCGAGGTCATAGCCGCCCAGCTCCGCCCACTCCGAGATGGCGTGCGCGTAGCGCATCTGGGTGGCCTCATCGTCGGCGTCCATCATGGCCAGCTCCGAGGAATCCAGCTCGGCTGCGGCCGCGGCCAGTGCGGGGGGTGCCACCGCCAGCAGGAGGTCGCGCAGCGAGCCGCTGGCCATGTGGCCCACGAACTGGCGCATGACGCCCAGGGATCCCACCCGGGTGATCGCGCCGGACTGCACAGGCTCGTCGCCGGAGATCATCCGCATCAGTGTGGACTTGCCCGAGCCGTTGGCACCCACCAGAGCCGTCACGCGGCCCTCAGCCACCTTGAAGCTGACCTCGTCGAGCAGGACTCGACCATCGGGCAGCGCGAACGTGACGCGCGAGACGTCCAGATGGCCCATCGGCCCATCGTCGCCCCACCGGCGGACCGGCGCCAAATCCCGGGCCTCAGCGGCCCCGGAACCGGCGTGCTCGCTCCGCCTGGGCGTCGAGGTCCAGTGCCGGGGGATAGCTGACCTCGACCAGCGTGAGGCCGTGGGCTGGCGCCGCCTCGATGATGGGCGCCCGGAACCCCGCCTCGAGGAGCTCGGCGGGGCGTTGCTCGGGCCAGCGGCCCTCGCCCACCGCCAGGAAGACTCCGACCAGGGAGCGGACCATCGAGTGGCAGAAGGCGTCGGCTCGGACCCAGAACTCGACGGGGAGTCCGGCCGCGGGCCGCGCCGGCCGCGGGCCCACCCCGGGCAGGCCCCCGCCGGACGCAGGTGGTGCCGGGCGGACCCACCTGATCTCGTGGACGGTGCGCACGCTGGAGGCACCACGACGGGCCCGGCAGTAGGCCGTGAAGTCGTGCTCCCCCAGGAACGGGGCGGCAGCGGCGTTCATCGCTGGGACGTCCAGCTCCCGGGAGCGCCACAGGACGTGGCCACGCGTCACCGGGTCCTGGGCGTCCGGCCGATCAGCCACGCAGTAGAGGTAGCGACGCCACGCGGCCGACCAGCGCGCATCGAAGCCGGGCGGCGCGGGCTCGATGGCCCGCACGCGGATGTCCGTCGCGAGAAGCCCGTTGCAGCGCCGGCGAACGGCGTCGCTGGGACCCTGCACCCCCCGCCCCGCGCCACTCGACCCAGTCCTGGTCGGACCAGGCCTGGGTGGACCGACACTGGACAACCACGCTGCGGCCGGGACGTCGGCATGGCAGACCTGGCCCAGGGCGTGCACCCCGGCATCTGTCCGCCCGGCGACCGCGACCCGGACCGGAATGGCCGGATCGATGCGCAGGGCTGAGCGCAGTGCCGACTCAAGCTCTGCCTGCACCGAGCGCAACCCGGGCTGACGGGCCCAGCCGCAGAAGCCGGTGCCGTCGTAGGAGATGTCCAGGCGCAGCCGCATCACCTGGCTGGGATCCTCGCCCGAGACCCCCGCATCGCCGACGAGCCCGCCGGGACCGGATTCCTCCGGGGTCCCGACGGGCTCGATGCCGGCGTGGTCACGCAGTGGTGTCGTCCTGCGGCTTGGCGTCAGCGGCCTCGGCCACATCTGCGGCGTCCGTCGCGTCAGCCGGTGTGTCCGCCTCGGCCGCAGGAGCCTCGGGCGCCTCCGCCTCGGGCCCGCCTGGCGCCTCAACCTCCGCGGCCTCGACGGGAGCCTGGGTCTCAACGACCTCGGCCTCCGGGGCCTCGACAGGGGCCTCGACGGCCTCCGCCACCACCGGAGCGGCCGCGGCGGGCGCCGAAGCGTCCTTGGCAGCGCGCTTGGTCGCGGCGGTGGCCTCGGCCACCGTGCGCTCAGCCAGGGGCTCGCACAGCTCGATCACGGCCATGGGGGCGTTGTCGCCCTTGCGCGGCCCGATCTTCGTGATGCGGGTGTAGCCGCCGGGACGGGTGGCGAAACGCGGCCCGATCTCCTCGAACAGCGTGTGCACGACGGACTTGTCGCGGATGACGGTCATGACCTGACGGCGTGCGTGCAGGTCACCCCGCTTGGCGAACGTGATCATTCGCTCGGCCAACGGCCGGACACGCTTGGCGCGCGCCTCGGTCGTGGTGATCGCTCCGTGCTCGAAGAGCGCGGTGGCCATGTTGGCGAGCATGTGCCGCTCATGTGCGGGGGTGCTGGCCAGACGGGGGCCCTTGCTGGGCGTGGGCATAGTTACTGACTCCTACTGGTTTCCAAGGTTCGTTCGAGGGCCGGCGGCCGGTTCAGAGCTGCTCGTCCTCGACGAAGTCCCCATCTTCTTCCTCGACATACGCCGGCACGAACCCGGCAGGGCTGTCCTTGAGCGCAAGGCCCAGGGAGAGCAACTTGTCCTTCACCTCGTCGATCGACTTGCTGCCGAAGTTGCGGATGTCCATCAGGTCCGCCTCGCTCCGGCTGATCAGCTCACCCACGGTGTGGATGCCCTCGCGCTTGAGGCAGTTGAAGCTGCGGACGGTGAGGTCCAGCGACTCGATCGGGGTCGACAGCTGCTCGGCGACAAGCTCGTCGGCTGGCGAGGGACCGATGTCGATCCCCTCGGCGTTGACGTTGAGCTCGTGAGCCAGGCCGAAGAGCTCCACCAGCGTCTTGCCCGCAGAGGCAACAGCGTCGGCAGGGGTCATGCAGGGCTTGGTCTCGACGTCGAGGATCAGCTTGTCGAAGTCCGTGCGCTGCTCGACACGGGTGGCCTCGACCTTGTAGGTCACCTTGAGCACCGGCGAGTAGATGGAGTCGACCGGGATGCGGCCGATCTCCTGGCCGGGCAGCTTGTTGGCCGCTGAGGTGACATACCCGCGGCCACGCTCGACGACCAGCTCGATCTCGAGCTTGCCCTTCGCGTTGACGGTGGCCAGGTGCAGGTCCGGGTTGTGGACCTCGACCCCGGCCGGCGGCGCGATGTCGGCCGCGGTGACAACACCGGGACCCTGCTTGCGCAGGTACATCACGACGGGCTCGTCATGCTCCGAGGAGACGACGAGTTCCTTGAGGTTGAGGATGATCTCGGTGACGTCCTCCTTGACACCCGGGATGGTCGTGAACTCGTGGAGCACGTCCTCGATCCGGATGCTGGTGACGGCAGCGCCGGGGATGCTCGACAGGAGCGTCCGGCGCAGCGAGTTCCCCAGGGTGTAGCCGAAGCCAGGCTCGAGGGGCTCCAGGACGAACCGCGAACGGTGGTCGCTGACACGCTCCTCGGCGAGGGTCGGACGCTGGGCAATAAGCACGGGTTACCGTTCCTTTCCGCGGCGCCCACCATTTGACGCCACGTTCTGCAAGGCTGGATCGGAGGGCGGCGCGGGCCACCCCCGACTGGGGTCACTTCGAGTACAGCTCGACGATCAACTGCTCCTGTACGGCCGTGTCGATCGCGCCGCGCTCGGGAACCGCGTGCACGAGGATGCGCATCTGGTTCGGCGACACCTCAAGCCACGCCGGCACCGGACGCTCGCCGGCCTCGGCGTGGGCAACCACGAACGGGGTCAGGTCACGCGAGCCCGGGCGCACCTCGACGATGTCCGACGGGGCAACGCGGTAGGACGGGATGTCGACCTTGTGCCCGTTGACCATGATGTGACCGTGCCCCACCAGTTGGCGGGCCATGTCACGGCTCTTGGCGAAGCCGCCACGGTAGACGACGTTGTCCAGGCGGGTCTCGAGGATCTTCAGCAGGTTCTCACCTGTCTTGCCCTGCTTGCGCTGGGCCTCCTCGTAGTACCCGTGGAACTGCTTCTCCAGCACCCCATAGATGCGCGCGCACTTCTGCTTCTCACGCATCTGCAGCAGGTACTCGCTGTCCTTGGTCCGGCCACGGCCGTGCTGGCCGGGCGGGAAGGGGCGCAGCTCGATGGGGCACTTGGGCCCATCGCACTTGCTGCCCTTGAGGAACAGCTTGGTCTTCTCTCGGCGGCACCGCTTGCAGTCCGCCCCTGTGTATCGAGCCATCTTGGGATTCCTTCGGGTCAGACGCGGCGGCGCTTGGGGGGGCGGCAGCCGTTGTGGGCCATGGGGGTGACGTCGGAGATCGAACCGACCTCCAGTCCGGTCGCCTGCAGCGAACGGATCGCGGTCTCGCGGCCTGAGCCGGGACCCTTGACGAAGACGTCGACCTTCTTCATGCCGTGCTCCATGGCGCGGCGTGCAGCGGCCTCGGCCACCATCTGGGCGGCGTACGGCGTCGACTTGCGCGAGCCCTTGAACCCGACCTGACCGCTGGAGGCCCATGCGATGACCGCACCCGAGGGGTCGGTGATCGACACGATCGTGTTGTTGAACGTCGACTTGATGTGCGCGTGGCCCAGGGCCACGTTCTTCTTCTCCTTGCGGCGGACCTTGGTCTTGGCCGTGCTCTGACGAGTCTTGGGGGGCATTGCGTTCCTTCGCGTGAGGTCATCGGTCCGCTGGTCGGCGCCTGGTGCGCCGCGATGGGCTGGAATCCACCCGGACCAGTCGGACTGCTACTTGGTGGCCTTCTTCTTGCCTGCCACCGTCTTGCGCGGACCCTTGCGGGTACGTGCGTTGGTGTGTGTGCGCTGCCCGCGGACCGGCAGGCCCCGGCGATGCCGGATCCCCTGGTAGCAGCCGATCTCCACCTTGCGGCGGATGTCAGCGGCCACCTCGCGACGCAGGTCACCCTCGACCTTGAGGTTGCCCTCGATGTAGTCGCGCAACGGGACCAGTTCGCCGTCGGTGAGGTCCTTGACGCGTGTGTCGGGGTTGACCCCGGTCGCGGCAAGGATCTCAACGGCTCGGGAACGGCCAATGCCATAGATGTAGGTGAGCGCCACCTCGACGCGCTTGTCGCGCGGGAGGTCGACGCCGACTAGACGTGCCATCGGGCAGAACCTTCTTCCTGTTCAACCGGAGGTTTCGGCGCGTGATCGGTCCCACCGCCCTTTGTGGTGGGTCCCCAGCCTCCGAGCCGGGGGTGCCGTCCCCGAGGGCCCTGGCTTGGGCCCGGAATCGGGATGACGGATCACGCGTTCTTCAGTTGTGGCCCCCACCCCGGTCTCCCGGGTGGGACGCGCCGGGTGGCGCGCTGCCGGACGTGCTGTGCTCGGCTGCTGGTCCGCCTTGCGGCGGGGCGACTCAGCCCTGGCGCTGCTTGTGCCGGGGGTTGTCGCAGATCACCATCACGCGACCGTGACGGCGGATCACCTTGCAGTTGTCGCAGATCTTCTTGACGCTGGGCTTGACCTTCATTGCTCTTTCCTCGCAGCCTTGTCCGCCGGTGGAACCCGGAGGGAATCTGTCACTTGTACCGGTAGACGATCCGTCCGCGGGTCAGGTCGTAGGGCGAGAGCTCCACGACCACCCGGTCGTCGGGCAGGATGCGGATGTAGTGCTGGCGCATCTTGCCGCTGATGTGGGCCAGGACCTTGTGGCCATTGTCGAGCTCCACCCGGAACATGGCGTTCGGGAGGGACTCGCGGATTGTGCCCTCGAGTTCGATGGCACCGTCTTTCTTGGCCATAAGCTGTTGATCCACACCTTGCTGCTCGTCGGGTTGCTCGGGCGACCACTGGTCGATCGAGCCGGACGTGCGTCGAACCGTGCAGTCCCCCGGTTGCCCGCAGGGCGATCGAACAGGGATGCGCAGACGCAACGCTGCTCAAGTCTACGGCCTGCGCGACCGTGGACCAAAACGTGGCCGGAGCAGGGGCTGGCCGGCCCGCCGAGCACGGGCCCTGTGAGCAGCCGGGCCAGGGTGCGCCCCGGTCAGATCACCGAGAAGTAGCTGTCGACGGCCCGGTCGGCGGTGGCCTCGTTGAACACGGGTGGGACCCCGAGGAAGCGTGACTCGTTGAGCACCTGGAGCAACAGGTCACGTGGGTGGCAGAACCTGAACGGCTTGTTCTCGCGGCGGTAGTGCCAGCTGATCACGTGGTCGACGGCACCCGGGGTGAGGCTGACTCCCAGCTCGGAGCCCACGAGGTCGAACAGGGCGCGGAACTGGCTCTCGGTGGGGTCCCCGACCGGGATCTTGTAGGGGATGCGCCGCAGGAAGGCCTCATCGACGAGATCCCTCGGCTCCAGGTTCGTGGAGAAGACGATGACCTGCTGGAAGGGCATCTGGATCCGGCGCCCGCTGGTCAGGCTGTAGAAGTCATAGCCGGCCTCCAGCGGGACGATCCAGCGGTTGAGCAGGTCATCGATGCGCATCCGTTGGCGACCGAAGTCATCGATGACCAGCGTGCCGCCGTTGGCCTTGAGCTGCAGCGGCGCCTCGCTGATGCCGGTGTGCGGGTTCGTGCTCACCTCGAGCTGGTCCATCGTGAGCTCGCCACCGACAGACACGGTCGGTCGCTCGATGAGCACCCAGCGCCGATCCACCGGGTGGGGTGCGTCGGGCTGGAACTCCCAGTCGAAGGGCACCTCGACGTGGAAGTGCGGGTCGAAGATCCGGATGATCTCGCCATCGATGCCGATGGACCGCGGGACCCAGATGTGCCCGCCGAGAGAGCGGGTGATGCGCTGGGCGATGCTCGTCTTGCCGTTGCCGGACGGGCCGAAGAGGAACATCCCGCGGCCCGAGGCGATGGCTGGGCCCAGGCGATCCACGGTCTCCTCGGCCAGGAGCAGGTCCTCGAAGGCCACTGCCAGGTCGTTGGGTGTGGGCACGTGGTCGGTGATGCCCTGGGCCACCACACTCTCGACGTACTCCTCCAACGACACCGGGGCGGCCCCGAAGTAGGTGCACCGCTGAGCCAGGCGTCGAGCCGTGTCCCGGCCGTGGTCGGTGATCTGGTACATGAAGTCGTTCATGCTCGCCGACCCGCGGTAGCCCACGAGTCGGGCATCCTTGAGGCGCGTCAGGCACTCCAGAGCCAGGGCGTAGGGCAGGCGCACCTGCTCAGCGATCGCCCAGCCGCTGGCATCCCCGCGCGCCGCGAGGAACTTCAGGATCAGGCCCTCGACCTCGCTGTCGGTCAGCCCTGCCTCGCGCAATGACGCGGGTTCCGCAGGCGTGAACGCCCGCGCCTGCACAGCTTCCGCGACCACTTCGGTCTCCCTTCCCTGCCATCACGCGTTCCCCCGCGCCCATGGACTGTAACCATCGACAGCCCGTGACGCACACCAGGCCCTCCTGCCCGATTCAGGATACGTCGCCGACAGTGACTCCGAGTGCCGCCAACCGGGTGACACCACCATCGGGGGCTGTGAGGACGACCGGACCCGACTCGGTCAGCGCGACCGAGTGCTCCCAGTGCGCTGCGACCGAGCCGTCGATCGTCGCGACCGTCCAGTCGTCGGCCAGAACGGTGACCTCCGGCGAGCCCAGGGTCACCATCGGCTCGATGGCCAGGGCCATCCCCGCCTTCAACAGCGGTCCACGCCCAGGTGGGCCGACATGGGCCACCGAGGGCTCCATGTGCATGGCCGAGCCGATCCCATGGCCCACGTAGTCACGCACGATCCCGTACCGGGTCCCGATCACGGACTCGCAGCCCGCGCCGATGTCGGACAGGCGGCCGCCGACCAGCGCCCGGGCGATCCCGGCCCAGAGCGCCCGTTCGGTCTGCGCCGACAGCTCGAGGAGCTCTGGGCGGACCTCACCCACGGGGACCGTGATCGCCGCGTCCCCGTGCCAGCCCTCGACGATCGCCCCGCAGTCGATGCTCAGGAGGTCGCCCTCGCGCAGGACGCGGTCGCCGGGGATCCCGTGCACCACCTCGTCGTTGACCGACGCGCAGATGACTCCGGGGAACCCGTGGTAGCCCTTGAAGTTCGAGCGGGCGCCCGCATCGGCGATCACCCCGGCCGCAACGGCGTCGAGTTCGCCGGTGGTGACGCCGGGGGCCACCGCGTCCGCGGTCGCCGCCAGCGCCCGGGCCACGACGAGTCCGGCCGCGCGCATGTGGCGCAGCTGCTCGTCGGTCTTGATCTCGATCCGGGAGCGGCGGCCGAGCACGTCAGCCCGCGATGGCGGCCAGGACCCGGTCGCGCACCTCGTCGATCGAGCCCAGGCCGTCCACGCGCACCAGGACGCCCTTGTCGGCGTACACCTGGGTGAGGGGCTCGGTCTGGTCGGCGTAGATTTCCATACGCCGGCGGATGACCTCCTCGGTGTCGTCTGCGCGCCCCTGCTCAGCTGCGCGCTTGAGCAGGCGGGCCACGACCACCTCGGTGTTGGCCGTCAGCTCCACGACGTGGTCCAGGACAAGGCCGACATCGGCCAGCATCTCGTCGAGGACGGCGACCTGGTCCAGGGTTCGGGGGTACCCGTCGAGCAGGAACCCGCGGGCAGCATCGGGCTGGGCGAGGCGGTTGCGGACCATCGCGTTGGTGATGCGGTCCGGGACGTAGTTGCCCCGGTCCATGTACATGCCTGCAGCGATGCCCAGCGGTGTGCCCTGGGCCATGTGTGCTCGGAAGATCTCACCGGTCGAGATGTGCGGGATGCCGAGACGCTCGGCCACGACGACCGCCTGGGTCCCCTTCCCTGCCCCGGGCGGGCCCATGAGCACAATGCGCATCAGCGGAGGAACCCTTCATAGTTGCGTTGCTGCAGCTGGCTCTCGATCTGCTTCACAGTATCCAAGCCGACGCCGACCATGATCAGCAGGCTCGTGCCGCCGAACACGAAGTTGCTCGAGACGCCCAGGCCGCTGAACGCCAGGAGGGGCAGCGCCGCCACCGTCGCCAGATAGATCGAACCGGGCAGGGTGAGGCGCGAGACCACGTAGTCCAGGTACTCCGCGGTGGGGCGCCCGGCCCGGATGCCGGGGATGAATCCGCCGTACTTCTTCATGTTGTCCGCGACCTCCGTCGTGTTGAAGGTGATCGCGACGTAGAAGTAGGTGAAGAAGATGATCAGGATGGAGAACACGACCATGTAGAGCGGCCCTGTGCCGGTCTGGAAGTTGCGCGCGATGAACTGCGCGACGGACCCGGTCTGGTCGGAGAACTGCAGGAAGAGCACCGGCAGGAACAGCAATGACGAGGCGAAGATGACGGGGATGACACCGGCCATGTTCACCTTCAGCGGGATGTAGGTCGAGGTCCCGCCGTACATCTTCCTGCCCACCATCCGCTTCGCGTACTGGACGGGGATGCGGCGCTGGCCCTGCTCGACGAAGACCACGGCCATGATGATGAAGAACCCGACGATGATCGTCATGGCCGTGATGAACGGCCCCCGCGTGGCGAAGACGCTGGCGATCTGGGAGGGCAGCGAGGAGATGATCGAGGTGAAGATCAGCAACGACATCCCGTTGCCGACGCCGCGGTCGGTGATGAGCTCGCCCAGCCACATGATGACGGCGGTACCGGCGGTCATCGTGGCGATCATGAGGAAGATCGTGAAGATGTTGTCATCGGGGATCAGCTGCGCCGAGCACCCCTGGAACAGTTGTCCGGGCGTGCGGGCCAACGCCACGATCCCGGTGGACTGCAGGATCGCCAGGGCGATCGTCAGGTAGCGCGTGTACTGGGTGATCTGCGCCTGCCCGGACTGGCCCTCCTTCTTCAGGGCCTCCAGCTTGGGGATCACCACGGTCATCAGCTGCAGGATGATGCTGGCCGTGATGTAGGGCATGATCCCGAGCGCGAACACCGACAGCTGGAGCAGCGCCCCACCGCTGAACAGGTTGATCAGCCCGTAGATGGAGTTGTTCTCCACGTTGGCCAGACAGGACTGCACGGCCTCGTAGTCGATGCCGGGAGTCGGGGTGACCGCGCCGAGGCGGTACAGCGCGATGACGCCCATGGTGAAGAGCAGCTTCTTGCGCAGGTCCGGCGTACGGAACGCGGAAGCGAACGCGGACAGGTGCACGGGGATCCTCCTGAGGGCGCCTTCGAGCGTGCGCCAGACTGGGGAAAGACTAACAGCCGGCTGGCCCGGGGCCAGCACGGCGAATCACTACATTCCGCCCGGGCACCCCTCAGGGGTGCGCGGGGGGACCTGGACGCGACGACGCAGGGCCATCGCCCCTGTGGGGTGACGGCCCTGCGTGTGCGTTCAGTACGGCTCGTCGAGCCGGTCGGTCAGAGGGTCGTGACCGACCCGCCGGCCGCCTCGATCTTGGCCTTGGCCGAGTCGGAGGCGGCATCGACCGTCACGGTCAGCGCCACGGCGAGGTCGCCGTTGCCCAGGACCTTCACGGGCTCGTTCTTGCGGACGGCTCCCTTGGCGACGAGGTCATCGACGGTGACCTCCCCACCCGACGGGTACAGCGAGGCCAGCGTGGCCACGTTGACCACCTGGAAGGCGATCTTGTTGATGTTCTTGAAGCCCTTGAGCTTGGGCAGCCGCATGTGCAGCGGCATCTGCCCGCCCTCGAAGCTGGCCGGGACCTGGTAGCGGGCCTTGGTGCCCTTGGTACCGCGGCCCGCGGTCTTGCCGCGCTTGCCGGCCTCGCCACGACCCACACGGGTCTTGGCAGTCTTGGCCCCGGGTGCGGGGCGCAGGTGATGGACCTTGAGGGTCATATCAGTCGACCTCCTCGACGGTCACCAGGTGTGGCACCGCTTTGGCCATCCCGAGGATCTCGGGACGGTTCTCCTTGACAACGACATCGTTGATCCGCTTGAGGCCCAGGGAACGGACGCTGTCCTTCTGCACCTGAGTGCATCCGACCAGTCCCCGGACCTGCGTGATCTTGAGCTGCGTGGCCATCAGGCAACGACCTCCTCAGCCTTGCCCGCGTTCATCGCACGGATGAGCGCGGCGGGGGCGACGTCCTCCAGCGGAAGGCCACGGCGAGCTGCCACGGCCTCAGGCCGCTCCAGCATCTGCAGTGCGGCCACCGTGGCGTGCACGATGTTGATCGCGTTGGACGAGCCCATGGACTTGCTCAGGACGTCGTGGACGCCAGCGCACTCCAGGACCGCACGCACCGGGCCACCGGCGATCACACCGGTACCGGGCGATGCGGGGCGCAGCATGACCACGCCGGCCGCATCCTCACCGGTCACCGGATGGGGGATCGTGCCCTGGATGCGGGGCACCTCGAAGAAGTGCTTCTTGGCCTCCTCGACCCCCTTGGCGATGGCCGCGGGAACCTCCTTGGCCTTGCCGTACCCGACGCCCACGTGGCCGTTGCCGTCGCCCACCACGACCAACGCGGTGAAGCTGAACCGGCGCCCGCCCTTGACGACCTTGGACACACGGTTGATCGCCACGACGCGCTCGACGAACGTGGACTTCTCCTCGCGGGGGCCACGATCGTCGCGGCGACCGCGCCGATCATTGCTGCCGCTGCTGCCCTCACCGGGGCCGCCTGTGCGGCGCTGTACTCCAGCCATTGGTATTAGTCCTCTTCCTCGTCAGAAGGCCAGGCCGGCGTCGCGTGCGCCGTCAGCCAGGGCCGCAACGCGACCGTGATACTTGTTGCCGCCACGGTCGAACACGACCGTCTCGATGCCCGCGGACTTCGCGCGCCCGGCGACGTTCTCGCCGACCTTGCGGGCCTTGGCGGTCTTGTCCTCGGTGCTTGCGCGCACGTCGGCCTCCATGGTGGAGGCCCACGCCAGGGTGGTGCCCGTGGTGTCGTCGACGACCTGAACGAACAGGTGCCGGGTCGACCGGTTGATGACCATGCGGGGACGGACCGGCGTGCCGGACACCTTCTTGCGGACCCGCAGGTGACGACGCGAACGCGCCACGCGGGTCCGGCTCCCCGAGCCGAGCTTGGTTGCGACAGCCATGGTCTACCGACCTGCCTTTCCGGCCTTGCGGCGAATGACTTCGCCCTCGTAGCGCACGCCCTTGCCCTTGTACGGGTCGGGCTTGCGAAGCTTGCGCAGTGTTGGCCGCGACCTCGCCGACCTGCTGCTTGTCGATCCCCGAGACCGAGAACCGGGTCGGCGTCTCGACGGCGAAGCTGATGCCCTCGGGCGCCGGGATGATCACCGGGTGGCTGAAGCCCAGGGCGAACTCGAGGTCCGTGCCCTTGGCCATGACCCGGTAGCCGGTCCCGACGATCTCCAGCTTCTTGGTGTAGCCGTCAGTGACACCGCCGACCATGTTGGCCACGAGGGTGCGGGTCAGGCCGTGCAGCGCACGGGACTCGCGCTCGTCATTGGGACGGGTCACCTTCAGTGAACCGTCGTCGTCCTTCTCGACCTTGATCGGGGAGGCGACCGTGTGGCTGAGTGTGCCCTTGGGGCCCTTGACCGTCACCGAGGAACCCTCGATGGTGACCTCGACGCCGGCCGGCACAGTGATCGGAAGTCGTCCGATGCGTGACATGGTGACTCCCTACCAGACGTAGGCGAGGACTTCCCCGCCCACACCTTTGGCCTGGGCCTGCCGATCAGTCAGCAGTCCGGTGGACGTGGAGATGATCGCGATACCCAACCCGCCCAGGACGCGCGGCATCGCCGTGCTCTTGGCGTACACCCGCAATCCGGGCTTGCTGACGCGACGCAGGCCAGCGATCGAACGCTCACGGCTGGGGCCGTACTTGAGCGTGATCACCAGCGTCTGGCCGACAGGGGCATCCTCGACTGCGAAGTCAGCGATGTAGCCCTGGGCCTTGAGGATCTCGGCGATTCCCACCTTGATCTTCGAGAGTGGCATGGACACGGTCTCGTGATAGGCCGTGTTCCCGTTGCGGATGCGTGTGAGCATGTCCGCGATCGGGTCTGTCATTGTCATGGCCGTCTGGCCTTTCTCGCCGTGGTTTCCGTCTGCGGACCTTCGGCGTCGGGTGGGGGATGGACGGGTAGCGAGCTACCAGCTGGACTTGGTCACACCGGGCAGCTCACCGCGGTGGGCCATCTCCCGCAGGCAGATCCGGCAGAGGCCGAACTTGCGGTAGACCGAGTGCGGACGACCGCACCGGTTGCACCGGGTGTAGGAACGAACCGCGAACTTCGGCTTGCGGGCCTGCTTGTTGATCAGTGCCTTCTTCGCCACGTGGTCACTTCTCCTTGTAGGGGAATCCGAGCGCCTTGAGCAGCGCCCTCCCCTCGTCGTCGGTCTTGGCGGTGGTGACCACCGTGATGTCCATGCCGCGAACGCGGTCGATGTTGTCCTGGTCGATCTCGTGGAACATCGACTGCTCGTTGAGGCCGAACGTGTAGTTGCCGTTGCCGTCGAACTGCCCGGGGTTCAGGCCCCGGAAGTCGCGGATGCGCGGCAGTGCGGTGCTCAGCAGGCGGTCGAGGAACTCCCACATCCGTGCCCCGCGCAGGGTCACGTGGCAGCCGATCGGCATCCCCTCACGCAGCTTGAACTGCGCGATGGACTTGCGAGCCTTGGTGACCTGCGGCTTCTGCCCGGTGATCAGGGTGAGGTCCTTGATGGCCCCCTCGATCAGCTTCGAGTCACGCGCGGCCTCGCCGACGCCCATGTTCACCACGATCTTGACCAGACCGGGGATCTGCATCACGTTGGTGTACTCGAACTGCTCACGCAGCTCGGGCATGACCTCCTCGCGATACCGGACCTTCAGCCGGGGCATCGTCGTCTCTGTTGCTGTGCTCATCAGATGTCCTCACCGGAGCGCTTGGCGACCCGGACGTTGCGCTCGGCCGAGTAGGTGCTGCCATCGGCGCGAGTCTTGTCGACCTTCTCCTTGCGGAAGCCCACCCGCGTGGGCTTCTTCGTGTCGCCATCGACCAGCATCACGTTGGAGATGTGGATCGGGGCCTCCTGGGTCAGGATGCCGCCGGTCTTGGCTCCACGCTGGGACTGGCTGACCTTGGTGTGCTTCTTCACGCGGTTCACACCCTCGACCAGGACCTTGTCCCGATCGGGGTAGACCACCAGGACGGTGCCCGTGAGGCCCTTGTCCTTGCCGGTGATCACCTGGACGGTGTCACCCTTGCGGATCTTCGCCATCACAACACCTCCGGGGCCAGCGAGATGATCTTCATGTACTTCTTCTCGCGCAGCTCGCGGCCGACCGGCCCGAAGATGCGGGTCCCACGAGGCTCACCGTCGGCCTTGAGGATCACAGCGGCGTTCTCGTCGAACTTGATGTACGACCCATCCTGGCGGCGGCGCTCCTTCTTCGTGCGCACGATGACCGCCTTGACGACCTCGCCCTTCTTGACGTTGCCGCCTGGGATGGCGTCCTTGACCGTGGCCACGATGACATCACCGATGCCTGCGTAGCGCCGACCGGAACCGCCGAGGACACGGATGCACAAGATCTCCTTGGCACCCGTGTTGTCGGCGACACGCAGTCGCGACTCCTGCTGAATCACGTTCTTCTCCTGATCGTCGTGCCGGTTCTCACGGGTTCCCGTGAGCCTGGCCGAACTGGGACTACTTGGCCTTCTCGAGGATCTCCACCACGCGCCAGCGCTTGCTGGCTGACGTGGGACGGGTCTCCATCACAAGGACACGGTCACCGACGCCGGCGGCGTTGGCCTCGTCATGAGCCTTGAGCTTGGACGTGCGGCGCACGACCTTGCCGTACATGCGGTGCGTGAAGCGGTCCTCGACGGCGACGACGACGGTCTTGTCCATCTTGTCGCTGACGACATACCCCTCACGGGTCTTGCGGTAACCCCGGGTGACCTCATCGGCCCCGGACGTTGACGTGCCCACGGAACCATCCGTGGCACTTGTGGTCGACGTCACAGCCTCATCCTTCGCGCTCATTGCTCGGCCCCACTCTCGGGCTCCTGGGTGATGCCGAGCTCGCGCTCGCGCATCACGGTGTAGATGCGCGCGATGTCCTTCTTGACCGCGCGCAGCCGGCCGTGGCTCTCCAGCTGGCCCGTGGCTGCCTGGAAGCGCAGGTTGAACAGCTCCTCCTTGGCCTCGACCAGCCTGATCACCAGGTCCTCAGTGTCGACGTTGCGCAGCTCGCCTGCGGTGGTAACAGCCATCAGTCCTCACCCACTTCACGCCGGACGATCCGGCACTTCATCGGCATCTTGTGCGCAGCGCGCAGAAGGGCCTCGCGAGCGACCTCCTCGTCGGGGTAGCTCAACTCGAACATCACACGACCCGGCTTCACGTTGGCCACCCACCACTCCGGCGAGCCCTTGCCCGATCCCATGCGGGTCTCGGCGGGCTTCTTGGTCAGCGGGCGGTCCGGGTAGATGTTGATCCACACGCGACCACCACGGCGGATGTGCCGCGTGATGGCAATACGTGCGCTCTCGATCTGCCGGTTGGTGACGTAGGAGTGCTCCAGTGCCATCAGGCCGTACTGGCCGAAGGTCACATGGTTGCCACCGGTGGACTGACCGTGCCGATCAGGCCGGTGCTGCTTGCGGTGCTTGACCCGACGGGGGATCAACATGTCAGGCCTCCGTTGCGGGGGTCTGCGCGGCTCCGGCAGCGGCCGGGGCCTGCTCACGGTCACGACGGGGACGGCTGCCAGCAGCCGGACGGCGGGCCTGGCCCAGGCGACTGGCCGCAGCAGCGGCCTCCCGCTCGGCGCGGGTCCCGGTGACGTCACCCTTGTAGATCCAGACCTTCACGCCGATCCGGCCGAAGGTCGTGCGGGCCTCGTAGAAGCCGTAGTCGATGTCGGCACGCAGCGTGTGCAGCGGGACCCGACCCTCGCGGTAGAACTCCGAGCGCGACATCTCCGCGCCGCCGAGGCGGCCCGAGCACTGCACCCGGATGCCCTTGGCCCCGGACTTCATGGTCGACTGCATGCCCTTGCGCATGGCCCGACGGAACGAGACACGGCTGGACAGCTGCTCAGCGATGCCCTGCGCCACGAGCTGGGCGTCGAGCTCGGGGTTCTTCACCTCGAGGATGTTGAGCTGGACCTGCTTGGCGGTCAGCTTCTCCAGGTCACCACGGATGCGCTCGGCCTCCTGGCCACGACGGCCGATGACGATGCCCGGTCGCGCGGTGTGGATGTCGACACGAACACGATCACGGGTGCGCTCGATGTCCACGTGGCTGATGCCTGCGCGCTCCATGCCCTTGGTGAGCATCTTGCGGATGGCAACGTCCTCGGCGACGTAGTCGCGGTAGCGCTGCCCCTCCTTGGTGGAGTCAGCGAACCAGCGGCTTGCGAAGTCCGTGGTGATCCCGAGTCGGAACCCGTGCGGATTCACTTTCTGGCCCATGGGGTCAGCCCTTCTTCACGGTCGCAGGACGCTCTGCGACGACAACGGTGATGTGGCTCGTGCGCTTCTTGATCCGGAACGCGCGACCCTGCGCACGTGGACGGAACCGCTTCATCGTCGGTCCCTCATCCACGTAGGCCGCCGACACATACAGGCTCGACACATCAGTGTGCTGGTGGTTGTTCGTGGCGTTGGCGATGGCGCTGTCGAGCACCTTGCCTACCGGCTCGCTCGCCCCCTGCGGCGCGAACTGCAGCACCGCCTGCGCCTGCGCAGCCGGCAGCCCACGAATGAGGTCCACCACTCGGCGGGCCTTCATGGGCGTGACACGGACGAACCGCGCCTGGGCCCTGGCTTCCATCGCTTTCCCCTTGCTTCGTTGTGTGCTTCGTCGGAGGGCCAGCGCCTAGCGGCGCTTGGCCTTCCGGTCATCCCGGATGTGCCCGCGGAAGGTGCGGGTGGGCGCGAACTCGCCCAGCTTGTGACCGACCATGTTCTCGGTGACGAACACCGGGACATGCTTGCGGCCGTCGTGCACGGCGATGGTGTGCCCCAGCATCTCCGGGACGATCATCGAGCGGCGCGACCACGTCTTGATCACGTTCTTGGTGCCCTTGTCGTTCTGGACGTCCACCTTCTTGGCGAGGTGGTCGTCCACGAAGGGACCCTTCTTCAGACTGCGTGGCATGTCTATCCTCAGCGCTTCTTGCCGGTCTTGCGACGGCGGACGATGAACTTGTCGGAGGCCTTGTGCGCCTTGCGGGTACGACCCTCGGGCTTGCCATTGGGGTTGACCGGGTGGCGACCACCGGACGTCTTGCCCTCGCCACCACCATGCGGGTGATCGACCGGGTTCATCGCCACGCCGCGCACCGTCGGGCGCTTGCCCTTCCAGCGCATGCGCCCGGCCTTGCCCCAGTTGATGTTGGACTGCTCGGCGTTGCCGACCTCACCGATGGTGGCCCGGCAGTGCACGTCCACGTTGCGGATCTCGCCCGAGGGCATCCGCAGCTGGGCGTACGGGCCGTCCTTGGCCACCAGCTGGACGCTGGATCCGGCCGAGCGTGCGATCTTCGCACCACCACCGGGACGCAGCTCGACGGCGTGGATCACGGTGCCGACGGGGATGTTGCGCAGCGGCAGGTTGTTGCCGGGCTTGATGTCGGCCGACGGTCCCGTCTCGACGCGGTCACCCTGCTTGAGCTTCTGCGGCGCCACGATGTAGCGCTTGTCGCCGTCGGCGAAGTGCAGCAGCGCGATGCGCGCAGTCCGGTTCGGGTCGTACTCGATGTGCGCGACCTTGGCCGGCACCCCGTCCTTGTCCGAACGCTTGAAGTCGATGATCCGGTAGGCACGCTTGTGCCCGCCGCCCTGGTGACGCGTCGTGATCCGTCCCTGGTTGTTGCGCCCGCCCTTCTTGGGCAGCGGCTCAACCAGCGACTTCTCCGGCGCGGACCGGGTGATCTCCACGAAGTCGGCAACGGACGAGCCACGACGGCCCGGCGTTGTCGGCTTGTACTTGCGGATTCCCATGAGTTTCCTCGCTTAGCTGTCGATGGTCCCGGTCAGCTGACCGGGCCGCCGAAGATGTCGATACGGTCACCTGCGGCCACGGAGACGATCGCGCGCTTCGTGCTCGCCCGACGGCCGAAGCCCTTGCGGGTGCGGATGCGCTTGCCCTCGCGGTTCTGGGTGTTGACGGACAGGACCCGGACGCCGAAGACCTTCTCGACGGCGATCTTGATCTCTGTCTTGTTGGCGTCGGGGTCGACGAGGAACGTGTACTTGTTCTCGTCGAGCAGCCCATAGCTCTTCTCGGAGATGACCGGGGCGATCAGCACGTCCCGGTGGTCGGTGACCCTCACGTGGCCGCCTCCTCATCCTTCTCGGTCCCGGTCTGCGCCACAGCCTCGGCCTCGGTCGAGGTTGCGACAGCCTTGGCGCCCTTGCCCTTGGTCGGGCCGGCCAGGAAGGCCTGCAGCGCACCGGAGGTGAACACGACGTCATCACTGCAGAGCACGTCGTAGGTGTTGAGCTGATCGGAGACCAGCAGGTGGACGCCACCGACGTTGCGCAGGCTCTTCCAGCCCAGGGTGTCATCGCGCTCGACGACGACCAGGACATTGCGTCGGTCGGTGATCGAGGCGACCGTGGCGACCGCTGCCTTGGCCGAGGGCGCATCGCCCTCCACCACGGCGCTGATCACGTGGACGCGTCCATTGCGGGCCCGGTCGGACAGGGCGCCGCGCAGGGCGGCTGCCTTCATCTTCTTGGGTGTGCGCTGCTCGTAGTCACGCGGCGTCGGGCCGTGCACCACTCCACCACCGGTGAACTGCGGTGCGCGGGTCGAACCCTGACGGGCGCGGCCGGTGCCCTTCTGCTTGTACGGCTTGCGCCCACCACCGCGGACCTCGTCACGGGTCTTGGTGGAGGCCGTGCCCTGACGGGCGGCGGCCAGCTGGGCGGTGACGACCTGGTGGATCAGCGGCACGTTGACCTGCACGTCGAAGATCTCAGCAGGCAGCTCGACCGAACCGGCGGTCTCACCCGCGGGGGTCAGCACGTCGATGCTCGTCATGGTCATGCCCCCTTCGCAGCGGTGCGGACGAAGACCAGGCCACCCTTGGGGCCGGGCACTGCGCCCTTGATGAGGATCAGGCCCTTCTCGGCGTCCACGGAGTGGACGGTCAGGCCCTGTGTGGTCTGGCGGACCCCACCCATGCGTCCGGCCATGCGCACACCCTTGAACACACGTCCCGGAGTGGCGCAGGCGCCGATCGACCCGGGCTTGCGGTGGTTGCGGTGCGCACCGTGGCTGGCGCCCACGCCGTGGAACCCGTGGCGCTTCATGACACCGGCGAAACCCTTGCCCTTGGTGGTGCCGACGACGTCGATCGTCTGCCCCGCCTCGAACAGCTCGGCGCTGAGCTCCTGGCCCGGCGTGTAGCTGGGTGCATCCTCAGTGCGGATCTCCACCAGGTGGCGGCGCGGCGTGACGCCGGCCTTGGCGAAGTGTCCACCCTGCGGCTTGGTCACCTTGCGCGGATCGATCGTCCCGTAGGCGATCTGGACGGCCTCGTAGCCGTCGACCTCGGGGGTCCGCACCTGGGTGACGACACACGGCCCAGCCTTGACCACGGTGACCGGGATGACGCGGTTCGCGTCGTCCCACACCTGGGTCATGCCGAGCTTCTCGCCCAGGAGGCCCTTGACGTTGGTACCCATCAGCCTGAGTTCCTTTACAGCTTGATCTCGATGTCGACACCAGCCGGGAGGTCGAGTCGCATGAGCGAGTCGACCGTCTTCGGCGTGGGGTCGATGATGTCGATCAGCCGCTTGTGCGTGCGCATCTCGAAATGCTCGCGGCTGTCCTTGTACTTGTGGGGCGAACGGATGACGCAGTAGACGTTCTTCTCCGTCGGCAGCGGCACCGGGCCGGCAACCTGCGCACCAGTTCGCGTCACCGTCTCGACGATCTTGCGCGCCGAGGTATCGATGACCTCATGGTCGTATGCCTTGAGCCTGATGCGGATCTTCTGTCCCGCCATGGTGGCTTCGCCTGTCCTTCTCATTCAGTGGCCGGATTGACCGGCCGGTGTTCCTGGCTGCCTTCGGTCCGTTCGATGGGGCGCGGCGGCGCTGTGGCCGACGCGCCCCATCGACGCGGTATCTGACTAGACGAGGATCTTGGTGACCCTGCCGGCGCCGACGGTGCGGCCACCTTCGCGAATGGCGAAGCGCAGGCCCTCCTCCATCGCGATCGGCTGGATCATGTCGACCTTCATGTTGGTGTTGTCGCCGGGCATGACCATCTCGGTGCCCTCGGGGAGGGTCACGACGCCGGTCACGTCCGTGGTCCGGAAGTAGAACTGCGGACGGTAGTTGTTGAAGAACGGCGTGTGCCGGCCACCCTCGTCCTTGCTCAGGATGTAGACCTGAGCCTCGAACTCGGTGTGCGGGGTCACCGACCCCGGGTGGCACACGACCTGGCCGCGCTCGACATCCTCACGCTTGATGCCGCGCAGGAGCAGCCCGACGTTCTCGCCGGCCTGGCCCTCGTCGAGCAGCTTGCGGAACATCTCGACACCGGTGACGGTGGTCTTGGTCGTCTCGGGACGGATCCCGATGATCTGGACCTCCTCGTTCACCTTGACGATGCCGCGCTCGATACGACCGGTCACGACGGTGCCGCGGCCGGTGATCGTGAAGACGTCCTCGACGGGCATGAGGAACGGCTTGTCGACCTCGCGCTCCGGGGTCTTGATGAAGTCGTCGACCGCGTCCATCAGCTCCATGATCGACTCGCCCCACTTCTCGTCGCCGGCCAGGGCCGGGACAGCAGCAACGCGGATGATCGGGGTGTCGTCACCGGGGAACTCGTAGGTGTCGAGAAGCTCGCGCACCTCCATGTCCACCAGCTCGAGGATCTCCTCGTCGTCGACCATGTCGCACTTGTTCAGGGCGACGACGATCGCCGGCACACCCACCTGGCGGGCCAGGAGCACGTGCTCCTTGGTCTGCGGCATGGGGCCGTCGGTCGCGGCGACCACCAGGATCGCGCCGTCCATCTGGGCGGCACCGGTGATCATGTTCTTGATGTAGTCCGCGTGACCGGGGCAGTCGACGTGTGCGTAGTGCCGCGCCTCGGTCTGGTACTCGACGTGCGCGATCGAGATGGTGATGCCGCGCTGACGCTCCTCAGGAGCCTTGTCGATCATGTCGAATGGGGTGAACGGGTTCACGTCGGGGTACTTGTCGTGCAGCACCTTGGTGATCGCCGCGGTAAGAGTCGTCTTACCGTGGTCGATGTGCCCGATGGTGCCGATGTTGACGTGCGGCTTGGTCCGCTCGAACTTGGCCTTCGCCACTGGGTCCCTCCTCAGGACTGTGGACCCGCCTGGTGACGTGGTCCGCTTCTCGTCTGGTCAGTCTTCTTGTCGTGCCCCGAAGTGGGCTCCCTCACACTGTGAGGTCACTCACCCCGGTTGTTCTTGGGGTTGTGCTGGCGTTGCTGGTGTTGCCTACTCGCCCTTGGCCTTCGCGATGATCTCCGTCGCGACATTCGTCGGCACCTGGGCGTAGGAGTCGAACTGCATCGAGTAGCTCGCGCGGCCCTGCGTCTTGCTGCGCAGGTCCCCGACGTAGCCGAACATCTCCGACAGCGGCACCAGGGCCTTGACGATCCGGGCGCCGGAGCGCTCGTCCATCGCCTGGATGTGCCCGCGGCGGGAGTTGAGGTCGCCGATGACCTCACCCATGAAGTCCTCGGGGGTGGTGACCTCCACGGACATCATCGGCTCGAGCAGGACCGGGTTGGCCCTGCGCGCGGCCTCCTTGAAGGCCATCGATCCGGCGATCTTGAAGGCCATCTCCGAGGAGTCGACGTCGTGGTAGTTGCCATCGAGCAACGAGACCTTGACGTCCACCATCGGGTAGCCGGCGAGGATGCCGTACTCCATGGCCTCCTGGGCACCAGCATCCACCGAGGGGATGTACTCCTTGGGGATACGCCCGCCGGACACGGAGTTCACGAACTCGTAGCCACCATCGCCACCGCCCGTGGGCTCCAGCGCGATGACGACCTTGGCGTACTGGCCCGAGCCACCCGTCTGCTTCTTGTGGGTGTACTCCATCTTCTCGACCGGCCGGCTGATGGTCTCGCGGTAGGCGACCTGGGGCTTGCCCACGTTGGCCTCGACCTTGAACTCACGGCGCATGCGGTCGACGAGGATCTCCAGGTGCAGCTCGCCCATCCCGGAGATGATCGTCTGACCCGTCTCCTCGTCGGTGCGCACCTGGAAGGTCGGGTCCTCCTCGGCCAGGCGCTGGATCGCGGTGCCCAGCTTCTCCTGGTCGGACTTCGTCTTCGGCTCGATGGCCACCGAGATGACCGGGGCCGGGAACGTCATCGACTCCAGGACGACCTGATCCTTGGGATCACACAGGGTGTTGCCCGTCGTGGTGTCCTTCAGGCCCATCACCGCGACGATGTCGCCGGCGCCCACCGAGGCGATCTCCTCACGCTTGTTCGCGTGCATCCGGTAGATCTTGCCGATGCGCTCCTTGCGCTCCTTCGAGCTGTTGAGCACGCCGGAGCCAGCAGTCATCGTGCCGGAGTAGATGCGCACGTAGGTCAGCTTGCCCAGGTGCGGATCGCTCATGATCTTGAACGCGAGGGCCGACAACGGCTCGTCCACGTTGGGCTTGCGCATGATGACGGCCGACTCGTCGCCGGGCTTGTGGCCCTCGACGCCCTCGATGTCCAGCGGGGAGGGCAGGAAGTCCACGACGGCGTCGAGCATGGGCTGCACGCCCTTGTTCTTGAACGCGGTGCCGGTCAGGATCGGGGTGAACTTGCCCGCGAGCGTTCCGCGGCGGATCGCAGCCTTGAGCTCGTCGAGCTTGGGCTCCTCGCCCTCGAGGTACATCATCATGATGTCGTCGTCGTTCTCGGCGACAGTCTCGATCAGTCGGTCCCGCCATTCTCGGGCGGCCTCTACATGAGTCGAGGGAATCTCCTCGATGTCGTAGGAGGCACCGAGCTCGGTGTCCAGGGGCCAGACCAGCGCCTTCATCTGCACGAGGTCGATCACGCCGCGGAAGTCACCCTCCGAGCCGATCGGGATCTGCAGGGCCAACGGCACGGCACCCAGGCGGGACTCGATCATCTCGACGCAGCGGTGGAACTCCGCACCGACGCGGTCCATCTTGTTGACGAAGCAGATGCGCGGGACGCTGTAGCGGTCGGCCTGGCGCCACACCGTCTCGGACTGGGGCTCCACGCCGGCGACGCCGTCGAAGACCGCAACCGCACCGTCGAGGACACGCAGCGAGCGCTCCACCTCGACGGTGAAGTCGACGTGGCCGGGGGTGTCGATGATGTTGATCTGGTGCTCACGCCAGTGGCAGGTCGTCGCGGCCGACGTGATCGTGATGCCGCGCTCCTGCTCCTGCTCCATCCAGTCCATCGTGGCGCCACCCTCGTGGACCTCACCGATCTTGTAGTTGATACCGGTGTAGTACAGGATGCGCTCGGTCGTGGTGGTCTTGCCCGCGTCGATATGCGCCATGATCCCGATGTTGCGGACCATCGCGAGGTCAGTCACGGTGGGGCTTGACACGATCGAACTCCGAATCTGCGAAAAGGTGTGGGGGTTACCAGCGGTAGTGCGCGAAGGCCTTGTTGGCCTCAGCCATCTTGTGGGTGTCTTCGCGCTTCTTCACCGAGGCACCAAGGCCGTTGGAGGCGTCCAGGATCTCGTTCATGAGCCGGTCGGTCATCGTCGTCTCGCGACGTGCACGGGAGTAGCCGACCAGCCAGCGCAGGGCCAGCGTGTGGGCACGACCCGGCTTGACCTCGATGGGCACCTGGTAGGTCGCACCACCGACGCGGCGGCTGCGGACCTCGAGCGTGGGGCGAACGTTGTCCAGCGCACGCTTGAGCGTGATCACCGGATCGGTACCGTTCTTCTCGCGGCAGCCCTCGAGCGCGCCGTACACGATGCGCTCAGCTGTGGACTTCTTGCCGTCGAGCAGGATCTTGTTGACCAACTGGGTCACGACCGGCGAGCCGTAGACCGGGTCGACGATGACGGGACGCTTCGCTGCGGGGCCTTTGCGCGGCATCAGCTCTTCTCCTTCTTTGCGCCGTAGCGGCTGCGCGCCTGCTTACGGCCCTTGACGCCCTGGGTGTCCAGCGAGCCGCGCACGATCTTGTAGCGCACGCCGGGCAGGTCCTTCACACGACCACCACGCACGAGCACGATGGAGTGCTCCTGCAGGTTGTGGCCGACGCCGGGGATGTAGGCGGTGACCTCGATGCCGCTGCTGAGGCGGACACGAGCAACCTTGCGAAGGGCCGAGTTCGGCTTCTTGGGCGTGGTCGTGTAGACGCGTGTGCACACCCCGCGGCGCTGCGGGCTGCCCTTGAGGGCAGGCGTCTTGTTCTTCGCGACCTTGTCCTGCCGGCCCTTGCGGACCAACTGCTGGATCGTGGGCACTTGTACTCCGGTGCGTAGAGGTAGTCGTGGTCAATGTGCCCGGTTTACCCGATTCGCCGCCCCCACGCGGTCGGGCGTGTCGCGCCCGTCTCCGGTAGCGATCTTGCCCAATCCCAGGGGTGGATCCGCCCATGTCTCCCACCGCGGCCCTCAGGGCTGCGGACCCGCAGACCGGCCGCCTTGTGGGGCGTCCTGGCCACTGCAGGGTGCGGGGAAGCACGCAGTGCATCCGTGCGGCGCCCAGACGTTCCCAGGCACAGTCCACAAGAGTACCGGCAGGGCTCCCTGAGGCCAAATCGTCCGACGTGCCGAGCTTGGGCCGGCCCCCTGATGACGGGCCCCGACCGATCAGAACTGCGACGTGTCCGTGACGACGGAGCTGTCCAGCACCACACCGAAGGCGATCAGCGCGATGAAGGCGACGATCCCGATGATGCCCAGAATGATGTTGATCCAGGCGATCACCTTCGTGGCCGTGTTCAGCGACCGGCCCTCGAGCCGACCCCCGGAGGCCTCGATCGCGCGGTTCGACTGGCCCGCCAGGACGAGGGCGATGATCGCGGTGATGAAGGGGCAGATCACCCAGGCCGAGATCGCCAGGATCAGTCCGACCACCGCCTTGGAGTCGGTCTGCACCGGTTGTCCGTACCCGACTGCCTGGTAGCCCTGGGGCGGGTAGCCGGGAGGTGGGTAGTTGGGCACCTGTCCGGGGTAGCCGCCCTGTTGGGGAGGGGGCGGTGCGTACGGCTGGCCCGGGGGCGGGGGCGGCGGGGACGCCCACCCACCCACGACCGGCGGCGGCTGTTGCCACGCCCCCGCGGGACCCACGTTCGGTGGGTACGTCGGAGGAGGTCCTGATGTGGGAGGTGCGGCCGGGGGCGCGGCGGGGCGCGGCGGCCGAGCGGCCTGCCCCTGGAGTGCCCGAGGCGTCGGGCACGTGCTCCGCCTCCGGCTGGTCCGGCGGGTCCGACTCCGACTGTGCAGGAGTCAGCGAGCTCTCGTCATTCGGGTCCTGGGGGCCTGGCTGCAGTGACACGAGTCCATCGTAGCCGTGGACGCACGCCCGGGGGGGCATGCGGGCCCGGGGCCTGGCCGACAGGACAGGAGTCCCGCCCCCACCCACAGCGGCCTGTGGGGGAGACGGGACTCCGTCGCGTCGTGCTGATCTGTGTCGCGGACCTAGTTGTTGTAGTCCCGGTAGTCGTAGTCCTCCAGCGGGACCGCAGAGGCATCGGCGGTGCCGAACCCCGTGTACAGGGAGTCGTCGTAGCCGCTGAAGGACGCGTACATCGCCGCCTTGGCCTCCTCGGTCGGCTCCACCTTGATGTTGCGGTAGCGGGGCAGGCCCGTGCCGGCCGGGATGAGCTTGCCGATGATGACGTTCTCCTTGAGGCCCAGCAGCGGATCGCTCTTGGCCTCGATCGCGGCCTCGGTGAGCACCCGGGTGGTCTCCTGGAAGGAGGCCGCCGAGAGCCAGGACTCCGTGGCCAGCGACGCCTTGGTGATCCCCATGAGCTCAGGACGAGCCGAAGCCGGCTTGCCCCCACGAGCCATCACCGCACGGTTGCCCGACTCGAACATCCCACGCTCGGCCAGCTGCCCGGTCAGGAAGCCGGCGTCACCGCTGTCGATGATCGTCACGCGCTTGAGCATCTGGCGCACGATCACCTCGATGTGCTTGTCGTGGATCGACACACCCTGCGAGCGGTACACCTCCTGGACCTGGTCGACCAGGTGCAGCTGCACCGCACGCTGGCCCATGACCCGCAGCACGGTCTTCGGATCGACCGCACCGACGGTGAGCTGCTGGCCCACCTCGACGTGGTCACCCTCGGAGACCATGACCCGCGAGCGCCGGGAGATGGGGTGCTCCTCCTCGGCGGATCCATCGTCAGGGACGACGATGATCTTCTTGGCGCGGTCGGTCTCCTCGATGCGCACGCGCCCCGCGGACTCGCTGATCGGGGCCACACCCTTGGGCGTACGGGCCTCGAAGAGCTCGACGATGCGCGGCAGGCCGTGCGTGATGTCCTCGCCGGCCACACCACCGGTGTGGAAGGTGCGCATCGTCAGCTGCGTGCCTGGCTCACCGATCGACTGCGCGGCGATGATGCCGATGGCCTCGCCGACGTCGACCAGCTTGCCGGTGGCCAGCGAGCGGCCGTAGCAGGTGGCACACGTGACGACCTTGGAGTCGCACGTGAGCACCGAACGAAGGCGGACACTCTCGACGCCAGCGTCGCACAGCGTCTCGACGAGGGTGATCGACAGCGTCTCACCAGCGGGAGCCAGCACGTTGCCCTCGACAGTCACGTCCTCGGACAGGACCCGCGACACCGCCGAGGTGTCCACGTGCTCGTCCGGGGTCACCTTGCCGTCGTCGCCGCGCGTGCCGATCGCCATGGGCAGGCCGCGGTCGGTGCCGCAGTCCTCCTCACGGATGATGACGTCCTGCGAGACGTCCACCAGGCGCCGGGTCAGGTACCCGGAGTCGGCGGTCCGCAGGGCGGTGTCGGCCAGGCCCTTGCGGGCACCGTGCGTGGCGATGAAGTACTCCAGCACCGACAGGCCCTCGCGGTAGTTGCTCTTGATCGGCCGCGGGATGATCTCGCCCTTCGGGTTGGCCACCAGGCCACGCATGCCCGCGATCTGGCGGACCTGCATCCAGTTACCACGGGCACCGGAGTTCACCATCATGAAGACCGGGTTCGTGGCCGGGAAGTACTCCTTCATGGCGTCGGCCACCTCGTCGGTGGTCCGGGTCCAGATCTCGATGAGCTCCTGGCGACGCTCGGCATCGGTGATCAGGCCGTCGTCGTACTGGTTCTGCACAGCCTCGGCACGCACCTCGGCCGCAGCCATCAGCTCGGCCTTCTTCGGCGGGGCCACGACGTCATCGAACGAGATGGTCACCCCTGAGCGGGTCGCCCAGCGGAAGCCGAGGTCCTTGAGCTCATCGAGGGTGTTGGCCACGTTCGTCTTCGTGTAGCGCTCCGCGAGATCGTTGACCAGGGTCCCGAGGAGCTTCTTGTCCACCATCTCGTTGACGAACTCGTAGTCGGCCGGCAGGGCCTCGTTGAACAGCGCCCGGCCCAGGGTCGTCTGCAGGGACAGCGCGTCACCCGGCTGCCAATCCTCGGGCACCTCATGGCCCTCCGGCGGCACGACATCGCGCAGGCGCAGGGTGATCATCGACTGCAGGGACAGTTGACGGGCGTCGTAGGCCATCATCGCCTCGGCCAGCGAGGAGTACGCGTGGCCCTCGCCCGCCAGACCCTCGCGCAGTGAGGTCAGTGCGTAGATGCCCAGCACCATGTCCTGCGTCGGCGTCGTGATCGGCCGGCCGTTGGCCGGGGACAGGATGTTGTTGCTCGAGAGCATCAGGATCCGGGCCTCAGCCTGGGCCTCGGCGCTCAGCGGCAGGTGCACCGCCATCTGGTCACCGTCGAAGTCGGCATTGAACGCGGTGCAGACCAGCGGGTGGATCTGGATGGCCTTGCCCTCGATCAACTGCGGCTCGAAGGCCTGGATGCCCAGCCGGTGCAGGGTCGGTGCGCGGTTGAGCATCACCGGGTGCTCGGAGATGACCTCCTCGAGCACGTCCCACACGACCGAGCGGGAGCGCTCGACCATGCGCTTGGCGCTCTTGATGTTCTGCGCGTGGTTGAGGTCCACCAGGCGCTTCATCACGAACGGCTTGAACAGCTCGAGGGCCATGCCCTTGGGCAGGCCGCACTGGTGCAGCTTGAGCTGCGGGCCGACCACGATGACCGAACGGCCGGAGTAGTCCACGCGCTTGCCGAGCAGGTTCTGGCGGAACCGGCCCTGCTTGCCCTTGAGCATGTCCGACAGCGACTTCAGCGGGCGGTTGCCCGGGCCGGTGACCGGACGACCACGGCGGCCGTTGTCGAACAGTGCGTCGACGGCCTCCTGGAGCATCCGCTTCTCGTTGTTGACGATGATCTCCGGCGCGCCGAGGTCGAGCAGACGCTTGAGGCGGTTGTTCCGGTTGATCACGCGACGGTAGAGGTCGTTGAGGTCGGAGGTGGCGAACCGGCCACCGTCGAGCTGCACCATCGGGCGCAGGTCCGGCGGGATGACCGGGACGCAGTCCAGGACCATGCCCTTGGGATCGTTCGTCGTGGTCATGAAGGCCGTGACGACCTTCAGCCGCTTGAGGGCACGCGTCTTGCGCTGGCCCTTGCCGGTCGACACGATCTCGCGCAGCGACTCTGCCTCGGCCTCGAGGTCGAAGCTGGCCAGGCGGGCCTGGATGGCCGCTGCGCCCATGCCTCCGGAGAAGTACATGCCGAAGCGGTCGCGCAGCTCGCGGTAGAGCAGCTCGTCACCCTCGAGGTCCTGGACCTTCAGCGTGCGGAAGCGATCCAGCACGCGATCGAGGTTGTCGGTCTTCTTGTCCCCAGCGCGGCGGATGGCGTTGAGCTCGCGCTCGGCGCCGTCACGGACCTTGCGCTTGACGTCGGCCTTGGCGCCCTCGGCCTCGAGGGCGGCCAGGTCGGCCTCGACCTTCTCCTGGCGCTTGGCCAGGTCGGCCTCGACCTTGTCGACGATCTGCTTGCGCTCCACGCCGATCCGGTTCTCGATCGAGGGAAGGTCGCGGTGGCGCGCCTCCTCGTCGACCGAGGTGATCATGTAGGCCGCGAAGTAGATGACCTTCTCCAGGTCCTTCGGGGCAAGGTCGAGCAGGTAGCCCAGCCGTGACGGAACCCCCTTGAAGTACCAGATGTGGGTCACCGGGGCGGCGAGCTCGATGTGGCCCATCCGCTCACGGCGCACCTTGGCGCGGGTCACCTCGACGCCGCAGCGCTCACAGATGATGCCCTTGAAGCGGACTCGCTTGTACTTGCCGCAGTAGCACTCCCAGTCACGGGTGGGCCCGAAGATCTTCTCGCAGAACAGCCCATCCTTCTCAGGCTTGAGCGTGCGGTAGTTGATCGTCTCGGGCTTCTTGACCTCACCGTGGGACCAGGTGCGGATGTTGTCGGCCGTGGCCAGGCCGATACGCAACTCGTCGAAGTAGTTGACGTCGAGCAAGGTGGGTTCCTTAGGTTCGTGTGCGGGTCGTCGTGGTCATGTGTTGTGGTCGGGACCCGGAGCGGCCGGTGGCCGGCCCGGGTCCGTCCCGTCAGACCTCTTCGACGCTGCTCGGCTCCCGCCGGGACAGGTCGATTCCCAGTTCCTCCGCGGCGCGGAAGATGTCGTCGTCGGAGTCGCGCATCTCGATCGACTGCCCATCGCTGGACAGCACCTCGACGTTCAGGCAGAGCGACTGCATCTCCTTGATGAGCACCTTGAACGACTCGGGGATGCCCGGCTCGGGGATGTTCTCGCCCTTGACGATCGCCTCGTAGACCTTCACGCGGCCGAGGACGTCGTCGGACTTGATGGTGAGCAGCTCCTGCAGGGCGTAGGCGGCGCCGTAGGCCTCCATGGCCCAGACCTCCATCTCGCCGAACCGCTGCCCGCCGAACTGCGCCTTGCCGCCCAACGGCTGCTGGGTGATCATCGAGTACGGGCCGGTGGAGCGTGCGTGCATCTTGTCGTCGACCAGGTGCAGCAGCTTCAGGATGTAGATGTAGCCCACCGCGACCGGCTCCGGGAACGGCTCGCCCGAGCGCCCGTCGAACAGGTTGGCCTTGCCATCGGGACCGACCAGGCGGATGCCGTCCTCGGTCGGGATGGTGTTGGCCAGCAGACCCGAGAGCTCGTTCTCCTTGGCGCCGTCGAAGACCGGCGTGGCGACACGGGTGTTCGGCTCGGCCGACTTGGCCGGGCCTCCCAGACGTGCGGCCCAATCGGCACCCTCAGGAGCCTCCCAGCCGGTCTTGGCGACCCAGCCGAGGTGGGTCTCCATGACCTGGCCGACGTTCATCCGGCCCGGCACGCCGAGCGGGTTGAGAACGACGTCGACGGGGGTTCCGTCCTCCAGGAACGGCATGTCCTCCACCGGCAGGATCTTGGCGATGACACCCTTGTTGCCGTGCCGGCCGGCCAGCTTGTCGCCGGTCGTGATCTTGCGCTTCTGGGCCACGTAGACCCGCACCAGGCGGTTGACCCCCGGCGGCAGCTCGTCGCCCTCCTCGCGGTCGAAGACACGCACCGCGATGACCTTGCCGGCCTCACCGTGCGGGACCTTCATCGAGGTGTCGCGGACCTCGCGGGCCTTCTCGCCGAAGATCGCGCGCAGCAGGCGCTCCTCCGGGGTCAGCTCGGTCTCGCCCTTGGGCGTGACCTTGCCGACCAGGATGTCACCGGTGACGACATCGGCGCCGACCCGGATCACTCCGCGGTCGTCGAGGTCGCCCAGGACCTCCTCGGAGACGTTGGGGATGTCCCGGGTGATCTCCTCGGGGCCCAGCTTGGTGTCGCGGGCGTCGACCTCGTGCTCCTCGATGTGGATCGAGGACAGGACGTCGTCCTGCACGAGGCGCTGGCTGACAGGATGATCGCGTCCTCGTAGTTGTGGCCCTCCCACGGCATGAACGCGACGAGCAGGTTGCGCCCGAGCGCCATCTCGGCGGTGTCGGTGCAGGGGCCGTCAGCGATGACCTGCCCCTCCTCGACCCGCTGGCCCTCGTCGACGATCGTGCGCTGGTTGAAGCACGTGCCCTGGTTGGAGCGGTCGAACTTGCGCAGCCGGTACGTCTCGTAGGTGGCGTCGTCGTTGGCCACCGTGATGTGGTCGGCCGAGACCTCGGAGACCACACCACCCTTGTGGGCCGTGACCACGTCACCGGCGTCGACGGCGGCGCGGTACTCCATGCCGGTGCCGACCAGGGGGGCCTCGCTGCGCAGCAGCGGGACAGCCTGGCGCTGCATGTTGGCACCCATGAGGGCGCGGTTGGCGTCGTCGTGCTCGAGGAAGGGGATCATGGCCGTGGCCACCGACACCATCTGGCGCGGTGAGACGTCCATGAAGTCCACGTCCTGCGGAGCGACGTAGTCGACCTCGCCGCCCTTGGTGCGGACCAGGACGCGGGCCTCCGCGAAGTGTCCGTCGAGGGTCAGCGGCGCGTTGGCCTGGGCGATGACGTGCAGGTCCTCCTCGTCAGCGGTGAGGTAGTGCACCTCGTCGCTGACGTGGCCCTTGTCGTCGACCCGGCGGTACGGGGTCTCGATGAAGCCGAACGCGTTGACCCGGCCGTAGGTGGACAACGAGCCGATCAGGCCGATGTTCGGGCCCTCAGGGGTCTCGATGGGGCACATGCGGCCGTAGTGCGACGGGTGGACGTCGCGGACCTCGAAGCCGGCCCGCTCACGGGACAGGCCACCGGGGCCCAGCGCCGACAGGCGGCGCTTGTGGGTCAGGCCAGAGATCGGGTTCGTCTGGTCCATGAACTGCGACAGCTGGGAGGTGCCGAAGAACTCCTTGATGGAGGCCACGACCGGACGGATGTTGATCAGGGTCTGCGGGCGTGATCGCCTCGACGTCCTGGGTGGTCATCCGCTCACGCACCACGCGCTCCATCCGGGACAGGCCCGTGCGCAGCTGGTTCTGGATCAGCTCGCCGACCGTGCGCAGGCGACGGTTGCCGAAGTGATCGATGTCGTCGGGCTCGACGCGCTTCTCGCCCTGGGGCGTCTCGAACGAGGTCTCCCCCGCGTGCAGCCGGCACAGGTACTCGATCGTGGCCTCGATGTCCTCGATCTGCAGGGTGCTCTGACCCAGCTCGGTGTCAAGCCCGAGCTTCTTGTTCACCTTGTAGCGCCCGACCTTGGCCATGTCGTAGCGCTTGGGGTTGAAGTAGAAGTTCTCCAGCAGGTTGCGGCCGGCCTCGATGGTCGGCGGCTCACCCGGGCGCAGCTTGCGGTAGATGTCCAGCAGCGCCTCGTCCTGGGTCTTGTCCGGGTTGGTGGTACCGACCGGATCCTTCTCCAGGGTGGCCTCCATGACCGGCCATGCGGCGAAGCGCTCGCGGATCTGCGCCTCGGAGCGGCCCAGCGCCTTGAGCAGCACGCTCACGGGCTGCTTGCGCTTGCGGTCGACGCGGACCCCGACGAGGTCCTTCTTGTCGATCTCGAACTCCAGCCATGCACCGCGGCTGGGGATGATCTTGGCGACGAAGATGTCCTTGTCCGAGGTCTTGTCGACCTGGCGCTCGAAGTACACCCCCGGGGAGCGGACCAGCTGCGAGACCACGACGCGCTCGGTGCCGTTGACGATGAACGTGCCCTTGTCGGTCATCAGCGGGAAGTCACCCATGAAGACCGTCTGGCTCTTGATCTCGCCGGTCTCGTTGTTGGTGAACTCGGCCGTGACGAACATCGGCTGCGAGTAGGTCATGTCCTTCTCGCGGCACTGCTCGACCGTGTACTTCGGCGGCTCGAAGCGGTGGTCGCGGAAGCCCAGGGACATCGTCTCGGAGAAGTCCTCGATCGGGGAGATCTCGGTGAAGATCTCCTCGAGGCCGGACTTGTTCGGGACGCTGGCACCGGACTCGACCGCGGCGGCCACTCGGGCCCGCCACTTGTCGTTGCCCAGCAGCCAGTCGAACGAATCGGTCTGCAGCGCCAGGAGGTCCGGGACCTCCAGGGGCTCACGGATCTTCGCGAACGACACCCGGTTCAATCCGGGCGGCGGGGGAGGTGTCGCGCTCTTGCGGGAGGAGGCCAAGACAGGTCCTTCCAGGACGTTTCTCATCGGTCGGCACGCTGGCCCACGCACCAGCCCCGCGGCAGTGGTCGCGGCATGGCTCGCCAAGGAGCGGCAGGGCTGGGGATGAAGGACAGCGCAAAGCGGCAGCATACCCGATTGGGCAGCCGCTGTCGACCACCGGTGGGCTTTTCAGTTGACGATTCATCGTTCCCGCGGGGGGTCCGAGCCCACTCGACAGCGGGTGGCCTGACCTCTCGCGTGACCATCGAATCGTCCGCCGGAGCCTGACCACGAGGGCCAAGCACCCACCAGGACGCCTAACGTCGAACTCAGAGTGCCCCCCCAGTAGCCCGGAGTCAAGTACTGAACCCCCCAAAAGTGGAAAACGCACCCCCACGGTTGCCTCAACTCGTGCTTCCCATCCTGCTTGGCGCTTCCGTGCGGACGGGAGCACCGAGCCCAGAGGGAAGCACCAAGCCTGGGGGGCCGGGCACAGCACTGGGCGCATCCCCTTGTGGGGGATGCGCCCAGTGGGGTGCTGTGCGGGTTACTTGATCGAGACCTTGGCGCCGGCGGCCTCGAGGGCCTCCTTGGCCTTCTCGGCTGCTTCCTTGGTGACCTTCTCGGCGACGGGCTTGGGGGCACCCTCGACGAGGTCCTTGGCCTCCTTGAGGCCGAGGCTGGTCAGCGCGCGGACCTCCTTGATGACCTGGATCTTCTTGTCGCCGGCCTCTTCGAGGATGACGTCGAACTCGTCCTGCTCCTCGACGGCCTCAGCGGCGCCGCCGGCCGGGGCACCGGCAGCGGCAACCGCGACCGGGGCGGCCGCGGTGACGCCGAAGGTGTCCTCGAACTCCTTGACGAACTCGGAGAGCTCGATCAGAGTCATCTCCTTGAATGCCTCAAGCAGGTCCTGCGTGCTCATCTTCGCCATGATGGCGTTCCTCTCTTGTTTCCGGCCGTTGCCGGGTTGGGCTGATTGCGTTGGGCGATCAGCCCTCGGCGTTCTCCTCGGCTGCGGCCGCAGCGTCGGTGGCGGCATCGGCGGGTGCCTCAACCGGGACCTCAGCGTCGGCAGATGCCTCAGCCTCGGGGGTGGCCTCGGCGTCGGCAGATGCCTCAGCCTCGGGGGTGGCCTCGGCGCTCGCCTCAGCCTCGGGGACCTCGGCAACTGCCTCGGTCTCGGTGACGGTCTCCTCGGCGTCCGCCTCGGGGGCAACCTCGGCAGCCGGGGCCTGACCCGCACCGCCGATCATTGACGGATCTGCCTCTGCGGCGACCCGGAGCGCATCGATGGCACGCGCGGCCTGTGCCAGCGGGGCTGCGAACAGCGACACCGCCTGCTGCAGGGAGGCGTTCATCGCGCCGGCCAACTTGGCCAGCAGCACCTCGCGGGACTCGAGATCCGCAAGCTTGCTCACCTCGGCAGCCGACAGGACGTTGCCGTCCATGTAGCCGCCCTTGATGACGAGCATGGGGTGTGCCTTGGCGAAGTCACGCAGGCCCTTGGCAGCCTCGACGGGATCGCCCTTCACGAAGGCGATCGCGCTGGGGCCGACCAGCAGGTCATCCAGACCCTCGACCCCGGCATCCTTGGCCGCGATCCGGGTCAGGGTGTTCTTCACCACGGCGTAGGTGGCGTTGCCAGCCAGGGAACGGCGCAGCTCCTTGAGCTGTGCCACGGACAGGCCGCGATACTCCGTCAGGACCGCCGCACTCGAGGAGGTGAACTCCTCGGTGATCTCCTGGACGGCGCTGTGCTTGGGGTTCCGCGCCATGATTCTCCTTCAGCAGTGTCGACCGCGGGTCGTGCCCGACATGACGAACGCCCCGGGCGCAGGCGCGGGGCGTGGGGCGCAGGTCCGGCGATGACACCGGCCGACTGCAATCACTGCTCTCACCTGCGCGGGCCGCCCGCTCCTGTGCGGGACCTTCGGGAGCCTTGCGGCACCCACCAGCGGTCTTCGGTGACCCAAGCCTAGACCAGCCCCGGGATCCGGCCAAATCGCCGGGGACGGGGTCTGCACGGCAGGTTCTGGTGCTCAGCCCGGTTGCCCTGGTCTTCCTCGAGGGCTTCGCCCCACGAAGGTCCTCGTCGTGGCGGCAATCCCCCTCCCGGTCGTCACTCAGCGCGGGGTCCTGCGTGGCGGAGCCGCCTCGTGTCCCGGCGCCCGCAGGGCCCACGCGCCGGTACATTCGTCGGTACTTCGCCGGCGCGCCCGCGCCTGCCCGAGCAGAAGGCTGATCCATGAGCATGAACGAGAACCTCCCCGTGCCCCCCACCGACGCCAGCCCACCCACGCCTGAGGCCCCCATCGACCCTCCGGCGGCGCCGGACATCGCGGCTGCGGACCCGGACACCCCGGCCCCCCCAGCTCCTGCGGTCGCCCCACCGGCCCCCCCGGCGCCGCCGGCAACTCCTGCTGCCCCACCGGCCCCACCCGCCCCGCCGGTGATGGCTGCTGCTCCCGTGACGGCCGCGGCCGTTGCCACCTTCCCCAACGGCAAGCCGATGCTCGACGCGAGCGGCCAGCCCGCCAGCCCCAAGAGCCGGCTGGTCGCCCTGCTGCTGATCCTGCTGCTGGGCCTGGGCCTCCAGCGCTTCTACGTCGGCAAGATCGGGACCGGGATCCTGTACCTGATCACGCTCGGGGGCTTCGGCATCTGGTTCCTGATCGACCTGGTGATGATCATCGTGGGGTCCTTCAAGGACAAGCAGGGCCGCGTCCTGTCCAACTGGTAGTCACACCGGTACCGAAACAGACGGGCCCGCCGTGCTGCCCAGTGGCAGCCGGCGGGCCCGTCTGTTGGTGCGGACCTGTCAGGCGATCTCGTCCTCCACCAGCAGGTCCTTGGTCCGGTTGGGATCAACCGGGATGCCAGGACCCATCGTGGTGGAGATGGTCGTCTTGCGGATGTAGCGCCCCTTGGACGATGAGGGCTTGAGCCGCGTGATCTCGTCGATCGCCGCGCCGTAGTTCTCGGCCAGCTGGGTCTCGGTGAACGACACCTTGCCGATCGGGAAGTTCAGGTTCCCGCTCTTGTCGGTGCGGAACTCGATCTTGCCGCCCTTGATGTCGGACACGGCCTTGGCCACGTCCATCGTGACGGTGCCCGTCTTCGGGTTGGGCATGAGGCCACGGGGACCGAGCACCTTGCCCAGTCGTCCGACCTTGCCCATCAGATCGGGCGTCGCGACTGCGGCGTCGAACTCGGTCCAGCCACCGGCGACCTTCTCGATCATGTCGTCGGAGCCGACGAAGTCGGCACCCGCGGCGCGCGCCTCCTCTGCCTTGGCGGCGTTGGCGAAGACCAGGACCCGGGCGGTCTTGCCGGTGCCGTGCGGCAGGTTGACGGTGCCGCGCACCATCTGGTCGGCCTTGCGGGGGTCGATGCCCAACCGCATGGCCACCTCGACGGTCGCGTCGAACTTGGTGGGGGATGTCTCCCGGGCCAGGCGCACCGCGGACAGCGGGGAGTGCAACTGGTGGGGATCGATCTTCTCGGCTGCCTGGCGGTAGCCCTTGCTGCGCTTCATGGACGGATTCCTCTCCGTTGGTGGTGTACGGGCCGCGCAGGCCCTACCACGCGTACTTGGTGGTGGGGGTGTCTCACTCGGAGACGGTGATCCCCATCTGGCGGGCGGTGCCCTCGATGATCTTCATCGCGGCATCAACATCGTTGGCGTTGAGGTCGGGCATCTTGACCTCGGCGATCTCCTTGACCTGGGCCCGGGTGATCGAGCCGACCTTGTCCTTCTGGGGAACACCGGAGCCCTTCTCGACTCCAGCGGCCTTGAGGATGAGCTTCGCCGCCGGGGGAGTCTTGAGCACGAAGTCGAACGAACGATCCTCGTACACGGTGATCTCGACCGGGATGACGTTGCCGCGCTGGGCCTCAGTCGCGGCGTTGTAGGCCTTGCAGAACTCCATGATGTTGACGCCGTGCTGGCCCAGGGCGGGGCCGACCGGCGGCGCCGGGTTGGCGGCGCCGGCCTGGATCTGGAGCTTGATCAGCCCTGTGACCTTCTTCTTCTTCTTGGGTGGCATTTCTTGGGTCCTTCGTGTGGGTGCACCCGCGGCGCGTTCACCGCGGGAATCTGGGGGCGCCGGTCGGCGCTAGTTCTTCTCGATCTGGTCGAAGCGGAGCTCGACCGGGGTCTCGCGGCCGAAGATCTCCACGAGGCCGGTGATCTTCTGCCCCTCGATGTTGATCTCCGAGACAGTGGCGTGCAACGTGGCGAAGGCGCCGTCGATGACGGTGACGGAGTCGCCGGGGGTGAGGTCGATCTCGACGACCGGCGCCTGCTTGCCCGCCGCCCGGGCGCCGCCCGCGGCTCCACCGGCGGCCGAGATGGGCTCGGGAGCGACCTCGGGCTCGGGAGCCAGGATCGCCACGACCTCCTCGAGGCTCAGCGGCAGGGGCTGGTGGGCATGGCCGACGAAGCCGGTGACCCCGGGCGTGTGCCGGACGGTGCCCCACGACTCGTCGGTGAGCTCCATGCGGACCAGGACGTACCCGGGGAACTTGTTGCGCTTGACCTGCTTCTTCTGGCCGTTCTTGATCTCCACGACCTCTTCGATCGGGACCTCGACCTGGAAGATGTAGTCCTCCATGCTCAGCGACGTCGCACGGGTCAGGAGGTTCGCCTTGACCTTGTTCTCGTAGCCGGCGTAGGAGTGGATCACGTACCAGTCGCCGGGTGCGGAGGACATCTCCTCGCGGAACGCCTCGATCGGATCGACAGGTGCGTCCAGCTCGGCAGCGGACTCCTCCCCTGAGCCGGCAAGGACCTCGCCGGTCTCGGGGTCCACGGCCTCGACGGACTCCTGCCCGGGGTCGTCCCCGGCCCCCTCGGGGGCAGCCGCGTCCCCAGCAGCGACATCGCCCTCGGGCACGTCGACCTCCGCGTTCGGGGCAGCGTCGTCGGATCCCTCGGCAGCCGGCACGGCAGCCGATGGGTCGAACGCGGCGGCCTCGCCCTCGGGGGCGTCGAACTCGTCGGTCGTTGCAGACACAGTCGTCCTCGCAGATCTAGTACGGGGTGAGCAGCTCAGCCGAAGAGCTGCAGCACCAGCTTGGTGAACACGAAGTCGTACACCGCCACGATGCCGGTGAAGACCGCCACGAAGACGATCACCACCCACGTGTAGGTGATCAACTCCTTGCGCGTCGGCCAGATGACCTTGCGCAACTCGGCAACGATCTGGCGCATGAACAGCGTGAGGCGCGCCCAGGAACTGGGCTTGCCCGCAGGCTCGCCGGACGAGCCACGGTCGGTCGTTGTGCTGCTCTCGCTCACAGGTCCTCCGAGGCGGGCGACGGGCGCCCACAGGTGTTAGGACGCGGAACGTGAACGTTCCGCCTCGCAGGGCCGGAGGGACTTGAACCCCCAACCGCCGGTTTTGGAGACCGGTGCTCTACCAATTGAGCTACGACCCTTTGGAATTCATGCATGACCCGGGCAGGCTACCGCGAGGGTGCGCCGACCCGGAGGCCCCAGTGTACGTTGCGACCCCCGCCCCGGTCCAAATGCGATCCGGCGGCCGAACGAGCGTCCCGGCTCGATCCGCGGTCAGGCTCACTACGATGGGCCCATGCCCACGAACTCCCGAGTCTCTGCCCGCATCGGTGCCATCGCCGAGTCCGCCACCCTCGCGGTCGACGCGAAGGCCAAGGCCCTCAAGGCGGCAGGGCGCCCCGTCATCGGATTCGGCGCCGGCGAGCCGGACTTCCCGACGCCGGACTACATCGTCGAGGCCGCCGTGGCCGCCTGTCGGGAGCCACGCTGGCACCGGTACACACCTGCCGGCGGGCTGCCCGAGCTCAAGGAGGCCGTGGCGGCCAAGACCTATCGCGACTCGGGCCTGGCGGTGAAGCCCAGCCACGTCCTGATCACCAACGGGGGCAAGCAGGCGCTCTACAACGCCTTCGCCGCCCTGCTCGACCCGGGCGACGAGGTGCTGCTGCCCGCCCCCTACTGGACGACCTATCCGGAGTCGATCGCCCTGGCCGGCGGGCAGACCGTCGCGGTGCCGACCTCGCCGGAGAGCGGTTACCGGGCGACCATCGACCAGCTGGAGGCGGCCCGCACCCCGAGCACGAAGGCCCTGGTCTTCGTCTCCCCCTCGAACCCGACGGGTGCGGTGTACTCCCCCGAGGATGTCGCCACGATCGGCCGCTGGGCCGCGCAGCACGGGCTGTGGGTCGTGACCGACGAGATCTACGAGCACCTGGTCTATGGCGACGCGGAGTTCTCCTCGATGCCCGTCGAGGTGCCCGACCTGGCCGAGCGCTGCATCGTGGTCAACGGCGTGGCCAAGACCTACGCCATGACCGGCTGGCGGGTCGGCTGGATGATCGGGCCCGCCGACATCGTGAAGGCCGCCACCAACCTGCAGTCACACGCGACCTCGAACGTCGCCAACGTGTCCCAGATCGCCGCACTGGCCGCCGTGTCCGGCGATCTCGCAGCCGTGGAACAGATGCGGGTGGCCTTCGACCGTCGGCGCCGGCGCATCGTGGAGCTCCTGTCCGGGATCCCGGGCGTGCTCTGCCCAGAGCCCGAGGGGGCCTTCTACGTCTACCCGTCGGTGGAGGACCTGCTCGGCCGCGAGTTCCGCGGTCGACGACCGGCCACCTCCGCCGAGCTCGCCGCACTCATCCTCGACGAGGTCGAGGTCGCCGTGGTGCCCGGCGAGGCGTTCGGCACACCGGGGTTCCTGCGGCTGTCCTACGCCCTGGGCGACGCCGACCTCGAGGAGGGTGTCGGCCGGTTGGCGACCCTGCTCGGCGAAGCGGGATGAGGCTGGGGCACGCCTACAGGGCGCACCCCACCAGGACCGGTTCGTTCTCCAGCACGATCCCGAACTGATCCTGCACACCCGCACGCACCGCCCGGGCCAGGTCGAGCAGGTCCTGCGCCCGAGCGCCACCGCGATTCGTCAGGGCCAGGACGTGCTTGGTCGACAGCGATGCTGGGGCGCCCGGAGCCAGGGCGAACCCCTTCTCGAATCCCGCACGCGAGATCAACCAGGCCGCCGAGGTCTTCACGGTCCCGTCGGGCTGCGCGAATCGGGGGGCACCCTCGGGCAGCTTCGCGGCCTGTGCCGCGCTGACGATCGGGTTGGTGAAGAACGAGCCCGCACTCCATGTGTCGTGGTCAGCGCCATCCAGCACCATCCCCTTGCCCCGGCGCAGCTCAAGGACGGCCCGCCGGACCTCGCTGGCTCGCGCTCGACCGCCCACGCCGACGCCGAGCAGCCCGGCGAGCTCGCTGTAGGCAATCGGAGCCGACATCGCATCGACGGCCAGGACCATGGTCACCGACAGCACGACCCAGCGGCTCGGATCGCGCTTGAGCGCTGAGCTTCGGTACGAGAAGCCGGCGGCCTGAGCCGGCATCTGCAGGACCTGACCACCGGTACGATCCAGCACCTCGAGCGACTCCACGACCTGGGACACCTCCGCGCCGTAGGCCCCGACATTCTGGATCGGGGTTGCGCCCGCGGAACCCGGGATCCCGGACAGCGCCTCGACTCCGGACCACCCCTGGTCCAGCGCGCGGACCACGAACGCATCCCAGCTCTCGCCGGCGGCGACCCGCACCCGCACCAGGCCCGGGCCGCCCTGCTCGGCCTCGATCCCGCGTGTGGCGATGCGGATCACCGTGCCCTGGAACCCCTCGTCGGCCACGAGCAGGTTGGACCCGCCGGCCAGCAGCAGCAGTGGCTCGCCCTGTTGGTCGAGGGTAGTGACAGCCTCGATGAGCTCACCGGTGCTGGTGGCCGTGCGCAGGCTGCCGGCAGGACCCCCGACCCGCAGCGTGGTCAGGTCGGCCAGGGACGGCATCAGGTGCCCCGAGGGAGGACCAGTGGTGCGCTGGGCGGGACGGTGTTCAGGACGCGCCCTTGGCGCCGGAGGCAGCTTCTGGATGCTGGCGCAGCCAGCGGGCCTCATCGTTGAGGTAGGCGTAGTAGATGCCGATCAGGACGCCGCCGCCCACCCAGTTGCCCACAAGGCATATCGCGATGTTGCCCAGCGCAGGGCCGATGTCGATCCCCTCCTGGAGGCCGACGATCGTGAAGAACACCGTGTTGGCCACGGAGTGCTCAAGGCCGAGGTAGGCGAAGATGAAGACCGAGGCGATCATCGCGACCGCCTTCATGAGGTCGTCCTTGATGAAGCCGTTGTAGACCATGAGCATGGCCAGGTTGATGAAGAAGTTGCAGAAGACCGCACGGACGAACAGGTCGACCCATCCGGTCGGGCCCTCGGTGACGAACGCCAACTTGTCGTCCACCGAGTGGAGCATCAGGGCCATGGTGGCCGGGGAGATGATGGTGCTGACCGCCAGGAACATGGCCAGCAGCAGGCCGCCGAGGAAGTTGCCCAAGTAGCACAGGGAGAGCACCCGGGCGGTGCCCCTCGGGGTGATCGCCTTGTAGTAGTTGCCGACCGACGTGATCATCATGTTCGACGTCAGCAGCTCTGACTTGGAGAAGTAGATGAAGACCAGGGCGAAGCCGAAGAAGATCGCGCCGAGAAGCTTCCCGATCGGCAGCAGGCCCTCAGCCAGGCCGAACTCCAGGGACTCCATCCCAGCCTGGATCGTGTAGTTGCCCACGTAGAAGAAGCCGACGATGACGCCGGCCATCGCCGCCCGCATGAGGTAGCGGCGCTTCATCAGCCCCGTGAACTCGGACTTGTACTCCAGCATCTCCAGGATCGAGGAGATGAAGACCTTGCCGGGGAAGAGCTTCTCAGTCTCCATGGCGTCCCTCCAGCGGCACCAGCATCGCTGGAATCCTAGTGACGGCACACCGACTTAGCCCGATGAGGACTCCTGGACGCCGGTGCCAGGCACAGGTGGTGCGAGCCCCAGGGACTAGCGGGTCTCCTTGTGCGCGGTGTGCTGGTTGCAGTTCGCGCAGTACTTCTTCACCTCGAGGCGATCCGGGTCGTTGCGCCGGTTCTTCTTGGTGATGTAGTTGCGGTGCTTGCACTCCTGGCAGGCCAAGGTGATCTTGGGCCTGATGTCAGTGGACTTCCCCACGGGACTGCCTTCCTTCTTCACGCCGCGAAGGGCGCCTCGTGCCGGGCCCCTGCGGGGCACCTGGTGTCTGGTAGCGGAGGCCGGACTTGAACCGGCGACACAGCGATTATGAGCCGCTTGCTCTACCTGGCTGAGCTACTCCGCCGTGCAAGATCGACCCTGGCGGGCCGGACTCTTCCGAGCCCCTTTACGGAATCGAACCGTAGACCTTCTCCTTACCATGGAGACGCTCTGCCGACTGAGCTAAAGGGGCAATGCGCGAACAGGTTACCCGACCCGACGCCCCGGGACGAAATCGTCACGAGCGGGTAGCAGGACCCCGTCGGGCGCCCGTCACCAGGGGAACGAGACCCCCGTGAGCTCCTCACTGGCCTGCCACAGCTGGCGTGCTGATTCCGGGTCGCGCGCGGCATCGGACGGTGTCTCGAGACCGGGCGCCCCGCGCTGGCCCCGCCACTGCGTCGGGCCGACGAATGACCCGCCGGGGACGCTGGGATCGGTGGCGCCCATGAGGGTCGGCCAGGCGCCGGCCTCCGCGGACTGGGCCAGCACCCGGTTGACCACGGCCATGGCTGCCACGCCGAACCGGTTGCCCGACATCTGTGGACCCACGCTCTGCAGGTTGGTGTTGGCGTAGCCCGGGTGGACGGCGATGCTGCGCAGTGCCACGTCAGCGGCCTCAGCTCGGCGGTGCAGCTCGAGGGCGAACAGGACGTTGGCCAACTTGCTCTGTCCGTAGACACGCCACTTCGAGTAGCCCTCGGCGGACTGCAGGTCGGCGAAGTTCATCGAGCCGAACCGATGGGCCCCACTGGAGACCGTCACCACCCGGCCATCGGGCTTCACAGCATCCACGAGCTGGCCGGTCAGGGCGAAGTGCCCCAGATGGTTGGTCCCGAACTGCATCTCGAAGCCGTCGGCAGTCTCCCGGCGTGGGATCGCCATCACGCCGGCGTTGTTGATCAGGACGTCGAGGCCCTCGGGATGCTCCTGCTTCCACCGGGTTGCGAACTGCGCGACGCTGGCCAGGTCGGCCAGATCCAGGGAGGCGACCTCGACCTGCGCGCCAGGAGCCACGGCCTGGACCTGGTCGGCCGCCTGGGCCCCCCGCCCGGCGTCACGGGTGGCCAGTGTCACGGCGGCACCGCGGGCCGCCAGCACCTTGGCCGCCTCCAGGCCGATGCCGGAGTTGGCCCCGGTCACGATCATCGACTGTCCGGCAAGGTCTGGGATGTAGGCAGCGCTCCATGTCATGGTCCACCATCCTCGCATCGGGAACCGGTTCCCGCTCATGTCATGACAACGCCAGGTGGCAGCATCAACCCGGCAACAGCAGAGGGGCCCCGGCAGGTGCTGGGGCCCCTCTGGTGCGTGTGGCGGGTGTTGGGTTCGAACCAACGTAGGCTGAGCCGGCAGATTTACAGTCTGCTCCCTTTGGCCACTCGGGCAACCCGCCAGTGCCCGAGAATCGTACCCGTGGCACCACGCCGCCGACAAACCAGCGCCGGTCCCTGCGCGGGCATGCCGATACCCTGACCCCATGGCAGACAGCAGCTTCGACATCGTCAGCAAGGTCGACCACCAAGAGGTGGACAACGCCCTGAACCAGGCCGCCAAGGAACTGGCCCAGCGATTCGACTTCAAGAACACCAGCACCTCGATCGCCTGGCGCGGCGAGATGGGCATCGAGATCACCTCGAGCACGGAGGAGCGTTGCTCGGCGGCCCTCGACGTCCTCAAGGACAAGCTGGTCAAGCGCAAGGTCTCGCTCAAGGCCCTCAACGCCGAGGAGCCCCGGCCCTCAGGCAAGGAGACCAAGATCCTGTGCACCCTGACCGCCGGGATCTCCAAGGAGCAGGCAAGCAAGCTGAACAAGCTCATCCGCGACGAGGGCCCCAAGGGCGTGAAGTCCCAGGTGATGGGTGAGGAGCTGCGGGTCTCGGCCAAGAGCCGCGACAGCCTGCAGGCCGTCCAGCAGCTGGTCCGCGAGGCCGACCTCGACTTCCCGGTCCAGTTCGTCAACTACCGGTGAGCCCGGGCTCGGATCCGCAGGGCCCCCAGACGCCGGCCGCCGACCTGTCGGGTGCCCCCAGCGCCGTGCTGTTCGACCTCGACGGCACCCTGACCGCCAGTGGCCCGGGGATCCTGGCGTCGGTCCGCTTCGCCCTGACCGAGCTCGGCGAGCCCATCCCGCCCCCAGCCGCGCTCGACGCCTTCATCGGCCCGCCGCTGCTCGACTCGTTCCGCGAGGTCTGCGGGATGGACCTCGACCGGTCGCAGGAGGCGATCACGGCCTACCGCGTGTACTACGGGCGCAGCGGCCAGTTCGAGAACAGCGTGTACGACGGGATTCCCGAGGCGCTGAGCACCCTGCGCGCAGCCGGCTGCGTCCTGGCCGTGGCCACCTCCAAGGCCGAGCCCTACGCACGATCGATCCTGGAGCACTTCGGGCTGTCGCCGTGGTTCACGGTCATCGTCGGCTCCGAGCTCGACGGCCGACGAACGCTCAAGGCCGACGTCATCACCGAGGTGCTGCACCGCCTGGGCCGTCCCGCAGACGGCGCGGTGATGATCGGGGACCGCTCCCACGACGTCCTGGGGGCGACGGCCACCGGGATGCCCTGCCTGGGTGCCCTGTGGGGCTACGGCAGCGCGCAGGAGCTGACCGACGCTGGGGCCGCCCACCTGGTCGACCGGCCCGCGAACCTCGTGGCCGCCCTGCTGCGCTGACCCAGGACCACCGCGGCGGCGTTCGCCCAGCGGGCAGCGCACAGAGGTCGGGGTCAGGGCTGCAGGTCTGCGATCCCGTGCTTGAGGCCCTGCGGCGCGCTGGTGGGGGCCACCGCGTCTGCGCGCCACTCCAGGGCGTCGAAGGGGCACACGTCGACACAGATCCCGCAGTACATGCACAGGCCCCAGTCGATGGTGAAGGTGTCCAGGACGTTGACCGTGCGCGGACGCCGCGCACTGGGATCACCGTCGAGCTCCTGGTGCGCGTCCAGCGTGATGCACCACGTGGGGCACTCCCGGACGCACAGCATGCAGGACGTGCACTGCTCTGCGATCAGCGCGATCCGCGCATGGGGGCTCATGACTGCCACTGCGGGGGGATGCCGGGCGGGCCCGGACGCGAGCGCGGGCGGGCAGCCACCCGACCGGGCGCGGGACGGTCGGAGGGCTCGACGGCCCCCGGCCACGTGGTCGCCGCACGCGCTGGCAGCGCAGACGTGCGACGCAGCGGGAACCCGGCCGCCCCGCTCGTGAGCAGCGGCCGCAGGTCGGGGTTGCCCAGGAAGGTGACGCCGAACATCTCGTGGACCTCACGCTCGTGCCACGACGCACCCGGGTAGACCTCGACCAGTGAGGCCAGCTCCGCGACGGTGCGGTCCACGGAGGTCCAGACCAGGTGGCGGACCCGGGCACCCACATCGACCAGGTGCGCCACGACCTCGATCCGCCCAGCGTCGGGATCGTCCACAGCCGTGAGCATGTCGAGCATGGACGACCCGGCCGCTGCCAGGCCAGCGCAGTGGGCCAGCCACTCCTCGGCGCGCACCCGGTGCTCATGGACGTCCACGCAGCACCTCCTCCAGCCCCGCCACCAGGTCCGCCGGGCGCGGTGGGCAGCCGGGCACCCAGACGTCGACCGGCACCACCTCGTGGGCGCCGGGCAGGACGCTGTACGAGTCCCAGTAGGGACCCCCGGTTGCCGCGCACGCTCCGAAGGCCAGCACCGCGTGCGGCTCGGGCAGCGCGGCGTGGGCGGCGGCCAGGACGGGCGCCAGTCGCGTGGTCACGGTCCCAGCCACGACCAGGACGTGCAGGGCAGGTGACCCGTCGTCCCGGGCGCCGGCATCGCTGGACCCATCGGCGGGGTCGATACCGAGTGCCGCGCCCAGCAGATCGGCCGCGCGGCGCGCCTCACGCACCTCGACCCCACAGCACGCGAGTCCCAGTTCCACGACGTGCAGCGACACCCGCCGGTCCCCCACCCGGGCCCAACGACGCTGAACGGCACCCACCTCCACGGGTCAAGGCTAGGCCCTGGGAGCGGCGACGGGCCCGCCCGACGTGGACTGACCGGCACCACGGCACGGGGGTGCGACGCGCCGACGCAGGTCATGGGACAGAATGGGAGGTCAAGGAACCCTTACCCCGCGGGAAGCCCCACCGGGACGCGAAAGGCACGGCGCTTGTGTCCAAGCCGGTAGAACCACTCGACAAGGTCATCATCCGATTCGCCGGCGACTCCGGCGACGGCATGCAGCTGACCGGGGACCGGTTCACCCAGGAGACGGCGTCCTTCGGCAACGACCTGTCGACGCTGCCCGACTTCCCCGCTGAGATCCGTGCGCCAGCGGGCACCGTCCACGGCGTCAGCGCCTTCCAGCTGCAGTTCGCCGACCACGCGATCCAGACCCCGGGCGACGCTGCCGACGTCCTTGTGGCCATGAACCCCGCTGCCCTGCGCAGCAACCTGCACCACGTCCGTCGCGGTGGGCACCTGATCGTGAACACCGACGAGTTCACCCAGCGCGCCCTGGACAAGGTCGGCTACAGCGCCGATCCGCTCACCGACGACAGCCTGGCGTCCTACTCCCTGCACCCGGTGAACCTCACCACCCTCACAGTCGAGGCGCTCAAGGGATTCAGCATCACCAAGAAGGAAGCAGAGCGGGCGAAGAACATGTTCGCCCTGGGGCTGCTGAGCTGGCTCTACTCCCGGGGGACCGAGGGGACCAGGAACTACCTCACCGCGAAGTTCGGCCGCAAGCCCGAGATCCTTGCCGCCAATCTGGCCGCCTTCGACGCCGGCTGGGCGTTCGGGGAGACGACCGAGGACTTCGCGGTCCAGTACGAGGTGGTCCCTGCGGTCATGGCCCCGGGGGTGTACCGCAACATCACGGGCAACACCGCGCTGTCCTATGGGCTGATCGCTGCCTCCCAGCTGTCGGGCCTGCCGCTGTTCCTCGGCTCGTACCCGATCACCCCGGCCAGCGACATCCTCCACGAGCTCTCCCGGCACAAGGAGTTCGGCGTGCGCACGCTGCAGCTCGAGGACGAGATCGCGGGTATCGGTGCTTCGCTCGGCGCCGCCTACGGCGGGTCGCTGGCCGTGACCACGACCTCCGGGCCGGGGATCGCCCTGAAGTCCGAGACGATCGGGCTGGCCGTGGCCACCGAGCTGCCCCTGCTGATCATCGACGTCCAGCGCGGCGGGCCCTCGACGGGCCTGCCCACCAAGACCGAGCAGGCCGACCTGCTGCAGGCCATGTTCGGGCGCAACGGCGAAGCACCCGTGCCGATCATCGCCCCGCAATCTGCCAGCGACTGCTTCGACGCCGCCATCGAGGCCGCGCGGATCGCGCTGACCTACCGCACGCCGGTGATGCTGCTCTCCGACGGGTACCTGGCCAACGGGTCCGAGCCGTGGCGGGTCCCGGACGTCTCCGACCTCCCGGACCTGCGCGTCGAGTTCGCCACCGAGCTCAACCACACCCTCGAGGACGGCACCGAGGTGTACTGGCCCTACAAGCGCGACCCGCAGACGCTGGCCCGCCCCTGGGCGATCCCCGGGACGCCGGGCCTCGAGCACCGCATCGGTGGGATCGAGAAGGCTGATGGATCCGGCGACATCAGCTACGACCCGGACAACCACGACTTCATGGTCCGCACCCGACAGGCGAAGGTCGACGGCATCGCGGCCAGCATCGGACCCCTGGAGGTCGAGGACCCCAGTGGGAGCGCCAAGGTCCTCGTGCTGGGGTGGGGCTCCACGCACGGGCCGATCGGCGCCGCCTGCGGGATCATCCGGTCCGAGGGCGGGGCCGTGGCCCAGGCACACCTGCGCCACCTCAACCCCTTCCCGGCCAACACCGGCGACGTCCTGCGCGCCTACGACCGCGTGCTGATCCCGGAGATGAACCTCGGCCAGCTGAGCCTGCTCATCCGGGGCAAGTTCCTGGTGGACGCCCAGGGATACAACCAGGTGCGTGGACTGCCGTTCAAGGCCACCGAACTGGCCGACCAGATCAGGGAGCTGCTGTGACCATCGACCTGCCCTCCGCCCTGAGCCTGTCGCTGGTGCCCAAGGCTGACCCGCCGCAGAAGGCCAAGGACTTCAAGACCGACCAGGAGGTCCGCTGGTGCCCCGGCTGCGGGGACTACGCGATCCTGGCCGCGGTGCAGTCCTTCCTGCCGGAGCTGGGCGTGCGCCGCGAGAACATCGTGTTCATCTCCGGCATCGGGTGCTCCTCGCGGTTCCCGTACTACGTGGACACCTACGGGATGCACTCGATCCACGGCCGGGCGCCGGCCATCGCCACCGGGCTGTCGACCTCCCGGCCCGACCTGTCGGTCTGGGTGGTCACCGGTGATGGCGATGCCCTGAGCATCGGGGGCAACCACTTCCTGCACGCGCTGCGGCGCAACGTGAACATCAAGATCCTGCTGTTCAACAACAGGATCTACGGCCTGACCAAGGGCCAGTACTCCCCGACCAGCGAGGCCGGCAAGGTCACCAAGTCGACCCCCATGGGGTCGATCGACTACCCCTTCAACCCGATCTCGGTGGCCCTGGGCGCCGAGGCATCCTTCGTGGCCCGGACGATCGACTCCGATCGCAAGCACCTGACCGAGGTCCTGCGGGCAGCCGCGGCCCACGAGGGTTCCGCGCTCGTCGAGATCTACCAGAACTGCAACATCTTCAACGACCGTGCCTGGGAGCCCCTGAAGGACTCCGGGATCCGCGAGGACAACCTGATCCGGCTCGAGCACGGCCAGCCGATCCGCTTCGGCAGCGACGGGCAGAAGGGTGTGGCCCGCAGGGATGACGGCGTGCTGCACGTCGTCGAGGACGTGTCCGACTGCGAGGGGGACTGCCTCTGGGTGCACGACGCGTACGCCGCTGAGCCCTCGACGGCGTTCGCCCTGTCCCGGCTGGCCGATTTCGACACGTTGCAGAACACCGCGATCGGGGTGTTCCGCGACGTTCGCCGCCCGGTCTATGACCACCTGCTCGCCGAGCAGCTGGACCGGGCCAAGGCGAAGGGCCCCGGGGACCTCGGGTCCCTGCTCGCCGGAACGGACACGTGGACGGTCCCCGGCTGAGGATCGGCCGACCTGATGGCCCGGCGGTGCTCTCAGTGCTTGTGCCGGCGCAGCACGGCCACTGATCCCGTCGCGTGCTGGAGCAGGGACTGACTGGTCGACCCCAGGAGCATGCCCAGGAAGGCACCACGGCCCCGGGAGCCCACCACGGTCAAGCTCGCCCGCTCGGTCGCCCGGACCAGCAGGGGCCCGGGCCGACCATGGGAGACCGTGACCCGCACGTCGACATCGGGATAGCGCTCACGCCACCCAGCCAGGGTCTCGGCAGCCACCCGCTTCTCGAAGTCGGAGGTGGCCCGGGTGATCTCCTCCGGGGGGACGTAGGGCACCACACCCGGATAGACGGGGATCGCGTACGCGTGCAGCACCTCGAGGGCCAGGCCGTGCCGCGAGGCATGGTCGATCGCCCACCCCACGAGCTCCTCGGAGTGGGGTGAGCCGTCCACACCCACCACCACGGGCCCATCAGCGGCACCCTGCGCCTGCGCGACGATGACCGGCGCGTGGGAATGGGAGGCCACGTGGGCGACGGTCGAGCCGAGGATGGCCGAGGACACCGCACCGTGGCCCCGGGATCCGATCACCACCATCGCTGCAGACCGGCTCTGCTCAACGAGGACGCCGGCCGGCGGGCCCGCGCCGGACACGGTCTCGACGGGGACGCCGGCGGCGGCGACCAGGGCGGCCGCCTCGGACGCAGGCGTCGGGCCATCCTCGGGAAGGGCCGTGGCCAGGACCGGTGCGCCGGCCATCGTCGCGGCCGCCCCGTCCCACATCCGCAGGTCCGGCTCGCAGTGGACGACCCTGATCCCGAAGCGACGCGACGCCGCCTCACGGATCGCCCAGTCCAGGGCGGCGCGCGAGTCCGGTGAGCCGTCGTAGCCGACAACGATCTGGGTGGACTGTGACATCGCGTGCGCCTCCTCGTGCCGACGTGGCACCTGCGCCCCTCGCGCGGGGCCACGCTGCTGACACGTCCATCGTCGCCCGCCACGGCGGCACCCGGTAGGGACCATGGTCGCGACCTGCCGGGAAGCGCTACCCCGCGTTCCGCGGGCCGAAGCGTGGGGCAGGACCTGGGACACGGGTCCCGCTGACCGGATCGGTCACGAAGGTTCCGCGCGCAGCCAGCTGGGGATGATCTGGGGCCTCGGTCATGTCCAGGACGGGGGTGACACAGGCGTTCGTGCCCGCGAAGGCCGCGGCCCACTCGTCGCGGGACCGGGCGGCGAACGCCGCACTGAACCTGCGGCGCAGGTCGGGCCAGCCCGTCATGTCCCACTGCTCGGGGAGGTCCTCGCCCAGCAGGCCCAGGCCGGCCAGCAGCTCCTGGTAGAAGGCCGGCTCCAACGGCCCGACGGCGACGTACCTGCCATCGGCGCACGTGTAGGTGTCGTAGAAGGGGCACCCCCCATCCAGGGCGTTCGCGCCCGGGGGGTTGGGCCACAGGCCCTGGGCGCGCATCCCGTGGACCAGGCTCGTCAGGTTCGCCGCACCCTCGACCATGGCCGCATCCACCACGACGCCGGCCCCGGTGCGCGCCACCTCGACCAGTGCCGCGAGCACGCCCATGACCAGGTAGGTGGAGCCACCGCCATGGTCGGCGATCAGGTTCAGCGCCAGGACCGGCCGTTCTCCGGCCCGTGCGGTGTGCCGCAGGGGTCCGGCCACGGAGCTGTAGTTGATGTCGTGGCCGGCCCGGCTCGCCCAGGGCCCGGTCTGCCCCCAACCGGTCATCCGCCCGTACACGAGCTGGGGATTGCGCGCCCAGCAGTCCTGCGGGCCCAGGCCCAGTCGTTCTGTGACACCCGGCCGGAAGCCCTCGATCAGCACGTCAGCCTCGGCGACCAGGCCCAGGACGTGATCACGCCCGGGCGCATCGCGCAGGTCGACCATCTGGGTGGGACGTCCCCGGAGCAGCGGGTCCCGGCCGGGGGTGTGTCCCATCATCTGGCCGCCGGGTCGCTCGATGCGGACCCCGGAGGCGCCGAGGTCGGCCAGCAGCATCCCCGCGTGCGGGACCGGACCGATCCCACCGAGCTCGACGAACCGGACCCCGGCCAGCGGACCCGGACCACCCGCGGGCATCCCGTCCGGAACGGCCGGGACCACGGGGTCACCGATCACGGGGTCAGGAGTCCCTCTTGTCGACCAGGTGGCGCACATCGCCGACGTAGCCGTCGCCCATCCTGCCCAGGAGCTCGCTGTCCTCGTCCTCACCGGCTGGGTCCGAGGAGGCGTCCGAACCCTGGATCGCCGCCGTCAGGTGGCGTCGGGTTGCGGCGTCCCGACGACCGCGCGTCTCAGCGTCGGGTGTACCGCCCACAGCGTCGACGACATGGTCCAGGTCGCCTCCGTAGAGGCCCTCGTAGTGCGAGTTCGGGTAGGGCAGGGAACCCGCCGCAGCCTGCTGGGGCGCCTGGGAGTGCGCGGCCACAGCAGCACTGGCGGAATCCACATCCCCCGGGTACCACCCGGACATCCGGTCGTGGAGGTCCTCGTCACTGTGCTGGCCGGGGTGCTGCGGGCGACGGACCGCGACCAGGGACCCCGCCGGGATGCGCAGCGGCTGCTCATCGCCGTCACACATGACCAGGACGTGCTCGGAGTCAAGGGTCAATCCCACGATGGGCACCCAGCGCTGGAGGCCGGCGTGGTCGTCGAACACCATGTCGGCCAGGCACAGGTGCAGGGCAGGGATCCGGTCAACCTCGACGTTCATCGGCTTCTCACTCGCAGTCGTCGCCACGGCTCTCGCGGCCAGTCCCGATTCTACGCGCGGGCGGTCCGACAGCCCGAGGGCCCTACAGGTCCTCGACGGGCATCAGCCCGCGACCTCGCGCGTTGCGCACCGCGTCAACGGTGAACACGGCCAACCCGATCCAGACGATGAGGAAGGCCAGCCACCGCTGGGGTGACATGGCCTCGTCGAGCACCCACACCCCGATGATCAGCTGCAGGCTCGGCGCCACGTACTGCAGCGGACCAAGGACCGACAGGGGCACCCGGTGTGCGGCGAAGCCGAAGAAGAGCAGGGGCAGGGCGGTGACCGGCCCCGCCCCCACCATGAGCAGGGCGTGGCCCCAGCCGTGGGCGCCGAACGCGAGCTCGTCGCGGGACCACAGCAGGGTGATGTACGCCAGGGCGAAGGGCGTGAGGACGATCATCTCGACGGTCAGGCTGGCAACGGCGTCGACACCGGCCAGCTTCTTGGCCAACCCGTAGACGCCGAAGGAGAAGGCCAGGACCAGCGAGATCCACGGCAGTCGCCCGAGGGCGAGGGTCGCGTACAGGACACCCACCGATGCGATCGCCACGGCCAGCCACTGCAGGGAGCGCAGCCGCTCGCGCAGCACGAGCACACCCAGGGCGATCGACACCAGCGGGTTGATGAAGTAGCCGAGCGAGGCGTCCACCACGTGGTCGTTGTCCACCGCCCAGATGAACACCCCCCAGTTCACCGACACGATGCAGGCGGCCGCCGCGAGGATCAGGAGGCGACGACGGTCCCCGAACACTGCACGGACCAGGGACCACTGCCCGACGACCGAGACCAGGACGGCCAGGGAGGCCAGGGAGAACACCACCCGGGCTGCGAGGACCTCAGCGGGGGTGGCGGGCTCCAGGAAGCCCCAGTACAACGGGAACAGTCCCCACAGGATGTAGGCCAGCAGGCCGGAGGCGACCCCGACCTGACGGCCGCTGTAGTCGCCTACGGGCATCAACCGGTCCGATCGACCACGTAGTCGCAGAGCATCTCGAGGGCATCACGGGCTGGTCCGGGGGGAAGCGGGGACAGGGCCGACCGGGCCTCGTCGGCCCAGCGATGGGCCTCGTCGCGGGCCCGTTGCATCGCAGGGTGGGCGCGCAGCAGTGCCAGCGCCTCGGCATGGTCGTCGTCGTCGTGGATCGGTCCGGAGGTCAGCTCGATCAGGCGGGCGTCCTCGGCCAGATCCGACGTGCGGGCGTACAGGACCGCCAGCGTCGCCACGCCCTCGCGCAGGTCGGTCCCGGGGGTCTTGCCCGACTGGGCGCGCTCACTGCCGATGTCGACCAGGTCGTCGGCGAGCTGGAAGGCCACCCCGATGCGCTCCCCGAATGCGGCCAACGTCTCGACCACGTCCTGGTCGGCGCCAGCCATCATCGCCCCGAACCGCCCTGCCGTGGCGATCAGCGACCCGGTCTTGTCAGCCAGGACGTTCACGTGGTGGGCGATCGGGTCCTCGTCCTCGGCCGGGCCCACCGTCTCGCGGATCTGGCCGGTGCACAGCCGCTCGAAGGTGCGTGCCTGGATGCGCACAGCCTCCGGTCCCAGGTCGGCCAGCAGGTTCGAGGCGCGGGCGAAGAGGAAATCGCCTGTGAGGATGGCCACCGTGTTGTCCCAGCGGGCGTTCGCGGAGTCTGCCCCGCGACGCAACCGCGCCTCGTCCATGACGTCATCGTGGTAGAGCGTGGCCAGGTGGGTGAGCTCGACGACAACGGCCGAGGGCACGACTGTCTGTGCATCGGGATCGCCGAACTCCGAGGCCAGGAGTGCCAGGAGTGGGCGGAAGCGCTTCCCTCCGGCATCCACCAGGTGCCGGGCGGTGCTGGTCACGAACGGGTAGTCGCTGACCACCGACTCCCGCAGCAGGCCCTCGACGTCGAGCAGACGTGCACTGACCCGGGCATCGAGGACCGGGTCAGCAAGCAGCAACCCCTCAGGGCGGCTGGAGGTCAGGGAAGGCACGAGGTCAAGTCTGACTCACGATCGGCCGTTGCGCCGAATCGCACCGCTCAGATGGTCGGCAGCTCCGAGAGCGGCTGCGCGAAACGCTCGTCCGGAATCTCGGAATCCACGAGACGGCCGCCCAGGTAGGCGTCGTAGGCAGCCAGGTCGAAGTGCCCATGACCCGACAGCGCGATGAGGATGACGCGCTCATCGCCGGCCTCGGTGGCCGCGTTGGCCTCACGGATCGCGGCGGCGATCGCGTGGCTGGACTCCGGGGCGGCCACGATGCCCTCGGTGCGGGCGAACCGGACTGCGGCGTCGAAGCACTCCACCTGCGGCACCGACTCGGCCTCGAGCAGGCCCTGGTCGTAGGCGTGGGACAGCAGCGGCGACATCCCGTGGTAGCGCAGGCCACCTGCGTGGATCGGGTCCGGGATGAAGTTGTGGCCCAGCGTGTGCATCTTCATCAGGGGTGTCATCCCGGAGGCGTCCCCGAAGTCGTAGGCGTACACCCCACGGGTCAGCGTCGGGCAGCTGGCCGGCTCGACGGCTCGGATGGTGGGGCTGATCCGACCAGCGAGCTTCTCCCGGATGAAGGGGAACACCAGCCCGGCGAAGTTCGATCCGCCACCCGTGCACCCGAGGATGACGTCGGGGGTGTCCCCGGCCTTCTCCATCTGGAGCAGGGCCTCCTCGCCGATGATCGTCTGGTGCAGGATGACGTGGTTGAGCACCGAGCCGAGGGCGTACTTGGTGTTCGGGTCGCCCGCAGCGACCTCGACCGCCTCGGAGATCGCGATCCCCAGGGATCCCGGGTGATCGGGGTCCATCTCGAGGTAGTGCTTGCCGGCCTCGGTCAGGGTCGAGGGTGAGCGGTGGACCGAGGCCCCGAACGTCTCGATCATCATGCGCCGGTAGGGCTTCTGGTCGAAGCTGGCACCGACCTGCCACACCTCGCACTCGAGGCCGAACAGGGCCGTGGCGTAGCTCAGGGCCGTACCCCACTGCCCGGCGCCGGTCTCGGTCGTGAGCTTCGTGACACCCGCCTTGGCGTTGTAGTAGGCCTGTGGGACAGAGGTGTTGACCTTGTGCGAGCCGGCGGGGCTCACGCCCTCGTACTTGTAGTAGATCCGCGCAGAGGTGCCCAGGGACTCCTCGAGCCGGTAGGCACGCATGAGCGGCGCGGGGCGCCACTGCCGGTAGATGTCCAGGACCTCACCGGGGATGTCGATGTACCGGTCGCTGGCGACCTCCTGCATGATCAGGTCCATCGGGAACAGCGGCTCGAGGGCCTCAGGACCGATCGGCTCGTGGGTGCCCGGATGCAGCGGCGGGGGCGGCGGGACGGGGAGATCGGCGACCAGGTTGTACCAGGTCGTGGGCATCTCGTCCTCGGACAGCATGTACTTGTGGGTGCGCGGGGTGAAGGTCATGGAGGAAACGTACCGAACGCCCCGTGGCGATGGCACGGCTCCCCACGGACCGGCCATCTGCGCGTCGGGGGCGCCGTGGACAGGTCAGCGCAGGAAGACCGACGACTCGTTGACCAGGTTCAGCACGGACTGCGGGAACACCCCGAGCAGGACAGTCCCAGCAACCGCCACACCGATCGCCGTGTAGGTCAGCACGCTGGGCACGGCGACGGCGGCCCCGCCCTCGCTGGCAGGCTTGGTGAAGTACATCAGGACGATGACCCTCAGGTAGAAGAACGCCGAGATGGCCGAGGCCAGGATCGCCACGAGCACCGGCGCGATCGCACCGCTGGCGATGGCAGCCGAGAAGACACCGAACTTGGCGGTGAACCCACTGGTGAGCGGGATCCCAGCCAGCGCGAGCAGCAGGAAGGCGAACACGCCGGCGATCATCGGTGACGTTCGGCCCAGGCCCGCCCACGAGGAGAGGTGCCCCGCCTCGCCGGCCGGCCCGCGCACCAGCATGACGATCGCGAAGCAGCCGATCGTGGTCAGGCCGTAGGCGAGCAGGTAGAACATCGTGGCGGCCAGGCCCTCGTTGGAGAAGGCGATGACACCCAGCAGCAGGAAGCCGGCGTGCCCGACCGACGAGTAGGCCAGCATCCGCTTGATGTCGGAGCTGGTCACGGCCAGGATCACGCCGACGAGCATGGTGATGATCGCCACGACCCACATGACCGGCTGCCAGTCCCAGGCCACTCCGCCCAGGACGACGTACATCACCCGCAGCAGGGCGCCGAACCCGGCGATCTTCACCCCGGCCGCCATGAAGGCGGTCACGGGTGTGGGGGACCCCTGGTACACGTCCGGGGTCCACATGTGGAAGGGGACCGCCGCGACCTTGAACAGCAGGCCGGCACTGACCAGGGCGACCCCGAGCAGCAGCAGCCCCTGCGAGCCGGGGCGATCCGTGATCGCCTGGCTGATGGCAGCGAAGTCCAGCGCACCGGCGTACCCGAACAGCATCGCGGACCCGTAGAGCAGCAGGGCCGAGGCGAAGGCACCCAGCAGGAAGTACTTGAGCGACGCCTCCTGGGACAGCAGCCGCCGTCGGCGGGCCATGCCGGCAAGCAGGTACAGCGGCAGGCTCATGACCTCGAGGGCCACGAACAGCATCAGCAGGTCGTTGGCCGCCGGGAACAGGAGCATGCCGGCCACCGAGAACAGGAACAGCGGCCACACCTCGGTCTGCTCCCACCCGCGCCTGGTGAGCTCACGCTCCTCAGCGGAGCCGACCAGGGAGGCCGAGCGGGGCGCGAAGGCGTCGCCGGCGGCATCGGCCCGGCGCTCTGCCATCACGAGCATCGCGAGCAGCGCGATCACGAGGATGGAGATCCACAGGAACAACGTCGGGCCGTCGACGGCCAACGTGCCACTGGCGACAAGACCCTCTGCGGAGATGGGCATCGTGACCGTGAGGACCAGGGCGGCCAGCAGGCTGGCCCCCACCAGGAGGAGCTGGATCGACCGCCTGGTCCTGCGCGGGGCCAGGCCCTCCACGAGGACCGAGAGGACGGCCGCAACAAGGACGAGCAGCACAGGTGACATCGCCCGGTACTGGAACGTCGGGAACGTCAGCGTCTCGGCCATGGGAATCGCCATGGAGATCATCGCGGCCTCACTTCCCCGACTCGGCGACGGCGGGCGCAGGATCGCTGCTGCCCACCACCGACATCGTCTGGTCCACGGATGGGTTGATGATGTCCAACAGGCTGTTCGGGAACACGCCCAGGGCGATGATGATGGCCAGCACCGGGGCGATGGCCATGACCTCGCGACCCCGCAGGTCGCTCATGCCGGCCACGCCCTCGCGCACCGGCCCGGTCATCGTGCGCTGGTACATCAACAGGATGTACAGGGCGGCCAGGACGATGCCCAGGGTCGCCACGATCGCCGCCCACGGGTAGACCGTGTACGTGCCGGCCAGGACCAGGAACTCCGAGACGAACGAGCTCAGGCCCGGCAGCGCCAGCGAGGACAGACCGGCCACGAGGAACAGCCCCGCCAGGACCGGCGCCACCTTCTGCACGCCACCGAAGTCGGCCACCAAACGCGATCCGCGACGGGTGGCCATGAAGCCGACGAGCAGGAACAGCGCAGCGATCGAGAAGCCGTGGTTGACCATGTACAGCGTCGAACCGCTCTGCCCCTGCGAGGTCATCGCAAAGATGCCCAGGACGATGAAGCCGAAGTGGCTGATCGAGGTGTAGGCGATCAGGCGCTTGAGATCGGTCTGGCCGATGGCCACGAGGGCGCCGTACACGATGCCGACCAGGGCCAGGATGATGATGCCGGGTGCGAAGTACCTGGATGCATCGGGGAACATCGGCAGGCACAGCCGCAGCATCCCGAAGGTGCCGACCTTGTCCAGGATCCCCACCAGCAGCACCGACGAGCTCGGCGGAGCCTCGGAGGCCGCATCCGGCAGCCAGGTGTGCAGCGGCCACATCGGGGCCTTGATCGCGAAGGCGATGAAGAAGCCGAGGAAGAGCCACTTCTGGGTGTCCTGGCTGATGTCCAGGCCGACCAGCGCGGCATAGTCGAACGTGCCCTGCCCGTACTGCTGGACCGAGAGCACGTACACACCGATCAGGGCTGCCAGCATGAGCAGGCCACCGAGCAGCGAGTAGAGGAAGAACTTCACGGCCGCGTACTGCCTCTGCTCACCGCCATAGCGTCCGATGAGGAAGTACATCGGGATCAGCATGGCTTCGAACAGCACGTAGAACAGGAAGACGTCCGTGGCGGCGAAGACCCCGAGGACCAGGCCCTCGAGCACGAGGATCCACGCGAAGTAGCCCCTGATCGAGCCGCGCGAGCCATCGGCGTCGGCCCAGCCGGCAAGGATGCAGACCGGCACCAGGATCACCGTCATGAGGATGAGCACCAGCGAGATGCCATCCACGCCCAGTGCGAAGCTCACACCCCAGGCCGGGATCCACGACCAGCTCGACGCCAGCTGGAACACCTCAGTGGAGTCCGGGGCGTACTGCAGGGCCGCGGCGATGCCCAGGCCCGCCACCAGCACGGAGATGACCAGGGCCACCCTCTTGGCCAGGACGGGGTTGGACTTCGGCAGCACCGCCACCAGCAGCCCACCGAGGATCGGCAGCGCCATGAGCGCGACCAGGTAGTAGTCGGTGCTCACAGCAGAACCCCCAGGGCCAGGACGGCGCCAAGGACCACGACGCCGAGCAACATCGTCAGGGCGTAGGACCGGACGTACCCGGTCTGCCAGCGCCGCATCCGGGCGCTGAGCCCGCCGATGCCGGCCGCCGTGCCGTTGACTGCACCATCCACGATCTTGTTGTCGGTCCAGACCAGGGTGCGGGTCAGGTGCTGACCGGGGCGCATGAACAGCGCCTCGTTGACCGCATCGCCGTACAGGTCGTGGCGGGCAGCCACCGTCAGCGCGCTGACCTGGGTGGGAGCAACCCGCGGCACTTCACGCATGGCGTACTGCCGCCAGCCGATGATCACTCCGATGACGACCACCGTCAGGGTCATGGCGATCATCACCGGCGTGGCGATCGAGCCCTCGACCTCCTCGTAGCCGGTCACCGGTGCCAGCCATTCCTCGACGTTGCCCACGTAGAGCATGAGGAAGCCGGCAACTGCGGAGCCCAGCGCCAGGATGATCATCGGGATCGTCATCACAGGTGAGGACTCGTGCGGGTGCACGCCGTCGTCCCAGCGCGCCTTGCCGTAGAACGTCATGGCCATCATCCGGGTCATGTAGAAGGCGGTCACCCCGGCGCCGACCAGCGCCGCGAAGCCCGCGACCGGATGCTCGGCCCAGGCCACGTGGATGATCTCGTCCTTGCTCCAGAAGCCGGCGAACGGCGGGACACCGATGATCGACAGGTAGCCGATGCCGAACACCGCCCACGTCACCATCATCGCCTTGCGCAGGGCGCCGTAGTGGCGCATGTTCACCTCGTCATCCATGCCGTGCATCACCGAGCCCGCCGACAGGAACAGCAGGGCCTTGAAGATGCCGTGGGTGAGCAGGTGGAAGATCGCGAAGACGTACCCGACGGGCCCCAGCCCGGCGGCCAGGAACATGTAGCCGATCTGGCTCATCGTGGACCCGGCCAGGCCCTTCTTGATGTCGTCCTTGGCCGACCCGATGACCGCACCCATGAGCAGCGTGATCGTCCCCACGAGGACCACGGCGATCCGCGCCGTCTCGCTCAGGTTGAAGATCTCGGCCGACCGGACGATCAGGTAGACACCGGCGGTGACCATGGTTGCCGCGTGGATCAGGGCCGAGACGGGAGTCGGGCCCTCCATCGCATCGAGCAGCCAGGACTGCAGAGGGAACTGCGCCGACTTGCCGCATGCCGCCAGGAGCAGCGCGAGGCCGATCCAGGTGACCATGGTCGAGTCGGCCTCGCCCACGGTGGCGTTGACACCCTCGAAGGTGAACGTGCCCAGGGTGGCGAACATCATCATGATCGCCAGGCTCAGGCCGAAGTCACCGACACGGTTGACCACGAAGGCCTTCTTGGCCGCCGTGGCCGCCGAGGGCTTGTGGAACCAGAAGCCGATCAGCAGGTACGAGGCCAGGCCCACGCCCTCCCAGCCGACGTAGAGCAGCAGGTAGTTGTTGGCCAGCACCAGCAGCAGCATCGCGGCGATGAACAGGTTGAGGTAGGCGAAGAACTTGCGCCGCTGCGGGTCGTGCTCCATGTAGCTGATCGAGTAGATGTGGATCAGTGATCCGACACCGGTGATGAGCAGCACGAAGACCATGCTCAGCGGGTCCAGCTGCAGGGCGAAGGGTGCTTGGAACGCGCCGACGTCGATCCAGTCCCAGAGGTACTGGTTGATCGTGCGGGCATCCTCAGGCTGGGCCAGCAGGGCCAGGAACAGCACGCACGCCAGGGCAAAGGCCGTCAGGACGATCGCCGTGCCGAGCCAGTGGCCCCAGCGGTTGGCGCGCCGCCCTGCCAGGAGCAGGAGCAGTGCGCCGGCAGCCGGGATCGCGATGAGGGCCACGATCAGGGCGAAGGTTCCGGTGGCCTGGACGACCTCGCCCGGGGATGCCTCGCCCGAGGCGAGGACCGCAAGGGTGTTGTTCACAGTCGTCGCCTCACAACTTCAACAGGTTGGGCTCGTCGACCGAGGCCGAGTTGCGGGTGCGGAAGATCGTGACGATGATCGCCAGGCCGATGACCACCTCGGCGGCGGCCACCACCATCACGAAGAAGGCCACGACCTGCCCGTCGAGGGTGCCGTTCGTCCGGGCGAACGTGACGAAGGCCAGGTTCGAGGCGTTGAGCATCAGCTCCACGCACATGAACACCACGATGGCGTTGCGTCGCACGAGCACCCCGGCGGCCCCGATGGAGAACAGGATCGCCGAGAGGACCAGGTAGTTGGTGGGGTTCATGCCTGCCCCCCCTTGTCCGGTTCGTCGTCAAGCCCCGGGGCGCCAGGATCAGGTGCGTCCGGATCCACGATGACCGGCTCATGGGCCAGCAGGTGCTCGGCCTCGTCCAGGGCAAGCCGATCGGCGTCGCGCGTCTCACCGTCGAGTCGCAGTGGGCCGGGGACGGACTCCGTCGCGATCGACCCATCGGGAAGCAGCGCAGGCATGTCGACGGCGTTGCTGCGCGCGTACACGCCCGGGTTGGGCTTGTTGACGGGGTGGCGATCCGGGGCGAACTTCTCGGTGGAGAGCTGGGCCTGGGTCTTGCGTGGCTCCAGGCGCTCGCGGTGGGTCAGGATCATCGCCCCGACCGCGGCGGTGATCAGCAGGGCCGAGGTGACCTCGAAGGCCAGCAGGTACCGGGTGAAGATCGCCACGCCGATGCCCTGCACATTCCCGCCGTGCTCAGCGTTCGCCTCATCCAGGCCGACCACCGTCGTGCCGTCCAGCGAGCCGACGATCCCGGCCATCAGCAGGCCGAGGAAGCCCACGAAGGCCACACCCGCCCACACACGCTGACCCTTGAGTGTCTCCACGAGGCTGTCGGAGGCATCCACACCCACGACCATGAGCACGAAGACGAAGAGCATCATCACCGCGCCGGTGTAGACGATGATCTGCACCATGCCCAGGAAGGGCGCGTCCTGGGCGACGTAGAGGATCGCCAGGTTGATCATGGTCATGGCGATGAACAGGGCGCTGTGCACGGCCTTGCGTGACAGCACCGTGCCCAGGGCGCCGATCACGGCGAGGGTGGCGCACACCCAGAACGTGATGGTCTCCCCCGTGTTCGGCTCCAGCCCGACCGGGCCGGCGGCGGCCAGGGCGCCGAGCGAGTGCAGTGCGCTCACTGCTCCTCCGTCCCCGTGGTGTCCGGCTCGAGCTGGGAGTCAGCAGCCTCACGGGCAGCCACCTCGGCCTTCTGCGCCTCCGTCGCGCCGGTCACCTCACCCCGGTAGTAGTCCCCGTCGTCGGTGCCCTCGACCATCGCGTGCGGCGGGGCGGCCATGCCGGGCATGAGGGGGCCGAGCAGGTCGGCCTTCTCGTAGATCAGCGAGGCGCGGCTCGTGTCGGCCAACTCGTACTCGTTGGTCATGGTCAGGGCCCGGGTCGGGCACGCCTCGATGCACAACCCGCAGAGGATGCAGCGCAGGTAGTTGATCTGGTACACCCGGCCGTAGCGCTCGCCCGGGGAGAAGCGCTCCTCGTCGGTGTTCGGCGCACCCTCCACGTAGATCGCATCTGCCGGGCACGCCCACGCGCACAGCTCGCAGCCGATGCACTTCTCCAGCCCGTCGGGATGCCGGTTGAGCTGATGGCGTCCGTGGAACCGCGGCTTGGGCGGGAACTTGTCCTTCTCCTCCGGGTACTGCTCGGTGTTCACCTTCTTGAACATCGTCAGGAAGGTGGTCCCGAAGCCCCGGACGGGCTGGGGAAGCTCAGGCACTGGGGGCCTCCTGTGTCTCGTCGTCGGCGGCCACTGCGCTGGGCACCGTCTGGCGCGCCCGCGGGGTGTACTCGAAGGCCTCGCCCGGCATCGGCGGGACCGGGTGCCGGCCAGGCGTGGCATTGAGCTCGGCTGCCTCGGCCTCGGCCACGGCCTCAGCCCGCTCGCGAGCCCGATCGCGACCGGCCTCGATCAGGTAGGAGCCGGCGAAGACCACGACCAGGGTGGCGATGACGATCACCGAGATGGTCATCGTGTTGTCCGGCAGCTCCTCGCGCAGGGCACGGAAGGTGGAGACCAGCACGATCCAGGCCAGGGAGGCCGGGATCAGGACCTTCCAGCCGAACTTCATGAACTGGTCGTAGCGGAACCGCGGCAGCGTGCCACGCAGCCAGATGAACATGAACAGGAACAGCGACACCTTGACCAGGAACCACAGCAGGCCCCACCAGCTCTGGTTGAACATGCCGTCGTTGATCGCCGAGATCGGCCATGGCGCCTGCCAGCCACCCAGGAACAACGTGGTGGCCAGGGCCGAGACGGTGACCATGTTGATGTACTCGGCCAGGAAGAAGAGCGCGAACTTCAGCGACGAGTACTCGGTGTGGAACCCACCCACCAACTCGCTCTCGGCCTCGGGCAGGTCGAAGGGCGCGCGGTTCGTCTCGCCAACCATCGCCGTCACGTAGATGATGAACGAGGGCAGCAGGATGACCGCATACCAGACGGGCTGCTGGGCGGCCACGATCTGCGAGGTCGACATCGAGCCCGCGTAGAGGAACACGGCCACGAAGGCCAGCCCCATCGCGATCTCGTAGGAGATCATCTGGGCCGAGGAGCGCAACGACCCGAGCAACGGGTACGTGGAGCCCGAGGACCAGCCGGCGAACACGATCCCGTAGATGCCGATCGAGGCGATCGCCAGCACGTAGAGCACGGCGACAGGGAAGTCCGTGAGCTGCAGGGGGGTGCGCACACCGAAGATCGAGACCTCCGGGCCGAAGGGGATCACGGCCAACGCCAGGAACGCGGGGACCACGGAGATGATCGGCGCCACGAAGAACACGGCCTTGTCGGCCGCCGTGGGCATGATGTCCTCCTTGAGCGCCAGCTTGATCCCGTCCATGAGGCCCTGCAGGACACCGAAGGGTCCGACCCGGTTCGGGCCCAGGCGCATCTGCATCCGGCCCACCACCCGGCGCTCTGCCCAGATCGTGAGCAGCACGATCACGACGACACCGAGGAACAGTCCCAGGACCTTGAGGATGACCAGCCACCAGGGGTCCTGCCCGAACGGCTCGAACTCGGTGGCAGCTACCACGGACGCGATGTTCACTGGGCACCTCCTGCGCTGAGGGCAACCGCGGCACCGGAGCCGACCCGGAGGGTCTCGTTGACCGAGCTGCCGACGGAGTGCCCGGGCAGCCAGACCACGCCGTCGACCATGTCGGTCACGGCCACTGGGAGCGTGATGGCCCCATGCTCGGAGCGCACGGTCACCGGCTGTCCGTCGGACAGCCCGAAGGAGTCGGCCGTTGCGGGCGAGACGCGGGCAAGCGCCGGGCGGGCCGTGCCGGCCAACGCCGGCTCGCCACGCTGGAGCAGGCCCTCATCGAGCAGGTGCCGCCAGGTGGCCAGCACGACCCGACCCTCGCCGGCCACGGCTGGGGCGGGCGCCTCGGTGGGCTCAGCCTCGGGGCGCGGACCCTGCCAGCGGCCCATCCCAGCCAGCTCAGCACGCAGGGCACCGACCTCGATGGAGCCCAGCGAGCGACCCATCGCACGCGCCACGAGGCTCAGGGCCCGGGCATCGGTGATGGACGTCGACTCGGGCATGACCTGGCCGAACGGGCGGGCCCGACCCTCCCAGTCCAGCAGCGTGCCTGACTTCTCGGTCAGGACACCCACGGGCAGGACCACGTCAGCGAGGTCGGTGACCTCGGTGCTGCGGGTCTCCAGGGCGAGTACGAAGGGTGCTGCGGCAACGGCGGCCCGGAAGGCCACGGGATCCGGGGTGTCGACCGCCTCGACGCCGGCGAGGATGACCGCACCGATCCGTCGTTCGGGCAGCTCCGCATCCCCGTCGTCGGACTGAGCGGCATCCTGAGCGGCCTGCTCGTCGGCGGCCAGCGCGGCAACCACTCCAGCGAGGTCCAGACCCGGCTCGTCGGGCAGGGCATCAGCCTCGATCCCCCACGCGTCGGCGACCTGGGCGCGGGCGGCGGGATCGCTGAGCGGACGGCCCCAGGGCAGCAGGCCAGCGAGGGCACCGGCCTCCAGCGCACCGCGCTCCCCGGCCCGCCGCGGAACCCATGCCAGGCGGGCGCCGGTCGACCCGGCCAGCGCCACGGCAGCGGCCAGGGCACCCGGGCTCTGGGCGGCGCGCTCCCCGACCAGGATGATCGAGCCACCGGCAGCCAGCGCCCCGGCGGCATCGCCGGCGCCGGAGGCCAGGGCGTCAAGCACACTCGCCTCCTGCCCGGGCGCTGCGGCCAGGACATGGGCCCCGAGCTTGGCGGCACCCGGTGAGGCGAACGGGGCGACAGTCATGACCGTGAGCGACCCACGGCGGGTGGCCGCGCGCAGCCTCAGGAAGATGATCGGCGACTCCTCCTCGGGCTCCAGCCCGACGAGCAGCACGGTCGAGGCGGCATCGAGGTCGGCATAGGTGACGCCGACCCCTGACCCGGACACCACCGTGCGCAGGAACTCGGCCTCCTGGGCGTTGGAGCGCCGGATCCGGAAGTCGAGGGAGTCGGTGCCCAGCACCGCGCGTGCGAACTTGGCGTAGGCGTAGGAGTCCTCGAGCGTGAGCTTGCCGCCCAGCAGGACAGCAGTGCGGTCGCCGGACTCGGCCAGGGCCTGCGCCGCACGCCGCACCGCCTGTGGCCAGGGGGACTCGACGAGGTCGGCGCCCTCGCGCACCAGGGGGGTGACCAGGCGGTCGGCCTCGAGGTAGGGGAACGCGAAGCGTCCCTTGTCGCAGTTCCAGTCGGAGTTGACCTCCGGGTCCTCCCACGCCAGGCGGCGCAGCACCGTGGACCGGCGCACATCGGTGCGCAGCGAGCACCCGCTGGCGCAGTGCTCACAGACCGTCGGCGTGGACACGAGGTCGAAGGGCCGGGAGCGGAACCGGTAGGCGGCGCTGGTCAGTGCACCGACCGGGCAGATCTGCACGGTGTTGCCGGAGAAGTACGAGTTGAACGGGGTGTCCTCGGCGATCCCGACGACCTGCTTGCCGCCGCGCTGCTGCAACGAGATGAACGGGTCCCCGGCCACCTGCTCGGCGAAGCGGGTGCACCGGGCGCACGACACGCAGCGCTCCCGGTCCAGCAGGATCTGCGTGCTGAGGGCAACCGGCTTCGGGAAGGTGCGCTTGGTGCCGGTGAAGCGCGATTCGCCACGACCGTGGCTCATGGCCTGGTTCTGCAGCGGGCACTCCCCGCCCTTGTCGCAGACCGGGCAGTCCAGGGGGTGGTTGATCAGCAGGAACTCCATGACCCCGCGCTGGGCCGTCGCGGCCATCTCCGAGGTACCCGACGTGCGGACCTTCATCCCATCGGAGACCGGGATCGCACAGGCCGGTTGGGGCTTGGGCTGGCCCTCGATCTCGATCAGGCAGGCCCGGCACGCTGCCACAGGATCGAGCAGCGGGTGGTCGCAGAACCGGGGGATCTCGATCCCGACCTGCTCGGCGGCCCGGATGATCAAGGTGCCGGTCGGAACGAGCACGTCGATGCCGTCGATGACGACGGCGGCATGACCGGGGGGCGTCTCAGGACGCTGGGCCTCGTCGGAAGCAGCGGTGGGGATGACGGTCATCGTGGCGCTCCCACGGTCAGGACGGTGGCGGCGCCCGGGTCGAAGGCGGAGTCGGCCGCCGTGTGCGTGCCGGCCAGGAACTCGTCGGGGAAGTGCTTGAGCGCCGCGGGGAAGGGGGTCGCAGCGGCGTCGCCCAGCGCGCAGAAGGATCGGCCGAGGATCTGTCCGCAGATCTCCTCGAGCATCCCGAGCTCGGACTCGCTGCCGGTGCCGGCCTCGAACTTCTCCAGCGTGCCCGCGATCCACCCGGTGCCCTCACGACAGGGGGTGCACTTGCCGCAGGACTCGTGCTTGTAGAACTCCAGCCAGCGGGTGACGGCCTTGACCACCGAGACGGTCTCGTCGAAGACCATCGGAGTGGCGGTGCCCAGCATGGTGCCGGCAGCGGCCATGTCCTCGTAGGTGAGCGGGAGGTCGAGGTGCTCGGCGGTGAGCATCGGCACGCTGGACCCACCGGGCAGCCAGAACTTGGGCTCCCCGCCGTGGCGCATCCCGCCCGCGTAGTCCAGGAGCTCACGCATCGTGGTGCCCAGCGCGACCTCGAAGACGCCGGGGCGCTTCACGTGGCCCGAGACACTCATCAGCTTGAACCCGGGTGACTTCTCCGTGCCCCATTGGCGCAGCCACTGGGATCCGTTGCGCACGATGTAGGGCACGTTGGCCACGGTCTCGACGTTGTTGACCACGGTCGGCGAGGCGTACAGGCCGGCCACCGCGGGGAAGGGGGGCTTGAGCCGGGGCTGCCCGCGACGGCCCTCCAGCGAGTCCAGCAGGGCTGTCTCCTCGCCGCAGATGTAGGCACCGGCACCGGCATGGACGACCAGCTCGAGGTCGTACCCCGAACCCTGGATGTCCTTGCCCAGCAGGCCCGCCGCGTAGGCCTCGCGCACGGCGGCCCGAAGGCGACGATGCACGTGTGGCACCTCGCCGCGCACATAGATGAAGGCGTGGTTGGCCCGGATCGCATACGACGTGAGGATGCAGCCCTCGATCAGCGCATGCGGGTTGGCCAGCATGAGCGGGATGTCCTTGCAGGCGCCGGGCTCGGACTCGTCGGCATTGACCACCAGGTAGTGCGGCTTGCCGTCGCCCTGGGGGACGAAGCCCCACTTCATGCCGGTCGGGAACCCGGCGCCCCCACGCCCGCGCAGACCGGAGTCCTTGACCAGTGCGATCAGGGCGTCCTGGCCCATCTCGAAGCCGGTGGCGACCTGGTCGTAGCCACCGTGCCGGCGGTAGCCGTCGATCGTGTAGGAGTCCGCCTCATCCCAGTGGGCGGTCAGGACCGGGGTCAGGGTCATGTCAGCACCTCGCCCGTCTGGTCGGGGGCCGGGGCGCTGGCATGGTCCGCGGCCGGGACACCGCGCTCGGCAGCGACGGTGGTGGTCATGGCCATCAGCGCGTCGGCGGATCCGCCCTCGGTGGTCAGCCCGTCGTCGTCGATCCCGGAGATGGTGCGTGAGGCGGCGCGGAAGCCCCGCACAACCGGACCCCGGGTGCTGGCAACCTGCTCACCGGCCGCCAGCCGGTCGAGCACGGCGATCGCCTCGTCAGGTGTCATCCGGTCGAAGAACTCCCAGTCGACGGTCATCACCGGCGCGTGCGTGCATGCGGCCTGGCACTCGATCCGCTCGAGGTCGAATGTGCCGTTGGCACTGACCTCGTCGTGGCCGGCGCCGGTGTGCGCGCTGACCGCCTCCCAGAGCGCGTCGCCACCGAGCAGGGCGCACATCGTGTTCGTGCAGACCCCGACGTGGTGCTGCCCGGCGGGGCGGCGCTTGTACATCGTGTAGAACGTGGCCACGGCTGCGACCTCCGCGGTGCTCAGCCCCAGTGCCTGGGCGCAGGCGGCGATCCCCTCCGGGCTGACGTAGCCCTCCTCGGACTGCACCAGGTGCAGCATCGGCAGCAGGGCCGAGCGCGCCTCGGGGTAGCGACCGGCCAGCTCGGCGAGCTCGGTCCGGGTGGTCTCGGGAATGGACATCAGCGGTCCACGCCTCCCATCACTGGGTCGATGCTCGCGACGGCGGCCACGACGTCGGCCACCATGCCGCCCTCGCACATGGCACTGACCGATTGCAGGTTGTTGAAGCTCGGATCGCGGAAGTGCACCCGGTAGGGCTTGGTCCCACCGTGCGACACGACGTGACAGCCGAGTTCGCCCTTCGGGGACTCCACGACCTGGAACGCCTGGCCCACCGGGACGCTGTAGCCCTCGGTGACGAGCTTGAAGTGGTGGATCAGGGCCTCCATCGAGGTCCCCATGATCTGGCGGATGTGCTCCAGGGAGTTGCCCATGCCGTCCGAGCCGATGGCCAGCTGCGCGGGCCAGGCGATCTTCGGGTCGGCCACCATCACCGGGCCCGGCTGCAGGTGGTCCAGGGCCTGCTCCACGATGTTCAGGCTCTGCTTCATCTCGTCGATGCGGATCAGGAACCGGCCGTAGGCATCGGCCGTCGTCGCGGTGATGACGTCGAACTCGTAGCGCTCGTAGCCGCAGTACGGCGTCTCCTTGCGGGCGTCCCACGGGTAGCCGGTGGCACGCAGGATGGGACCGGTGATGCCCAGCGCCATGCATCCGGTGAGGTCCAGGTAGCCGATGCCGGAGGTGCGACCCATCCAGATGCTGTTGTCGACCAGCAGGTTGGCGGTGTCCTTGAACCGCACCCGCAGGAGGTCGATGACCTCCTGGATGCGGACCTTCATGTCCACGCCCTTGTCGTCGGTGTCCGGAAGGTCCTGGGCCACCCCACCGGGCCGGATGAACGCGTGGTTCATGCGCAGGCCCGTGATCAGCTCGAACAGGTCCAGGACCAGCTCGCGCTCGCGGAAGCCGAACAGGGCCGCAGTCAGCCCGCCGAGCTCGAGCGCGCCGGTGCCCAGGGCGACCAGGTGGGATGCGACCCGGTTGAGCTCCATGAGGATGACCCGGATCACGGTCGCCCGGTCCGGGATGTCGTCGGTGATTCCCAACAGCTTCTCGACCGCGAGGCTGTAGGCCGTCTCGTTGAAGAAGCTGGTCAGGTAGTCCATGCGCGTGACGAACGTCGGCGCCTGGGTCCACGTGCGGTACTCGAGGTTCTTCTCGATGCCGGTGTGCAGGTACCCGATGCCACACGTGGCGGCCTGGACGTTCTCACCCTCGAGCTCGAGGATCAGGCGCAGCACGCCGTGCGTGGAGGGGTGCTGGGGACCCATGTTGATCACGATGCGCTCGTTGGCCACCGACGGATCGATGGTGATGGTGTCCCAGTCGCCGCCGGTGACGGTGAACACCCGTCCCTCGGTCGTCTCGTAGCCCGGGGCCTCGGCGGCCGCCTGGTCATCGGGCTCGAAGGCCTCGCCGGACTCATACGTCGTGCTCATCAGTTGTACGACCTCCGCTGGTCGGGCGCTGGGATCGTCGCGCCCTTGTACTCCACGGGGATCCCGCCGAGGGGGTAGTCCTTGCGCTGGGGGTGGCCCGGCCAGTCGTCGGGCATGAGGATCCGGGTCAGGCCGGGGTGACCGTCGAAGACGATGCCGAACATGTCCCAGGTCTCGCGCTCGTGCCAGTCAGCCGACGCCCACACCCCGGTGACCGACGGGATGTGCTGGTCGGACTCCGGGCACGTGACCTCGACCCTGATCCGCCGCTTGTGGGTCATCGACAGCAGGTGGATCACCGAATGCAGCTCACGATCGGTGTCGGCGGGGTAGTGCACGCCGGACACGGAGTGGCAGATCTCGAAGCGCAGGCCGGGTTCGTCGCGCAGCTCCTGCGCGACGGCCAGCAGGTGCTCGCGACGCACGTACATGGTCATCTCGCCGCGATCGATGACGACCTTCTCGATGGCCGCCTGCGCGGGGACCCCCTGATCGGCCAGCGCCAGCTCGAGCTCGTCGACCACGGCGTCGAAGTAGCCGCCGTAGGGCCTGGGGCTGGCTGCGGGCATCTCGATGGGACGTGTGAGTCCACCGAAGCCGCTGGTGTCGCCGGACCCCGACGCACCGAAGGCGCCCTGCCGGACGCCCAGTGTGTCGGCCGCGGGGCTCAGGCCGAGGTCGACCGCACCCACAGGGACGACAGTGCCCTCGGACTGGCTGCCCCCGGTGTCCTGGGTCATCGCAGCAGCCCCCGCATCTCGCTGGTGGCCGGTGCCGCCAGTGCGGCGGCCTCCAGCTCGTCGATCTGGCGAGCACGGTTGGCGCCGAGCTTGGAGTCCATGACCTCCTGGTGCAGCTTCAGGATCGCGTCCATCAGCATCTCCGGGCGGGGCGGGCAACCGGGCAGGTAGATGTCGACCGGGACGATGTGATCCACGCCCTGGACGATCGCGTAATTGTTGAACATGCCACCGCTCGAGGCGCAGACGCCCATCGCGATGACCCACTTGGGTCCGGCCATCTGGTCATACACCTGGCGCAGGACCGGGGCCATCTTGTTGCTGACGCGCCCAGCCACGATCATCAGGTCGGCCTGGCGCGGCGACCCACGGAAGACCTCCATGCCGAACCGGGCGAGGTCATAGCGCCCGTTGCCGGTGGCCATCATCTCGATCGCGCAGCACGCCAACCCGAACGTCGCCGGCCACATCGAGCTCTTGCGTGCGTACCCAGCCATCTTCTCCACGCTGGTCAGCAGGACTCCCGACGGGAGTTGTTCCTCTAGGCCCATGTCAGTCCCACTCCAGTCCGTCGCGCCGCCACACGTACACGTAGGCGACCATCAGGGTTGCGATGAACAACAGCATCTCCACCAACCCGAAGACCCCGAGCTTGTCGAAGGTGACGGCCCACGGGTAGAGGAAGACGATCTCGATGTCGAAGACGATGAAGAGCATCGCGGTGAGGTAGTACTTCACCGGGAAGCGACCTCCGCCGATGCCCTGGGGTGTCGGTTGGATCCCGCACTCGTAGGGGTCCAGGCGGGCGCGGTTGTAGCGCTTGGGCCCGGTGATGCCGGCAACGATCACGGAGAACAGGGCGAAGCCGAAGGCCAGCAGCCCGAGGATGAGGATCGGCATGTAGACGTTCACAGCGGTGGCACCCGTCCTCCCATCGAACTGCCCTGGCCGACACGGCTCGGGCGGTCACATCCTAGGCACCCCTCCCGGTGCCCACGCGCCCGTGGTCGACTCATGCTGCCGGTGTCACTTTCGACAGGGTGTTGATCAGGCGGTCCATCGCGTCCGGTTCGGTGGTGTCGGTGAGGTTGGCCATGAGCTTGAGTGCCAGCTCCCGCAGGACCGGCACCGGCATCCCGTAGGTCGTTGCGAGCTTCATCACACTCGGGTTCCCGATGGCCCGCACGAACCAGCGGCCCAGGGTGTAGTAGCCGCCGTAATGGGCCTTGAGATCCTCGGCGTAGGCGTGCAGCTGGGCCTCGCGGCCCTCTGCCCGCGGCTGGGACAGCGCGGCATCGATGCGCGCGCCGGCCAGCACCCCGGCCTCCAGGGCGTAGTCGATGCCCTCACCGTTGAAGGGGTTGACCATGCCCCCGGAGTCGCCGACCAGCAGCATTCCCTTGGCGTAGTGCGGTTGACGGTTGAAGCCCATCGGCAGGGCCATGCCCCCGATCCGCACGGTGTCGGCGTGCTCGCGCAACGCCCAGTGCTCGGGGGTCTCGCGCATCCAGCGGCGCAGGTGGTCGCGGTAGTCGACGTTCTGGAATGCGTCTGAGGTGTTCAGGATGCCCAGGCCGATGTTGATCGTGCCGTCGGCCAGGCCGAACACCCAGCCGTAGCCGGGAAGCAGGTCGCCGTCGCTGCGCAGCTCGAGGTGGGACTCCATCCACGGCTCCGCGGCCCGCGGGCTGGGGGCGTAGGCCCTGACCGCCACCCCCATCGGTCGGTCGTCACGCAGCCCGATGCCCATCGCCACGCTCATCCGCGAGCTCACACCGTCCGCGGCGACGACCACAGGGGCGCTGAACGTGACCCGTGCGCCGGCGGCCCGGCCGCGTTCGTCCACGGGCTGGGCCACGACCCCGGTCACGCGCCCGGTCCGGGGGTCGCGGGTCGGCTCGATCACCTTCATGCGCTCCATCAGGCGCGCACCGGAGGCGACGGCGTGCCGGGCCAGGATCTCGTCGAGCTCCATCCTGGAGCGGACGAGCCCGTAGTTGGGGAACCGCTCCAGCTCCGGCCAGGGCAGCTCGTAGGTCCGCCCGTTGGCCACGATGCGCAGGCCGTTGTTGCGCGCCCAGCCCTTCTCGGGGGAGATGTCCACGCCCATGTCGATCAGGGACCGCACGGCCCGGGGCGTCAGGCCATCACCACACACCTTGTCGCGCGGGAAGCTCGCCTTCTCCAGGAGGAGTACGTCCCGGCCGGCACTGGCCAGCCGGTGGGCGGTCGCCGACCCGGCTGGCCCGGCGCCCACGACGATGACGTCGGCCGCATGGGCGTGGTCAGACATCGGACACCTCAGGGACGTGGGGGAATGTCGAGATTCTAGCCCCGTCGGTTCGTGGCCGCTGCCGAGTGGAGCGGACCATGGGGCAGGTCAGGACCAAGGTCCCGGTTGGGCCGGACGTCCTAGGGCAGGACACCATGGCGGGCTTCGGGACAATGGAGCCCTTGCAGCAGACCGAGCCACCGAGAACCAGGGAGCGACATGACCATCGCAGCCGACCGCCTGACCTCCAGCGCCGATCCGTGGGACGGCTTCGACGACGGAGCGTGGCGCGAGAGCATCGACGTCGCGGGGTTCATCCGCGCGAACTACTCCCCGTACGAGGGGGACAGCTCGTTCCTCGTCGGCCCGACGCAGCGCACTGCCGATCTCTGGCGCTTCGTCGCCGACCTCATGCTCGTCGAGCGCGAGCGCGGCATCCTCGACGTCGACCAGCACACCCCGAGCACCATCACCTCGCACGCACCGGGCCGCATCACGCCCGACGTCCCCGAGCTCATCGTCGGCCTGCAGACCGATGCGCCGCTCAAGCGCGCGATCATGCCCAACGGCGGCTACCGGATGGTGGAGAACGGGCTCAAGGCCTACGGCTACGAGCCCGATCCGAAGGTCGGCGAGATCTTCACCAAGTACCGCAAGACCCACAACCAGGGTGTCTTCGACGCCTACACCCCCGCCATCCGCGCCGCACGTTCGAGCCACATCGTCACCGGGCTGCCTGACGCCTACGGCCGCGGCCGGATCATCGGCGACTACCGCCGGGTCGCCCTCTACGGCATCGACCGGCTGGTCACCGCGAAGGAGGCCGAGCTGGCAACCCTGGACGACCGGCTCAGCACCGAAGCGATCATCCGCGACCGTGAGGAGCTCAACGAGCAGCTGCGCGCCCTGGACGAGCTGGCCGAGCTGGGCACGATGCATGGGCTGGACCTGCGCCGGCCCGCCACGAACGCCCACGAGGCGATCCAGTGGCTCTACATGGGCTACCTGGGCGCGATCAAGGAGCAGAACGGCGCGGCCATGAGCCTGGGCCGGGTCTCGACGTTCCTCGATGTCTACCTGCAGCGCGACCTCGACGCCGGCACGCTGACCGAGCTGACGGCACAGGAGCTCGTCGACGACTTCGTGATCAAGCTCCGGATGGTGCGCTTCCTGCGCACGCCCGAGTACGACGCCCTGTTCTCCGGGGACCCGACATGGGTGACCGAGGCCATCGGCGGCATGGGCTACGACGGACGCCCCCTGGTCACCCGCTCCTCGTTCCGATTCCTGCAGACGCTCTACAACCTGGGGCCGGCCCCGGAGCCGAACCTGACCGTCCTGTGGTCGCCCGCGCTGCCGACCGGCTTCAAGGAGTTCTGCGCCAAGGTCTCGATCGACACCTCGGCGATCCAGTACGAGTCCGACGACCTGTTGCGCGAGTTCAACTCCGGCGGCGACGACTGCGCTATCGCGTGCTGCGTGTCGAGCATGCCCGTGGGCAAGCGGATGCAGTTCTTCGGCGCCCGCGTGAACCTGGCCAAGACGCTGCTCTACGCGATCAACGGCGGTCGGGACGAGATCAGCGGCAAGAAGATCATCGACCTCGGCGAGCCGGTCGAGGGTGACACCCTGGACTTCGACGACGTCTGGGCCCGCTTCGACACCGCCATGACCTGGCTGGCCGACGTCTATGTGAATGCGCTGAACGTCATCCACTACATGCACGACAAGTACGCCTACGAGCGCCTCGAGATGGCCCTGCATGACTACAACCCCGAGCGCACGCTGGCATGTGGCATCGCCGGGCTGTCGATCGTGGCCGACTCCCTGTCGGCGATCAAGTACGCCGGCGTTCACCCGGTCCGCGACGAGACCGGGCTCATCACGGACTTCGAGCTCGACGGCGAGTACCCGGCCTTCGGCAACAACGACGCCCGGGTCGATGACCTCGCCGCGAGCATCGTCAGCGTGTTCATGGACAAGGTGCGCTCCTACCCGGCCTACCGAGACGCCACCCACACGCAGTCGGTGCTCACGATCACCTCGAACGTCGTCTACGGGGCAGCCACGGGCTCGACCCCGGACGGTCGCAAGCGCGGTGAGCCCTTCGCCCCGGGCGCCAACCCGATGCACGGCCGTGACCGCAAGGGCCTGATCCCCGCAGCCCTGTCCGTGGCGCACCTGCCCTACGAGGACGCCCAGGACGGCATCTCGATGACGGCCTCGGTGATCCCCTCGGGCCTGGGCAAGACCGAGCAGGAGCGCGTCGACAACCTGATCGGGGTCCTGGACGGCTACGTCGCCAGCCGGGGCTTCCACATGAATGTCAACGTGCTCAACCGCGAGATGCTGCTCGACGCCATGGACAACCCCATGAAGTACCCGCAGCTCACCATCCGCGTGTCGGGCTACGCCGTGAACTTCGTGCGGCTGACCCGGCAGCAGCAGCAGGACGTCATCGACCGCACGTTCCACATGAGTGTCTGACACCCCTGCGATGGACCACGTGGCCGACGTGGCCGACGGCACCCGGATCGGCTTCGTCCACTCCAGCGAGACCACCTCGGGGGTGAACGGCCCCGGGCTGCGGTACACCGTGTTCCTCTCCGGCTGCCCGTTGCGCTGCCTGTACTGCCACAACCCGGACACCCAGACCATGCGCCTGGGGGAGCGGACCACTGCACGGCACGTGATCGAGGAGGCCGGTCGGTACCGGGCGTTCATCACCCCGGGCGGGGGCCTCACCGTCACCGGTGGGGAGCCCCTGCTGCAGGCAGCCTTCGTCGAGGACCTGTTCGTCGGGGTCAAGCAGGAGTACGGCCTGCACACGGCGCTGGACACCTCGGCCAACGGTGGGCACCGGGCCAGCGACACGCTGCTGGCCAACACCGACCTCGTCCTGCTGGACATCAAGGCCGGGAACCCTGAGCTCTACGAGCGGGTCAGCGGGGGCGGCCGGCTCAGCGACGTCCTGGACTTCGGGGCCCGCCTGGTCGAGCACCAGGTGCACCTGTGGGTCAGGTTCGTGCTCGTGCCCGGGCTGACCGATGCGCCCGAGAGCATCGCTGAGGTGGCGGACCTGACGGCGGACCTCGGCGACATCGTGGATCGCGTGGAGGTGCTGCCCTATCACCGGCTGGGCGTCGACAAGTACGCCGCGCTGGGCCGCGCGTATCCGCTGCTGGACACCCCGCCGCCCACGCCGGAGTCAATCGACCTGGCGGTCTCGATCTTCTCCGACCGCGGCCTGCGGGCCCTGGCCTGAGGTCGCGGGCAGCCCGGCAAGGATGTCCTGGGTGGTCAGTGCACCGGAGGCCTGCTGCTCCTTCGCGCCACCACCGCGACGCCACAGGTCCACGGTCGCGCAGCTGACCTCACCACGCAGCCGGACGATCAGCGCCACGCTCAGCAGGGCGAGTCCGATCGCGCCCATGTACGGCTGGATGGGTGCGTAGATGTTCAGCGCCCCCGTGGTGCCCAGAAGGAGCAGGGCGATCTTGTTGCAGACCGGGCACCCGATCGCCAGATAGGCCAGGAGCGAGCCCATCGCCCCTGCCCGAGCGGTGCGCGTACCGGCGGTTGAGTCCTCGATGGCGCTGGTCGCTGCGAGCCGGATCGGGGCCGGGCCGGAGTTGCGCACGTAGGTGGCAGCCAGCAGCCCGGACAGGACCGCTGTGACGATGAGCACCTGTGGCGCCCACGGGGTCGGGGGCACCTCACGACCGAACACCGGGTTCGACAGCACGGCGGTGGACAGGCCGAAGAACAGGTAGGTCAGGCCAGCCACGGCCAGCGCAGCGACCCAGCGGCGCACCGACCAGGTCAGGAAGGCCGCCAGGAAGCATGAGTTCCCCATCAGGCTCTCCGGCCGTGCCGCTGCTGGCTGATCATCGCCACAGCATACCCCCCGAGGTATCTACGCGCACAGCCCGCCCGCCACGCGACCCCTACCCGTGCGCCTCCCCCACCAGCCCCTCGCCCCGTGGTATTCAGGGGCCGACCAGAGGAGGTCCCCATGTCCATCCCCGTTGACCCCCAGGCTCGTGCCGCCGTGGCCGGAGTCGCCAAGTGGTGGTGGCTGCTGCTGCTCTCGGCGGCGCTGTGGCTTGCCATCGGCATCATCGTCCTGCAGCTGGATCTCACGTCGGTAGCCACTGTCGGCTACTGGGTGGGCTTCATGCTCATCTTCACGGGGATCGAGCAGTTCATGGTCGCCTCGGCTGCCGAGGGGTACAAGTGGGCCTGGATCCTGTTCGGGATCTTCTTCCTCATCGGCGGGGTCTGGATGGTGGTCAACCCCATCGGGGGTGCCGCGGCCCTGGCCTCGTCGCTGGGACTCCTGTTCGTGCTGATCGCGGTCTTCTGGGTGATCGAGGCCTTCGCCACCAAGGATGCCAACCCGTTGTGGTGGCTGACCCTGGTCTCGGCGCTCATCATGCTCGGCATGGGCATCTGGGTCGGCAGCCAGGGCCTGCTCGAGAAGGGGATCACCCTGCTCGTGTTCGCCGGGATCTGGGCCCTCATGCACGCGGTCGGCGATGTCATCCGCGCATTCCAGCTCCGGAAGCTGGGCAAGCTGGTCGCGAGCGGGGCCTGACCCGGGCGTCGGGGCTGGGGGCGTCGGGGCTGGGGGCGTCGGGTTTGGGCTGAGCCGGGCCAACCGGCGATGATTGTCCGGTGACCCGTGCCAACCTGGACAAGGACCCCAAGGACGTTCAGTCGATGTTCGACCACGTCGCGGCCAAGTACGACCTGACCAACGACGTGCTCTCCCTGGGCCAGGATCGCTACTGGCGCCGCGAGGTCGTGCGAGCCGTCGGCGCACGGCCCGGCCAGACGGTGCTGGACCTCGCCGCTGGAACCGGTACGAGCTCGCTGCCCTTCGCCGCGGCCGGGGCCAGCGTGGTCTCCAGCGACTTCTCCCTGGGGATGCTGACCGAGGGTCGGCGGCGCTACCCCGACCTGCCCTTCGTGGGTGGGGACGCCACCACCCTGCCGTTCGCAGACGACTCCTTCGATGCCGTGACCATCTCCTTCGGCCTACGCAATGTCGTCGATGTCCCCGGCGCGCTGGCCGAGATGCACCGCGTCACCAAGCCTGGCGGACGTCTGGTCGTCTGTGAGTTCAGCCATCCCACGTGGACCCCCTTCCGCACGGTCTACGAGGAGTACCTCATGAAGGCCCTGCCCCCCATCGCCCGCCGCGTCTCCAGCGCGCCGGAGGCCTACGTCTACCTGGCCGAGTCCATCCAGGCCTGGCCGAGCCAGCCCGAGCTGGCAGCCAGGATCGTGGCCGCAGGGTGGACCAGGGCTGCTTGGCGCAACCTCTCCGGGGGCATCGTCGCGCTGCACCGGGCCACGGCTGGCGGGGTGGTCCCAGCAGCGTCGTGACCGCCCAGCAGGCTTGGCGAACACGGCTAGAATTGACCCGTGACTGAGTTGCGCACCACCACCCACGGCTGGGTCGTGCGCACCGTCACCCTGGACGGCATCGACAAGGACCTGCTCGAGCTCCTACCCACCTCCGGCGGCCACGCCTGGGTCCGTGACGGGGCCGGGTTCGTCGGCTGGGGAGAGGCGGCCCGATTCACGATCACGGGCCCGGAGCGCTTCAGCCGCGCCCAGCGCTGGTGGAGCGAGTGGTGCGAGCAGGCCACCGTCGACGACCAGGTCGTGGTCCGCGGCTCCGGCCCGGTCGCCTTCGCATCCTTCACCTTCGACTACGGCCCCCAGGACTCCGTGGTCATCGTGCCCGCAGTGGTGGTCGGGCAGCGGGACGGGCGCACCTGGCTGACCACCGTTGAGGCGCCGGACGAGTCGCTGGACCCACCCGCGGATCCTGCCCGACCCACGGTCGTGGCACCCATCACCTGGGGCCCCGGAGCCCGACCCGTGGAGCACTGGGCGCGAGCCGTGGCCGAGGCCATCGGGCGCATCAGGGCCGGCGAGCTGGACAAGGTCGTCCTGGCCCGCGACGTCGTCGCCGAGCTCCCCGGTCCGCTGGACACGGCCGGACTGCTCGGGCGGATGGCGCTGGCCTACCCGGAGTGCTGGACGTTCAGCGTCGACGGACTCGTGGGCGCGACCCCTGAGCTGCTCGTGCGCCGGGATGGGGACCACGTGACGTCCCGGGTGCTGGCCGGCACCGTGCGCCGGCGCGGCGAGGAGTCCGTGGACGCCGCGCGCGCAGCGGCTCTGCTCGACTCCGACAAGGATCTGGACGAGCACGAGTTCGCGGTGCACTCGGTGGCCGAGGCCCTGGCCGCGCACTGCACCGACCTCGACGTTCCCAGCGCCCCGCATGTGCTCTCGCTGGCCAACGTGCAGCACCTGGCCACTGATGTCACCGGGATGCTCGCCGACGGCGCCTCTGCCCTGGCCCTGGCGGCCTCCCTGCACCCGACGGCCGCGGTGTGCGGCACCCCGACCGAGCGCGCTGCGGCCCTCATCCGCGACCTGGAGGGCATGGACCGGGGCCGCTACGCAGGACCGGTCGGGTGGATCGATGCCCGCGGGGACGGTGAGTTCGGCATCGCTCTGCGTTGCGCGGCCGTGGAGGACGGTCCCCGGGGACGTGCGACCCGCCTGCGCCTCTACGCCGGCTGCGGCATCGTGGCCGGGTCCACCGCGGACGGCGAGATCGCCGAGTCCGAGGCCAAGCTGGATGCCGTGCGGCGAGCGCTGCAGGACTGAGTCCGTATACCCCGTAGGGTATCCTGATCGCCTCATCATCAACGATCGGAGTACGACGTGGGATTCTTCGCCAACATGTTCGGCAAGGGCGAGAAGGCCGACACGACCGCAGCGACCCTCAAGCCCCAGGGCGTGAAGGTGATCGACGTGCGCTCCCGCGGGGAGTTCAAGGGCGGGCACATCACCGGCGCACGCAATCTGGACGTCGGATCCCCGGACTTCGCCCAGCAGGTGAAGCGACTCAACCAGAAGCACACCTTCCTCGTGTACTGCCAGAGCGGCAGCCGGTCGGCACGTGCGGCCGGCAGCATGCGGGCCGCCGGACTGACCGTCCTCGACGGCGGCGGCATGCACAAGATGCGGTCCAACGGCTGGACCGTCGGCCCCTGATCGGGCGCCGACACGGCACGACCCGGGCATTCTTGTCGATCGACCGCGGCCCCGCCGCGATCCCTCATGGGAAGCGCTCTCCCCGGCTCCCGAGCCGGGGCTGACAGCACCCGGAGCCTCCCCGGACGCTTGACTCTCCTGTCAACCTCTGCGAAGTTGTGGCATCCGTCACAACCGACACAGAAGGGGCCGCTGGCGATACGTCGCTGCTTCCCGGACAGGGGATCGTGAGCGTGACTGGTGAGGATCCCACAAGCGACGCCGCGCCCGGGCAGGGGCCTGCAGCGCCCGCAGCCGGCACCGGAATCGCCCTGGTCGAGCTGCGCCAGGTGAACAAGCACTTCGGCGAGCTCCACGTGCTGCGCGACATCACGATGTCGGTCGAGGCCGGCGAGGTCGTGGTGATCATCGGCCCGTCGGGCTCGGGCAAGTCCACCCTCTGCCGGGCGATCAACCGCCTGGAGACCATCGACTCCGGCACCATCCTCCTGGAGGGCCAACCCCTGCCCGAGGAGGGCAAGGCGTTGGCACAGCTGCGATCAGACGTCGGGATGGTCTTCCAGTCGTTCAACCTCTTCGCGCACAAGACCATCCTGGACAACGTCACCCTGGGGCCCATCAAGGTGCGCGGGGTGAAGCCGGCGCAGGCCCGCGAGGCGGCGATGACCCTCCTGGAACGGGTCGGTGTGGCCGACCAGGCAAGCAAGCTGCCCGCGCAGCTGTCCGGCGGCCAGCAGCAGCGCGTGGCCATCGCGCGCGCCCTGGCGATGAACCCGATGGTCATGCTCTTCGATGAGCCCACCTCCGCGCTGGACCCGGAGATGATCACCGAGGTCCTCGACGTGATGGTGGCCCTGGCCCGCGAGGGGATGACGATGCTCGTGGTCACCCACGAGATGGGATTCGCCCGCAAGGCCGCCGACCGGGTCATCTTCATGGCCGACGGCTCCATCGTCGAGGAGTCGACGCCCGAGGAGTTCTTCACCGCCCCGCGCACGGACCGTGCCAAGGACTTCCTGTCCAAGGTCCTGCTCCAGTGACCCCGCCCACCCACGCACCCCAGCCCAGTCCCACCCGATGACCATCGGTGGCCCACCGCCATCGTGACCAAGGAGGAAAGCATGGACGTCCGAACCAGTCGATGGGCAGCAGTCGCTGCCGCAGCAATCCTGACCCTGTCCGCATGCAGTTCCAGCAGTGGTGAATCCACCGGCGACGCCGGCGGGGATGCATCCGCGCCCATGTCCGAGTTCGCCGAGGGCTCGACCATGGCGGCGCTGGCCGATGCCGGTGCCATCACGGTGGGCACCAAGTTCGACCAGCCCCTGTTCGGGCTGGTCGGCCCCGACGGAGTGCCGGTGGGCTTCGACGTGGAGATCGCGAAGATGCTGGCCGCCGAGCTGGGCATCTCCGAGGACAACATCACCTGGACCGAGACCGTGTCGGCCAACCGCGAGCCCTTCATCCAGGACGGCCGGGTCGACATCGTGGTGGCCACCTACACGATCAACGACGACCGCAAGCAGGTCGTCGACTTCGCCGGGCCGTACTACGAGGCGGGGCAGGCACTCATGGTGCGTGCCGATGACGACTCCATCACCAGCGAGGCGGACCTGGCGGGCAAGAAGGTCTGCTCCGTGGATGGATCCACACCGGCCGGCAACATCGAGGCCAACTTCCCCGACACGCAACTGGTCACCTTCGCCGCCTACACCGACTGCCTCGATCCGCTGCGCAACGGGCAGGTCGACGCGGTGACCACCGACAACGTCATCCTCGGCGGCTACGTGGCTGAGAGCCCCGATGACTTCAAGATCGCCGGGGAGCCCTTCACCGCTGAGCCGTACGGAATCGGCATGGCCAAGGGCGACGACGAGTTCCGCACCTGGATCAACGACGTCCTCGAGGCGTCCTTCGCCGATGGCCGCTGGCAGGCAGCGTGGGATGCGACCGCCGGCGAGGTGCTGCCGACCCCGCAGCCGCCCGCCGTCGACCGGTACTGAGACAGCTCGGGAGTCCGGCCGGTGAATCCGGATAGCGGCTGGGGGCCGCGGGCCATGAGGTCCGCGGCCCCCAGCCCGCTGCGCGGGCACCGGTCGGGCTGCCCGACATCGTCCGGGGAGGTTCCATGCTCGCGGTGATCGAGTCGTTGCCGGCGTACCTTGCCGGGTTCCAGATGACGCTGTACCTCACGGTCGTGTCAGGGATCCTGTCCGTCTTCCTGGGCACCTTCCTGGCGGCCTGCCGCGTGTCACCCCTGCGGTCCCTGCGCAGCGTCGCCACGTTCGCGGTGGAGCTCGGGCGCAACACCCCGCTCACGCTGGTCTTCGTGTTCTTCGTCTTCATCCTTCCGGCGGTCGGCATCATCCTGCCGCTGGGGACACTGCCGGCGATCATCGCGCTGACCGTCTACACCTCCGCCTTCGTGTGCGAGGCCGTCCGATCCGGGATCAACTCGGTGGGGATCGGCCAGGCCGAGGCCGCCCGCGCCATCGGGCTGGGCAGCGTGGGGACACTGCGCCTGATCGTCCTTCCCCAGGCCCTGCGCACAGTCGTCCCTCCCTTGATCAGCGTGCTGATCGCCCTGGCCAAGAACACCTCCGTGGCCTCCGGCTTCGCCGTCGTCGAGCTGACTGCGACCGGACGGGCCCTGGCCCGTGACTACCCGGCGGACGTGATCTGGATGCTGCTGGGCGTGGCCGCCTTCTACCTGCTCATCACGATTCCCGCCGGCTACGCCGCGTCCCGCATCGAGCGACGGGTGGTGTTCAGCCGATGAGTCGCAGCGTCCTCTATGACGAGCCCGGTCCCAAGACCCTGCGCCGGGAGCGGATCGCCTCTGTCGTGGTCGGGGTCCTGGTCCTGGCCGTGGGGCTGTTCCTGCTCTCCGGCATGATCAACCGCGGGCTCTTCGATGACCGCTGGCGGGTGTTCATCGACCCGCCGAAGGGCCAGACCGCCGTCGACGTGTGGACCTCGCTCCTGCGTGGGCTGCGCGCGACCCTGACAGCCGCCCTGATCGCCGCGCCCGTGGCCTTCATCGCGGCCTTCGTCCTGACCACGCTTCGTGCATCGGGGTCCACCTGGGTGGGCAGGCCGATCGTGGTCCTCATCGAGTTCCTCCGCGGGATGCCCGTCCTGCTGATGATGTTCTTCGGCCTCCTGGCGCTCGGGCTCCCGGCGTTCTGGGCGGTGGTGTTCGGGCTCGTGCTCTACAACGCCGCCGTCATGGCCGAGATCCTGCGTGCCGGTCTCGCCGCCCTGCCCAAGGGTCAGGTGGAGGCCGGTACGGCCATCGGGTTGACGCGCTGGCAGACGCTGCGCATCATCCAGTTCCCGCAGGTCATCCGCCTGATGCTGCCCAGCCTGATCAGCCAGCTCGTGGTCCTGCTCAAGGACTCCTCCTTGGGCTTCATCGTCGGCTACCCGGAGCTGTTGCGCACGATGCAGCTGAACTACAGCTTCTTCGGCGACCGCTACCGCTTCCCGCTGTTCGTGGTGGTGCTGTCGATCTACCTGATTGTCAACCTCACGCTGTCACGGTTGGCCGTGGCGCTGCAGCGCCGGACCTCAGGCATCGCCTGAACCAGCACGGCGATCGGGCTGCTCAGGTCGCCCGATCCTGAGTTCGGGCCACGGCGGCGTGCACCTGCTCCAGCAGATGGGCCTCCTCGGCCCGGGTGACCACGTCGACCACCACCACGCGGACTCCACCGAGGCCGATGCCCTCAGCGATCGCTGCCGTCACCCCCGGCGCATCAGAGACACGCACCGCGGGGACTCCGGCAGCCTCGGCGACGGCCACCAGGTCCCTGGCCTGGGGTGTGCCGAAGAGCCGCTCGAAGGACTCGGCATACTCCGACCGGCCCTGTTCCAGCTGGTGGAAGATGCCGCCGCCGTCGTTGTCTAGGACCACGATGACCAGGTCCGGGCGGGGCTCCTCGGGGCCGGCGAGCAGTCCGTTGTGGTCGTGCAGGAAGGCGAGGTCACCCAGGAGAGCGAGACCCGGCCCGCCGCCCTGGGCCTGATGGGCCAGCGCCGCGCCCCACGCCGTGGACACCAAGCCGTCGATGCCGTTCGCACCCCGGTTGCCGATCACCCGCAGGCCCCGTCGCGCGCCGGCGAACGCCTCCACCTGCCGCACGGGCCACGAGGCCGCCACCAGCAGCAGCGCGTCCTCGGGCGCCTGCTGCCAGACCCGGGCCGCAACAGCCGACCCCGACAGCGGCGCGGCAGCCAGCACCTGCGCGGCGACCGCGCCGGCACGCTCGTCAGCCTCCTGCCAGGCAGCCAGCCACGCCCGATCAGGGGTGAACTGCGTGGGGGGCAGCGGGATGCCGGTGAGGACGAGCCCAGCTGTGCGCAGGGGGTCGCACACCTCACGCCCGACTGTGGGCAGCTCGATGGCCACGTGCCGGCCCGCGCTGCGGACGAGGTCCATGGTCGGCCGGGACAGCCCGAAGTTGCCGATCGTGAGCACGAGGTCCGGCGCATGCTCGGCGAGGAACTGCGGTACGCCCAGCACGAGGACGCCGTGGGCCATCGCGGTGGCCGCCCCGTGCACGTTGGCTGACGGCTCGCTGACGATCGGCCAACCACAGGCCGTGGCCAGCTCGACCACCCACTGGTGATGCCCCCGCAGGGACGTGCAGGGCAGATCTCCGGCGACCACCACGGCCCGCGGGGGCACCTGCCCGAGGACCTCGCCGGCCTCGCGCACGTCGCAGCCAGCAAGGGGTGGCAGGCGCGGCCGGGGCGGCGAGACGTGCCGCTCGGGCAGTGAGGTGGGGGTGCCCGGCGTCCCGGGGTCCCCCGGGAGGTCGGGCACGAGCGGCAGTCGGAAGCCGACGTTGAGGTGCACGGGTCCGGCATGGGCCAGTGCGCCACCACCTGCGCCACCACCCGGGCCGCCGGGCAGCGCAGGGGTCGGCGAGGGCCGCGGCGTGCCCAGGGCTGCCGAGATCTGCCATGCCGACTGATGCTCGGGCCGCCCGCGCGGCGTTCGCCGCCCCCTCGGCGTCGGTGCCTCGATCGGCGCCGAGATCGGCGAAGAACCGCACCGTGCGTCCGAAGAAGTCCACCTGGTCGATGGTCTGTGGCGCCCCGACCCCGCGGGACTCCAGCGGCCGGTCGGCGCTGAGGACCACCAGGGGGATGGCGCTGTACGAGGCCTCCACCACCGCCGGGGCGAGGTTGGCCACAGCGGTCCCCGAGGTGCACACGACCGCCACGGGGTGGCCGGAGACCTTGGCCAGGCCCAGGGCGAGGAATCCCGCGCTGCGCTCATCCAGGCGCACGTGCAGGCCGATGGCGCCCTTCCCGGCCAGCCGCAGGGCCTCGAAGGCCAGCGGCGCCGAGCGGGATCCCGGAGCCAGGACGATCTCGCGAACGCCCTGGTGCACCAGCTCGTCGAGCAGCGCGCGGGCCAGGGAGGTCGCCGGATTCATCGCCGGTCCCGGGCCTAGATGACCGACATGAGGCGTGCACACCGGTGCAGACGCTCACGCCACCACATGGTCCGCTCCGCGCCCATGGCATCCGCGGCCCGCCCGAGCGCCTGCTCGTCGGGCAGCCGACGGGTGACAGCCATCTGGCCATCGCGGGGGATCAACGTGGTGGCGCAGACGTCGTCACCGAGGAGCAGCCCGGTGCCCAGCCCCGCAGCACCCGCGAGGTCAGGCACGGCAGCAGCCAGGGCGAGCCCGGCGCCGAGTCCGACCGAGGTGTTCATCTCCCCGGACACCACCACGGGCAGGCCGATCTCCTCGATCAGCGCCAGCGCACGTGCCACACCCCCGACGGGGGCCACCTTGACGATGAGCACGTCGCCGGCCGAACGCAGTGACGCCGCGAGGCCGTCGGCGTACAGGTCGCGGGCGCGGCGCAGCCCCTCGTCCACGGCGATGCGGACCTTCACCTCATCGTCGACGAGCCGGTAGCGCAACTCGGCCAGCTCGGTGGTCGTGCGGCATGGCTGCTCGAAGTAGTCCAGGACCGATCCGAACTCGGCGGCGAACATCCGGGCAGCGCGGCGGGCCTCGGCCACGGTCCACGCGCCGTTGGCGTCCAGACGGATCCGCGGATCCCGAACCCCCGCCTCCGACAGGGCGGCGCGCACGGTGGCCACGCGGGACAGGTCATCAGCCAGCGCCGCCCCGGACTCAGCCACCTTGACCTTGAACGTCGTGGCACCTGTGCGGGCGACCGCATCGGTCACGTATCCGGCGATGTCGTCGTGGTCCAGTGCGGGGACCACGACATTGACCGGCACGTGGCTGCGCACCGGCTCGGGCCAGGTGCCCCAGGCTGCCTCCACCGCGCAGGCCAGCCACCTCGCGGCCTCCCAGTCGTCGTACTCGGGGAAGGGAGCCCATTCCGACCATCCCGAGGGCCCGCAGAACAACAGACCCTCCCGGTGCCCCACACCCCGGAACCGACGCGAGAGCGGGACCCGGAACGGCACCGCGACCGCGGCGAGCTGACCGGGGCTGAGCTCGGGCAGGTGCGCCCGCTCGGCGCGAGGGCCCGCGGTGCGTGGCTCAGGCGCATCGTCGGGCGCGGTGGTGGGGGCTGCAGCACCCGTCGGGTCGCCGGCCACGGCTCAGGGCCGCTTCGGGAACTTGGCGAAGTTCGGGGTGCGCTTGCCCGTGTAGGCGTCGCGGCCCTCCTGGGCCTCCTCGGTCATGTAGAACAGGAGCGTCGCGTCCCCAGCCAGCTGCTGGATCCCGGCCAGGCCGTCATCCGCGGCGTTGAGTGAGGCCTTGAGCATCCGCAGCGCAAGCGGCGACATCGCCAGCATCTCCCGCGCCCAGGTCATCGTCTCCTGCTCGAGCTCGACCAACGGCACGACCTGGTTCACCAGGCCCCACTCGTAGGCCTGCTCGGCGCCGTACTGACGGCAGAGGAACCAGACCTCGCGAGCCCGCTTCTGGCCGATCTGTGCGGCCAGGAGGCCCGAGCCGTAGCCCCCGTCGAACGAGCCGACCTTCGGCCCCGTCTGGCCGAAGCGCGCGTTGTCCGCGGCGATCGTGAGGTCACAGCAGATGTGCAGGACGTGCCCGCCACCCATGGCGTAGCCGGCCACCATGGCGACCACCGGCTTGGGCAGGCGCCGGATCTGCACCTGCAGGTCCAGCACGTTCAGCCGCCCGATGCCCTTGTGGGCCACCTCGTCATCGCCGATGTAGCCGTCGTTGCCGCGGATCCGCTGGTCACCACCGGAGCAGAACGCCCAGTCGCCCTGGCCGGTCAGGATGATGACCCCCACGCGGTCGTCGTCGCGGGCCAGGTTGAAGGCGTGCTGCAGCTCGAAGAGGGTCTGGGGCCGGAAGGCGTTGCGCACCTCGGGACGGTTGATCGTGATCTTGGCCACCCCGTCACCGGAGAGCTCGTACTTGATGTCGGTCCACTCCCCGACCGAGGTCCACTCCGCGGCCAGATGGACCGTCGACACGGCCGGATCAGCGTGAGCGGGGCTGTCCGGGGTCACGACGGGAACGGCCGGGAAACGGTCACGAGTGTCCACGGTGCACAGGGTAGGGCACACCCCGGCCACCGGCCGGAAACCACTCCACACGGAGCACGCCCCGCACCGGCCGGGCGTAGGGCGGCGACCGTGGGCATCCACTGGGGCAAGCGGGTGACAATGGGGCCATGACCCCGCTCGCGGCATCAGTCCCATGAGCTCCCGCCCGGATTCGCCCGCCGCACGCCGGGGCCCGCGTGCCGGCGGTTCAGACACGCGGGCGCAGATCCTCGTCGCGGCCCGCGAGGAGTTCGCCGATCGGGGCTACACCGGGGCGACGGTGCGTTCCATCGGCGCCCGGGCAGGGGTCGATGCGGCCATGATCAACCACTACTACGGGGGCAAGGCCGGGCTGTTCCGGGAGGTCATCCAGCTCCCGGAGGACCCGTTGTCAGGGCTGCTGGCCGCCCTCGTCGGACCAGCCGAGGATCGCGGGCGGCAGCTCGTCAGCTTCTACCTCGGGCTCTGGGAGCGGCCCGACTTCCGAGAGCCCTTCCTGGCCATCCTGCGCTCGGCCGAGGCCGAGCCGCGGGGCGGGCGGATGCTGCGCGAGTACCTCCTGACCCACATGCTCCCCGTGCTGCGTGAACACGTCCACGGGCCCGATCCCACCCTGCAGATGTCGCTGGCCATGACCCACATCGTCGGGATCGTCGTCGGCCGGCATGTGCTGCGCCTGGACCCGCTGGTCCAGCCCAGCGTCGATGAGCTGGCCGATCAGGCCGGTCCGGTCGTCGGGCGCTACCTCGACGGGACGTACCTGGGCTGAGGCCGCCGGGGCCGGGCGGGCCGACTCACCCAGCCCGTGCGCCCGACTGGACCGTCGCCAGCACCGTCATCCGCTCCTCGATCGTCGCCGGCACCGAATGGACCCGGCCCTCGAGTCCCGCATCGGCAAGCGCCGCGTGCACCTGCTGCGCCGGGACATCGGCCACCCGGACGCGGGTCCCGGCCAGGGTCACCGGGAGACCTGCCCGGCTCAGGGCGTCGAAGGTGCGGGCCCACTGGTCAGTGGCCACCTCGACCGCCGTGGTGTCGCCGACGATCTGCGCCTCGCTGCCCTGCGCCACCAGCCGGCCGTCGGCCATCAGCAGCAACCTGTCGCACTGCTGCGCCTCCTGCATGTAGTGGGTGGTCACCAGCACCCCCACCCCGGAGTCCGCCCGCTCATGGATCGTCGCCCAGAGTGCGATGCGGGTCAGGGCGCCCACCCCGGAGGTCGGCTCGTCGAGGATGACCAACTCGGGCTTGTGCAGCAGGGCGCAGGCGAACGCCAGCTCACGCTGGCTGCCCAGCGAGATCTCGCCCACGAGCCGGTCTCCGACGTCGGCCATCGACTCGGGGACCTCCGGCTTCGGCCCGCCGTAGACCGCCGCCACGAACTCCAGGTTCTCCCGCACGCTCATGTCGGCGTACAGGCCCAACCCCTGCGGGACGTATCCGATGCGCTGGCGCACCGCCCGGTCCGGGTGGCGCCCGAGGAGCAGCGCGGTGCCCGAGGTCGGGGCCAGCAGGCCCAGGGCGATGCGCAGCGCGGTCGTCTTCCCGGCACCGTTGGCCCCCAGCAGGCCGACGACCTCACCCGGGGCCACGGAGAAGGACACGTCGTCGACGGCCACGAAGGCGCCGAACGCCTTCGTCAGGTGCGCCGCCTGGAGCAGCAGGGGCCCGCTCGGGTCCGACGCACTCATGACGCACCAGCGGTCCTGTTGGCCGCGGTCAACTCCCCAACGATCACGACGTCCTCCAACCCGGGATCAACGACGCGCTGGCCCGAGGCCAGCAGCCCCTCGGCGTCCTCGGGCTCCCCGAGCCCGTCGGGCCAGTACTCGCGGTGGACCCGCCCGCGACGCCAGGCCCACTGGCTGCGCTGCGGGCTCGCGCCCTCGGTGAGGATCCCCTGCATGCCCGCCACCACCTCGGCGGGCGGACCCGCCACCATGGCGTGGCCCTGGTCGAGGACCAGCACCTCGCTGGCACGCTCCGCCTCGTCCATGTATGTGGTGCTCATCACGACCGTGGTGCCCGCAGCGGCAGCCTGCGCGGCCAGCCGCCACAGCTCCACCCGGCTGACGGGGTCCACTCCCGTGGTGGGCTCGTCGAGGACCAGGAGCGCCGGGTCATGGACCATGGCCATCGCCACCCCCAGCTTGCGGCGCATGCCTCCCGAGAGCTGACCCGCGGGCCGCCCACGGAAGTCGTCCAGGCCGGCTGCAGCGAGCAGTTCGTCAGCGCGCCGGGCCAGCGTGTCGCCCGGCACGCCGTACGAGCCACCGACGAAGTCGATGTTCTGCGCCACGGTGAGACCGGCCCAGCACCCGACACTGGCCGGCAGGTAGCCGATGCGGGCAAGGTCGGGCACCTCGAGAGTCCCCGAAGTCAGGGGTACGCGACCGACCAGCAGCCGCAGCAACGTGGTCTTGCCGGCGCCGTCCCCACCCACGATGGCGGTGACGGCACCGGGGGCCGCCTGCATGCTGACGTCGTCCAGGGCGCGCTTGCCGTCGAGGTCGACCACGGCATGGTGCACCCTGACACGCGGGCCGGTCACGGTCGGGCACCCTCGATCGAGGCCTCGGCCGACCCGTCCCCGCCGAGCTCGGCCTCGCCGTGGTGCCTGTGGCCGGGCGCCAGGTCGCGCCGGAACCGCAGGACCGCTCCGGTGAACACGACCACAGCCATCACGGTCAGCGCAGCGAAGGGAAGCAGCAGGGAGTCCAGCGGTGCACCCCGGATCATCACTCCCTGGCTGATCATCGTGAAGTAGGTCAGCGGCAGCAGGTAGGAGATCCAGCGCACCCCCCACGGGATGGCGACCAGCGGGAAGATCATCCCCGACAGCAGGATCTGGGGCAGGAGGAAGAAGAACGCGGTCTGGATGGCCTGGCCGGCGTTCTGGGAGATCGTCGAGATGAAGATCCCCAACCCGAGGACGACGAACAGGAAGAGCGCGGCGCCCAGGGCGAACACCGCCACGCTGCCGTTGAACGGCACATCGAAGAGCAGGATGCCCAGCACGGTGACGACGAGCATGTCGATCGAGGCCAGGACGAAGTACGGGGTGATCTTGCCCAGGATCACCGAGCTGGGCTTGATCGGCATCACCGCCAGCTGTTCCAGCGTGCCGGTCTCGCGCTCGCGCACCATCCCGATGCTGGTCACGATCGTGCCGATGAACGTCAGGATCAGGCCGATGATGGCCGGGATCATCACCCAGGAGGTCATCAGGTCCGGGTTGAACATGATCTCGGTCCGGACCGCGTCACCCATCCTGTTGAGCACCGATACCGCGGCCTGCGCGGCGAACAGGCTGGACCCGTCCACCAGGGCGGTGGGCGGCTCGGTCCCGGTCACGAACGCCACGTCGACGGCGTTGTCCACCACGAGGGTCTCCGCGGAGGCCTGGTCGCCGGATTCATCCACCTCGGTGACCACGAAGAAGTCGGGGAGCTGGTCGGCAACCTGCTGGGCCTGGGGGCCGACCACCGCCGTATCGACGCTCGTGATCGTGAAGTTGGCCGCGTAGCCGAAGACGATCAGCAGCAGCAGCGGCATCCCGATCAGCATGCCCACCGTGCGGTGGTCACGACGCAGCTCCCGGAACTCCTTGAGGATCATCGCGCGCATGGAAGGGACCCTACGCCGCACGGGGCTGCAAATCAACGTCTGTTGAATTATGTCCACGCGCCCCGCCTCGATGCACAGCGCGCTGCCGGTCGAGCGTGACGTGCTGCTACACGCGGCGGTACGTGCGGTTCACGAACCCACTCGGCCAGGACTGGACGTCGACCAGCTCCATCGTCGCGGTCAGGGCAGTAGGGCCGAACAGCGGGCGCCCGGCGCCCAGCAGGATGGGTGCGGTGGTCAGGACCATGTCATCGATGAGGCCCTCGGCCAGGAAGGCGCTGATCAGCTGCCCCCCGTCGACGTAGACCCGGTGCAGCCCGGCTGCCTCCCAGCGCGCCAGGGCCTCGCGTGGGGAGAGCGCCCAGAACGCGACTCCCGGGCGAGGTGGCGGGGTGTGGTGCGTGAACACGTGGACCGGCCGGTCGCCGTAGGGCAGGGGGTCCAGGTGGGCCAGATGGTCGTAGGTGCCCCGACCCATCGCCAGGGCATCAACCGTCTCGATGAACGCCTCGTAGCCGTAGTCCTCCTCGGGTCGGGCGGCAGCTTCGAGCCACTCCAACGACCCATCCTCGGTGGCGATGTACCCGTCGATGCTGCTCGCGATGTACACCGACAGAGTGGTCATGCCCACCCGCCTTCCGCCTGCTCCCGGGTTGCCATCGTCCCACGCACAGCGCGGCGGCCTCCTCCCAGCGGATCCGCGGACTGCGACGCGCCGGGTGGAGTCGCTGCCGATCGGCTCAGGGCCGCCTAACCTGTGAACGCGATGAACGCCGCCGACCCCGACCCTGCCGCCGCACCCCGGCGGCCCTGCGTCGGCCTGGAGATCCCCCCGGGACCCGCCGGACTCGACCTGCTCATGCCCGCGCTGGCAGCAGCGATGGACGGCACGGGTCCGGCCATCGCGCTCCTGCCAGGTTCGGGTTCCACCGCCTACCGGGCGATGGTTCGCCACGCGGTGGTCCCCGGGGCCCCCGTGCCTGAAGGCGTCGCGGTGGTCACGGCCACCTCCGGGTCCACCGGGCATCCGACCGGCGTCCTGATTCCCGGGTCGGCGCTGCGGGCCGCGGCCCTGGGCTTCGCGCAGCGCACCCGCCAGCCAGAGGGCCATCGGTGGGTCGCGGCCCTCCCGCTGCACCACGCCGGCGGGCTGATGGTGGCCGCCAGGTCCGTGGTGGCGGGCACCGATCCTGTTGCGATGGCCAGCCTCGGCGGCGCAGCCCGGTTCAGCGCCAGCGCGTTCGAGCAGGCCACGATCAGGGCCCTCGAGCTCAGTGCGCAGGACAATCGGCCGCTCGCGGTCTCCCTGGTGCCGCCGATGCTCGCCCTTCTCGCGGGCACCAACTCGATCGGCAGGCAGCTGTTGTGCGAGTACGACGTCGTCCTGGTCGGCGGGGCTGCGGCTGCGCGGAACCTCGTCGAGGACCTCACCGATGCCGGCGTCTGCCTGGCCACCTCCTACGGGATGACCGAGACCTGCGGTGGCGTCGCGTTCAACGGCCGACCCCTGGACGGGATCACGATCCAGGCAGGACCCGACGGCCGACTGACCATCACCGGCGCCCAGGTCGCGCTGGGCTACCGCGACAACCGCGAGGCACACCGTTGGCAGCACGGTCCGGCGGGGACCCGGCTGTTCCGGTCCGGCGATCTGGGGAGGATCGATGCCCAGGGAAACGTCTCGGTCGAGGGGCGCGTGGATGACGTCGTGCAGGTCGCCGGGGCCAGCGTCTCACTGAGCGCAATCCGCTCGGTCCTGACCGCCGACCCCGAGGTGGGCAGCGCCGAGGTCGTGGCGCTGCCCGACGCCCAGTGGGGCTCGCGCATCGTCGCAGCCGTCGTCCCGGTGTTCGCCGAACGGGTCCTGCGCGGTCCGGAGGTCGCCCGGGCACTTGCCGACGAGGTCGAGAACGCCCTGGGACGGCCCGCACGGCCTCGCGACATCCACATGGTCCCCAGCCTGCCGATCATGGAGTCGGGCAAGGTCGACCGTGCCGCGGTCCGCACGTGGGCCCTCGGGTTGCAGCGCAGCCAGGCAGGGCCAGGCTCGTGACGACCACCGCCCAGTGGGTCGCTGGCGCTCGCCCCCGGACGCTGCCAGCTGCCCTGGCTCCCGTCCTTGTCGGGACTGCCGTGGCGGCCTGGGACGCCGGGGCCCTCTGGGATCGCGCGCTGCTCGCCCTGCTCGTGGCAGTCGCCCTGCAGGTCGGGGTCAACTACGCCAACGACTACAGCGACGGGATCCGGGGGACCGACGCGCAGCGGGTCGGTCCGGTGCGCCTCGTCGGCCAGGGCTTGGCCCAGCCGGCGCACGTGAAGAGGGCGGCGCTGCTGTCCTTCGTGGTGGCCGGAGTTGCGGGGCTCGTGCTGGTGGCACTCAGTGGGCTCTGGTGGCTGCTGCTGGTCGGCGTCGCTGCGATCGCCGCAGCATGGACCTACACCGGCGGACCCCGGCCCTACGGCTATGCCGGGCTCGGCGAGGTCTTCGTGTTCGTGTTCTTCGGCCTGGTCGCGGTGGCGGGTACCGCTGCCGTGCAGGTCGGCTTCGCCAGCGCCCTGGCCTGGACCTGTGGGGTCGGGATCGGGGCACTGTCGTGCGCGATCCTGGTCGTGAACAACCTGCGTGACATCCCGGGGGACACCGTGGCCGGCAAGCGCACGTTGGCCGTGCGCATCGGGGACGGGCCGACCCGCACGCTCTACGTGGCACTGGTGGGCCTGGCGCTGGCCCTTGCCGCGGTCACCGGCGGGCTGGGCGTCCTGGACCCGGACCGCTGGCCGGTCGCCGCGATCCTGGGGCTCGGGGCCCTGCCCGTGGCGGTCCAGCCCGTGCGCGCCGTCAGGGGCGCAGCATCCGGACCGGCCCTGGTCCCAGTCCTGGTCGCCACCGGGCGGGTGCTGCTCGTCTACGGGGTGCTGCTGGCCGCCGGGATCGCCCTGAGCGCCTCGATCGCCTGATCCGACCCGCGGACCGCGCACGCGAAGGCGTCGTCACTGGACTGGGCGAAGGCGCGCGGACAGCGGTGGCAGTCTGTGACCGGATCGCCCATTGCGTGGGCGGTCCCAGCCCCGCGCGGGCGCACACCGGGGGGCCCCAGTAGCCTCAGGACAAGCCGTATCCCCTGCCCGGATGTCCGACCCGGACGTCCCGGACGGTTCTGCGCCAGGAGGCCACCATGCTGTTGTTCAACCCCTCGTCCTATGACCCGACCTTCCTCGACGAGCAGAGCCGGGACGCGATGAAGAAGCTCGTCGGCTTCTTCGAGGCCAAGGGCCTGGCCGAGATGAAGGACGAGTACCACGCAGGCACCTGGTACAAGGACTTCCTGGACTTCAACGCTGAGCAGGGCCTGTTCGCGGGAGTAGCGACCCCGGGCAATGTCGGCGCACTGCTCGACGGCGCGGCTGCGACCCAGTGGGACACCGCCCGCATCAACGAGCTCAACGAGATCCTGGGCTTCTACTCCCTGGGCCACTGGTACGCATGGCAGGTCAGCGTCCTGGGCCTGGGCCCGGTGTGGACCAGCGCGAACGAGGGCGCCCGCAGGCTCGTCGGCGAGCTGCTCGCCGACGGGGGCATCTTCGGCTTCGGACTGTCCGAACGCACCCACGGCGCCGACATCTACTCCACCGACATGATCCTGACCCGGGCGCAGTCCGGGCAGGGGTGGGTGGCCAACGGCGGCAAGTACTACATCGGCAACGGCAACGAGGCGGCCCGGCTCAGCGTCTTCGGCAAGTTCGCCGACGACGACCCCGACCACCCCGGCGAGTACGTGTTCTTCCTGGCCGACACCAAGCACTCGAACTACGAACTGGTCAAGAACACAGTCAACGGTCAGATGTACGTCTCGGAGTTCGTCCTGCATGACTACCCCGTGCTCGCCGCCGACCTGCTCCACGTCGGCCGTCCCGCGTGGGACGCCGCGCTTGCCACCGTCAACGTGGGCAAGGTGAACCTCGGCTGGGCCTCCATCGGCATCAGCGAGCACGCCTTCCACGAGGCGGTCGCACATGCCAACAACCGCGTCCTGTACGGCCGACGCGTCACGACCTTCCCGCACGTCCGGCGCATGCTGGCCGACTCCTACGCCCGCCTGCTGGCCATGAAGATGTTCGCAGCCCGATCGGCGGACTACTTCCGGGCTGCCACACCGGAGGACCGCCGCTTCCTGCTCTTCAACCCGATCATGAAGATGAAGGTCACCAGTGAGGGCGAGCGCGTGGTCAACCTGCTCTGGGAGGTCATCGCCGCCAAGGGGTTCGAGAAGGACACCTACTTCGAGTCGGCCGCAGCAGACATCCGTGCCCTGCCCAAGCTCGAGGGCACTGTTCACGTGAACCTGGCGCTGGTCCTGAAGTTCCTGCCCCAGTACATGATGGCTGCTGCCGGGGGGGCCGGGACCTACGAGCCCGTCGGGGTGCGCCGCGAGGCCGCCGACGACGCCTACCTGTTCGCGCAGGGCCCTGCCTCCGGGCTCGGGAAGATCGAGTTCCACGACCCCCGACCGGCCTTCGAGCGCTTCGCCCATCTGCCCAATGTCGCCACCTTCGTCGCTCAGATGCAGGCGCTGGGCATGCTGCTGATGACCGCCCCGCCCTCGAAGGAGCAGTCCGAGGACCTGGACTTCCTGCTCACCCTGGGCCAGCTGTTCACCCAGGTCGTGTACGCGCAGCTCGTCGCGGAGGCCGCCGGCCTGGCCCTGTCCGATGATCCCGAGGGGGCCCGTGCCGGATCCGTGTCCGACCTGTCGGACCTCACCGACGCCCACGTGGACCGGATCTTCGCGGTGTTCGTCCAGGACATCTGCGAGTTCGCCGTCGCCCTGCACGGCCAGCCGGCAGCGACCGAGGCCCAGCAGCAGTCGGCCCTCGGCCTGATCCGCCGGCCCGACCTGCCGGCGGATGCCGAGGACTCCTTCGTCGAGGAGGTCCTGGCCTACGACGGCGCCTGGACGATGAACCCCTAGCACTGCTGGCACGCGAGCCGGTGTTCCCGAGCTGGGCGGCCAGACCGCGCGGGCCCCAGCTCAGGGCCGGGTCGCGGCCTCCAGGCGTTCGACCAGGGCAGTCAGCGATGCCTTGGCCACCTCGTACTCGGAGTCGTCGTCAGCCAGCTGGGCGGCCAGGGCCCCTGGCACATCAGCAGCGCGCTCCTCGAGGGCGTGCCCGGCGTCGGTCAGGTGCACCGTCACCCGACGCTCGTCATCGGTCGCCCGCGTTCGGGCCACCAGGCCGGCACCCTCCATACGACGGATCAGCGGAGAGAGCGTTCCGGAGTCGAGGTCGAGCCGCTCACCGATCTCGCCCACTCCCAGCCCATCGGACTCCCAGAGCACCAGCATCACCAGGTACTGGGGATAGGTGAGGCCCAGGTCGGCGAGCAGGGGCTTGTAGGCCGCAGTCAGCTCACGGCTGATCCGGTGGAACAGGAAGCACAACTGGTTGTCCAGGCGCAGCTGGGGCAGGGTCACGGCGACGTCACCTGACTCGGCCCGATCACCTGCGGCGAACTCGGCCACTCAGTGGGCAGGGCGGCTGCGCCCGGTGGCACGCGGATCAGGCCACCTTGTCGGCGAACAGCGTCTCGATGTCCTCGATCATGGCCGACGGATCCGTCTTCGGCGAGTATCGCTTCACACTGCGCCCATCCGGGGACACGAGGAACTTGGTGAAGTTCCACTTGATGCTCGATCCGAGAAGGCCACCCGTGCGCTCCTTGAGGAATGCGAAGACCGGGTCGGTCTGCTTGCCGTTCACGTCCACCTTCGTGGTCAACGGGAACGTCACGCCGAAGTTGATCCGGCAGAACTCCTCGATGGCAGCGTCGTCGCCGGGCTCCTGGTTGGCGAACTGGTCACAGGGGAAGCCGATGACCACCAGGCCCTGCTCGGCGTACGCCTCGTGCAGGGCCTGAAGCCCGTCGTACTGGGGTGTGAAGCCGCACTTGCTGGCGGTGTTCACGATGACCATGGGACGACCCCGGAACTGCGCGAAGTCAATGGTCTGGCCCTGGTTCGAGGTCGCGGACAGGTCGAAGATCGTGTCTGTGGTCATGGATAAATTGTGCACTACTTGATTGTGCACTGCAAATCGAGGTGGGTTGGAGTTGCCCGCGCCCTACGCTCCGGTGTGGTCAGCCTCGTCGGACCCCGGAACGGGACCCTCACCTGCCGACGGTGGCGGTCCACCCCCGGCCTCACGTTCGCGGCGCAGGCGCTCCATCTTGGTGGACCAGGACTGCTCATCGAGGCGCTTGAGGAACTCCGGATCATCGTCGGGTGCCACCGGTCCACGCGGGCCGGGCCGCCGACCACTGGACCCGCCGCCGCCATCGCCGCCGGACTGCGGGGGTTCTGCCCGCGGCCTGCCGAGCACGAGCCACAGCAGGGGGCCGACCAGGAAGAGGAGGAGGACGACGATCACCCAGAGCCACTTGGGCAGCAGGCGAACCTCCGAGGACGGGGCGCGGGTCAGGTCGACCAGCACGTAGACGTACAGGGCGATGAGGGCAAGCAGAGGAAGGATCCGACTCACCATGACCCCCTTCCGATCTGCCAGCCCAAGGCTAGCCCCGGCCGGGTGATCCGGCTACCAGAGCGGGGGTCCGGTGCTTGCCCACCGCATGCTCCCGGCGTTCGCAGCAGGGACCACACGAGTCCCAACCCTTCTCGCTGCGCTCACTCCCGGGCGGCGTAGGCTCAGATCCCATGAGCGACCCAGACGACGTGGGCACCCCTGCACCGACCCCCGGCGACATGGGCCTCCCTCCGGCCTCGGAGTCCCGTGCACCCGGCTCGTCAGCTCCCGCGGGCCTGACATCGGGGCTGCCCGATCCCGTCCCGCACGCCGGAGCGCGCTACGCGGTCCTCCGGCTGATCGTCCTCGTGGCCGTCGGCGGTGTCCTCTCTGTGATCGGGATGCGCGGGTGGCTGCTGGCGTTCACCGCCGTCCTCGTGTCCGGCATCATCAGCCTCTTCCTGTTCATGAAGCAGCGCAACGACGCCGCCGTGAACCTGGAGCGCAGCGTCGACCACTGGAAGCAGCGCCACGGCCAGGAGGACGAGGACGACCTCGAGGGCGACGCGAGCGGCGGGCCGCAGCTCGCATAACCCGATCCACGCCCGGTCGGCAGGCCTACGTGCCGGGCTGGCTCGCCCTCTCGCGCCGTCGTGCCCGCCAAGCGGCCCACGCACCGGTCGACCACAGTGCCCATACGACGAGCAGCGGTTGGAAGAACAGCCGGACCAGACGGCTCTGGTCGCTGTCCAGCCCGAAGGCGTCGGTCCCGGTCATGTACTGCGAGATGTTGCCCGGGAAGATCGCGACGAAGAAGGCGGCCACGATCCATCCGACAGCGACGCGGTACCGCGGCAGGGCGATCAGGGCCACACCCAGGAGCAGCTCCACCACGCCCGAGGCGATCACGACGAAGTCCGGGTCGAGCGGCAGCCACGTCGGGACCTGGGCCTGGAACGCCTCGCGCGAGCTCGTGAGGTGCCCCCAGCCCGTGAACAGCAGCGCGCCGCCGAGCAGCAGCCGGCCGATCGTCCGAGCGGGCGACGAGGGGGCAGGTGAACCGCTCACAGCCCCGTCACACCCCCGCGTAGGAGTGCAGGCCGCTGACGAACAGGTTCACCCCGAAGAAGTTGATCAGGAAGCTGGCGAACCCGACGAGCCCGATCACGGCCGCACGCCGGCCCTTCCATCCAGCGGTCGCCCGCGCGTGAAGGTAGGCCGCGTAGATCAGCCAGGTGATGAACGCCCAGGTCTCCTTGGGGTCCCAGCCCCAGTAGCGACCCCAGGCATCCTCGGCCCAGATCGCCCCGGCGATCACCGCGAAGGTCCACAGGGGGAACACGAAGGCGTTGACCTTGTAGGCCAACGTGTCCAGGCTCTGCGCATCCGGGATCCGCACCGCGATCGCGTGGGAGATCCGCGCGTCGGGCTTGCGCTGCGCGCGGTCAGCAATGAGGTAGAGCACCGTGGCCGCAGCGCCGACCGTGAAGGCACCACCGGAGATGATCGCCGCCGAGACATGGATCGCCAGCCAGTAGGACTTGAGTGCGGGCACCAGCTGCGGGGAGTCGTTGTACAGCAGCAGGACCGCCACACCGAGGGTGATCAGGCTGGCCATGGTCACCAACAGGCCCAACCAGCGGACATCCCGCCGCAGGGAGACCCCGAGGAACACGCCGGTGATCGCCGCCGCGGAGGCAAGTGAGTACTCGTACATGTTGCCCCAGGGCGCCCGTCCGGCCCAGATCCCGCGGGCGATCAGGCCGGCGATCAGCAGGCCGAAGGCCAACCAGGTCAACGCCATCGCGATGTTGGCCGCGCGCCGACCCGGGGGGAGCGGCTCGGGGTCCTGCGACCCGGCCGATCCACGCCCGCCACCACGCCTGCCGCGCCGGGCTTCGGCAGCCATGTCCGCCTCCACCTCGGCGGATCGGGCGCGTGCCGCCGAGCGAGCCCGAGCGGCAGCATCGGCCGGCGCGTCGAGCTCGGTCGTGGAGCCCGCCGTGGCGGTTCCGACCGTCGCCGGCTCGGGCTCCCCGGCGGCGCCGGTCGGCGAGCCCGCCGGGACACCCGCCCGCGTGGCCGCGAAGGACACCGCGAAGGAGATGAACGCCAGCGAGTACATCGCCATCGAGGAGTAGACGAGCAGGTTGCTCCACTGGGCCATCGTCACGTCAGGTCCTCCTCATCAACGGCGCCGACGGTGCCGGCTGCACCCGCCCGGTCGTGTGTCGCGGGCTCGTCGACCGGGCCGCCGAGCGCGGCAACCAGGTCCAGGACCTCGCCCGTCACATCCGATGCCTCGGTGCGCGACAGGCCACCCACCTGCACGCGGATCGCGCGGCCCAGCGTATCCCCCGGGCTCGGATCCGGCTGCCCTTCGGTCCCGACCTCGATCGGGTCCGCGCGCACCCAGATCCGCCGACGCTTCACGAACAGCGAGAGCATCACGCCCACGATCGCGGCAACCGCAGCCAGGAGCGCCAGGAGCTTGCCCGGGTCATGGGAGATGGTGAACGACGCCCAGCGATCGAGTCCGACGAACTCCAGGGACCCCTGTCCGTCGGGAAGGGTCCAGCTCTCCCCGGGTCGCAGGGCCTCCAGGCCCAGCTGGGTCAGGTCCTCGGTATCGAGGGTGAACACGTTGCGGGGGGCCCCGGAGTCCAGACCGAGGTCGCCGGACCACACCGAGGCGAAGATCGCCGGGTCGTCGGGCGCAGGGAAGACCGAGTGCGGGCCGCGGACCTCATCGAGTGCGGCGGTCGGCAGGAAGAGACCCTGCACGCCGAGCTGCGGGGTGCCGTCCGGGGCCTTGACCACGCCGGTCGAGGTGAAGTTCCCGTCCTGGGGCAGGAACACGACCGTGTCGTCGAACACGACAGTCCCCTGGGAGTCGGTGAGCCGCAGGTGTGGGGCGTACCCGTGTCCGACGAGGAACACCTTCGCCCCGTCGAGGCGCAAGGGGGAGTTCACCGACACTGCCTTCTCCTGCACCGGCGCACCCGGCTCGGAGACGTACCGCAGAGCCGCCGAGAACGAGCGCGGCGCACCCCGCTGCGAGCCGTCGCGCTCGAACGTGGCATCGAAGTCGGTCATGGTGAACGAGAAGGGCGCCAGGGCCTGCGCGGAGGCAAGCCTGCCCGGGCTGAACGAGTCGTACTGGGTCAGTGTGTTCGAGAAGCCGTTGCCCTCGCGGACGATCACGGTGCCCCTCCAGCCGAACAGCGCCCCGAGCGCGACGCCGACCAGGATCAGCACCAGGGCGATGTGGAACAGCAGGTTGCCGGTCTCCCGGGTGAACCCCTTCTCAGCGGCCAGCGACCCCTCGTTCGCGCCAGTGCCCCGGGTGACCCGCCAGCGATCCGCCCGCAGGGCTGCCTCGGCATCGGCCAGGACATCGGCGTCGTCCACCACCCAGGTGCGCGCCCCAGCAAGCCGATCGAGGCGGCGGGGGGCCGGCGGGGTAGGTGCACGCATCGAGTGCCAGTGCGCGCCGATCCGGGGAAGGACGCAGCCGATCAGCGACACGAACAGCAGGATGTAGATGGCTGAGAACCACGGGGACGCGAACACATCGAAGAAGCCCAGACGGTCGAGCAGCGGAGCCATCCCGGGGTTCTGCTCGATCCAGGTGTTGACGTCCAGGTCGCTGGTGCCGCGCTGGGGCACCAGGCTGCCTGGGATCGCAGCGATGGCCAGCAGGAACAGCAGCACCAGGGCGGTGCGCATGCTGGTCAGCTGCCGCCACCCCCATCGCAGCCAGCCGATCGGACCGAGCTTCGGCCCGGAGGGCGTTGAGCGGACACGGCGCTCACCACCCCAGTCGGCGGTGAGGGCCTGCGGGGCAGTGCCCGCGGGCTGCTCCACGGTGGGCCCGGTGCTCACAGCAGCACCTCGAACCCGGAGATCCACCCGCGCAGTGCGATCGTCATCGATCCCCACAGGCCAGTGACCATGAGCAGGCCGAGCAGGATCAGGCTGAGGCCACCCACCCATTGGATGGCCCGCGTGTGCCGTCGCGCCCAGGCCAGGGCACCCAGCCCACGTTCCATCGCCAGGCCGATCACCAGGAAGGGCAGGCCCAGGCCGATGCAGTAGGCCACGGAGAGCAGCGCCCCACGCAGGGCCGAGCCCTCGGTGAAGGCCAGGCTCTGGACGGCAGCGAGTGTGGGCCCGATGCAGGGGGTCCAGCCCAGTCCGAAGAGGGCGCCGAGCAGCGGGGCACCCCAGATCCCGCGCGCCGGCCGATGGTGCAGGCGGGCCTCGCGCTGCAGGCTCGGGACGAGACCCAGGAAGCCGAGCCCGAGGATGATGACCACCACGCCCAGGACCCGGGTGATCACGTCCTGGTGGGTGAGCAGCTGCGCACCCAGGCCTCCGAACAACGCGCCGTAGGAGACGAAGACTGCGCTGAACCCGGCGATGAAGCCCAACGTGCCCAGCACGACGCGGTGCCGCGCCGGGGCAGGTCTCGAGGTCGTGACTGGAGCGCTCGCGACGGCGCTGCTGGCCGAGCCCGCCGCCGCGGGGACGGTGGCCGTGGCGCTGCGCATCTCGGCCAGCTCAGCCCCGGTCAGCCCCGTGACGTAGGACAGGTAGCCGGGGACGAGCGGCAGCACGCAGGGACTGGCGAAGCTGACCAGGCCCGCGAGCACGGCCAGGGGGATCGCGATGACCAGTGACCCCGAGGTCACGACCTCGCCCACCCCCAGGGGCAGGCCCGCCAGGACAACTGCGGGCATCAGGTCCCCTCGGCCCGGATCGGTTCGATCATGCCCAGCAACCGGGAGCGGTCCACCTCGCCGATGGCACGGCCCGCGACCCTGCCCTGCCGATCGATGACGATCGTGGACGGGATCGCCGCGGGCGGCAGGCTGTCGTGGAAGAGCAGCTGCCGGCTGCCGTCGGTGTCGATCACGTTCGGGTAGGTGATCCCGAAACGGTCGACGAACGCCTCCGCGGCCGCCTGGGAGTCACGGGTGTTCAGGCCCACGAACTGCACGTCCTGGCCCTCGACCTCGCTCCAGACCGCCTCCAGGTCCTGCGCCTCAGCGCGGCACGGAGCACACCATGAGGCCCACACGTTGAGCACGACGACCTCACCGAGGTGATCGGCCAGGGCGAAGGACTCGCCATCCAGGGTCGTGCCCGCGAGGTCGGGCGCAGGCTTGCGCTCCGACTCAGCCACGATGGTGGTCGTGCCGTCGCCGGACACGTATCCCTGCTCACCCACGTTGCCGCTGACCGGCTCACCGGCCCCCACCTGTTGGGCGCACCCAGCCAGCAGCACACCACAGGCCCCGAGGGCCGCGGCGCGGAGCAGCAGGGTGCGAGCCGGCATCAGGCTCCCTTGGCCTTGGAGGCTCGTGCCGCCAGATCCGCCGCCGGTTCCGTGTAGGACAGGGCGACGAAGCGGTTGTCCTCGAAGGTGAACGAGGTCAGCGAGGCAAGGTTGCACTGCCGCTTGCGGGGGTCGTGGACGAAGCTGCGGTCCTCGGCGTCGAGGCGGGTGATCCAGACGGGCAGCTGATGGCTGACCAGCAGCGCCTCATGGCCACGCGCCTCGTCGCGGGCGCGACGCACGGCGTTGCGCATCCGGGCCGCGATCTCGGCGTACGGCTCACCCCACGACGGGGTCATCGGGTTCCAGAGGTGGCGCCATGCCTTGGGCTGCTTGAGGATGCCGTCACCGACCCCCACCCGCGTCCCCTCGAAGATGTTCCCGGCCTCGATGAGGTCCGGGTCCGTGCCGATCGGAAGGCCGAAGGCCTGCGCCGTCGGCTCGGCGGTCTCCTGAGCCCGCTCGAGCGGGGAGGCCGTGACCACGGCGATGTCGCGCCCGGCCAACGCCTCGGCGGCGCGCTGGGCCATCTGACGACCGAGGTCCGACAGGTGGAAGTCGGGCAGGCGCCCGTAGAGCACACCGTCCGGGTTGTGCACCTCCCCGTGGCGCAGGAGGTGGACTGTCGTGCGCTGGGTCATCGTTGCTCCCTCGTACGTGCCGCGAACTGGTCGGTGCAGACATTGTCAGCCATGTTCCACGTCCTGTGCAGCCGCGCGGGCAGCGCCCGGCAGCGCGGCCACGACCCGATCGAGTGCCGCCTGGTCGTGTGCCGCGGACACGAACCACGCCTCGAAGGCCGATGGCGGGAGGTACACACCCGCGTCGAGCATCGCGTGGAAGAACGCGCGATAGCGCCAGGCCTCCTGCGCCGCAGCACCGGCGTAGTCACGCACGGGCTCGTCGGTGAAGAACACGCTGAACAGGTTGCCGGCCGGACTGCACCCGGTGCCGCACCCCGGCCGCGGTGAGAGCCGCCGTGAGCTCGGCGCGCACCTGGGCCGAGACGGCGTCGAGGTGCTGGTACACCCCGGCGTCACAGGCGCGCAGCGTCGCCAGCCCGCAGGCCGCCGCGATCGGATTGCCCGCGAGGGTCCCGGCCTGGTAGACCGGCCCAGCGGGCGCCAGATGGCCCATGACGTCGGCCCGCCCACCGAACGCGGCCGCCGGCAGCCCCCCGCCCATCACCTTGCCGAACGTGAAGAGGTCCGGCGCCCAGCCCTCCACCGCACCGGTGAGCCCCCAATGGCCGGCCGGACCCACGCGGAAGCCCGTCATGACCTCGTCGTAGACGAACAGTGCCCCATGGGCCTGGCACAGCCGCGCGATTGCGGCGTTGAACCCCGGATCGGGTGGGACCACACCCATGTTGGCAGCCGCCGCCTCGGTGATCACGGCAGCGATCTGGTCGCCGCGTTCGACGAACAGGGCCTCGAGGGCGGGCAGGTCGTTGTAGGCCAGGACGATCGTCTCGCCGGCCTGGGCCGCGGTCACCCCGGGGGAGTCCGGCAGGCCCAGGGTGGCGATCCCCGACCCGGCCGACACCAGCAGCGCATCGACGTGACCGTGGTAGCAGCCGGCGAACTTCACGACCAGAGGTCGGCCCGTGAACCCCCGCGCCAGGCGGATCGCGGACATCGTGGCCTCGGTCCCCGAGGACACCAGCCGCACCATCTCGACCGGGGCCACCCGGGCCACGATCTCCTCGGCCAGCTCCACCTCGGCCGGGCCCGGCGTTCCGAAGGAGAACCCCCGCGACACTGCATCGCGCACTGCCGCGGTGACCTGCGGATGCCCATGCCCGAGGATCATCGGGCCCCACGAGCAGACGAGGTCCACATAGGTGCGCCCGTCGACGTCGGTGATGTAGGGACCGGACCCCGACGCCATGAAGCGCGGGGTGCCGCCCACCGCCCGGAACGCGCGCACCGGGGAGTTCACCCCGCCGGGGGACACCGCGAGGGCGCGGTCGAACCACGCCTGGGAGCGCACGGCATCGCGGACCTCGCCGCTGGTCAGGACGCCCGAGGGCCCCTGCGCAGGGGGCAGGGCACGATCACTCATCGGACCCTCCGCGGTAACCACGCAGCACGTCATCATGACCGTCGGCCAGCCAGCCGGCGACCTCTGTGGCCCAGTACGTGAGCACGATGTCGGCACCTGCCCGCCGGATCGTGGTCAACGTCTCAAGGATCGCCCGATCCCGATCGATCCAGCCCTGGGCCGCGGCGGCCTCGAGCATCGAGTACTCCCCGGACACCTGGTAGGCCGCCACGGGGACGTCCACGGTGGCGGCGACGTCGGCGATGACGTCGAGGCTGGTCCCGGCCGGCTTGACCATCACGATGTCGGCGGCCTCCGCGATGTCCAGCGCGACCTCGCGCAGCGACTCCCGCCTGTTGGCCGGATCCTGCTGGTAGGTCCGCCGATCCCCGGTCAGCGTCGAGTCCACGGCCTCCCGGAACGGCCCGTACAGGGCTGAGGCGTACTTGGCCGCGTACGCCAGGATCACCGCATCCGCGTGCCCGGCGTCGTCCAGGGCGCCGCGGACTGCCTGGACCTGACCATCCATCATCCCCGAGGTCCCGACCGCGTGGGCCCCGGCGTCAGCCAGCGCCACACCCATCTGGGCGTAGCGCGCCAGGGTCGCGTCGTTGTCGACGGTCCCGGCTCGCGGCCCGTCCTTCACCAGGACCCCGCAGTGCCCGTGGTCGGTGAACTCGTCCAGGCAGAGGTCGGCCATCACCACGAGGTCGTCACCGACCTCGGCCACGACGTCGCGCACCGCTGCGTTGAGGATCCCGTCCGGGTCGGTGGCTGGCGAACCCACGGCGTCACGGGTGGCCGGGACGCCGAAGAGCATGACTCCACCGAGCCCCGCGTTCGCCGCCCGGGCAGCGGCGGAGCGCAACGAGTCACGTGTGTGGTTGACCACTCCCGGCATCGACGAGATCGCGACGGGCTCGGTCACGCCCTCCCGGACGAACAGGGGCAGGACCAGCTCCGCGGGGCTCAGCCGCGTCTCGGCCGTCAGCCGCCGCAGGGCAGGCGTGGTGCGCAGGCGGCGCGCACGGACGTGGGGGAAGGCCACCTCAGGTGGCCCGGCGACGTGACCCACCCCGTCGGCGACCCGGGCGCCACGCGGTCTCCCCATGCTCCAGCGCGTGCGTGCGCAGGGCCTCACCGTGCGCGGCCAGGCTGGAGGCCAGCGCCGCCATGCTCGGGGTCTCGGGCAGGACATCGACACGCAGGCCGTTCTCCTCCGCGGTCTTGGCCGTCTGCGGGCCGATGCAGGCGACCACGGTCGAGGAGTGCGGCTTGCCCGCGATCCCGACGAGGTTGCGCACCGTGCTCGATGAGGTGAACAGGACCGCGTCGAACCCGCCGCCCTTGATGGCCTCGCGGATCTCCGCGGCAGGCGGGGCGGCGCGCACGGTGCGGTAGGCCGTGACGTCGTCGACCTCCCAGCCCAACTCGTGCAGGCCCGCGGCCAGCGTCTCGGTGGCGATGTCAGCGCGCGGCAGGAAGACCCGGTTGATCGGGTCGAGCGCCTCATCGAACTCCGGCCACTCCTCGAGCAGCCCAGCCGCGGACTGGTCCCCGCTCGGCACGAGGTCGGGCACGATGCCGAAGGAGCGCAGGAGATCTGCGGTCTGCTCGCCGACGGCCGCGACGCGCAGCCCCGCGAAGCTGCGGGAGTCCAGGCCGTACTGGTCGAAGCGCTCCTTGACCGCGCGCACGGCATTGGCCGAGGTGAAGGCCACCCACTGGTAGCGACCCGAGACCAGGCCGTGGACGGCGCGCTCCATCTGCTGCGGCGTGCGGGGCGGCTCCACGGAGATGGTGGGCACCTCGACCGGCACGGCGCCGTACTGGCGCAGCTGCTCGGACAGGGCGCCGGCCTGCTCCTTGGTGCGCGGGACAAGCACTCGCCAGCCGAAGAGCGGCTTGTTCTCGAACCAGGCGAGCTGGGCGCACTGGCTCACGACCTCGCCGATGACCAGCACTCCGGGCCCGACCTGCCCCTTGGCGGCCTTGACCGCCCCGGAGACCTCGCCGAGGGTGGTCAGGATGGAGCGCTGATCAACGGTCGTGCAGTTCCGGGTGATCGCCACCGGCGTCCGGGGGTCCCGTCCGGCGATCGTCAGGACCCTGCAGATGTCCAGGGCCTGCTCCGCGCCGTCGAGGACCACCACGGTCGCGTGCGGGTCAGCCAGGGCCGGCCAGTCCACATCCGGATCGTGCGCGTCGACCACCCGAACCTCCCGGGCATCCCCACCGGTCAGCGAGAAGCCGGCGTAGGCCGCTGAGCCCGTGACCGTCGACACTCCCGGGGCGATGTCGTAGGTGATGCCCGCCTCGGCCAGTGCCGCAGCCTCCAGGGCCAACGAGCCGTCGAGGACCGGATCCCCGGCCATGAGCCGCACGACCCGGTGGCCCTCCTCGACGGGCTCGATGACGAGCTGGACGCGGTCGAGGTGGTCCGCGGCGTTCCCATCGTCATCGACGGCAACCAGGATCTGCGCGTCGGCCCGGGCGTGTGCGCGGGCCATCGGCTCACACTCGGGGTCGGTGACCACGACGTCCGCATCGTGGAGCAGGCCGACGGCGCACACCGTGAGCAGTCCCGGGTCGCCTGGTCCTGCGGCGACCAGTGACACCTGGGTTGTCCTCGATGCGTTCATTCGCTGCTCCCTCTGTGTGCGGTGATCGAGCCTGTGACCGGGATCCGGTCCTCGGCGGGAAGGTCTGGTTGCGCTGTGGTCCGGGCCTCAGCCAGGAGCTCGTCGGCCAGCCGGTGGCCCAGTGCCCGCGCCTCGGTGGCGGGTCCGGAGGTGGCCCCCCGCACGAGCGAGCCGTCGGGACGTGCCATCACGGCGCGCAGGTGCAGGGCAGCGACGGCACCGGGCTCGACCTGTGCCAAGGCGCCGACCGGGGCCGAGCAGCCCGCCTCCAGCGCCGCGAGCAGGGCCCGTTCGGCATCGACCGCCGCTCGGGTGCCGGGATCATCCAGGGTGTGCAGTGCCGCTGCCAGCGAGCTGTCGGCGCCCTCGAGCACCTCGGCGCGGACCTCCACAGCCAGTGCGCCCTGGCCCGGGGCCGGCAGCACACGATCGGGGTCGATCAGCTCGGTGATCTCGTCCTGGCGACCGAGCCGAACCAGGCCGGCGGCGGCCAGGACGACCGCATCGAGGTCCCCGCCCGGAGCTGCTTCGCCATCGGGAGGGCCATCGGGAGGGCCATCGGCAGGGCCATCGGCAGTCCCATCGCCACGGCCGACCACACGCGCGATCCGGGTCCCCACGTTCCCCCGGATCTCGACCAGCTCGAGGTCGGGGCGCAGGGCGGCGATCTGGCTGCGCCGACGCGGTGATCCGGTGCCCACGCGGGCGCCGACCGGCAGGCCGGACAGCGTCGCGCCCCCACCTGCGACCAGGACGTCGCGCGGGTCCTCCCGGGGTGGGATCGCGGCCAGCGCCAGACGGGGATCAGGAGTCGTGGGAAGGTCCTTCAGCGAATGCACCGCCACGTCCGCGCGGCCGTCGATCACGGCCTGGCGGACCGCCACCACGAAGACCCCTGTGCCGCCGATCTGGGTCAACGGGGCCAGGTCGATGTCCCCCTGGGTGGTCACCTCCACGAGCTCCAGCTCGCGGCCGGTGAGCGCAGCCAGCTGCTCACCGATGGAGCGCGACTGGGCCATGGCCAGATCCGAGCGCCGCGTGGCCAGCCGCAGGGGTCCGACCGGCGGGGTGGTCACCGGTGCGGGGTTCATGCGTCCACGCCCTGACCGGCGTCGCGATCGTCGTCCAGGGGCACCTCGGCCGCCGGGTCCAGGACGGAGGCCGGCAGGGAGGGATCGAGGTCGAACAGGGCCGTCAGCGCCTGTGCGTAGCGGTCTCCACCGGGGCCTGCCGCCAGCTGCTTCATCCGGACCGTCGGCTGGTGCAGCAGGGCTGCCATCGCCCGGCGCATGGCCCGCTCCACCTCGAGGATCTGGGATGACTCGAGGCCACCGAGGCGCAGGCGCAGGCGCTCCATCTCGGCATCGAGGACCCCGCCGGCGTGTGCCCGCAGGGAGACCAGCACCGGCTCGACCTGCTGCACGGCCAGGGCTGCCGCGTGCACCTCGACCTCCTCGGCCACGATCGCGCGGGATGCCCGCACATCGGCCTGCGACGCCGCCGTGGCCGGGAGCCCGGACAGGCCGGCGAGGTCGATCCGGATGACGCCCTGCAGGTCAGCGACCGCGGGGTCGACATCGTGGGGCAGGGCGAGGTCGAGCAGGACCAGGGTCTGCGGCGCGGAACCGGCACTGCGGGCCCGGCTGACCAGATCCACGTCGATGACGCTGTCCCGGGCTCCGGTGCAGCAGATCACCAGATCGGCACCTGCCACGGCCGCGGCCAGCTCGGACATGTCGATCGCGCGCCCGCCCGGCACCTCGGCGGCGACACGTCGGGCCACCTCGAGCGTGCGGTTGGCCACCTGGACCCCGCGCGCCCCTCGGGCGACCAGCGTGCTGACCGTCAGGGCGCCCATCGACCCAGCCCCGACCACGAGGATGCGGGCGTCGGCGAGATCGCCGATGACCTCAGCCGCGGCGTCCAGGGCGACCGAGACCACCGAGGCCCCGGATCGGTCGATCCCCGTCTCGGCGTGCACACGCTTGCCCACGCGCAGCGCCTGCTGGCCCGCGCTGTTGAGCACCCGCCCGGCAGTGCCGCTCTCCTGGCCACGTCCCAAGCTGGCGCGGACCTGGCCCAGGATCTGTGACTCCCCGACCACCATCGAGTCAAGCCCGGCCGCCACAGCGAAGAGGTGGGCCACCGCGGCCGAGTCGAAGTGCACGTAGCTGTGCTCGATCAGCGTGCCGCGCTCGCATCCGGTCCACTTGGCCATCACATCGGCCACGGCGGTCACGGCCGGGTGGAAGCGGGCTACGTCGGCATAGATCTCGACGCGGTTGCACGTGGCCAGCACGATGGCCTCGGCGATCGAGTCGTGTGCGATCAGATCGGCCGCCAGGCCATCAGCCTCGTCGTGGGTCAGCCCCACCAGGTCCAGGACGCCCAGCGGGGCGGACCGGTGGTTGATCCCCATGACGAGAAGGGTCATGACATGGCCCCCGACGGGCCCTGCGTCGGCCACGCAGAAGTGCCGTGTCCGGCTGCCACACCCGCCACCCCCAGGGGTGCGGACGCGACAGGTTCGGACACGGTGCTCCCAGCTATGAGGGCCTGTGGTATAGGCCATTTGGAAGGTTCCGTCAGGCTAAGTCTGCCCTTCACGCGGCGCCAACTCGGACCACCAAAGCGTCCACATAGTGGACATAGCCCATCTCACGAACCGAATCGCACGGGGACCTCAGGGCCACGGCGGCGGGCGCTGAGCCCACCCCACCCCGCAGATGGGGCAGACTGAGCCCATGACGATCCGGGTGTTCCTCCTCGACGACCATGAAGTGGTACGCCGGGGCATCGCCGACCTGCTCAGCCTCGAGTCCGACATGGAGGTGGTCGGCGAGGCCGGCTCCGCCACCGACGCGCTGCATCGGATCCCCGCCGCCCGTCCCGACGTGGCCGTCCTGGATGTGCGCCTGCCCGATGGCACCGGCATCGAGGTGTGTCGCGACGCCCGCTCCCTGCTGCCCGACCTCAAGTGCCTCATGCTCACGTCCTACGCCGACGATGAGGCCCTGTTCGACGCGATCATGGCTGGCGCCGCGGGCTACGTGCTCAAGGACATCAAGGGCAACGACCTGGTCGAGGCGGTTCGCTCGGTGGCCGCCGGCCGCAGCCTGCTGGACCCACGTGCGACCCAGCGCGTGCTCGAGCGTCTGCGCAGCGGTGCTCAGTCCGACTCCAAGGTCGACCAGCTCAACGACCAGGAGCGCCGCATCCTCGTACTGATCGGTGAGGGCATGACCAACCGCCAGATCGGCGAGAACATGCACCTGGCGGAGAAGACAGTGAAGAACTACGTCAGCTCGCTGCTGGCCAAGCTCGGCATGGAACGGCGCACGCAGGTGGCGGCCTACGCGGCACGGCTCGAGGCAGAGCGCGAACTCGGCCACATGCAGTAGCCACCCGGGCGGCCCCTGGCACCAGGCGCCCCAGCGGCCGCGCTCGACTCGACTCGACGCGTCGGGGCGGGCACCGGCGCCTGCCTTCTGCCATTGTGGGCACGCCCACGACCCGGGAGGCCCCCACGATGCACCCGCTGCGCACACCGCGATCAGTGCGGCGCCCGGCCGCAGGGCCCCGCCGCTGGCCCCTGAGGCTGACCGCGGCGCTGATGGTCCTTCCGCTGGCAGCAGCCTGCACGGTGGACCCGGTCAACCGCTCCAGCGGCACGCAGGACACCGAGGTGCACACCGGACCCATGCGGATCGCGATGATCACCCACGGCGATGACGGTGGCTTCTGGTCGATCGTGCGCACCGGGGCCGAGGATGCCGCCGCAACCCTGCCCGAGGTGACCCTGGACTACCAGGGATCGGCCGGTGACGCGAAGCTGCAGTCCGAGATGATCAAGGCCGCCCTGAACCAGGGGGCTGACGCGCTGGCGGTCTCCGCACCCGACATCGGCGCGATCTCCAGTGCCCTGGCCGAGGCAGAGGCTGCGGGCATCCCGATCATCACGCTGAACTCCGGCTCGGACCTGCTCGAGCAGATGCCCAACGTCATCACCCACGTCGGGCAGAGCGAGCGCGTGGCAGGGGTCGGCGCCGGCGAGAAGCTCGCCGAGGGGGGCTCGACGAGGGCCCTGTGCATCCTGCACGAGGAGAACAACATCGGCCTGCAGGAGCGCTGCGCCGGTGCCGCCGAGGGGATGCAGACCTCGGGGGCCGAGGTGATCAACGTCCAGGTCACCGGGAAGGCCGACCCGCGCAGCACCGCCCTGGAGATCGGTGCCGCGATGGAGGCCCAGTCCCCGGACGCGGTGCTGACCCTCGACCCGGACATCGCCATGGCCGCCCTCAAGGAGGTGAGCGCCCGGGATGCGACGCTGGCGACCTTCGACCTGAGCCCCGACGTCCTCGACGAGGTGGCCGCCGGGACGATCGAGTTCGCCGTCGACCAGCAGCCCTACCTGCAGGGCTACCTGCCCGTGTCGTTCCTGGAGCTGGCGGTGCGCAACCGCAACGAGGTGGGCGCCAACACCATCGTGGCCACGGGACCGAGCTTCGTCACCCAGGAGAACGCGGCATCCATCGCCGCCCTGGCCGACCAGGGAACGAGGTAGTCACATGGCCACCACCGCACCAACGTCGGCCCCGGCCACGGACGACGACGAGCGGATCCGGCACACCCCACTGTGGCGCCGCATGCTCGTCCGGCCATCTGTCGGCGCGCTGATCGCCGCCATCGTCGTCTTCGTGTTCTTCAGCGCCGTCGACTCGACCGGCACGTTCAACTCCCCTGCGGGCGTCACCTCCTGGATGTCCGTGTCGGCCTCCTACGGGATCATGGCCTGCGCCGTGGCCCTGCTCATGATCAGCGGTGAGGTCGACCTGTCCAGCGGTGTGATGACCGGGTCCACCGGGCTGCTCCTGGGCCTGCTGATCTCCGAGGCCGGGATGGGCTTCTGGCCGGCGCTGGCCCTTGTGATCGTGTTCGCCGTGTGCATCGGGCTGCTCAACGGGATCCTGGTCACCTGGACGCGACTGCCCAGCTTCATCGTCACGCTGGCCACGATGTTCGTGCTCCTGGGCGTCAACTCGGGAGTCACCCAGGCCATCACGGGCCAGGTCCGGGTGGGCGGCATCGACCAGGCCTCGGGCTACGCCGCGGCGCAATGGGTCTTCGCATCCCGGCTCGACTCAGCATGGCCCTTCACGGTGGCCGTCGGTTGGTGGCTGCTGGCGATCCTCGTGGGCACCTGGGTGCTGCAGCGCACACGCCAGGGCAACTGGATCTACGCGGTGGGCGGGGACAAGAACGCCGCACGCAACGTGGGCGTCCCGGTCCGTCGGACCAAGGTGAGCATGTTCGTCGTGGTGTCCCTGGCCGCGGCACTGGTCGGCACGATCAATGCCGTCGAGCTGACATCGGTCAGTGCTGGACAGGGCACGGGCTACGAGTTCTACTACATCATCGCCGCGGTGGTCGGTGGCACGTTGATGACCGGCGGAGCGGGCTCCGTGGTGGGCGCGAGCCTCGGTGCGCTGATCCTGGGCATGACCACGCTGGGCATCCAGTACGCGGGATGGGACTCCACCTGGCGGTTCACGTTCTTCGGCCTCATCCTCTTCGGAGCGGTGATGCTCAACATCTGGGTCCGTGACCGGGCCGGAGGGAGCGCCACATGACCGACGCCGAGCCCAGCACGACGCCAGCGGACTCCACCCCGAGCGGGGACATGTACCTGCGCCTGGATCACGTCGGCAAGACCTTCGGCAGCGTGGTCGCCCTCGACGGCGTGTCCATGTGGGTCAACCACGGGCGGGTGACCTGCGTCCTGGGCGACAACGGGGCCGGCAAGTCCACGCTCATCAAGATCCTGTCCGGCGTGCACAAGAACGACTCGGGGACGATGTACGTCGACGGGGAGCCAACCGTCTTCGAGTCCCCCAGCGACGCCCGGGACGCGGGGATCGCCACCGTGTTCCAGGACCTCGCGACCATCCCGCTGATGAGCGTGTGGCGCAACTTCTTCCTCGGCCGCGAGCCGGTGAAGGGCTGGGGGCCGTTCCGGCGGATGGACATCGCCCGCGGCAAGGAGATCTGCCGGGAGGAGCTGAAGCTCTTCGGCATCGACCTGCGCGACCCCGACCAGCCGATCGGGACGTTGTCCGGCGGCGAGCGCCAGGCCGTGGCGATCGCCCGGGCTGTCTACTTCGGCGCCGAGGTCGTGATCCTCGACGAGCCGACCTCCGCGCTGGGCGTGAAGCAGTCGGGCAAGGTCCTGAAGTTCGTGCGGGACGCCCGTGACCGTGGCATCGGCGTGGTCCTCATCACGCACAACCCGCACCACGCCTACCTCGTGGGTGACGAGTTCGTGCTGCTCACCCGCGGCCGGATGACCCACCGCTGGCTCAAGGAGGAGGTCGAGCTCGACGACCTCATCTCCGCGATGGCCGGTGGCGCCGAGCTCGCCGACCTCGCCCACGAGCTGGGGGAGTAGCACCGCACGCGATCGGATCGGCCAGCACGCGCAGGTGACGGGGCGCCCGAAGAGGCGCATCATGGAGTCATGAGTCCCTTCGATCGCAGGCCCTGGCTTCGATGGACCGTCCCTGCCGGCACCGCCACGCTGCTCGTGGCCGGGGCAGCGCTGGCCCCCCTGGGAGCGGTCGCCGACTCACCACTTCCCGCCCGCACTGCCGAGGAACTGCTCGTCGCACTGCAGGAGCCCACGGTCCAGACCGTCTCGGGCACTGTGGCGATGAGCACCGACCTGGGCCTGCCCGACCTGCCGTTGGGGATGATGCCGGGCGCTGGCCCGCTGGCGCTGCTCGACGGTGACAGCACCCTGCGCGTGTGGACCGACGGACCGGAACGCACCCGGTTGGCCCTCATCGAGCGCAGTGGTGAGACGACACTGGTGCGCAACGGCTCCGAGGTCTGGGTGTGGTCCAGTGCGGACGCGAGCGCCGATCGCTACGAGTTGCCCCCGATGCGCGGGGACGGTCCGCGAGTGGCCGACAAGGACCTGCCCGAGGGGGTCGAGCTGCCGAGCACACCGCAGGAGGCCGCCCAGATGGCCCTCGAGGCGCTCGACCCGAGCACCGAGGTGACCACGTCCGGCGCGGCCACGGCGGCCGGCCGCGATGCCTACGAGCTGATCCTGACCCCCCAGGACGACCTGACCAGCGTCGATCGCGTCGTGATCGCCATGGACGCCGAGACCAACGTCCCGCTGCGGGTGCGGGTCTTCGCCACGGCGATGCAGGACCCGGCCGTCGACGTCGGGTACACGTCCGTGGACTTCGGCGGGCCGGACGCTGGGCTCTTCGAGTTCACCCCGCCCCCGGGCGCGACCGTCACCGAGCACCCGATGCCGAGCCTGACCGACGAGCAGAAGGCTGACCTGGCCGCCCGAGCCGAGGCAGCCGACGGGTCCGGCCGGGAGCCCACTGTCGTGGGCACGGGCTGGAGCACGATCATCGTGGCCGACCTCCCCACAGGCGCCTTGGCCGACCTTGCCGAGCAGGGGCAGTCCTCGTCCGGGCGACGAGGGCACTCCGGCGGCTCCGACCCGGCAGAGACTGCGCTTGCCCTGCTCGAGGCCCTGCCTGCGACCAGCGGGGACTGGGGCACCGGTCGGGTCCTGAGGGGCACGCTCTTCTCGGCCATCGTGACCGACGACGGCCGGATCGCCGTGGGCGCGGTGAGCCCCGACGCCCTGGGCGCTGCGCTCGCCAGCACGAGGTGAGCCCACCCCCGCCCACAGCTGACGCCGCCGACGCGGTGGCGACCCACGGACTCACGAAGCGCTTCGGCTCGCAGACTGCCGTCGATGACCTCGACCTCGACGTGCCACGTGGCGCCGTGTACGGGTTCCTCGGGCCCAACGGCTCGGGCAAGACCACCACCATCCGCATGCTCCTCGGGCTCGTGCATCCCACAGCCGGGCACATCGAGCTGCTCGGACACCCGATCCCCGGGCGCTCCTCGGACGTGCTGCCACGGGTGGGCTCACTGGTCGAGGGCCCGGCCTTCCATCCCTACCTGTCCGGCCGCGCGAACCTCACCCGGCTGGATGCCGCCGACCGCTTCGCGGACCCACGCACGGCCGCGGGGCGCATCGACGAGGCACTTGACCGGGTCGGGCTGCTGGCCGCCGCGCGCAAGCGCTACCGCGCCTACTCGCTGGGCATGCGCCAGCGGCTGGCCATCGCCGCCGCCCTTCTGGCCCCCCGGGACCTGCTGGTCCTCGACGAGCCCACCAATGGCCTGGACCCGCAGGGAACACGCGAGGTGCGCCACCTCGTCGCCTCCCTGGCTGCCGACGGCACGACCGTCCTGGTCTCCAGCCATCTGCTGTCCGAGGTGGAGCAGATGTGCTCGCACGTCGGGGTCATGCGTGAGGGCCGACTGGTTGCCCAGGGGACGGTCGCCGAGGTGCGCTCCGCGGGCGCCCAGGTGGTCGTCGAGGTCATCGCTGCCGAACCCGAGCAGGCAGCACAGGCGCTGCGCGCGCTGGGCCTGTCGGGTGTCGTGATGACTGGCGCGGGGGCAAGCGCACCCCCGGGTGACCTGGCGCCCGAGGACATCGTGGCCGGGCTCGTGCACGCCGGCGTGGCCGTCCGCGGCTTCTCGGTGGTGGCCCCCAGCCTGGAGGACCTGTTCGTGTCGCTGACCGGGGAGGGCTTCGATGTCAGCGGCTGACGCACCAGCCGCCCCGGGCCATGGCCGGACGGCCCAGGGCACAGTGGCCGCCTCCGCGCGGCTCCTGCGCAGCGAGATGCGGCTCATCCTCGGGCGACGGCGCAACCGGGCCGGGGTCCTCGTCCTGGCCTCGGTCCCGATCCTCATCGCTGTGGCCATAGCGGTCTCGGGGCCCGGGGACGCCGGGGACGGCGGGCCCGGGCTGATCTCGGCGGTCACGTCGAACGGGATCTTCGTCGCCCTCACGGCCATGAGCGTGGAGATGGCGCTGTTCCTCCCCCTTGCGGTCGCCGTCCTGGCGGGGGACACCGTCGCAGGTGAGGCCAACCTGGGGACGCTGCGCTACCTGCTGACCGTCCCCGTGGACCGCACCCGGCTGCTGCTGGTCAAGTACGTCTCGCTGGTCATCGGAGCCCTGATCGGGGTGGTGGTGGTGGCGGGCACTGGCCTGCTCGTCGGCGGGGTCCTGCTCGGGCTGGGCCCGACCACCCTGCTGTCCGGGAACCAGATCAGCCTGATCGATGCCCTGGGCCGGGTGGCGATCGCCGTGCTGTACCTGACCGCCGGGTTGTCGGGGCTTGCCGCAGTCGGACTGTTCCTGTCCACGCTGACCGAGCAGCCGATCGCGGCCATGATCGCCACCACGGTGGTCGCCACCGCCATGTGGATCCTGGATGCCATCCCACAGCTGGACTGGCTTGGTCCGTGGCTGCTGGTGCACCGATGGTCGGCCTTCGCCGACGCCTTCCGCGAACCCATCTTCTGGGACACCATGGGCACCGGACTGCTCGTCGACCTCGGCTACGTGGTGGTGTTCCTCGGCCTGGCCTGGGCACGGTTCGCACAGAAGGACATCACCAGCTGACGGACCGGCGGCGCGTCGTCACCGGTCGCCTCCGCGACCCGGGGGCGCCGATCGCCACACCTCCCGGGAGCCGAAAGTCCCTATCTGGCCCAGCCAGGGCCGCAATACGCTGGTGGAGTCGCCCGTCGGAGGTGCCCATGGACAGTGCCGTGATACTCGATCGTTCCGGCCTGAACACACTCATCGATTCCCTGCACACGCGTGGCTATCGGGTCCTGGGGCCCACGGTGCGCGATGGAGCCGTCGTGATCGCCGAGATCCAGGGCCTGGACGACCTGCCCGGCGGAGTCGGCGACACCCAGGAGGCAGGGACCTACCGGATCCACTCGAGGCCTGACGAGGCGCTGTTCTCCTTCGCCACCACGGCCCAGTCGGCCAAGTCCGTCCTGTTCCCCGCCGACGAGCTGCTCTGGCGGGGCCGACGGGTCGGATCCGGCTTCGAGGTCGATCCTCCTGCCGCTGATCCCACGCCGGTGGCGCTGCTCGGTGTGCGCGGCTGCGATCTGGCCGCCATCACGATCCAGGACCAGGTCCTGTCCGGCCGGGAGCTCACCGACGCCCACTACACGAGTCGTCGGGCCGGGAACCTCATCATCGCGGTGACCTGCGCAAGCCCCGCCGGGACCTGCTTCTGCGTCTCGATGGGCACCGGGCCCAAGCCCGGGGCCGGGGCGGACCTGACGCTGACCGAGGTGCTGGACCCCGACGGCCACCGCTTCCTGGTCGAGGTCGGCTCACCGACCGGTGCCGAGGTGCTGTCCGAGGTGCCGACGCGCCCGGCCACCGGGGCCGATCTCGACGCAGCCGCCGCGGTCGTGTCCGGCGCCGTCGCGCACATGGGCCGGCAGGTGGACACCGATGGGCTGCCCGAGCTCCTCTACTCGAACGCGGAGAGCCCCGTCTGGGCCGAGGTCGGCCAGCGGTGCCTGGCCTGCACGAACTGCACGATGGTGTGCCCGACCTGCTTCTGCACGTCCGTGGAGGACGTCAGCGACCTGTCCGGCGACATCGACGAGCGGCACCGCGTGTGGGACTCCTGCTTCTCGTTGGAGTACTCGCACCTGCACGGCGGGTCTGTGCGGACCTCGACAAGCTCGCGCTACCGGCAGTGGCTCACCCACAAGCTCGGCTCATGGACCGACCAGTTCGGGGTGTCGGGCTGCGTCGGTTGCGGCCGCTGCGTCACCTGGTGCCCGGCAGCCATCGACCTCACAGCGGAGGTGGCCGCCCTGCGGGCTGCCGACCTCCGAGTCACCGCCCAGCGCCGGACCTCACCTCAGGGATCCGGGCGACCCACGCCCACCAGCACGGACCGATAGGAGCGGACATCATGCGCAGCTTGGCCGAGTACCTTCCCGAGCACCCGTTCTTCCTCGGCCTGGAGCCAGGTGTGATGGACCTGATGGTCGGCTGCGCCCAGAACGTGCACTTCCCCGAGGGGGCCACCCTGTTCCGGACCGGGGACCCGGCCGACACGTTCTACGTCATCCGCCGCGGCAGGGTCGCCCTGGACATCCACGACCCGAGTCGTGGCGACCTCATCGTGGCCAGCCTGGACGAGGGCGACGTGGTCGGCTGGTCGTGGTTGGTGCCGCCCTACCGGTGGATGTTCGATGCGCGGGCCACCACGATGGTCAGCGCGGTGGCCCTCGATGGCGCCTGCCTGCGCGGCAAGTGCGAGCAGGATCCGGCCCTGGGATACGCCCTCATGCAGCGCGTCTCGGGTGTGCTGTACCGGCGGCTGCAGGACGCCCGCATCCGCCTGCTCGACGTCTACGGGAGCCCGGTGTGAGCACCACCTCCGTCTCCGGACACCTCGCCACTGATGCCGCTCACGACAGGTCGGTGGCCCCGGACCCGATGATCCCGCGGCTCTTCGAGGTCCGCGAGGTCCGGCTGGACACCCGCGACACCGTCACCCTCGCCCTGGAGCCGCAGGACGGCGTCCCCCTGGCCCATCGCGGCGGGCAGTTCACCATGCTGCACGCCTTCGGCGTCGGAGAGGTCCCGATCTCGATCTGCGGCGATCCCACCCGGCCCGGCCCGCTGCTGCACACGATCCGGGATGTCGGAGCAGTCACGCATGCGCTGGTCACCACGGCGCCCGGCACCGCCATCGGCGTGCGCGGCCCGTTCGGGACAGGCTGGGACGTCACCGATGGGCTCGGCCAGGACATCGTGGTGGTCACCGGCGGGATCGGGCTGGCCCCACTGCGCCCGGCGATCCTCGAGGTGGTGTCCCGGCGTGCCGAGTTCGGGCGCGTCGTCGTGCTGTACGGCGCCCGCTCGCCCGAGGACATCCTCTTCGCCGACGACATGGCCCGCTGGGCTGCCGAGCACGACATCGTCGTCGAGATCACCGTCGACTACGGCCCACCGAGCTGGACCGGCCGGGTGGGACTGGTCACGAACCTCGTCCCACGGGCGGGCTTCGATCCGCTGAACACCCTCGCGCTGGTCTGCGGCCCCGAGGTCATGATGCGCCACGCGGCGACCGCGCTGGTCGACCGTGGAGTACCCGCGGACCAGGTCCGCCTGTCGATGGAGCGCAACATGAAATGTGGTGTCGGCCTGTGTGGGCACTGCCAGGTCCGGGAGGTGTTCCTCTGCGTGGACGGGCCGGTCATGGACTACGCGCGGCTGGCCGCGCTGATGGACATCCGGGAGTTGTGATGACCCAGACCACCGTGCCCCCCACCGACGAGGCGACACCCGTCCCGGTCCCCGGGCCCACCGCAGCATCTGCTCGCCCGAGCCTCGCGGTGTGGAAGTTCGCGTCCTGCGACGGCTGCCAGCTCACGCTGCTCAACTGCGAGGACGAGCTGCTGGCTGTGGCCGACCGGGTCCAGGTGGCCTACTTCCCGGAGGCCACCCGGGCCGTGGTCGCCGGCCCGTACGACATCAGCCTCGTCGAGGGCTCGATCACGACTCCCTCGGACGCCGAACGGATCCAGCAGGTCCGGGCCGCGTCGCGCACCCTGATCACCATCGGGGCCTGCGCCACCAGCGGCGGGATCCAGGCACTGCGCAACTTCGCCGACGTGGGCCAGTTCCTCTCGGTCGTCTACGCCCACCCGGCCTACCTGGCCACACTGGATCGGTCGACCCCCATCTCCGCGCACGTGACCGTGGACTTCCAGCTGCGTGGCTGCCCCATCGACAAGGGCCAGCTTCTCGAGGTGCTGGCCGCCATGCTGCAGGGTCGCCGGCCCCGGGTCCCCACGGGCAGCGTGTGCCAGGAGTGCAAGCGCAGTGCGACGGTCTGCGTCGCCGTGGCTGATGGGATGCCGTGCCTGGGCCCCGTGACCCAAGCCGGGTGCGGCGCGCTCTGCCCGACGTTCCACCGGGGCTGCTATGGCTGCTTCGGGCCCCAGGACACCCCCAACACCGCCTCCATCGCCGAACGCCTCCGGGTCAACGGGATGGCTGAGGAGGACGTGCTGCGCTTCTTCCGCACCTTCAATGCTGGGGCCGAGGCCTTCCGATCACAGAGCCTGGCCGCTGCGGCGTCCCCCGGCGATCCGATCCCCGGCGATCCGAGAACCGGCACCACCGAGGAGGAGGTCCGCCCGTGACCCACAAGCTGACTTCGGGCAGCCACGTGCTCAGCGTCGACACCCTGGCGCGGGTGGAGGGCGAGGGCGGCATGCACGTGCATGTCCAGGATGGCGAGGTGCTCGACGTCCACCTGCGGATCTTCGAGCCGCCCCGGTTCTTCGAGGCCTTCCTGCGCGGGCGGTCCTACACCGAGCCGCCCGACATCACCGCACGCATCTGTGGCATCTGCCCCGTGGCCTACCAGATGAGCGCATGCCTGGCGATCGAGGACGCCTGCGGCGTCAGCGTGCCCGACGAGATCCGCCTGCTGCGGCGCCTGCTCTACTGCGGCGAATGGATCGAGAGCCACGCGCTGCACATCTTCATGCTGCATGCTCCGGACCTGCTCGGCTACGACGGCGCGATCGAGATGGCCCGCGACCACCGGGGCCTGGTGGAGTCCGCCCTGCGGATCAAGCGCGCCGGCAACGACCTGATGACCGTGGTCGGTGGGCGCTCCGTGCACCCGGTCAATGTCCGCGTCGGCGGCTTCCATCGCCTGCCCCGACGCGAGGAGCTGCTCGCGCTGCGTCCGGCTCTGGTGGCAGCCCGCGAGGAGTCCCTGGCGGCTGTCCCCATCGTCTCCGGCTTCGAGTTCCCGGACTTCGACCAGCCCTACCTGTACCTCGCGCTGGACTCGCAGAACGGATACCCGTTGGAGTCCGGCGCGCTGGTCACCTCAGCCGGGCTGCACGCGCCGGTGTCAGAGTTCGCCACCCACGTGGCCGAGTCCCACGTGGCGCACTCCAACGCGCTGCACGCCAGCTTCGACGGCCAGCCCTACGTGGTGGGCCCCCTGGCCCGCTACTCACTGAACTACCCCGCCCTTGCCCCGTTGGCCCGTGAGGCCGCGGAATCGGTCGGGCTCGGCCCCACCTGCCGCAACCCGTTCAAGTCGATCATCGTGCGCACGGTCGAGCTCATCCACGCCCTGGACGAGGCCATCGCCATCATCGATGCCTGGCACGGCGCGCCGGTGGCCGCGGTCGACGTGCCGGCCCGGGCCGGCGAGGGGCACGGTGCCACCGAGGCCCCGCGCGGCCTGCTCTACCACCGGTACCGGTTCGACGAGTCCGGCACGATCCTCGAGGCCCAGATCGTGCCCCCGACATCACAGAACCAGCCGGCGATCGAGGCAGACCTGCGCGCGTTCGTGCAGGCCAACCTGCACCTGTCGCACGAGGAGCTGACCCGCCAGTGCGAGGTCACGATCCGCACCTACGACCCGTGCATCTCGTGTGCCACCCACTTCCTGGACCTCACCGTGGAGCAGGTGTGAGCCGTGCGCGCGCCCTGGTCGTCGGACTGGGAGCCCGGGACCGCGGGGACGACGGCATCGGGCCCGTCGTGGCGGCGCGGGTGGCTGCAGCAGCGGCCGAGCGGGGCCTGATCAGCACCCGGATCGTCGAGCATGAGGACCCGACGGCCCTTCTCGACCTGCTCGAGGAGTGTCGCGAGGACGGTCCGGAGACGATGGTGGTGGTGGACGCCGTGCGCTCCGCCTCCGCGCCGGGGACGGTGGTCGTCCTCGAGGTGGGTACGTCAGGTCGGGACGACCAGGCGCTGGCAGGCCGTGTCGATCCCGGGCCGGCCGGTACCCACGGGTTCGGCCTGGCCGGGGCCCTCGAGCTGGCCCGGGTGCTGCACCGGCTGCCACCGCGGGTGGTGGTCGTGGGCGTCGAGGCGCAGCAGTTCGAACACGGCGCACCCCTGTCCGCGGAGGTCACCGACGCGCTGCCCGCCGCCGTGGCTGCGGTGCTTGAGGCCCTGGCTGGGGACACCGCACCGACTCACGCGTCCTGACGCCGGGCCGGCGCGCCGGTCAGCCGGTCAGCCGGTCAGGTCCGGTCGTGGGCGCGTCGCGCTCCTGCTCGAAGCGTTGGTGCAGGTCGCTGGCGAACCCCGAGCCCGCCTCCGCGTAGACGTCGAACACGAGGCTTGCCCCCAGCGCACGCAGCTCGTCGGCCTGGTCGGGGTAGCGGCTCGTGGCCACGATCCGACCCCGGAAGCCGCGGCTGCGCAGCCGCTCGACGGCGGCCAGGTTGGCCTCGTGCGACGCCATCGTCAGCAGAACCCAGTCCAACCTGTGGATGAGGTCCTCGGTGCGCGACCAGAACTCCGGGTCCGTGGCATCACCCAGGACCACGTTGTGCCCCCGCTCGCGCATCTGCGCCACCGCGCGTGGACTCACGTCGACGCCGAGCACGCGCTCCGGGAACTCCAGCTCCACCGCCTCCAGGGCCGAGGAGCCGAGCCGGCCCAGCCCGAAGACCACCACGTCCACGGGGTTCACGTGCAGGTCCTCGTCGCCCTCGAGCCGTTCGGAGCGCTGCAGCCGGCGCAGCGGCTCACGCCACCGCGAGTACAGCACGTCACCCCGGGTCGCGATCGGTGCCGCGACGACCAGCGACAGCGCCACCGCAACGGCCACTGAGGCCAGGATCGAATCGGGCAGCAGCGCTGCCTCAACCGCCGCGGCGACCACGATCAAGCCGAACTCGCTGAAGGTGGCCAGGTCCAGCGTGGCCTGCCAGGCGGTCCGCGCGCGCAGCCGCGCTGCGGAGAAGAGCAGCAGGAACCCGGCCGCCTTCACGGGGATGGCCAGCAGGAACATGACCCCCAGGGCCAACGACAGCGCGCTGACGGGCACGGCCAGGCCGATGCTGAGGAAGAAGCCGACGAGGAACAGGTCCTTGAAGCCGTCCATGGCGCGGCTGAGCTCCCCGGACTTCACGGTGCCCGCCAGCATGAATCCGAGCACGAGCGCTCCGAGGTCGGCCTTGACGCCCACGACCTCGAACAGGGCGGCACCCCCGATGGCCGCGACCACGCCGAACAGGACGAGGAGCTCCCCGTGCCCCGCGTGCTCCATCAGCGCGAGCAGGGGGCGACGCAGCAGCGGCAACCCGAGCAGGAGCAGGGCCCACGGGCTCGGCCTGGCGTCGGTGGCGGTGGCCAGGAACACGACCGCCACGAGGTCCTGGATGATCAGGACACCCAGGGCGATCCGCCCATGTCGGGTTCTCTGGGCGCCCCGGTCCTCGAGCGCCTTGACCGCGAAGACGGTGCTGGAGAAGGACAGTGCCAGGCCCAGGGCGAGTGACCCGCCGAGGCCCAGGGCCACCAGCGGACCGATGCCGAGCGCCGCCCCGCCGATCACGGCCACCGTGAGCACGCCGGTCGACAGCGCCATATGCCCCACGCCAACCGCCCACACCTCGGGCCGGGCGAACATCCGGGCCGACAGGTGCAGACCGATCGTGAACAGCAGCAGGGTGACGCCGAGATCGGCGATCTCCTCGATGAACACGCTGGGGCGCGCGCCCATCGCGTTGAGCAGGAACCCCGCGAGCAGGAAGCCCACGAGGGCGGGGAGCCGCACGTACTTGGCCAGCATTCCCAGGGCCAGCGCGAAGGCGATCCATGCCGGGGCCGCCAGACTCAGCGACTGCCATCCCGGGCCCACACCCTGACCCTGCCGCAACCGGACATCCGGATCAACTCGCAGGTGCCCACCAGCGCCGCCGACCGGGGATGTCTGGGGTCAGGGCGAAGGTCCCTTGCCCCCACCACATCCGGCAGGCGACGGTGGAAGGAGGACGGATCCGCAAGGAGGTGTCGCCCAGTGGCCCCGGAACGAGCCGAGGCGACGGCGCACCACCATGTCCCGGTGTCCGAGGTCGTCCTGCTCCTGGGAACCGATGCGACCACGGGCCTCAGCGCCCAGGAGGCTGCTGACCGCCTCGACCGCTTCGGGCCCAACGAGCTGCCTCCCGTCAAGGGGCCCAGTGCCCTGCGCAGGTGGCTCAGCCAGTTCAACCACCCGTTGATCTACGTGCTGCTGGGCGCGGCGGCGGTGACCGCGCTGCTCGGCGAGACGGTGGACGCCGCCGTGATCATGGGAGTGGTCCTGATCAACGCGGTGGTCGGCTACATCCAGGAATCGCGCGCCGACACCGCGCTGCAGGCCCTGTCCGCGATGACCCGGACCAGCGCCCGTGTGGTCCGCGGCGGCGCTGCTCGCGAGATCGACTCCGTGGGGCTCGTGCCCGGGGACCTCGTCGTGATGGAGGCGGGAAACCGCGTGCCGGCCGACATCCGGCTCACGTCCGTGCATGAGATGACCGCCGACGAGTCGATGCTGACCGGGGAGTCGGTGCCGGTGGGCAAGCACGCCATGGCGGTGGCCCACGAGACCGACCTCGCCGACCGGGTCAACATGGCCTACTCGGGCACGCTGGTGATCCGCGGGCAGGCCTCCGGACTCGTCGTCGCGACCGGGACGCGGACCGAGATCGGGCGGATCCAGCAGCTCGTCGGCGAGGCCACAGGCGTGCAGACGCCCCTCACCCGCAAGCTGGGCGTGTTCAGCAAGTGGCTGACCTGGCTGATCCTCATCCTGGCTGCCGTGACGTTCGCCGTGGGCGTCGCTCGCGGGGAGTCGGTCGGCTACATGGTCACGGCCGCGGTCGCCCTGGCCGTGGGGGCGATCCCCGAGGGCCTGCCGGCCGCAGTCACGATCACCCTGGCCATCGGGGTGAGCCGGATGGCGCGGCGCAACGCGATCATCCGGCACCTGCCGGCGGTCGAGGCCCTGGGCTCCACCACCGTGGTCTGCACCGACAAGACCGGGACGCTCACACGCAACCAGATGGCACTGGTCACCCTGGACATCCACGGCACGGAGGTGGATCCCTCGAGCATCGCGACTCGGAGCGCACCCCTGGACGGCCCGCTGGCCGAGGACCCACTCACGGCCTGCCTGGCTGCCGCGTCCCTGTGCAACAACGCCGACCTGGAGGTGTCCGACGGCGCAGTGACCACCGCGGGGGACCCCACCGAGACGGCCCTGCTGGTCGCCGCGCACGAGGCCGGCCTGTCCCTGGCCGACCTGGAGCAGGCGTGGCCGCGCCTGGACGAGGTCCCCTTCGAGACCTCGCGTCGCTACATGGCCACCCTGCAGGCGGCCCCGGAGTCGTTCGGCCCCGGGACCGCGGTCCTGCTGGCCAAGGGCGCCGTCGAGCGACTCGCGCCCCTGTGCGCCGACGTGCTGCGCCCCGACGGGACCACGGCGGCACTCGATCTCGAAGCCGTGCTGGCTCGCGCCGAGGAGCTCGCCGGGCGAGCCCTGCGCGTCCTCGCCCTCGTGCGCGGGCAGGTCGCGCCGGATGTGGACCCCGAGGGCGCCCTCGAGTCCGGCGGCCTGACGCTGCTGGCCCTGGCGTGCCTCATCGACCCCGCACGTCCGGAGGCGATCACCTCCGTCGAGCGCTGCCTGACAGCCGGGATCTCGGTGAAGATGATCACCGGCGACCACCCGGCCACCGGGGCGGCGATCGGCGCCGACGTGGGCCTGGCCGGCCCGGGAGTGCCTCCGAGCGTCGTGACGGGCCGGGAGCTCGATGCCGTGGCCGACCAGGACCTGCCCGCGCTGATCGAGGCGACCCACGTCTTCGCCCGGGTCACTGCCGAGCAGAAGCTGCGGATCGTGCTCGCGCTGCAGTCGCGCAACGAGGTCGTGGCCATGACCGGGGATGGCGTCAACGACGCGCCGGCCCTCAAGCAGGCAGACATCGGCGTGGCGATGGGCATGGTCGGCTCCGAGGTGGCCAAGGACTCCGCGGACATGATCCTGACCGACGACAACTTCGCCACCATCGAGGCCGCGGTCGAGGAGGGCCGTGGTGTCTTCGACAACCTGACCAAGTTCATCACCTGGGCGCTGCCCACGAGCCTGGGCGAGGGGTTGGTGATCGTGGCAGCGATCGCCGCGGGGACCACGCTGCCGATCACGCCGGTCCAGATCCTGTGGGTCAACATGACCACGGCCGTCGCCCTCGGGATCATGCTGGCCTTCGAGCCCGGTGAGCTCAACATCATGCATCGCCCTCCACGGGATCCCGGCCAGCCGATCCTCACCCGGATCCTGGTCAGCCGGATCGTCATGGTCTCGGCCATCATGGTCGTGGGGGCCTTCGGGCTCTTCCAGTACCAGGTGGCCACGGGCAGCTCGATCGAGGTTGCCCGGACCGTGGCGGTGAACGCCTTCGTCCTGGTCGAGATGTCCTACCTGTTCAACTGCCGGACGTTGACGCAGTGGGCGGGCAGCGTGGGCTGGTTCAGCAACCCACGGCTCCTCCTGGGAGTGGCGATCCAGGTCCTGCTCCAGGCGTTCTTCACCTACGCCCCGGTCATGAACTCGCTGTTCGGGTCCGCCCCGATCAGCGCGGCCGCCTGGGCGCCCGTGGTGGGGCTGGCGCTGGTGGCGTTCGCGATCGTCGAGGTCGAGAAGGCCTTCCGTGTTGTCGCCACCAACCGGCGCGCACGCGAGCAGGACGACGCGGGATCGCCGGGTCCGCGGGCCGTGGTTCAGAATTGACCCGTGAAGCCCCTGGACCCGCGCCTGCTCAGGCATGCACGCGCCACCCGGGGGTTCCTGGTGGCCTCGGTCCTGATCGGGACCCTGTCAGCGCTGCTCCTGGTCGCCCAGGCATTCCTGATCGCCAGTGCGGTCACGCGCGCCTTCCAGGACGGCGCCGGCGTGGCCGAGCTCACCCCCACCCTGGTCGCGCTGGTCGGCGTGGCCGTGGGTCGGTCCGTGCTGAGCTGGGCGTCGGAGACCATCGGGCACCGGTCCGCGGCCAGTGCCACCTCGCAGTTGCGGATGCAGGTCGTGGAACGCGCGCTGAGGCTCGGCCCGGCATTCCTCGGCGGGCGGGGGGTGGGTGAGCTCACCACCCTGGTCACCCGCGGCGCGGGAGCCCTGGACGTGTACTTCGCCCGGTACCTGCCGCAGCTGGTCCTGGCGGTGGTGGTCCCCCTGATCTCGACGGCGGTGATCCTGACCCAGGATCCCCTGGCCGCGGTGATCATCGCGCTGACGGTTCCGATCATCCCGCTGTTCATGGTCCTGATCGGCAGGTCGACCCAGGCGCGCGTGGACCGGCAGTGGGCCACGCTCGGCGTGCTGTCGGGCCACTTCCTGGATGTGGTGGCCGGGCTTCCCACCCTCAAGGTCTTCAACCGGGCCAAGGCCCAGGCCGCGACGATCCGGTCAGTCGGCGACCAGTACCGACGAAGCACGATGGGGGTCCTGCGCGTCTCGTTCCTCTCCTCGCTGGTGCTCGAGCTGCTGGCGTCCCTCTCGGTGGCGATCATCGCCGTGGCCATCGGCCTGCGGCTGGTCGAGGGAACGATGGAGCTCTCGACCGGCCTGGCGGTGCTCATCCTGGCTCCCGAGGTCTACCTGCCCCTGCGCCTGGTCGGCCAGCACTTCCACGCCGCTGCCGACGGTGTCGGGGCGGCCGAGCGCATGTTCGAGGTCCTCGAGGCCGACGCCCCCCCGGCAGGGACACAGCGCGTCGATGCCGGGGCGGTCACGATCCGCGCCCGTGCGCTGGACGTGTCCTTCGGTGATCGGGTGGCCGTGGCCGGCGCGTCCTTCGAGATCCGGCCGGGCCGCGTGACGGCGCTGGTCGGCCCGTCGGGCTGCGGCAAGTCGACGGTGCTGTCGGTCCTCCTCGGGCTGGTCGGCCCACCGAGCGCAACGCTGGGCGGAACCGTCGAGGTGCTCGAGGCCGCCGGTGGTGCCCAGCGATCCCCCTGACCGACCTGGAGCCTGCGGCATGGCGCGCCCAGATCGGTTGGGTCCCCCAGGCCCCGTCGATGCTGGCCGGGACGGTCGCCGACAACGTCCGGTTCGGCCGCACGGGCTTCACGGACACCGACGTGCTGGCGGCACTGGCCGCGGCGGGGCTTGACCCCGAGGAGCTCCCCGGCGGGCTGGGTGCCGCGATCACCGAGAGTGGTTCGGGGGTGTCGGTGGGGCAGGCACGCCGGATCGGCGTGGCCCGTGCGCTGCTGGCTGACCCAGCGATCCTCCTGCTCGACGAACCGACGGCTGCCCTGGATGGCACGCGCGAGGCGGAGGTCGGCGCCACTGTGAGCGCGCTGGCCGCCCGGGGGCGCACGATCGTTGTCGTCACCCACCGGGCCTCGATGATCGGGCTCGCCGACGATGTCGTCACGCTCACGCCGGCGCTCGACGGGGTGCGCGCATGAGCGCGGGACGTCCGCTGCGTCGGCTCTGGCGGCTTGCTGACCCGGATCGGGGCCGGTTGGCACTCGCGGTGCTCCTGGCGACGCTGTCCCTGGCGTGTGGGGTGGGCCTCCTGGCCGTCTCGGCGTGGTTGATCTCGCGGGCCTCGCAGCAGCCACCGATCCTCTACCTGCAGATCGGGATCGTGGCCGTGCGCGCCTTCGGGATCGGCCGTGGTGTGTTCCGGTACGCCGAGCGCCTGGTGGGCCACGATGCCGCCTTCCGGAGCCTGACGCGGATCCGGGTGGGTGTCTATGGTCGGATGGAGAGGTTGTCACCCGCGGGACTCGGTGAGTACCGGCGCGGTGACCTGCTGGCCCGGCTGGTCGGGGACGTCGACTCCTCGGTGGACCTGATCGTGCGGGTCGCGCTGCCGGTCACCTCGGGGCTGATCGCCGGTGGGCTGGCGGTGGGCATCGGCGCCGCGATCCTGCCGGCGGCCGGCCTGGCCCTGGGGGCCATGGTGGTCGTCGTCGGACTGGTGTCCCCGTGGTTGACGGGGCGGATCGGTGCACAAGCACAGTCCACGCGCGCGGCAGCCGAGGGGCGCATGACCGAACGGGTCGTGACAAGCCTGTCGGCGGCTCCCGAGCTGCTGGCCTACGCCGGCGTCGAGGCAGCAGTCGCGGGGATCGCACAGGCCGATGCCGAGCTCACGGAGGTCGATCGGCGCTCCGCGACGGCATCCGGCGCTGGTGCGGCACTGAGCGCCCTGTGGACGGGCCTGACTGTGGTGGCCTGCATCGGGCTGGGCGCCAGCGCCCTGGGTGCCGGCCAGGTCAACGGGGTGTGGCTGGCCACCGTGGTCCTGATGCCGCTGGCCATCGCCGACGTCCTGTCCGGGATGCCGGCGGCTGCCCTCGCGCGCGCCCGGGTCGCGGGAGCAGCAGAACGGATCTTCGAGGTGATGGACTCCCCGGATCCGGTGCCCGCAGCTGCCACCGCCACCGCCACCGCCACCGCTGCGGCGCAGGTTCCGGGATCGGGTGCGCCGACCCAGTCACGCGCCCGGGAGCAAGCCCCGAGCCTGAGCCTCGTTGGGGTCAGCGCGCGCTACCCGCGCACCGCCTCCGATGCCGTGCAGGGCGTGGACCTGCAGCTCGAGCCGGGTCGGCGGATCGCGGTGGTGGGTGCCAGCGGCTCGGGCAAGTCGACCATCGCGGCAGTCCTGCTCCGCCTGCTCGACCATCACGAGGGTGCCTACACGCTCGGGGGCACCGATGTGCGCCAACTCGACGAGGACGACGTCCGCCACACCATGACCGCGATGGACCAGCGGGCCCACCTCTTCGACACCACCATCGAGGAGAACCTGCGCCTGGCCAACCGCGATGCCAGCGAGCAGCAGGTCCGCGCGGCGATCGAGTCCGCTGCACTGGACACGTGGGTCGACAGCCTCCCCGCGGGGATGCGCACCTGGGTGGGAGCGCACGGGTCGGCGGTCTCTGGGGGCCAGGCCCAACGGATCGCGCTGGCGCGGGTGCTCCTGGCCGACCGGTCGATCGTCGTGCTCGACGAACCGGGCGAGCACCTCGACCCCGCCATGGCCGACCAGATCACCGCAGCCGCGCTCGCCACGACCGAGGACCGATCCGTTGTCCTGATCACCCACCGGATGGCCCACACTGGGCACTGCGATGACGTGCTCGTGCTCCACGAGGGCCGCGTCGTCCAGCGCGGCACCCCGGGCGAGCTGCTGTCCGCCGGTGGCTGGTACACCGAGGCCATCGCCCGCGAGGAGGGCACGACGTTGACCACGAAGGGGCCAGAGCATGCCTGACGGGCACGAGCGCGGACTGTTCAGCGCTGTGGTGGCCGTCGCCGCCGGGCTGGAGCTGGGAGCCACGCTGCGCCGCATCGTGCAGTCCGCGGTGGACCTCGTGGATGCCACCTATGGGGCCCTGGGTGTCCTGGGCCCCGACGGGCAGCTCACGGAGTTCGTCCACGTGGGCATCGACCAGGCGGCCCAGGCGGTGATCGGCGACCTGCCCCGCGGACGCGGGATCCTGGGACTCCTGGTCGCCCATCCGGTCCCCCTCCGGCTCGACGACATGACCAGCCACCCCTCGGCGGTCGGCTTCCCGCCGGGCCACCCCGAGATGAGGTCCTTCCTGGGTGTTCCGGTGAAGGTGCGCGGGCAGGTGTTCGGCAACCTCTACCTGACTGACAAGCGTGGGGCAGAGGGGTTCAGCACCGCGGACGAGCGGATCGTCACGGCGCTGGCCGCGGCCGCCGGGGTGGCGATCGACAACGCCCGGCTGTACGAGCGGTCGGTGATGCGCGAGCGCTGGCAGACCGCGGTGGCCGACATGCACGCAGCCGTGCTCGAAGGGGCCGACGCCGGCGAGGTCCTCGAGCTGGGCACCACGCGGGCCGCCGAACTGGTCCATGCCCGGGCGGGCATCGTGGCCCTGCCCTCTCCGGCAGGGGTCCTGCGTGTGGAGATCGTGATCAGCGACCTCGAGCCGGGCGCGCGGGCGTCCCGCTGGCGCGTCGCGGGGGCCGATCACCCCACGGATGACACGGGGTTGGCCCGCTGGCGGGGGGCCGCGGTCGACAAGGAGGGTCCGATCGCACGGTGCTACGCCACACAGGAGATCACCGAGGGCGTGGAACGACTCGTGGGCCATCTGGACGCCGAGGCGCCCGAACCCGATGAGATCCCCGTGCTCGCCCTACCGCTGCGCACCCCCGATGACGCACTGGGCGTCCTTGCCCTCGTCCCCCGACCGGGGGCCACGCTGAGCGCCGAGCAGCGTGAGCTGGCCGCCAACTGCGCCGACCAGGCAGCTCTGGCCCTGATGCTCGCCCGCGGTCGACTGGAGAAGGAGCGCATCGTGCTGCTCGAGGAGCGCGACCGGATCGCCAGGGATCTGCACGACCTGGTGATCCAGCGGCTCTTCGCCACCGGGATCTCGCTGTCCGGGGCAGCCCGTGTCCAGGAGACGCCACAGCCCGTCGTCGACCGGCTCGAGTCCGCGGTGGATGCCCTGGACACCACGGTCAAGGAGATCCGCGCCACGATCTTCGAGCTGCACCAGCCGGTGGGCCATGCTGTGGGCGGCGTCCGCGGGCGGGTCCTCGAGGAGGCCGCCGCAGCGGCGGTCGTGCTGGGCCACGCACCCTCCACGCGCTTCATGGGGACCGTTGATGCCCTCGTCGACGACGGGCTGGCCGCGGATCTCCTCGGCGCGCTGCGCGAGGCCCTGGCCAACGTGGCCAAACATGCCCAGGCCGAGCATGTGGAGGTCCTGGTGGCCGTGGAACAGGATGCGGTCCTGCTCCAGGTCACCGACGACGGGGTCGGCATCCCCGAGGAGCTCGGCCGGCGGTCCGGCCTGGTGAACCTCGCCGAGCGAGCCGCCCGCTACGGCGGGTCCTGCACGATCATGCGCAGGTCGGGCGGCGGCTCGGTCCTGAGCTGGCGTGTCCCACTCGGCTGAGCCGCAGGGCCTGGGCCCGGCGGCAGGCTGGCGGATGTCCAGAACCCGCGTCAAGCCCGCCGGTCGCGGGGGCGGGGGTGGGCGAACTCGACCACGGAGTCCACCAGGAAGTGGGCATCCCTGCGGTAGCGGTCGACGTCGGGATCTTCGAGGGCCTCGATGATCAGCCCCATATGTGCCAGGGCGAACAGGCGCCCCAGATCCCCCGTGGGCTGGTCGTACTCCTCCCCGGCGGCCCGGGCGATCTCACCGAACCGCTGCTGGGTCGCCGCCGCGGCGATCAGGCGCTCCTCGGGGATCTGCGCGGATGGGCTCGACGCGTCTCGGCTGACCCGACCGATCACTTCATGGCGGATCAGCTCTGCCACGGCCGGATCTGAGGCGAGTCTGTCGGCATTGAAGTCGACCAACCGGTGCAGTTCGATCTCCAGCCCGCCCGTCCCGACCTCGAACTGCCCATAACCTGCGTTGGCCAGGACATGCTCGACCAGGGCGTGGACGAGGTCAGCGCGACTCGGGAAGATGTACTGCAGCGTGCTGAGCCGGACGCCGGCCTCGGCGGCAACAGCTCGCAGTGTGAGGTCCTCGAGGCCGTCGGCAACCAGCACGCGCGCAGCCGCGGCGAGCAACTGTTCGCGGCGCTGTGCAGCACGCACGTAACCGGCCACGGCGCCTCCCACGCTCGGGCGGGCTCCCCACCACAGGTGCGGCCCGCTCAGCCAGAGTAGCCCGCCCCTGCGGCGGCCGATGCCAGTGTCAGGCGGGAACCTCGTCGAGCACGCCCTTCTCGGGATCGACGATGTCGTCGGCGGAGAGCCGCTTGCGGAACACCCAGTAGCTCCACGCCTGGTACCCCAGGACGATCGGCACGAAGATCACCGCGACCCACGTCATGATGGTCAGCGTGTAGTCCGTGGACGACGCGTTGGTCGTGGTCAGTGCCGGGTCACCACCGTTGATGTTGGGCATCACGTAGGGGAAGAGCATCCCGAACAGCGCCACGACCGCCAGGCCGATGGTCGCCGCACTGAAGGTGAACGCCAGGCCCTCGGACCTCCTGGTGTGCATGAGCAGGGCCACCACCCAGGACACCGCGGCCAGCAGCACCGGGATCCAGGTCCACACCTTGTCCGTGTAGGCCAGCTGCGCCCAGATCAGGAACGCCACCGCCAGGACCGCAGCCACGGCACCTGTGCGGATCCCCACCTGATGGGCCCGGTCGCGGATCGGCCCGGAGGTCTTCAGGCTCAGGAACACCGCCCCATGGGTCAAGAAGATGGCCACGAAGGTGAGTCCACCGAGCAGGGCGAACGGGTTGAGCAGGTTGAAGAATCCGCCGTCGTACTCGATGTTGCCGTCGATCTCGGCCAACGGGACGCCGCGCACGATGTTCGCGAAGGCCACGCCCCACAGCAGGGCGGGAAGGAACGAGCCGAACCAGATCGCCAGGTCCCAGCGCGAGCGCCAGGAGCCGTCCGAACGCTTGCTCCGGTACTCGAAGGCCACGCCCCGGATGATCAGGGCCACGAGGATGAGGAACAGCGGCAGGTAGAAGCCGCTGAACAGGGTTGCGTACCACTCCGGGAACGCGGCGAAGGTGGCACCACCGGCCACCAGCACCCAGACCTCGTTGCCGTCCCAGAGCGGGCCCAGCGTGGTGACGACTGCACGCCGCTCGGCCTCGCTCCTGCCGACGACCGGAAGGAGCATGCCGACCCCGAAGTCGAAGCCCTCGAGCACGAAGTAGCCGATCCAGAGGACCGCGATCAGGATGAACCAGACTGTCGTGAGTTCCATGTCAGTTCCTCTCAGGTCCTCAGTAGGAGATCGTCAGGGGGGCGTCGAGCTCGCGGTCGAACGGGTCGACGACAGCCTCCGGCGGACCCTGCCTGACCGTGCGGACGATCAGTCCGACCTCCACGACGGCCAGCACGCCGTAGAGCACCGTGAAGCCGATCATCGAGATCCACACCTGGGTCGACGTGACGATCGTGGAGACGCCGGCGGCGGTCGTCATCAGGCCGAACACGATCCACGGCTGGCGGCCGACCTCGGTGAAGATCCAGCCGAAGCTGATGGCGGCCAGGGGCAGCAGCGGGAGCAGGATGCCGATCCGTGCGGCCCAGGGGCTGCGCGGTCGACGATCACCTCGATAGGCCCAGAGGGCCCACAGCGCGTAGAGGGCGGCCAGCATGCCCACCCCCATCATCAGCCGGAAGGTCCAGTAGGTCAGCGGGATGTTGGGGGCGAAGCTGTCCAGGCCCGTCGAGGCATAGGTCTGGGCGTACTCCTCGTTGAGGTCGTTGATGCCCTGGACCTCACCGTTCCAGTCGCCGGTGGCCAGGAACGACAGCAGCTTGGGGACGGTGATCGAGAAGACCTCCTCGGACCCGTCGAGGGTTCCGAGCGTGAAGAGGGAGAAGTCCGCCGGCTGGGAGGTGTCGTAGAGCGCCTCGGCCGCGGCCATCTTCATCGGCTGCTGCTCGGTCATGATCTTGGCGTCCGCGTCGCCGGAGACCACCACGATCGCCGAGGCGATCACCGTGGTGATCAGGCCCAGCCTGAGCGTGGACTTCGCGACGTCTGCGCCGCGGTCCTTGACCAGCAGCCAGATCGAGATGCCCGCCACCAGCGAGCCGGCGACCATGAAGGACGACGACATCGTGTGCACGAACGCGACCACAGCGGTGTTCTGCGTCAGCACCGCCCCGAAGTCGTTCAGCTCGGCGCGGTTGGTGACCGGGTTGACCTCGTATCCGACCGGGTGCTGCATCCACGAGTTGGCCGCGAGGATGAAGTAGGCCGAGAGCATCGTGCCCAGGGAGGCCAGCCAGATGGTGGCCAGGTGGATCCCCTTGGGAAGGCGGTCCCAGCCGAAGATCCACAGGCCGAGGAACGTGGACTCCAGGAAGAAGGCCAGCAGGCCCTCGACGGCCAGCGGTGCGCCGAAGATGTCGCCGACGAATCGCGAGTAGTCACTCCAGTTCATCCCGAACTGGAACTCCTGGACGATGCCGGTGACCACGCCGATCGCGAAGTTGATCAGGAAGATCTTGCCGAAGAACTTCGTGGCGCGAAGCCACTTCTCGTTGCCGGTGCGCACCCATGCGGTCTGCATGCCGGCGACCATCCAGCTCAGCCCGAGGGTGATCGGGACGAACAGGAAGTGGTACACGGTGGTGATCGCGAACTGCCAGCGAGCAAGGTCCAGAACGTCCATGAGCATCCTCGTCTGCACGGACCGGCCGAGTCGACCGATCGCGCTCAGCCTCCCACCCGGCCACGGGCCGGCAGGCACGACGATGGCCCGCAAAACGCGGGACCTTGGTCCCGGCCCGACAGTGCATTGGTCATACCCCGTGGGGTATGACCTGGATCACATCCGTGGTTGCCCGATTCCGCCACGCAGTCGGCCAAAGGGCCGACCGGCTACATCGGTGGATCGGGGGTGTCGTCGGGGAACACCGACGCGTTCTCCGGGACGGCCGCCGAGAGGCGTGCCACCTCATCGGCATTCAGGTCGATCCCGGCGGCGCCCGCCGAGGACCGCGCCGTGGCCGGCCTGGTGGACCCGGGGATCGGGATGACCTGTGGGCCCAGGGCCAGCAGCCACGCGAGGGCCACCTGCTGGGCCGCGACACCGCGCTGGGCCGCCACCTCGGCGAACGCCGCGTACCGGGAACCCAGCTCGGCTGCCTGGTTGGCACCACCCAGAGGGGACCACGGCAGGAAGGCGATCCCCCGCTGCGTGCAGCGCTCCAGCACGTCGCCGTCCGCCCGGTAGCGGGCGGAGTACTCGTTCTGGACGGCTGCGATGCCCCCCTGATCCGGTCCACCCACCAGCTCCAGCGCACGGTCCAGCTGCTTCAGGGTCACGTTGGACAGACCGATCCGACTGACGATCCCCGCGTCCCGCACGCCCGCCAGCCCACCCACCTGGTCGTCGAAGGGGACATCAGGGTCCAGGCGGTGCAGGTAGTAGAGGTCGATGACGTCGACGCCCAGGCGCTGCGCAGACGCTCGGGCCGCGACAGCCAGGGCCTCGGGGGACCCGGCCCGTCCCCACACATCACCGTCGGGTCCCACTGACCTGGTGATCCCGCCCTTGGTGGCCACCACGATCTGCTCGCGGTCGGCGGGCGAACCTCCCCAGGACCGGACCGCCTCGCCGACCAGGACCTCGTTGTGCCCGAAATGCTCGGCATCCGGGGCGTAGATGTCAGCCGTGTCCACCAGGGTGACCCCGCTGTCGAGGGCCGCGTGCACGGTGGCCAGGGCCCGTGGCCGCTCGGCCAGCATGGCGGGATCGGACAGGGGCATCGCCCCCAGCCCGATCGGGTACACGGACAGGTCGGCGATGCGTCGGGAGGTCATGGGTCGAGCCTGCCACGGAACCCGGGGTTGTTTCCCACTAGCCTGACAGATGTGACGCTGCGCCAGCGGGTGATAGCCGTCGCCCTCGCGGCGCTGGCTCTCATCGGGGTGCTCGGTGCCCAACTCGTGCTCCGCTACGCCGAGACGCAGGCCCCCCTCAACGAGGCGGTCGAGACCCTGGCCCCGGCCAGCACGGCTGTCACCGACCTCAACGAGGACATCAACAACATGGAGCGCCGGCTGCGGATCTACGTGTCCTCAGGCTCGACGGGGATGCGGCTGCTCTACAGCGCCGCCGTGGTGTCGGCCCAGGGCAACGTCACCGACCTGCGGACGCTGCTCGAGGGCCGCGACCCGGAGAGCGCCCTCGTCGACGATGTGGACGCCGACCTCAACGCGTGGCTGACGACGGTCGGGGTACCCGTCACAGAGGCGATGTCAGCCGACGAGCAGCGCGCGGCCCAGGTCATCCTCGACTCCGCGGACTCCCAGTCGGCCTACGTGCAGCTGACCGCCGACACCTACCAGCTGGCCACCGTCCTCACCGCCCAGCAGACCCGAGCCCTCAATGACAGCTCCTCGGCAGCCACCGTGCTGGCCTGGACCCTCGGGGTGGCGCTGATCATCCTGCTGCTCCTGCCGCTGGCGTTCTACATCGCGACTCGGCGGCACGTCCTGGCACCCATCGCGGCCCTGCGCAGCCAACTTCGCGAGGCAGCCACCCACGACCACCACAACGCCGTGATCGTGCCCAGCGGGCCGCCCGAGCTGCGCGACCTCGGTGCCGATGCCGAGGCCCTGCGCCGGGCGCTGGTCCACGAGATCGATCAGGCCACCGCCGCCCGCCAGGCCCTGGAGCAGGAGGGGCCGGTGGTCGACGCCATCCGGCAGGAGCTGGCCGCCCGGACCGGGTCAGCACCCCTTGGCGTCTCGATCGCCGGCATCCTGCGCCCGGCGGAGGGCGTCCTGGCCGGGGACTTCTGGGACCGCATCCCGCTCACGGACGGGCGGGCTGCTGCCGTGGTCTGTGACGTCTCCGGTCACGGCCCGCGGGCCGGGATCGTGGCGATGCGCCTCAAGACGTCGATCACCCTTGGCCTCGTGGCCGGTCAGGACCCACCCCAGATCCTGCACCGTGCCTGCGATGCATTCGCCGACGAGCCGGGTCGGTTCGCGACGGCTGTGATCCTGATCGCCGACACGGGCACAGGCCAGGTCTCCTGGGTCAACGCTGGGCACCCAGCACCCCGACTCATCCGCCCCGACGGGACGCTGCTGCGCCTGGATCCGACCGGACCCATGGTCAGCTGGCTGGGTGGGACCTGGGGCATGGACACCGCCGCGCTGCACCCCGAGGACGTGATCCTGGCGTTCACCGACGGGATCCTGGAGAGCCGCGACCCTGCCGGTGACGAACTCGGCGACGCCGACCTGGACGCCCACCTGCGCATGGCTGCCCAGCAGGCGGACGACCCGGCCGAGGTGATCGCCCGCGTCCTGGCCACCGTGCGCCAGCGTGCCGATGACCTGGGGCGCGACGACGTCACGCTGGTCGCCCTGCGCATGGACCCGCAGGGCAGCCCGCAGATCCCCGAGCCGCGCCGGTAGGCACCGGTCCACCTACTCGAGGAATCCGCCGGACTGGTGGGTCCAGAGCCCCGCGTACACCCCGCCGGCGGCCAGCAGCTGCGCGTGCGACCCCTGCTCCACGATCCGGCCGTCGGCCAGGACCACGATCCGGTCCATCGCCTGGACCGTGCTCAGCCGGTGGGCGATGACGATCGTCGTGCGCCCCCGCATGGCCTCGGCCAGCGCCGCCTGGATGTGCACCTCACTCTCGCTGTCCAGCGCCGAGGTGGCCTCATCGAGCACGAGGATGTTGGCATCCTTGAGCACCGCCCGGGCGATCGCGATCCTCTGACGCTGGCCACCGGACAGCTTCACACCGCGCTCGCCCACCATCGTCGCGTAGCCGGAGGGGAGCTTGGTGATGAAGGCATCGGCGCTGGCCTTCGCGGCCGCCTCACGGACCTGTTCCGGGGTGGCGTCGGGACGGCCGTAGGCGATGTTGTCCTCGATCGAGCGGTGGAAGAGCAGGGGCTCCTGGGCCACGTAGGCGATCGAGCGCCGCAGTGAGGCCTGGGTGACCTCACGCAGGTCCTGGCCGTCGATGCGCACGGCGCCGGAGTCGACATCGGAGAACCGCAGCAGCAGCCGGGTCAGCGTCGTCTTGCCGCTCCCGGAGTGCCCGACCAGGCCGATCTTCTCACCGGGGGCGATGTGCAGGCTGAAGTCGTCGAACAGGGCCTCCTCGCCGGCCCCGTCGTGGGCGAACGTGACCCGGTCGAACTCCACTGTGCCCGCTCCGCGCTGGAAGTCCCGGTCATTGCGGTCCTCGACGGCCGGGGGGATCGCCAGGATCTCGACCATGTCGTGGGCATCACCCATGACACGGTTGTAGTTGCGCATCACCTGGGTGATCTCCCACAGCTGGTCGGTCACGGTCAGCGTGTAGGTCGTGGCCAGGTAGACCGAGGCGACCGACATGTAGCGCTGCTCGGAGGCGACGACAGCGGCCAGCACGGCACCGGTGTTCATGATGGCAATCACTGCTGAGAAGCCCGACGAGTAGCCCAGGAACGAGCGCATGACGTGCAGTGAGCTGGTCTGCCACTGGCCCGCAGCCAGCCTCGCACCGGCATTCTCGCTGGCCTCGGCCCCTGCAGCCTTGACTGCGGAGATGTTGCTCATGACATCGGCCAGGAAGCCGGTCATCCGGGTGGAGGACTGCGCCTCCACGACGTTCAAGCGCTCCATCGTGCGCGCGGAGAAGATCACGAACGCTGCGAACACCAGGGTCATCACGAGCAGGAACACCGAGTACCACGGCAGGATGAACGCGGTGATGGTCACAGCGGCCACGACCGTGGTCAGGACCGGGACGACCTGCCAGACGACGGTGTCCCAGAACGTCTCGAAGGCCCCGGTGAACTTGTTGGTCTGCGACACCAGCGAGCCGGAGAAGCGGTCGGAGTGGAAACCCAGGCTCTGCCGGGTCAGGTGGTCGAACACCCGTTGGAACAGGCGCTTCATCGCCATGACCTCGAAGGACCACGCGGCGAACAGCGCGATGCGCCATCCCACGACCTGGCCGAGGATCTGCGACAGGCCGTAGACGACCACCAGGGGCCAGCCCGACTCCCACGTGACGGTGCCCTCCTGGACCTGTGTCAGCAGCAGCGAGATGACATAGGGCCCCACGAACCGTGCGAACAGGACGGTGATCACGGGCACGATCAGGGCGAAGCCCAGCCGCCAGGGGAACTGCGCCGCGGCCGACCAGAACATCGACAGCGTGGCGCGGGTGAGGGCCTTGTCCTGCCGACCGCGGGCCGGCGCCCGGGCAGTCGGGGAGTCGGTGGCCAGGTCCTCAGCGTCGGGGGTGGGCACGTCGGAGTCGGCGCGGGGCACGTCAGAACCGGCGGCCGGGATCCCGGTCGCCTCGGGCTCGAGATCAGCCGACGACATCCGTCAAGGATGGACCCGCTCCCGGCATGCACCCAAATCCCGGCCGCCGGACCGCTCGGCTACCCCCTGGCCGGCACCGCTACTCGGCTCCGGCGAACCCGTTCTGCCGCCAGGCCTCGTAGACGGTGACGGCCACCGCGTTCGACAGGTTCAGCGAGCGATTGCCCGGGGTCATCGGCAGCCGCAGCCGGGCCCGGGCGGGGAACGTGGCAAGGATGTCGTCGGGCAGCCCGGTCGGCTCGGGACCGAACAGGAACACGTCGCCGGACCGCAGCTGTGACTCATGCGGGGCCGTCCCGCCGCGCGCGGTGGTGGCGAACCACCGGCGATCGGCCAGCGCCTCGCGAGCCGCTGCCAGGTCCGGGTGCACGGTGACGACGGCCATGTCGTGGTAGTCCAGGCCCGCACGCCGCACGCGCGCCTCGTCCAGGACGAAGCCCAGGGGCTCGACCAGGTGCAGTCGACAGCCAGTGTTGGCACACAGCCGGATCACGTTCCCGGTGTTCGGTGGGATGCGCGGCGAGAAGAGCACGACGTCGAACATGGCAGTGCCCGACTCAGGCGCCAGGGGTGAGGATGAGCCAGTCGCGCAGGTTGCCGGTCCGGTCGGAGCCCGCATCATCGAAGAGGAAGGCGATGTCGGCGGTCTCGTTGTTCCAGCGCATACCCGTCCCGGCGTAGAAGTAGCGGTCGTCCTGCGAGCCGTCCGGTGCCACGCCGTGCTGCCCGTCCCCGGAGAAGACCACGACGTAGTCATCGGCCCGCAGCCGCGAGCGCTTCGGGAAGAAGAAGGCGTTCAGCGGTGAGGTGTCCTGCACCATCCACCCGGACAGGTCGATGTCCTTGTCCGACCCGTTGAACACCATCACGAACTCCGAGTTGCCCGTCGAGGGCCCGGGCCCGTCGGCCACCACCTCGAGCTTGAGCTGCTCGGAGGGGGACTTGCTGGGCCCACACGCCGCGGGGTCATAGAGCCCCGAACCCGCTCGGGAGGCTCGCCAGCCCAGCTTGAGGTACTCGTTGTTGTGCGCATCCTCCCCGATGAAGGGGAAGGGGAAGACCAGGCCGGCGCTGAGCATGCCCGGCGCGACGTCCACCCACTGGCCGTCCTGCTGCACGTGGGCCGTCCGCTTGACCCGCCACACGCCTGTCGGTGAGTTCCCCGAGGCCGCCTTGATGCTGGCCAGACGGACCTCGGTCCCGGGTGGGATGGCTGCCTTGAGGGCCCTCTTGGCGGCTCGGCCACCACACCACTTCGACTCCGGGGCCTGGATCCCGTTCATCCGCACTCGGATGGTCTCCCCGCCGACTGCCATGTCGAAGGTGTCTCCATCGATGACCCGCACCACGGTGCCCAACTCACGCCACTGCTCCGTTCGCGGCTTGTCGGTCCTGGCCTGGGCGGAGGGAACCGTCACCGCCACCATCAGGCATCCCAGTACCGCGGCACCCACACGCCTGATCATCGGGCCCCGCCAGCCAGGGAGTCCTCATAGTCGGCGACCTGCTTGCCGAGCGCCACCAGCTGGCGGTTCAACCTACGGGCCAGTGCCTGGGCCTCCTGCACTGCGGTCTCGGCCGCCGCCGCCCCGCTCCTCGCGGCTGCGACCCCACTCCTGGCTGCGGCCCGTTCCGCTGTGAGGGTGGCTTCCCGGTCGACAGCCAGATCCTTGGCCGCCCTGGCCCGCAGCCGCAGCTTGTTCGCCCCAGCTGCCGCGAACTCCGCCTGGGTCAGCGCTGCTTCGGCTGTCTGTTGGGCCACGAAGTCATCGACTGATCGGTCCTCCACGAGTGCCATCCGCGCGTGGGCAGCCCGGTCCTGGACGGCAGCGATCTGCCACGTGGTGAAGGCCTTCTGCCAGTCCGGTGTTCCCACCGTCGCCCTCTGGACCTTGGCCGCCTTGCGCCTGACCCGTGTGGCGCTCCTGTTCGCAGCGGTCACCAGGGCGTCCAGGCGGGCCTGGATCGCCGCCAGACCCCCGTCAGCCGCAGCACTCCGCGAACGGGCCGACCTGAGTTCGGACATCGCGGCCCTCTTCGCCTTGCGGGCCGACCGGTTCGCCAACGTCGTGGTCTTCACCTGGGCGCGAGCGGCGCGAAGGTCCGTCCTCGCCCGGGACAGGGCTGCACGAGCAGCGGTCAGCTCCGCGGAGGCCTCCTCGAGTCGGGCGGTACGGACCTTCACCTGGGCGTTGGTGACCTCCAGCCGGGCCTCGACCCGCCGGGTCTCCCGCAGGAGGGCGCTGATCCGTTCCGAGCCCGCGCTCGTGGTGCTCAGCGACTGGGCCAGGGGGGTCGCAGGCACCGGCACGGGTGAAGCCGTCGACGGTGCAGCCGGGATCGCGGCCCCCGCCACCAGCATCAGCGCGACCGCTGCTGTTCTCGCGCGCGCTGTGGCCGGCCGGGTGTGCGCAGGGAGGGCGTGCGCAGGGAGGGCGTGCGGGGACAGGGGGGTGCGCACTGCGGGCCCCACCCCCCGGACGGCGCTCGACGCCGAGTCCATGCGCGTCACAGTAGCCCGCCGCGGTCGGGCCGTGCAGCCTCCGCGGGCTAAGGGGAGCCCAAGGGGCTTGGCCGAATCAGGCGCCGCGAAGGTGGCGCGGCGGATGCGTGGCGTGATCGCGTGGGCGGATCGCCCGGGCTGATCGTGTGGGCGGATCAGGCCAACTCCGTGATCGCCAGGAAGGTCAGCGCGTCACGGACGTAGGCCGCCCCCTCGGTGCCGCCGTAGTTGGCTGCGAACCGTTCGTCGGCGACGTACATGTCGGCCAGGCCGGCCAACTGGTCGGCGTTGGGAGCCTTGTTGCCCCAGCCTGCGGCGATCCACGCGTAGTGCCGACGGGCCAGCTCCTGCGCCTGTGGACCATCGGATGCCGCCCCGTCGGCCGCCAGCTTCGCCCACCCCGCGGCGAGGGCCGCGTGCTCATCGGTGAAGGCACGCTGCCCGTCGTCGCCCAGCCCGCGCCACCAGGAGTCGCTGTCGGCGTAGGCCTGCGTGCCCCACCGCTGCTCCACCTCGTCCCTGTGCTGTCTGTGGTCGAACCCGTCGAACATGTCCTGCGCCATGATCGGCACTCCCCTCTCGATGCTGTCGATGGTGCGCTCAACACTGGCGATCTGGCGGTCGAGGCGCTCAGATTCTGCGCGCAGCCACTGCAGGTGCGCCCGCAGGGCTGTGGGGGCATCAGCGGCCCCGAGGACCTCGGTGATCGCGGAGATCCCCAGCCCGAGCTCGCGCAGCATGAGGATGCGCTGCAGACGGCCCAGGGTGGTGGAGTCGTAGTAGCGATAGCCGTTGGGCCCCACTCGCGAAGGTGCGAGCAGCCCGACAGCGTCGTAGTGGCGCAACGTGCGGCTGGTGGTTCCCGTGAGCCTTGCGACATCGGAGATGCCGTACTCCTCGGGTGGGCTCTGGTCCACGTTTCTCCTCCTTCGCAGAGGTGACTGACCGTCGGGTTGGCCGTCGGGTTGGCCGTCGGGTTGGCCGTCGGCCGTCTGGCAGTCTGCTTGGCCGAGCGCCACCCACCCTAGAAGTTGACGTTGCGTCAATGTCAACCCAGCGTCGGCATCCCCTCCAGGCGCGTCCGGACGCCGGCTGGAGCTCCCCCGTGCGCCGCGGGATCTCCGTGTGGCCATCCGCCATCGCACGCCCAGGCACCCCATCGGCGCTGCGTGCGGGCACGATCGGCGGTGGGCACGATCGGCGCTGGGCACGGTCGGGGATCGCACGGTCGGGGATCGCATGGTCGGCGCTGGGCACGGTCGGCCACCGTCCACAGATCCCAGGACACTCGGGTTCAATGTCAGCCACCAGCCATAGAATTCGAACATCAGTTCGGACGGGGGTGGGTATGGCGAGCACGACGATCGGCCAGCCAGTCGTAGCGCGTGACGTGCGCGCAGCGCGGGCCCTACCTGACTCGTCCGCGGACGTGAGGCAGCTGTGGCGCTCTGCCATGGACATGACTGCCCAAGACCTACCGGCGATGGGGTTGACCGCCGGCGAACGCCCCGCCGCCGATGTGGAGGTGCTGGCAGGGGCCCTTGCGGCGGTGGAGTACGAGGTGGCTCGAAGGATGCACGCCGCTTGCGCCAACGGGTCCCTGCCCCTTGCCGGCCCCGGGGCCGTGCTGACCGCGCGCGGGTGGGCGCCGGGGCAGTCCCGTCGGCTGGCTCGTGCTGGGGCGCTGGCAGCCGAGCACCCCACCCTTGCCGCGGCCTGGGGCGCGGGCCTCATCACGTCTGAGCATGTGGATGCGGTCGTGCGGCACGCGCACTCCTTCAGCGCCGAGGAGCTGGGTGCGGTCATCGCCGAGCTGGACGATCACTGGGGTCGCTGGTCACCAGCTGCGGTCGCGCGCTTCGTGACTGCCGCTGCTCGGATGCTTCACCCACCTGGCGACGAGCCCACGCCGGAAGAACAGGGTGCTCACGAGAGCAGGGACCTGTCCTTCGCCATCCTCGGCGACACCGTTCTTCTGTCGGGAGCCCTTCCGCGTCTGGAGGGTGAGGCCGTCATGGCAGCCATCGAAGCCTGGTCCGAGAAGCTGCGAAGCACGGCTGACCATGTGTCCGCCGGCGCCCGGCGGGCCGATGCTCTGGTCGCGCTGGTCAACAACGCCGCCGCCACGGGCGTCCTGCCCAGCCGAGGCGGCCTGCCCGTTGCCCTGAACGTCACGCTCGAGCACACGAGTGCCGGTGACCCGGTATGGACGACCAGCCGCGGGCACCAGCTCACCATCAGCGAGGCCCAGTTCGCGGCCTGCGACGCCACCCTGACCCCCATCGCCGTGACAAGCCCGTCGTCCAACGGTCTCGACGGGTCCACCGCCCGCCCGCCCGCCGGATCCGGAGCGGTACCGCCGTCTGGACTCCCCACGGGACTGCCCTCGGGAATCACCCCGGAACTCGTCGCGGACCTCGCCTCGGACCTCCCATCGGACGCAGCCCCACGGATCGCCGCACTCGCCCAACTCATGCTGGGAGGTGCCCCGCTGCCGCTGGCCGTCGGACGAACAACGCGCATCGCCACACCCGCCCAGCGCCGGGCCCTTGCCGCACGGGACGGCGGATGCATCATCCCCGGCTGCCAGGTGGCGGCCGAGAGCTGCCAGACCCATCATGTGCGCGAGTGGGCGGCCGGCGGCAGATCCGACCTCGAGAACCTCGCTCTGCTGTGTTGGTCTCATCACCGCCAGGTCGACCTGGGGATGTGGGCCATCACCCCGGCCCCGCCCGATGATCCAGTCCCTGAGCCCGATCCCGGAGCCCCGCCCGGCACGCCCTGGCCCGGGAACAACGGCGCGCCCTGGATCATCCGCACCACTCCGCGAGTCCGCTGGCGAGGGCCGTGAACGCCGCTCGCCATCCTGCGCAAGCCCTAGCATGGCGACCACCACGACCTACCGCTCGGAGGAACCATGACCACGTTGGCGAACCGCCCCAACAGCGCACTGGTCGTCATCGACGTGCAGCAGGGAGTCGTGGCTGATGCCTACGACCGGGACACTGTCGTGGGCAACATCAGCACGCTGGTCGACAGGGCGCGCGCGGAGGGTGCGGCAGTCGTGTGGGTCCAGCACAGCAGCAACGACCTTCCCCGCAACAGCGACCCCTGGCAGTTCGTCCCCGAACTGCTACCCCGTGATTCTGAGGCCCTCGTGCACAAGACGTACGGAGACTCGTTCGAGGAGACGAACCTCGAGTCCGTGCTGGCTGACCAGGGCATCGGCCGCCTGGTCATCGTGGGCGCCCAGACCGACGCGTGCGTGCGTTCCACGCTGCACGGGGCCATCGTGCGTGGTTACGACGCCACCCTCGTCGCCGACGCCCATACCACCGAGGACCTGTCGGCGTACGGCGCTCCCCCACCCGACAAGGTCATCGCGCACACGAACCTCTACTGGCAGTACCACAGCGCGCCCGGCCGGACAGCCGGAACCGCGACCACGGCCGACGTCACGTTCGAGGCTGCGGACCCCGCCTGAGGCGGACTCTGATCAGCCGTTTGCGGCACCCCACGAACGTGGTGTCTGCCTCTGAGATGTCCGGTCTGAGCGCCCCGTCGCCGCAGGATGAGCGGACGCCGTACAGCGAGCAGACGTGGCGCACGGCTCGCTGCCAGCTACGTCGCCGCCATGTCCACGAACCGGCTGTAGTGGCCCTGGAACGCGACCGTGATGGTGGCTGTGGGGCCGTTGCGGTGCTTGGCGACGATGAAGTCGGCCTCGCCGGCACGCGGGGACTCCTTCTCGTAGGCGTCCTCGCGGTTGAGCAGGATCACGACGTCAGCGTCCTGCTCCAGGGAGCCGGACTCGCGCAGGTCGCTCATCATCGGCTTCTTGTCCTGGCGCTGCTCGGGGCCACGGTTGAGCTGCGCGATGGCCACCACCGGTACCTCGAGCTCCTTGGCCAGCAGCTTGAGCGCACGGGAGAACTCCGCGACCTCCTGCTGGCGGGACTCGACCTTCTTGCCCGAGCTCATCAGCTGCAGGTAGTCCACGATCACCAGACTCAGGTCGTGCTTCTGCTTCAGGCGCCGGCACTTGGCCCGGATCTCCATCATCGACATGTTGGGGCTGTCGTCGATGTAGAGCGGCGCCTCGACGATCGAGCCCGACTTGCGCGCCAGCTTCTGCCAGTCGGCGTCCGACATCGTGCCGGAGCGCATGTGCGCAAGGGGCACCTGCGCCTCAGCGCTCATCAGGCGCATCACGATCTCGTTGCGGGCCATCTCCAGGCTGAAGATGACACTGGTGCGGCCGTTCTTGATGCTGGCCGAGCGGGCCAGGTCCAGCCCCAGGGTCGACTTACCGATAGCCGGTCGGGCGGCGAGGATGATCAGCTGCCCCGGATGCAGGCCATTGGTCAGCGCATCGAGGTCAGCGAAGCCAGTGGGGACACCCACCATCTGGCCACCGTGCGCCGCGATGGCCTCGATCTCGTTCAGGGTCCCGTCGAAGATGGCCCCCAACGCGACGTAGTCCTCGCTGGTTCGCCCGCTCGTGAGGTCATAGACCTCGGCCTGAGCCCTGTCCACCAGTTCGTAGACGTCGCCCTCGGCCGCGTACCCCATCTGCACGATGCGGGTGCCGGCCGTCACCATGCGGCGCAGCACCGCCCGCTCACGGACGATGTCGGCGTAGTACGAGGCATTGGCGGCCGTGGGCACCATCGAGACCAGGTCGTGCAGGTACGAGGCGCCCCCGACGCGGGAGATCTCCCCGGACTTGGTCAGCTCGCCGGCGACCATCACGGCGTCGGCCGGCTCGCCCTTCGCGTACAGATCGAGGATCGCCGAGTACACAGTCGCGTGTGCCGGTCGGTAGAAGTCATCGACCTTCAACGACTCGACGACGTCGGCGATGGCGTCCTTGCTCAGCAGCATCGCCCCCAGCACAGCCGCCTCAGCAGCCATGTCCGCAGGCGGGGTCCGGTCGAACTGTGAATCCCCGCCGGCCACCGACAGATCGATCTCCGCGATGCTCATCCACCCCTCCTTGGCCACTGGTCTACACGGGGGGTCCGACATCCCGGAGAGCTCGTGCGTCGTGCACCTAGCGCTGTGTTTCGCGATGGTGCCCGCCGTGAACCTAGGCCCTGCGCAACCCCCCGTACAGCCCCCCCTGTGGATAACGATGTGGACAAGTTGTGTGACACGCGGCACAAAGGGCGGGCTTCCTTGTGGACAACATGGGAGCAGTGCCCAGCCAGCGGGGTCCAATGTGCCTCTGACCTGCGGTGATGCGCTCCACACCCTGTGCGTGAAAGAAACATTGGAGATAGTTTTCGGGCCTTCAGCACCACTCCACGACACGCCCGGGCCGGAGCCACGCCGCCTCCCCTACCGCAGAATGGGTGCCATGAGCGAGCCGAGCACGCAGTTTTCCACAACCGATCCGCTCCGGGTGACGATGGTGTGCACGGGCAACATCTGCCGGTCCCCCATGGCCGAGGCGATCCTGACCAGCACGCTGCAGGGATCGGATCTCGAGGGCCGGGTGGTGGTGGACTCAGCAGGCACCCACAGCTACCACGTCGGAGACGACGCTGACGAACGGGCCCGTCAGATCCTGGCGGAGGGGGGCTACCCGATCTCCCACCGGGCCCGCCAGTTCGATCCTGCCTGGTTCGAGGAGAGGGACCTCATCCTCACGATGGATGCGGGCCACATGCGTCTCCTGCGGGCGTCGGCCCAGCGGCACGCCAGGCATGTCGAGAACATCGTGGCCTTCCGCGACTTCGACCCTGAGGGACCCGGGGATGTTCCCGACCCGTACTACGAGACCCTCGAGGCCTATCGACTGGTGCGCACCATGGTCGAGCGATCGATGCCCAACCTGATGGACCACCTGCGACAGATGCTCACCACGTGAACCCGACGCTGCAGCTGCAGCACCTAGCCCCGCCAGGAGCCGAAGACCTTGACCAGCGTTCCGTTGCGCACCCCACCCGCCTGGAGGGCGTCGATGTCTCGGTGCAGCATCCGCACGCAGCCGTGGGAGGCCGGGTAGGTCTTGACCAGGGAGTCCGTGGCCGAGCCATGGATCGCCTGACCGCCGGAGAACTGCATCGGCTTGTACATGCGGGCCTCGGGGTAGATCGTTGAGTAGCGCCAGGTGGTGCGTGTGATGAACACACGCCAGGTGCCCACGCGTGTCCCGTAGCCCGACTTGCCGGTGCTGCCCGGCATGATCCGGCGGTAGGTGTCCTGCGGGCTCACCCAGAACACCGCCTGGCAGGTGAGCGAGATGTTCACCCCGGGCACCATGGAGGCCTGTGCCCTGGGAACGCGCGAGGTCGCGACGATGGCCCGTGCCTCTTGGGACGTCGGAAGTCCGCGGTGCGCGGTGCGCCCCATGACCGTGCGCCAGGCGCACACCGCACGCCTCGTGGCCTGGTCGTAGGTGCCGTTCACCCATCCGGTCGGCAGGCCGAGCCGGGACAGCGCCGACTCCACCTGAGCATTCGAGGGCGTGCCTGACCCCACCGGCAGGGGCTTGGGCTTGGCTTGTGGCTTCGGCTTGGGGGCTGACTTCACGGTGACCTTCAGCACGCCCCAGTCCGTCGCCCCCCGGGCGTCACGGACCTTGTAGCGCACCTTGAGCTTGCCCGACCACTTCGTGGGCGCCCGGTACACCACCTTCGAACCGGAACGTGTGGCCTTGCCCTTGGCGGCCTTCTTCACCTTGACCAGCTTGATGCGGTCGCCGTCGCGGTCGGTGTCGTTGGCCAGGACGGCGACCTTGGTCCGCCCGCTGCCGGCCTGCACGTTCAGGATGTCCTTGACGGCCACGGGACGGTGGTTCACGGGGACCGGCGTCGCGGGGGTGGCCGGTGTCTCGGGCGTGGCCGGTGGTGGTGTCGGCGCGACCACGTCAGCGGTCACTGTCGATTGTGCTTGCGCCTTCTCGAGCGAGGAGTCCTCGATCGTGTAGCTGATCACGAGCTGCCCCACGAGCTGGGCGGCGGCCTGGATCACCAGCACCTGGGTTTCCCCGGCCCCGTCGATCGTGACGCTGCCGGACCCAGCCTGCACGGTGGCCGCAATGACCGACAGCGCATCGCCATCGGCGTCGGTGTCGTTGCCGCGGGGGTCGACACGGACCGTGGTGCCGCTGACCATCTGGACGGTGTCCGGCACAGCCACGGGCGCGGTGTTCGCCGCAGCGCTCGGATCGTCAGCCGTGGCCGCGGGAGCACCCAGGGCTCCCAGGATCATCGCCGCTGCAACGGCCGCGCTCGCCCGCGTCATCCATCTCACGTCGGCAAGGCTACGCCGGGGCTTGGGGAACCTCAATCCGCCTGACCACCACGAGGCCCGGGGCGCCCGTCCCCCACGCACGAGGAGTGGGTCACCCCAGTTGGGGGACCCACTCCTCGTCGAGGTGCGCGTGCGGCACCGCAAGCCGCTCAGCTGGCGGCCACGACCTCCAGGGTCACGGTGGCCGAGACCTCAGGGTGCAGTGCCACCGTGGCGGTGTGCGTGCCGACGGACTTGATCGGCGCGGTCAGGGTGACCTTGCGCTTGTCCAGCGACGGACCGCCGGCGCCCAGCACGGCCTCGGCGACGTCGGCGCCACCGATGGAGCCGAACAACCGGCCCCCGCTCCCGGCCTTGGACACGAGCTGCACCGGCTTGGACTCCAGCGCGGCCTTGATCTCCTTGGCGTGATCAAGATCACGGACCTCACGCGAGGAACGTGCGCGCTTGATCTGGGTGACCTGCTTCTCGCCACCCCTGGTCCAGCCGACAGCCAGGCCTCGGGGCAGGAGGTAGTTGCGGCCGTAGCCGTCCTTGACCTCGACCACGTCGCCTGGTGCGCCCAGGCCGAGGACGTCGGATGTGAGGATGAGCTTCATCGTCGTCTGTCCTTCCGGGTCAGCGTGCGGTGGAGGTGTAGGGGAGCAGGGCGACCTCGCGGGCGTTCTTGACTGCCATGGCGATGTCGCGCTGGTGGCGTGTGCAGTTGCCGGTCACTCGACGGGCGCGGATCTTTCCGCGGTCCGAGATGTACTTGCGCAGCAGCGGCACGTCCTTGTAGTCGACGGGCGCAGCGCCCTCCTTGCAGAACGCGCACGCCTTCTTCTTCATGGGCTTGCGGATAACGGCCTTGGCCATCGTGGTGCTCCGTTTCTACGGATGCCCAGCCCGTGGGCCGGGATGGTCCTGTATGTGTTGTGTGACAGGTCGGATGGGCAGACACCCACCGACCCGATGGGGACACTCGATCGGGGACCGAGCCTTCGATCAGAAGGGCGGAGGCTGCTCGTCGCCGCCGCCGAAGCCACCGGACTGCTGGCTGGCCCACGGATCGTCGGCACGGCCGCCGCCCTGGGAGCCCTGGGAGCCCTGGAGCCGCCGAAGCCACCCCCACTGCCCTGGCCGCCGCTGAAGCCGTCGGAACGCGATACGCGGTTGACCTTCGCAGTCGCATAGCGAAGCGCGGGGCCGACCTCGTCGACATCGCACTCCACGCTGGTGCCCTTGCCACCGTCGCGTGCCTCGTACTGGCGCACCTTGAGCCGACCGGTGACCACCACGCGGGTGCCCTTGGTCAGCGACTCGGCAACGTTCTCGGCGTACTGGCGCCAGACACTGCAGCGGATGAAGACGGTGTCCCCGTCCTTCCACTCGTTGGTCTGCTTGTCCAGCATGCGGTTCGTCGACGCCACGGTGAAGTTGGCGACAGCCTGCCCGGAGGGCGTGAAGCGCAGTTCGGGATCGGCCGTGAGGTTGCCCACGACCGTGATCGGGATGTCTCCTGCAGCCATGGAACGCCCTACCTGATCTCGGGACGCATGACCTTGGTGCGCAGCACCGACTCGTTCAGCCCCAGCTGACGGTCGAGCTCGGACACCGCGGCCGGCGTGCAGTTGACGTCGAGGATGGCGTAGATGCCCTCGGACTTCTTCTGGATGTCATAGGCCAGTCGACGACGGCCCCACACATCCACGGACGACACCTCGCCACCATCCTGACGGATGACATTGAGGAACGTATCCAAGCTCGGAGCGACTGTGCGCTCGTCCAGCTCGGGGTCGAGGATCACCATGATCTCGTAATGGCGCGTGCTCAAGAACCCACCTCCTTCGGACTCGTTCGGCCACGGTCCATCCGTGGCAGGAGGGTTGCAGCGCCCTGGGTGCTGCCCGTTCCCCCGGTGCACGAATAGTGACGTGGGGGACTGACAAACGCCAATGACTGTCCACAGCCATGACGCCCAGAACCTGCTCAGGGTAGCCCGGCATGGCCACGGTCACGAAATCGTGGCTCGGGTCGGTAGCCTCGGGCCATGCCTCTGACCGTCCGCCGGATCACCGCGGCGCAACACCTGGCCCACATCGCCGCACGCGCGAACGGCTCCGGCCTGGTCAGCGCCCTGCAGGTGCCCAGCTGGGGGGCGGTCAAGTCCGACTGGCGCAACGAGTCGATCGGCTGGTTCGACGGCGAGGCGATGGTCGGCGCGGGCCTCGTGCTCTACAGGCAGGTGCCCAAGCTCCCCCGGTTCCTCGCCTACCTGCCCGAGGGTCCCGACATCGACTGGCTGGGCGAGGGACCTGCAGCCCGCGGGGTCGTGGGTGCTCCCGAGGTGGTGCACGCCCTGCCCGACTGGTTGGACCCGATGCTGGACCACCTGAAGTCCGCCGGGGCATTCGCGGCCAAGATCGGCCCGCCGGTCTGGGTCCGCCGGTGGCAGGCAAGCACCCTGAAGGCGGCCATCTCCGCCGGCGAGGCGGGCGCCCTGCGGGAGCTGCCCGCCGACGAGACCGACGGGCGAGCCCTGGCCGTCGCGGACATCCTCGAGGTCACCGGCTGGACCCAGAAGCCGTCCACGGGGGCCGGCTTCGGCGACGTCCAGCCACGCTTCGTCTTCCAGGTCCCGCTCGCCGGGCGCACCGAGGCCGATCTCCTCGCGGGCTTCAACCAGCTGTGGAGACGCAACATCAAGAAGGCCGCCAAGGCCGGTGTGGAGGTCCGCGAGGGCGACGCAGCCGATCTGGCCACCTTCCACTCGATCTACGTGGAGACCGCCGAGCGGGACCGTTTCACGCCCCGCGGCCTGCCGTACTTCACCAGGATGTGGCAGTCCCTGCGGGCCGAGGACCCCACCCGGATCCGGCTGTACCTGGCCGAGCACGAGGGCACCTGCCACGCGGCCACGATCTCGGTCCAGGTCAACCAGCACGTCTGGTACTCCTACGGCGCATCGACGACGGCCGGTCGTGACCTGCGGCCCAGCAACGCCATCCAATGGGCGATGATCCGCGATGCGTTGGCCTCCGGCGCCGACACCTACGACATGCGCGGCATCACAGACACGCTGGACCCGGACGACCACCTGTTCGGCCTCCTGCAGTTCAAGGTGGGCACCGGTGGGTTTGCCCAGGAGTACGTGGGGGAATGGGACTACGCGATCCGACCCGCACTCACCCGGGCCTTCGAGGCCTACATGCGGCGACGCTGAGCGAGGGGCTATGAGTTTCGTCATCACCATCGACACCGACCGCTGGCGCGCCCACCAGGACAGCGTCCGCGACGCGATCGCGGCGACCGGAGCGACCCTGGTCCCGGTGGCCAAGGGCAACGGCTACGGCGTCGGCAACGCCCGGCTCGCCATGGAGGCCCGCAGGCTGGGTGCCGACTCCCTGGCAGTGGGCACCGTGTACGAGGTCGCCGAGGTGCTCGAGGCTGAGCCGGACCTCGCCGTGCTCGTCCTCGAGCCGTTCACCCTGCGCGAGCGGGTGACCGCCGAGGCGTGGCTGGCCCTGGCTGCACACCCTGACGCTCGGCGGGTCATCCACACCATCGCCAGCCCGGAGGCCGCCGCCGACCTTGCCGCCATGGCCACCGTGGAGTCCCCGCGTCGCGTCGTCCTCGAGGGCCTGACCTCGATGCGCCGGTTCGGCATGACCGAGGACCAGGTCGCTGCCGCCATCACGGCACTGGCGGCGCACCTGGCCTCGGGCGCGGTCGTGCTCGAGGGCCTGGCGCTGCACCTGCCGATCGCCACCCCCGAGGAGCCACGCATCGGATCGATGGCGATGCTGACCAATGACGACTCCTCACCCACCCCCGTCATCGTGGGCTCCGCGCGGGTCCATGAGGTGGTCGCCTGGGGCCTGTTGTGGCCCACGCTGCTGGCCAACCTGGCGGGCCCGGCCGACGCCGGATCGCTGTGGCTGAGCCACCTGGACGACAGGGAGACACGCCAGGTCCGCGACGCACTGCCCGACCAGCCGGTGCGCCTGCGGGTGGGGACCCGGCTCTGGCTCGGTGAGCGTTCCGCACTGCGGGCAGCGGGCACAGTGCTGGCCGTGCATCCGACACCCCAGGGCCAGTCAGCCGGCTACCACCAGCGCCGTGGGCCACGCGACGGGTACGTGGTCGTGGTCAGCGGTGGGACCTCACACGGCGTCGCCCTGAGTGCACCCCGGCCCGCACGCAGCGCGCGTCAGCGCGCCGCCGCAGCCGGCTCGGGGGCCCTCGAGGCGGCGGGCCGCTTCCGCGCGCCGTTCCGGCTGCCCTCGGGCGGCCAGTCGTGGTTCCTCGAACCGCCGCACATGCACGTGTCGATGCTGCGCATCCCGAAGGGGACCATCCCGCCACCTGTGGGCGAGGTCCTCGAGTGCGATGTCCGCTTCACCACCGTCGCCCCCGACGCGATCATCGGCTGACCCCGGCTGCGTCCCGCTCCTCACCGGATACGTCCAGTTCCTCACCGGCTGAGTCCAGCACCCCACCACCTGGATCGTCGCGATCCTCGCTGAAGCCATCCGTGCGCACGGGGTCGTGTGCCGGCGACAATGCGTCGCGGACGACCAGGGCCATCAGCCACGCGGTGGCCAGCCAGTGCGCAGCCGTCGCCGCCACGTACCAACCCTCGTGCAGGCCCTTGTCCTGCGTGCCGTAGCCCACCAGGAACCACCAGATGGCCACGAAGTAGGCCGCCTCCGCCGCCTGCCACATCAGCAGGTCACGCCATCGTGGTCGAGCCAGGACCGCCAGGGGCAGCACCCACAGCACGTACTGGGGCGAGTACACCTTGTTCGTCAGGACGAACGCGCCCACGGTGAGGAAGGCCAGGGCGGCCAGCCGGGGGGGTTGCTCGGCCTTGAGGACCAGTAGGGCGATCCCCGCGCACGCCACCAGGAACGCGCCGGACGCCAACGAGTTCAACGCCTGTGCTGGCAGGTCCACACCCATGATCGACAGCGCGTACCACGGCGAGCCGAAGTCCATCCCGCGCTCACGGGAGAAGGTGTAGAACCGTGCCCATCCCTCGAAGTTGGCGATCATCACCGGCAGGTTGACCACCAGCCACGACCCGAGACCGGCGGCGAGGAAGACCCCCAGGGCCCGCCACCGACCCCGTCGGATGCAGAGCAGCGCGATCGGGCCGATCAGGACCAGCGGGTAGAACTTGGCGGCCACCGCCAGGCCCAGCCACATGCCGGCCACCGCCGGGTGGCTCCTGGACCACGCGGCCAGGCACGCGGACGCCAGTGCGATGGCCAGCAGGTCCCAGTTCACGAAGCCGGCCAGGGCGACCACCGGGGCCAGGGCGACCATCAGCCCATCCCACGGGCGGCTACGTACCGTCCGCGACGTGCTGGCGATCGTCCAGGCCAGCAGCGCCGACATGCCGACCACGTTGACGGCGAAGAAGACCTGGCTGTCCCCGTCGAGCAGTCGGGTGACCCACGCCGCGGCGTACATGAACACCCCGGTCAGGACCGGGTACTCCAGGACCTGTTGACCGACACCGGGCTCGAGCAGGTACGGGAAGCCCCCATCGGCCAGGCCCCGCGCCGAGTAGAGGATGGGGATGTCGGAGTAGCACAGGTACATGTAGCGCTGCGGCGCCCCGAAGCCATTGGCCAGGCAGTAGCCCTTGGACAGCCACCCCACCGCGTAGACCAGCAGCCCGGCGATCACCGAGACGCGCAGGGGGGTCCACCAGGAGCGTCCGACCGCCGCGTACCGCCCCACCGGACCCCCGAGCAGCGGCAGGGCACCGCGGGCCACGGAGTCGGCCTCGGTCGGCAGGACCCAGGGCCGGGGCTCGGTGCGGTTCACGCGCGTCAGCGTACGGGGCGGGTGACCCGGGCTGCCCTAGGGTGCAGCCTCAGCCGACCCGCCGTCGGTCGGTGGCTCGGGCGTGGGTGGTTCCGTGGTCGGCTCCGGCGTGGGTGTTTCGGTGGTCGGCTCGGGCGTCGGTTCCTGCGTCGGCTCCTCGGTGGGGCTCGGCTCGTCGGTCGGGCTGGGCTCCTCGGTCGGCTCCGGTGACGCGAAGCCCCCGCCGGAGGGAAGGCTGCTGGGCGCGACGAAGTCGATCACGGGCTCACCCTCGAGGGCCCCACGCATGAAGGCCGTCCAGATCCGCGCCGGGAAGGCGCTGCCGTAGAACTGTGTGAGCCCCCCGGTCCCCGACAGGGACAGCTCCTCACCGTTGGGGCCGGACTTGCTGAAGCTCACGGCGGCTGCCAGTTGCGGGGCGTAGCCCGCGAACCACGATGCCTTGTACTCGTCGGTGGTCCCGGTCTTGCCCGCCACCGGGCGGCCGACGGCCTGGGCGGGACGGCCCGTGCCGTTGGTGACCACCCTCTGCAGGGCATAGTTCACGACATCGGCCGTGTTCTCATCGAAGGTGCGCTGCTCGACGTTCTCCCGCTCGTAGAGCAGGCTGCCATCGGAGGTCTGCACCCGGCGGATCGTGGTGGTGTCGGCACGCAGGCCACGTGCGGCGAACGTGGCGTAGGCCCGTGCGATGTCGATCGTGTGCGGGGAGGCGGTGCCCAGCACGAACGTCAGGTCCGGTGACTCCAGGTTCATCCCCGGCGTGTCCTGCGGGACGCCGGCGCGCAGCGAGACATCCTGCACGGGACGGACGCCGGTCTCGTCCTCGGCAGAGACGTACACGGTGTTGATCGACTGCTCCGTGCCCGTGAGCAGCGTCACGAGATCGCCGTAGGAGTTGTCCCCGTAGTTGTTCACCTCGTACCCGGCCACCTCGGTCGGGGAGTTGCCGGGCCACAACGAGTCCAGGCCGATGCCGGCCTCGGTGGCCGCCGCCAGCCCGAACGGCTTGAAGGTGGAGCCGGCCTGCTGACGGCCCTGTGTGGCGTTGTTCAGCGACTCCTGCAAGTAGTTCGGTCCGCCGTACATGGCGATGACCTCACCGGTGACCGGCTCCACGGCCGCCAGGCCGATCCGCACGCCCTCCATGCCGGTCGTCGGTGACTCGTCCTTGACTGCGGCGACCGCGGCCCTCTGGGACTTCCTGTCGAAGGTGCTGACGATCCGCAGCCCGCCGGCTGCGATCTCCTGCTCGGTGAAGCCCAGCTCGAGCAGCTCCTCCTCGACCGCACGGATGAGGTAGCCGGTCGTGCCCCTGTAGCGCTCGCTCTCGGAGCGCTCCTCGATCTCGGGGAAGTTGTCCAGCGCCTCGTCCCGCTCGGCAGCCGTGATGTACCCCTCCTCCTGCATGCCGTTGAGCACGTAGGCGTACCGGGCCTCCAGGGCGTCCATGTTCGTCTCCGGGTTGAAGGCCCCCGGCGAGTTGATGATCGCGGCCAGCACCGCCGACTGCTCCAGGGTCAGCTCCGAGGCCGAGACCCCGAAGTACGCCTCCGCCGCCGTCTCGACCCCATAGGCACCCCGACCGAAGTAGATCGTGTTGAGGTAGCGCTCCATGATCTCGTCCTTGGGCAGGTTGATCTCCAGCTTCAGGCTCAGGACCAGCTCCTTGAACTTGCGGATGTAGGTCTGGTCCTGGGTCAGGTACGCGTTCTTGGCGTACTGCTGGGTGATCGTGGACCCGCCCTGGGTCGACCCGGTCGTCAGGTTGTTCCACATGGCGCGGGAGAAGCCCACGATGTCGAACCCGCTGTGCTCGTAGAACCGTCGGTCCTCGGCAGCCACGACGGCGTGCTGCATGTCCTGCGGGATCTCCTCGATCGGGACCGAGATCCTGTTGGTGTCACCGAGGCGGGCCATCTCCCGAGTGCCGTTGTTCCAGTAGATGATCGACGTCTGCGCGGCCGCGACCTCGTTCTCCTCCGGGATGTCGATCGTCACCCAGGCCCACGCGAACAGCGCGGAGAGGGCCAGGGCCCCGATGGCGAACAGCGTCCCGAGGGTCCCGAACACGAGCTTCCAGGATGGGACGAAGCGAGTCCATCCCTCACGGTCATGGCGCGGGTAGTCGATCTTCACCCCGGTTACGGTAGTGGAACCTGGCGGTCACCGTGCGGTGACGACCCGTGACGACCGCCCCTGAATCCTGCTGGACCACCGCGGACCCACAGGGCGATCACCCTGCACGGGCGCGGTCGGCGGCCTACCCTTGACCGATGGCTGCGCCGCGATCGTCGTCGATCCGTGGCTCCCGCACGTCCATGCCCACGAAGTCGCCGGCCCCACATCCCGACGAGTTCGCCGCTGAGGTGGTCGACGACCCGGAGGCACCACGCGATGTGATCTCCTTCGCGCTGGCACGCCGCTCCGCGCTGGAGACGATGCGCCGTGGCGGGGCGTTCAACAGCGACTACTGCGACGCCGACCCCGGCCTGCTGCGCGCAGCGAAGTACCACGGCCAACCAGCCGGGCGGAGCTGCCCGGTCTGTCGGCGACCCGACCTGAGCGAGGTCACGTGGGTCTTCGGCGCCCAGCTGGGGGCACTCAGCGGCTCGGCACGAGCCCAGGCCCAGCTGGCCGAGATGTCCCACGAGCATGGCAGCTTCCGGGTGCACGTCGTGGAGGTCTGCCGGCACTGTGCGTGGAACCACCTGGTGATCTCCTACTCGCTCGGCGATGGCAGGCCCCGCCAGCCGGGACGCAGCCGAGCACGGCGGTAGGCCATGCCTGAGCTGCCGGAGGTCACAGCGCTGTCCGAGGCGCTGTCTGCCCGATCGGCCGGACTGACAGTGGCCCGCATCGAGGTGGCGGCGATCAGCGCGCTCAAGACCTTCGACCCCCCGGTGGGTGCGGCTGTGGGCTGCCAGGTGCTGGGCTTCTCGCGGATCGGCAAGCACCTGGTCCTGGAGCTCGTCGACGCCGACGGTGAGCCCCTCTACGTTGTGGTGCACCTCGCCCGGGCCGGCTGGGCTCGCTGGCGTGACGACCCACCGACCGCCCCGGCGCCCCTGGGTCGTCGCGGTGGCGGCCGTGGAGCGGGGGCGGCCCTCGCGCTTCGGATCGTCTTCGCAACACCGAACATCGGACAGTCCGGACAGTCCGGACAACACGGCCCCGCACGGCGCCGCCCCGGGCACCGCCGTGGCGGCGCTGGACATCACTGAGGCCGGGACGAAGAAGGGCCTTGCTGTCTACGTGGTCCGTGACCCGGGTGCAGTCCCCAGCGTCGCCCGCCTCGGGCCCGACCCCTTGGACGGCATGACCCCTGCACTGTTCCACGAGATCCTTGCAGGGGCCGGGCGGGCCCAGGTCAAGGGTGTGCTGCGCGACCAGTCCCGGATCGCGGGGATCGGCAACGCCTACTCCGATGAGATCCTGCACGCGGCCCGGATGAGCCCCTTCGCCCCTGCAGGGACCCAGTCGCCCGAGGCGGAGCGGCAGTTGTACACGGCCCTGCGCGAGACGCTGGCTCAGGCCGTGGCCGCGGCACGAGCCACCGATCCGACCACACTCAAGGCGGAGAAGAAGGCCGGCATGGCCGTGCACGGGCGCACCGGGCAGCCCTGCCCGGTGTGCGGTGACCTCGTGCGCGAAGTCAGCTTCGCCGACTCGAGCCTGCAGTACTGCGCCACATGCCAGACGGGCGGCAGGGCCCTGGCCGATCGTCGGATGAGCAAGCTCCTCAAATGATCACGGCCCCGGATCGACCGCGTTCCCCGTGCGCCGAGGGGCGCGCGGCTGACTAGAGTTCGGGCCATGGCTTGGTTGATCACCGGAGGGGCTGGATACATCGGGGCACACGTCGTGCGCGACATGCTGGCCAGCGATCGGAGCGTGGTCGTCCTCGATGACCTGTCGACCGGCCGCGCGGACCGCCTGCCAGCCGGTGTTCCGCTGGTCAAGGCTGACGTGAACAACCGCCGCGCCGTGCGACGGCTCCTGGCCGAGCACGAGATCAACGGCGTGATGCACTTCGCCGCCCGCAAGCAGGTGGGCGAGTCCGTCGAGCGCCCCCTGCACTACTGGTCACAGAACATCGGCGGTCTGCAGGTCCTCCTCGAGGAGATGGTGGACGCTGGGATCAACCAGATGGTCTTCTCGTCGTCGGCGGCCGTGTACGGACAGCCGGATCTCACGCCTGGTGCCACCGGGATCTCCAGCTCGGGACGTATCACCGAGCACGCGCCCTGCGCACCGATCAACCCCTACGGCGCCACGAAGCTGTCCGGCGAATGGATGGTGTCGAGCACCGCGCAGGCCAATGCCTGGCACGCGGTCAGCCTGCGCTACTTCAACGTCGCCGGGGCGGCCTCGCCGGAGCTCGGTGATCCCGCGGCCCTGAACCTGATCCCGATGATGCTTGAGGCTCTGCAGCACGACAGGCGGCCCAAGGTCTTCGGTGATGACTACCCCACCCCCGACGGGTCCTGCGTACGCGACTACATCCACGTCGCCGACCTGTCAGCGGCACATGTGGCAGCCGCCCGACTGGTCGAGATCGCCCACCAGGCTGAGTTGCTCCGGGCAGCCGGGGACCGCGTGCAGGACGCGGCGACCAGGGCCGAATCCGCAGCCGCGCGGCTCCCGGGTGGTTCGGCAGCCGTGGAGGCAGCCGCCGCCGTGCCGGCCCGGGCGATCGAGAGGATGCCTGCCGCGGCACGCGCTGTCGAGCTGGCCGCCCAGCGCATCCCGGGTGCGATCCGGGCCACATCGTCCTCGGGCGGGCGCCGCGGTCAGGCAAGCGACCTGGTTGCCGAGGTGGCCGCGCAACTGGGCTCGATGGTGGCCCGCGTCGCCGGGGTGGAGGACGCCCCACGGCTGGACCATCACGTTGCCGTCAACATCGGCACCGGGCGCGGCTACTCGGTGTTCGAGGTCGTGGAGGCACTGCGGCGCTCGATGGAGCGTGAGTTCGCCGTGGACATCGAGGACCGCAGGCCGGGCGATCCCCCCGCACTGATCGCGGATCCGGCCCTGGCGCACGCACTGCTGGGGTGGCGGGCGCGGCGCACCCTCTCGGACATGACCGACTCGGCGTGGGCCAGCTGGCAGGCCAACCACTGACCCGGTCTGACGGCTCCGCTGAGCCAGGCGCAGCTAGGGGTTGGGTCCCGCGGAGAGCCCCGGGTTGGGGTCGGAGTCCTCGGTGCCATCCAGCGGGCTTCCCCCGCCACCCTGACCATCGGCTCCACCGCCGTCACTGGGGCTGGGGGTCGGTGCCGGAGCCTTGGCCAGGATGAGGGTCACCAACGAACCCTTCTTGGCCATCTGCCCGCCCTCCGGGGTCTGCTCGGCCACTGTTCCGGGCTGGAACTGGTCGGTCTCGACCTCCGTGCCGTACTCCACCTCGAAGCCGTCATTGAACAGCTGGGTCCGCGCCTGAGCGTCCGTCCGGCCGACCACGTCGGGTACCTCGACCTGGGCGTTGGAGACCCAGATGTCCACGGTGGAGCCTGCATCAACCGTCTCGTAGGGCTCAGGATCCTGGCGCAGGACCGTCTCCTCAGGCTCCTCGGAGTCCTCCGAGGTCACCTTGCCCAGGCTCAGGCCGGCATCTGCCAGGGTCTTGCGGGCATCGGCCACGGAACGGAAGTCGATGAGGTCAGGTACCTGCACCTGCTCCTTGCCGGCCGAGATCACGACGACGACAGTGCTGCCCACGTCGACGAGTTCACCTGAGCGCGGGTCCTGGCTGATGACGGAGTCCTTGGGCAGGTCCGAGGCCACGAAGTCGGGCCCGCCGAGCACCAGGCCGGCGGCCCGCAGCGTGGTCTCGGCCTGGGCGGCGGTGAGCCCCTCGAGCGCCGGAACCTCGACCGTCTTGGTGGCCGTGGAGGCCAGCAGGGTCGAGGCGAGCCAGAAGATGCCCCCCGCGATGGCCAGGACCAGCACAGTCAGCCCCAGCTTCTTCCAGAAGCCACCGCGACTGGACGCCTCGGGCTCGAGCGCCTCACGATCCGGGGGTGGCGCGGGGATGCCGGCGCCCCCGGGGATCACCGGGGCCATGGCGCCAGTGGCCGCCGCGGCACCTGCAGCCACCACGGTCGCATCCTGGTCGACACCGTCCATCACAGTCGTGGCCTGGGAGTCCGGCAGGGGCACAGGCACCGGCATCACACCAGTCACCGGCACGCCGGCAATGGCCCGCTCCACGTCGGCACGGAACTCCACGGCCGTCTGGTAGCGCTGCGCCGGATCCTTGGCCATCGCCTTCATCACGATGACATCGAGCTGCGGCGGCAGCGTGGGATCAATGACGCTGGGCGCCGTCGGGGGTTCGTTCACGTGGGCGAAGGCAACGGCCACCGGGGAGTCGGCCACGAAGGGGGCCCGCCGGGTGAGCAGCTCGAAGAGCACGACGCCGGCCGAGTAGAGGTCACTGCGTGCATCCACCGTGCGACCCTGGGCCTGCTCGGGGGACAGATAGGCCGCGGTGCCCAACACGGTCGACGTGCTGGTCCCCGTCTGGCCGGCATCGGCCACGGCTCGGGCGATGCCGAAATCCATCACCTTCACCGCCCCGGTCGTGGTCAGCATCACGTTGCCGGGCTTGATGTCGCGGTGGATGATCCCGTGCCGGTGGCTGTAGTCCAACGCAGCAAGGACGCCCGAGGTGATCTCCAGGGCGCGCTCGGGGACGAGCTTGTTCCCGGAGTGCAGCAGCTCCTTGAGCGTGATCCCCTCCACGAGCTCCATCACGATGAAGGGAACGGTCGCAGCCTCGGGACCCTCGCCGAACGGGTCCTCGCCGGTGTCGTAGACCGCCACGATGTTGGGGTGGTTCAGCGAGGCAGCACTCTGGGCCTCCCGGCGGAACCGGGCCAGGAATGCGGGATCGCGAGCGAGATCGGGCTTGAGGATCTTGATCGCCACACGACGACCCAGGCGCAGGTCGCGGCCCTCATGGACCTCGGCCATGCCGCCCCGCCCCAGGAGCTCACCGACCTGGTACCGGTCGCCGAGCTGGCGCACGTCGCTCATAGCTCTCCTGTCACGTCAACCCCACACCTGCTGCGAGGCCCACCGGGATCCCCCACCGACAGCCATGCCGCCCGGTCGCCCGAGGCACAATCTACCGTGCAGCGGCCCAACCCTCAGGCAGCCTGAGCGTCGGCCCAGCCGTGCCGGACTCAGCCGGAGAGCACGGCCTGCATGACTGCCCGTGCGATGGGGGCTGCCAGCTGGTTGCCGCTGACCTCACTGACCCCGGCATTCTCCACAGCCACCGCGACAGCGACCCGGGGGTTCGAGGCAGGGGCGAAGGAGATGAACCACGCGATGGCCGGCCGGTTCTTCGCGGTCTGGGCGGTGCCGGTCTTGCCTGCCACCTCGACGCCCGGGATCCCCGCGTTCGACCCCGTCCCCCCGTTGACCACCCCGACCATCATCGCCGACAGCTTGGCCGCGTTCTGTGGGGTCATGGCCTGGGCGAAGTCACTGGGCCGGAAGGTCTCCAGCGGTTGGAGGTCGGGTGCGGCGGTCTGGTCCACGAGGCCCGGACGCATCGTCACCCCTGCGTTGCCGATCGCGGCCGACACCATCGCCATCTGCATCGTCGTGGCCCGGACGTCGAACTGGCCGATCGCCGACATCGCCGTCTGGGCGGCGTCCGGGTCGGCCGGGAACCGCGAGGTCGCGGCCCGAAGGGGCGTCTCGAAGGACTCCTCGAATCCGAACTTCTCGGCCTGGTCGCGCAGGGCATCGGCCCCGAGCTCGTTGCCCAGCCACGCGAAGGCGGTGTTGCACGAGATGGCCAGCGCCTCGGCCAGGGTCACCTTGCCGTCGGGACCACACTCGGTGCCGGTCCAGTTGGGCAGCTTCACGCTGCTGCCGGGCAGGGTGTAGGTCGCAGGTCCCGGCAGGATGCTGTCGGGCTCGAAGCGACCGGACTCCAGCGCCGCGGCGGCCGTGACCACCTTGAAGGTCGAGCCGGGGGGGTTCGTCTTGGCGATGGGACGGTTGAGCAGCGGCTTGTCCTCGTCGTCCTCGAGGGAACGGTAGTAGGCGTTGACCTCCTTGGAGTTGTGCGAGCTCAACTCATTGGGATCGAAGGAGGGGCTCTGCACCTGGGCCAGGATCCGCCCCGTGCTCGGCTCGATGGCCACCACGGAGCCCACCTTGCCCCGCAGGCCATCCCAGGCGGCGCGCTGCGCGGCGGCGTCCAGGGTCGTGGTCACCGAGCCGCCCTTGATCTGCCGGCCACCGAACAGCTGCTGCATCCGGTCGACGAACAGCCGGGGGTCCTCGCCGGACAGCACCGGGTTCTCTGCCTTCTCCAGGCCGGTGGCCCCGTACACGATGGAGTAGAAGCCGGTGGCCGAGGCGAACATCGGCCCGACGGGATATTGGCGCAGATACTCCAGGTCATCCTCGGTCGGCACCGACTCGGCGATCGGGGCTCGGTCAACCAGGATCGGGCCCCGCTCGCGCGAGTACTCGGTCAGCAGGGTTCGCTGGTTGCCGGGCATCGAGTTGAGCTCAGCCCGCTGCAGGACCTGGATGCGCGTCAGCTGGACCATCAGCGCAACCATCAGCACCAGGAGTCCGAGCGCCAGGCGGTTCAGGGAACGGGTCACGAGACCTGTACCACCTCGGTCGTCGTGTCCTCCGGGCGGTGGATGACCGGGTCCGGACGACGGACGTGATCCGAGACCCGAAGCAGGAGGCCGAGGATGATCCAGTTCGCGAGCAACGAGGACCCGCCCGCGGACATGAAGGGTGTCGTCAGGCCCGTGTGCGGGATCAGCTTGGTGACCCCACCCAGCACGATGAACGACTGCAGCCCGAGGACGATCGCGTACCCGCTGACCAGGAGGGTGCCGAAGGGGTCGCGGCTGGCATGGGCGGTGCGCAGGGCCCGTTCGATCAGGATGGCCATGAGCACGATGATCGCGAACCCGCCCACGAGGCCGATCTCCTCACCGAGGGCGGCGAAGATGAAGTCGCTCTCGGCGAAGGGGACCAGTTGCGGGTAGCCCGCACCCCAGCCGGTGCCCATCATGCCTCCGCTGGCGAACCCGTAGAGCGCCTGAACGATCTGGTAGCCCTCGGCGTCGGCATAGGCGAAGGGGTCCAGCCACACCTTGACGCGGATCTGCACGTGGCTGAAGGCCAGGTAGGACACGACGGCCCCCACGGCCGTCAGCAGCAGGCCCAGGACGATCCACGAGCGCCGCCCGGTGGCCACGTAGAGCAGGCCCACGAAGAGTCCGAAGAACATCGCCGCTGTGCCCAGGTCGCGCTGGAAGACCACGATCGCCATGGCGATGGCCCACGCCACCAGGATCGGGCCGAGGTCGCGACCACGCGGCACACCCAGCCCGAGGAACTTGTGCCGGATCAGCGACAGGGACTCCCGGGTCAGCACGAGGTAGGACGCGAAGAAGATCGTGAGCAGGACCTTCGAGACCTCGGCGGGCTGGAAGGTGAACGGCCCCACCGCGATCCACAGGTTGGCCCCGCGGATCGTCAGTCCGAGTCCGGGCACCATGGGCAGCAGGAGCAGTATCAGCCCGGCCAGGCCGAACAGGTAGGTGTAGCGACGCAGGTTGCGGTGGTCGCGCACCACGATCAGCACGATCGCGCAGGCCACAACACCCACGGCCAGCCAGATGGACTGCTGCACTGCCACGGACTCCGGGATGTCGTCGCCCCGGGCCGCTGCGCGCTTGGCATCAGCCAGGTCCAGGCGTCCAATCATCGCGATGCCCAGCACGTTCAGGGCGGCCGCAGCGGGGAGCATGATGGGGTCCGCGTAGGGGGCCAGCCTGCGTACCACCAGGTGGATCCCGAGCAGGCACGCGCCCTCGATCAGCACGATGGTCTGCACGTCGGCCACGACCTCGCCGACTGCCCCCTCGCTGGCCAGGACCAGGGCCAGGGCGCCGACGAACCAGACGGCGACGAGCAGAGCCAGCTCCGTGTTGCGTCGCGTCGGCTGGGTTGACTGCACCGACTGCACGGACCCGAGGATGACCGGCGCGCTCACGGGGAGTTCCCCAGGACGTCGGCCAGTGGGACCGGGCAGCCCAGCGGCGCCTCCTGCGACGCACAGGCGGCGGCCTTGGCCTCGAGTTCGGTGACGATCCGCAAGGCATCAGCCTCGGTCGGGGCCTCGATCGTGCCGACGAGCTGGGTCTGGTCGTAGTAGGGCAGGGCCGAGACAGGCACGGCGGTGCGGGTCGTGACCCTGCTCAGGGGGACTCCAGCAATCTGCTGCGGGATCCCCTGGAACACCGCCACGTAGCCGGAGTACCCACCCACGAACCACTGGGAGCCCAGCCACCACATGAACCCCAGGACGCCGATCGCCACGACCCCCAGGAAGCCGACAAGGACCGACAGTCCACGCCAGTGCCTGCGAGCCCATCCGTGCGGGGCATCGGCACCACCCGCGGCAGCGGTTGCGGTGCCGTCGCCCACTCCCCCCTGCCCGACCGGCAGCTCACCGGAGCTGATGGCGGCGCCGATCGAACCGGGCACCGCTGAGGAGCTGTCCGCGCCCGCGTCGCTGCCCCCGTCGCTGCCCCCGTCGCCGGCCCCGTCGCCGGCGGAGTCATCTGGCTCCTGCGTCTCGCCGGACCGGGCGCGCGTCTGGCTGCGGGCCACGAGCCCGCCGGCCACCGCCGGGCCGCCCTGACCGGGCGTGTCGCTCGCGCTGCCCCCGGGGCCCACATCGTCGGGGAACATCAGGCCGGGCAGGGCGGCGCGGTTGCGCTGGTCGCCGGCGGCTCCCACCACGACCGGTCCCCCCAGAGCGGACTCGAGGTCGTGCTCGGAGTCCTCGAGCTCCACCACGTCGGCCACCACCGCGGTGACGTTGTCCGGGGCTCCGGCGGCCAGCGCGAGATCCACCAGCTCGGTGACGGCGGCGGTCGGATCGTGGACCTCGGACAGCACCCGCTCGATCAGCGGGTCCGGCACGACCCCCGACAGCCCATCGCTGCACAGCAGGTACCGGTCGCCGACCAACGCCTCACGGATCGAGGTCTCCCCCTCGGGCACGCCCGTCCCGTCGATGGCACGCAGGAGGAGGTTGCGCTTGGGGTGGCTGCGTGCCTCCTCGGCCGTGATCCGGCCGGCGTCGACCAGGGTCTGGACGTAGGTGTGGTCATGGCTGATCTGGCTCAGGTGACCGTTCCTGACCAGATAGGCACGGGAATCCCCGACGTGGATCAGGGCGATGCGCCCGCCCCGCCAGAGCACTGCCGTCAGGGTGGTTCCCATCCCCGAGCGCGAGGGATCCGCCTGGATGAACTGGGTGATCCGCTCCGCCGAGGTCAGCATCGCGTCGTCGAGGGCCGTCAGGACATCACCGGCGGGCAGCTCCTCGGAGTCCAGTTCGGCCAGCGTGGCCACGACCGTCGAGCTGGCAAGCTCCCCCGCGGCGTGCCCGCCCATCCCGTCGGCGACCACGAGCAGCGTGCGCCCGGCGTACCCGGAGTCCTCGTTGTCCTTGCGGACCATGCCCACATCGGACTTCGCCGCGTACCGGAGGAACTTCGTCATGGGCAGACCCCTACCGCTGCAGCTGCAGGGTCGTCCGGCCGACACGGACCTTCGCGCCGACGCGCAGCACAGTGGGTCCGGTGATCCGGGTGCGGTCTATCCAGGTGCCGTTCGTGGAGCCGAGGTCCTCCACGATCCACTGCCCGTCCGAGGGGAAGAACCGGGCGTGCCTGCTCGAGGAGTAGTCGTCCTGGAGGACCAACGTCGAGTCCGCGGCACGGCCCACCGTGATCGGTGACGTGCTCAGTGGCACCACGGTGCCGGCCAGCTCCCCCTCCACGACAGCGAGCTTGCGGGGCGTGCCCTGGCTGCGACTGGGCACCCTGGGCTTCGGTTGAGGAGGGACCGGCGGGCTGCTCGACGTCGGCAGGCCGGGAGCCGAGCGCGCCGGGGCCTGCGGGCGGGCCCCCTTGGGCGCCGCGAGATCCCGGCGCAGCACCAGCACGATGCCGACAACCACCAACCACAGCACGGCCAGGAAGCCGAACCGCATCAGGGTGATCGCCAGCTCCGACATGGGTCACCGGGCCTTGTAGGTCAGCGTCGTGGTCCCGAGCTGGATCAGCGATCCGTCCACGAGGATCGCGGTCGAGACCATCCGGCCGTTCACCAGGGTCCCGTTGGTGGACCCGAGGTCGCGCAGCGTGACGTCGGTGCCCAGGGTGATCTCGGCATGGTGACGCGACACCCCCGGATCGTCGATGCGGATGTCCACGTCGGTGCCACGGCCCAGCCGGGTGACCGCACCCAGGGGGTAGGTGATCCCGTCGACCTCCAGGTGTGGCTCCCCGGACACGTCCACCGGCACCGCTGACTCGGAGTGCGGACCGGGTCTGACCTCGGAGCGGATCCGGAAGACACCGGTTCCCAGGCTGCCGTCCTGTGCCAATGTCACCTCGGCCGGTCCGACGAACGAGTAGCGCTGCTGCTGGGCGTACTCACGCACCAGGCTTGCCAGTTCGTCGTTGACGGTCGACTCGAAGGCCGCGAGCCGCTCGAAGTCGGCCGTCGAGAGCTCGACGACGAACCCGTTGGGAACGACAGTGCGTGCACGGCTGACCACCGTGGCCCGGTCATCGAGCTCGCGCTGGAGACCGGCAGCGATCTCCACGGGCTGCACCTCGGACTTGAAGGCCTTGGCGAACGCACCATTGACCATGCGGTCCAACTTCTTCTCGAAGTTGTCCAGCATCCCCATCCGGAGACCTCCTTCGGCGCGGGAGCACGCGCCCGCAGGAGGCGGACGGCACGGGCTGCTGTCGCGATCTTAGCCACGCACCGCCGTGGGCCGCAGACTCCACACGCCCGTCGCGGCCAGCAGCGCCGCGACGCCGAGCCACAGCCCCGGTGCCACGCCCCCGGCGGGCGCGGTGAATGCTGCCAGGCAGATCCCAAGAACGAGGCAGACATTGAGCCCGACGTCGTACAGCGAGAAGACCCGGCCCCGATAGCCCTCCTCGATGTCCTGCTGGAGGATCGTGTCACCCACGATCTTGACGGTCTGCCCCGAGAAGCCCATGGTGAACGAGCCCAGCGCCATCAGCGGCACGACGAGGCTGAAGAAGGTCAACGGGGCCACGATGGCTGCCACGAACAGCGTGACGGCCGACCATCGAGCAGGCCCGAGGCGTGCGACCACCCGCGGCGCGACCACCGCCGCGGCCAGGCTGCCGATCGACGCACCGGCCGCCGTGACGGCGAAGTCACCTAGGGCCGCGTCGGCATCGTCAGCGTCGTTCAGGGTGTTGCGCACGATCAGCAGGGCATCGACCAGCAGGGCCCCGAACGCCACCCGGTGGGCCATGACCACCGCCATCGCCCGTCGGGCCCGCGGACGGGTGCTGATGTGGATCGCGCCGGCCACCATCCCGCGCACCACTGCGACCAGGTCGGAGGTGAGCGCGGCAGAGCCGTCCTGATGATCCTCGGGGCCCAGTGCCCGATGGGGGATGCGGCTGGCGATCCCGGCCGAGAGGATGAGGCCGGCAGCCACCACGATGACCAGCGTCGTGGCCCCGCCCGGGCCGAGGATCGGCATGAGCACCAGGCCTGTCACGGTCGCGATGGCCGAGGCGATCGTCCCTGACGTCGGGAACAGCGCGTTGGCTGTCACCAGGTGCTGGGCCGCGACCACCCCGGGCAGCCCGGCTGACAGGCCGGCAAGCCAGAGCCGCCCGATCCCCATCGTGACCAGCACCGCGGTGCCCAGGTCCAGGCCGTCACGACCCGCGGCCACCATGGTGGCGATGGCGATCATGACCAGGGCGCGGGTCACGTTGGCGGCGACCAGGATCCGGGCCCGGCTCCAGCGGTCGAGGATGACACCGGTGAACGGGCCGAGCAACGAGTACGGGAGCAGGAGCAGCGCGAATGCGCCGGCGACCTGGGCCGCAGTGGCCTGCCGCTCCGGGGAGAACAGCACGAAGGACCCCAGGGCAGCCTGGAGCAGCCCATCGGAGGCCTGACCGGTGAGCCGCGTGGCCAGCAGCCGACGGGAGTCGATGGTGGCCAGCACGGCGAGGCGCCCGGGGGCCAACCCGGGTTCGCGCGCGCCGACACCCCCAGCACCCATCACCGCAGCATGCCCTGTCCACAGCGGAGCGTCCAGACACCGGAGGGCGCCGCCGCGGGGTGCCCCCACCCATCAGGACGTGGCGCATGCCACCTGACGGACCGATACTGGGGCCATGGAGCCCGGATGGGCACAACAGGTTCGCGCAGCGCTGATCGCCGACGATCAGGTCGCGCTGTCAGACCTGTTTGCCGCAGCGGTGCTGGCCGAAGGCACCCAGGGCGCCTCGCGCTCATGGCTGGAGGCCACCTCGGCCTTCGACGCCGGGGCGCAGACGGGATGACCGGGTCCCCAGCCAGTGACCGCCAGCACGCCACGAGACCCCGGACGATGTGCCCGAGGCCTCGTGGAGGGTGCAGCGATCACGTGTGACCGCAGCCGATCAGCTGTTGATCTCGCCTGCGATGAACTGCTCGACCTTGGTCCGGCACTCCTCGTCGGAGTACTGCTCCGGCGGGGACTTCATGAAGTAGCTCGACGCGGACAGGATCGGGCCACCGATCCCACGGTCCTGGGCGATCTTCGCCGCACGCAGGGCGTCGATGATGACGCCGGCCGAGTTGGGGGAGTCCCACACCTCGAGCTTGTACTCCAGGGTCAGCGGGACGTCACCGAAGGCACGACCCTCGAGGCGCACGAACGCCCACTTGCGGTCATCGAGCCACGCCACGTAGTCCGAGGGCCCGATGTGGATGTTGCGGGCGCCGATGTCGCGGCTCATCTGCGAGGTGACCGACTGGGTCTTGGAGATCTTCTTGGACTCCAGGCGATCACGCTCGAGCATGTTCATGAAGTCCATGTTGCCGCCGACGTTGAGCTGGTAGGTCCGGTCGACGGTGACGCCGCGGTCCTCGAACAGCTTGGTCAGCACACGGTGGGTGATGGTGGCGCCCACCTGGCTCTTGATGTCGTCGCCCACGATCGGCACACCGGCGTCGGCGAACTTCTGCGCCCACTCCGGAGTCCCGGCGATGAAGACCGGAAGCGCGTTGACGAACGCGACCTTGGCGTCGATGGCGCACTGCGCGTAGAACTTCGCCGCATCCTCGGAGCCGACCGGCAGGTAGCACACGAGGACGTCGACCTTGGCGTCCTTCAGGGCCGCAACGACGTCCACCGGTGCCTCATCGGACTCGGTGACCATCTCCTTGTAGTACTTGCCCAGGCCATCGAGCGTGTGGCCGCGGGACACGGTCACGCCTGACGGGGGCACGTCACTGATCTTGATGGTGTTGTTCTCGCTGGCGAAGATCGCGTGCGAGAGGTCCTGACCGACCTTCTTGGCGTCGACGTCGAAGGCAGCAACGAACTCGATGTCGCTGACGTGGTAGTCGCCGAACTGGACGTGCATCAGGCCTGGGACGGAATCGTTGGGATCCGCGTCCTTGTAGTACTCCACACCCTGCACGAGGGAGGAGGCGCAGTTGCCCACGCCCACGATGGCCACACGAATGGCACCCATCTGCTGTTCCTTTCTCACCCGCGGGTTCGCGGGCGACGCGGCCCGGCCCCGGTATCTCCGGATTGGTTGGCGGGCGCGTCGGCGGATCCTCCGCGCCTGAATTGGTTCTCGTTGTCGATCAGTTCGTTGAGCCAGCGCACCTCGCGCTCGACACCCTCCAGGCCATGGCGCTGCAGGGCCTGCGTGTAGGTGTCCAGCCGCTCGCGGTTGCGCGCGGTTGAGGCTGCGAGGTTGCTGCGACGCTCCTCCATGCGGCTGCGTCGCCCCTCGAGGATGCGCACGCGCACCTCCGCGGGGGTGCTGCCGAAGAAGGCCATGTGCACGCCGAACGCCTCGTCCTCCCACGCCTCGGGCCCGGTCTGCGAGACGAGCTCGGCGAACCGGTCCTTGCCGTCGGCGGTGAGTTCGTAGACGATCTTGGCGCGGCGGCCCGACAGGACAGGGGCGCTGGCGTCAGCCGCACCTGCCTCGGCGATGAGCCCCCGGTCCAACAGGTCCTTCAGCGCCGGGTACAGCGAGCCGTACGAGATGGCGCGGAAGGTGCCCATGACCGCGTTGAGCCGCTTGCGCAGCTCGTAGCCATGCATGGGGGCGTCCTGCAGCAGGCCCAGGATGGCGAACTCAAGCACTGCGCTGCGCCGTGTGGCTGCCATCGCGAGTACCGTCCTCTCCCTGCCCTGATGTGTCATGCTGATGTGTCATGCTGATGTATCGAACTGATACATCGACCAAGGTACCCGACGCATGCGGGACGTGCAAACGACACCCCGGATTCACCTCCCGGTCATCCCTGGGACGACGTTCCAGGGGCCCCACCGTCTGGCTGGGGACCAATGACCGGCCCAGGCGGGCCCTCCGGACCGGTGGGGCGGGTGGCCAGCGGGGGAGAATGCGACCCATGACCCTGCATGTCACGGCCGAATCGCTTGCTGCCCAGCTCGAGGCGCTGCCCCCGAACCCGCGTGTCGTGGTGTCGGGCAACTTCGCCAGCCCGCGCACAGCGCTTGCCCTGTTCGACGAGCACATCGCCGAATGGCGGCTCTGGACCCTCAACCCCCAGAAGGGCCTGCCCGAGCGGGAGGGGATCACGCCCGAGACATCGTTCGTCGGGCCCGGGATGCGCCGCAACCCGCGCCTGCACTACGTGCCCTGCCGGCTGAGCCTTGTCCCCGCGCTGTTCACCCGCGCCATGGACCCCGACGTGGTGCTCCTGCACACCTCCATGCCACGCCATGGCGTGGTGAGCCTGGGGATCGAGGTCAACGTGCTCCCGGCAGCGATCGAGGCCTGCCGCGCACGTGGCGGCAAGGTGATCGCCCAGGCCAACCCGCTCATGCCCTTCACCTACGGGGACGCGATCGTGCCGCTGAGCTCGATCGACATGCTCTTCGAGGCCGAGGAGGCCCTCACCACCGGCTCCCCGGGAGTGCTCGACGACACCTCCCGCGAGATCGGCGACCGGATCGCAGCCCGGATCAAGGACGGCTCGACGTTGCAGATGGGAATCGGGGCGGTGCCCGATGCCGTGCTCACCGCCCTGGCCACACGCAAGGGCCTGCGGTTCTGGACCGAGATGTTCTCTGACGGCGTCCTGGCCCTGGACAAGGCCGGCGCCCTGGACCCGGACGCGCCCCTGGCTGTGTCCTTCCTGTTCGGCTCCGATGAGCTCTACCACTGGATCGATGGCAACCCCCGAGTACGGATGGTGCGCACCGAGGCCAGCAACGACCCCGGCCTCATCGCCCAGCAGCCGCAGATGACCTCGGTGAACTCCGCCCTGCAGGTGGACCTCTTCGCCCAGGCCAATGCCTCACGGATCAACGCCCGCATCTACTCCGGCTTCGGCGGGCAGACCGACTTCATCGTGGGCGCGCTGCACGCCCCGGGCGGCCAGGCGTTCATCGCGCTGCGCTCCTGGCACCCGAAGGCCGACGTCTCCACGATCGTGCCCCTGCTCGATGAGCCAGTCACGTCCTTCCAGCACACGGCCGTGGTCACCGAGCAGGGAATCGCCGAGGTGTGGGGGAGGTCCCAGGACGAGCAGGCCCGCAACCTCATCACCCAGGCGGCGCACCCCGACGTCCGGGAGGAGCTCTTCGAGGAAGCGGCAGCCCTCGGCCTGCGGGTGCGCTGAGACGGCACCGGGTCAACGGCGCACGGGGCTTCACCCTGGGACGCAGCCGGTGGGACACAGCCGGTGGGAGACAGCGGTTGGGACACAGCCGGTGGGACACGTCGGTGGGACTGTGAGATGGGACACGTTGTGGTGTCCCAGGGACAGACACCGGGCATGAAGGTGGGAACCACCCCCTGGAGGACCCGTGCCCCGCACCACCCTGATCAAGGTCGGCGCCGCACTCACCGCGACCGCTGCGGTGCTGGCCGGCGCACCGCTGATGTCCTCGGCGCTGAACGCGCAGCCCGGCGTCGCGCTGCCTGAGTCCTGGGAGGACCAGCGCGCACTGGACTCCACCCACGCCGCAGCGAGCCATACGGCCGCCGTGCAGGCGGAGAAGGATCGCAAGGAGGCCGAGCGCAAGGCTCGCGCCAGGGCCAAGGCCAAGGCGAAGGCGAAGGCCGAGAAGGAGCGTCGTGAGGCTGAGGCCCGCGCGGCACGTGCTCGGGCTGCCGAGGGCGGCACTCCCGCCCAGAACCGTGCACTGGGCATGCAGATGTGCGCCGACCGCGGCTGGTCGGCCTCCCAGTGCACCGACCTGGGGACCCTCTGGCAGAAGGAGTCCGGCTGGAGCAGCCGGGCGCACAACGGCTCCAGTGGGGCGCACGGGATCCCCCAGGCCCTACCGGGCTCGAAGATGAGCAGCCATGGCTCCAACTGGGCCACCAGCGCACGCACCCAGATCGCCTGGGGGATGGACTACATCGCCGGCCGGTACGGCAATCCGAGCAACGCGCTGGCCCATTCGCACAGCCGCGGCTGGTACTGATTCGCCCTGCCCATCTGGACCAGGTGGGTGCAGCTACTCCTCGAGCGGGGCTGGGTCGGCTGCGACTTCGGCCACGTCGTCATCCTCCCGACGACCGAGTGGCTTGGGCAGCGCCAGTGTCGCCAGAAGGCCGAGGAACACGAAGCCACCGGCCACGAAGGCCGTCACACGCACGGAGTCGGCGAAGGCCTGGCTGGCCGCCGCCTGGATCTCAGGGCTGCCCGGTGGCTCGTCAAGGGTCGGGATGACCGTGCCCGCCGACTTCTCCACCACGTCAGCCACTTGGCTCGCGGACTCCGCAGGAACACCGACGGCCTGCACCTGAGTGGCTGTCTGGTTGTTCAGGGAGACGAACAGCACGGTGCCCAGGATGGCCGTGCCCAAGGCAGCGCCGATCTGGCGTGCCGTGCTCTGCGTGCCCGAGGCCTGGCCGCTCTGCCGGACGGGGACATCGGCCAGGATCAGGCCGGTGAGCTGCGCGCTGGCGTAGCCCACACCCATGCCGTAGATGACCAGCCAGATGACCATCTCCCAGGCCGAGGACGTCGGGGTGATGGTGGCACCCAGGCCCACGATGCCCACGACCTCCAGGGCCATGCCCATCCGGGCCACGAACCTGGGCCCGTACTTGTTGGCCAGGGAGGCCGCTGTGGGGGCGGCCACGAAGGATCCCAGGGCCAGAGAGGCCAGCAGCGCACCCGCCCCCAGCGCGGTGTATCCCAGCACGCTCTGCAGGAACAGGGGCAGCGAGAACAGGATTCCGAACTCCCCGAGGCTCACGATCAGGGCCGCGGCAGAACCCAGCCCGAACGTGCGGATCCGGAACAGGCCGAAGTCGATCAGGGCGGACTTCCCCGCACGGGTGCGTCGGGTCTCGACGACGTAGAGCAGCAGCAGGCAGAGCAGTCCGCCGGCGATGGCGACGAACACCGGGGACAGGTCACCACTGCTGAACTGGGCGCCCATGAGGCTGGAGTCCTCCTGCACCCGGATCCAGCCGTAGTTGCGACCCTCGATCAGCCCGAAGACGATCAGCCCGATGCCCAGTGCGGACAGGATCGCCCCGAAGACGTCCAGGCCCTTGGTGTCACCGGGGTCCTTGTTCTCCGGCACATAGCGCAGAGCGCCCACGATCACGATCAGCCCGATGGGCACGTTGATCCAGAACGCCCAGGTCCAGGAGAAGTTCGTCGTCAGGTAGCCGCCGACCAAGGGCCCCAGCGCGGCCATGCCGCCGATGATCGAGCCGTAGATCGCGAAGGCGATGTTGCGCGAACGCCCGGAGTACAGGGAGTTGACCAACGACAACGAGGTCGGCGACATCATCGCCCCACCGATGCCCTGCAGCGCGCGGGCGGTGATCAGGTGCTCGCCTGAGCGTGAGGACGCCGCGTAGATGCTGGCTCCCACGAACATCGCCGCACCGAGGACGAAGATCAGGCGCCGGCCAAGACGGTCCCCGACCCGTCCGAACACGATCAGCAGCGCAGCGAAGGTCAGCGAGTAGATCGCGTTGACCCACTCGGCGTCGATCGAGCTCAGCCCGAGGTCCGCGATCATCGAGGGAAGCGAGACGTTGACGATCGTTGCGTCCATGATGATCAGGGCGGTCCCCATACCGATGAAGAGCATCGGGATCCAGCCGTGTGCGGGCTTCTCGATCGGGGTGGCGGGGATCGCGGCAGTCGTCACGGGAGCGGAGCCTACGCGGCCAGTGCCGCACACCCCCGACGCCGGGCGCGGCCCAACGCGGCGCTTCGCTGAGGCACCCGAGCCCGCCACACGAGCGGGCAGAACGACGAAACGCCCCCGGGTCGTGTGCCTGGGAGCGTTCCTGCTGGTGCGCGAGGGGGGAGTTGAACCCCCACACCCTTTCGGGCACACGGACCTGAACCGTGCGCGTCTGCCTATTCCGCCACTCGCGCATCACCCCGCGATCAGGCGGGGCAACCTCACACAAGAGTACCGGGGCGCGATGCCGGCGACCAAATCGCGGAGCACCCCTCAGGCAGGCTCGCCGTTCACGGCCCTGGCGATCAGCCGGGTGTACACCTGAGCCCCCTTGCTCGTCAGGTGCACCCCGTCCTTGACCATGTAGTCCCGGCGGTCCTCTGAGGCTTTGGCCCAATCCACCAGGACCACGTTCGGGTAGTCCGGCGCCGCGGCGGCGATGACTGCGTTGTTGGGGTCCATCCAGGGCCGCGGCACCCGGACGTTGACCAGGACCACCTTGGGGACCACGGACAACTCGTCGAGCATGCCCCGCAGCTGATCCTCGGTGACGATCCCGTTGTTGCCGACCTGGAGCAGCACGGTGTCACGGATGCCACCACTGGCGACCTGGCGGGCGATCGACTCCTGCAGCTTCGTGGCCTGGGTGGCCACCCTGGCGTGCAGGTCGAGGTTGAAGTCCTGCCCCTCCAGGACCCCGGAGGCACCCAGCATGACCGAGTCACCGAAGGCCGTCACCTTGGTCCGGGGGTCGAGGTCCTCGGCGGCGGCCATCCTGATCATTTCACGCTCCAGGGGCGCCCGGGCGGGAGCAAGTGCGGCCAACTGCTGGCTGCTCATCACCCCGCCACCCACTGCCTGGGCCGGTGCGGTGGCGACCCGGAAGCCGCTGAACATGACCAGCACGCAGACGACGACGACCCCTGCCACCACCCCACGAGTGGGTTGCGGGAGCGTGCCCTCCTGGAACCGATCCCAGCTGCGCTTGAGGACACCACGCCGGATCGGCATCTCGAGGTACCGGTAGCTCAACTCGGCCACGCCCAGGAGCAGCGCGATGCGCAGCGCCAGTGCCAGGACCCCGTCGATCGGGATGTCCACACCCGGGCGGGTGACCAGGAACAGGGGCCAGTGCCAGAGATAGATCCCGTAGGACCGCTCACCGATCCAGCGCATGGGACGCGTCCCCAGCCAGCGCCCGAAGGGGACTCCCCGATGGCTCGCCGCGGCCACGACCACTGCTGACACCAGGGCCACCACGAGGAATCCGCCGCGGTAGAGGAAGGTGGAGAACTCGCCGAGGCGCATGAACATCAGGACGAGTACGAGCAGCCCCACCACACCGGCGACGCTGATGACGACCCGGGCCTGCCTGGCCAGGACCGGCGAGGTGCGCCCTGGCCGCCAGAGCACCGCCAGCGCCGCCCCGACGCTGACCCCCATCAGGTGGGTGTCGGTTCCGAAGTAGAGGCGGCTGGGATCGGCCGAGCCGGGCATGTCCCCGACGACGGAGCCGACGGTCATCGCCACGGTCGACAGCACCGCCCCGGCGAGAGCCACCCACCCGACGGCGCGAGCGCCCCCCGCGCGGTGGGCCAGCAGGGCGATGGCTGGCCAGAAGATGTAGAACTGCTCCTCCACCGCGAGGGACCACAGGTGCTTGAGCATGGGCGGGCGACCGATGAACTCGAAGTACGAGGTGTCGGTGACGATGCTCAGCCAGTTCGAGAAGTAGAACAGAGCTCCGGGCAGGTCCCGACGGAAGCCCGCCGCCCCGTCGTAGGCGACGGTGGCGACCAGCAGGGCGGTGACGGCCAGCACCGCGAACAGCGCGGGCAACAGGCGCCGGGCGCGGCGCACATAGAAGTCCTTGAAGTCGATCCCGCCGGTGCGCTCGAGCTCCGCGAGCAGCAGCGAGGTGATGAGGAAGCCCGACAGGACGAAGAAGACGTCGACCCCGAGGAAGCCACCGGGCAACCACACGACGTCGGCGTGGTACAGCACCACGGCGATGACAGCGACCGCGCGCAGGCCGTCCAGTCCCACGAGGTGGGGCAGAGCCGGACCTCGTACGGCGCGGCGCTGCCGGGTGAGCGTCCCGGACACGTGTTCCCTCCTGCAGCACCCGGACTCGACCCTGCCAAGGTGCTGGGAACCATTGAACCCCAGAGGTCCGACATCGCTGGGGAGATCAGGCCCCACGGCCGGCGTGGCGTCGCCTCACGGCGACTGGCGCACCGACCACCACTCGCGCAGCTCTGACACAGCGCGCTGGTGGTCCATGGGGCCCTCGTCGAGCCGGCGTTCCATCAGCCACCTGTAGGCCTCGCCGACCTCACGGCCCGGGCCGATCCCGAGGATGGCCATGATCTCGTTGCCGTCGAGGTCCGGACGGATCGCGGCCAGCTCCTCGGCCTGCGCGAGCACCCCGATGCGCTCCTCGAGGTTGTCGTAGGTGCGTCGCAGCGCTGCCGCCTTACGTGGATTGCGAGTGGTGCAGTCCGCGCGCGTCAGCTTGTGCAGCGCAGCGACCTGATCGCCGGCATCGCGCACGTAGCGACGCACGGCAGAGTCGGTCCACTCGCCGCTGCCGTAGCCGTGGAACCGCAGGTGCAGCTCCACGAGGCTGGCGACCTCGTCGACGACGGTCCTCGGGTAGCGCAGGGCGGTGAGTCGCTTGCGCGCCATCTTGGCACCGACCACCTCGTGGTGGTGGAAGCTGACCCGGCCGCCCCGCTCGAATCGTCGCGTCCTGGGCTTGCCGATGTCGTGCAGCAGTGCCGACAGGCGCAGGACCAGGTCCGGTGCGCAGGTCGGCTCGTGCGAGCGTTCCAGTTCGATGGCCTGGTCCAGCACGATCAGCGAATGCTCGTAGACGTCCTTGTGCCGGTGATGCTCGTCGATCTCCAGGCGCAGGGCCGGCAGCTCGGGCAGCACGTGATCGGCCAGGCCGCTGTCGACCATCAGCTCCAGGCCCGGCCGCGGCTCGTCGGCCAGGAGCAGCTTGGACAACTCGTCGCGGACCCGCTCGGCGGAGACCATCGTGATCCGGTCGGACATCGCCACCATGGCGGCTCCGACCTCAGGAGCGACGGTGACACCCAGCTGGGCGGTGAATCGGGCAGCACGCATCATCCGCAGGGGGTCGTCGGCGAAGGACTCCTCAGGTGCTGCCGGCGTGCGCAGAACCTTGGCCGCGAGGTCAGCCAGCCCGTTGTAGGGGTCGAAGAACCCGCGATCGGGCAGTGTCACAGCCATGGCGTTGATGGTGAAGTCGCGGCGCCGGAGGTCCTCGAGCAGGGATTGCCCGTACGTCACGGCCGGCTTGCGTGTGGTCCGGTCGTAGGAATCATCGCGATAGGTGGTGATCTCGAAGTGGTGCCCGCCCCGGCGCGCCCCGACCGTGCCGAACTCGATCCCGATGTCCCACACCGAGTCGGCCCAGCCCTCGAGCACTGCCAGGACCTCCTGCGGACGCGCGGAGGTGGCCAGGTCCAGGTCCGCTGCGCGCCCCAGCCGCACCGCATCGCGTACGGACCCGCCCACCAGCGCGACCTCATGACCGGCGCGGGACATCCGCGCCGCGAGATCCAGCAGTTCCGGGATGGCGTCGAGCAGGGCATCGATGGCGATGCGGCTTGCCGCGGCAAGCGCCGCGCGGGGAGGGACGTCAGGCACGGGCCGTAAGCCTACGTGGCCGCTATCCTGACCAGCATGTCCACACCGCCGACTCCTGCCCCGCCCCCGCGGCGTGAGGCGCGGCGGTTGCGCATCCCGACCCCGGCTGACCTGCGCCACCCGGGCCAGCGGCGGCGCTCCGAGCCCCCCGACCGGGAGGCCGGGCGCGATGCCGGGACCTCCCCCGGGGACGAGTCCGACGAGCAGCCCACCCAGGTGCCGCCGCCCACGCAAGTACCGCAGCCCACCCAGGTGCCGCCGCCCAGCGAGGTGCCTGGGAATCCCGCCACGAGCCAGGACACCCCCACCGCGCCCCAGACCACGCAGGCGCCGGCGCTGGCGCTGGCACCTGCAGCAGCACCTGCACCCGCGCCCGCCGCAGCCCAGACGCTCGGCCCGACTCCGGCCACAATGCCGAGACCGGGGCACAAGCGGACTGCAGTCGTCGCACCCCCGGACACCGCCGCGGCCGGTGCTCCCGTGGAGGCTCGCAGGACCGCGTCACCAGCGACAGCCACCGTTCCCGCCCCACCGGCACCTCGCACGGGCACGGAACCCACCCCGTCCCAGGGGGCAGTGACCGACCAGGCCGAGCCCGACCAGACCGAGCCCGACGTGACCGAGCCCGACCAGACCGAAGCGAAGACCACGGGGGAGGAACCAAGCACCGCGGCGGCCGCCGGAGACGCTGTGCGCCGGATGATCCCGAACCCGGCGACGCTCATGGCTGCCGGGCGCGGGATGCGCAAGGTGCGTCCCCCGGGTCTTCGTGGGCGTCGGCTGCCCAAGGTCGAGGAGACCTCTGCCGGGGGGGTCGTGCTCGACCTCGAGAGCGACCCGCCGGCCGTGGCCCTGATCGCCCGCCACGACCGGCGCTCCCGGTTGCTGTGGAGCCTGCCGAAGGGCCACGTCGAGGAGGGTGAGACCCCTGAGCAGGCTGCACTGCGTGAGGTGCACGAGGAGACGGGCCTGGTGGGTCGCATCGTGGCGCCGCTGGGCGTGATCGACTTCTGGTTCGTGGTCGAGGACAAGCGCATCCACAAGACCGTCCACCACTACGTCATCGAGGCCGTGGGTGGGGAACTCTCCGACGAGGACATCGAGGTCGAGGCCGTCGAGTGGATCCCGTTCCCCCAAGTGGTGCGCAAACTGGCCTACGGCGACGAGCGCCGGCTCGTTGAGAAGGTGGCACAGATCGTTCCGGGAGTGAAGTGACCTGGCGGTTCGGGCTGCGTCCCGCCGCCATGCTCCTGGCACTCGCGGCAGCGTTGATCCTCGGATCCCAGACCGGGGCGCCCGGCATTCCTGCAGCGCTCGACCGGCCCGCGGTGGGTGCGGGGTCCCTGTCGCTGCGCATCGTGGAGTTCGAGCCGTCGATCCCCGCGGCCGGGGACACCCTCACCCTGCGCGGAACGATCACGAACACCTCCCAGGTGCCGGTCCGTGACGTGGCAGCAGCGCTGCGCGTGTCGGTCACGCCGCTGCAGAACCGCGACGAGATCCCCGAGGTGCTCGCCGGCGCCGGACAGCGCTTCGGCCAGGAGATCCCCGGAACGCGGGTCAGCGTCACTGAGGAGCTCGCCCCCGGCGCCTCACAGCCGTTCGAGCTGACGGCGGAGGTGGCCGACCTGGGTCTGGCCAGCAGCGGTGTGTACGTCACCGGCGCCGAGGCCCTCGGCGATGCGGGCACAGGCCTGACCCGCCAGGACCTGGACCGGACCTTCCTTCCCTGGTGGCCTCAGAACGCTGGGGTCGAACCCCTCCTCCTGACCACCGTCTGGCCCCTGACCGGCGCCCCCCTGCGCGACGCCGAGGGAGTCCTGCTCACGGAGGCCGCCGCCGTGGCCATGTCCCCGGCTGGACGGATGTCCCGACTGCTCGAGGCGGCCTCGGCCGAAGCCGGCGCCGTCTCACTGGTCCTGGACCCCGAGGCTGTGCAGGCCGCCGACGACCTGGCCGACGGCTACCTGGTCCGCAGCGCCGAGGGACAGGTCACACCGGGGACCCGCAGCCGGGAGGTCTCCAGCTGGCTGGACCAGCTGCGTGCGGCTGTCGCGGCTCCCGGAGCTGACGTGTCCGGCTCCCTCTACGCGTGGCCGGACGTCGATGCCGCCCGGCGCGGCAAGCTGCTGGGCACGGTCCTGCGCCAGCAGACCGCCCTGCAGGACGACGCCTCGCAGATCCTCGGCCGCCGCCTGCGGGGAACCCTGGTCCTTGCCCCCGGCGGGGTCGCCCAGGCCACGACCCTCAACGTCCTGGCGAAGGCTGGGCTCACCGGTGTCGTGCTCGAGGACCGGTCGGCACCACTGGCCGAGCCCACGTACTTCACCCCCAGCGGCAACGTGCTCGTCCCCACCGAACGAGGTGACCTCCCAGGGCTGCTCGCCGACTCGGGCCTGTCCCGGACCCTGGCCATGCCGATGGATTCTGAGGCCGAGCAGACCGCCGTGCGCCAGGCCCTGCTGGCCCAGACGCTCACGGTGGCCGGCGAACTGCCCGAGAGCCAGCGGCTTCTCGTCGCCTCGGTCGACCCGGTCTGGAATCCCCCAGCAGGGGCCGCTGAGATGGTCGTGGGCGCCCTGACCGCAGCGCCCTGGGTGGTGCCCACGTCGATCGCGCAGGCCCTGGCACGTGAACCTGGCACGCTGCCACGGATCGCCGTGGCACCCACCGCCGAGGAGGTCGCCGAGGAGCTGCCGAGCAACTATGTGGCGCGGGTGCGCGACCAGTACCGCGACCTGCGCCAGTACGCCTCCGTGGTGACTGATCCGGAGCTGATCCCCGAGGTGACCAGGAGTGCGCCGACCCGAATGCTCGGATCCTGGTTCCGAACCCACCCGGCAACACGCAGCGAGCTGATGGGCTTCGTCAGCGGCCAGGTGTCGGGGCTCATCGGCTCCGTACGAGTCGTCTCGAGTGGGTCGATCACGGTCTCCGGGGAGTCCGGGACCATCCCGATCACGGTGGACAACGACGGAACCCAGCCGGTGACGGTGGGGCTGGTGCTGACCTCGACCCCGACGCAGCTGTTCAGCGCCGACCCCGTGGAGCCCTTCACCATCGATCCTGAGCGCCGCACCTCGGTGGTGGTCACCGCCACGGTGGCAGCCTCGGGGCCCATCCCGGTCACCGTCCAGCTGGTGACCGCGTCCGGCGATCCCTTCGGTGAACCCGGTGTGCTGGTGGTGCAATCGGCTGCCTACGCCAACGCTGCGCGGGTGCTCGTCCGGATCGCCATCGCCGCCCTGCTGCTCGCTGTCGTCGTGCACGGCATCCGCCGGGCCCGCCGCCGCCGGGGCCGACCCCAGGCAGCCGGGGCCCCCACCGAGCCCCCCGCTCGGGAGCCCGCTGAGGCCTCCCGTGACTGAACCCCCACCCGAACCGCCGCGGGGTGATCGACAGCCCGACGGACCGCCGCCCGAGGGCCACGACCTCTCCGACCTGGCCGGGGCACCCGACCCCGACGCGGCCAGCGACTCAGCCCAGCAGGCCAGCGCACCCCAGCAGGGCGAGCTGGTCTCGCAGGGCGCGAGGATGGCTGTGGGGACCGTCATCAGTCGCATCACCGGACTCTTGCGCGACATCGCCATGACCGCCGCGCTGGGCCTGGGGATCGTGGCCGACATCTTCACGGTCGGCAACACCATCCCGAACACCGTCTATGTGCTCACGGTGGGCGGGGCCATGAATGCGGTCTTCGTGCCCCAACTGGTGCGGCGCAGTCGCGAGGACTCCGACGGCGGCGCGGGCTTCACCGACCGACTGCTCACGCTCACCGCGGTCCTGCTGCTCGCGCTCACGGCGGTGGCGATCGTGCTGGCGCCGCTGCTGACCCGCATCTACGCCTCCCCGGAGTACAGCGCCGAGCAGATGTCCCTCGCGGTGGCCTTCGCGCGCTTCTGCCTGCCCCAGGTGTTCTTCTACGGCCTGTTCACCCTGATCTCCCAGGTGCTGAACTCCCGTGGGCGCTTCTCGCCCCCGATGTACGCACCGATCGCCAACAACGTGGTCGCGATCTTCGTGTTCCTGTCCTTCCTGGTGGTGGCCGGCCCCGCGGCTGCCGACAGCGGCACGCTCACTGCGGCGCAGACGGCCTGGCTCGGCATCGGCTCCACGCTGGCCGTCGCTGCCCAGGCCCTGCTCCTGATCCCCTACATGCGCGCCACCGGCTACCGCTGGCGGCCGAGGTTCGACTGGCGTGGTTGGGGCCTGGGCAGGACGGGAGGGCTGGCCCTGTGGACCCTGGGCCTGCTGGCCGCCAACCAGGTGTCGTTCATCGTCCACAGCCGGCTGGCCACCACCGCCAACGTCCTGGCCCAGGAGGAGGGGCTGCCGGCCGCCGGCATCGCGACCTACCAGAAGGCCTACCTGATCTTCTTCCTCCCCCACTCGATCGTGACGGTCTCACTGGTCACGGCGCTGCTGCCGGCCGTGAGTCGGCTGGCTGCCGACCGCGACTTCGGCGTCTTCAGCCGGGTCCTGACCGACACCATGCGCACTGTGACCGCCCTGACGGTGCCCATCGCCGCGGTGATGATGCCCCTGGCGCCACTGCTCGCGGCCCTGCTCTTCGGGTTCGGCGCCGCGAACCGTGAGTCGGCCTACCTGATCGGCTACACGGTCATCGCGATGCTGATCGGGCTCGTGCCCTTCTCGATCTATTTCATCCTGCTGCGCGGGTGGTACGCGCTTGAGGACACCAGGACGCCGTTCTACCTGTCCCTGGTGCTCAACACGGTCAACGTGGTCCTGTCCATCGCCCTCTTCCAGCTGGCTCCGACCGAGCTGAAGGTGCCGGCCATCGGTCTGGCCTTCGGACTGACCTACTGGATCATGATGCCCATCGCGTGGCCGGTCCTGGCCCGAAGGGCCGCAGACCTGCACACCCGTTCCACCTGGTTGGCCGTGCTGCGGATGCTCATCGCCGGGGTGGGCTCCGCACTCGTCACGATCCTGGTCTTCGTCGCACTCGACCGCCTCGTCGAGGGAACCTGGGACTCACGCCTGGGCCTGCTGGTCGTGCTGGTCAGCGCGAGTCTGGTCGGCTTCCTGGCCTACCTGGCCATGGCACGGGTCCTGCGCATCCGGGAGGTCGGCAGCGCCGTCTCGATGGTGAGCGGCCGCCTGCGACGCTGATCAGGGTCAGGAGCTCATCGCGGTCCCCACCGCGCGAACCGTCAAGTACTTCTCGAGTGGCGGGATGTAGTGCAGCGCCAGGGTGTGAGCGTCGCGGCTGACCGTGACATGGACCTCGCCGAACTCATCGACCCACCAGTCCTTGGGTCGCATCCGGACATCGAGGTCCGCGGCCTGAGCCACCGAGACGCTGCGAGCGGTCACCACGTCCCCCGGGTTCTCCATCAGGGTCTGGGCCCCGGTCCCGGCCACGATCCCCGCGTCATCGACCGTGGTGACGTTCGTGTAGGCCAGCGAGAACACGTCGAAGGCCAGCACGCCCATGAGGACCAGGACGATCGTCACGCGCATCAGCCAGCCGAGGACGATCCCGCCCCGGTCATCCGGCCGCGACACACCCGTTGTCATACCCACATGGATCGGCATCCCACCCGGCGCGCTTGACCGAACCACCCGAACTGCCCAGTCCACCCGGGGCGTGCCCGTCCGACGGCGAGCCCGACGTGGCCTAGCATTCCTGATGTGGACGAGCAGGGAGAGGTGGCACCCAACCGGCAGATCGGGCGTTTCACCCTCGACGACCTCGTCGAGGAGCGCTACGGCTGCCAGATCTGGCGCGCGGTCGACAGCACCCTGAACCGCGAGGTCGCCCTCTGGCTCGTCCCGGCAGACGACTCACTCGTGGCAGATCTGGGCCAGGCGACCCGGACCGCTGCCACGGTCGATGACCGACGGATCGTGCGGATCCTGGACGTCTTCCCGGCAGAGGACCTCCTGGTCATCGTCACGGAGTGGAGTGCCGGCGAGGTCCTGGGCCATCACCTGAACGCACCCATGCCGGCGGCTGAGGCCGCCCGGATCGCCTTCGAGATCTCCGGGGCCATCGAGGCAGCCCACGCCAAGGGAATCGCGCACGGCCGGCTGCGCCCCTCCAACATCCTCATCGGCCACGACGGTGAGGTACGGATCACCGGGTTGGGCATCGACGCCGTCCTTGCCGGCATCGACGAAGTCGCCGGGGACGATCCCGTTGCCGCCGACATCAACGGCATCGGTTCGATCCTCTACGCCTGCCTGACCGCCCGATGGCCCGATGGTGAGGTGGAGGGCCTTCCCGCAGCTCCCCAGGTGGCTGGCGCCACCCCGCCGCCCTCACGGGTCCTCTCCGACGTGCCGGAATCGCTGAACGACTTCTGCGTGCGCACGGTGATCCCGATCGGCACACCCAAGGACCGCCCTCGACTCGGCTCCGCCGGGCAGGCCCGGGAGGTGCTCGGGGCGAGTCTCATCGACCTCACCGGGGAGCGCCGCGCGCTGGCCGGTTCCTCGGAGAAGCAGGGCCCCTCGGTCCTCGCGCGGGTCGCCGTCGGAGTCGGGATCCTGCTGGCTGTCGGCATCCTGGGCTGGGGTGGGCTGCGACTGCTCTCCTCGGAGAGCACAGTCGCCGAGCCCGAGGCGAGCCCGACCCCTTCACCCACGGCACCCAGCGTCGAGGCCTCGACACGACCTGAGGTCGTCAAGTACCGCATCGTGGACGGAACCGACTTCGACCCGCTGGGTAACTCGGAGGAGAACCCGAACCGGGTCCCCTATGCCTACGACGGGGACCTGAACACCGCTTGGCGGACCGTGACCTACTACAACAAGAGCCTGGACAAGCCCGGCGTCGGGATCCTCCTGGACCTCGGGGCGCCGCGCACGATCGGCACGGTCACCCTGGACCTGGTGGGCAACGGCACCGACCTGCAGGTGCTGACCAGCAACGAACCCGGTGAGCTCCCGGCGGACTACGACCTCATGGCCCAGGCGACGGAGGCCGGCGAGCGGGTCCGGCTCAAGGCCGCCGACCCGACGTCCGCACGATTCGTGCTGGTCTGGATGACAGGCCTGCCCCAGGTTGATGGGGGCTGGCGCGGCGGCATCCGCGAGGTGCGCGTCACCAGCTAGCCACTCCCGTCCTTCGGTCGAGGGAATCTTCGGCCGCTCCACGCTGTTGAGCATCACGACTACAAGGGGTGAGACGACCATGTCCGACGTCCGAGATCTGATCATCGTGGGTTCCGGCCCATCCGGGTACACGGCTGCCATCTACGCCGCACGTGCGGCGCTGCGCCCGCTGGTGTTCGAGGGAGCAGTGACCGCTGGTGGAGCACTGATGAACACCACCGAGGTCGAGAACTTCCCCGGATTCCCGCAGGGGATCATGGGACCCGAGCTCATGGACAACCTGCGTGGCCAGGCCGAGCGCTTCGGTGCCGAGCTCGTGACCGATGACGTCACCGCGATGTCCCTGACCGGGGAGATCAAGGTCGTCGTTGACGGCGAGGGTCGGGAGCACCGCGCCCATGCGGTGATCCTCGCGATGGGGTCGGGCTACCGGGAACTGGGCCTGCCCGACGAGAAGCGCCTCTCCGGGCACGGTGTGTCCTGGTGTGCGACCTGCGACGGGTTCTTCTTCCGCGGGCAGGACATCGCGGTCGTCGGTGGTGGTGACTCGGCCATCGAGGAGGCCCTGTTCCTCACGAAGTTCGCCGAGACCGTGACGATCATCCACCGCCGCGACGAGTTGCGGGCCAGCCGCATCATGGCCGAGCGCGCCCTGGCCAACCCCAAGCTGCGCTTCGCGTGGAACAGCACCGTGACCGCGATCCACGGCGCCGACAAGGTCAGTTCCGTGACCGTGGCCGACGTCGGCACCGGCGAGGAGCGCGAGCTGGCTGTGACGGGCCTGTTCATCGCAATCGGCCATGACCCGCGTTCGGAGCTGGTCACCGACCAGGTGCAGACCGACGACGCCGGCTACGTGCTGGTGGAGGGACGCACGACGCAGGTGCTCTCCGGCGGGATCGTGCTGCCCGGAGTCTTCGCGGCCGGCGACCTGGTCGACCACACGTACCGTCAGGCCATCACCGCGGCCGGCACGGGTTGTGCCGCAGCCCTCGACGCCGAGCGGTTCCTGGCGGTGCGCGAACATGCGCTGAGCGCAGCAGTCTGACGCTAGAATCACACCCGAACCCGAGGAGATCCGATGGCCCTGATTACCGTGACCGATGCGAGCTTCGCTGACGATGTGCTGATGTCGGACAAGCCCGTTCTCGTCGACTACTGGGCGGTCTGGTGTGGCCCCTGCCGCATGATCGCCCCGATCCTCGAGGAGATCGATGCCACGCACAGCGACAAGATCACCATCGCGAAGCTGAACGTCGATGAGAACCCCCGCATCGCCTCTGACTACGGGATCGTGTCGATCCCGACCCTGAACGTCTTCCAGGGCGGCAAGGTCGTCAAGCAGATCATTGGGGCCAAGCCGAAGGCCGCCCTGCTCAAGGACCTCGCCGAGTACCTCTGATCGTCGCCGGTCCGTGCGCGTCCGCCTGTCTGATACCCCTGACCCCACCTGCACACTGGGGGACTCCGGGCCGATGGTGGCCGAGGTGCGCGCGCGGCTGCACCGCCTCGGCCTCGTCGAGGACGGCCGGGGCGACACATTCGATGCCGAGCTTGACCAGGCAGTGCGGCTGTTCCAGCAGGAACGTGGCATCGCCGTCGATGGGGTGGTGGGCACGCAGACCTTCCGGCGGCTCGAGGAGGCGCGCTGGCGCCTCGGCGACCGTGTGCTCTCGTTCCTGCCCGGGCACCTGCTCGTCGGGGATGACGTCCTTGCCCTGCAGGAGCGCCTGACCGGGCTCGGGTTCTCGCCCGGACGCCCCGATGGCATCTTCGGGCGCCTGACCGACCATGCAGTGCGGGAGTTCCAGCTCAACACCGGCCTGCCCACCGACGGGACCGCCGGGCCCGACACCTTCCGGGCGATGTCACGCCTGACCAGGACGGTCAGCGGCGGCGCTTCGACCATCCTGCGCGAGCAGCAGGCATTCGAGGTCCTGCGCACAGGCGTGACACACAAGGTCGTCCTCATCGATGCCGGTCCGGACCACGTGCACCGTGGCCACAAGGGACGGGGGCTCTCCGAGCAGGACATCGCCGCAGACATCGCCGCACGCGTCGAGGGCAGGCTCGCGGCACTGGGCACGACCGTCCTGGTCACTGGCCCCGCACGCGCGGGGCACACCTCCTTCGATGACTCCGCCCGTGCGGCGATCGCCAACGAGGTCGGCGCGGACGTGGTGATCTCCCTGCACTGCGACGCCCACCCCAACCCGGAGGCCAACGGCATGGCCGCCTTCTACTTCGGGACGGTCACGGGTCGGACCAGCTCCGTTGCAGGGCACGCGCTGGCGGAGTTGCTCCTCGACGAGGTCTCGGTTCGCAGCGAGGCGCGCAGCTGCGGTGCGCATCCCAAGACCTGGGAGCTGCTGCGGCTCACCCGGATGCCGGCGGTCCACCTCGATCTGGGCTACCTCACCAACCCCGACGACGGCGCGCGCCTGGGTGATGGGAGCGGTCGTGACGCGATCGCTCGGGCGATCACCGCTGCCCTCATCCGCTTCTTCGCCCCGCCTGCGCAGGACTGAACCGCCGGGTCAGTCCTCGCCAGCCAGCTGGGCGTCGGTCATCCCACGGACATCGAGTTGCTGGGAACCGGACAGGGTCAACTGGTAGGTCTGCGACTTCTTCTTCTTCGTCGGCTTCGGGGCGCTGTTCTTGGCCACGACGGACTTCAGGTAGGCGTAGTTGGCCTTGTACTCCTTGTAGATCTTGGGTGAGTTCTGGATCTCGGTGATGACCTCATCGGAGCTGCGCAGGCCCGGGGACGACCAGTTGGCTGACCCGGACATCACGTACTTCTGGCGCTTGCCATGGATGACGCCCTTGACCAGCATGGTCTTGTTGTGGGTGTAGATGTCCGGACGCAGGCACACCACCGACCAGACCTTCGTCGACGTGTCGTACTTGGGGGCCACCGGGCAGGACATCTGCACGCGCAGCCGCCCTCCTCCGAACGGACTGGTGCGGTTGAGCCACATGCCCGTCGAGGTCACGGGCACGTACCCGCCCAACGATCCTCCGCCGCAGTAGCCGTCGGGGGACTTCAGGTTGTTCTTCCGGATCACGCGACGTGCCGGCTTGCGCTTCGTCGCCGGCTTGACCACCACCTTGGTGGGCGGCGTGGCCAGGCAGTCGGCTACGCCGTACCCCGTGGGCTCACCGTCGTTGCTGACCAGCCACTGGCCGTCCGGGCCCTTGATGCGCTGGCTCATCTGCGTGTAGACGACCTCGACCTTGCAGCCCTCACGCATGGCGAGCTTCCAGAGGTCGGCAGCCACACCCTTGCGGGTGAAGACGAACATCGAGACGCGAACCATCGTGTGCTTCGTCTTCTTGCCGACCTTGTAGAGGCACTTGATCGACTTGAGGATGTCGCGGTTGATGTCACCATCGACGGTCTGCGGGCCGAAGTGGACCGTGGTGGCCGGTGCGCGCGATGCGGCATTGCCCGGGGTGTTGAACGTCCGGAAGTAGTTGGCTGAGAACAGCTGGCCACGGGAGGCCTGGACGAGGTCGCCCATATAGCGGTTGAAGATGTCGTACAGGCTCTTGTCCGCGACCGCGATGTTCAAGTTGTTGAAGCCCTTGCGCGACTGGTAGTACGTCGGATTGCCCGAGCTGTACCCGCTGATCCACTGGCGCTGCTGGGCCCCGGCGCCGACCGTCGAGAACAGGTAGATCTTGGCGTGCATCGAGGGGTAGTCCGGCTCCAGGTTGTCCGGCAGCGTCTTCGCACCGTAGGTCGTGTGGGTGACGCCGCCTGAGTCGGTGACGGTCAGGCTCGTCTGATAGGTGCCGGCAACGCTGTACTGCTTCTCGTGCGGACCCGGGCCCTCGGCGAAGGTGCCGTCACCGAAGTCGTACTGCCACCGAACGATGGGTCGGTCACCGGGCCGTGAGAGATCGCTGTAGACCACAGTGTTGGAGACGATGGTGGTGGCGTCCGCGTCGTACCAGGCGGTCGGACCTCCCGGCACCGGGCCCGGCCGGGGGGTGAGGCAACCCTGCCAGCAGGTGGTCGCGAAGCTGGCCTGGTTCGTGTCGCCGCCGACGTCCTCGGCGAGCACCTGCCAGGACCCGTACTTGTCCGAGTGGCTGTTGGTGACCGCCTGGACAGCCACGCCACGCTGCGCGGCCGCCGAGAGCGCGGCCTGGACCGGGGCGTAGGACAGGGAGTAGAAGCTCATCTTGATCGAGGCCTGCGAGCCGTCGGGGTTCCTGGCCGGCACGCAATCGATCATCTTGATCAGGTAGCGCAGCATCTGGTACTGCTCATCCGGCGTTCCGGAGGGGTCGTTGAACATGGTCCGGGTCGTGGGTGTGAAGCCTGCGTCACACGATCGCGCCGGGGCCTGGATCCGGATCGGCACCTCGAAGCTGGCTGTCGCCCCATCCCCGGTGCTGGCATTCACGGTGAAGGCGTCCGCGCCTGTGTACTCCGGCAGCCGATCGCGGTTGCCGAGCGCGTCGGGCGGATACCAACCGGGCGTGTAGCGGAAGTTGCCGTTCGCGGTGTCGAAGGTGAGCTTGCCCACAAAGGGGCCGAACCGGTCGAGCACGTACTCCGCGACCGAGTACGTGACCGGAAGTCCGCCCGGGTGCGTGCAGGTCACGTTGCCGTTGACCGGCGTGTCCATGGTCGTGAGGACCGGGGATCCTGAAGTCACTGAGCAGCTCAACGCTCCGCCGGTGCCAGGCGTATCAGCGGCGGCCGGGACGGTCCCCAAGGTGCCCAGCGCCAGACCCATGACGGTCACCAGGACAACGGACAGTCGCGCGGCCAAGCCCACAACCCACCCCTCCCCGCGGGGAACCTCCCCTGCGCGTGAGTCAAATCTAACCCACACGACCGACAAGCCCAGCAGGCTTGTCCTTATCGGTTCCCTAACCGGGGCTCATATCTGCTTCGATCCCGTGAAGGCGGCGTACTTGCGTGGCCGCAGCAGCGACACCGCGAATCCAGCCCCCAAGCCGACTGCAAAGGTGGCCGACCCGAGCAGGATCCACCGGACCGCTCGCATCACCACCACCTCCCATCAGGCATCCTAGGCACATGAGCCCTGGCACGCGCCTCGACCCGTGGTTCACCAGCTATGCCCAGCGGGCACATGGGCTGGCGGCCTCGGAGATCCGGGCCCTGTTCGCGGTGGCCAGCCGGCCGGAGGTCGTGTCCCTGGCCGGTGGCATGCCCTACGTGTCCGCCCTGGACCTCGGCGCGATGAGTGAGACGGTGGCGCGCCTGATCACCGAACGGGGCGCCACAGCCCTGCAGTACGGCTCAGGCCAGGGCGACGAGCGGTTGCGTGAGCAGATCCTGGACGTGATGGCACCGGTGGGGATCTCGGCACATCCTGACGACATCGTGGTCACCACGGGCTCGCAGATGGCCCTCGACCTTGTCGTGCGGACATTCTGCGACCCCGGTGACGTGGTCCTGGTGGAATCCCCGTCCTACGTCGGGGCACTCGGGGTCTTCCGCTCCTACGAGTGCCACGTGGTGCACGTCGCGATGGACGATGAGGGCCTGTCCCCGGCAGCCCTGACCGAGGCCATTTCGACAGTTCGGGCCCGGGGCCAGCGCATCAAGCTGATCTACACGATTCCGTCCTACCACAACCCCGCTGGTCTGACCCAGGGACAACAGCGCCGTCATGAGGTGCTTGAGGTCGCCCGGAGTCACGGGATCCTGCTCCTCGAGGATGACCCCTACGGCCTGCTGGGCTTCGATGGCACGGTGCCCAGGGCGATCCGGGCCGACGAGGCCGAGGGGGTTGTCTACCTCGGTTCGTTCTCCAAGACGATCGCCTCGGGCCTGCGCGTCGGCTGGGCTGTTGCGCCACACGGCGTGCGTGAGAAGCTCGTGCTCGCCGCCGAGGCGGCAGTCCTGTGCCCCTCCAACTACGCGCAGCTGACGGTCTCGGAGTACCTGGCCACAAATCCGTGGATGGACCAGATCGCGGTCTTCCGTGACCTGTACCGCGAGCGGCGGGACGCACTCCTGTCGGCACTCGGTGACCACATGCCCCCGGGGACCACCTGGACCGAGCCCTCCGGCGGCTTCTACTCGTGGGTCACCCTGCCCGAGGGACTGGACGCCCGGGCGATGCTTCCGCGAGCCGTGGCTGCCCTGGTGGCCTACGTCCCGGGGACCGGGTTCTTCGCCGGCGAGGCCGAGCAGGAGGCCAACCGCCGATCCCTGCGCCTGAGCTACTGCTACCCCGAGCCGGCGCGGATCCAGGAAGGTGTCCGACGGCTCGGCAACGTCATTGACGAGGAGCTGAGCCTGGTGGCGACCTTCGGACAGTCCCCGGCGAACGTGGTGCGACCACACAACGGTGAAGCCATGATGACCACACCCTCACCAGATCTGGCCTAGGACAAGGGGTAGGACAATGTCCCGATCGATCGTCATCCTCGCGGGGGGCCTGTCCCATGAGCGGGACGTCTCGATCCGGTCCGGCCGTCGAGTGGCCGATGCCCTGCGCGCCGTGGGGGAGACTGTCACGGTCCACGATCTCGACGCCGGTCTGATGGGCGACCTGGCCACGTCGCCACCTGACTGTGTCATCCCACTGCTGCACGGCGCCAGCGGCGAGGATGGGTCCCTGCGAGATGTGCTGGACAGCATGGGCATCCCGTACGTCGGCTCGCAGCCAGACGCCTGCCGTCTGGCCTTCGACAAGATGGTGGCCAAGGCCCACGTGGCCAGTGCCGACCTGCACACCGCCCCGGCCGTGGCCCTTCCGCATGCCACCTTCCGGGACCTGGGCGCCGGGGCCGTCCTCGACGCCCTGGTTGCGCGCATGGGACTGCCCCTCATCGTGAAGCCCACCCGGGGAGGCTCAGCCCTCGGGGTCGCGATCGTCGGGGACGTGACGGACCTGCCCGCCGCCATGGTCGGCTGCTTCGCCTACGCCGAAACGGCGATGCTGGAATCCCTGGTCGTCGGCACCGAGGTGGCCGTCACCGTGATCGAGGACGCGGACGGCAGCACCCGGGCGCTGCCAGCGGTCGAGATCGTGCCGGACTCGGGGGTCTATGACTACGCCTCGCGCTACACCGCGGGCACCACGGAGTTCTTTGCACCGGCCCGGCTGGCCCCGGACGTTGCTGCCGACTGTGCGCGGGTGGCCCTGGCCGCCCACGAGCGCCTCGGTCTGCGTCATCTGTCTCGGGCCGACCTCATCGTCGGCCGCGATGGCCAGGTGACCTTCCTCGAGGTCAACGTCGCCCCGGGATGCACGGAGACGTCCCTGCTGCCCCAGGCCGTGGACGCTGCCGGACTGGACCTGGGTCACGTGTTCCAGGTGCTGATCGAGCGCGCCATCCACGCCGGCCATCCTGTGGCCTGAGTCAGCCATGACCCGGTCTGCGCGATGCCGGCATCGCGGCCTCTGGTGACCTACGTCCATGTCCCACGGTCATTCATGCGTGCCCTAGGACAGTGACCCGCTCAGCTCGAGTGCCACCAACGACGCTTCCTGGTCGGGGCTGGGGCAGCCGGCACATAGCCGCCGGTGCGCGCGGCGAGGTTGCGTGCCGCCACAACCTCGTCGGGGTCGCCCCCACCTGCCCCAGCGGGGTCCTGTGCGGTGGGGGTCGGTGCGACGGATACCTCCGAAGCACTGGGGCTGGCCACGAAGCCCGCCGACGAAGGACCTGCGGGCATGGGAGTCGCCGGTGTGGCGGCCCCCTGAACCGCTGGGATCGCTGTTGCTGCGCCCGGAGCAGGGCTCTGGTGTCCAGGGGGCATCGCCGTCGCCGGGGCGGCGCCCGAACCGGCACTGCTGTGTGCTGGCCCCGCGGTCAGCGCCCGCAGGGCCAGCCTCGCATCAGCCAGGGCCAGCGCGCGCTCGGAGGCCTCCGCCTCTGCCCGGGCAAGACGGATGCGCAGGTCATCCCACCGATCTCGCGGAACAGTGACGGTGTCGGCTTCCCCTGCACGGGAAGGCGTGGGACCGGGCACCGGGCGCTTGGACGTGGGCGCAGCGGACTTGAGGGACCGTCCCGGATGCAGTCCGACGGCCAGGAGCGCCTCGACCGGGATGTGCCACACCCCGTCGTCATCCTTGGCGGCCCCGTGGCTGGCCAGCTCCGGCAGCTTCCGGGTGATCGTCTTGCGACTCACGGAACAGGCGGTGGCGGCATCCGTGATCGTGAACATGGGACGAGGGGCCGTCGACTCGCCCTCGCCGGACAGGGGTGCTCCCTGCGCGGATCCCACCGGCTCGGGCTGGGTGTCCGTACCGATCGTGGGCACTGCCCCGGCGTCGTCGCTGATGACTTCCAGGCGATCAGTGGCATGTGTCAGGCTCATGGGCCGATCCTAGGTCGGCTCGGCCAGCACCTGGGGGAACCTGTCCACATGCGTTCGGCGTGTCCCACCCGGGACCGCTCCGGTGGGGATTGTCCTAGGTCGCTGTCCCCCCTCGTGTCAGGATCTCGAAGATGCGGTCCAGATCCGCACGACCTGCGAACTCAATCGTCACCCGCCCCTTGGCCCGTCCCATGGTCAGGCTGACACGTGTGTCGAGATGATCCTCCAGGCTCTCTGCCATGCCCGTGAGGTCCTCCACATTGTCCGTGGGCCGTGGAGCCCTGCGACGGGCCCGTGGTGGCTGCTCACCGACCGACACGATCTCCTCGACCATGCGGACCGACAGCCCCTCAGCCACGATCCGCGCGGCGAGGGCCTCCATGGCCTGAGGTTCCGGCAGGGCCAGCAGGGCCCGGGCATGTCCTTGGGACAGAACCCCCGCTGCAACCCGACGCTGGACAGCAGGGGGCAGCCTCAGGAGGCGGATCGTGTTGGCGATCTGCGGGCGGGACCGGCCCACCCGCTGTGCAAGCTCCTCCTGGGTGCAGCCGAAGTCGGCCAGGAGCTGCTGGTAGGCCGCCGCCTCCTCAAGAGGATTCAGTGCCGCCCTGTGCACGTTCTCCAGGAGCGCGTCACGCAAGAGGTCGATGTCGTCGGTGGGACGGACCATCGCCGGGATGGTGTCCCACCCCAGGTGCTGGGCGGAACGAAATCGACGTTCACCGGCGACCAATTCGTACTGGGCCCCTGGAACTGCGTCCTCAGGGCTTTCCACAGGGTCAGGACCGAGCGGACGAACCACCACGGGCTGGAGCAGCCCGATCTGGGACATGGAGGAGGCCAGCTCATCCAGTGCGTCCTCATCGAACACCGTCCGCGGCTGCCGGGGGTTCGGCCGGATCGTCGCCAACGGCAACTCTGCGAAGTGGATCGGCCGCGCTGTCGTGGATTCCGTCGATCCGGCGGGTCCGTCCTGTTGTGCTTGTGAGGGGGCCGTGAGGAGGGCTGAGGCCCACGTGCCCGGCGTGGAACCCTGCCCTGTGACGTTGCTCACATTGCCTCCCTGTGGCCGGGGTCAGTGTAGGGCGGTGACCTGCTGCGATCCGTTATCCACAGAATGCCTGTGGATAACGTGGGGATGATATGTCCGTTTCATGGCTTTCGCGACGGCTTGTGTCCAAGTGATCACTCTGTGCTCCGCTGAGTCCGTAGGAAGCCTGCAGCTACTGGGAATCACCTCGTTCGTGGTGCCACCACGACTGTGGTCGGCGGCTCGATGATCCCGGCTCCGTACAGGGTGATCGTGATCGGGCCGGCTCCCAGAGCCTGGCGGCGTGGCTCGACCTCGTCCACCTCCGTCGTGGCAGCACTGCCCTTGAGTGCGAGCACGCGCCCACCGGGCGTGGTCAACGGAAGAGTCCAGGCCAGCAGCTGCGGCAGGCGCGCGACGGCCCGGGCAGTCACCACGTCGAAGGTGCGGGGCGCAACATCCTCAGCTCGGGCGCGGACCACCTCCACCTGATCGGCCAACTCCAGCTCCGCGACCACCTCCTCGAGGAAGGTCGCGCGGCGCAGCAGAGGTTCGATGAGAGTCACCCGGAGGTCTGGGCGCACGATGGCCCAGACGATCCCTGGAAGGCCGGCACCAGAGCCGACGTCGGCCACTGTGCAGCCCACCGGGAGGTCATCGGTGGCCTCCTGGGCAACAACTGCGCAGTTCACCAGGTGCCTGGACCAGAGGCGGGGGACCTCACGGGGACCGATCAGCCCACGTTCGACGCCACGAGTCGCCAGGATCGTGGCGTACTGACCCATCCGGAGGTTGTCGGCATAGCGCGCACTCAGTTCCGTTTCACGTGGAACATCGGTCACGCCGGCATGACCACCACGCGGCGGGCGGCACCCTCGCCCTCGCTCTCGCTGCGCAGCCCGGCCTCGGCGACCACATCGTGGATCACCTTGCGCTCGAAGGCTGTCATCGGGGCGAGCTTCACCGGCTCCTCGGTGCGCTTCACGTCAGCCACGGCCCGCTCGCCCAACTCTGCCAACTCACGCTTGCGCTCGGCCCGGAATCCAGCGATGTCGAGCATCAGGCGACTGCGATCCCCGGTCTCACGTGTCACAGCGAGCCTGGTCAACTCCTGGAGGGCCTCCAGGACCTTGCCATCAGGACCCACCAGGTCACCCAGATCACCGCCCACGATCGACACCATCGCGCGGTCCCGCTCCACGTCCATGTCGATATCGCCGTCAAGATCGGCTATGTCGAGCAGGGCCTCGAGGTAGTCCGCGGCGACGTCCCCTTCGCGCTCCAGGTCTGACTTGTTGCTCATGTTGTGGTCCTCCATTGGGCTGTTTCCGTGCTCAGCTGGACTTCGGTGGTGGTCCGGTCCGCTTGCTTCTCGGTTGCTTCTTCGGCTGGGTGCGCCCACGTGGCTGGCCGGGGTTCTCGTCGACGACCTCGCCGGTGATCACCGTGCCTGCACCGGGCTCCGGGGAGACCGGCAGGCCCTTCTTGGCCGCCTTCTGGGCCTTTCGCTCCGCCGCCGCGAGGGCTGCTGGAGTCCCGGGTTGCGGGTTGTTCCGGATCACCCAGAACTGCTGGCCCATGGTCCAGAGGTTGGTGGTGAACCAGTAGATCAGGACGCCGATCGGGAAGTTCAGGCCGCCGACGGCGAACATGACCGGGAAGATGTACATCATGATCTTCATCTGCTGAGCGATCGGGTTGTCGCTGGCAGTGTTCTTGAGCAAGAGCTGCCTCTGCGTGAGGAAACTCGTCGCGGACATCAGGATGATCAGGATGATGGCCAGGATCCTGGTGTTCGTCGGGCTTGGGGTCTCGTCCGCATGCGCGAAGGTCGCGTAGAGGGGAACTCCGAAGATCTCGGCATCGTGCGCTGAGGCGAGCAGGTACTGGTACTGCGGCCACTCGAAGACGCCGATCGGCTTCTCCTGGGCCACACCCACGTTGAGCACGCGGAAGAGCGCGAAGAAGATGGGTGCCTGGAGCAGGATGGGCAGGCAGGAGGCCAGCGGGTTGGTGCCCGTGTCCTTGTAGAGCGCCATCATCTCCTGGGACTGGCGTTCCTTGTCCCCGGCGTACTTGGCCTGGATCTCCTTGAGCTGCGGCTGGATCAGCTGCATGTTGCGCTGGGCACGGATCTGCTTGACGAACAGGGGGATGAGCAGGATCCGGATCACGACCACCAGACCGACGATCGCCAAGGTCCACGACCAGCCACTGTCCTCCCCGAGGAAGATGGAGAACAGCTGGTGGAACTGGACAAGGATCCAGGAGACTGCGTCAAGCAGCCAGCGCCAGAGGAACACGAACTAGCTCCCTACTCGATCAGCGGTGGGACGGACGTCCTTCCCACCCCGCCAGGTCCCCTTCTCCGGCACATGGTCGATCCCACCAGGGGACCAGGGGTTGCAGCGCGCCACACGCCCGACTCCCAGGAGGAAGCCTTTGATCGGCCCGTGCGTGCGCACCGCCCCCAGAGCATAAGCCGAACAGGAGGGGTAGTAGCGACACTTGGGTCCCGAGAGCGGCGAGATGTAGCGCTGATAACCACGAATCCCACCTACCAGGATGGACGACAGCAGGCGGCCCAGTGTCATGTCCCAGGCGCGGCGTGCTGCTGCGGCGACACGCTGTCCCCGAGTCACTGGGACACCACCGGTCCCGTCACATCCTGGTGTCCCAGTCTGGACATGGCCCTGCGCAGCCCTGAGGACACGTCCCGGGCCAGGTCCTCACCGCAAGCACCGGCTGCCGGGGGCATGGCCCGAACGACGACATCGGTACCTGCGGGCAGCACCTCGAGGTGCGCAGACATCAGGTGGCGCAGCTGCCGAGCCACACGGTTGCGCACCACGGCGGGACCCACGGCTCGTCCCACGACGAAACCACACCGGGCGGCGCGGTCAGAACCAGTGGCACAGACATGCACGACGACCGTGCTCGACGCGGCACGGGAACCGGTGCGCATCACCACGCGGTAGTCGGCAGACCGCCGTACGCGTCGGGGTCCGGGAAGCACGGACGAACCGGACGCCTAGGCCGAAATGCGGGTGCGACCCTTGCCGCGGCGCGCGGCGAGCACTCCGCGGCCGGCCCGGGTGCTCATCCGTGCCCGGAAGCCGTGCGTCTTGGCACGCCGGCGGTTGTTCGGCTGGAAAGTGCGCTTCATGGTGTCTCATCCTTGCGGCTGGGTGTTCTCGGGCGAAGAGCCCTCGGCACATACACCACCGGCCGGACGGACCTCTTCCTGGGTACCAAGGTACGCAACGGGCCGATCAGCGGTCAAACGGACGCCCCCCACGGTCGGTCAGGGTGCCTCGCCCCACGAACACCGCCGACAACCGGGCTCGAGTGGGGGCCGTGGTTCGAGCTGCTCGGAACCTGTGGAAAACTCTTGCCCTTCAGCTCTTTGCGGGCATAGGTTCGGCCAATTGCTGCCAGCCAGCCACGTCCTGGACGACACACAGCGCAGGGAACACAGCGCAGGAAGAGGTATCGGCCCGTGGATGACACTGCAGACCCGGCACAGATCTGGGGCAGCGTGATCGGCTCCCTGGACAGCGCGGCACTGAGCCGCTCCCACCGGGCGTTCCTGCAGTTGAGCCGGCTGGTGAACGTCTACGGCAGCGTGGCCGTGCTGGCCGCCCCCAACCTGTTCGCCAAGGACGTGCTCGAGTCGCACCTTCGGCCACCCATCGAGAAATCCCTGTCCGACCTGCTCGGACGCGAGATCAACCTTGCGGTGACCGTGGACCCCTCGCTGGATGTGGACGACGACCTCGCCGACATCTGGGCGGACTCCACCTACGCCAACCGGGCCAAGGCCGCCGCCAGTGGCGGGCCTGCCACCGACCCCACGGACCCGACGGGTCCACAACCGGTCGTGCGCCTGGCGACCCGGACCAACGAGGTCAAGCCCGAGCAGTCGGCCCGGCTCAACCCGCGCTACACGTTCGACACCTTCGTCGCCGGCGCCAGCAACCGATTCGCCCATGCAGCGGCGGTCGCCGTCGCCGAGCAGCCGGCGCGCAGCTACAACCCGCTGGTCATCTACGGGGAGTCCGGACTGGGCAAGACCCATCTGCTCCACGCGATCGGTCACTACACGCAGATGCTGTACTCCGGGACACGTGTCCGCTACGTGTCCAGTGAGGAGTTCACCAACGAGTTCATCAACTCGATCCGCGACGATGCCGCCCTGCAGTTCCAGCGCCGGTACCGCGATGTGGACGTCCTCCTTGTCGACGACATCCAGTTCCTCTCGGGCAAGGTGCAGACGCAGGAGGAGTTCTTCCATACCTTCAACACGCTGCACAACGCCAACAAGCAGATCGTCATCACCTCGGACATCGCCCCGAACAAGCTCAAGGACTTCGAGGACCGCATGCGCACGCGGTTCGGTTGGGGCCTGACCACAGACATCCAGCCCCCCGACCTCGAGACGCGGATCGCCATCCTTCGTCGGAAGACCGATCAGGAGGGCATCACTGTCCCGGCTGACGTCCTGGAGTACATCGCCAGCAAGATCTCACGCAACATCCGCGAGCTCGAGGGCGCCCTGATCCGGGTGACCGCCTTCGCCAGCCTCAGCAAGCGGCCCGTGGAGCTCCAACTGGCCGAGGAGGTCCTGCGCAACGTCATCCCCAACGAGGCGGGACCTGAGATCACCGCCCCGGCGATCATGCTGGAGACAGCCAAGTTCTACTCCGTGTCGATCGATGACCTGACCGGCCAGTCCCGCTCCCGCACCCTGGTCACCGCACGACAGGTCGCCATGTACCTGTGTCGCGAGCTCACCGACCTGTCCCTGCCCAAGATCGGCGAGCTGTTCGGTGGCCGCGACCACACGACAGTCATGCACGCCGACCGCAAGATCCGGACACTCATGGCCGAGCGCCGCTCGTTGTACAACTCGGTCATGGATCTCACGGCCCGTATCCGCGCCCAAGCCGCGACGCGCTGACCCGGCTGCCGACCCCCGTGGGACACGACCGTGGGACATGGGACAGGGACACCTGGTTGTCCCAGGGACCTCGCGCTCGTGTGCCCGCTGTGGACGCCCGTGGGACGACGGCGGCGTGTCATTCCCATCAGTGCCCCTCCGCCTGTGGACGCCGGGCTGACCACCACGCGATCTGCGTTGTTGTCCACGAATTACATGGGTCCGACTCAGACGCACCCACAGGCGCTGTGAGTGGGAACACGCATGCCGACCTGCGACGATCCGGCTTATCCCCAGAGTCCACAGCCCCTACTACGAATACTCCATCTACTAGGGAGTGGAACACCGCACAGCCTCCTGTGGGAACCTGCCTGTGGATCATGGCCATCAGGGACACCCTCTGCGCCTGCACGCGTTGGCCTGTCGGGACTGCATGCGCCCTACAATCCCCCCGCCACACGCGGCGGTGCGGTCCCATGTCATTGCCTCGTCGTAGGGTGACACCGCACAGCGCTCACCCCAGGAGGAGTTCGTGAAGTTCCGCGTCGACCGTGACCAGTTCGCCGATGCTGTGGCATGGGCAGGCCGGACCGTGCCCACTCGTCCTGCGCTGCCCATGCTCTCGGGGCTGCGCCTCGAGAGCCTCGGTGGTGCCGAACCCAAGCTCTCGATCGCCAGCTACGACTACGAGGTCTCCGGCCGTGTGGAGATCGCGGCCGACGTTGAGGACCCGGGTGTTGCCCTGGTCAATGGCCGACTCCTCGTGGACATCGCTCGGGCCCTGCCGGCGCAACCGGTGGATCTGGAGATCGATGGCACCCGTCTGCGGGTCCGGTCGGGACGGGCCTCCTTCGAGCTGCCCACCCTCCCGGCGGAGGAGTACCCGCCGCTGCCCGCGATGCCCATCTCCAGCGGCGCCGTGTCGGGGGCCGTCCTGGCAGGCGCAGTGGCGCAGGTGGCGGTGGCGGCTGGACGCGATGACGCGCTGCCGTTCCTGACCGGGGTCCGGGTCGAGGTGGATGGCGACCAGGTGACCCTGGCGGCCACTGACCGCTACCGGCTGGCCGTGCGCACCTTCGCCTGGAGCCCAGTGTCTGCGGAGTTCAGTGCCGCCGCCCTGGTTCCGGCGCGCACCCTGGCCGACACTGCCAAGGCCCTGGCGCATGCCGATGAGGTGCACCTCGCATTCGGGTCGGCGGAAGCGGGCGAGGGGCTGCTGGGTATCGAGGGACTCGATCGACGCACCACCACGCGCCTGCTCGAGGGGGACTTCCCGAAGTACCGCTCGCTGCTGCCGTCGGAGTCACCCACCGTTGCTCGAGTGGAGACGGCCGCGCTCACGGAGGCCGTCAAGCGCGTCGCGCTGGTTGCGGAACGCTCCAGTGCGGTCAAGATGATCTTCAACGGCCAGGAACTGGTTCTCGAGGCCGGCACCGGGGATGACGCGATCGGTGTCGATGCCCTTGAGTGTGTCGTCACCGGTGAGCCCATGGATCGGATCGCCTTCAACCCCGGGTATCTGCTCGAAGGCCTGGCGGCGATCTCCCAGCCGGTGACGAACATGGCCTTCACCAACTCGAACAAGCCGGCCGTGCTGACCGGCGCGGCGAGCTTCGACGCCGACGCAGCTGATGACTACCTGTACCTGCTGATGCCCGTGCGCCTACCGTCGTAGCGTGCACGTCACGCATCTGGGCCTGGTCGACTTCCGCTCGTACGAGGCCGTCGAGTTGGACATCCCAGCCGGGGTGACGACATTCGTGGGCGCCAACGGCCAGGGCAAGACCAATCTGGTCGAGGCGATCGGATACGCCAGCTCGTTGCGTTCACATCGGGTGGCCAGCGATGCCCCCCTGGTCCGTCAGGGCGCTGCACGGGCTGTGGTCAGGGTCCACGCCGACCGGGGCGGGCGCGAGGTGGTCATCGAGCTGGAGATCAATCCGGGACGCGCCAACCGTGCGCGACTCAATCGGGCCCCGGTGCCTCGACAGCGCGATGTCCTGGGTCAGGTGTCCCGGGTCCTGTTCGCCCCCGAGGACCTGTTCCTGGTCAAGGGTGATCCAGGGGAGCGGAGGTCCTACCTCGACGAGCTGCTCGTGGCCCTTGCGCCGCGCTTCGATGGAGTGCTGACCGACCTCGACCGTGTCCTGCGCCAGCGCAACTCCCTGCTGAAGTCGGCGTCCGCCCTACGTGGTGGGGGGTCACGAAGTCGATCTGCGGCCGAGGCAACCCTGTCCATCTGGGACGAGCAGCTGGCAGCCCTGTCCGCGGAGGTCATCTCCGGGCGCTCGGCGCTGATCGACCGGCTGACAGAACCGGTGGCCGGTGCCTACCGCAGGGTGGCCCCGGGGACCTCTGATCCAGCTGCTCGCATCGAGTACGTGCCCGGTGTCCCGGAGTCCCAGGGACTGGGACGTGCGGACCTCGTCGAGCATGTCCGGGCGGCGCTCGAAGCCCGCCGCGAAGACGAGTTCGCCCGCGGGATCACGTTGGTGGGGCCGCATCGTGACGAGCTGGCGATCACACTGCACGGCATGCCGGTGCGCGGGTATGCCTCACATGGGGAGTCCTGGTCCATGGCCCTGGCCCTACGGCTGGCGTCCTATGACATTGTCCTGGCGGATGCTGGTCCCGGTGGCGAGCCGGTGCTGATCCTCGACGACGTGTTCGCGGAGCTGGACTCCGATCGCCGCGAGCGGCTGGCCGATGCAGTGGCCGAGGTGGAGCAGGTCCTGATCACCGCTGCCGTGCCCCAGGACGTGCCCAGCATCCTGACCGGCCGCAGCGTGGCTGTGGCCGACCTCATCGAGCCGGCAGCATGACGCCCGAGGGGCACCGTGCCGGTGCCGGTGCGCCCCGCGAGACCGACCCCGACGCGGGCGCAGGGGTTCCCGACGCTGCTCGCGCCGTCCTGTCCCGGATCCGCGCCTCGGCCCGGGCGGCGGGGCAGGCAGCACCGGAGACCCAGCGCGCCGCTCGCTCCCGTCCTGGCCGCACCCGAGCGCGGCGGGTCCCCGGCGCGTACTCCGGTCCCGGTCCCGATGACCGCGACCCCCTGGCTGTCGGCGGCGCCTGGTCGCGACTCGTCGACGAGCAGGGGTGGAGCACCGGGCTCGACGTGGCGCGACTGCACGGACTGTGGCCAGAGATCGTGGGTACGGCCAACGCCGAGCACGCCCCAGTCGAGTCCTTCGACCTGGAGACCGGGCAGCTGGTGGTGCGTGCGTCCTCAACGGCCTGGGCTGAGCAGCTCAGGCTCATGCTGCCGGCAGTCCGCACGGCCATCGACTCGCACGTCGGATCCGGTGTCGTCGCGCGACATCCGGATCGTGGGTCCGGCACCCCCGCGCACCAGGGGACGGCTGCGGGTGCGCGGGCGTGGCCCGCGGGACACCTACGGCTGACCAGCCGCTCCCTCACCGGTGAGGACTCCGAGCCCAGAATCGCCGCCACGAGCCGGTCTGGGTCTGGGTGTGGGGGGGATCGTCTCCGATATCTGAGCCAGCCTGCGCGCGTCCTATGTGGATTTCCGGCGGTCGGACGCCCAGATCAGGGTAGAATTCCCGCATCACGCGTGCGACGGGTGATCCCCGCGTCCGCTGGACGTGGAGGTCCTCCTCGCGCCACCCCCGACACACCACCAGTCAGGAGTCCCACGTGTCCTATGACGCCAGTGCGATCACCGTCCTCGAGGGGTTGGATGCCGTTCGCAAGCGCCCAGGCATGTACATCGGCTCCACCGGCGAGCGGGGACTGCATCACCTGGTCTACGAGGTCGTGGACAACTCGGTCGACGAGGCCCTTGCCGGGCACTGTGACCGGATCGAGGTCACGCTGCTGGCTGACGGGGGGGTCCGGGTCGTGGACAACGGCCGCGGCATCCCGGTGGACATCGTGGCCAGTGAGGGCAAGCCGGGCATTGAGGTCGTCCTGACGGTCCTGCACGCCGGCGGCAAGTTCGGGGGTAGCGGCTACGCGGTCTCCGGTGGCCTGCACGGGGTGGGTGTGTCCGTGGTCAACGCGCTGTCCTCGACTCTGGAGGTCGAGGTTCGCCGGGAGGGCCACGTGTGGCGGCAGTCCTATGCCGGCGGATTCCCTCAGGCCCCGTTGTCCAAGGACGAGGTCACCGAGGACAGTGGGACGTCGATCGTCTTCTGGGCCGACCCGGGCATCTTCGAGACCACGCACTACGACTTCGAGACGTTGTCCCGGCGGTTCCAGGAGATGGCCTTCCTCAACCGGGGCCTGACGATTGCGCTGACCGATGAGCGGACGCACCCGACCGACGACATCTCGGTGGAGGACCAGCCCGGTCCGCGCCAGGTCACCTACCACTACGACGGCGGGATCGCCGACTTCGTCAGGCACCTCAATGCCAAGCGCGGGGCAGCCCATCCGACCGTCATCGAGTTCATGGCCGAGGACACCGACAAGGGGATCTCCGCAGAGATCGCGATGCAGTGGTCCGACCTCTTCAACGAGAGCGTGTACACGTTCGCGAACACCATCAACACGACTGAGGGTGGGGCGCACGAGGAGGGCTTCCGAGCCGCCCTGACGACCCTGGTCAACCGGTTCGCCCGCACCTGGAACATCCTCAAGGAGAAGGACGCCAACCTCTCCGGGGAGGACATCCGCGAGGGACTCACTGCCATCGTCAGCGTGAAGCTACGCGAGCCACAGTTCGAGGGTCAGACGAAGACGAAGCTGGGCAACACCGAGGCCAAGACGGTGGTCCAGTCCGTGGTCTTCGACCAGTTGGGCGCCTGGTTCGAGGCCAACCCCGCTGAGGGGCGTGAGATCGCCCGCAAGGCCGTGTCCGCCAGCCACGCACGGATGGCTGCGCGCAAGGCTCGCGACCTTGCCCGCAACCGCAAAGGGCTGCTCGGGGGCGGTGGGCTGCCGGGCAAGCTGATCGACTGCTCCAGCCGGGAGCCGGAGAACTGCGAGCTGTTCGTCGTGGAGGGTGACTCGGCCGGTGGCTCGGCCCGCCAGGCCAGGGATCCCAAGACCCAGGCGATCCTGCCGATCCGCGGCAAGATCCTCAACGTCGAGAAGGCCCGGATCGACAAGGTCCTGCAGAACAACGAGGTCCAGGCGTTGATCTCAGCGATGGGCACCGGGGTCCAGGACGACTTCGACGAGGCCAAGCTGCGCTATCACAAGCTGGTGCTCATGGCCGACGCCGATGTCGACGGCCAGCACATCCGGACCCTGCTGCTGACCCTGTTGTTCCGGTACATGCGACCCCTGATCGAACACGGTCACGTGTACCTGGGACAACCACCGCTGTTCAAGATCAAGTGGGTGAAGGCCCCCGCCGAGTACGCCTACTCCGACCGCGAGCGCGAGGCGCTGACTGAGGCAGGGATCGCTGCAGGTCGCAGGCTGCCCAAGGAGGAGGCCATCCAGCGGTACAAGGGCCTCGGTGAGATGAACTGGCAGGAGCTTCGCGACACCACGATGAATCCGGAGGAGCGGGTCCTGCTCCAGGTCACCCTCGATGATGCGGCCCAGGCCGATGAACTGTTCATGACGCTGATGGGCGAGGACGTCGAGAGTCGTCGCTCGTTCATCCAGCGCAACGCCCGCGACGTGAGGTTCCTGGACATCTGATGACTGAGATCACTGAAGGCCCCGGGATCCACGGCCGGATCGAGCCGATCGACCTGCAGGTCGAGATGCAGCGCTCCTACCTGGACTACGCGATGAGTGTCATCGTGTCGCGCGCCCTGCCCGACGTCCGCGATGGCCTGAAGCCGGTGCATCGCCGCGTCCTGTACGCGATGTATGACGGTGGCTACCGTCCGGACCGCAACTTCTCGAAGTCCGCCCGAGTGGTCGGCGATGTCATGGGCAACTACCACCCCCACGGTGACCTGGCCATCTATGACACGTTGGTCCGCCTGACCCAGGCCTGGGTGCTGCGCTACCCCTTGGTCCAGGGACAGGGGAACTTCGGGTCGCCCGGCAATGACGGGGCGGCCGCCTCTCGCTACACCGAGTGCCGGCTGGCCCAGCTGGCCATGGAGATGACCCGGGACATCGACGAGGAGACCGTCGACTTCGTCCCCAACTACGACGGCCGGACCATGGAGCCCACGGTCCTGCCCGCCCGGTTCCCGAACCTGCTGGCCAACGGCTCGGCGGGGATCGCGGTGGGCATGGCCACCAACATCCCCCCGCACAACCTGCGCGAGGTCGCTGCGGGGGTGATGTGGGCCCTGGAGAACCCGGACGCCTCACGCGAGGAGCTGCTGGCAGCGCTCATGGAGCGGATCCCGGGTCCGGACTTCCCGACCGGCGCGCTGATCGTGGGCCGCAAGGGCATCGAGGACGCCTACCGGACCGGCCGTGGCCTGATCACCATGCGTGCGATCGTCGAGGTGACCGAGGACACCCGCGGCCGCACGATGCTCGTGGTCACCGGGCTGCCCTACCAGGTCAACCAGGACAACCTGCTGGCCAAGATCGTCGACCTGCACAAGCAGGGCAAGATGTCGGGGATCTCAGACATCATCGACCAGTCCAGCGGGGACACGCTGCGCCTGGAGATCATCCTGTCCAAGGACGCGGTCGCCAAGGTCGTGCTCAACCAGCTCTACAAGCACACCCAGCTGCGCGAGACCTTCGGGGCGAACATGGTGGCCCTGGTCGACGGTGTCCCCAGGACACTGCCCCTGGACGCCTTCGTCCGGCACTGGATCACCCACCAGATCACCGTCATCCGCAGGCGCACCACCTACCGTCTGCGGGTCGCCGAGGAGCGCGCCCACATCCTGCGTGGGCTGCTCAAGGCCATCGACCGGATCGACGAGGTCATCGCGCTGATCCGGGCCTCGCGTTCGGCCGCCGAGGCCCAGGCCGGCCTGATCGAGCTGCTCGAGATCGACGAGCTCCAGGCTCAGGCGATCCTGGACATGCAGCTGCGCAAGCTTGCCGCACTCGAGCGCAATGAGCTGCAGTCCCGCTACGACGCCCTCATGCGTGACATCGCCGAGTACCAGTCGATCCTGGCCAGCGAGGAGCGCCAGCGGAACATCGTCGGCGAGGAGATGTCGGAGATCGTGGCCAAGTTCGGTGACGAGCGGCGCACGATGATCATCCCCGACGAGGGGGAGATGACCGACGAGGACCTCATCGCCGAGCGGGACATCGTGGTCACCCTCACCCGTGGTGGCTACGCCAAGGCCACCGACGTCGGTCTGTACCGGGCCCAGCGGCGTGGTGGTCGCGGGGTCAAGGGCGCGCAACTGCGTGGGGATGACGTGGTGAGCCACTTCTTCGTCACCACGACGCACCACTGGATCCTGTTCTTCACCACGAAGGGGCGGGTGTACCGGGCCAAGGGCTACGAGCTGCCGGACGCCGGCCGGGATGCGCGTGGCCAGCACGTGGCCAACCTCCTGGCGTTCCAACCCGACGAGCAGATCGCCCAGGTCCTGGACCTGCGCGACTTCAGTGCCGCGGACTACCTGGTCCTGGCCACACGTGACGGCATGGTCAAGAAGAGCCGGTTGAGGGAGTTCGACTCGATCCGTTCCAACGGGCTGGCTGCCATCAACCTCCGCGAGGGTGACGAGCTCATCTCCGCCCAGCTGGTCAGCGCCGAGGACGACATGCTGCTGGTCTCGGCCAAGGGGGCGTCAGTGCGCTTCCGCGCCGATGACTCGACCCTGCGTCCCATGGGACGGGCGACCGCCGGGGTCCAGGGCATCCGACTGCGACCCGGGGACTCCACGCTGTCCATGGAGGTGGTCCGTCCTGGGTCACACCTGGTGACTGTGACAGACGGTGGCTTCGCCAAGCGCACGGCGCTCAGTGAGTGGCGGACCCAGGGACGCAACACCTTCGGGGTCACCGCGATGAAGCTGGTGGAACAACGCGGCTCCCTGGTCGGTGCGCTCATCTGCGAGGAGTCCGACGAGCTCTATGCGATCGCCAGCAACGGTGTGGTGATCCGGACCCGTGTCGATCAGGTGCGTTCCACTGGACGCGCCACGATGGGGGTCTCACTGATGGACCTTGGCCCTCTGGACAGCGTCGTGGGTGTGGCACGCGCGGCAGAGATCACCGAGATCGAGATCGAGGATGAGGCCGGGGATGCCGGCGAACCGGGTGCCACGGATCTGGCCACGCAGGAAGGCGGCTCCGAGATCCAGGCTGAGGGCGTACCGGAGTCCGAGGACGACCGTGTGCTGGGGGATGGGTCCGAGCGAGAGTCCGGGCTGTGACCGGGCTGGCGCTGCGGCGCCGAGCGCGGGCAGGGATGAGTCGGGCCGTGTCGGCGATGCCGGTATACCATCAGGGCTGGTCGTATGGCTGACGGGAGTGACGACATGGCTGAGCATGCCCAGGGCCAGCCCGGTGCTGACCGCGCCGTGGGTCGCCCCGGTCCAGCGGCGCGGATGACGGCACCGGACTCAGCCCGGCCGCGACCCAGCGTGCTGATCCCGCCGGTCACGACCTCCGGCTCGGCAGGCCCGCCTGCCCCTGCCGTCCCCACCACGCCCCCCGGGCAGGGTTCGGCGCCCACCGCAGCTGCTGCTGTGGCCGGTGCCGCGGTGACGGCGGCTCCCGCGACCGGGTCAGCCGCTCCCGCCCCGACCCAGCCCCCTCCCTCGCCAGCGCCTGCTCCCCCGGCAGTGGCACCTGCTCCCGCGCCAGCTCCGGCACAGGCGCGAGCGCCGCAGAGCACCACTACCTCCCGTGTCGTGCGCAGCGCCGTGCGTGCGCCGTCCGGCCCCCGTGCAGCCCGGGTCTACCTCACGCACATCGATCCCTGGTCGGTGATGAAGCAGGCATTCCTTCTCTCGTTGGCCCTGGCCATCATCACCCTGGCGGCAGCTGCTGCCCTGTGGTTCGCCCTGGACTCCGCGGGGATCATCGGGGCCATCACCCGGACCGCGACGGACGTGGGTGGCGACAGCGCCGCCAGCGTCACCAGCTACCTGGACTTCGACCGGATCATGGGTGCCGCGCTGGTGGTCGCGGGCATCGAGACGGTGCTCGTCACGGCCCTGTCCACCCTGCTTGCCTTCATGTACAACCTCTCCGTGGGAATCGGTGGCGGACTCGAGGTCACGCTCGCCGAGGAGGACTGAGCGGCGTTTGGGTCCGGGATCACTGCTGGGGTACCCTTTCCGACGGTGCCCAGAGGTGCCGGCGGGCCTATAGCTCAGACGGTTAGAGCGCTTCCCTGATAAGGAAGAGGTCAGTGGTTCAAGTCCACTTAGGCCCACTCGGCGCGAGTTGATCGCGCTCCGTCCCCCCGGGAGGTCCCATGCTCAAGAAGGTTCTCGTGCTGGCAGCCATCGCTGCGGCAGGGTATGTCGTCTACAGCCGGATGAACGGGGCCCAGGAGGAGCGCGACCTCTGGAACGAGGCAACGTCGGCGCCTGATCTGCGCTGACCCACGTCGGGGGACGTAGCTCAACTGGCAGAGCACCGCCTTTGCAAGGCGGGGGTTAGGGGTTCAAGTCCCCTCGTCTCCACAGCGCCCGATGCCCCAGGACCTGTTCCCCTGGGGCATCGGCATGTCCGCAGAGCACCGTGGCGTTGCCCACCCGTCGACAGCCGGACGGCCCGGACTGTGGCAGGATTCGGCGCATGACCAATGCCGTTCTGCACACGTCCCTGGGTGACATCAACGTGACCCTGTTCGACAACCACGCACCGAAGACCGTGGCCAACTTCGTCGGCCTGGCCGACGGGTCCCAGGAGTGGGTCGATCCGCGGACTGGCCGCACGGGTGACGGAGCGCTCTACAGCGACGTGGTCTTCCACCGCGTGATCAAGGGGTTCATGATCCAGGGCGGCGATCCGACCGGCACGGGACGTGGAGGTCCCGGGTACCAGTTCGCCGATGAGTTCCACCCGGAACTGAGCTTCGATCGGCCCTACCTGCTGGCGATGGCCAACGCGGGACCGGGAACCAATGGAAGCCAGTTCTTCCTCACGGTGGGCAAGACCCCGCACCTGAACTTCAAGCACACCATCTTCGGTGAGGTGGCCGACCAGCCGAGTCGCGATGTCGTCGACGCCATCGCCGCCACCTCCGTGGGCCCGGGTGACCGGCCGACGACCGATGTCGTCATCACCTCGGTGACCATCGAGAAGTGAGCTACGGCCTCCCGGCCGAGGCTGCCCCGCCCGCACCGGTCTGCTTCCGTCACCCCGACCGGGAGACCTGGATCCAGTGCACGCGCTGCCAGCGGCCGATCTGCCCGGAGTGCATGAACGCGGCGTCGGTGGGCTACCAGTGCCCGGAGTGTGTCGAGGCCGGGCAGGCCTCTGTCCGCGAGGTGCGCACCGTCTTCGGGGGCCGCATCACCCGCGACGGTGCGGTCACGCAGACCCTCATCGGCATCTGTGCCTTCCTCTTCGTCGCCGTGACCCTGCTCAAGCTGGCCGGCGGCCTGCAGCGGTGGGGGATGTGGCCGCTGGCCATCGCCCTGGACGGTGAGTGGTTCCGCCTGGTCTCCTCGGTCTTCCTGCATGCCGGCTGGCTGCACATCGCGTTCAACATGTACGTCCTGTTCATCCTTGGGCCACCGCTGGAACGTGTGCTGGGACATGGGCGCTTCCTGACCCTGTACCTGCTCTCGGGGATCGGTGGAGCCGTGGCCTCCTACTGGTTCTCGCCGGTGAACACACTCTCGGTGGGCGCCAGTGGCGCGATCTTCGGGCTCATGTCCGCCTGGATCATCGTGGGGCGTCGCCTGGACCGCGATGTGACCCAGATCATCTTCCTGCTCGGGATCAACGTGGTCCTTGGATTCGTGCTCGGGGGGATCGACTGGCGCGCCCACCTCGGCGGTGCCGTGACCGGCGCGCTGGTCGCCCTGGTCCTCACCTCGGGACGTGGCCAGGAGCGGCGTCAACAGCTCAACAAGCACGTCGCCGCGACCGTCGCCGTGTCCGTCGTGCTGGTGGGGCTGACCCTCATGCGCACCTCGGCGATCCAGGACATGGTCCCCGTGCTGACCGGTTGAGGTTGCGGGGTACGATGCTCGCCAACTGTTGACGGAGAGGGAGCCATGCCGGAGTCCAAGGGTCGGGGCAAGCCGAAGGCGCGCAGTGCCTCGCCCGAACCCACCAAGGCTGCGCCGACCTCCTCGCCCCGGTGGCTGGTCCCCGTGATGCTCGCGTGCTTCCTGCTGGGCCTGTTGTGGATAGTCCTGTACTACATCGTTCCCGGGATGCCCGTCATGTCCGACCTGGGGACCTGGAACATGGTGCTGGGATTCGGTCTGATCATGATCGGGTTCGGACTCTCCACGAAGTGGCGTTGACCCGGCATATCGGGGTGAATCAGCCCGAACAGGACGTGTCGGCCAGCTCTGGTGACGGCCTGTGAGGTCGCCCGGTGCTCCGAACGAGGGCCCATAGCGACCGACTGCATGCAGAACGTGATCAGCGAGGCAGGTCTCACGTGAGAACTACATCGATGTAATTCTGTCCCCAACTGTGGATAAGCCTGTGGATGGTGCGGCATCCACCGTGACGTCCGTGAAGGGCAACCGTGGCTCCAGCCAGGGGAACACCCACATGAACAGGACTGCGACGATGGCCGTCAGGGCCACGGCGCAGATGACCACTCGCAGTGCCGTGGGTCCCGGGAGGTGGTGCCAGATCCACGCGTACATCTAGCGTCCCGCCCTGATGGCCGCGGGGACCTTGTCGGTCTCCTTGTCCCAGGTGTTGCTCAACTCGCCCCACCAGATCCACCGTGTGGTGCTCGCCCATCGTGGGTTGCACGTGGTCAGGGTGATGAGCCTGTCGACCGGTGTCGCGCCAGGTTCACCGGGGACGGGATCCAGGACCCAGCCGGCCTGGGGCGACACGATCTGGTCCCGGTTCAGGGTGTACTCGAACCAGGAGTCACGGACCTCCACGTAGACCTTGTCACCCACCTGGAGTCGGTCGATGTCGCGGAACGGCTCGCCGTTGGTCGCGCGGTGGGCAGCCACGGCGAAGTTCCCCTTCTGCCCCGGCAACTGGGTCTCGGGGTAGTGGCCGATCCCGCTCGCCAGATCCGGCAGCGCCACGCTCTCCAGGACCGGCATTCCCCAGACCTTGTCGCTCAGGCGTGGGATGTACATCAACGCGAACGCGTCCCCCAACGTGGGTCGCCGCACCGTGCCATCGCCCTCGTCGCCCTCGTCGCCCGCGTCCTGACCTGTGGGGGGCCGGGACCACGAGTCCTGCAGCGCGACCGCCTGCTGTTCGGCAGCTCGGTCGGCCACGACATTGGTCCACCACAGCTGGTAGGCGACGAAGAGCAGGAGGACAACGCCGAGCGTGATGAGCAGTTCGCCGACCACACCCACGGCAGCCCACCCACGGGAGGCTCGTGGCACGTTCGACCCTTGCGGGTGCTGCTCCGAGGTCACCGAGGTCGTCATGGGATCACCTGGGTGTTCGGGGTCGTGATCGGCCCGGTGTACGCGGGCAGGGTCATCTCGCGGCTGACCGACTGGTCGTATCCGAGGCCCACCACGTCGGACCACTCCCGGAAGAACCGTACGGAGTCATCGGCGTCCAGGGCGGCGGTGAGTCGGGCCACGTCCCCGACCGCCTCGATGATGAACGGGGGCGAGTACACCTGGCCCTGCAGGATCACCGTGTTGCCGACACAGCGCACGGCACTGGTGCTGATGAGGCGTTCTCCCATGACAGTCACCCCCGAGGCGCCGCCCCGCCACAGGGCGTTCACCACACCCTGCACGTCCTGCTGGTGGACGATGTAGTCATCGCCGGTGAATCCGTCGGGGATCGGCTGTGGAGGGTCGGCGTCATCCAGGCTCACGGTGACGCCGGGGCCGGTGACCGGGGTCAGCCCGGCGATCGGAGCCAGGACAGCGTTGCGCGCGGCCGTCTCCGCCAGGATCGTGCTCGGATCCCCCTGTTCGAGCAGGGAGGACACCTGCAGCGTGAGTTGGTCGACGTCTCGGGTCAAGATCGAGTTCTGGTCCGCGCGAGCTGAGATCGCCCCGGGCAGGCCACCCTGCTGGTCCGGGCGAAGGACCCCGTCCTGCGAGGCTGTGGCACTGGCGATGAACATCGCACCGGCGATCGCGAACACAGCTGCTGCCGCGACATCAGCCAGCCGCGGGCGACGCTGGGGGCGCCACCTCTGGGGCCTGCTGCCCGGCTCTGCCCCAGTCGCAGAGGCGGCGGCTTCCCCGAGGAGGGTTGGGGATGGGGAGCCAGTCGTCTCCGGACGCCCGGCATCACCCGGCCCGGAGGCCCGCTGTGTCGAGGGGCTGTGCACAGACCAAGGGTACCGGCGAGAATGGCCACGTGACTGCCCACATCCTGATCGTCGACAACTACGACTCGTTCGTGTTCAACCTCGCCCAGTACCTGGCCCAGCTGGGCGCAGAGGTCGACGTGCGGCGCAACGACGAGGTGACCACCGACGATGCCGCCGCCTTCGACGGCGTGCTGCTGTCCCCGGGGCCGGGCGATCCGCACGACGCCGGCGTCTGCATGGACATGGTGCGGGCGTGTGCTGGGCGGACTCCCCTGTTCGGGGTGTGCCTGGGCCATCAGGCGATCGGGGCGGTGTTCGGGGCGGTGGTGTCGCGTGCGCCGGAGCTGCTCCACGGCAAGACCTCCCTGGTGCGTCACCACGGTGCCGGAGTCCTGGCGGGCCTGCCGCAGCCGTTCCGCGCCACCCGGTACCACTCGCTGGCGGTGGAGCGCTCGACTGTTCCCGAGGAGCTGGAGATCACGGGCTGGACCGACAGCGGGATCGTGATGGCGTTGCGGCACCGGGAGTGGGACATCGAGGGGGTGCAGTTCCACCCGGAGTCGGTCCTGACCGAGGGCGGGCACCTCATGCTGGCCAACTGGCTGGCCCGATGTGGCGATGAGGGTGCCGTGCGGCGCGCTGCGGGCCTGGCCCCGGTGACGGCGGGAGCCGCCAGCCCCACCTGAGCGGTCATGCTCGATCCGACGACCGTGTGGGGGCGCTCCTGCTGCCCCTGACGGCCTCAGCCGAAGGCGCCCAGGAGTCGTTGGGAGGCCTCGGCCAGAACCTCCGGGCGCTTGCAGAAGGCCCACCGCACCCACGCCTGCCCCACCTGCGGGTCATCGCACAACGGCGCAACGGGGATCGCCACCACCCCGGCGCGGGCCGGCAGCTCGGCGCAGAAGTCCGCACCGCTGGCATATCCGACACCGGTGACGTCGGTGAGCAGGAAGTAGGTGCCCTCACTGGGCTGGACCCGGAGTCCGATGCTCGTCAGTCCCTGCGTGAGGAGGTCACGCTGGTGGGCCAGGCCCTGTCGGAACTGGACCCAATGTGCGGCGGGGAGATCAGTCAGTCCCTGCGCGACAGCCCACTGGAACGGTCCACCGGAGACGTAGCTCAGATGCTGACGGATCACCCGCACCGCCGCGATGAGGTCAGCCGGCCCGCAGGCCCACCCGACCTTCCACCCGGTGAAGGACAGGCTCTTGCCGGCCGAGCCGACGGTGATCGTGCGCCCCGCCATCCCGGGCAGCGTGGCGATGGGGATGTGCTGGTGCCCGTCGAACCAGAGATGCTCATAGGCCTCGTCGGACAGCACGACCAGGTCCGCGGCGACCGCCACGTCCGCGAGGGCGGCCAACTCCTCGGGGTTGAACACGACTCCCGTCGGGTTGTGTGGCGAGTTGAGGATGAGCAGCCGGCTGCGGTCGGTGACCCGCTCAGCAAGGGCCCGTGGATCGGGCCGGAAGGTCCCCGGGACGGGGGGAACGCTGACACGGACCCCACCGGCAAGATCGATGGCGGCGCTGTAGAGGTCGAACCATGGCTCCAGGACCAGGACCTCGTCCCCGGGTTCGATGAACGCAAGGACCGTCGCGGTGATGGCCTCCGAGGCCCCCGTGGTCACCACCACGTCCGTCGCGGGATCCCAGGACAGCCCGTACCAGGACTCCTGGTGGCCGCAGATGGCCGCTCGCAGTTCCGGCAGGCCGTGAACCGGGGGGTACTGGGCACCACGGCCCTCCTGGATCGCGGCCAGGGCAGCATCGCGGACCAGGTCCGGTCCCTGGGTGTCCGGGAATCCCTGCCCCAGGTTGATCGAGCCGGTCTCCAGCGCCAGGGCCGACATCTCACCGAAGATGCTGCGGCGGTGCCCCTGCATCCGGCTGACGAGGCGGTGGGTCATGGGGCCTGTCACGTCCGGTCGGTCAGCGAGGCCGGTGTGGCGGAGACAATCCGGCGCAGCACCGACCGAGGGGTGTACTGCAGGGCCAGGGTCAGTGACCTGTAGCGCTTCGAGGGGACGCTGACGACACGCCCAGCCCGGGCAGCGCGCAACCCGTCGGCCGCAACGCGGGAGGCGTCCAGCCAGGCCCATTCGGGGATCGACGAGACGGTCATGTCGGCCCTCTGGTGGAACTCGGTGTGGGTCAACCCGGGACAGACGGCTGTGGCTGTCACCCCCGTCCCGGCCAGCTCCGCGCCCAGGCCCTCGGTGAATGCCGTGACCCAGCTCTTGGCGGCGGCGTAGGTCCCCATGGGCACCCAGCCGGCCACGCTGGAGACGTTGATGACGATGCCGTCCCGGCGCTGCACCATGCCGGGCAGGACCGCGTGGGTCAGGCGCAGGGGGGCGCGGACGAGGACGTCGAGAAGGCGCTCCTCGTCGGCCAGGCTGCCGCCCACGAAGTCGTGGTTGACCCCGAAGCCGGCGTTGTTGACCAGCACGTCGACAGGACGTTGATCATCGGCCAGGCGCGCCATGACGGCCATGCAGCCCTCGTCTGTGGCCAGGTCGGCGGTCAGGACCTCGACGGCCACCCCGTGCTCATCGGCAAGCCTCAGGGCCAGTGCGTCCAGACGGGCCGTGTCGCGGGCCACGACGATGAGGTCATCACCCTGCTCGGCCAGCAGCTCAGCGAAGGCCAGCCCGATTCCGGCGGTCGCGCCGGTGATGCATGCAGTCATGACCCCAGTGTGCCCCCCGTCCGGTCAGGGCCGCTCAGGTCAGCGCGTCCGGCCAGCCCCGGGCCAGGGCGGTGACCGCGGAGATCGGGTCCTCCTGCAGCGTGGTCCAGCCACGCAGCTCGGCGGCCCGGGTCGATGCGTCAGGCCCCGTGGAGCAGACGTAGAGCACGGGTGCGTCGGGCCAGTCCTGCCCGGCCCGGCTCGGATCGGGCAGTGGGCCCTCGAGCAGCACGTAGCCCACGACGCTGCGGCGCGAGGCACGCTGCGCGAAGCCCAGGGCGGGGACTGCGCGATTGGCAGTTCCTGTGCTGACGACGATCAGGGGACCCTCGACCTGGGCCTCGGTGATGGCCACAGCCTGATCGGCGACCCACGCGGCCATCAGGAGCCGTTCGTCAGCGAGCTCTGCGCCGTGCCGGGGCTGCCTGCGCGGAACCACGACAGGGATCCCCCAGCCGGCCAGGGCCGCCGCGAGCTCCCGACGCGCGCCGTCGTCGGTGTCGGGGTCCAGTGCTGGACACAGCACGACGGTGACCCCGGACATGTCAGTCGAGGCCGAGGTCGGACAGGCTGAAGGCGGTGCGGTAGGGCAACCCGGCAGCCCCGATCGCGGGCTCGGCACCCCGCTCGACGATGACCGCGACCCCGACGACCTCTGCTCCGGCCGCGCGCAGCGCCTCCACCGCGGTGAGCACGGATCCGCCGGTCGTCGAGGTGTCCTCGACGGCCAGGACCCGACGTCCGGCCACATCCGGACCCTCGATGCGGCGCTGGAGCCCGTGGGCCTTCTCGGACTTGCGCACGACGAAGGCATCGAGGCGCCGCCCGCGGGCAGCGGCGCTGTGCAGCATCGCCGTGGCGACCGGGTCCGCACCCAGGGTCAGGCCACCGACCGCGTCATAGTCGAGGTCGGAGGTGAGGTCGAGCATCACCTGGCCGACCATCGGGGCGGCCTCGCCGTCCAGGGTCACCCGACGCAGGTCGATGTAGTAGTTGGCCTCCCGACCTGAGGAGAGCACCACCTTGCCGTGGACGACAGCCTTGGTCCGGATCTGGTCGAGGAGTCCTGCGCGCGCATCGGTCACGGAAGCCAGCCTAGGCGCTGGCGCTCGAAGCCCCGCGCGCGCCGTGCGGCGTTCGAGTGGGGACTCAGGTGATCTGGTCCGAGGCCAGCGCCCGGGCGCTGGCCTCCCGGCGGTGGCGCAGCGTCTCGAACCCGATCGGGATGATGGACAGGGCCACGATGCCGATCAGGATCAGCTCGATGTTGTCCTTCACGAACGGGATGTTGCCCAGGTAGTACCCGAGCAGGGTCACACCCGTGGCCCACAGCACGCCGCCGATGGTCGAGTAGACGATGTAGGTGCGAAGGTCCATCCGCGCCACTCCGGCCATCGCCGTGATGAAGGTGCGCACGATGGGGACGAAGCGGGCCAGGACGATGGCGCGCGACCCGTACTTGGCGAAGAACACGTGTGTCTTGTCGACGTACTCCTGCCGGAAGAAGCGGGAGTCGGGCCGGTTGAACAGCGGGGGGCCGGCGCGATAGCCGATCCAGTAGCCCGTCAGGTTGCCGGCCACCGCCGCGACCGACAGCAGCAGGCAGGCGACCTGGATCGGGATGTCGATGACTCCGCTGGCGATGAACAGCCCCACCATGAACAGCAGGGAGTCCCCGGGCAGGAAGAACCCGATCAGCAGGCCACACTCGGCGAAGATGATGAACAGGGCGATCCAGAAGGCCGCCGCGCCGAACCGGTCGAGGTTCTGCGGGTCCAGCCAGTCGGGTCCCAGAGTGGGCACGATCCCGGGCAGTGCAGCTGCCAGGGACGCCGTCATGCTCACCGGGCAAGGTTACCCCGCGGGGTCCGGTCGACTGCCCAGGTGGACACGAGCCCAGGAGTGCATCGCGATCGCGGCTGCTGCAGCGACATTGATCGACCGGGTGGACCCGTACTGGCTGATCGACAGCACGGCATCAGCCCCGGCCAGGGACTCGGGACTCAGCCCAGGGCCCTCCTGGCCGAACAGCAGGACACACGCCGGGGGCATGGGGTGCTCCTCGATCGGGACGGCTCCGGGCACCACGTCGATCGCGAGGATGGGCAAGCCCTGGGCCTGGGCCCAGGCCCGCAGGTCAGCCGGGTCCGGGTGATGCGTGATGCTCAGGTAGGCGTCGGTCACCATCGCCCCCCGGCGGTTCCAGCGTCTGCGGCCGACGATGTGCACACCCGCGACGTTGAACGCGTTGGCGGTGCGCACGATGGACCCGATGTTCAGGTCGTGCTCGACGTTCTCCACCGCCACATGCAGGGGGGCGCGTCGGGTGTCGAGGTCGGCCACGATGGCGGCGACCGACCAGTACCGGTACCTGTCCAGGACGTTGCGGGAGTCCCCGCCGGCCAGGAGGTCCGGGTCCAGGCGTGGGTCGTCCGGCCAGGGCAGGGGGTGGGGTCCGACGGGCACGGGCCAAGGCTACGGCGGCGATTTGGTGCTCGGGGACCCCCGGCCCGTAGAATTCTCGGCGGTGGCGTGTCCGAGCGGCCAAAGGAGCACGACTCGAAATCGTGTGTGGGTTCATAGCCCACCGTGGGTTCGAATCCCACCGCCACCGCCAGCCAGGCAGCCGCACCCCCGTGCGAGCAGCGAGATCCAGCACGGTGCAGGTCCGGGTCCCGACAGGATCCGGATCCTGTCCTGCTCCGGCACCTGCACGGCGACTCCGTCCGCCCTAGAATTGTGCCTGTGGCCGTCCTCTCGTGGCGCGGTCGATGACCCACTGCTCGAGGAGACGCCCATGAGCCCCGTCCATGACCTGCTGACCGAACAGATCGGGCACGAGTACTTCGCGTCCCAGCAGTACATCGCCATCGCCGTGTGGTTCGACCAGCAGGCGCTCCCGCAGCTCGCGGCGCACTTCTACGCCCAGTCCGTCGAGGAGCGCAACCACGCGATGATGATCGTGCAGTACCTCATGGACCGTGAGGCGGACGTGGTCATCCCCGGCGTGCCCGACGTGCGCAACGAGTTCACGAGCGTCGTGGAGCCCCTCGAACTCGCCCTGGCGCAGGAGCGCCAGGTCACCGCCCAGTTCGAGGGACTCATCGCCCTTGCCCGCGCCGAGTCCGACTACCTGGGTGAGCAGTTCATGCACTGGTTCCTCAAGGAGCAGGTCGAGGAGGTCGCCTCGATCTCGACGCTGCTGCAGGTTGCCCGCCGGGTGGGCGACAACGTGATGCTGCTCGAGGACTACCTGGCTCGGGAGTCCGGCGGCGGTGAGGGCGTTGATCCGACGGCTCCGCCCGCCGCGGGTGGCGCGCTGTAGGCACGACGCTCGGCCCCGCGGAGGCAATGACAGGCCCGTAGTTACACCGGTGTGAGTTGTCCCCAGGTGTGGAGAAGCTGGGGATTGTGGACGCCGACGGCACGTGTCGGCGGGCACCACTAGGGTGAGCGGCGTGGCACTGGCGCTCTACCGGACCTATCGGCCGGGCTCGCTGGCTGAGGTGATCGGCCAGGAGCACGTGACTGAGCCGCTCAAGCGCGCCCTCGATGCGGGCAGGACGCATCACGCGTACCTGTTCTCCGGTCCCCGGGGGTGTGGCAAGACCTCGACCGCACGCATCCTGGCCCGTTCACTCAACTGCGAGCAGGGGCCAACGGCGCAGCCGTGCGGGCAGTGCCGAAGCTGCATCGAGTTGGCGCCCAACGGCCCCGGGTCGATGGACGTCGTGGAACTCGATGCCGCCACGCACAGGGGCATCGACGACGCCCGGGAGCTGCGGGAGAAGGCGATCTACGCGCCGGCCGCGAGTCGATACAAGATCTACATCATCGACGAGGCCCACCAGCTGACCAATGAGGCTGCCAACGCCCTCCTCAAGCTGGTGGAGGAGCCCCCGCCCCACCTGCGCTTCATCTTCGCGACGACGGAGCCGGACAAGATCATCCCGACCATCCGCTCCCGGACCTTCCACTACGGCTTCCGGCTGGTCCCAGCGCGGACGCTGGCCGACCACCTGGGCATGGTCTGCGAGTCCGAGGAGGTCCCGGCCGAGCAGCCTGCGCTGGCCATCGTTGCCCGGGCGGGCGCAGGCAGCGTCCGGGACAGCCTGTCGGTCCTGGGTCAGCTCCTGGCCGGCGCCGGCCACGAGGGCCTGACCTACGCCGACGCCATCGCTGCACTGGGCCTGACCGACACAAGCCTCATCGACGAGTTCGTGGCAGCGCTGGGTGCCGGTTCGGCAGCCGACATGTTCGTGATCGTCGACGGCGTGATCGGGGCGGGTCATGACCCTCGCCGCTTCGTCATCGACATCCTCGACCGGCTGCGCGACCTGATCATCCTGCGCGTCGACCACGACGCCCTGTCCAAGGGACTGGTCGATGTACCCGACGATGCCGGGCAGCGGATGGTCGCCCAGGCACAGTCGTTGGGCCTGGCCGAGCTGTCCCGGGCCGCCGACCTGGTCAGCGTGGGCCTGGGCCAGATCAAGGGTGCCACCGCCCCACGCCTGCAGCTCGAACTGCTGTGTGCCAGGCTCGCCATCGCCGACTCGGGCAGTGACCTCTCCTCGGTCCTGGCGCGCCTCGATCGGTTGGAGCGCACGGCAGAGGCTGCCGCGCCAGGTGCTCCGGTGCCTTCACCCGCCCGCCAGCCCACACAGCCGACAGCGCTGCAGCCTGACCCCCCGGCAGCCCCCGAGCCCGAGCCCGGGGCACCAGCAGCGACGGGCCAGCCCGAACCGCCGCTCTCGCGACCGGCCGCCACGGGGACGCCACGCTCGGCACCACCGAGGCGACCGGATCTCAGGCGCGACGCGGGTGCTCGAGCCGATGCCACCCCGGCTCCGGATGCCACCCCGGCCGAGGATGTTGCTGCCGATGCTGAGCGGCCTGCGGGGGCGGGCAGCAGCGGGGACGTCGAGATCACACGGGTCCGCGACGCATGGCCGGCGATCCTTGACCGCCTGGCGGCGTCCAGCCGCGTGGCGTGGACCGCCTTCCACGCTGCCACGCCAGTCTCCTGCAGCGGTGGGGCACTGGCCGTGGCCGTGGCTGAGCCCGGCAGCGCGCGCGCCATCGCGCAGCGGGGCCATGACGAGCGCCTGCGGCAGGCCATCATCGACGTGCTGGCACTCGACGTCTCGATCGACGTCCTGCACGACCCCGAGCCCGCGGCACCGGGCCCCGATCGAAGAACGGGGACGGCCAGCCCAGCGGGGAGGGCCAGCCCAGCGGGGAGGCCAGCCCGTCGGGACCGGGCACTCAGGCGGGGGCCGCTCAGACCGCCGCGGGCGCGCCGACCTCACCGCCGGGCTCGGCGAGGTCAGCCAGCCCAGCGGACGTGGTCCGGTCTGCTGGCAGTGCCGGCCCGCAGGACGAGGTTGCTGATGAGCCGAGTCCCGATGACCCGGACCTCGAGGCCGACGGTGCCAGCGGCCTTGCTCTCATCACCAGGGAACTCGGTGCCCGCCCCATCGGCGAGATCGACCACTCGTAGGGGTGGGGATGTACGAGGGGATCATTCAGGACGTCATCGACTCCCTGAGCAGGCTGCCCGGAATCGGGCCCAAAGGGGCCCAGCGGATTGCCTTCCACCTGCTCAAGACGGACCCGCAGGAGGTCACGGACCTTGCCGGTGCCCTGCTGACCCTGCGCGAGAAGGTCCGGTTCTGTGAGATCTGCGGCAATGTGTCCCAGGAGCAGACCTGTGCGATCTGCCGGGACACGCGCCGGGACCCGACGATGCTGTGTGTCGTCGAGGAGAGCAAGGACGTCGTCGCGATCGAGCGCACACGGGAGTTCCGCGGCCGGTACCACGTGCTCGGCGGTGCGATCAGCCCCATGGAGGGGATCGGCCCCGACGACCTGCGCATCCGTGAGCTCATGGGCCGCCTGGCCGACGGGAGCGTGGTGGAGGTGATCATCGCCACGGACCCGAACCTCGAGGGTGAGGCGACGGCAACCTACTTGTCGCGCATGATGGGTCCGTTGGGTGTGACCGTGTCACGGTTGGCAAGTGGACTCCCGGTCGGGGGAGATCTCGAGTTCGCAGACGAGGTCACCCTGGGCAGGGCATTCGAAGGGCGACGACGAGTCGGAGGGCAGGGCTGATGGTCGAGGAAGCACCGATCGAGGGCGCGATGGCAGTGCTCAGCACGCCGGCCACACAGGTCGATGACGACCTGGTGACGCTGGCCGACGGGTTGGCCGACGCCTCAGCCCGGTTCGTGCAGGCCACTGAGGCGGTGGCGGCGGGGATCGGCGAGGATCGGGCGATCGCCATCCTCCTGCTCGAGGTGTCCGACATCCTGGCGATGGGTGCTCGGCTCGGAGCGATCGATGATGTCGTTCCCGAGGGTCGCTTCGAGCCGGACGCGGGCGTCGAACCGGATGTCGACCGCCTGCGCGCCGGCCTGGCCGAGCGACTGGCGCCCATTGACTCCTATGTCGAGGTCTTCGACCCCTACACGAGCCCGGAACTGGTGTCGGGACGCCTGTCCGATGACCTCGCGGCGATCGTGTCCGACCTGCTGCACGGCTTGGCGCACCACACCGCCGGTCGGACGCTGGAGGCCCTGTGGTGGTGGCAGGCCACCTACCTGAACTCGTGGGGTGACTCCGGGTCGACGGCCCTTCGGGCGCTGCGGTCCCTGGTGTCCCACGTGCGCGCGGGCGCCCCCCTCGAGGTGGCCAACGAGGCCGGTCACTAGCAGAGCCCGCCAGCGCTGGAGCCGCACGCAGGGCTCAGCGCTGATCGGGGGTGCGCCCGACCGACTAGAATCGCTGCCTGGAACCCACCATCGGATCGGAAGCGACTGCGCATGGCCCTGATCGTCCAGAAGTACGGGGGATCCTCCGTTGCTGATGCGCCCAGCGTCCGCAGGGTGGCCGAGCGCATCGTCGGTACCAAGCGAGCAGGCAACGACGTCGTTGTGGTGGTCTCGGCGATGGGTGATTCCACCGATGAGCTGCTCGATCTTGCCCACCAGGTGAGCCAGGACCCCCCGGGCCGTGAGCTCGACATGCTGCTGACCGCGGGCGAGCGGATCTCGATGGCCGTGCTGGCGATGGCGATCCATGACCGTGGTGAGGAGGGTCGCTCCTTCACCGGCTCCCAGGCCGGCCTCATCACCGATGGTGCGCACGGCTCGGCGCGGATCATCGACGTGACTCCCGGGCGCATCCACTCCGCGCTGTCCGATGGCGCCATCCCGATCGTGGCGGGCTTCCAGGGGGTCTCCTTCGAGAGCAAGGACATCACGACGCTCGGTCGAGGTGGCTCGGACACCACAGCCGTGGCCATCGCTGCGGCGCTGGGCGCTGACGTGTGTGAGATCTACACCGACGTCGACGGTGTCTTCTCCGCCGATCCGCGGGTGGTGCCGAGTGCTCGCAAGGTCCCGCGGATCAGCTACGAGGAGATGCTGGACCTGGCCGCAGCCGGCGCCAAGGTGCTGCATCTGCGCTGTGTGGAATATGCCCGACGTGCCAACCTGCCGATCCACGTGCGCTCGTCGTTCTCCGACAAGCAGGGCACGTGGGTCCTCGATCCGAACGAACCGCTGCCAGCAGTGGCACATCCCGCCGAAGGGGCGAACGTGGAGCAACCGATCATCGCCGGGGTCGCCACCGACCTCACCGACTGCAAGATCACTGTCGTGGGGGTCCCGGACCGGCCGGGCGAGGCGGCACAGATCTTCCGCGCGATTGCCGCAGCGGGCGTGAGTGTGGACATGATCGTGCAGAACGTGTCCCTGGGAGAGACAGGCCGCACGGACGTGACGTTCACCTGCCCGGTTGCCGCACGCAAGGACGCCGTGGATTCCCTGGAGCGGGTCAAGGACGAGATCGGCTATCAGAGCCTCGTGTTCGACGATGGCATCGCCAAGGTCTCGCTGGTCGGAGCGGGCATGCGTTCCCACCCCGGCGTCTCGGCCACCTTCTTCACCGCACTTGCTGACGCGGGCATCAACGTCTCGATGATCACCACGTCGGAGATCCGGATCTCGGTCGTGACCAGCAAGGAGGTGGCAGCCGCCGCCGTGCGGGCCCTGCACACGGCGTTCGGCCTGGATGCCGAGGGTGAGGCCGTGGTCTACGCCGGGACCGGCCGATGAGCGTCACCGTGGCGGTTGTCGGGGCCACCGGCCAGGTCGGCACCGTGATGCGCCGCCTCCTCGACGAGTCAGAGATCGACATCGGCGCGGTCCGCTTCCTGGCCAGCGCGCGCTCCGCGGGCACCACCCTGCCGTGGCGAGGGACCGAGGTCGTGGTGGAGGACGCTGCCACGGCCGACCCGTCCGGCATCGACATCGCACTGTTCTCCGCCGGAGGATCGACCTCCCGCGTCCTGGCTCCGGTCTTCGCGGCGGCGGGCGCGGTCGTCGTGGACAACTCCTCGGCCTGGCGGATGGACCCCGACGTCCCGCTGGTGGTCTCGGAGGTCAACCCCGGGGCCCTGGCGGTCATCGGCAAGGGGATCGTGGCCAACCCGAACTGCACGACGATGGCGGCCATGCCCGTGCTGGCTCCCCTGCACGCCGAGGCAGGCCTGCGCAGGCTGATCGTGAGCACCTACCAGGCAGTCTCGGGCTCCGGCCTGGCCGGTGTGGCCGAGCTCGCCGGGCAGATCCGAGCGGGCGTGGACCAGGACATGACGGCACTGACCCACGACGGGTCCGCGGTGGCCCTGCCCGCGCCCACCAAGTACGTGGCGCCCATCGCCTTCGACGTGATCCCGATGGCCGGCTCGATCGTCGACGACGGGTCCGGTGAGACTGACGAGGAGCAGAAGCTGCGCAACGAGAGCCGCAAGATCCTGGGCATCCCTGACCTGGCAGTGTCAGGTACGTGCGTCCGGGTTCCGGTCTTCACCGGACACAGCCTGAGCATCAACGCGGAGTTCGACCGCCCGATCTCCGTCGAGCGCGCACAGGCCCTGCTGGAGACGGCGCCGGGCGTGGCGTGGTCCGACGTCCCCACCCCCCTGCAGGCCGCGGGTTCCGATCCGTCCTACGTGGGTCGTGTGCGCCAGGACAGCGGCGTGCCCGACGGTCGGGGGCTGGCCCTGTTCGTCTCCAACGACAACCTGCGCAAGGGAGCGGCCCTCAACGCCGTGCAGATCGCCGCACTGCTGGCCGATCGGGGCTGATGGCCACCACGGTGGGACGATTCCGGCGGTTTGGGCTGCGGCTGGCCTGCGGCTAGAATCGGCGCTGATCATCGGGATGTGGCGCAGCTTGGTAGCGCGCTTCGTTCGGGACGAAGAGGTCGTGGGTTCGAATCCCGCCATCCCGACTCACAGAAGACCCCCAGCCCCGCTGGGGGTCTTCTGCGTCGGCGACTGCGCGGCCGAGGCGACCGGCACCGGCCGGGGCGTGGCCCTGCCCACCCTCAGCCCAGAACGGTCAGCAGGGTCGCCTCTGGCCGGCAGGCCAGGCGGATGGGGGTGTAGGGGCTGGTCCCCAGTCCTGCGGAGACGTGCAGGGTGCTCTGTCCCCAGCTGGACAGGCCCTTGGCCTGGGATCGGGGCAGGTCGCAGTTGGTGACCAGCGCACCGATCCGCGGGAGGCACACCTGGCCGCCGTGCGTGTGGCCGGCAAGCAGGAGGTCGGCACCGTCGGCGGCCATCGCGTCGAGCACGCGTCGGTAGGGGGCATGGGCCACCCCGAGGCGCAGGTCGGCGGAGGCGTCGAACGGGCCGGCGACCTGGGCGTAGTCGTCACGGCCGATGTGCGGATCATCGACACCGCGTGCATCGATGCGCCATCCGCTGACCGTGGTGGTCGGCCCTGAGGTTGTCCAGGTCCTGCCAGCCGCCGGCGGCCAGCCCCTCGTTGAGTGGGGTCACGTCGATCAGTGCCCTGGTGGAGCGCAGCTCACTGGGGCCCGTGAGGTACTTCGCCGGGTTGGCCCCCGAGGGCGCGTAGTAGTCGTTGGATCCGCGGACGAAGAACCCGGGTCGGTCCAGCAGGGGCCCCAGGGCGCGAAGCGCCAACGCCGGGCCGTCGGCGTGCCCGTGGAAGTCTCCGGTCACCACCGTCAGGTCAACGTCGAGCTTCCCGAGGGCCTGCACCCAGGCGATGCGGTCGGTGTCGCGTGGCGAGAGGTGCAGGTCGGACAGGTGCAGGATCCGCAGGGGCTGGTCCGGGAACCGATCGGGCCTCGCGGCACCGAGCCGGACCTCAGACCGGCGCAGGGTGTACTGGCGCGCCTCCCAGAGGCTGTAGGCCGTCGTGGCCGCACCCAGGGCGAGCACCGAGCCCCCCACGCGCAGAATGGTGCTGGATGCCCGGGCCATGCCGCACAGTCTGGCAGTGCCGCAGCCCGGATCCCACCTGGTGCTGTGGTGGCGGGGACGCGACCCGTCCGCACGGGCGACAATGGCCCCATGACCACCTCCAAGCAGTCCCTCCAGTCCGATCTCACTGAGGCCATCCGCAGTCGCGACGAGCTCACCTCCGCGACGTTGCGCATGACGCTGTCGGCGATCACCAACGAGGAGGTGGCTGGCAAGACGGCCCGCACGTTGTCCGACGCCGAGGTGACCGCGGTCCTGACCCGGGAGGCGAAGAAGCGTCGCGAGGCCTCGGCGGCCTTCACCGAAGCCGGACGCCCGGAACTGGCTGCTCGGGAGGATGCTGAGTTGGGTGTGCTGGCACGCTATCTGCCCGAGCCGCTGACGGAGGCTGAGGTCAGTGCCATGGTCGCGCAGGCGGTCGACGCGGTGGCCGCCCAGGGCGCCACGGGCATGTCGGCCATGGGTCGGGTCATGAAGGAGCTCACGCCCCAGATCTCGGGACGCTTCGACGGCGGCCAGGTCGCAGCCATGGTGCGCGCCGCGCTGCAGTGAGAAGCACGGCTGCCGCCGGCGGCTGATCGGCTACTGCCCCTGGCTGAAGCCCTGGTCCTGGCTCGGGCTGTCACCACGGCTGGAGAAGCCCGGGAAGGTGCGCTGCCACCAGGGCACCGTGGGCTCGGGCCGGTAGGCGCCCAAGGACGGCGAGCCGGCCTGACGCGAGGGTCCGATGTTCCACTCGTTCTTCAGTTCCATGGGGACCGGGTCACTGCCCTTGAGAGCGCCCTCCATGGCGGCCTTCCAGGTCGGGCCCGGAAGCGACGAGCCGAAGACCTTGGGGTAGTACCGGCCGTTGATCGTGAGGTTCTTCAGCGGGTAGGCGTAGCCACCGCGAGGATCGCCGACCCACACAGCGGCCGCAAGATCGGGAGTGGCCCCGGCGAACCAGACAGCGGCCTGGTTGTCGATGGTGCCGGTCTTGCCGGTCGTGTCCCGGCCCAGGCTCATCGCCCCGCCGGTGCGCCCCGGGATCGACCCGTCGACCACGTTGGTCAGGACGGCCGCGGCCGCGTCGGCGACGTTGCGGGTGATCGCCTGAGTGCACTTGGACGCCGGAACCGGCAGGGACTTGCCCTCGCGATCAATGATCTTGGTGATGACGCGCGGCTTGCAGTAGACGCCGTGGGCGGAGACCGTGGCATACGCGTTGGCCAGTGTCAGGGGCGAGACCTCGGTCGTGCCCAGCGTGAAGGAGGCCACCTCCGCGGTTGTGCCGCCCGGGCGGACATCGCCGAGCTCGGCGCCGTCGGCGTAGGTCACGCCGAGCTTGCGGGCCGCCTCGACGGTCTCGCACACGCCCGCGCGCTTCTCCAGCTCCACGAAGAACGTGTTGACCGAGTAGGCCGCACCCCGGAACATGTCGTAGTTGCCCGACGAGGTCGAGTTGTTCACCGGCCAGGGCTTGTCGCCACCGCTGTCAGGGCCGGTCAGGAGGTCGCCGCTGCAGCCCACGAAGCCGGTGAACTCCTTGCGCGGCGGGGAGTTGATCACGGTGAAGGGGCTGATCCCACCCTCCAGGGCGGCGATCGTCGTGAAGATCTTGAAGGTCGAGCCGGCCTGCATGCCGCGGGTCCCGCCGTCGGCGAGGTTGACGGCGTAGTTGTAGGTGGTCTCCCACCACTTCTTCTGCGGATTGCCCGTGCCCCACTCGCGGTTCTGCGCCATGGCGCGGACGTCGCCGGTCCCGGGGGTGATCATGGCGATCGCGGTGGCCTTCTTGCTGGGGTCCTTGGGGGGAATCGCGTCCATGACGGCCTTCTTGGCCGCCTTCTGGGCCTTCACATCGAGGGTCGTGTAGACCTTGTAGCCGCCAGCCCGCCACGCCTCGGCGCGCTTCTCCGGGCTGGACCCCAGGGCGCGCATGTCGCTGACGGCACGGACGGCGTAGTCACAGAAGTACGGGGCGAAGGACGTGGTGCAGCCGTTGAACAGGATCTTGGGCTTCAGGTAGTCCTCAACATCCAGGGCCTTGGCCTCGCGGGCCTCCTCCACCGTGATGTAGTCCAGTTCGGCCATGCGGTTCAGGACGACGTCCCGGCGTGCTTGGGACTGGCGCGGGTTGTTGGTCGGGTCGAACCGCGAGGGCTGCTGGACGATTCCGGCCAGCGTCGCGGCCTCCACCAGGGTCAGGTCCTTGGCCTTCTTGGAGAAGTACCGCTGGGAAGCAGCCTCGACGCCGTACGCCCGGGCTCCGTAGTAGCTGATGTTGAGGTACCGGTTGAGGATCTCGTCCTTGGTCAGGCGCTTCTCCACGGCCATCGCATAACGGATCTCACGCAGCTTGCGGCTGACGGTGTCCTCGCGGGCGGCGGCCTGCTCCTCCTCGTCCGCAGCAGCGGTGAGCAGCACATTCTTGACGTACTGCATCGTGAGCGTCGAGCCACCCTGGGCGACCTCGCCAGTGGTCACGTTGGTGACGGCTGCGCGCGCGAAACCCCGGGGATCGAAGCCGTTGTGCTCGTAGAACCGGGAGTCCTCGATGGCGATGACCGCCTGCTGCATCACGGGCGAGATCTTCTCGAGGGGCACCTCCTTGCGGTTCTCCTCGAAGAGGGTCGCGATCTTCGTCCCATCCTCGGCGTAGACCCGGGTTCGCACCGGCAGCGCAGGTTCGCGGAAGTCCCGCGGGAGGTCCTCGAACGACGAGATGGAGTCGCGCGCCAGCAGGCCCACGGGGCCCACCACCGGCAGGATCATGCCGGCCACGACGACACCGGCCAGCACGGCCACGGCCACCAGGGCCACGAGGCGGGTCACCGGCCAACCTGTCGGGCCGCGACGGGGTCGATTCGCAGAGGGCATCCCGCAATTTTACGTCAACCGCGCACCTGCCGCCGACGAATCCGTCCGGCGCGCTGTCAGTCTTCTGTAAGGCTTTGCCTGGCCATGAGCTGGCCCACGCGCCGAAGGCCCGAGAGGTCATGCACGTCCTGGGCAAGGGCCGTGACCGAGGTCACGGGGACGCGGGGGTTCGCGACGACGAACCGGTCAGCGAGGTGGTGCTGGCGCTCTGATTCGCGCATCCGGTCGGCGTGCAGCTCCAGCAGGGAGGCCGTCAGCGCTTCGGTGGTGCCCTCAGGTGGGTCGACGGCCCGCAACCGCTCGGCCCCGGCGCTGGCCTGGTCCGCGCTGAGGTCGGGAAGGCGCACCGGGGCGACCCTGTTGAGGACCAGCCCCGCCAGGGGCATGGCCTCAGACTCGAGGCGCTCCACGAAGTAGGAGGCCTCGCGCAGCGCATCGGGCTCCGGGGCCGCCACGACCACGAAGGCCGTCCCGGGAGCTGCGAGCAGCTGGTAGGTCTGGTCGGCACGTTCCCGGAATCCGCCGAAGAGGGCATCGAAGGACGCCACGAACGTCTGCAGGTCGGTCAGCACCTGTGCGCCCACGATCTTGTTCAGGACGTTGCTGAACACCCCCAGGCTGGCGGTGAGCAGGCGAACGTACGCCCGACCACCTGCACGTGCGGGGGCGGCCAGGATCCTGATGAGCCGGCCGTCGAGGAAGGCTCCCAGCCTCTTCGGTGCGTCCAGGAAGTCCAGCGCCGAGCGCGACGGGGGGGTGTCGACGATGATCAGGTCCCAGATCCCCTCGGACTGTGACTGGTGGTGCAGCTGCCCCAGCTTCTCCATCGCCATGTACTCCTGCGTCCCGGCGAAGGAGCTGGACAGGGCCTGGTAGAAGGGGTTGTCCAGGATCGCCTGGGCGCGCCCGGGCTCGCTGTGCGCGATCACGACCTCGTCGAAGGTCCGCTTCATGTCCAGCATCATGGCGTCCAGCGAACCCCCCGAGGAGACATCGATCCCGGGGATCGGGGCCGGGGTGTTGTCGAGCTCGGACAGGCCCAGGGACTGGGCCAACCGGCGGGCAGGGTCGATCGTGAGCACCACCGTGCGCCGACCTGCCTCGGCTGCCCGCACCCCCAGGGCGGCGGCGGTGGTGGTCTTGCCCACACCGCCGGATCCACAGCACACGATGATGTGGGTTGACGGGTCGGCCAGCAGTGCGTCGACGTCGAGGTGGGTGGTGGACTCCCACAGTGTCGGGCTCATGGGCGGGCCTCCAGGCCGAAGCCCCCTGCCCGCAATGCGGCGGCCAACTCGTAGAGCCCACCCAGATCGATGCCTCCGGTCAGGTGCGGCAGCGAGACCTGCGGTACATCCACGGACCTGAGCCTCGCCCGTTCCTGCTCGGCGATCTGGACGCGCTCGGCATGATCCTGGGCCTCCTGGGCCAGCGCGTCGACCACCTCGTCGACGGTGTGGGGGTGCCGGGAGGTGGTCACGTCCGCGGCGCGCAGGGATCCGGCGATCGCTGCGCGGTCCAGGGCGCCGGCCAGGGCCGCCGATCGCTGCGCCGCGGTCAGCATCGGTGGTCGATCGGAGTTGACGATCACGGCCCCCACAGGTAGCGCCTCCTCGGCCAGGTGCTCGATGCCATCGAGGGTCTCCTGGACCGGCATCTCCTCCAGGAGCGTGACCAGGTGCACGGCCGTGAGGGGGGACTGCATGACGGCCATCACCGACTTCGCCTGGCTGTGGATGGGCCCCATCCGGGCGATCCCGGCCACCTCGGAGTTCACGTTGAGGAAGCGGGTGATCCGGCCTGTGGGGGGCGCGTCCATCACGACGGCGTCGAAGATCGGCTTGCCCTTCTGGTTGCGCTTGACCGCCTCGATCGCCTTTCCAGTGAGCAGGACGTCGCGGACCCCGGGCGCGATGGTGGTGGCGAAGTCGATGGCCCCGATCCGGGACAGCGCCGAGCCAGCCCGGCGCAGGTTGTAGAACATCTCCAGGTACTCCAGGAGTGCGGCCTCCGGATCCACTGCCAGGGCCCGAACCTCACCGCCGTTCGGGGCGCGGGCGACCCGACGCTCCTCGTAGGGCAGGGGCGCGGAGTCGAAGAGCTGGGCGATGCCCTGCCGACCCTCCACCTCCATCAGCAGTGTGCGTCGCCCCTCGGCGGCCAGCGCGAGGGCCAGGGCAGCGGCCACCGTGGTCTTGCCGGCACCCCCCTTGCCCGAGACGATGTGCAGCCGCACGTCCTGGAACAGGCGGGGCTCGATCACACCCGCAGGTTAGTGCGCCGTGACGCCGGGCGCCCGATCGGTGAGGTACTCGACCTGTGCGGCCAACGACAGACGGGCCGCCCAGCGCAGCTGCGGGGCCACCTCCGGGTAGACGTGGTCCAGCAGTGCATCGACGTCGGTGATCCCTGAGGCCATGGCCCGGGCGACCATCGCCAGGCGAGTCCGCCGGTGCTCCTGGTAGTCGGCGAGCAGCGTGACGGGATCCGGGCAGGCGGGACCGTGCCCGGGCAGCACCCACGAGGCGTCGGTGGCCCCGGCCAGCCGGGACAGCGTGTCCAAGGAGGACAGGTAGTCCCCGAGATGTCCGTCCGGGTGGGCTATGACCGCGCTGCCACGTCCCAGGACAGTGTCCCCGGTGAGCAGGGCGCCGTCCGCCCGGAGCAGGAAGGTGAGGCTGTCGGTGGTGTGACCCGGCGTGGCGACCACCGACAGCTCGAGGCCGCCCAGCGCGACGACGTCGCCGTCGACGACACCTTCATCGCCCAGCCGGTGGTGCGGGTCCAGTGCGCGGACCGGGGCACCGGTCCGCTCATGAAGGGATCGTGCGCCCGCGCTGTGGTCGGGGTGTCCATGGGTCAGCAGGACCAGCGAGATCCTGGCGCCGAGGGCCTCGGCGGCCTGGGTCATCGCGTCGAGGTGGGCCCGATCCTCGGGCCCGGGGTCCACGAGGATGGCCTGGGACGACCCGGGCTCGACCAGCAGCCACGAGTTCGTGCCATCGAGGGTCATCCAACCCGGATTGGGTGCCAGCACCGCGGTCGCCCGGGGGGTGACAGCTCCGGCGGACCACGGACCCGAGGAGCCCAGCGGCCGCATCAGCGGGTCCCCCGCTCCTCAGACCCGGCAGGCTGGTCGCTGGGCGCCAGCACCTCACCGGTGTAGCCGTGCACGAGCACCCAGGTCAGCTCGTCGCCGGACATCTGGGCGCGGGGCATGAGGGGCACCACGTCCCGGGTCCGGGCGAAGTGCAGCGCATCCCCGACCGAGCGCTGCCCGGTGAGGTCATGGAGCACGGCGACGGTGGGCGGGAGCATGGCCAGACCGCCCGCCCAGTGCTGGGCCAACGCTTCGGAGGGGACCACCCAGTGAGCCGAGTCGGTCTCCGTGGCGTGGGCGTCGACCTCCTGACCGTCGGGCAGGGCCGCCACCATGAAGCGGGTGTCGAAGCGGCGGGTCTCGACCTCGGGGGTGATCCAGTGCGCCATGGGGACCAGGCCATCGGCCTGGATGCTCAGGCGCCGCCGCGCGAGCACCGCCGGGAACTGCGCGGACGACTCACTGATGTGCCGATCACGCGCCCAGTCGCCGTCGGGTGCGGCGGGCCGGCCCGATCGGTCCACCGCCAGCAGGACGCCAGCCTCCTCGAATGTCTCGCGCACACCGGCCACGATGAGTGCCCGGGCGACGTCCGGATCGGTGCCGGGGCCCACGGGGATGGTGCCGTGCACGGGTGGCCTGGAATCCTGGGTCAGGTCGACCCGGCCGCCGGGGAAGACGTGCATGCCCGGGGCGAAGGCCATCGAGTCGGGGCGGCGCATGAGCAGCACCTCAAGTCCGGCGGTCCCATCGCGCAGCAGGACGATCGTCGTGGCGTCCAGTGCCGGTGGGGGTTCCCAGGGCCCACCCTGGGCCAGCATCCGCGCCCGGGCCACCAGCTCATCGGGCATCCGCAGGACCATTCAGCTGATCTCCACGATGACCTCGACCTCGACGGGCGCGTCCAGGGGCAGGGCGCTGACCCCGACGGCGGAGCGGGCATGCACCCCGGCGTCGCCGAAAGCAGCCCCGAGCAGCTCGCTGGCACCGTTCACGACGGCCGGTTGTCCGGTGAAGCTGGGGTCGCTGGCCACGAACCCGACGACCTTCACCACGCGGGTGACGCGGTCCAGGTCGCCGATCTCGGCGCGGATGGCCGCGATCGCATTGAGGGCGCAACGTTCGGCCATCGCGTGGGCCTGCTCGGGGGTGACCCCGGCGCCGACCTTGCCCGTGCCCATCAGGGCACCGTCGGCCAGGGGGAGCTGTCCGGAGGTGAACACGAGGTTCCCGGTACGCATGGCCGGGACGTAGACGGCGACCGGCGGCGCCACCTGCGGCACAGTGTGGCCCAGGTGCGCGAGGCGCTCTTCGACCGAGGTCATCTCAGGCCAGTGGCCGCTTGAAGTAGGCGACCAGCTGCTCGGGGTTGGGGCCCGGCACGACCTGGACCAGCTCCCAGCCATCAGATCCCCAGTTGTTCAGGATCTGCTGGGTGGCATGGATCAGCAGGGGGGCGGTGGCGTACTCCCACTTCGTGCGTTCCGACATGGGGCCAATGTAGCGGCCCCGGAGCCCCGCGTCCCCTGCTGCGTTCTCAGCGGGAGCGCTGCTCGAGCCGGTCGATGTCCATCAGGGTCACCTGGCGCTGCTCCATCCGGATCCAGCCGCGCTGGGAGAAGTCGGCCAGGGCCTTGTTCACGGTCTCCCGGGAGGCGCCGACCAGTTGGGCCAGCTCCTCCTGAGTGAGGTCGTGGCTGACCAGGAGGCCGTCCGGGGAGTCCTCCCCGAACTTGGATCCCAGTTCCAGCAGCGCCTTGGCCACGCGGCCCGGCACGTCGGAGAAGACGAGGTCGGCCATGGCCACGTTCGTTCGGCGCAGCCGCTGGGCCAGCGCGCCCAGGAGCGCCACGGCGACGTCGGGCCGGCCGACGAGCCAGGGCAGAAGGGCGTCGTGGCTGAGCCACAGGACCTTGGTCTTGGTCACGGCCACCGCGGTGGCCGTGCGGGGACCGGGATCGAACAGGGACAGCTCGCCGAGCATCTCCCCGGTCCCGAGCACGGCGATGAGTGACTCACGGCCGTCGGGAGCGGTATGGCCCAACTTGATCTTGCCGGCCTCGACGAGGAAGAGCTTGTCGCCGATCTCGCCCTCGGTGAACAGCACGTCACCCTTGTTCAGGCGCTGCTCGATCATCGACGCCCGCATGGCTGCCGCGGCGTCGTCATCGAGTGCCGTGAACAGCGGCGCAGCGCGCAGTCGTTCCTGCACTGTTGGCTCCTCCCGGGGCGCGGTCCTCGTCCCCCCAGCAGATCCCCACACTAGGGGCTATCGCAGCCCGATGTCGGGCAGCGCAGTCAGTGCCAGCGTCGGGTCCTGTCGATAGCGCGCGATGAGCTGCCGGGTGGCCTCGTCCAGGCGCTGGTGGATCTCGCGCCGGAGCGCGGACAACTCCCCCTCCACGCCGCGCAGGTCCTCGAGGAAGGCGGCGACTGCGTCCTCGTCCCGGGTGTCCACGACGCGGGTCCAGAGCGCCCGAAGGTCGGGCAGGGCCTCGATGTCGCTGGCTGACCTGACGGACAGGTTGGCCAGGCGTCGGTGGACGCCGCCGCTCTCGGCCAGCACGGAGGTGAGCCGCTCGACGATGTCGCCCTCTGCCCGTCCGCTGGTGAGGAGGTCGATGCGCGCCTGGATGACCCGGCGCCAGTAGGACACCCGGGACTCCTCCTCGCCGAGCTCGTGGCGCAGGTCGCGAAGGCCCTCCAGGGTCAGCTCTGCGTACGCCGGATCGACCTGTGGTGGCTCGGGTGGTGGCTTGGTCGCCATGGATCTCCCAGCAGGCTCGGATGTCACGGATCGGGCCTAGGCTAACCACATGGCCACTGTTGGCGCCCCGGCGACGCGCACAGCGCTGGTCCGGCGTGCTCGCAGGATGGGCCGAATCCTGGGTGAGACGTACCCCGACGCGCACTGCGAACTGGACTTCGAGACCCCCCTGCAGCTGCTGGTCGCCACCATCCTGTCGGCGCAGTGCACCGATGTCCGCGTGAACATGGTGACCCCGGCCGTGTTCGCCGCCTACCCCACGGCGGCCGATCTGGCGGCGGCCGATCGTGCTGACCTGGAACAGATGATCCTCTCCACGGGCTTCTTCCGGGCCAAGGCCAAGTCCCTGCAGCAGATGTCCGCCCGCCTCGTCGCGGACTATGGCGGTGAGGTTCCCGGGCGCCTCAGGGACCTCGTCACGCTGCCCGGCGTCGGGCGCAAGACGGCCAACGTGGTGCTCGGCAATGCCTTCGGGGTCCCCGGCATCACCGTGGACACCCACTTCGGACGCCTCTCGCGGCGTTTCGGCTGGACCACGGCCGAGGACCCGGACAAGGTCGAGGCCGAGGTCGGTGCCCTGTTCCCGAAGTCGGACTGGACGATGCTGTCCCACCGGATGATCTGGCACGGTCGGCGGATCTGCCACGCGCGCACCCCAGCGTGTGGAGCCTGTCCGCTGGCCCAGCTCTGCCCGAGTTTCGGGGTCGGGCCGACGGACCCGGCCAAGGCCGCCCGGCTGGTCAAGGGGGTAGCGGCATGAACGCCCAGGGCGCTCCCAGTCCGAGGCCCCCCCGGTCGTCTCAGGGCGACGTCGACCGCGGGGCAGTGCCGCACTGGTTCGCGGAGTTCGTCCGGGCGATCACCCATGTGCGCGGCGAGGACCTGTCCCGGTTCACACCCCCAGAGGGGATGGAGACCCGCTCCTCGGCCGTCCTGATCCTGTTCGGTGAGGGTGAGCACGGCCCCGACGTCCTGCTGATCGAGCGCGCCGCAGACATGCGCTCCCACGCCGGCCAACCGGCCTTCCCGGGGGGCGCCGTGGACCCGGAGGACAACGGGCCGATCGCGGCAGCGCTGCGCGAGGCCCAGGAGGAGACCGGCCTGGACCCCGATGGGGTGGCCGTGGCCCACGTCCTGCCCGATCTGTGGCTGCCTCCCAGCGGCTTCTCCGTGACCCCGGTGATCGGCTACTGGGCGGTGCCGGCGCCGGTGTGGGCGGTGGACGTCGCGGAGGTGGCGCGCACGGAACGGATCGCCGTGTCAGAGCTCGTCGACCCGGCCAACCGGGTCACAGTCGTGCACCCCTCGGGTTACCGGGGTCCGGGGTTCCAGGTGGCAGGCATGCTCGTGTGGGGGTTCACCGCGGGGCTGCTCGACAGGCTGCTCGACATCGCCGGCTGGGCTGGGCCCTGGCCGCACGAGCGCGAGGTCGAGGTGCAGTGGTGAGCAACTGGGTGGACATCGCGCTGGTCGCTGGGCTCCTGATCGTGGCGATCACCGGCTGGCGGGCGGGAGTGATCACCACGACCGCGTCCTTCGCCGGCTTCATCGGTGGTGCCCTTGTGGGTGCGTGGGTCGTGCCCCACCTCATCGCAGACGCCGCGTGGCCCACGTTCATGCAGGCGATGGCCACACTCGCCGGCATGTTCGTCCTCGGGGTCGTGGGCCAGGCGATCCTGGGGTTCGCCGGACGTGTCGTGCGCGACGCCGTCGACGTCAAGCCCATCCGCATCGTGGACAGCGCCTCAGGCATGGTCGTGAGCATCCTGGCGTTCCTGCTGTGCTCCTGGATGGTCCTGTCGGTGGCAGCCGCGAGCTCCTTGGGCTCCGCCTCCGATCAGGTTCGCACCTCGCGGGGGTTCCCGCTGCTGGACCAGGTGATGGCTGGACCGGGCAGTTCGCTGCTCGACGATGCCCGGGAGCTGCTGGCCACCATCGACGTGCCCAGCCTCCCGTTCAACCCGGCGACGCTGCCGCCGGTGGGGGACCCGCAGGACGTCGATGTCTCCCCAGCCGCCGCCGCAGTTGCTCGTGCGTCGATCGTCCAGGTCTCCACCAGCTCGACCCGGTGCGGTGCGGCGTCGCTGGGCTCGGGGGTTGTGGTCGGCCCGGAGCGCGTGGCCACCAACGCCCATGTGGTGGCTGGTGCCGGGCGGATCACCGTCCGGAGCGAGTCCGAGCGGGCCTCCCGCGGAGCCAGGCTCGTCCTGCTCGACACGGCCACGGACGTGGCCATCCTGCACGTGCCCGGCTTGGAGTCGCCGGCCCCGGACTGGGTGGTCGACGCGGAGCGCGGCAGCGATGCCGTGGTGGCGGGCTATCCCGGCGGGGCCCCCCTGACCCTGGGCCAGGCCCGGATCCGCGGGCAGATCCTCGTGGCCGACGACACGGGGCCCGGCAGCCGCGAGGTTCATGTGTTCCGTGGCCTGGTCCGACCGGGCAACTCCGGCGGGGCGCTGCTGGACCTCAGGGGTTCGGTGATCGGCCTGGTCTTCGCCAACGCGCAGGACGATGACCAGACGGGCTTCGCACTGACCTACGGCGAGGTCCGGAAGGCCATCGAGTCCACACGCTCGGCCACCGCGGAGGTGTCCTCGGGCTCGTGCCCTGCGCGCTGAGCCCTCAGATGGTGGCCATCCACGCCAGCAGTGCCGCGTGGACGTCCTCGGGGCTCTCCTCCTGGGGGAAGTGGCCCACCCCCGGGAACTCGGTGTACTGGTAGGGGCCGGCGACGAACATCCCGGACCCCTGGGCACTGGTCGGCAGGACAGTGGGGTCCGACCCGCCCTGCAGGTGCAGGACCGGCGCCTTGATGGGGGTCTTCATCCGGTTCGCGTACCGGATCCCATCCGGCCGTGGGATGGAGCGCAGCGCCCACCGGTGGTACTCCAGCGCGCAGTGCGCGGTGTTGAGCAGGAGCATGCCCGCCCGGTAGGTCGCGGCCGTGTGGTCGTCGGGCCAGGACGGCGTCGCGGACCACTCGCGCAGGATGTCACCGACCTGGGCGGCGCCGTCCTCGAGCAGGTCCCGCTCCGGTGAAGCAGGCACCTGGAAGCCGAAGGCGTAGGACGAGGCCCTGCGCTGGGCCGGGTCACGTGACAGTGCGGCGCGCAGCCGGCGGGGATGCGGCATCGCAATCGGTGCGATCGCCCGGACCGCCTCCGGATGGGTCACGGCAGTCGTCCACGCCAGGAAGCCACCCCACCCGTGCCCCACGATCACCGCGTCGCGGGCCCCCAGGGATCGGATCACGCCACTGACATCGGCCGACAGGGTGAACGGGTCATAGCCCCGAGGCGGGTGGTCGGAACCCGCGTAGCCGCGCAGGTCCATCGCCACTGCTCGGAAACCTGCCTCGGCAAGGACGGGGAGGGCGTGGCGCCAGGTCCACCAGAACATCGGGAACCCGTGCAGGAGCAGGACCAGGGGCCCCGAGCCCATCTCGGCGACGTGGAAACGTGACCCGTTGGCGGCGACGTCGCGATGGGTCCAGGGTCCTTCGACGCGCACGACCTCCTCGGGGTCGAGCAGGGTCACGGCAACGGGGCAGCGACTGCGCTGTTCGCCAGGGGAGCGATGTCGGCGCCGGGTAGCGGCGTCTCGGCGGTGATTCCCGACAGGGCCGCCTTGGTCTGCTCGGCCTGGGCGATGGCCCGTGCCGGGGGCTTCACGTACTTCGTGCGCGACCGGCCCACAAGAGCAAGGATGACGGCCACGAGAACGAGGATCCCGGCCACGATGAGGAACCCGGCCCACACCGGCAGGCCCGCTGCGACGAAGCCGTACGCACCGGCCACCAGGCCGAAGATGAAGGCGAGGAAGGCCAGGACCGCGGCGCCGATGAACAGGCCCGAGGCGGCGGCGGCCTGCTGGGCGCTGGCCGAGACCTCTGCCTTGGCCAGCTCGATCTGCGATCGGACCAGGCTCTGGGCGTCGGTGATGGCCGAGTTCACCAGTGCGCTGATGCTCGCGTCCTTGTTGCTGTCCATCCGCGGGTCCTTTCAGGGAAGTCGGCGCAAGGCTATCGCGAGGCCTGTGGTGGCTGCGTGGCTGGCGCGGGGTTGGTGGTCCTCGGATGCCTAGGACTCGCGCTCGTAGACGTCCGGGATGCCGTCGTGGTCGGTATCGGCTTCCTCTGCGTCCATGAGCGCCTGCAGCGCTCGCCGCCGTCCGGCGAGCACCATTGCGGAGATGATGGCGGCCCCCAGGGTGGCAGTCAGGATCCCGACCTTGGCGTCGGTGAGCAGGGCCGCGTCCTCCTCGAAGGCCAGTTCCGCGATCAGGAGGCTGACGGTGAATCCGATGCCGGCCAGCACCCCGACGGCCACGACATCGGCCCAGCGCAGGTCCGGGTTCAACGAGGCCCGCGTGAAACGGGCCATCAGCCAGGCTCCGCCGATCACGCCCAGGGGTTTGCCGAGCAGCAGGCCGACCATGACCCCCAGGGTCACCGGGGACGTGAGCGTCTCGGTGATCGGCGGGATGGACGCGGCGTTCTCGCCGACGGCCCGGACGGTCACCCCGGCACTGGCGAAGGCGAACAGGGGCACGGCGATGCCCGCCACGAAGGGGCGGAGGGCGTGCTCGGCGCGGTCACCGGGGGACTCCTGCTCGCCGGGGTCATGGGCGACACGTGTGGCCAGGCCCATCGCGATACCGGCAACGGTGGCGTGCACCCCGGACTCGTGGGTCGTGTACCAGATCAGCAGGGCCAGGGGTGCGTACACCGCCCAGGCCGCCCGCTTCCCGTGGAACCGCCGGTGCTGCAGGATCCACCACACCCCGACCAGCAGGATGGACACGATGAAGTAGCCGAGCTGGAACTTGTCGGAGTAGAAGATCGCGATGACCGCGATGGCCCCCAGGTCGTCCACGACGGCCAGGGTCAGCAGGAAGGCACGCAGGGCCAACGGCAGCCCGCGTCCCATGATCGCCAGGGCTGCCAGCGCGAAGGCGATGTCAGTGGCCATCGGGATGCCCCACCCGGTCCGCTCCACCTCCAAGCTGCCCGTGAAGGCCAGGTACAGCAACGCGGGGATGATCATGCCGCCAAGGGCCGCCACGACTGGGACGGCAGCCTGGGAGGGCTTGCTCAGGGTGCCGATCTGGACCTCGTGCTTGAGCTCGAGGCCGGCCAGGAAGAAGAAGAAGGCGAGCAGGAAGTCTGCGGCCCACACGTAGAGCGGCAGGTTCAGGCCGAGGGCCTCGGGGCCGACCGTGGTGGTGATCAGCGCGTCGTAGCTGTCCACCCATCTGGAGTTGGCCCACACCAGCGCGACCACGGCCGCCGCGAGCATGAGGATGCCGCCGACGGTCTCCAGCCGCAGCACGCGCAGCAGCCACAGACGTTCGGTCAGTGCCGGTCGCTCGAACAGTTGCTCGCCCATAGGTGCGCAAGCATGACAGACGCGATTGTCTCGGGCAGTCGTGCCGCCGGGGGCTGTGGGGGGCGCCGGTCGATGCGGCCCGGCCGATAGCCTTGCGACCCCGACCCATCGAGGAGGCCCATCGTGAGCAACGAGGCGCTGGAGAACCTGCTGCACGAGAACCGCACCTTCCCTCCGGACCCGGCCTTCGCCGCGGCCGCGAATGCGACCTCCCAGCTCGGTGAGCAGGCCGCTGCGGACCGAGTTGCCTTCTGGGAGGACCAGGCCATGGCACTGGACTGGGACCAGCCCTGGGACACGGCACTGGACTGGTCGGGTGCCCCCTTCGCGAAGTGGTTCACCGGCGGTCGGCTCAACGTGGCCCACAACTGCCTGGACCGGCATGTGGCAGCGGGGCTCGGCGATCGCGTGGCGATCCACTTCGAGGGAGAGCCCGGCGACACCCGGACGTTGACCTACGCGGAACTGACCGTCGAGGTGGCGCGCGCCGCGCACGCCCTGATCGAGCTCGGGGTGACGCCCGGCGATCGGGTGGCGATCTACCTGCCGATGATCCCCGAGGCGGTGATCAGCATGCTGGCCTGTGCCCGGATCGGGGCCGTGCACAGCGTGGTCTTCGGCGGGTTCTCCGCGGAGGCGCTGCGCTCGCGCATCGACGATGCGCAGGCGGTGCTCGTGATCACCTCCGACGGGGGCTACCGCCGGGGCGGGGCCTCACCGCTCAAGCCTGCTGTCGACGAGGCTGTGCTGCAGACCCCCAGCGTGCGCCATGTGCTGGTCGTGCGCCGCACCGGTGGTGACGTCGAGTGGGTGGAGGGCCGCGACCACTGGTGGCACGACGTCGTCGAGCGCCAGCCCGCCCAGCACGAGGCGCAGGCCTTCGACGCCGAGCACCCGCTGTTCATCCTCTACACCTCCGGGACCACCGGGAAGCCGAAGGGCATCCTGCACACGACTGGTGGCTACCTGACCCAGGTGGCCTACACCCACCTCAACGTGTTCGACCTGAAGGCCGACTCCGACATCTACTGGTGCACGGCGGACGTGGGCTGGGTCACGGGCCACTCGTACATCGTGTACGGACCCCTGGCGAACGGCGCGACCCAGGTCATCTATGAGGGCACGCCGGACACGCCGCACCGGGCGCGGTGGTGGGAGATCGTGGCCAAGTACGGCGTGACGATCCTCTACACCGCACCCACGGCGATCCGCACGTTCATGAAGTGGGGCGAGCAGTTGCCAGCCGAGCACGACCTGACCTCCCTGCGCCTGCTGGGCTCGGTCGGAGAGCCGATCAACCCCGAGGCATGGATGTGGTACCGCCGCGTGATCGGTGGGGACCGCACGCCGATCGTGGACACGTGGTGGCAGACCGAGACCGGCGCGATCATGATCAGCCCGCTGCCCGGGGTCACCACGTGCAAGCCGGGATCGGCGATGGGGCCCCTCCCCGGGATCGGCGCGGCCGTGGTCGACGATGAGGGACATCCCGTCGGGCCCGGGGGTGGCGGCTACCTGGTCCTCACCGAGCCCTGGCCGTCGATGCTGCGCGGGATCTGGGGCGACAACCAGCGCTACGTGGACACCTACTGGTCGCGCTGGCCGCAGTACTACTTCGCCGGCGACGGTGCGAAGCTCGACGAGGACGCAGCGATCTGGCTGCTCGGTCGTGTGGATGACGTCATGAACGTCTCGGGTCACCGGATCTCGACCACCGAGGTCGAGTCGGCCCTGGTCTCGCACCCGAAGGTGGCCGAGGCGGCTGTGGTGGGGGCCACCGACGAGACGACCGGTCAGGGCATCGTCGCCTTCGTGATCCTGCGGTCCGGTGTCGAGGGGGGCGCCGACATCGTGGCGGACCTGCGCACGCACGTGGCCCACGAGATCGGCCCCATCGCCAAGCCCCGCCAGGTCCTCATCGTGGCCGAGCTCCCCAAGACCCGATCCGGGAAGATCATGCGGCGCCTCCTGCGCGACGTCGCCGAGCACCGATCGCTGGGTGATGTCACCACGTTGGCCGACCCCACCGTCATGAGCCTGATCGGCGAGGGCCTGGCCGGCTCCGGATCGGAGTAGCGGTGAGTGATCCGCTGCTCGACCTGATGGTCCTGCCCGGCGTGGCCGAGGCCGTGGACGAGGGCCGCGGCGCAATCGACACACTGCTCTGGGATCGTGAGGTGGGCCGGTCCGTGGCCGAGGTCGCCCGGGAGTCGGCCCTGCGCGGAGCCTGGGCCAACGCCTGGTTCGACGGCGCCGAGGCGGGGATCGCCGAGGTCCGCAACGGGGCGGCGCTGGACGGCTCACCGGTGGGGCGTGTGCTGTCGGGGACGGTTGCCCTGCACGCGGAGCTGCCCAGCCTCGTCGGGATCGTCGGCACGGCACCGGCTCAGGCCCTGGCGCGCATGCACACGATCGTGGCCAGCGGCTTCGTCGCCGACCCCGAGCTCGGTCGACCGCGGTCCGGCGACGCCCCCGATGACCCGCTGCGCCTGGGAGCACCGCCCGGTTCGGGCGAGGTCGCGGCCCGACTGGCCGACCTGGGACACGTCCTGGTGACCTCCACCGCCCCCGGCGTGCTGGTCGCCGCCGTGGCCCATGCGGAGGTCGCGGTGATGCGGCCCTTCGGTTGGGGTTCGGGGCTCGTGGCACGCGCACTGCCCCGCCTGCTGCTTGCCCAGCGCGGTGTCGATCCGAGCATGCTCGGTGCGCCGGAGGTCGGCCTGCGTGCCGTGGGTCGCCCGGCCTACGTCCGCGCGCTGCGGGCCTACGCCCAGGGAACGCCCGAGGGTGTCGCCGAGCTGATCGGGCTCATGTCGAAGGCGATTGCCGTGGGCGCCCAGCAGCCGCCACGGTGGCTGTCCGAGACCTGATCCTGGAGACCTGGACGTCTGCGGGACCGGTCGATTCATCCGTTCGGGTGAATGCGCCCGGAGCGGTCCGGTAGCCGGATTCGCGGGCGTGACATGGGGATCGGGAAGTGGTCCGTGCGCGCCACCGGGCTGCGATATGTGCGCTCTGGGCGGAATGGGCACCACCTCTGGCTGACTTCCTCGGGGAAGGTGCCCCGAGGGGCCTTCTGCCTGTTGCATTCCGGGCGGTCAGGCTCCATGCTTTCGGTGTCTGGTCCTCAGAGATCGGACCGTTGGCTCCTCCCCCCCGAGCTGACGTTGCACGGCCCCCGCACCCCCCGGCGGGGGCCGTCGCATGTCCGGGGCCAGTGTGGTTGCCGGCCCGTCGTGGGGCTCGGCCGGGCCGTTGTCCACAGGGGGAGTCCCGGACCCTTGGCGGCCCCGGTGCGGGGCGGCAGAGTTGTCCTCCGGGGGTGGCCGACGGTGGTGCGGATTGGACTGGTGGGGCAGCGCGCCGGCCTGGCCGTGGAGGTGGCGTCGCTGGCAGCCCGGGTGGGGGCGGTGGTGGTGTCCCTCGAGGCGGTGTCAGCGGCCAGCGGGACACCCGCTGCCGGGGGCATCGATCTGCTGCTCCTCGACGTGGACACAGCCTGGGATGCCGATGCCCGGCGGGCAGGATCGCAGGGAATCCCCACAGCGGTGATCTGTCGGCAGGGCGAGGTGGCAGCCGCCCAGGCGGCCGCAGATCGACTCGGATGCGAGCACGTGGTTGAACTGCCACTCGGAGCCGCCTGGCTGGAGCGGCACCTGTGCGTGCCGGCCGGCTCGGGACTGCTCGGGGTGGTGGGCGCCGTCGGCGGAGTCGGGGCCACGACGGTGGCCATCGCCTGTGCACTGGCTGCCGGGCCCGACAGCCTGCTGGTGGACGCCGATCCCGATTCGCCCGGGCTCGATCTGGCCCTGGGGATAGCGGAGGGCAGGGGTGTCCGGTGGCCAGAGATCCCGGACTCGGCGGCACCCCTGGACGCCGGCTCCCTGCGTGCAGCCCTTCCCCGCGTCGCAGGGGTGACTGTGGTCACGGGCCCGGGGGCAGTGGCGCCCGACCCCGGGAGTCGGTCGGGAACGAGCACGCTGTCGGTGCCAGGAGGCGCTGCGACGGCCGGTCAGCTCGCAGGGGTCGTGGGTGTGGGCCGCGCGGAGTTCCCGCGAACCGTGGTCGACCTCGGTCGGGGGGCCGGGGTGGCGCGGCTGATCGGTCCTTCGGATACTGCCGCGCTGGTCCTCCCGGCCAGCCTTGCCGGGGTCGTGTCGGGCCGTCGGGTGCTGGAGCACATCGACGCCGAACGCCTCGTGATCCTGGTGCGGCCCTCGGGCTGGTTGCCCACGACGGATGTCGCCGAACAGCTCGGAGTTGACCAGGCACTGGAGATCCCGCACCTGCGCCGCCTGGCAGAGATGGCCGACTGCGGAGACCTCCTGGCAGGGCGGACCGGTCGTGCCCTTCGCGAGCTGGGGGAGCGGGTGTGGGGGTGGCACCGGTGAACCGACTCGACCCGGCACTGGTGGACGCGGTCCGCACACGGCTGGTGCACCAGGGACGCACCGCCGATGCGGAGACGATCAGCAGTGCTGTGCGCGCCTCGGGCCTGGTGCTCGACGGTCCGTCCGTGGCGCTGCTCACACGCTCGTTGCAGGACGAGTTCGGTGGTCTGGGGCCCCTGGATCCCCTCGTCCGCGATCCCCACGTGACCGATGTCATGGTCAACGGTCCCGACGAGGTCTGGGTTGATCGTGGTGCTGGCCTGATCCGGGCAGACGTCACGTTCGCCGACGAGGGCGCCGTGAGGACGCTCGCGGTCCGGCTCGCATCACGCGCTGGGCGACGTCTCGACGACGCCACACCCTTCGTTGATGCACGCCTGCCGGGGGGCCAGCGGCTGCACGCGGTCCTGCCGCCCCTGGCTGTGCGCGGCACGACTCTCTCGCTGCGGATTCCCAGTGGTCGCCGGTTCGCGGTGGGGGATCTCGTGGCTGCAGGGACCGTCGACGCCGCTGCAGCGCAGTGGCTCGCCGCCGTGATCCGGGCGCGGGTCGCCTTCCTCGTCAGTGGAGGCACGGGGTCCGGCAAGACGTCGGTCCTCGGGGCCCTGCTGGGCCTGGTCCCCCACGACGAGCGCATGGTCATCGTCGAGGACACCTGCGAGCTTTCTCCAGGGCATCCACACGTGGTGAGCCTTGAGGCCCGGCCAGCCAATGTCGAGGGGCGCGGTGAGATCCCGATGCGGATGCTGGTCCGCCAGGCGCTTCGCATGCGCCCGGACCGACTCGTGGTGGGCGAGGTGCGCGGGGCGGAGGTCGTGGACATGCTCGCGGCCATGAACACCGGTCATGAGGGCGGCTGCGCGACGGTGCACGCCAACAGTGCTTCGGCTGTCCCGGACCGCCTCGTGGCGCTGGCCCTGGCGGCGGGCATGACGTTGGCGGGGGTGCATGCACAGGTCGCGGCGGGGCTGGATGTCGTCCTGCACCTGGCTCGTGAGCCCGACGGCCGACGGGTCCTGGCTGAGATCGGTCTCGTGTCGCAGCGCCGGGGGGAGGTCGTCGTGGAGGCGGCACTGGTCCGGCGGGACGGACTGCTGCGGCCGGCGGCCGGCTACGGGGCGCTCTGCGCCACGCTGGGCACCGAGCCATGAGCCGGGAGGTGCTGATCCTCTGGGCAGCCGCGGCGGCCGCCGGCACGGTCCTCCTGCTGGTGCCCGGGCCCCTGCTCCTGCCCGGGCCCCTGGGCGGGAGGAGGGCCGGGCGCAGCGTTGCGCCCCGCTGGCTGGGTCGCCGGCTTGCCGGTGTTCGCCGCACCCCCACGTTGCCGATCACCGAGCTGCTGTCCGCGCTGGCCGCCGAGCTGTCGGCCGGCCAGCCGACGGATCTCGCGCTGCGCGCCGCGGCCGAGGGGCTGATGCCCAACCCCTGCCCACAGGCGCTGGCTGCCTGTCACGCGGGCACGGGTGTCGCCGACGCGCTTCGCCGGGATGCCTCAGCCCCCGGGGGTCGAGCCCTGCGCGGACTGGCGGCCTGCTGGGAGGTGGCGGACCAGTCGGGGGCCGGGCTGGCGGTGGCCGTTGCCCGCTTGGCGGAGGCGTTGCGGGCTGGGGCGCAGGCGGATGCCCAGCTCGCCGGGGAGGTGGCTGCGGTGCGTACGTCTGCGCGGTTGCTGGCTGGGCTACCACTGCTCGGCCTGGCGATCGGGCAGTGGATCGGAGCTGAGCCGATCTCATGGCTGGTCGGCAGCTGGATCGGGCGCGGGGTCCTGGCCGCCGGGCTGATGCTGCAGGTCGCCGGAATGGTCTGGCTGCACCGCATGGTGGCAAGCGCGCGGGCCCACCTGTGAGCGCGTCGCTGGTGGTTGCGTCCCTGCTGGCTGCGGCCGCCACGATCCTCCTGATCGTGGTGCCCACCGATGGTCCCGGTCGGCACCGACCGGAGGGAGCACGACATGCAACGTCGCCACATCCCTCCCGTGACCGCTCCGGGCCGGCCACTGACCCACTGACAGATCCCGGGCCCACGTCCAGGCGCGTGCACCTGACCAGTGCCGGGGCTGGGGTGGCCCTCTGGCTGCTTGTCGGCGGGGTGCTCGGCGTTGCCGGTGGGGTCGCGCTGGCGCTGGTTCTTCCGGCGGTGATCGCTCGCCTGGAGCCGGCGCAGGTGCGCCGCGAGCGCCTCGAACTCGTGCGCGATGCGCCGTTGGTCGCTGACCTGCTGTCCGCATCCCTGGCAGCCGGGGTCCCCCTGGAGCTGGCGATCCCGGTCGTGGCGCGGGCGGTTGGCGGTGGCACCGGCCGGATCCTGCTGCGCGTTCAGCGCCGCGCCGCGCTCGGCGAGCCGGCTGCGCGGGCATGGGCAGCCCTTGACGGCGTCGCAGGACTCGACGGAGTCGCGCGTGCCGTGGGGCGCTCGAGCCGCACAGGTGCGCCCCTGGCCGAGCTCCTGGCCCAAGCAGCGACGGACCTGCGGGCCGAGGCGGCGGCCGCCGGCCTCGAACAGGTCCGGGCCACCGCGGTGCGTGCCGTGCTGCCCCTGGGCCTGTGCCTGTTGCCTGCCTTCTCCCTGCTCGGGATCGCGCCCATCGTCGGCGGACTGCTGCCGGCCCTGTGACATCGGGTCGGCCACCCCACGGTTGTCCACAGATCGTCGGGAACGGGGTTCACGGAACCAGCACCTCGCGACAGGGTTGGCCCAGCCATCCAGAGCGGATGGTTCCGGGCGACCGGGGAATCGGGGGGTAGTCATGAACGAGTTGGCAGTGCGGATGCGTGATGAGGACGCCGGCATGTCCACGGCTGAGTACGCAGTGGGGACGGTGGCGGTGACCGGCCTGGGCGGCGTCCTGATCAAGCTGTTGACCAGCGACACGTTCGCCGACCTGCTGTGGCAGGTCATCTCCAGGGCGTTCTCGTTCCTGTTCTGATGCACGGGGGTGTGACCGGGCGTCAGCGTCGCGCTGCTGCCCGATCCGATTCGGGGATGGTCAGCGCGGAGCTGGCGCTGGCCACCCCGGCCCTGGTGGCGGTCGTGCTGAGCCTGGCCTGGTTGCTGACCCTGGGTGCCACCCAGGGGGTCGTGGCGCAAGCAGCCCGCGAGGGCGCACGAGCCGCGGCCCGGGGAGAGCCGACATCGGTGGTCCAGGCTGCTGCCCGGCAGGTCGCTCCCGACGTGGTGGTGACCATCCGGGCCTCGCGAGGCCTGGTGACCGTGACCGCGCGGCTGTCCAAGGAGCCCCCGGTGCGGTTCCTGCGCCCCCTGCGACGGGAGATCCGCGCGGCGGCCACAAGTTGGCGGGAGGAGCCGTGATCGTGGGGCGCGGGCGGGGTGGGGCGTGGGTGGCCGAAGGCGGCCAACCTCGGCAGGGCCGCATCAACGACGAGCAGGGGTCGGCCAGCCTGTTGGTGGCGTTGTGGACGGTCGTCCTGGCGATGCTTGTGGGCGCGGCGGCGGTCCTCACCAGTGTCCTGGCAGCTCGGGAATCGTTGGCCGCGGCCGCCGATCTCGCGGCACTGGCCGGCGCCTCGGCGATGGTCGTCGACCCGCAGCGGGCCTGTTCTCGTGCAGAGGCCACGGCGCGGGCGAACGCCGCCATCCTCACTCGTTGCAGGAGCGAGGGGGTTGAGGTCTGGGTCACCGTCCGTGCTCCAGCGCCAGCATCGGTGACGTGGCTGCTGCCCGGTCGTGCTGGGTCGCTCCGGGCCCGGGCCCACGCTGAACTGACCGCGGGTGAGCGGTGAGGCCCGTCGGCGTCGAGCCCGGAGAGCGGCGCCCCGGGGTGCCCGCCCCCGCGGGACCCCTGCCGGCTACACGCTGCTGTCGTGCTCCTGGAGCAGGATGCGCGCCAGGCGCAGTGCCGCGGGCTTGTCCAGGGGCTCATTGCCGTTGCCGCACTTGGGTGACTGGACGCAGGAGGGGCAACCGGTCTGGCAGGGGCAGCTCTCGATCGCCTCCATCGTCGCGGTGAGCCACGGGAGGGCGCGGGCGTAGCCACGCTCGGCGAAGCCGGCACCTCCGGGATGGCCGTCGTGGACCACGATCACCGCCTGGCCGGTCTGTGGATGTCGGGCGGACGAGACGCCGCCGAGGTCCCACCGGTCACACGTCGCCAGCAGCGGCAGGATCCCGATGCAGGCGTGCTCCAGGGCATGCGCCGCCCCCGGCACGGCTTCGGGTTCCACCCTGGCCTCGCGCAGGACCTCGTCGGGGATCGTCCACCACATGGCCACCGTCGCCAGGGTCATCGGCGGGAGGTCCAGCGGGTGGCTGGCCAGCACCTGGCCCGAGGGCCACCGGCGGACCAGGTAGGAGTGCACCTGGCGGGTGACCACGACCTCGCCGCACGACACCGGCACGCGACCCCATCGGGTGGTCGAGCGGACGGTGTCGAACGCGACGTCCGCGGTGCTGCGGGCGTGGGTGCTCAGGTCGGTGATGGTGGTGGCTGCCGTGGCGACCCGGGCCTCGAGGTCCAGGTCCAGGACCTCGAACGTGGACCCCTGGTGGACGTAGATCGCCCCCTCGTGGACAGCTGAGGGGGCGGTGGCCGGGTCCACCGTGCCCAGCACCCGGCCGGTGCCCTCCTCGATGACGCGAACCGGCCCGCCAGCAGCGCCGCGCAGGTCGACAAGGTCGACGGCGCGCGTGGAATCGGTCCAGTACCAGCCGTCCCGTCGCCGCCGTAGCAGCCCGCGGTCGGCCAGGACGGAGCACAGGTGGTCGGCACCCGGCCCGAAGCGCCCAGCCAGTTCATCGTGGGTCAGCGGGGTCTCGGCTGCGGCAGCGCACAGGTGCCCAGCCAGGACGTACGGGTTCTCCGGGTCCAGGACGGTGGCCTCCACGGGCCGCCCGGTGAGGGTCTCGGGGTGGCTGACCACGTACTGGTCCAAGGGGTCCTCGCGGGCGAGCAGGACGGCCAGCGCTGAGCCGCCCCGTCGGCCGGCTCGCCCCACCTGCTGCCAGAACGAGGACCTCGTTCCCGGCCACCCGACCAGCAGGACGGCGTCGAGGCCGCTGATGTCGATACCCAGTTCGAGGGCGTTCGTGGCTGCCACGCCGAGCAGGCGCCCGGAGCGCAGGTCGGCCTCCAGGGCGCGACGCTCCTCGGGCAGGTAGCCGCCGCGGTAGGCACGGACGCGGTCGCCCTGGGCCGCGCGCTCGCGGACCGAGCCGGCCAGGACCTCCACCGCTCGTCGGGATCGGGCGAACGCCAACGTGGACACGTTCGCGTCCACCAGGTCGGCCATCAGGTCCCCAGCCTCCCTCAGGGTCCCGCGGAACCCGGGCACTGCCTGCGTCGGGTCATCGGGGACCTCGGCCAGGGCGGGCGGATTCCAGAGCAGGATGTCCACCGCCCCCCGTGCGCTGTGGTCCTCGTCGACCACAGCCGTCTGCGCCCCGAGCAGCCGGGCGGCCGTGGGGCCCGGCTCGGCGACTGTGGCGGATGCCGCGATGAACGTCGGCGAGGCTCCGTAGAGGGCCGCCACCCGGCGCAGGCGCCTCAGGACGAGGGCAACATGGGAGCCGAACACGCCCCGATAGGTGTGTGCCTCGTCGACGATGACGAACCGCAGGTTGCCCAGGAAGGCCCGCCACACCTCGTGGCGGGGAAGAATCCCACGGTGCAGCATGTCCGGGTTGGTCACGACCCAGCGCGCATGGGTCCGCGCCCATGCGCGCTGCTCCTGGGCGGTGTCCCCGTCGACGGCAGCGGCCCGCAGCCCGGGCAGGTCCAGCGCCCGCAGGCCGGCCAGCTGGTCGTGGGCCAGGGCCTTGGTGGGGCTCAGGTAGAGAACGGAGGGACCCCGCCGGCCCGCCCTCTCGGGCCGGGTGAGTGCAGCGGTCAGGCCGGGCATGCCGAACGCTGCGGACTTCCCCGAGGCTGTCCCCGTGGCGACCAGCACGTCCGCGCCGGACCATGCCAACTCGGCCGTGCGCACCTGGTGCTCCCACGGCAGGGCGATCCCCGTCCGCTGGTAGGCGTCCCGGACCGCGGGATCCAGCCACGCGGGCCACGCCGTGGTGCGCCCGGGCCGCGCAGGAAGGGTGAGCCGGCCCACGCAGCGGGCGTCGGCGGCCAGTTGATCGGCGATCCCGTCGGTGGTCCCCGATGGGCCCGGTGGCTCGGCTGCGCGGCGGGTGGCCGCCGAGTCCGGTCGCCGCGTGTCCTGTCCCACCTGCCCATCCTCCCCCCCGCCGCGGGTGCGCGGGCCCCACCGGTGGCCGCAGCCGGCATGTGGGTGTGCCAGAGTTGGCGCAGAAGAGCCTGAGGAGGGCGCTATGGACTTGCAGCTGGCCACGCGGCATGAGGGTGACGTCGCAGTCGTGAACGTGCAGGGCGAGGTCGACGTGTTCACCGCACCCGGCCTGGACGCCGAGTTGGACTCGTTGATCGCCGATGGGCACACTCGCCTGGTCATCGACCTCTCGGGGGTGGCCTTCCTCGACTCCACGGGGCTCGGCGTGCTGGTGAAGGTGCTCAAGCACGCACGCGAGGCTGGTGGGTGGCTGCATCTTGTGGTCACCAGTGACCGGATCCGCAAGATCTTCGAGATCACCGGGCTCGATGCCTCGATCCCGATCTTCGACACGGCGCAGGACGCGCTCGCAGGCTGACGGGCGCGGCGCCCCCGTGGGTGTACAAACGGTTATTGACAGGTGGGGGCGCGGCGCTCCGACCGGGCAGGACGGCCCCTGATGGCAACGGCGACGCTCACGATTCCCCCGCAGGCTGAGCAGGTTCGCACCGCACGCCTGGTCACCACGGCCGCAGCGCGACGCTGTGGGGTGTCCGAGGACCGCATCGATGAGATCCGGTTGGCTGTGGGTGAGGTCATTGCCCGCTCAGTCCTGCGTCAGCAGCGCGCCGGGTTGCCCAACCCGGTCGTCATCGACATCACCGACGACAACGAGCTGTTCACGGTCCGGGTCCAGGAGGCCACCGATCCCGGCTTCATCGACGACGATGGCGGGCTGGCCCTCTCGGTCGTGCGCGCGCTCGCCTTCGAGTGCGACATCCTCCCGGCGGGCTCCGGCTGTGAGATCCGCCTGGTCTGGCCGGTGGCCAGCGAGTTCCTGGGCATCGAGTAGCGGCTGCTTCGCCCGGATCGCACCGGTTTGCTCCCCGTGCCGGATTGCCGATGACACCGCGGATACCGCGATCGGGGGCTGCGTGTGACCCCGGCCACAGTGCCCCCTACACTGCCCAACACCTGATGCAGTCCGCGATCACCATGTCGCGGATGTGAGAGCCACCCGCGCGGTGCCGGACGGGGGTCCGTGACCGACGCACACGAGGAGACGTCACGTGCGCAGCCAGTACTCAGCAGTTGCCCTGGACACCGCAGGCATGGTCACCGTGGGGGTGGTGGCCGCGATCGCGCTGTCAGCCCTCGTGGTCGCGTGGATCCTCTCGCGGGAGGTGCTGGCTGCCCCAGCCGGGACCGCGAAGATGCAGGAGATCGCCGGCGCCATCCAGGAGGGGGCCGCGGCCTACCTGAACCGGCAGTTCAAGACCCTGGGGGTCTTCGCTGTCCTGGTCTTCTTCGTGCTGTTCCTGCTGCCTGCCCAGACCACTTCTGAGCGCATCGGACGTTCCCTGTTCTTCCTGGTCGGTGCGGGGTTCTCCGCTGCCACCGGGTACTTCGGCATGTGGATGGCCGTGCGCGGCAATGTCCGCATGGCAGCCGCGGCCCGTGACTCCGGCGAGGAGCAGGCCATGCGCATCGCCTTCCGCACCGGTGGTGTCGCGGGCATGTTCACGGTCGGCCTGGGCCTGTTCGGTGCGGCGCTGGTCGTCCTGGTCTACCAGGGGGAGGCGCCCAAGGTCCTGGAGGGCTTCGGATTCGGCGCGGCCCTGCTGGCCATGTTCATGCGTGTGGGTGGCGGCATCTTCACCAAGGCCGCCGATGTCGGTGCGGACCTCGTCGGCAAGGTCGAGGAGCACATCCCCGAGGACGACCCCCGCAACGCTGCGACCATCGCCGACAACGTGGGCGACAACGTGGGCGACTGCGCCGGCATGGCCGCGGACCTCTTCGAGTCCTACGCGGTGACGCTGGTCGCGGCGCTCATCCTCGGCACCACGGCGTTCGGCAGCTTGGGGCTGGTGTTCCCCCTGATCGTGCCGGCCATCGGTGTGATCACCGCCGTCGTGGGCATCTTCTCCGTGCGCATGCGCCCCGGCGATCGCTCCGGGATGACGGCGATCACCCGCGGGTTCTTCCTCTCCGCCGCGCTGTCGGCCGTCCTCGTGGTGATCGCCACGTTCGTCTTCCTGCCCTCGCGGATCACCCAGATCGCCGGCGTGCGCATCGAGGCCCTCGACCTGGATGTCGTGGCTGCCCAGTCGTTCAACCCGCGTCCGCTGGCGATCGGCGCGGTCCTCATCGGCATCCTGCTGGCTGTCGCCATCCAGCAGCTGACCGGGTACTTCACCGAGACGGGGCGACGTCCCGTCGACGACGTGGCGAAGTCGTCGCTGACAGGTGCGGCCACCGTCATCCTCTCGGGCATCTCCATCGGCTACGAGTCGGCCGTCTACTCCGCCCTGCTGATCGGTGCCGCAGTCTTCGGGGCGTTCTCCCTGGGTGGTGGGTCGATCATCCTGAGCCTGTTCGCCATCGCGCTGGCGGGCACCGGCCTGTTGACGGCAGTGGGTGTCATCGTGTCCATGGACACCTTCGGCCCCGTCTCGGACAACGCCCAGGGCATCGCCGAGATGTCCGGCGACGTGCAGGGTGAGGGGGCTGCGATCCTCACCAGCCTCGACGCCGTGGGCAACACCACCAAGGCCATCACCAAGGGCATCGCGATCGCCACGGCCGTGCTCGCGGCCACGGCGCTGTTCGGCGCGTTCCGCGAGTCGGTCACGGCGGCGGCGATCGAGGCCGGCCAGTCCGCGGAATCGGCACTGGCCGACATGGCTCGACTCGGCCAGTACCTCGGTGTGCTCGACGTGGCCAACCCGCGCAACCTGGTGGGCCTGCTGATCGGTGCGGCGGTGGTCTTCCTGTTCTCCGGCCTGGCGATCAACGCCGTGTCCCGTGCGGCGGGCGCGGTCATCCACGAGGTGCGCCGCCAGTTCCGGGAGCATCCCGGGATCATGGAGGGCACCGAGAAGCCCGAGTACGGCCGCGTGGTCGACATCGTGACGCGCGACTCCCTGCGCGAGCTCAGCACGCCGGGCCTGCTGGCGATGCTGACCCCCATCGCGGTGGGTTTCGGCTTGGGTGTGGGCGCGCTGGGCACCTTCCTGGCCGGCACCATCGCCACCGGCACCCTGATGGCCGTGTTCCTGGCCAACTCCGGGGGTGCGTGGGACAACGCCAAGAAGTACGTGGAGGACGGCAACCTCGGGGGCAAGAACTCCCCTGCCCATGCCGCCACCGTCATCGGCGACACCGTCGGTGATCCCTTCAAGGACACTGCCGGACCGGCCATCAACCCGCTGCTCAAGGTGATGAACCTGGTCGCGCTTCTGATCGCCCCTGCCGTGGTCTCCATGACGTTGAACGGTCAGACCACCCAGCGGATCGTGATCGCGTTGGGGGCGCTGGCCATCATCGTCGGATCACTGATCGCCTCCGGACGGCACCGCGGGGTGCACGAGGACCACATGGACTCCATCGCCGACCGGATCGACGCGGAGTACAACGATGCGCTGGTCCAGCGTGGTGCGGCGGAGCGTGCAGCGAGCGCCGAGACCAGTGGCGGGGCCGCCGACGGGGCAGCCAGTGAGCCGCCTCAAGGATCCGGCGCACCGCCCGCCCCCCAATGACGGAACCGCTCCCCAGCGCGTCGTCCGAGGACTCCACGGACGGGGAGGCTGAGGCGACGCCGACCTGGTCGCCGCTGTCCTCGGGCGCGCATCGGGTTCAGACCCGCCTGCGCCTGCTGCGCATGTACCCGAGGCGGGCGCGCGCCAGGCGCAGTCTGCTGAGGGAAGGGCCAGCAGGTCGGCCGGTCCGGGGCCCGTCGGCGATTGCGGGAAGCGGGCGTCCGCCTCGCGTTCTCGCGATCATTCACGTGTACTACCCAGAGCTCTGGCCCGAATTGGCCGCGCACATCGTGCGAATCCCGGCCGAGGTCGATGTCGTGGTCACCCTTGTCCGAGGACGCGCCGACGGGCTGGGCGACCAGATCATGAGCCAGTTCCCCGGGGCGGTGGTGCGCGTTGTCGAGAACCGTGGTCGTGACATGTGGCCGCTGGTCCAGGTCCTTGATCAGGTCGGTGACCAGGATGCCGTCCTCAAGCTGCACACCAAGAGGTCCCCGCACATGCGCAATGGGGACGCCTGGCGCAACGATCTTCTGTCCGGCCTGTGTGGTGATCCCGATCATGTGCGGCGCGTGCTCCAGCTGCTGACCGCGGATGAGCGGATCGGGTTCGTGGCTCCGGACCGCAACGTCCTGGGCAAGGAGTTCCTCAGTGCGAACGGGCCCATGGTGGAATCACTCGTGCGGCGGTCCGGAGTGACCTTCGAGCCGGATCTCCTGTGGTTCCCAGCCGGGTCGATGTTCTGGGCGCGCCCTTCGATGCTCACGGGGCTGGCCGACCTGCACCTCAGGGCCGAGGACTTCGGACCCGAGGCGGGGTCCATCGACGGGACCATGGCCCACGCGCTCGAGCGCTACCTGGGTGTGCTGGCCGCGGCAGATGGACGTGCGGTCGTGGAGTCCTCGGATGTCGAACGACTGGTGGCAGCCCGCCCCTGACAGCCCCGGGCGAATCGGAGGTGAAGGGCGGCACCGCGACACAATGCAGGCATGTCCCCCGACGCTGCCACCCGCGTTCGCACGTACCTCCTCGACGCCGGGTTCACCACCGACGGCGTTCTGGCCCGGGTCGGTTCCGCTGCCTTCGCCGCACTGGGGCGTGGGCTGGCGGTGCCGATCCGCCGTGCGTTGGCATCGGGGGAG